>NZ_JACWFH010000018.1:15003-52547 GCF_019749255.1 Mesobacillus maritimus | reverse complement strand
GTCGGGGGTTAGTCACCCCCTCCTACTCGATTTTCGACTATTCCTCGTCGGTAAAGAACGGCCTATTTGCATAAAAGTACATCCATCCCATCATCAGTGAACCACCTATCAAATTGCCAATCGTAACGGGAATTAAATTATGTATAACTCCTGCTACTGAAATAGTACCAGGATGGTTTAGTACTAAGGCAATGGCGAATGTACACATGTTCGCAATGCTATGTTCATATCCAGAAATAAAAAAACAAAAAACAAAAAGAATCATGGCGAACATTTTCGGTCCGTCTCCTTTTAACGCCATCGGAATAAAAAAGGCCATGCAAACAAGCCAGTTACAAAGTATAGCTCGAAAGAACAATTCACTTGTCGGATCGTTCATTTTCTTTTCGGTGACGCTTAAAAGAAAGCTGTTCACGGAGGAGTCATCGAATAATCCTGTTGTATAGATTAAAAAGGCAAATGCTGTGGCCCCAAGGATATTGCCAGAATAACTGTAAATCCACATTTTAATGACTTCTGGCCAATCCATCTTTTTTCGCAGCCAGCAAACGTATAATAAAACGTATTTCCAGTAAACAAATCACCGCCACCGTAAGCAATTAATATAATGGCTGCACCGAATGTGATCGCTGCCATAGGATACGTAAAAGGCGAATGCTCTAAATAAAAAAAATTACCAGTTTTAAACGCAACAATTACGCCAAAACCGATAAACATGGAGGCTAGAGCGGCTCTCGCTAGGTATCTAGTTTTACTTTGACGGAAGATTTTACGTTTTTTCAATGCAAGTTGTTCGGCTTCTAGCAACGAATTGACTTCCATTTGTTTCACCAACATTCCCTATAATTTTCCTCGAAATGTAGTTTTACCTCTTTTAGAGTATGTATGTACAATACGAACTGATGCGTTCATGTCCTTGGTCAGTCTGGATAAAAAACAAAGAGCAGCCCATTTGGAGGGTGCTCTTTGCAATCAGTAGTCATTAATGGTTTCTTACCAGTTCGGGATGACGCTGCATGGAAGCGATTAAAATAAGTCCACTTATTAGGAGCAGAGAACTTGTAATAAAAAAGATGGAAGAGATTCCAAACCAGCCTGACAAAAATCCACCAATTAAAGGTCCGATGATATTGCCAAGAAACCGAAGACTTGTATTATATCCTAGCACTTCTCCTTGCATTTCAATGGGAGCTTCCTGACGAATATACGCTACTCGAACTGGAATCACTCCTCCAAGGGTTAATCCTAGGGCAAAGCGAATCACTACTAACTGCCATATATTCGTAACAAAGGCACCAGGTAAGTAAATCACTGCTGATAACAGGAGAAGAATAACTAAAATTTTTATATAACCAATTCGATCAGCAAGGGCACCCCATTTTCTTGCCATAAATAAGTTGCCAAGACCAGCTGCAGAAAAGGCAATTCCGGAGAAAAGGGCAATGTTTTCTAGTCCATGTAGTTCTACAACATAAAGTGATAGAATGGGCTGAATACTAAAATTGGCAATCTGGACGAGTGTCGAGATTAACATCACATTTAGTAAGATGGGGTTTTTTAGGATGTGAAACCAAACCTCTTTACTGCTATAGTGTTTCTTTGATTTTTTAGTAACCCCGATTCGATGTTCTTTTACCGTAAAGACAAGCATTCCTGATAGTAGGATAAAAAATGAAGTAGATTGGAAGGTAAATGCGTAACTCATTGTATCTGCTAGTACTCCACCTATCATTGGACCAATTAATGAACCTGTGATACTACCAGTTTGCAGGGTCCCAAGCACCCGACCGGCAATTTCTTTTGGCGTTTGTGTGGAGATGAAAGCTTGCGAAAGCGGAATGAATCCTGAGAAAAACCCCATAAGCAAGCGCAGAAAGAATAGCTCCAACACTGTGTTTGCGTGGCCGATAAGGAACATCGATATCCCCATCCCTAGTCCCATAAAAATGAGAATCTTTTTCCGGCCAAATTTGTCACCCATTCGTCCAATGATTGGTGAAAAGAGGAGAGCCGTTACAAAAGTAACACCAAAAGTAATGCCGGACCAATTTTTAACGTACTCATCTGAGAAGTTCCCAAATGTCTCAATATATAATGAAAGGAACGGCATAACCATTGTCATACTGCCAGCTACAAAAAAATTGGCAAACCACATAATCGCCAAGTTCCGTTTACCTACTTGTTGTTGCTGGATCATAAGAGTATACACTTCTTTCGCTTTTTATTTCGTTTTCCTAAATATTATAACAAGGAACCGAAGGGATTAGAACTAAAGTGGCCCATTTGCATATTTTGCTAGTTTAATGAATAAGGGGTTTTCAGGGGTGTTCTTGTTTTTATTTTTAATAATGATATGGTATTTTTAAGAGGTAGAAGGAAGTACTCAACAAAAGTATTACACCTTTAGCATATAAATCGTATTTTTATTGTCAAAAAAATGTATAGGGGTATGAGAGATGAAAAAGTTAGTGTTGTTAATGGTGATTTTATTCGTCACATTACTAGGCGCATGTGGGAATGAAGAGAAAAACGGTCAGAATCAGGAGGTTCCAGAGTTTCTTGAAGTAGAAATTAATTTACCTGAGGAAAATCTTGAGGTTGGAGCGGAAATCAATCTAGAAGCCTATGTTTCACAAGGTGGAGAAGCCGTTGAGGATGCAGATGAGGTGAAGTTTGAAGTTCTTAAACAAGGCGATACAGATTCGGAAATGGTTGAAGGGGAGCATCAAGGGGAAGGGATTTATACAGCAAAGAAGAAATTTGATGCTGAAGGTGTCTATAGCGTGACGGCACATGTCACCGCAAGGGATATGCATAATATGCCAAAGAAAGAGTTAATTGTTGGAGATCCTACTAGTGCAGTTCCTAGTTCGGAAGATCAGGAGACTGATTCTCATGAAGGATCACATGATGCTGATGCCCACGATGAAGATTCCGAAGCACATGGACATGGTCATGGACATGGTCATGAGAGCGATGTCGTAGTGGAGTTACAGTCAGGGCTTGATATGGCAGTTAATGAAAATACGAAGCTATCGGTCCTAATTAAGGAAAAAGGAAAGCCCTTAACCGGCGCAAAAATCCGCTATGAAATTTGGAAAGAAGGTCAAGAGAAGCATGAGTTTCTTGATGCAGCAGAGGACGGAAATGGAATTTATCATGCTACCAAGACCTTTGACACAACAGGCACTCATTTAATCAATGTTCATGTTAACACAGAGAGTCTTCATGAACATCAACTGTTTTCAGTAACTGTAAATTAAAGATTAATCCAATGAAGCCGGGTGCATCGTTATGCACTCGGTTTTTTGTGTTAATCGATGATAAAAAGCTTAGTTGAAAGGCTCCAGCCATATGCCGCTGAGAGAACACTTTTGCTTTGTAACTAACAGATTCATCCAAAAGAGACCTTTTGATATATATTCTTGGCTTACATCATATGTTTATATAGATGCGATTCTGAACAGCGGGAGGAGCAGATATGGACGTATTTGTTAGACGAGGAGATACTCTTTGGTATTATAGCCAAATTTTCAACATTAATCTGCAATTGATTATGGATTCAAATCGAGATATTCAGGCAGGAAGCATTTCCATTGGACAGCGTGTCCGTGTTCCAGGGTTTGTCGCCGTTGATTATCGAATCAATCCTGGTGATACTTTATGGAGTATTGCTGCAAGACGCAACCTATCGCAGGATGCACTTTTCTTAGTAAACCCAAACATTGACCCTAATCGACTACAAATTGGGCAAACAGTTAAGATTCCCCAAAGAATTACTTGGAGGCTAGTTCAAGGGAAACAGGAATATGACTATAGTACGATGATGACCGATTTGGCACGACTAGAGCGAGTGTATCCATTTATCCGAACGCCATCTGCAGGGAATTCAGTCTTAGGGAATAATATTCCGGAAGTTTTGATTGGGAATGGCCAAAAGCGGGTGCACTACAACGGCTCATTTCATGCGAATGAATGGATCACCACCCCAGTGATTATGACTTTTTTAAATGACTATTTATTGTCATTGACCAATAACAGTCCAATCCGTGGGCTTTCAATGCACCCTCTTTATGGCGAAACGACGTTGTCGATTGTCCCAATGGTCAATCCCGATGGTGTTAATCTCGTTTTAAACGGACCACCGCCTAATGAACCCCATCGAAGTAGGGTGGTCGAATTAAATAGTGGAAGTACCGACTTTACCGGTTGGAAGGCGAATATTAGAGGGGTAGACCTTAATGATCAGTTCCCAGCTCGATGGGAGTTAGAGAAGGAACGAAATCAAGTAGGGCCTGGACCGAGGGATTATGTCGGGGAGCGTCCGTTAAGCGAGCCGGAGGCGATTGCGATGGCAGAGCTGACAAGACGGCGTGATTTCTCGCGAGTATTGGCGTTCCATACTCAAGGGGAAGTCATTTATTGGGGCTTTGAGAACCTTGAGCCTCCAGAGGCAGAACCAATGGTCCAAGAATTTGGTCGAGTGAGTGGGTATGAGCCTGTTAAAACGATTGAGAGCTATGCTGGATATAAAGATTGGTTTATCCAAGATTGGCGTCGACCTGGTTTCACGGTAGAACTAGGATTTGGGGTTAATCCATTGCCATTGTCTCAGTTCGACGAGATTTATCAAGAATCGTTGGGGATCTTTCTGGCGGGGTTGTATATGTGACTTGGAGTAGAGTTAGTTTGAAAGAATAAAAGCCCGGCATTTATGCCGGGCTTTAAACTCGCATTTATTTTGTGAAAATGGCATTCGATAATAGACGGAACAGGTAGTCAGTATGATCGCGGAAACCTGCTTCAAGACCGATTAGCGTTACGTCCTTGTCTTGTTCTTTTACGATAACAGCTTGGCCTTGTGCAGGAGCGTTACCTCTCCAGTGGCCCGCTACGAAGAACTCTTCTGAATCGGCGATTGTTGCCCCAACTTCATCACCATTTAGACCTGTGTACCAAACAGGGCGGTATACAAAGCCTAAATCATCTTGATCATAGCCAGCAGTTAGGCCTTCCCCTTCGTAGCTAACCTTTACGATTCCGTTGCTGTTAGATCCTGCAGTGTTTATCGTATTGTTGGTAAGGCCTAGGGTTTTTGTTGCTCTAGATGCTCCAGCACCAACAGCAATGTATTTGCCGCCATTATTTAAAAATGCATGAACATTTTCTTTAAAAGTCGTTAATTGTCCTGCGGTTTCGAACCCAAACTCTTTGTTAGCGTTGCTAAGATTCGTAGAAATTAAGCTTTCAGTTCCACTATAAACAAACACATCAAAACCAGTAAGTCCAGTATTGGCAACTTCAACAGGTGTCACTTCGGTTACATTGAAGCCGAGACGCTTCAATGCCAGTTTTGTTCCTGAATGAGATTGAACTTTCCCCATGCCGCCATCCTTTAATATCGCAACATTCAGGCTTTCAATTGCTTTAGCATCTGCTGGAACTTCAGCAGTACCAATCTTTAAACCAGACTCTTTAACTGCGGCTGAAATCTTATTAGATGCTGCTTCCGCATAGAAGTTTCCTTCTGCATCACGCTTAACGGTAACGCCCTGGCTTAATAGGATATTCGCAAGTTCTACTGCTTTTACGGAACTGTTGGGAATTAAGAAAGGTCCTTTACCAGAAACGGAACCTTTGCCAGCTACATTATTAACCTTAGAAGCTACAACAGTCACAGCCTCATGGACTGGATTGGCTTCAAAGCCCCAAAGTTCTGGAAGGCTCCATGCAGAAATATCATACATTGCTGGAGTATCATTCGAAATATCTTCTCCATCCCAAAGCATCGTATTAGCTAGTCCAGCTTTTGCTTGATCCATCTGAACAATATAAGTTCCCTTCGCATAACTCTTTCCACCAGCGGTAAAAGCTTTCGAAGATTGAACGACTTCAATATCATTCTTCAGTAGATGATTAACCGCTTTTTCTGTTACAGTAGGGTCTTTTTCATCAACTGGAAGGATGTAAGCATTTGGGAAATGTCCCTCATCATGGAATGGATGGTCAAAATTAATGCCACGCTTGAACATTTCAATCTGATCAGAGATCATTTCTTGTTTGTTTTCGGTTGCATATTTCAAAGAACCCATGATGGCGTTATACATCCAGCGTACACCATCTTCATCATTTGTTGGAGCTTCTAATGTATGACCATAAGCACCATGATACATTGCATACATTGGCGTAAAAATTGGTGGATAATCGTCCCAACCTGCCGCGTCATCACGTTGTGGGATATATGAGCCTTTCATGGATTGATATAAGTTGCCTTCGTAGGAAGATTGATCAGCCATAATTTCCGCTTCCATTGCTTCTGCTTGACCAAAAGCCCATTTTTGGTATAAATCATATTCATAATTCGGATTGTGCGGTGGTGTACAAGGCTCAATCAATCCCTGTAAATTTGGTCCATAATTTTTAACATAACCATGAGTATCTAGGAACACCATTGGATTCCACTCTGTTAGAAGTTCTACGGTTTGCTGTGTTTCTGGTTGTGATTGAGTGATGAAATCACGGTTTAGATCAACCCCTTCACCATTAAAGCGGGTTGCATCTACTCGACCATCAGGGTTTTGGACAACGTTAAAAATAAGGATGTTGTTTTCTAGAATTTCTTTAGTTTCTGCATCATTATCAAGAGCAAACCTCTCAATCAACTGTAACACTGCATCAGTTCCGACAAATTCAGTTCCATGGATAGAACCATTGATCATTATCGGGACTTTAAAATCAGGGTTATTCGCAATCCAATCCTGTGCTTTTTCAGGATTTTTAAACATTTGCTTTCTCAATGACTGAATCTTTCCGAACTTTCCTTGTGACTTAGGGTCGGCTATCGTTACAACATAAAGGGGGTATCCTTGTGAGGAAGTACCTGTAACCTCTACTTTCACACGGTTAGACTGCTTATTAATCGATTCTAGTTTTTTACCAATCTCTGAGAACTTCATAAAGTCATAGTTTTCACTATTAAACAAGCTCCCATCTTGCTCCTCATTTACATTCACGTTTACCCATTTTACAGAGCCCGCAAGTGCCGGTGTGATTGGAACGGAAACTAGTAGACTAGCTGCTAGTAGACCTGTAATTACTTTCTTCTTTTTCAAATTAAACCCTCCAAGTATTAAAATATAAAATTATGTATAAATATCCAGTAATTAGTATTTTATTACAGAAGGGGTATTGCGACAATAGTACCAATAGACTATTGTTAATAAATTCAAAAAATAACTATATATGCAATCTAGTGATCCTGACCTAATAATGGTTCGTTTTTATAAGAGAGTTGATTCGAAATTCAGGGTAAAAAGCCATGTCGTTCTATTAAAATTTATGACACATTTGTGAAATGTTGAACAAATATATAAATGTGTGATAAACTTCACAAACTTATTTTCCTTTCGGATTTACAATCTAATCATAAAGAAAATAAAACAAACGCATAAAGACGTACAAATAGATGAGTAGGGGGAGAAGGATAATGAGTAAGAAAAAATTAGTGATGATTGGAAATGGTATGGCTGGAGTTCGAACAGTAGAAGAAATCTTGAAGCTTGCCCCTGAAGCCTTTCAGATTACGATATTTGGCCATGAATCACATCCAAATTACAACCGAATTCAGCTATCAACGGTTCTTCAAGGGGACACAACGGTTGAAGACATTATCATGAATAGCTGGGAATGGTATAAAGAAAATGAAATTGAATTGTTTACTGGTGAAGCAATTGTTGCTATAGATACAAACAAAAAAGAAGTCATTTCTGATAAAGGGCGTATAGTAGCCTACGATGAACTTATTATTGCAACGGGCTCTAGCTCTTTTATTCTCCCAATACCGGGTGCAGATAAGCAAGGTGTAACAGGGTTTCGTGATATCCAAGATTGTGAAACGATGATCAAGTCTTCGAAACTTTATAAAAAGGCAGCCGTCATTGGTGGTGGTTTACTTGGACTTGAGGCAGCACGTGGATTGTTGAATCTTGGAATGGAAGTGGATGTTATTCACTTAATGCCTGATTTAATGGAACGTCAGTTGGATTCAACGGCTTCCAAAATGCTGAAAGATGAGCTTGAGGCACAAGGTATGAATTTTATTATGGAAAAACAAACTGCTGAAATTATAGGTGAAGATCGGGTAACTGGCCTACGGTTTACGGACGGTACTGAAATTGAGGCAGATCTTGTGGTTATGGCAGTAGGAATTCGATCAAACACTTCAGTTGCCAAGGAAAGTGGTATTTATGTAAACCGTGGAATTGTGGTCAACGATTTTATGGAGACGAGTGTTCCTAATATATTCGCAGTCGGCGAATGTGCCGAGCATAGGGAACTGGTTTACGGCTTGGTTGCTCCGTTATATGAACAAGGAAAAGTTCTCGCTGCCACTCTATGTGGTGTTGAAACAAAGCCATATGAGGGTTCAATTGTTGGAACTGGATTAAAGGTCTCAGGTGTTGATCTCTTCTCTGCTGGGGAGATTGAGGACGACAAGCATACAAAGTCAATCAAGGTTCATAACGAATTTGACGGAGTCTATAAAAAAATCGTCATTCGAGATAACCGCATCTCCGGTATTGTGCTTTACGGGGATACAAAAGATAGTTCGAGATTGTTTAAAATGCTCGTAAATAAAGAAGATGTAAGTGGGATGACGAGCGTATCTATCCTTGAATCTGGCTGTTGTGGTGGGGCCGCAGGTTCAAATGACATCGCTAGTATGGCAGACGATGAAATTGTTTGTGGCTGTAACGGGGTTTCAAAAGGAACAATTGTACAGGCAATTCAAACAAAAGAGCTTACTTCTGTAGATGAGGTTGGGGCATGTACGAATGCAGGCCGTTCTTGTGGGCGCTGTAAATCACAGATTGCCGATATTCTTGCATATACGCTCGGAGATAAGTTTAAAGAAGCAGATAAGAAAATAGCTCTCTGTGGATGCACAACGCTTAGTCGAGACGAAGTCGTAGCTGAAATTAAAGAAAAAGGGTTAACAAGTGTGAAGGAAGTAATGAACGTCCTTGGTTGGCAGCAGGAGGAAGGCTGTACAAAATGTCGCCCCGCAGTGAACTACTATTTAGGGATGATTCACCAAGACCAATACAAAGATGATCGCGATTCCCGCCTTGTGAATGAAAAAATGCATGCGAACATCCAGAAAGATGGTACTTATTCAGTTATTCCGAGAATGTATGGTGGGGTAACGTCTGCTGAGGATTTAAAGAAAATTGCTGAGGTTGCTGAAAAGTATGATGTTCCACTTGTAAAGCTAACAGGCGGTCAGCGGATTGGATTGTATGGAATCAAAAAGGAAGATTTACCTGCAGTTTGGGAAGACCTTGGAATGGATTCAGGCTATGCATACGGAAAAACATTGCGTACGGTTAAAACTTGTGTTGGCGCAAAGTTCTGCCGCTATGGTACTCAAGATTCAATGGGTCTTGGCATCGAGCTAGAAAAGAAATTTGAACGTCTTGATACCCCGCATAAAGTGAAAATGGGTGTGTCAGCTTGTCCAAGAAACTGTGCTGAAGCGGGTATTAAAGACTTTGGTGTCGTAGGCATCGACGGTGGTTGGGAAATCTACGTCGCAGGAAATGGCGGGACAGACCTTCGTGCTGGTGACTTATTTGCTACGGTCAAAACAAAAGAAGAGGTTATTGAATTAATCGGAGCGTTTATGCAATATTACCGTGAGACAGCGAATTACTTGGAACGAACTTCTAAATGGGTAGAACGTGTGGGGTTAGATCATGTAAAAGAATTTTTAGCAGATGAAAAAACGAGAAAAGCCTTGAATGAGCGATTAGACAAAACTCTTTTAAAATACAACGAGCCATGGAGCGAGGCAATCGAAAAGAAAGAAATCCAAGAAAAATACTATCAAAAACGTGAAGTACCAGTTTTGGTTTAAAAGAGGGAGGGAAGAACATTGACTAATATTTATCTTACAGACTACGAGACATTGCCAGAAAAAGTGGGACAGGTTTTTCAACTTAATGGGGAGGAAATTGTATTATTTCGGTTGACAAACGGAGAAGTTAGAGCGATTGAAAACAGAAGCCCTCACCCAAAGGGTGGAACACTTAGTGAAGGGTTAGTCAGCGGAGAATATGTTTTTTGCCCAGTTTATGACTGGAAAATATCCTTGATAGATGGGAAGGTTCAAGCTCCCGATGAAGGAAAAGTAAAAATTTATCCTGTAGAGCGAGACAAAGAGCAGGTTTTTATCGTAAAGTAATGGTTAACAGTAAGAGAGAACATCCTGTTCTCTCTTTTCTAGAGACTGGAATAGAGATGCAGTTTTAATTAGGCAAATGGAAGGATGACGTGAACATGAAGAGGGGAAAAGTGTATTTAGTTGGAGCAGGTCCTGGGGATATAGGACTTATAACGGTAAAAGGAATGGAGGCAATAAAGCAGGCAGATGTGATTCTATATGACCGGCTTGCAAATCCTAAACTGCTTGAATATGCCCCTGCTGGCTGTGAGCTAATTTACTGTGGCAAGCTTCCCGATCGTCATGTTTTGCGGCAGGAAGCCATCAATTCTTTGTTAGTCGAAAAAGGACTACAGGGAAAAGTGGTTGTCCGGTTAAAAGGTGGAGATCCTGGGGTATTCGGAAGGGTCGGAGAAGAGGCTGCTGCATTAGTTGAACATTCTATCCCTTATGAAATGGTCCCAGGCATAACCTCGGGAATTGCGGCTCCTTTATATGCGGGAATCCCGGTCACGCATCGGGAGTTTGGCGAAAGCTTTGCCATTATTACGGCACATGATAAGTCAAAGGAAGGGCAACCAAACCTTAATTGGGCAAGTCTCGCTACTGGAATAGACACGATTGCTTTTTACATGGGGATTTCTAATCTTCCCTATATTTCTGAAAATCTTATTAAGCATGGAAAATCAGCGGATACCCCAGTTATTTTAGTTCGTTGGGGTACTTTTAGTCGGCAAGAAACACTTGAGGGGACGCTCGGAGATATTGCTGAAAAGGCGAAGAATGTAAAATTTACAAACCCTGCAATTACGTTAGTTGGCGACATTGTTTCGCTCCGCAAAAGATTGAATTGGTTCGAACAAAAACCATTATTTGGTCGGCAAATTCTCATGGCTAGAACCGATACAAATGAAAGCCCGCTAGCAAAGGAGTTAATCAACCAAGGAGCGGATGTGATTGAATTTCCGCGTTGGACCAAAACAAAAGCGCCAGCCCATACCGAGATACTAGAAAACATCTCTTCTTATAAAAAAATCCTATTTACTTCGCCTGAAAGTGTTACAGACTTCTTTAGGGACCTTTTCGATCAAAGGATTGATGTTCGGCGCATCACCGCTACCTTTTTTGGTGAATCAACAAAATCTGTCTATGCGATACAAGAAAAAGGATTCCTTGCTAGTCTTGCAGCCGAAATGGACAACGATCTGGAGCATATCCTTGTTGTCGGGGACAATAGTAAACAGAAGTCTTATGAGCAACATGATTTTTATCTAACAAGCTATAAGCAAGTCGACGAGCAATTCCTCCCTTTACTAGCAAGAATGCTTGATGAGGCACAGGTTAATACTATTGTGTTCCCATCCTCTGGGGCCGTGAAAGTATTCATGGCAGAAGGGGTAAACAAAGGTTTGATAGGGAAAGAACTTCTGGAGAAAGCTGAAATCGTTTGTTTAGGTGAAAAAACAAAGAATAGCTTGCGAGAGTTTTCGTATCAAGCTGACCTAGTTCCAGAAACTCCATCTAAAGAAGCAGTTATTACCTGCTTGCGGAAATAAATATTTTTACTATTATTCATAGGAATATAAGTCTATGAATAATAGTAAAGAAGTAAAGAGAAGCAGAAACATGCTTCTCTTTTATTTGCAAAAAAAAAACTAGAGTTGCTTGTTGGAAAAGTTATTTGAATTTTCTATCATTAATATTGCCAGGCATAATGGTATCCGATAGGATGGAGATAGAAGGACAAATTGTTGAAGGGGGTAACGACATGGAATTGGAAGCAGTAAAGGCCATTGTGACTGGTGGAGCTTCAGGACTAGGAGAGGCAACTGTGAAGAGAATCATTCAAAATGGTGGGCATGCCGCTATCTTGGACTTATCGGAGGAACGAGGAAAAGCACTTTCAGAAGAACTTGGTGGGAACGTTCTTTTTATTAAAACAGATGTAACGAGTGAGACCGAGGTGAGCTTGGCAATTGAAACAGCAACAAATGCTTTTGGTAGGATTAACACTGTTGTAAATTGTGCAGGAATTGGCGTAGCTAGTAAGGTTTTAGGGAAAAAAGGGGTCCATGACCTTGGAGTATTCTCTAAAGTAATCTCGATTAATCTTATCGGCACTTTCAATGTGATTCGTCTTGCTTCAGAGGTAATCGCGAAGAATGAAGCAAATGAGAGTGGGGAAAAGGGAGTAATAATCAATACTGCCTCTGTTGCTGCTTTTGAGGGCCAAATCGGTCAAGCTGCTTATAGTGCCTCAAAAGGAGGAATTGTCGGGATGACATTGCCGATTGCCCGAGAGCTTGCTACCCATGGGATTCGTGTCATGACCATTGCTCCAGGACTATTCCATACACCAATGTTTGATACTCTCCCAGAAGACGCAAGAAACGCTTTAGGTAAAATGATTCCCTTCCCATCACGCCTTGGTCTGCCCGAGGAATACGCACACCTTGTTTCAAGCATCATCGAGAATCCAATGCTAAACGGCGAAACCATCCGTTTAGATGGAGCCATCCGTATGCAGCCGAAATAGGGGGAGCAGCTAAAAATGCCTGAATGGTTGTTGAAGATCGCGACTGGTAAAATAGAATAGAACTTTCTTTGATTATTGGCCCATCAGCATTATGAAGCGGTTTTCTTTCAGAATTCTAGCTGGATACGGTTTTCATCGGCCATATGAAGCAGTTTTCTTTCAGAATTCTTGCTGGATTCCGGCTTCATCGGCCATATGAAGTGAACCTTTCTAAATGCCTGAACGTGTCCAACTTGTAAAAGAAGTAAAAATATTTCATAAACCACTAAAAATATTTTTAATCTTCAGTTAAAATAAAGGCAATGGACCTAAACTGTTTGATCTTACTTAGGTTCGCCATCAATATAATAGGTTTATAGTTTAAAATACTGTGTGTGCTCAGTTACACTTATAATGAAAGCGATTGCATGTTGAGGGGGCAAAGAAATGAAACATCCATATTTAAACGAGGAACATGAGATTTTCCGTAAATCGTTTCGAAAGTTTTTAGAAAAAGAAGCTTACCCATACTATGAAAAATGGGAAGAGGAAAGAATGATTCCAAGGTCGTTTTGGACCAAAATGGGTGAACAAGGATTTTTATGTCCAGATCTCGATGAAGAATATGGCGGTAGCAATGTTGATTGGGGCTATGCGGTTGTCATTAATGAAGAACTTGAACGAGTCGGTTCTGGACTTGTTGGTCTTGGGCTACATAATGATATTGTCGTGCCATACATCAATTCTTTCGGGACAAAAGAGCAAAAGCAACGCTGGTTGCCACGTTGTACAACAGGTGAACTCATCACAGCAATTGCCATGACAGAGCCTGGAACCGGCTCGGACTTAGCCAATATTAAAACGACAGCTATTCTAGATGGAGACCATTATATCCTGAATGGGCAAAAGACGTTTATCACAAACGGGATTCAATCAGATTTAATTGTTGTTGCTTGTAAAACGGACCCAAAGGCGGAGCCGAAGCATAAGGGAGTCAGTCTCCTCGTTGTTGAGC
The DNA here is from genome assembly GCF_019749255.1 of Mesobacillus maritimus. Lineage (GTDB taxonomy): Bacteria > Bacillota > Bacilli > Bacillales > Cytobacillaceae > Mesobacillus_B > Mesobacillus_B maritimus_A. The sequence continues at coordinate 38,795 of NZ_JACWFH010000018.1, read as the reverse complement.
GAGATACACCAGGGTTTACAAGAGGGAGAAAATTAAACAAGGTAGGTCTCCACTGTCAAGATACCGCCGAGTTAATTTTCGAAGATTGTCGTGTGCCAAAGGAAAATCTGATAGGGGAAGAGGGAAAAGGGTTCCTTTACCTTATGGATAAACTTCAACAAGAAAGATTGGTTGTTGCGATTGCGGCACAGGTTGCGGCTGAAGTCATGTATACCCAAACACTAGAATATGTAAAAGAAAGAGAGGCATTTGGAAAGCCAATAGGTAAATTCCAAAATACGCAATTTAAATTTGCCGAAATGGCAACGGATATCGAAATGGGGAGAGCTTTCTTAGATCAGTTAATCGCTGAGCATATCGAAGGCAAAAATGTCGTCACAAAAGTATCAATGGCGAAATGGAAGTTAACGGATATCGCAAAAAAGATTGCGACCGAATGTATGCAACTTCACGGTGGATACGGATATATGGAAGAATACGAGATTGCGAGAAGATTCCGAGATATCCAAGTCGCAAGTATTTATGCAGGGACAAATGAAATTATGAAAACGATTATTGCTAAAAAACTAGGGTTATAGAAAGTAATCTACTGTTTTTAAAAAAGGAGGATGAAAGATGAGAGATGTTGTGATTGTAGAAGCAGTACGAACACCTGTTGGAAGACGGAATGGGGTTTTAAAGGATATTCGTCCTGATGTACTTGCTGCTGAGGTGCTTCAGGAGCTTGTTAAGCGAGCTGGTATTGAGCCTGGAATTGTGGAGGATGTCATTTTAGGTTGTGTATCACAAGTAGGTGAACAGGCAGGAGATATTGCTAGAGTTGCAGCACTAACTGCAGGCTTCCCAATCGAAGTGCCTGGTACGACGATTGACCGCCAGTGCGGTTCAAGTCAACAGGCAGTCCATTTTGCAGCACAAGCCATTTTGGCTGGGGATATGGATGTTGTCATTGCAGGCGGAGTTGAAAGCATGTCGAGAGTACCAATGGGTTCAAACTATGGTGACGCCAAGCCTTTTAGTCCACTGCTACGTGAAAAATATGAAATGATCCATCAGGGATTATCGGCAGAGCGAATTGCTGAAGCCTACGGTTTTACTAGAAAAGAGTTGGATGAATTTTCGACAGAAAGTCATCGACGTGCTTTAAAAGCACAAGCAGAAGGATACTTTGACCGAGAAATCATGCCATTAGAAGTGACGCTTGAGAATGGAGAGACCGTTTACATTAGGGAGGACTCAGGACCTCGTGAAGGAACTAGTATAGAGGTGTTGGCAGGATTAAAAACTGTGTTTAAAGAGGATGGTGTCATCCACGCCGGAAATTCGAGCCAAATAAGTGATGGAGCGGCTGCACTCCTTCTTATGTCGAAGGAAAAGGCAGAAGAGTTAGGATTGAAACCTCGTTTCCGGGTTCATACTCGAGTTGTAGTTGGATCAGATCCAACGATGATGCTTACAGGTCCAATTCCGGCGACGCAAAAGGTTCTCCAAAAAGCCGGTCTTACAGTTGATGATATTGATGTGTTTGAAGTGAATGAAGCCTTTGCTTCTGTACCTATGGCATGGCTGAAAGAAATTGGCGCAGATCCGGAAAAGCTAAACCCGAACGGTGGAGCCATCGCTTTAGGTCATCCTCTTGGAGCAAGTGGAGCCAGATTAATGATCACGATGATGCATGAACTTGAAAGAGCTGGAGGTCGCTACGGATTACAGACCATGTGTGAAGGGCATGGAATGGCAAATGCAACCATCATTGAACGAATTCGGGGATAACCTACTGATTCTAGTTAAAGTGATTTTTATATAAAGGGGGATGCAAATGACCACAACTATTGGCAAAATCTTTGATTTAACTGTTCAAAAGTATCCGCAAAAAGAAGCAGTCTATGATGTGCGAAAAAATCTGCGGATGACTTACAGTGAGTGGAACGTTGAAGTAAATCGACTAGCAAACGCACTTTTACATGAAGGAGTCAAAAAAGGCGATCTTGTTTCAACCTACTTATTTAATACAGAAGAACTTGCAACCACCTTTTTCGCTTGTGCAAAAATTGGTGCGGTGTTCAACCCGATTAATTTCCGCTTAATGGCGGAGGAGGTTGCTTATATTCTGGAAGACGCGAAACCGAAGGTAGTTATTTTTGAAAAAGCCCTTGAGTCTACGATTGCAGCGATTGAGAAACGGTTCCCAAAGAGTGCCTTTTGGTTTATTGATGAGGACCCTCCAGCTTATGCAGCTAGTTATCATCATAAGGTCAAAACTTCCGAGAGCACTGCAGTAAATGCTGAGGTTTCTGAAAATGACCTATATGCCATCATGTACACGAGCGGAACAACTGGGCGACCAAAGGGCGTCATGCATCTCCATCGTGATATGGCCGAACAAAGCTTAATTGTCATTAATGCCACCAAGTTACATCCTCATGATATTGGACTTGTCACCGCCCCAATGTTTCATTGCGCTGAGCTCCACTGCGCATACCTCCCACGTGTTCACGTAGGGGCGAAAAATGTTATCCTACATCAATTTCAAGCACAGAAAGTACTAGAGTTAGTTGAATCAGAAAAAATCACAAAGCTATTCGCCGCTCCTACAATGTGGAATATGCTTCTGCAGGAAGATTTGAGTAAATACAAGATTGATAGCCTTACATTAGGGTTATATGGAGCTGCCCCAATGGCGCCAGCCCTTGTCCGAGCTTGTCAAGAACAGCTCGGCGTCGCACTCGTTCAAGCTTATGGGATGACCGAAATGGGACCTGCTATTTCCTTCTTATCAGAGGATGACCAATTAACAAAAGCAGGTTCGGCAGGTCAGGCTTGTTTAAACCATGAGGTTCGCGTAGTCAGACCATGTGAAGATGGTCCTTCAGATCCTGATGATCGAATGCCACCTGGTGAAAATGGTGAAATCATTGTTCAAGGACCTTGCATGATGACCGGCTATTATAATCGTCCGGAAGCAACTGAACATGCATTATACAAAGGGTGGTACCATTCAGGGGATATTGGCTATCTAGATGACGAAGGCTATTTATGGGTAAAAGACCGTGTCGACGATATGATTATCTCAGGAGGAGAGAATATTTACCCTCGTGAAGTCGAGGACATCCTCTACGAACATAACGGTGTCCTAGATGTTGCAATTATTGGTCAACCAGATGAACGTTGGGGTGAACTCGTTACGGCATTCGTCGTAAGGAAAGACCCAACTCTGACAGAGGACGCACTTGAGGAATTGTGTAAAAATAGTGAAAAGTTAGCGAACTATAAACGGCCTCGTAAATACATTTTCGTAGACGAATTACCAAGGAATGCGAGTGGGAAAATACAGAAGTTCATGCTACGGAAACAAATAGAAGAATTATATTCTGAAAATCAACCTAGTTAAGAACCACATAAATGAGGTTTGATAAGCGGTAGATTTATATAAAAAAAGAAAGCTTTATAGTTAACCGGCATATGATTGAGAGGGAAAAGCATGTTAGAAGGAATTAGAGTCATAGACTTTACAAACTATCTTCCTGGACCTTATGCAACCTTGAGATTGGCTGAAATGGGGGCGGAAATTATAAAAATTGAGCCCCCAACAGGAGATCCTGCTAGAAGTACAGGAGTTTCTTCAAATGAAGAAATCGGGCCAGTTTTTCTAGCTCAAAATCGTGGGAAGAAAAGCATTTCACTTGATTTAAAAACGGAACAAGGCAGAAAAGCTGCTAAACAGCTCATTGTGAATGCTGATGCCGTGATTGAAAGTTTTCGACCTAAAGTAATGGAGAAATTTGGGTTAGGTTATGAAGAGGTAAAAAAGATTAACCCAAGGGTCGTCTATGTTTCGATAACAGGGTATGGAATGGATGAGCCAATGGCAGAGTTGGGGAGCCATGATTTGAATTATATGGCGTTAAGTGGCGTCCTTGCTCAACTGAAGGACCGAAAAGGTCGACCGATTCACCCAACTAATACGTTTGCCGATTTTATAGGAGGGATGGCTGCCTCTGAACGAATCCTTGCTGGGCTCGTTTCACGGTCAAAAACGGGGAAAGGGAGCTATCATTGCCTTTCACTAACAGATACGATGGCGTCATTTATGACCAATCATGTTTTGATTGAGCAGAGAACAGGTTATTCCCAAGGGGTGGCTGTTTTAAATGGCACAATTGTTTCCTACGGCTTATACGAAACGAATGATGGAAGGTACGTAAGCATGGGAGCGCTAGAGCCGAAGTTTTGGCAACACTTTTGCCATGCTATTGGGCGTGAAGATTGGGTGGAGGCTCATTTTTCAAAAACCATTCCACAAAACCCGGTATATCAAGAACTACAGGAATTATTTAAAAGTAAAACTCTAGCAGAATGGATAGAGTTTGGCCAACGGGTCGATTGCTGTTTAGCCCCAGTTTTAGAGGCAGGGGAAATAGCTGAATATCCTTACTTCCGTGAGCGTGGAATTATTTATGATTCCCCGATAGGAGGAAGACAGGTAAAAATGCATAGTGATTTAGAAGGAGATTCGACAGCAGTACCCCCAGCAATAGGTGAGCATAACCAAGTGGTGATCAAAGATTAATAGTCTTTAATTCGAGAGGAGTATGGATGCCAATGATGAATGTACCATTAACGGTAGGATCACTTTTGGAGAGAGCGGAGAAATTTTTTCCAAAAAAGATGGTTGTTTCAAGAACACTTTCAGGGATTCATCGTTTTACCTATAAGGAAATTGGAGAACGAACCCGCAGACTTGCTAGCGCACTAGAAAAGCTAGGAATACAGCAAGGAGATAAAGTTGGTACATTTGCTTGGAATCATCATCGCCATTTAGAGGCCTATTTTGCAGCACCGGGGATGGGGGCCGTATTGCATACCATTAATATTCGCTTATCACCTGAACATATCTCTTATATTATCAATAATGCCGAAGATAAAGTTCTACTAATCGATGAAGATTTATTGCCTTTAATTGAAAGGGTGAACGAAAAGTTTAAATCGGTAAAAGCCTATATCATCATGACAGATAAAGACGAATTACCAGAAACAACTCTTTCACCTGTATATTCCTACGAGGAATTAGTAAAAGCCGGAGACCCAAGTTTTGAATTCGTGAAAGATATTGATGAAAATGCTCCTGCTGGGATGTGCTACACATCTGCAACGACTGGAAACCCAAAGGGCGTCATCTACTCTCACCGAGGGATTGTCCTCCATAGTTATACAATGGGGTTAGCAGACACGATTGGGCTTTCGGAAAGTGATATTTGTTTGGCTGTTGTCCCTATGTTCCATGTAAATGCTTGGGGTCTCCCGTTTGCTGCAGCTTGGTTCGGGTCTACTCAGGTTATGCCGGGACCACAGTTCACTCCTAAATTGTTAACGGAATTGATTGAGCAGGAAAAGGTTACCTTGACAGCAGGAGTTCCAACGATTTGGTTAGGTGTACTGAACGAGCTCGAAAATGGAAACTACGATACTTCATCTTTACGAGCGGTTGTTTGTGGTGGGTCAGCAGCACCACGTGGAATGATTAAAACATTTGAAACGAAATACAAGATTCCGTTCCTTCATGCGTATGGAATGACAGAAACAGCACCACTCGTCACGGTTTCTAGGCTAAAAAGCTATCAGGAAAATCTTGATATTGAGGAAAAACTTGATATCCGTTCGAAACAAGGGCTACTCGTACCAGGACTAGAGATGAAAGTCATTAGTGCAGATGGCGAAGTAGAATGGAATGGTCAAGAAATGGGTGAATTATTGATCCGTGGTCCATGGATTGCGGATGAATACTACCGTGATGAGCGTACGAAAGATGCTTTCCGTGATGGCTGGCTTTACACCGGTGATGTTGCAACTGTTGATGAAGAAGGGGTTATCAAGCTGGTTGACCGGACGAAGGATTTAATTAAAAGCGGTGGAGAATGGATTTCATCCGTTGACCTTGAAAATGCCTTGATGGCCCATGAAGCGGTGTTTGAAGCTAGTGTGATCTCTGTTCCTCATCCACAATGGCAAGAACGGCCACTTGCTTGTGTCGTGTTAAAAGCACCTTATAAGGACAAAGTGGAGAAGCAGGAAATACTGGACTTTATTGCACCACAGTTTGCAAAATGGTGGCTACCGGATGACGTTATTTTTATGGATGAGATTCCAAAAACATCAGTCGGAAAGTTTTTAAAACGTGCCCTTCGTGACCAGTTAAAAGATCATCTAATTAAAAATTCATAAATGTAGCTATGCTTGTTTAAAAAAAAACGTGAGGTGAATGGGAATGGTATTAAAGCTATTAAATGAAACAAGAGATGAAGTGTTAGCAAGTATTAATGGTTTATCCGATGATGAATTAAATCGGTCACTTGATACAGAGAGTTGGAGTATTGCTCAGGTATTACATCATTTGCAACAAATTGAATCCTATTTTCTTTCCTTAATGGATGCCGCTCTACAAGGTCCAAGTGAGGAAGTGAGGGAGAAGAACCTTTCCGCCGTGGCGGACCGTTCCCATAAGGCAAAGTCCCCAATTGAGCCATCTTCGGAATTTAAAACGAAAGAGGAGTTAATTTCGAGGTTGAAGCATTCACGGGAAAAGGTCAATGCTTTGTTAGCGAAAACAAATCCTGATATACTTGCAGAAAAGCCTCTATCACATCCGGTTTTAGGAAAGTTAAGTGTGAAACAAACACTTGAGTTTATTGCCAATCATGAGAAACGTCACCTGGAACAAATAGAAGAAATCAAACAGTCCTTAGCAGTGAGATAACGAAACGGAGGTGCCTCCAGGGGTACCTCTTCATTTTTAGAATGGAGAAGATGTAAAATTGAAAACACTAAATGAATGGTATTTGCAAGGAATGTCACAAAATGAATACATTGCAAGCATGCAAAGAAATAAAGAAGAAATGCTTGGTGTCTATAATGAATTTCAATTAGAGGATACTTTCAAAGCTTCCCTTCAAGAACTTCAAGCAGCGGGACTACGAGCATTGATTTTAACAGCGGATTGGTGTGGCGATGCCATGGTAAACCTACCAATCTTTATGAGGATTGCAAATGAAGCATTAATTGAGTCAAGATACTTTATTCGTGACGAGAATTTAGACTTAATGGACAAGTATCTCACTAATGGTACATCACGCTCCATCCCAATCATTGTTCTCATTGATAAAGATGGAAACGAGGTTGTGAAGTGGGGGCCGCGTGCACCAGAAGCCCAAAGGTTAGCGGATGAATTATTCGGATCATTGCCACCAAAAGGCACACCCGAATTTGAAGAGGCCTTTAAAAAAGCGATACCAAGTTTTCAACAAAACCTCACGAAAAACAAGCAACTCTGGTCTGCAATTGCCAGTGACCTTGTTCATACAATCAAAGCGCAATCTGTCTGTTAACAGGCAGATTGTTTTTTTGTCTAGGCTCTTTTCTCAAACTTTGTCGCTCCAGGATACAGAATAGGTTGGATTTAACTTTGTTTACAACAAATTAGCCTTTTAATAATGAGAAAAGAGCGTGCTCACTTTCTATAGAGTACGAACGAGCTTAACTTGCGTTAAAATCGGCTTTAAGATTTTAACAACAATCTTTATGAAAACTGCCTTTGTCTAATTGTTTTCTTCCTTTTCGCAAAAGTGATAATTTTTTTGCGGAAAAATAGTATAATACACTTTATACCATTCCTTTCGTTAAACGAAATAATTAATTCATCTATCTGATGTTATGCTGGGGGTTCACGATGAAAGTGCTATCTTTATTAAAACCATACCGCATTCCTATGCTAATCGCTATTTTCCTCATGCTTGTTGAGCTTGGGGTAGAGCTTTGGCAACCACTATTAATGGCACAAATTATCGATGATGGAATTGCACAGAATGACCTTCAAACGGTTCTGAGAATAGGTGCGATCATGCTTGGAGTCTCGTTATTGGCTTTGGGTGCAGGGATTGCCAATTCATTTTTTGCAGCGTATGCAAGCCAGAATTTCGGCTTTGATATCCGGAAGAACCTCTATGAAAAAGTACAGGCCTTTTCGTTTTCAAACTTCAATCAATACCCTACTTCCTCTTTGATTACCAGAATCACCAATGATGTCAATCAACTTCAAATGACATTGTTTATGAGTTTACGGATTGCCCTGCGTGCGCCTTTACTCGTTATTGGGGGGATCATTATTGCTCTAACCGTAAATGTGAAGCTTGCGCTCGGGTTTATATTAGTGATTCCTCCATTAGTATTTTTTCTGATATGGATTATGAAGAAATCGACAAGATTGTTTAAAATCGTTCAGGAAAAATTGGACAAAGTAAATATGGTCATGCGCGAAAACCTTACTGGGATAAGACTTATCCGTGCCTTTTCGCGAGGAAAGTATGAATCAAAAAGGTTTAAACAATCCAATCAAGACTTAAGGGAACGAACAGCCTTTGCGCTAAGGGTGACAGAGATAGCCATCCCAGTTCTATTGTTTTTTATGAATATGACCGTCATTGCCGTCCTTTGGTTTGGAAATATAGATATACATAATGGAAACGTGACTGTCGGTGAAGTGGTGGCAGTAGTGAACTATACAGCACGGATTACCCAGGCGTTTTCAATGTTTTCTTGGATTATCATGGTGTTTTCTCGAGCTATCGCCTCTACTAGCAGAATTGAGGAAGTACTTGTAACAGAATCTGATTTACAAGAAGGTCACAATAAATTAGAAGCAGCTAATCTTGCTGGGGGAAAAATTGAGTTTAAACATGTATCCTTTCGCTATCCTGATACCGAAACTGACGTCTTAAAGGATATCAACTTTTGTGCGAGCCCAGGGGAGACGGTTGCATTGCTAGGAGCTACCGGTTCTGGGAAGTCTTCTTTATTTCAACTCATTCCAAGGCTGTATGATCCTACAAAAGGAAAGGTAGAAATTGACGGTGTTGACATTAGTACTCTTGAGTTTGACCATCTGCGCAAACAAATTGGCTATGTGCCCCAGGAGGCATTACTTTTTACCGGGACAATAAAAGAAAACCTTGCTTGGGGAAAAGAAGATGCTAGCCACGAAGAGATGATGAAGGCGGTTGAGGATGCTCAAATTCTAGAAACGGTAGAGTCACTTCCTCATAAATATGAAACCATGCTCGGACAAAAGGGAGTGAATTTGTCTGGTGGTCAGAAGCAGCGGTTATCCATTGCTCGAGCACTGATAAAAAGGCCGCGGATTCTGCTTCTAGATGACAGCACCAGTGCCTTAGATTTAAAAACAGAAGCAAAGTTACTTGACGCGATAAAGCCTTATAACTGTACAACTTTGATTATTACCCAGAAGATTAGTACGGCAAAAGAAGCCGATACCATTCTCCTTCTTGAGGATGGGGAAATCATTGCAGCAGGGAATCATAACGATTTACTAGGATACTCCAAACTTTATCAAAATATCTATCAGTCTCAATTAGGTATGGCAGAATCAAGCTGAAAAAGTGATCTGATAGTTGAGAGGTGAGTAAATGTGAAACAGCAGAAAGAAGCATCGACTGAGGTCGATAGGGGAAGTGCTACGAAAACGATAAAAAGAATCTGGAGCTACCTTGCCGTACACAAAAGACTTTTGAATGCTGTTCTGTTTATGGTTTTGTTGAGTTCTGGTCTAGGGTTATTAGGCCCCTTCATTATTGGAAGAACAATTGATACCCATCTATCTACTCGAGATGCCAATGGTTTAGGCATCATTTTAGTTGGGCTCGCACTTGTTTATCTCCTGCATTCACTTTCACTTTGGTTGCAAAATTACTGGATGATTGGGATTGCCCAAGAAACTGTTTTCTCTATGAGAACTGAGCTGTTCTCAAAGCTCCATAAACTCCCGATTCGCTTTTTTGATAAGCGACAATCTGGCGAGCTGATGAGTAGAGTCACCAATGACATTGAAAATGTCAGTACAACCTTAAACAGCTCGGTCATTCAAATCTTTTCTAGTGTTCTCACCCTTGTTGGGACACTCGCTGTGATGCTGTGGCTTAGTCCTTTGTTAACACTGGTGACGATGACCATTGTCCCGTTAATGTTCCTCGGAATGAAGTGGATTACGAACCGTACAGGGCGGTTATATAAAGAGCAGCAAAAACATTTAGGTGAGCTTAATGGTTTTATCGAGGAAAGCATCTCAGGGCAAAGGATTATTAAAGCCTTTTCCCAAGAGGAAAAGGTTATATCAGAGTTTCTTATTAAAAGTGAAAATGTCAAAAAAGCTGGATATTGGGCACAGGTTTATGCAGGGTTTATCCCGAAGCTTATGAATATGCTCAATAATTTGAGCTTTACCCTTGTCGCAGCAGTTGGTGGCTATTTCGCTCTAAGAGGGATGGTTACAATTGGGACCATAGTCATTTTTACTGAATATGCTAGACAATTCACACGGCCACTGAACGACCTCTCCAATCAGTTCAACACCTTGCTTTCTGCTGTTGCGGGTGCAGACCGAGTATTTGACATTATTGATGAAGTAGAAGAAACCTCTGATGAAAAACAGTCAAAGGCCATTTCTACGCTTGAAGGAAAGGTGGAGTTTCGTGACGTTACTTTTGCCTATGAGAAGGATGGATATACTGTACGTGGATTATCCTTCTTAGCTAGACCTGGAGAAAGTGTTGCCCTTGTCGGGCCAACCGGTGCAGGGAAGTCGACCATCATTAATTTGATTACGAGGTTTTACGAACCGGCTAGCGGTAAGATTCTTTTTGACGACCAAGATAGTATGAACATCCAAAGAGAAAGCCTAAGAAATCATATGGCGTTTGTTCTACAGGAATCGTTTTTATTCCAGGGGACAATTCGTGAAAATATTCGTTATGGTCGTCTCGATGCCACTGATGAAGAAGTGGAGAAAGCAGCGAATATGGCGAATGCCTATTCTTTTATTAAAAGGATGCCTAAAGGGTTTGATACGGAACTTAGCCAGGATGGTTCTGGGATTTCACAAGGACAAAAACAGTTATTGTCAATTGCACGGGCGATTCTTGCGGATCCATCGATTTTAATCTTGGATGAAGCAACGAGTAGCATCGATACAATCACTGAAATTAAAATTCAGGAGGCGCTAAGGCTGCTTATGAAAGGACGAACTTCCTTCATTATTGCCCATCGCTTAAACACAATCCAACAGGCGGACCAAATTCTTGTCGTCGATAGCGGCCAAATTATTGAAAAGGGTTCACATGATGAATTACTTAAGAAACGTGGATTCTATCACAGCCTTTATCAAAATCAGCTTAGGAAAGATCATGTTAAAGCACAATAAAAGAATTTGACACTGGGATTATTCTATAATACAATCAGTTTTAATTGAATTATCAAATAATACGAATATATATAACTCTTATCGAGAGTGGCGGAGGGACATGGCCCGTTGAAGCCCGGCAACCTTCAAGGAGATTCCTTGAAAAGGTGCTAATTCCTGCAGGCAGATTTCTGCCTGAAAGATAAGGGGAGGAGCAGGATCCTCTTCTTATGAAGAGGGTCCTGTTTTTTTATAATCCATATGGAAAAGGTCCCTGCAACTAGAGCACTTTTGCTAGAGGGCACTTTATATTCCTCGTGAATCGAATGAAAGGGATGTGACATAGATGTCTTCAATTAGAGTAGCTATTTTGGGGTTTGGTACAGTAGGTGAAGGGGTTTATAAAACCATTTACTCTCATCAAGATAAACTTTCAAAGGCTCTTGGAAAAAGGGTAGAAGTTGCAGCAATTTTGATAAAAAATAAAAATAAATATAAAAACCGTGGCATCGATAACAGAGTGCTGGTTACGGACGATTATGAGGAAATCCTTAAGTTGGAGAAACTTGATGTTGTAGTTGAAGCGATTGTGGGCCAAGAACCTGCTCTTACATACTTGCAAAAGGCGATTCAAAAAGGATGTCATATTATCACGGCTAATAAAGAGATGTTTGCTGTACATGGAAGTAAGTTGCAAGACCTTGCTATGAAAAGGGGTGTAGGGGTTGGCTTTGAGGCTACCGTTGCTGGGGGAGTACCTGTTATCCAAACCCTACAGCAGCTCCTAAATATTAATCGAATTAAGAAAATTGAAGGCATCTTAAATGGGACTTCCAATTACATTCTAAGTGAAATGAGAACGAATCATTTATCCTTTTCGGAGGCTCTTCAGGCAGCGCAGGAAAAAGGGTATGCTGAGGCAGACCCAACCAACGATGTTGAAGGCTACGATGCATTTTATAAATTAATGATTTTAAGTGAAATAGCCTTCGGAGGCAAACCTGAGTGGGCAAATGTGCCGCGTGAAGGGATTACAACGATTACGGAGGAACAAATTAAGGGAGCTGAGAAGTTAGGGTTACGCTTTAAGTTGATCGCCTCTATTCAAATAGTAGCTGGTGAAATTGTTGGGTCTGTTCGGCCTACGCTGGTTACAGAGTCACATCCCCTTTTCAATATTGAAGGTGTGGAAAATTCTGTCTCAATTGAAGGCGATATTGTAGGGCGACTAACTTTGCAGGGACCTGGTGCTGGTATGCTTCCAACTGCGAGTGCGGTAATAGAGGATTTAATTCATGTTGTTCGAGCAAATCATCATAGTTTGACACAGTTCTCTCTAAAAGAAGGGGTGGGACTGGTTGAGGACGCTGATGAAGAAGGGAACCAAAACTGGTTAATGATTCATCCAGGCGAAGCACAGTTAACGAGTGTACCTGTTTCAGTTGTGACTGAGACGGATCATCATATTTATCTAAAGGCGGATGAACCAACAATTACAACGCTCCGAAAACGAAATCATCAGGCGAGCTTCTTTGAAGTGTTAGGTGAATTTCAGCTAAAAAAGTCTGTATAAGTGCTAAGAAACTGTCAGGGAAACCTGGCAGTTTTTTTATTTAGGCAGAACTCTTTTGACCCTAAAGGAGTCGATAGGCACCCTAAGTAGGAAGGTGCGGGAGAAGTTAGGTCACCAAAGGAGTCGATAGGTGCCCTAAGTAAGAAGGTGCGGGAGAAGTTAGGTCACCAAAGGAGTCGATAGGCACCCTAAGTAGGAAGGTGTGGGGGTCACCAAAGGAGTCGATAGGCACCCTAAGTAGGAAGGTGCGGGAGAAGTTAGGTCACCAAAGGATTCGATAGGCACCCTAAGTAAGAAGGAGCGGGATAGGTTAGGTCACCAAAGGAGTCGATAGGCACCCTAAGTAAGAAGGAGCGGGAGAAGTTAGGTCACCAAAGGAGTCGATAGGCACCCTAAGTAAGAAGGTGTGGGGGTCACCAAAGGAGTCGATAGGTGCCCTAAGTAAGAAGGTGCGGAAGAAGTTAGGTCACCAAAGGAGTCGATAGCACCCTAAGTAAGAAGGAGTTAGGTCAACAATAGGAGGGAGAGGAGACTCAATCCATTAATCAAACGAAAATAGTTACCTAAGTAACTATTTTTATGTTATAGTGTAACATGTTGCAAAAAACAGTTATCTAAGGTGGTTGTATGTTAAATAACACTCATACTTTATTTCACGGTATTCATCAGCTCTCAAGAGAGTTATCAAAGCAAGTGAACGAGGCACTTGAACCTTTTGGTTTATATAGTGCTCAATGGGCTGTGTTATATGTCTTGAAGGAAAAAGGAACGTTGACCCAAAAAGAACTTTGTCATTATCTAGCTGTAGAGGCTCCACCGATGACTAGGACGATTCAACGACTTCTAAAGCAGGAGTATATTGAACAGCAGACGGGACAGGACAAACGAAAAAAATACATTCACTTATCCACAAAGGCGTTAAAAGAATTCCCGAATTGGGAATTGGCGGTTAATAAGGCCAATCAAGCGTTATTAACTTCGTTCCCTGACAATTCTCAAGAAGAATTACAAAATTTAATCACTGAATGGCTTAGAACTATCAAGCAGAAAGAACAATAATTTTTTTGAAGGGGAGATAAATACTCCATGCAAAGTCAGCAACCAAAACTTTGGACGAGAAATTTTATAAGTGTATCAGTTAGTAATTTCTTTTTATTTATGACGTTCTATTTTTTACTTGTGACCATGCCGGTTTACGTTCTAAATGAATTGGAAGGGAAAGAATCAGAAGCAGGGCTTGTGACTACTGTCTTCTTATTATCGGCAATTATCATTCGTCCAATAGCAGGACGCTGGATAGAAAAAATTGGCGCAAGAATGATACTCCTAGCGTCCTTACTAATTTTTTCAGGAGTTACTGTCATTTATTTTAGTGTTGATTCCATAGGGGCGTTGATGGTAACAAGATTTATCCACGGAATTGGTTTCGGAATGGCAACAACCGCAACAGGTTCTATTGTTGCGGCGATTATACCCGATTCGCGAAGAGGAGAAGGAATGGGGTACTTTGTTTTATCCTCAAACCTTGCGATGGTTGCGGGACCGTTTCTAGGCTTAACCGCCATGCAACAGTGGGGAGTTTCGACCATGCTCTTAATGGGTGTCATCTCTGCATTCATTGGGTTAATGGCTGGTTTATTTATCAGCATTCCGAAAAAACAACCCAAAACCCAAAAAGAAGTTCAGGTAAAAGGGTCATTTAGCTTTAAAGAGCTTTTTGAACTTAATGCAATTCCAATTGCCGTTACAGGAGCCTTTTTTGCCATCGTGTATTCCTCCATTCTTTCATTCGTATCGATTTATGCAGTTGAAATTGGAGTTGGTCATGTTGCGAGCTACTTCTTTGTCGTGTATGCGGTTGTCTTGCTCATTTCTAGACCTTATTCGGGCAAATGGTATGATCTATACGGTGCCAATGCGATCGTTTACCCATCTATTATCTTGTTTGCGATAGGGATGTTTATTTTAGGGGTTGCAGATTCCGCATTTTTATTCTTAGTTGCTGCAGCGTTTGCAGGATTAGGGTGGGGAACATTGTTTCCTAGCTACCAAACAATTGCCATTACGGTGGCGCACCCTAAACGCAGACCAGTAGCCACGGCGACCTTCTTATCGATCTATGATATCGGCATTGGATTAGGGTCATTTATCGTTGGTTTAGCTGCTGCAAAAGTTAGTTTAGGAACGTTATATATGTTCAGCTCAGTTTATATCCTAATTGGTGTTGTCATTTATTATTTGCTTCAAGGACGTCGTTTCAGCGAGGAAAGACAGAAACAGAAACAAGTTGTTGACAATTGAGTTTTAAAATTATATAATAAAAGTTCAGCTTCACTTATTGGAAAAAATATGTCAATAAACTTATGGCATTCTGCTTATAAATTTTTTGTTGTAAAACTTATTCACACTGGATCGGCTTCGGAGCCGTAAGGATGTAAGAGAGGTAGGGCTTACGTCGTTTAGGTTAAAGATCATCAAGTGGAATATAATGTACCGCGGCGGTTTATTATAAAAGTGTCACATATACATCTTGTGAAGTTGCAAGTTACTATATCTAAAAGCGAACTGCATTGGTAGTTCGCTTTTTCTAATTGCAAAAATGTAATTTATGAAGGGGGCGGTTGTGGATAACGTACGTGTTACGTCCTAATTCAAACCATAAAGCTAATACGTATCGGGTTGTTTTCTTTAGCAAAAACTTATTCAACAAGTTATACACAGTCAAAAACCTAATTTATTCATTACTCCACAGACTTATTCACATTGTCCACAGAGGTAGATGTGGTTATCCACATAAAAATATCCACAGATCAGTCTTTTGACCTAAGGGTATTTACATATTGTTATTCACAATATCCACAAGCTTGTGGATAAAACGGGTAATAAGTAAAAAATACTATGAACAATTTGTGAAAACCATTGTCAATGAAGTGGAAATACCTTATATTTATTTTAGGAAAGTTAGTGAAAAAAATCACAAACTTCCACCCTTTCCCATATTAAAAAAACCTATCCCCCTTACCAAAAAGCAGGATCTGTCGATCCTGCTTTTGGTTTGTTCATCTTTAATGCTTTTTTCCTTTGACTCGAGCGTCAGCAGCTTTTGAACGGGCCATTGCTTCAAGATCTTCGTGGTCAGCAAGTTCACGGTCGAACTCAACATCTATTCCGTCTGATTTCATATTCTGAGGCACTTGAGGTAACTTTGCTGTGTTTTTATCTCTACTTTTTTGCCCACGTGAACGTCCCATTTTTGAAAACCCCTTTCAATATAAAAAATAAAGAGCACGGAAACGTAAACATTTCCGTGCTCTTATCATTTGCATTAAGCCATGGGGTATAAGTGGTAATATAAGTTTAACTTCTTGTGCATTGAGCTAGTAAAAACGAACATGTAAAGAGTTTATTGGTCTCTTTTCTTATTAGCAAAACCTGCTGCTCGATCAGCAGCTCTAAATTCATGACTATAAGTTACTTCTTGCATGCTTGATAAAGTATGTCTTCGTTTTTCTTTTCGCTTTTTATCTGCCATCCTTATCACCCTTCCTATGGTTTTCGTTTAACAGTATTTCCATTATTGGAAGGATTAAACAAGAATTCATTTTTCTAAAGAGCTCTTTTTATGAACTTTGTTGCTTTTGCTAGATGCTCATTTTGGATCAGCAAAAACTTCGCATATGTGAAAAACTAAGTTATCCAGTGATAACTAGTCAATCTTTAGCTAGAATTATCTCTGGGTTTGTATCAGGAAACATCATTAAAAAATTTCTTCAAGTGCAAGGCGGAGGTGTGGATAATGAAAGGAAAAACCATGATCGAGTAATGCTTTAGGTAACACTTTTTGTCCCTCTAAAACCAATAAGCTCATTTCTCCAAGTAGTATTTTTAATGCAAAACTAGGTACTGGGAACCAATGTGGTTTATTTAATACAGTGGCTAAGGTTTTGCCGAACTCCTGCATTTGCACTGGTTCAGGTGCGGTAAAATTAACAGGACCTCTTACGTCAGCATGTTCAATAACAAATAATATCCCTCTTACAACGTCCTGTATATGAATCCACGACAGCCATTGATGGCCATTTCCAATCGTCCCACCAATGAATAAGTGATAGGGTAACACCATCCGAGGGAGGGCACCTCCATGTGAATCTAACACCACACCAAAGCGACAATAAACGGTCCTAATCCCCATTGATTCAATCTTCTTTGCTGCGGATTCCCATTGAACAACTGTTTGTGCTAAAAAATCGGGACCAGCAATCCTAGAGCTTTCAGTAAAGATTTGTTTCTCAGAAGTACCATAAAAGCCAACTGCACTTGCGTTTATAAATACCTTTGGTTTCACAGGGAGGTCACCGATGATACTGTATAGTATTTCTACCATATGAATGCGACTTTCAACGATTTGCTCTTTCCCTTTGTCTGTCCACCTGGTATTGATGGTAGAACCGGCAAGGTTGATAAAAGCATCCACACCTGTGAGTTCTTCGACTATTGCGGAGCTGTCTTTGTTAAGCCATGAGATGTAACGTGCATCCTTACTAGTTGGGGATGCTGGCTTTTGTCTAGTAAGAATGATGACTTCATGGCCACTTTTATGTAAATAATCAGTAAGAGCTTTGCCGATGAGACCGGTACCGCCTGCAATTGCAATCTTCATTTCTCCACGTCCCTTTTGAAATTAATTCCTACTCATTCAGTACGCCTCTTGTCCCCAAAATCCTTTCATCTTATGGTAAATTAATTGAAGAGGTGGATACAATGCCAGTCATTACAAAGATTAGTGTTCAAAAAAAGAATAAAAATCGTTATAGTATTTTCGCGGATAGTGGTAAGGGAGAAGAATATGCGTTTAGCGTAGATGAAGACGTACTTATTAAATACCAATTGAAAAAAGGAATGGAACTTGACGACCTAGCGGTAACAGAGATCCTTTATCAAGACGACATCCGTAAAGCTTATAATTTGGCCCTTCACTATTTATCTCACCGAATGAGATCTGAAGGAGAGGTTAGAGAGTACTTAACCAAAAAAGAGATACCGGAACCAACGATTCAGGAAGCGGTAAATAAACTATATAAATATAAGTTCTTGGATGATGTTGAATTTTCAAAGGCATTTGTTCGGACACAAATGAATACAACGGATAAAGGACCAGAGGTGGTCAAAATAGGTCTCAAGGAAAAGGGAATCACCGGCAAGATAATGGAAGAAGCGATGTTGGAATATCCTTTTGAGAGACAAGTAGAAAAAGCGGAACTGCTTGCAAGTAAATTTGTTGTCAAAAATAAGAAAGATTCATCTCGGATTCTAAAGCAAAAACTAGAACAATTTCTGATACGTAAAGGATATCCATTCAGGGTTATTCAGCTGGCGACAGAGGAAAGCGTTGCAGAAAAAGTAGTAGAGGATGAGCTAGATGCTCTTCGATATCAAGGAGAGAAGCTCCAACGGAAATATTCAAAATGGACTGGTTTTGAATATAAGCAAAAAATTAAACAAGCTCTATATAATAAAGGATTTTCTATCGAACTTATCGACCGATATCTGGAAGAGGTATCTGATGGTGAAGAGGACTCCTTTGAATAGCTTAGCTTTTCCTTTATTTATTAAGTCAATTTCGCTATGATAGGACAAAGATAGGGAGTGAAACATGATGCCGGAAAAACGATATAGCCAATATACTGAACATGAATTAAACCAAGAAATTGCCAGCCTTACTGAGAAAGCAAGAAAGGCAGAACAACTAGGGATGGTTAATGAATATGCCGTGCTCGAGCGTAAGATGGCAATGGCTAAGGCCTACTTATTAAATCCCGATGATTTCAAAGCAGGAGATGTCTATGAGGTTGAGGGCGATCCTGGTAGTTATTTTAAAATAAATTATATGAATGGTGTTTTCGCTTGGGGGCATCGAATGAATAGTCCAGAAAACGAAGAAGCGCTTCCTATTAGCCTTCTAGGGAAAAACAGGCAAAATCAGGAATAACCTGATTTTACCCGATAAAAGAATTTAGAAATCTGGAGTATCGCTATCTCTATTTGAAGAAGCACGCATTCTTTCTTGTGGATGGGTATTTATCGTGCCGTCGGCTCTTCTTGAAGCATATTCTGCTTTCGCACGAGGCTCTCCTTCGAAACGATTGTGATTCATATTAGGGAAATTCTTTGCTTTATTTCGCATAACGGCCTCCTTGAGGGTTTCTACGTGCCGTTTAGCAACACGCTTTCATAGTATCTATCGATTCTGGTGTCTTTAACCGCGGATAAATTTGCAAGGAGGATTTTTCAAATGAATGAATATCATGAAAGACTCGCGAACTTATTAGTAGAAAAAAACCACAATATTAGCTATCAAAAGGCGCTAACATGGGTGGAACTTTTGTGGGATGACTTCGAAACGACTTCAGCAAAGGCTGGAAGAGAGTATTTAGGGAATGAAATGACTGAAAAAGTGGTTACCCAATGGATTCAACATTATGGTGACAAGCTACATGATTTTGTAGCAAGAAACCCCAAATACAAGCACTTTTTAGAGCAAGAGAAAGACCTACATTAAATAAAAAAAGCGATGCTATGGTAGCATCGCTTTTTTATGTTAAAACACAAAGGGTATTCATTGAATTACTTACCAATAAACGGGTGTAGCTTCTCTACTGCACGTAAAAACATTTATCGAGGGCAAAGGTCATATGAAAGCGCCAGACCATTAGTCAAGGAACAGTGCACATTCGCTTGCTGATTTAATTTGGGATTACTTCAAGTTTTTTCTGGAGTTTTTCTTCACTATAAATCCAGCCAGTATAAGAGCTCAGGATCTCGTGGTTTTTATCAAGTTTGACAACCGCAACGAAGGGATAATGACCGTTGCTACGATACCTTAGGTCAATAAATCGAACTTCAAAATGGTCGTCATATTCATCCATTTCCCAACGGTATACAGGCGAAAACGATAAAAATGCAGCAAGATTATGATCTTCCATTGCGGCAGTTAAAACCGCTGTTTCTGGAACAGGAATTCGATTAAATTGGTCTAATATGGTTACGGTTAACCCTTTGGCTCTTCCAACGAAAAATTGATGGTCATTCATGACCGCTATTCGCCATTCGCTGTTCCGCATCGTCGGTGCAATGATTACCTCAGTTGCGTCAGGGATCATTTTGTTGACAATTTTTAATAATTTCCGCTTTAAAACAAAGCGATGAATATAGTAGGCCACTATCACAGCGTACATTCCGAGAAACAAGTACCCTGGTGAAGCCCCGAATACCCATAAGATAATGGCAGCTACGTGGAGAATGAAAATAAATGGGTCGAATGTATTGATGATACCCAGAGCAAGCCATTTGCTTGAAAAAGGTCTCAATGCTTGGGTACCATAGGCATTGAAAATGTCGACAAATACATGAAGAAAAACAGCTAGTTGAGTCCACATCCATAAGTGAGTTAGGTTTACTTCGGGTTGAAATAAATAAACGGTCCCTACAATTAGCATGGGCCAAAGGATGACTGCAGGAATGGAATGGGTAATCCCACGATGATTTCTTATATAAACCGCATTGCTTTTTAATTTTAGTACTGTATCGATATCTGGAATTTGGGAACCGACGATAGTGGCAATAATGACGCTGGTTGCAGTAACAGAACTTTCGGTCACTACAGGGTCAAGAGTAGCGATACCCCCGATTGCGACCCCCATTACAATATGTGTTCCTGTGTCCAAGGAAAAACCCTCCTTTTCAGGAATTTATTAAAAGATTTATTCCCTTGTAACGTTGCAATTTATAGTTTACGTTAATAAGGTTAAAAAAATTTACTTCAGCACGTCCAGTTATTAGTATATTCCCAAAAAGTTTGAATGTTTAACATGTGGAGGCCTAAAATTGACGAACAACAGTTTGAAAATATTAGAGGAAATGGATATAGAATCCTTTCAAAAAGATTTAATTGAATGGTTTGAAATGGAGATGCGTGATTTGCCTTGGCGGAAAGATCAAGACCCCTATAAAGTTTGGGTTTCAGAAATCATGCTCCAACAGACAAGAGTGGATACGGTTATACCTTATTTTACTAGGTTTTTAGAAAAATTTCCATCGATAGAAGTATTAGCGAATGCTGATGAGGATCAAGTTTTAAAGGCATGGGAAGGTTTAGGGTACTATTCAAGAGTTCGAAATTTACAAAGTGCCGTAAAGGAAGTGCATGAAAAATACGAAGGTCAGGTACCTGATGACCCAAAGGAAATTGCAACACTTAAAGGGGTAGGACCCTATACAGCAGGTGCCATCTTGAGTATTGCTTACGGGAAGCCTGAGCCTGCTGTGGATGGAAATGTAATGCGTGTTCTTTCAAGAATCTTGTTGATTTGGGAAGATATCGCTAAACCATCAACGCGGAAAACATTTGAAACAGCTGTTAGAGGCTTAATTTCACATGAAAATCCTTCCTATTTTAATCAAGCTTTAATGGAACTTGGAGCGCTTATCTGCACCCCAACATCCCCATCATGCCTATTATGCCCCGTTAGAGATCATTGCCAAGCCTTTGATGCAGGGGTCCAGAATGAATTACCTGTAAAAACAAAAAAGAAAAAGCAACGCCCAGTTGAATTGGTTACAGCGGTATTAAAGGATGAGCAGAATCGAATTTTGATCCGTAAGCGTCCTGAGTCAGGATTGCTTGCGAACATGTGGGAATTCCCAAGTGCTGAAGTGAGTATTGAATATAGAAGTGAAAAGGAACAATTCAAGGAATATTTCAAGGAAGAGTATCAAGTTGATTTATCGCTAGGTGACATGGTTGGAAGGATTGAACATGTATTTTCACACCTAATCTGGAATATTCATGTCTTTTCAGGGGAATTGCAGGGGGATATCCAAGAGGGGCCAGCTTTGAAGCTCGTTAAAGCAGAAGATTTAAAAGAGTTTGCGTTCCCAGTCTCACATCAAAAAATTATCAAGCAATTTATTGATCTTGAAAAGTGAGTGAACAATAAAAAAGAGGGGGTATCCCCTCTTTTTTTTGTGTTTACCGCAAGCGTCTAATCGTAGCTAACTCTTGTGCCGTGAGTATAATCTGCTTCATTTCGTTTCATCCCGCCACGTCGCTCTATTTCTTCAATAATCTGTCTGTGAAGGGACTGTCCTTCAACGTTTAAGTATGGCACAACCTGTTGCATCGAATGATGGAAAAAAGCGAGTTCACTATCCTTCCAATCCGTTTTAGGCATCATGGTCAACTCAGTCATATCTCTGCCAACATACATAAACCTCTTCCTTTCTAGGCTATTACTAAAGTGTTTTCGTAAAAGTAGTGTTAAATCCTCACGTTTATGGTTACGAAGAACTTTATAATTAAGTCTGCATGTTTTTTTTCTATAAAAGCAAGGCTTACTGAGAAACGTAGCTCATTCCGTCACAGTTTAACTTAATTTGAGAAAAGAGCCTTATCTACAGGTAGTTTGAGTTCTAATATTGTCTTATATACCTGCAACCGCTAAAATAAAACCAAATTAAAGAAGAAGGGAAATTGGTATGATGACAAATAAAGTCGCGCTTGTAACAGGGAGTAGTCGTGGAATTGGGAAAGCAATTGCCCTTAGGCTCGCAAAAGAAGGTTATGACATTGTAATCAATTATGCTCGTAGCAAAAATGCTGCAATTGAAACAGCAGCAGAAATTGAGGCATTAGGAAGAAAAGTATTAGTTGTAAAGGCAAATGTAGGGGATGTTGAGAAAATTAAAGCGATGTTTGACCAGATTAACGAAGAATTTGGCAGACTGGATATCTTTGTTAATAATGCCGCTTCCGGGGTTCAAAGACCTGCCATGGAACTAGAAGAAAAACATTGGGATTGGACGATGAATATTAACAGTAAAGCTCTTTTATTCTGCGCCCAGCAGGCTGCAAAATTAATGGAGAGTACAGGCAAGGGGAAAATCGTAAGCATCAGTTCATTAGGATCCATCCGGTATTTAGAAAATTACACAGCTGTCGGAGTTTCTAAAGCGGCATTAGAAGCTTTAACCCGCTACCTTGCTGTCGAGTTTTCACCTAAAAATATTGTGGTAAATGCTGTTTCTGGGGGAGCTGTCGACACAGACGCCCTAGCACATTTTCCTAATAGGGAAGAAATGTTGGCAGATGCAAGGGCTAAAACGCCTGCAGGTAGAATGGTGGAAACTGATGATCTCGTCAATGCGGTTATGTTTCTTTTAGGTGATGGGTCGGATATGATTCGCGGTCAAACCATTATTGTTGATGGTGGAATATCGTTACTTGTGTAGGGACCCATTTTTCGTAAAATTATTCTAAAATAAATTATTTTTTTCTAGGATATCACCTCCCCGCGTTGGTTAAATTAATAGTCGTGGAGGTGATAATGATGGCAAACAGACCAAACCAAACTCAATCAGGTACTAACATTCAACAAGTAAGACAACAAAATGCTCAAGCTTCTCAAGGTGCAGGTGCAGGTGCAGGTCAATTTGGTACAGAGTTCGCTAGCGAAACAAACGCTCAGCAAGTACGTGAGCAAAATGCTCGTGCTTCTCGTGGGGCTAGCCAACCAACTGCAAAATCTGGCCAAGGTCAATTCTCAACTGAATTTGGACTTGAAAGCCAAACAGATGCACAAGAAGTAAGACGCCAAAACCAGCAAGCTGAATCAAGAAAATCTCAAAATGCTGGACAATTTGGACAACAGTAATTGATGTTTACTAAAAAACACTTTCCCTTTGGGGAGAGTGTTTTTTTTGTATGCTGGAACATATTTGTGACTTATGTGGGCGGAAACAGATGATTCCGTTTTTCAGTCTAGATACATTCTTTAGCGCTTCATGAAGTTTTTCATAGCGCCGAAACGAAGCTGGATTTCCGTCGGAAGTGTCTTATGAAGCATTCATAGCGCCGAAATGAAGCTGGATTTCTGACGAAAGTGTCTTATGAAGCATTCATAGCACCGAAACGAAGCT
>NZ_JACWFH010000018.1:0-14915 GCF_019749255.1 Mesobacillus maritimus | reverse complement strand
AAGCATTCATAGCGCCGAAACGAAGCTGGATTCCCGACGAAAGTGTCTTATGAAGCAATCATAGCGCCGAAACGAAGCTGGATTCCCGACGAAAGTGTCTTATGAAGCATTCATAGCGCCGAAACGAAGCTGGATTCCCGTCGGAAGTGTCTTATGAAACATTCATAGCACCGAAAAAAGCTGGATTCCTGACGAAAGTGTCTTATGAAGCATTCATAGCACTGAAACATAGCTGGATTTCCTTCGGAAGTGTCTTATGAAGCATTCATAGCACTGAAGGAGGTTGGATTTCTTAAAAAGGTGACTCATCAAGCTCTTACGGTCTTCGTGTTTCCTTTATCTCAGTTGGAGTGCTCCAGGCCATACGCCGCTGAACAGGGCGCTTCCGCTTTTCTTCTTGTCCAGCTCCAGCGCCTAGGGGCTCGGGTCATAAGCCACCCCTGAATTGAAGGCAAAGAACGCCTTCTATTCAGGTGCGTCTTATGCCTGTCGCCCCTGATCAAGGCACTTCCGCTTTTCTGTCATTCGACAAAGATTAACAGAACTAGTCAAAGGAAGAATTCGTTTCATCTCGAATACATAGAATAGAAAATTTATTACAGGCGGTGGCAGACCATGGATCAATTTAATGAATTGGTATCAATGCAAATGAAAACAATGGATAAGCTTTTATACTTGCAGTCTGAACTTGAACGCTGCCAACATATTGAACAACAGCTTGTGACATTGAGGCAGAATACAGAGCTTATAGAAATTCGTGAAGAGATAGATAGGATGAAGGCTGAATTACAGGATATTCATCGGATATTTGAGGAACAAACAGACGAAGTCATCCGCTCGTATCAAGAGATGAATATCGTAATACGTTGACAAAATTAGGACTTTAAGCAATGAATCGAGCCTCCTATTTGAAAATCGGTGGCTCTTTTGTTTTAAATTTTTACCTGAACCGTTATAATAGTAACAAAAAGGAATCGTTTTGTTGCCTTTTGTCGGTTATTTATTGATTCATATACATGATAGGTTGCAAAAGCTCCAAGAAAGGAAAGTAGGGGAGAAGTTATGGGCGTACCCAATGAAGGTGAATCAGTCCAAATACATAGTTATAAACATAATGGGCACATCCATAGAGTCTGGGATGAGACAACTGTCTTAAAGGGAACGCAAAACCTTGTAATAGGTGGCAATGATCGGACCATCGTAACCGAGTCAGACGGAAGAACATGGATTACGAGAGAGCCTGCAATATGTTACTTTCATTCTCAGCACTGGTTTAATGTAATTGGAATGATTCGAGAAGATGGAGTGTACTATTATTGCAATCTTAGTTCACCTTTTATTTTTGACGAAGAGGCTTTGAAGTACATTGACTATGATCTAGACATAAAGGTGTTTCCTGATATGACGTTTAACTTATTAGATGAAGATGAGTACGAACGCCATCGCCAAGAGATGCAATATCCTGAGGTTATTGACAAGATTTTGAAATTCAATGTTGAGAAGCTCATTCGTTGGATTAGACAAAGGAAAGGTCCGTTTGCACCTGATTTTATTGACATTTGGTACGAGCGGTATTTGACTTACAGACGTTAATCGCAAGAACCTGTTGACTACTCTCAACAGGTTTTTAGTATGTAGCGTTTAAGAATGTAATTTAGGGGGAATCTCTTCTTGGGCAGTGTAAACAGATATCTACATTTTGTAAAACCATACCGGTGGCAAATCGTTGGAACCATCATTATTGGAATTCTAAAGTTTGCAATCCCCCTGTTAATCCCACTACTCATTAAATTTGTCGTGGATGATGTAGTTCAAAATGATGCCTTATCCAATGCAGATAAATCGAGTAAGTTGTTAACCGTAATGGGCATTATGATTATTATTTTCGTTATTCTGCGTCCACCAATTGAATATTATCGACAATATTTCGCTCAATGGACAGCTAGTAGGATTTTATATGATATTCGTGACAAATTATTTACCCATCTTCAAAAGCTCAGCTTTAAGTATTATTCGAATACGAGGGCTGGTGAGGTTATTTCTAGGGTCATCAATGATGTTGAACAAACAAAAACCTTTGTTATCACAGGATTGATGAATCTCTGGCTTGATGTCGCAACCATTATTATAGCTGTTTGCATTATGTTTACAATGGATGTGAAGCTTACGTTCGTTTCCTTGGTGTTATTTCCGTTGTACGCTTTTTCAATCCGATACTTTTTTGGAAACCTACGGAAACTGACTAGAGTTCGGTCACAAGCGCTTGCGGAGGTACAAAGCTACTTACATGAACGTGTTGTGGGGATCTCATTAGTGAAAAGCTTTGCCCTTGAAGAGCATGAACAAAAACAATTTGATAAGCAAAATAGCAACTTCCTGAAAAAGGCCTTGGAACACACAAGTTGGAATGCGAAGGCATTCGCGGTTGTGAATACCATTACAGATGTAGCTCCATTAATTGTGATTGGGTATGCAGGCTATCAGGCGGTGAATGGAAACATTACGATCGGAACGATGATGGCTTTCATTGCGTATATTGATAAGCTCTACAATCCTTTACGGCGACTGGTAAACTCATCGACAACACTTACCCAGTCAATTGCATCGATGGATAGGGTTTTTGAGTTTATGGATGAAAAATATGATATTACAGACGCAGAGGATGCAGTTAAATTAAACAGGGTTCATGGGGATATTCGCTTTGAGAAAGTGAGTTTTGCTTATGAAGACAACGGTGAACATGTTCTAAAGGATATTAACTTAGATGTGCACAAAGGGGAAACCATTGCTCTTGTTGGCATGAGTGGTGGCGGAAAATCTTCTTTCGTTAGTTTAATTCCACGGTTTTATGATACGACTGAAGGAAGAATTTTGCTTGATGGGCAAGACATCCGTTCATTTAAAACACAATCTTTAAGGGATAAAATCGGGATGGTTCTACAAGATAATATTTTATTTAGTGAGTCCGTTAAAACAAATATCCTTCTTGGCAATCCGGAGGCCAGTGACGAGGAAGTGGTTGCTGCTGCTAAAGCAGCAAATGCCCATGAGTTTATTACGGCTCTTCCAGAAGGATATGATACCAAGGTAGGTGAGAGGGGAGTTAAGCTATCAGGAGGGCAGAGGCAGCGAGTGGCGATTGCTCGAGTCTTTTTGAAAAATCCACCAATCCTCATTCTTGATGAAGCAACATCCGCGTTAGACCTTGAAAGTGAGCATCTCATCCAAGAAGCACTTGAGATGCTAGCGAAGGATCGGACAACCTTTATTGTAGCTCACCGCCTTTCGACCATTACTCATGCAGATCGTATCGTCTTAATTGAGCATGGGGAAATTGTTGAAGTGGGAACGCATGAAGAATTAATGAACATCGAGGGCGGATATCATAAGCTGTTCCAAGTTCAACAGCTTGAAAGTTAGACAAGACCAAAAAACAGCAGCTGTTTTTCAGCGGCTGTTTTTTTAGTCTTCGGTTGGTGATTCGATGACCACTGGTTGATCATTTTTATGATAGGAATGGAAGCTTGTTATTAGTGTATCTAAATGTTCGACCCGCTCCCCATATTCCATAATAACCGAAACAATTTGCATCATGTGATATAAAACTTGGTTATTTG
Source organism: Mesobacillus maritimus (assembly GCF_019749255.1). Classification (GTDB taxonomy): domain Bacteria; phylum Bacillota; class Bacilli; order Bacillales; family Cytobacillaceae; genus Mesobacillus_B; species Mesobacillus_B maritimus_A. The sequence continues at coordinate 11,298 of NZ_JACWFH010000018.1, read as the reverse complement.
TATCGTCAATTTCCTTTTGATGAGAAAGAAATAGTTCAAATAACCCTTTTTTATTAAGACAGTCTTGGCCTTCCGTAACGGTAGCATCTGGCTTGATTTTGCCAATATATTTCAACATAACCTGTTCATGATGGTTAATTAAACAATCAAGCTGGTGTTGAATGGCCTCTTGAAAGCTCTCAGGCATATGTTGAATTTCATTTTCATAGCGGTGAAGTCGTTTTAGTGTATCCAGGGACTTCTTGGTTGTCGTAATCATTTGTCTATAGATGACAAGCTTACGGGACTTTCCTAAAGTGTTCTTTTTAAAATAAGACCGTTCTTCCTTATACATCATGTAGAGGTGCTCTAACTTAATGATACCTTCTCGCATTTTTTCGATGTCTGCTTTCAAAAGCTGATGTTCAGATGCGTGTCTTATGTTCATCCGAATCCACTTTGTAATTTCTTCTGTTAACCCGGCATTTTTCTGGTAAAGTTTTGATTCATATTTGGGTGGTAGAAAAATGAGATTGACAATAAAAGCTGCCATGACTCCGATCATGATAGCGGAAAAACGAATGAATGCAAATTCAATAAAATTATCTCCAGGTGTTTCCATGATGGCTATCAGGGTAACTAAAGAAAGGGAGATTGTATTTTCAAGCTTAAGCTTGAGGTTCAAGGTAATAAGCAAAATTGCAGCAAGACCAATGATAAAAAAATTATTTCCAAGCATTAGAACGAATACAACAGCAATAATCGCACCGATAATATTTCCTTGTACCTGTTCAATAACGGATAAATAGGACCTGTATATCGTGGGTTGGACAGCAAATATTGCTGCAATTCCAGCAAATACGGGTGAAGGAAGTTCTAACACTTGCGCAATAAACAAAGCTAAAACAATGGCTATTCCCGTTTTTAATATTCGGGCTCCGAGTTTCATTATAAATATATTTCCTTTCTAATTCCGTGTGAGAAGACAGGGGATATCCTTTTATTCCTATTCATACTATTCCCTTTATGTACCCTTTATACGGATTTGTGAGAAGTCAAACAATATTGAACTATACATGGGTTTAGCCGGAACTTCAAGTATAAAAATTTATAAAATTAATGGGAAATATTAATAATTTGTGAAAAAAAGAAAAGGCGGTGATTAACCGCCTTTTCAGCTTGCATAAAATGAAATTTGTTTTTTGGTTTTTGTTTTCTTCTAATCACTCAGTAGATACGGATGGATCTGCTTGCTCTTTAACAGGAACAACTTGGAGGAATGCTTGTTCAGGGCTTGCTAGTAATGGTGTTAACTCTGCAGCTTCTTCGTGTTGTCCGTTGTTTTTAAGCAACTCGATATACTTGCCAAGCAACTCTTGGATATCCTTTTTTCCATTAGCGGTAAGAGTTTCAACAGATACTTTTGCCCCTTTAGCAATTCTGCGCTGAATCGCCTCTTTGGTTAATCCCATTTCAGGCTGGTGACGGAGATAAACAACTCCACCTGTCATCCCCGCGCAAATCCAAGGACCTGGATCACCTAGGACAAGTCCACGACCGTTTGTCATGTACTCAAAAGCAAAGCCTTTAATATTGGCGTTAGAGCCGATATTGCCATATTCGTTTTCTGGGATTGGCTTTCGTACCAACCCACCAATAATCATATCTGCACCTGAAAGACGAATGCCTGCACGAGCGTCGGCATTTCCTTGTGCAACAAGAAGGCCTTTTTGAGCACCATAGCCGAAACCTTTTCCAACAGAACCATTATAGAATCTGTCATTTTTACCTTTTGATTTGAAGATGAGTATGTTTCCACCAAACGATGTTTTTCCAACACCATCTTGGCCGCCCCCATCCACTTCAATTGTAATGCCCTCTGTGTTATAGGCCCCAAGTCCATTTCCGAGAATGGAACCTTTATAACGTAAGGAGACAGGAGTTAGTTGCCTGTATGAACCATCAAGGCGTCCGCGAACACGATGACAGCTTACGCGGCTAGCGAGAACTCGTTGGCCAGAGTTAACACCTTCAAATGACCGTGAATGATGAAGCTCCTCGTCAACCCCATCAAGATATTCTGCACCTGCCGCAACTTGAAGTTGTTTTTCCTCTAGTGTAGCAGCAGCTTCCTGATAGTATAGCTGGCTAATTTCAAGTTGTTTCAGTAAATAAGTTAAATCAAGCAAGTCAGTTCCTTTTACTTGCTCTAGAAGGTCTGAGCGACCAATAGCATCTTGTAAGTCCTTCACACCAATTGAGGCTGCTAGAGCTTTTAACTCATTTCCGAAAGCGGTGAAGAGATTCATAATTCCTTGTACAGCTGTATCAAATTGTCTTGGAACAAAGCGTCGTAGCCCATGTTCTTTTGCTTGAGCCTCTGAATCAATTTGGGTTGCAATCCCGACATGGCATGTATCTAAATGACAGCCACGACAAGTCGTACAACCGATGGCGAGCATCGACAAGGTTCCGAAACCAATGCGGTTTGCGCCAAGCAACATGACTTTCAAAGCATCTAAAGCACTTTTAATTCCACCATCAGCCCAGATTTCGACACCGTCTCGAAGTCCAGCCTCAAGGAGAGCGTTATGTGCAGCTTTTACCCCGATTTCAACTGGTAAGCCAACATGCTGGAGTGCATGAATTCTTGCTGCACCTGTACCACCATCAAAACCACTAAGGGTAATAATATCTGCACCTGCTTTAGCAATCCCAACGGCGATGGTTCCGATATTTGGTACGACAGGGACTTTTACAGCAACCTTCGCTTTGTCATTAGCTGTTTTAAGCTCATAAATCATTTGAGCTAAGTCCTCGATAGAATAGATATCATGGTTATTCGATGGTGAAATCAGATCAGACCCAATTGTGGCATTCCGGGCTTCAGCAATCTTTGCCGTTACCTTGGAACCTGGTAAGTGACCACCTTCACCTGGTTTTGCGCCTTGACCAATTTTAATTTCTAATAGATTTGAAGAGTTTAAGAGCTCCGCATTCACGCCGAAACGACCTGAGGCTACTTGCTGGCCACGAGTACGTGGATATTTACCGAGCATATCCTTAATCTCTCCACCTTCTCCATTGAGTGAAACCATATTCAAGCGGTCGGCACCTTCAGCATAAGCGCGGAAGGCAATTTCATTTTGTGAGCCAAAAGACATAGAAGAAATGACAAACGGCAAACTATGCTCTCCGACACTAATGTTTACATCATTAGCAGATAAGGAAGAGTTTATTTGTTTCAATCCAGTTAAATGACGGATGGTTGTCGGGTTCTTTTCTTCTTGTTCTGAGATCTTTTCTCTATAGGCAGTGTAATCCCCAGTCTGAGCAACTTCGCCAATGGCTTTCCAAATACGAGGGAAGAGACTAAAGGTTTTCCCAATTCGTTCTTTTTCGTTTTGGTAATCAATTGCTCTAGCAATAGCATCTTCTTTCATCAATGTAAAATTGAACTGGAGGTTTTCTCCACCAAAGAAATTGACAATATTTAAATAGGTAGCAAGTTCTTCGTTAAGTCCAATTGCTGAGAAAAGACGGCTGTACCCACGAAGTTCATGGATTCCAATCGTTGAAATAACCTTTTCTAGTCCCTTTGTCAAAGCATTATATAAGTTAACTAAAGGCTTATTTGTTTCACCTGCAACGGTAATAAACATATAGTAAGGACTGATGATATCGGCACCTAATCCTAATGCGGTAATAATATCATGTAAGGAGCGAATGGCTGCCGAGCGGAGCAGCAGGGAACAATTCCTTCTTAATCCAGCTTTTACTAGCGATTGGTCGATAGCGGAAATGACTAGGTGTGGATCAAGCCATAATCCGTCTTGGTGTGCCTTGGCATCATCTAAGATAAGGAGTGTTTTTCCGCTTTTAACTGCGTGAATTGCTTCCGCAGATAAACGCTCAAGGGCTTCCGGAATGGTTTCATCTTCAGAAAATACCGTTTCAAGATAGGTTGCTAATTTTTGTTCTTGATAGAAATGGATAACCTGATCAGCGCTTGGTTGACCTATTTCTGCTGAACACTCATATCCTGCTTTTCCTTCTATTAGTAGTGGCGATACAAGCTCCATTACCTTCCCTGTTTCTTCTTTGCGGAATAAAGCAGGTCTTTTGCCGATAACCGTTCTAGTTGAAAAGTGCTCTGTCTCTCGATCACGGTCAATAGCAGGGTTCGTTACGACTGCTACACTTTCTTTAATGAAATCTGGGATATTTCTGCGGTCAGGGTTTAGGGCAGCAAGTGGAGAATCATGTCCTAGAGAGCGGATTGGTTCTACGCCTTTTTCGGCCATTTGTTCAATAAGCTGAACATGGTCACGCTCCCAACCAAATGCCTTATATTGCCCATTGTGAATTTTCTCTGGGTAACTGATGGTCACGGTTTTATCAAGGCTAGGGATTTCGATACGAGTCCGTGCGCCTTCAAACTGTATTCTATTTGAAAACCGTTGATAAACTTCTTCTTGGAAATCATGGTGCTCAAAAATTTGGATGGAATCTCCTTGCCATTTTAACCCTACTTTTTCTCCAGGGGATAAAGGTTTAGGTTCGCCTACATATTCACTAGATGGAACAATTCCAGGCTCAGAAGAAAAGAGGTAGGAGTCCTCAATTTCAACCATCCACAATGGTCGCAAGCCAAGTGCATCTACACTAAAGACGGCTTCGTCTCCAAATCGGGAAATAATTCCTGCCGGACCTTGTGCATAATGCCCCCAAGCCTCACGCAGATAAGCATAAAGGTCTTGAAGCTTCTCTGGATAAGCCTTGATTTCACTCATAATTGGTGGGAACATTAGATTCATTGCTTCAAAGAGAGAATATCCGTCACGACAAATGAATGTTTCTAATGTTCTGCTCAAGTCCTGTGAATCACTGCCACCCTTTACGAGAGGGACATCAATCATATTTGCCTCATCGCGGAGTTTTGCAATCGTGTTTATTTCACCGTTATGCCCAATTACACTGAACGGTTGAACGCGGAAAAAGCTAGATAATGTATTAGTTGAATAGCGGTTGTGTCCAAGGGTCATGGTTGAAGCAATAAGAGGACTTGCTAAGTCTTGATAGTACTTCGGGAGAATATCGCCGGCTCCCATTACTTTGTATACAGCATGATATTGACTGAGTGATGCTACATGAACTTGGTCATTTTTCTCAAAGTCTACAATTATAGAAAATAATGTATTTGAGAGCTCAGCATTCGTTTCCTCAGGAAGACCAGCAAATTGCCAAAACACTGGATTTTCTTGAATAGCAATGGGTCCAAGAGCGGATGAATCTGTCACATTATCAGTGTCAAACAGAAGTTTAATACCGGCACTTGTTAGTTTTCCTTTAAGTTCTTCCACAACAGCTTCCGTGTCACTAGTGCGAGTAATAAATACATGTCCGACGACAAAGTCATTTCTGTCTACAATGCTAGAGTCTACCCCTACAGTTGATAATTTCTCTTTCCAAAGCGCGCGGGGAATATCGATATGGACACCAACTCCATCCCCTTCACCATTGATGAAACCTGCACGATGGTTCATCGTAACAAGTCCGTCAATACAATGAAAAATGTTAGCTCTTGTTGGTATTTTCTTTTTTTCAACACTTGCAATGATTCCACAGGCATCGTGTTCCTGTTGATGAAAATGCTTAAATAAAGATGGACTCCAGTTTGTTGTCATAAGTTCGGCTTTATAAGGGGTTTCCTTTAGCCGTTTCACCTCCTGAAAAAAATATCGTGTAAGATTGCCTATCAAAGAAGGACAATTAAGGGGAAAAAAGGTTAAAATAAGAAAAAAAGCTGATGGCTGGGTGTCTAAAAATTGTAGAAACATCGAAAGCAAAACTGCAGAAAAATTTAATTTATTTTATCATATGAATTTTCAGAAATCAATTAATTATACAAATTTATGGATAAGGAATTGTGCTGTAAAAAAGCTGAAGTAGAAAAATAACCCGGAAATGAAAGCGTTTGCAACATGGATATAATAAAAACAAGAGCCAGTAACGGCTCTTGTTTTGTATAAATTAGTGTATATTTACTCGTTTGCCATTGTATAAAATGCATTGTCAACTGCATGCAGGGTAGCTTCAATGTCCTCTTCAGTGTGAGCGATTGTGATAAACCAAGCCTCATATTTTGAAGGAGCTAAATTAATGCCTTGGTTTAGCATCAACTTGAAAAAGCGGGCAAACATTTCTCCATCTGTATTTTCGGCTTGCTCATAATTTTCGATTTTTTCAGTGGTGAAGTAAACCGTTAGTGCACCTTTCAAACGGTTTATTGTAATTGGGATATTGTGCTTTTTAGCAGATTCGGAAATTCCCTTCTCAAGTAGAGCACCTAATCGATCGAGATATTCATAGACGCCCTCTTGTTTTAACACTTCTAGACAGGCAATGCCTGAAAGAATGGATGCGGGATTTCCTGCCATTGTACCTGCTTGGTAAGCAGGGCCGAGGGGAGCGACTGTTTCCATTATCTCTGCACTTCCACCATAAGCACCAATTGGCAGACCTCCGCCAATAATTTTACCGAAGGCTGTTAAATCAGGTTTTACTCCTAATAAGTCCTGGGCACCGCCGTACATAAAACGGAATGCAGTGATAACCTCATCGTAAATGACGAGAGCGCCGGCCTGATGTGTTAGCTCGTTAACTTGCTCAAGGAAGCCGGGTTGTGGTTCAACAATACCAAAATTACCAACAATAGGTTCGACTAAAACAGCAGCGACTTGGTCTCCCCATTTGGAAAGAGCCTCTCTAAATGGCTCGATATCATTAAATGGAACCGTGATGACTTCTTGGGCAATACTTTTAGGTACACCTGCAGAGTCGGGAGTTCCTAGTGTTGAGGGGCCTGATCCTGCTGCAACCAATACCAAGTCAGAGTGTCCATGATAACAGCCAGCAAATTTAATAATCTTATCTCTACCTGTATAGGCTCTGGCAACTCTTATTGTTGTCATAACTGCTTCTGTCCCTGAATTAACGAAGCGTACTTTATCCATTGAAGGAATGGCTTCCTTTAACATTTTTGCAAATTTAACCTCGTGAGCTGTAGGTGTACCGTATAGTACGCCTGTTTCAGCTGCCTTTTTAATTGCATTTGTTATATGAGGATGTGCATGTCCTGTAATAATTGGTCCATAAGCTGCTAGATAATCGATATACTGATTGCCGTCAACATCCCAAAAATAAGCCCCTTGTCCACGTTCCATTACCACTGGCGACCCACCGCCTACTGCTTTATATGAACGAGAGGGACTATTGACTCCACCTACTATATGCTCAAGTGCTTCTTTATGTATTCTTTCAGAATTTGGTCTTTCCATATGAAAACCTCCTAAACTTAATCCGATACTATTTTAGCATACTTCTTTATTAGTTAAAGAATCTAGAGTAGAGGGAAGGTTGTTTTCGTAATCTGTTTTTAAAGAAATAAAGTTGGAGAAAAGAGGCCATTGGGAAAGATGAGCCTTTTTCATTTTTAAGGGACTTGTCTGCATAGAACGCTTCGTACACGCGTATAGATGGAAAGAGAGAAGCAGGGGAAATGGGGCTGGAATATGGGTTTCTATTTATCAATCATCATCATTATCCTTTGTATTGTCCTTAGTCTAAGGGAGCTTTTTATACCAGATAAAATAAAAGGGAAAAAGATGTCGGTTGAGAATTTTTTTATTCTGGCCATTATATATGCGACCGTTATGATTGGCTTCGGATTGATTTATTTTTTATTAGGGTCTGAAGGACATCCAGTTATCGTCGAAGGGGAATATACAAAAAGTACAAGCACAACAGAAGTGATTAGTACCATTTCTAAATTAGAGACATGTATCTATTTTAGTGCCGTTACGCTTTTTTCTGTAGGGTATGGCGATATAGCCCCTGTCGGAATCGGACGGTTTATTGCAGTGTTTGAAGCGCTTGTAGGCTATACGATTCCTACAGCGTTTGTAGCAAGGACCGTCTTTGACCGAAAAATCTAATATTCATAATATCTATCCATTGAATTTAACTCCTTGTATAGGATAGGCTTATTTTAAATGAACCTATTTGGAGGGAGAAAAATGGCAGTGGAAATAAATGAGTTGGCTCCAGATTTTGAATTAGAAGCAAGTAACGGAGACAAGGTAAAACTTTCGGACTTTCGCGGTAAGAATGTTGTCCTTTATTTTTATCCAAAAGATATGACGCCAGGGTGTACAACTGAGGCGTGTGATTTTCGGGACCAACACGAGAGTTTTGAAGGACTCAATGCAGTTGTATTAGGGGTTAGTCCTGATCCAGTTAGTCGTCATCAGAAATTTATTGAGAAACATGGGCTACCATTTCTCTTGTTAGCAGATGAAGACCACAAAACCGCGGAAGCATATGATGTTTGGAAGTTAAAAAAGAACTTTGGGAAAGAATATATGGGGATTGAACGATCCACTTTTATCATTGATAAAGCAGGGAAGTTAGTAAAGGAATACCGAAAAGTAAAAGTGAAGGGCCATGTGGAAGAAGCGTTAGACTACATAAAGGATTATTTGCAATAATAGCCTATTTTTAAGTGAAAAGGCATTTGTCCATTCATTTACAGTAGAAGTGAATACATTATATTAGGGCATACCTCCTCAATTGATTTTACCGAGCCATATTGGCTCGGTCTTTTTTATGAAAGGATGATGAAATAGTATCCGAATCCTGTAGGATTTTATGGGCATTATTATAAAGGTGAGCGCGTAGAAAAAAAGAAAGTGTTTTTGTATAAGGTTGTTCCTAATAAAATTAGTAGAAATTTTTACAAATAAGTAGCATACATATGTACCAAAAAGGTCGTTGTTATCAATTACCTGATAATGAAGGGAGAGACCGATTACAATCGATTAATAAGGTTAAGTTCCTTTAGGCCAGTATCTTAGATAAAAAGAATGGGCATTTGCAAGTGGCGAATATTGACAAAATAGCGGAAGACCTAGTACACTATTTATAAATATTATAAAATAATAATTTGTAAAGAGAAGAGGTGCATGGCGATGGTTGAGAATCAATTAAAAGAAGCGCTAGATTCCTTAAAGGATACAGGGGTTCGCATAACGCCTCAGCGTCATGCGATACTCGAATATTTAATTGAGTCAATGTCCCATCCTACAGCCGATGACATTTATAAAGCGCTTGAAGGGAAATTCCCAAATATGAGCGTGGCTACTGTGTATAACAATCTCAGGGTATTTCGTGAGGTTGGTCTGGTAAAAGAACTAACCTACGGAGATGCATCTAGTAGATTTGATTTTGTTACGACTCATCATTATCATGTGATCTGTAAAAGCTGTGGGAAGATAGTTGATTTTCATTATCCGGGCTTAGACGAAGTTGAACAACTTGCATCGCATGTAACAGGCTTTACTGTAGGAAACCATAGATTAGAGATTTATGGAGTCTGTCCTGATTGTTCGGGTAAAGAGGCGCATTGATCATGTGCTGAAACAGCAGGTGCGCTTTATAAAGTAAAAAAACTCGACGCCAAAGTCGAGTTTTTTTACGTTTAAACGAAATGTAGTTTGCTTATTGTTTTTTATTGTAACCTTCGTTAAACTCTTTTCCGGCAAGTGAAGGGTCTAGAGTTAGAGGTTCATTACAATACATGCAAATATCGACACGCCCTAGAACTTTGGTTGTTTTCCCACATCCAGGGCAAACAACTTGTACTGTTTTTGTGGATAGCATTCCAATCCAAAAATAGACGATGGTGCTTGCGATAATAAAAAGCAATCCTAAAAGCATGAAGATGGTCATGACAATTGGATGATTTCGAAAGAAGATACCGCCATACATGACAATAAAGCCTATAAAAATGAGGCTTAAGGCAAATGTACGGATTTTATTAATTTTACTTGAATATTTAGCCATCCTTTTCCCTCCCTAGAGAATAGTTCTATCATATCATTTAAGGGAGTTATTTCACAGAAAAACGAGATTTGGGTGGGCAGGATTTTTTTAAAACTTGTCGAACTTATTATTTCTAATATTAAATTGGAGGAATTGCCATGGAGGATATCCTTCGCCCGATATATCAGGAAAGGGCCAGTCAGGCAAATACGATTGGAATTATGTTAGTAGAAAAGAAGCCGCAGAAAGTATCACCAACAACCGATACTTTTGATTCAATCCTACTTATTATTGTAAGAAATGGAGAGCGCCCGGTGTATGTAAAACATTATTCTTATGATGATAAGAAAGCGGCTATGCATATTGTTACAGAGGCTCAGTTAAACGAATGGATGCTCCTTGGGAATAACCGAAAGATTTTTGATTGGCTATACGAGGGGAAAGTAATTTTTGACCGAAATGATTTTATACAACATTTAAAGAAGGAACTAAGGGATTTTCCTTTTTACGGGCGAAAGGTAAAAATGGGGATTGAGTTTGCACACTTAATTCGACGATATAGGGACGGGAAGGCATTTTTTGAAGAATTTCATTATTTAGATGCCTATAACCATGTCATTCATTCACTTCACCATTTAGCTAGGCTTGCAATTATAGAAAATGGGTTTCATCCTGAAGTAACGGTGTGGCCGCAGGTTAAACACATTGATCCAGAGATTTATAAACTATATGAAGAACTTGTCTCGAGTGAGGAAACAATGGAAAAAAGGTTAGAACTTCTTTTTTTAGCCAGTGAGTTTCTGATTCATTCTAGAACACAAGTGGGGTCTTTTCACTTCCTGTCGGTGTTAGAGGAGAGGGAGGTTTGGACGTTTAATGATATGATGGAACATAAAGAATTAGCGGTTTACTCTGTTGATTTAAGCATTCTTGTGGAGTACTTAATTGAAAAAAACTATATCGAAGTAGTGCTGGTTGAAACCAAAGGGCAGGGGATCTATCATCGGTATTATAAGATGGCACAATAAAAAAGTATTTTAATAAAACGAAAAAACCTATTGACGTTTTTGGAAATCCTTGATATATTAATAACCGTCGCTGCTAAGCAAAGAAAAAACATTTTGCTAGTGACGGTTTGTTTTAAAAAAACAAACGAAAGGTGTTGACAAAAGAAAACACCATGTGTTATATTAATAAAGTCGCTTCAGAGCGAAGTGATGATTGAAATGTTCTTTGAAAACTAAACAAACAAGCGTCAACAAACAATATTTATCATGACTTCTATAATAGAAGAACATGAGCCAACGTTTTATTTTATGAGCTAATCACTCACTCTTTATTGGAGAGTTTGATCCTGGCTCAGGACGAACGCTGGCGGCGTGCCTAATACATGCAAGTCGAGCGAATCTGAGGGAGCTTGCTCCCAAAGATTAGCGG
>NZ_JACWFH010000017.1 GCF_019749255.1 Mesobacillus maritimus | reverse complement strand
TCCCCCTGTGAGAGTAGGACGTTGCCAGGCAAGATGAAAACACAGATTTGTTGTCTGTGTTTTTTTATATTTTTACAGTATTAAGTAGTTCTTCAGGGTCTGGCAGTGGCAGTAGGGGGAAGTAGAGAAAATGGTTAGCAATGAAAAACCACAAAACGTCTAGCGAAATTCACTGGACGTTTTGTGGTTTTATTAAATATACATCTTTATATAGCTACTTACTTTGGATGCGGGAAGTTTATCCTATTTTGGGGACAATGAACCTGTCCCCATGTCTCTCCTCTTTTACGATTCTTAATTAAAGTCTACATTTGATGAATCTTACCCTAGAAAATGCTCAATTCTTCAATTATATGTTCGTTTTCGCTATCGATAGATAATTCCGATACCACTACATCTGGTGCGAGTAATGGGTGATGGCGAATGGTGTTAAAAATCGTTTGTGTTGAATCATTTAAGGATGTGCTTCCAATTAACCAATCCTTTATATTCTGATTAGTAAATTCTGGCTGGCAGTAGGTTAATAAATAATCTAATGTTGTTGTTTTGTCTTGAAACTCTTTTCGGTCAAGAATTTTTGAAAGCGTATCTTCTGTATCCGTCAGAGCATCTTTGGTAGAAACGACCACGATTTCTTCAATATTTTGCTGATAGACCGTAACGATAAGATCCCTCATGAGGTCGTCGAAAGGGTGAAGGACGACTGGCCCTTCGGTATGTAAAAAAACGATTTCTTCTGGATTGATATTCGTCGACTTTTTTATCATTTGTTCCCAATCGGATTCTAGGCCGATCATAAAAAATAGTCTTTTTTTCTTATTATCTGTAGTCATCATAAACACTCCATAAAAATTTGAAATTTGTTCGATTCACTCTACTAATCCATAAATATCAGGTTAGAGATCTACTAGAACCTCACTTGGATGGCGTAGGGTTTAGTGCAATTTGCTTTCCAAGTCGTCTGAAAGCTTGAACACCATGACTCGTTCTCCTGTGTTTGTACTGATGTCCGTGAAAAAACTTTTTACGTAGACTCCTGTGATGGAAAGAATCATTTCCTTTAAATCTTCTATCCCAGACTCCACCAGACCGTTTCGGTTCTCTTTGATCGATAACAAACCTTCCATATTCTTACATAGGGAATACTCAGCAGGCGTTAAGATTCCGCGTAAATCCACAATAATCATATCTCTTAAAATATCTGTTTTCACCGAAACAGAGCCCCGGCCAAGGTAACTTTTTTCCCAATGTGTTAAAGCTTGGCTGATTTCAGCTTCAAGCGTTCCCTTTGTTTTTTTATCCATGCTTTCTTTCCCCCTAATATAAAACAGAAAAGCCTTTTCCTTTTTTAAAATGGTTTTACTAGTATGTACCAATATGATCGTTGGTCGTCTAACTTATTGTTTCTTTTTTTATAAAAAGGCTGTGTTAAGCGCCTTTGTTGTTTCGGCTTCAAGCCTTTCTTTCTGCTGGTAGACCTGAGGCCACTGGTTCTTATATAGGAGAATTAAGCCCAGCTTTGCCATTCTCCCTCTGGACTTAGCGAAGCAAGATGAATCCAGCCGTTTTGAACTTTTTGCTGAAAAGCAGGGTGCTGTTTTAGTAATCTTTGTATAGATTCCCTTGGGGCATGAATCACCACCAACAATCGTAAAGGAGCGTGATAAAATTCATCATCTGATTTCATCACTGATTGCCAGGGGAGTCCGGATAATAAATCACTCGCATTTCCCTGCATGACCCCGATTCCAGAAGTGATGGTTTGTGTCGCCTTATTTCCACTCCCATAATAATGAGGGGCTACTGTAGACGCGTAATATTGCAGGTTGATCCATTGAGCGACAGTCACGGGACCCATGATGATGTTTTCGAGTATGCTCCCTGTTTCATCCTTTTGCCAGTTGTAATTATGAAGAAAGACACGACCTTCAAGATCACAATCTCGAGTTAGCCGGCGGTCTCCAATGATAAACGTAGCGTTTCGTGCTAATCCCCATTCAGGACGGACCTCACTCCAATCTTCTGTGAGAGTCTGTACCTCATTGCGCTTATTCTTCCTCCTATTGCCGACATTTGGCAAGTGTGTGATTCGTTCAGAGCTTGCAGCCTGACTGACTTTTGGTAATTCTGTATTAACGGTATCATATGCGACTTTAGCTGCTGTTGATAGAGCAGGAATATAAAGCCAGCGTAGTTCATCTAGTGATGTGATATGCTCGGCGGCCGCAAAAACGGTCTCCTCCGGAATGGAAATGCCCTCATGAGCGAGAGCCTTTCTTACCTTAGGTAGATTACACAAAGTGGCCAGTACCCTTGCGTTAAAGCCACTTGATGCTCCACCACAGGCACCACAGTCTAGTGCAGATGCATAAGGATTGTTCGTGCTATGACTACTGTGCCCGCAAATGACAACGAGAGGGGCGAAACGCTCCGTCAATCCCATCATGTTTAGCGCTTGCTTTGTAAAAGAGACTTTCTCTTCGTCCGTAAATCCAACTGGAAGCTCGTTTTCCGGCGCACGTTTATGTTCAAGAGATAGTTCAGTAGTAGGTTTGCGAATCAAGGTTTGGCTAATTTTACGGAAAGCATGTCCTGCTTCTCGAGGAATAAAGCTTCTGGTTACCATTTGCATGCTAAGCCAAGGACTACTGATCTCCGGAAGAAACAAACTAGATAGTAGATTATGCTTCATTGTTTTAAAAGTAAAGCGAAATGAATTGGATACCTGTTGTTGTTGGGTGTATTTGTTTAATTCACCCTCAGATGAAGTTTCTTGAACTTTATATTTCGGTTTAAACATAACGGGCAAGGAGTGATGTACATGGTGGTCAAGCTCATGTGTTTCAATCGGCAATCCGAAAAAACCCGCCGTACCAAACGTCTCAAATCGGCCTGCTTGTTCTAGTTTGCGACGAAAAGGCTCCGAACGTACATCTATACAAAAGACAAATTGCGCAAGGGGAGCTGTTTCCTCTACAGAAGGCAATGGCGTTGTTGTTAGCAGCGTTTTAACATGGTCCTCGTATGTTTTTTCCCAGGCTTCAAGCCATAGTCGCTCTCTAGTAATCTGGTCAAACCGAGCGGCAAGCGTCAAACGTACTTTTATTTCCTTAGGAGACAACTGTGACCATGCATGGATAGACATGCCCCCCCAATCGATCCAGGAAGCAATTAAAGGTTCAATCTGATCCTTTTCCTCAATTTTTTGTTCAGAAATCGGGAGATAAGGGTGAATGAACGCCCACTCCATGGAAATTCTCACAGCTAAATAGTCTGTTAGCAACGAATGTTCAGAGGAAGATTGTAGTGAACGCCATAGCATCGTGCCTGCCCAGCCTGGTAATGCCAGCAAATGAGCTTCAAGATAGTCTTGGAGCTGAGAGTAGGGGACATCTAGTGCCAACAATCCACTCTTTAACGCCTGGTCTGCCTCTTGAGGTAGATTCTTTAATATCTTCCGTACTTCACGACTAAGGGAGGTGTCGTGGTGGACAAGACTTCGCCAAGCTTGATAGAAACCATTTTCACGATTAGGCATTGACCATACGGCCTGGGATTCATCTAAAAATAATTTACACCACTTGATTATTTGATGATCGAGTTCTTTGTTCAACGTGTTATTGTGGATCTGTTCCAGCTGTTGACTATAGGTTTTAACCGAATGTTTTTCCGACATCTCCGGCCGATAAGCACGTAATTTGTTTGCCAACTTTTTTACCTTTGCAGTTGACACGGTCTTGGCCGGTTGTGTAAGCGCAGCTAGACAGAACCGTTCGGCAACCTTGCGATCCAGATTAAGAGTTTCAGAGTCAAGCCATTGTTTCAGCCTATTTTGTAAAAAATTAAGATGAATTTCCCCTTGATTCAAGGCTTGCTGAAAGGCTGAATGAGTGGGGTATAAGTCAAGATCATGAAGATCCTTGAATTTACGTGCAACTTGTTCAAATGGTTGTTCCTCCAAGCCCACCCAGGGGTTACGTGCAGCGAACGTGTTGAGCGGTCCAAGAGGAGTGATTACATTACTGGCTCCTTTTACGATAGAGGTTAAATCCAGATGACGGTAATCAACTTCTGTTTCAACGGTTAATTTTTTATCTAACGGTAAAATGGCGTTCATCGTCAAGTCTCCCTCCAGCAAATGATTTTTTCAAGTAAATTGGATGGTTTTCAACCATTTGATTATGCGGTTCTCCTAATCGAACAAGCCGTAAATAAAGGATGGCAAATGCTTTCGACGAAGGATGACGAGCGAGCCATCCACTGAATAAGCCCCCAGCTAACAAAAGAACCATAAACAAAAGCACGACAGGCATAGAAGGTTGTAATCCATTTGAAACGGTATCGTGTAGCATGTGTTCAAAGACGAAATGAATGACGGTGTAGACCAATGCGACACCGGCAAAGAGGATCGCTCCCGCTATCCTCCCTATAAATCCTTGCCCAGTGAGCACCAGTTGTGTCCAAGCAATGGATGCCGACCAGCCTAAAATCAAAGCACTAATGATTCGATATCCTTCATCCGGAGACGTGAACCAAAAGACCAAGCCGACAAGGAAACCTAAAAGACTTCCTGGGATGATCGATCGTTTAGACCGAAGTTGCGGGGAAGTGAATTTTGCTCCTTTACGAGGGATGGCAGACCCAGATTGTAAAAATAAAGCTGATTTAAATAATCCGTGTAACACGGCGTGAATCATCGCGGCTAAATAAGCACCTAATGCACACTGAATCAACATGAACCCCATCTGCGCAATCGTCGACCCGACCAACTGTCGTTTGTAGTCCACTTGAACCAACATGATTCCCGTCCCTACTAATACGGAGATACTCGAAAGAACGAGAAGAACCAGCTGCGCCACATCTCCGTCAAATAAAGGGGAGAAGCGAGTGAAAATAATTCCACCCGCATTTACGATTCCCGCATGCATGACGGCAGAAACAGGTGTAGGGGCTACAACTGAGTTTAATAACCAACCTTGGAAGGGCCATTGTGCAGCTGGAATCATCATCGCGACGATTATCAATAGATTGATAGTCGTCCTCTCCCATGAATCTAGTTGGGCGAGACTGTTTTGAGTAAGAACAACCGACAACTTCCAGTGACCCGTGGCCTGTGCAATCCAGATAACCACTCCCACTAAAAGAAGCCAACTACCTGCAAACAAGGTACCAGATTGTCTGGCAGCCTTTCTTGCCACATGCCAATCTTTGTTTATTTTTACCAGCCACGTTAATCCCAAAAGTGTTGCTCCCCAGCAAATCACCATCAAACGTAGATCATCACTGAGCCAGGCAACGGAATCAGCAACGGTGGTGAAGGTGAGTAGCGCAAAATACTTTCGATAAGCAAGATCTCCGTGTAAATAACGAACCGAGTAGCGTTGCACAATCAAACCGATGGTCAGAACAAACAACGCAATCAGCCATGATAAGGAATCTAAATGCCATGGCCCAAGAATCACACTCTCCTGATTTGAAACGAGAGCCAATAAGGCAATGAGTGGGGGGAGTGAGATGATCTTGATGTGAATGGAGACAAAGTTCACAGAGACTATTGAAAAGAACAGAAAGATCGCACTTCCTATTGAGATCCCGAGCGATAAACAAAATAAAATAAGTATGTATTGAGAATCTAACATGCTAGTTTCCTCCCTCCAATCTTTCTTCTTTGAAAAATAAAAAAACCGACAACTTTATAAGATCAATGGTCATTCTTTACCCATTCATCTCAGAAAATTGTCGGTTTACTATCAACTAGCCTAAATTGGTTTTTTAATAGTCTACCACTATTTAAAATTTTGTTTAACAATTGAAACCCTATTTAAATAAACCTATTTTCCATCCTTTTATTTTTTCATATAGCCAAAATTCAGTTTTTAACGATATGCTAAAATAAACCAATTTTTTTACAGGTTATTTTTAAAAAATACTACCCCTTTTCATACAATCCGTCAAGGGATAAAAGGGATAGGTATATTGTCCTATCGGTTCCAATCTACAGAACGTTTTCCATTATTAACGAAGTTCCTTATTTAAAACAATATTGAAATCCATCGAAGAAAAAAGCATCTATAGTGCTCCGAATCATTACTAACATAGAACCTATAAGAAAAGGAACTGTTTCGTGTTTTTCTGCGACGGAAAATCATTAAAAATGGGTCGAACCTCTAAAAAGGGGAGCTCTATTCATCGTATCCCTATTTTTAAACATTTGACTATGTTATCTGAATATTCTATCATTTAATTAATGAATCAATGAACTTTCACTAATGATAAAAAATAAGAAAGAGGTGTACGTATGTCAATTCTTTCAAGGATACGCGTTTTAGATTTTACCCATTATATTTCTGGGCCTTATTGCAGTCAAATATTGGCTGACCATGGGGCAGATGTCATAAAAATTGAGCCAATTGAGGGAGAAACGGGCAGGAAAGCAGCACCTTTCCACAATGAAACAAGCATTTATTTTGCAGCACAAAACCGGAATAAGCGCGGGTTATCGATTAATTTGAAATCGGAATCTGGCAAAGATTTATTTTATCGACTTGTGAAATCAGCGGATTTGTTGGTTACAAATTACGGCGCAGGTGTTCCTGAGCGTTTAGGAATCGACTACACAACCATTTCAGAGATGAATCCAAAAATTAGCTTTGTTCATATTACAGGTTTTGGTTTAACCGGTCCTTATAGAAATCATGGGGCCTACGATGGGATTATTCAGGCGATGAGTGGATTGGCGGAGTTAACGGGCCATCCAGAAGGTCCTCCTACGAATGTGGGATATTATCTAGCGGATCACCTCTCAGGACTTCAGGCTGCTTACGGTGCCATGCTTGCGTTATTGCACAAGGAACGGACGGGGAAGGGAAAGTATGTAGATGTAAGCATGTTGGATGGAATGATCTCCATGCTTGGCTACAAGTTTTCTGAAGTGTTGGTAGAAGGGAAAGAACTCCGACGGAATGGAAATCAGGATGAGCGGGCTTTTTGTAATACCTATAAAACTAAGGATGGCTATGTTTATATTGCACCTAGCACTCCATCGATGTGGGAATCTATTTGTAAAATCATTGGGAAAGAGGAATGGTCTACTAGTCATTCTCCGTATTCTACCATGGCTGGAAGAATCGAGAATCGGGAAATCCTTGAAGCAATAATTGAAGAATGGACGCAAAAATATACAAAAGAAGAAGTGTATCAGATCCTTCAAAAAGCAGGAATCGCTTCTGGTCCAGTAAATAGCTTACATGACCTGGTCAAAGACCCTCAAGTGATGAATAGGAATATGGTTCGAACGATGAAAACTGGTGATCAAGAAGATGACGAGATTTATGTAACAGGAGTGCCTGTGAAAATTGACGGTATGCCAACACCTGACTTTACACGAGCCCCTATACTGGGTGAGCATACGGAGGAAATATTAGCAGAATTAGGCTATTCCGAAAGAGAGATTGAAGCGTTACGTGAGACAGGGTCAGTGATAGGGGAATCGGAACAATTAAAATCATGAATCAGGAAAACAATTGCTTGTTCAGAGAAACTAGTAGAAACTTTGGTCTTTTCTTTCATTAATAACCTATTCCAGGGTTCGCCTGTGAGAATAGGAGGTTTCAGACAAACTCAAAAAGCACAGAGACTTTCTGTGCTTTTTGAGTTTGGTCAAGGTTTCCAAAAATGCTTACACTTTAGTAGGATATCGTAACTCCTATTACTGTGGAATTCCAAGTTTGGCTAATCCCAATAGTTAAAGATTATCTGTCCTACCGTTTCAGGTTTCCAATAAGCTAGCTGTTCCAATTCAGCACGATTTAATTCTGAGTTCACAACCAGGTTCTGATTAATAGGAGCCTCAAGGTCAACTTTACCAAGTACTTTATAAAAATCAGAAAAATTCTCGTGCGAAACAGGTTTGTCTATGAATGTAATGTTTCCAAATTCAACAACTGATGCATAAGCAAGATAAGGATAGTGTTCATTAAGCAGTACAAAGAACTGATTATTATGGATTTCAAATTTGGCAAAGTAAAAATTTCTTGGGTATTTTGGTTCGTTAAAATCTATTACTTTTCCACCATTCCAAGATGCAAACTCGAAACATAATTGCTTGAACAGTTTCCCGTTTACTTGTGGGGGTTTCTTGGATTCTGAATCATAGAAACCAGTTACTCCATTAGGAAGTATCATCTTTATTCACCACCTGTAACACACTGAATTTGTAGAATTCCAAACTATAATGGTTAGAATACTTGATTATTGTGCTTATTGGTAGCACCATTTGGTGAACAAAAAGGATTTCTATCCTTTTATCAATAATGACTTAAAAGTGTCTCTTTTTTATCTCGCATAAGAAGCTTTGCTGGTTAGGTAAATAGAAAGTTCTAAATGAAAAATGCTATACTAAGGGAGTAGACACCAAGCGTTTGTAAACTAGTAAAATTAATAAAAATTTCTATAGTAAGAAATCAGTATAGGATAAAGAGAATACTTTACAGTCATTTAGGGGGTGAAGTCTTGATTGTCTATATTATGGTAGCGGTGTTTTACATTCCATTTTTTATTTGGTTAACCTTGACCTATATCGGATATATAGATGGTATTGGAGATTCAAAAAGAAAAGGTATATTCGTAGGTTTTTTATTTACGATCAGCTTATTTCACTTTTTTAGTACGATCCTATTTGATATAAAAGCCTCATATGGCTTGCCGATCACAACTTCATTCATTTTGTTGTTTAGTATTTATATGTTGAGGTCTGTGATTACGGACAAAAAATTAGTTGAATTAACAGGTGACATAACAGAGTGAGAATGATTCATTCCCACTCTGTAAAACTATTCCTCTTTTAACATTGAATACTTTCGATAAGCATGATAGAAACTGCTACCGAAAAGAAGAACCATAAGTGCGGGAAGCAACTTCAAAAAGACAAATGGCGTTTCAAATATAAAGGCTTTCCAAAATAATGCTCCTTTCATACCCCAAAGTCCTTCATGGTATAAAGCCGAATCCTTGTAGAGCGTATAAGAATAAACCAAACATAGCATCCCCAACCAAAAGGAGTAGTTCATTAATCTTTTATAGAAATTCCCATAGGATTGGCGATCTGAGAAGATTTCATTGTGATGATTGTCTTCTTTTTGCCAATACCGTATTCCACTAAGCGAGGACCCCTTAATATAGTTCCAACCAAAATCTTCATAGAGTCCTTTGTATTCCACGAACTTATTTTTAGGTAAATATTCTTGATAATCTAGTCGCATAACATATCTTTTGTCCGTTTTTTCGAAAGTGTATAAACCTAATCCACTAATATTTGTACAACGATAGCCTTTTTGTAATTGCTCGTTTAACCATTGCTGTTCTTTTTCAATATTAAAAAACACTCTAAACTTCATCATTTGACTCACTTCCTTCATACAGGGATAAAATATGCAAGAGTCTGTCTTGTTCCATTTTCAAAATGGCGCTTCCTTCTGTTGTGATCATATAAACTTTTCTTCGACCTGAATTTCCTACAGGTTCTATCCAACCATGTTTATTCAAGTTTTCAATCGCACCATATAAGGTACCAGCCGCTAAAATAACGGAGCCATTACTTAATGTTTCGATTTTCTGCATGACGGCATAGCCGTGGAGTGGCTCACGTAGAGCTAATAATATATAATGCATGGTTTCAGACAACGGCAATAATTTATGTTTTATCATAATTCAAACCCTCTATTCAGTTCAACTATATAGTTTGACTTTATATTAAGGTATTACAGTTCAACTGAATAGTCAACAGTATTTACAAAATTTATTGAAAGAACTGAAAAATTAGGTGAACATTTAAACTCATAAAAGGGAAGAGGGAAGGCCGCCGGAAGGCAACTTTGAAGAAATTTTTTACAATAGAATGACAAAAAGGGTATCGTAGAATGAAATATTGTACCCAGAACCATCTGGTTACAAAAGGGGCATTCAACATATTAAGAATGAAAAAAGGTATAGTAGTGATAAAAATAATTTGATACCTTTTTAAAGCTCTGTCTTCCATAAACGGGACAGATTGTTAGGGAGCTTAATAAAAGGCTTAACATGAATTTGTGAAATGAAACAGTGGCCAGAATAGTAAACAAAGGATTAATCCGACAAAATGGTGCACGGAATGTCGGACTGACACATTCATATCCTGTTATTGTATTGATGAAAGGAGGTCATAGAATGGATTTGCTCAAAAGCATGAATGAATCAATGAAGTATATTGAGGATCACCTCATTAGTGAAATAGATTTCAAAACCGTCGCAAGAATCACTCATTGTTCTGAATATCATTTTAAAAGAATGTTTTCTTTTCTTGCAGGTGTGTCATTATCAGAATACATTCGCCGGAGACGATTGAGCTTGGCGGCATTTGAGCTTACAAATAGTCATCTAAAGATCATTGATATTGCGGTTAAATATGGATACAATTCACCAGATTCTTTTACTAGAGCTTTTCAACAGTTACATGGTGTCACCCCATCAGAAGCAAGGAATAGCGGACAGCCATTAAAAGCCTTTCCACCAATGACCTTCCAATTGTCAATTAAAGGGGGAAATGAAATGAATTACCGAATTGAACAAAAAGAGAGTTTTAACATAGTTGGGATTATGAAAAGAGTTCCGATTATTTTTGAAGGGGAAAATCCAGAAATTACAGCGATGTGGAAATCGTTTACGATGGAAAAAATAGACCAATTAAAAAAACTTTCAAATGTTGCACCAGAAGGGATCATTCAAGCTTCAACAAACTTTTCTGAAGGACGAATGGAAGAAAAAGGGGAACTTGATCAGTATATAGGAGTGGCAACCTCACAAGAAAGCCCTGAAAACTTTACAAAATTAGAAGTCCCCGCCTTAACTTGGGCGATATTTGAATCAACGGGACCTTTTCCTAGTACACTACAGGAAACTTGGGGAAGGATTTATTCTGAGTGGTTTCCATCTTCAAATTATCAAATAGCAGAAGGACCAGAAATCTTATCGATTAAAACTCAAGATTTAACTTCACCATCCGTGACAAGTGAAATTTGGATTCCGATTTTAACCAAGGAATAATATTTTAGAAATTTGAGCTGTTTTGGCAGCTCTTTTTTTATAGATGCGATGATTGTGAAAATAAATTCGTTAATAAGATCCTCTTCAATCGGTTCAAAGAATGGTAGATAGGGCACAAAATTATTGCGTCCCACGAAGTTTACGCTCTGAAGGATGAAGATGAGGTGACAGGCACCATCCAGTTTCTGGATGGTGCCTGTCACCTTTTCTGGACATAGTACGCTGTCACCTTTTCTGGGTCACCTTTTCTGTAAACAAAAGTTGAGATTCAGTTTATCTTCGTGAAGTAAGATAGTTTTCGGAATGAAAGATTGAAGGAGGAAACTATTTTGAGAAAACTGCTACACCGGATTACGGATTGGGTGTCAACGAAGCGTGGGATGTGGATTACGATTCTTGCCTGGGTTGTCCTTATGGTTGGATTAAGCGCAGGACCAAAACTTGGGGATTATAAGGTCACCAATTTCCAATCGCTTCCTAATGACGTACAATCGATCATCGCTGAGAAGAAAACAGAAAAATTATTCCCAAATGAGCAGGGAACACCAGGAATCCTTGTTTTCCATAATGAACATGGAGACATTGATCACGAAAAGGCGAAACAAATTATTAATGGGATTGTAGCTGAAGAGATCAAAGGAATAGAAACGATTGTTGATCTTAATCAACTTCCACCTCAAGCATTAAACAGTTTTATTTCGGAAGATGGTTCAACGATGATTGTTCCGATGAAATTAGAAATGGGACTTGGCAATAGTGACTATGCCGAAATCAATGACAAGGCTTTTGACATTGGGAATCAAATTGCCACTGAACTTGAAGATGTCTCATTTTATATCACAGGTCCTGCAGGGATTGCCGGGGATACGGTAAAATTGTTTGAACAAGCGGATGTGGTCCTTTTACTAGTGACGATTGCCATCATTTTAGTATTGTTGATTGTCATTTACCGCTCACCGTTACTTGCCTTTATTCCACTTCTTGCAACCGCGATTGTCTATCAGGTTGTCAATCAAAGTATTGCTTTACTTGGGGCAGGTGGACTAGAAATTAATAACTCCACAACCTCGATCATGAGCATCCTGCTATTTGCGGCGGTCATTGATTATTCCTTATTTGTGTTTTCACGTTATCGGGAGGAACTCAACACGTTTGAAAGCAAATATACGGCAATGAAATCTGCGATGCGTGCAACTGGTGAACCTGTATTTTTTGCCGGAGGTACGGTACTCGCTGCGATGCTCATCTTATTTTTAGCGGATTTCCGTGATTATCAAAACTTTGCTCCAGTCTTCGGCTTGGCCATGTTCATTATCATGCTTGCATCGATTACATTAGTACCTGCTTTATTTACGTTATTTGGTAGGAAAGCCTTTTGGCCAAAGGTTCCGAAGTATGGTCATGAAAAGGAAACCAAACACGGAATTTGGGGGAGAATGGCTAAATTTGTGGTCAATAAGCCAGGTATCTCAGGCGGGATCATTCTGGTACTCTTAGTAGTGACCGCATTGAATGTGTTTAACCTTGAGTTTGAATTTGACCAAGTCAAAAACTTCCCTGAAGATATGCCTTCTCGTGTGGGATACGAAATCGTTGAAGATAAGTTTAACAAGGGAGAGCTTGCTCCTTCCACTTTGCTAATTGACAGTAGAGAAGCTTTAACGGAAAATGATGTAACGTCAATTATTGAAGAGCTTCAAGGCGAGGATGAAATTGCCTCTGTACGATTAACGGCACAATCGGAAGACCAAAAGGCAGTAAAACTAAACGTTGTGTTTTCAATGAGTCCATATTCTACCGAAGCGATGAATAAGATGGAAGATTTACGAGAAGATACCTCCGAGCTATTAAAAGAACTTTCCATCTCTGCCGAAGCACATTATAGCGGAGTAACGGCAAAACTTGTCGATGAGCGCGATGTGAATAATCGAGATATCTATACGATTGTGGTCTTTGAAACCATCTTAATCTTGATTCTCTTATTTGCGTTAACGCGTTGTATTAAAATGCCGATCTATATGATGTCAACCATTCTCCTTTCCTATGTATCTGCTTTAGGGTTAGGCATTTTCCTAGTCGATGTCTTATTTGGTCACGACGCAATAAGTACGCGGGTACCTGTTTATGCGTTCATCTTCCTCGTGGCTTTAGGCATTGATTATAATATCATTCTTGCATCCAGATTTTTGGAGGAGAGAAAAACGCATCGGGTAAAAGATGCACTAGAAATTGCACTCCGCAATACTGGTGGCGTTATCTCATCTGCGGGTCTTATCCTAGCCGCAACCTTTGCTGCCTTGACCACGATGCCGATAGCAGATCTTTTTGTATTTGGATTCATCGTTGCGATTGGTATTCTTATTGATACCTTTTTAGTGCGCGGAATGCTTCTACCTGCCTTCATTCTACTATTTGAAAAAGACAAGCAAACCTCGCATCATAACCAATAATAAGCAGACAAAGAGGTTTCTTTGGATGGTCCTTTAGGAGGTTTAGTCTATGAAAATTCTCGTTGTGGATGATGATGTCTACATTCAGCAGCTTGTATCGATTCATTTAAGCCGCGAAGGCTACCAAGTATATCGAGCGAATCATGCTGAAGAAGCTTTGGACTTTTTAGAAGAAAAAACAGTTGATTTGGCGATTGTAGATGTGATGATGCCAAAGATGAACGGATTTGATCTGACAAAGATCTTAACAAAGGACTTTGATATCCCCGTCATTCTGCTTACGGCCAAAGGACAAATCGATGACAAAGAACAAGGCTTTTTATCTGGTTCTGAAGACTATATTGTCAAGCCTTTTGAGGTGAAGGAACTGTTATTCCGGGTTGCGGCTGTTTTACGACGTGTGGAGCGGTCGATGGAAAGCATCGTAAAAATAGGAAATGTGATGATGGATCGCAAAAACTTTGAATTAGTCATCGATCAGAAAACCATCCTTCTCCCCCTGAAGGAATTTGAACTACTAAGCCTTTTAGCTTCGCGGGTGAACAAGATTACACCTAGAAGTCTACTAATTGAACAAGTATGGGGATTCGATTATGAAGGCGGAGAGCAGACGCTTAATACGCATATGAACCGAATCCGTGAGCGTTTAAAAAAATACGAGGCATCGATTGAAATCCAAACGGTTCGAGGAATTGGCTATAAGCTAGAGGAAAAAGAATGAAAACACTCTACCGGAAATTCACTGTTGCAACGCTCGTCATTTTAGCGACTAGCCTAACAATTGGATTTGTTTTAGCGAATTTGATTTACATGACATCAACAAAACAAAAGATTGATGAGCAAAATGTAGAGATTGCTGAAGGCATCGCGTTAACCCTCGGGAGGATGCATGCTGATGTTTCATCGTTTGAACCGTTCTTGGAATCCGTAGGGGAACTTGGCTACCAGATTTACGTGATAAATGAAGCAGGCGAAGAAGCTTATTTTGGCCGGCCTTTTACGAAGACAAGCCTTCCAGATGAAGCCATGAAGGTCCTAAAAGCGCAAGAGATTTATCATGGGATGAGTCAATATAAGTTTTGGATGATGGGGCATTTTTCGAATGATGTCACAAATACAGTAGGGGTCCCATTCACGATGAATGGACAACCATACGGATTGTTTTTGCGGCCCAATAATAAACTGCTTTTTTCTGATATCCACATGATTCTTGCCTGGTTTTTCATGGCAATCGCGGTTGTGAGTATCATCGGAGTTCTCTTGATGGCGAGACAGCTTATTAAGCCGATTACCAATTTAACGGAAGCGACGAAAGAAATTGCCCGTGAAAATTTTAATTATCCGTTAAAGATTGAGCGAAATGATGAGATTGGTCAGTTGGTTGAAAGCTTTAACATCATGCAAAAGCAGTTACAGCATAATGATGAAGCGCGTAAATCGTTCATCAACAATGTTTCACACGATTTTCAGTCTCCTTTAATGAATATTCAAGGTTATGCTGAGCTTTTAATGTCGAAGGATATTACGGACCGTGAACATCAAGAATACGTCCAAATCATCGATCATGAATCAAAGCGGCTTTCTACTTTAACCAAGCAGCTCCTGCTTTTAACATCTCTTGATCAAAATACTTATTCGATGAAGGTGTCAGGAGTCCAATTAGATGAACAGATTAAACAAACCATTCGTCGATTTCAATGGCGTCTTCAGGAAAAGGAAATAGAAGTTTCCTATAGTCTGCCACCTGTTCAAATCAAGGCGGATGCAGAGCTTATGAGTAATGTATGGGACAATTTGTTGACCAATGCGATAAAGTACAACAATCATATGGGGAACATCTGGATTAGTTTAACGGAAGATGACACCTCGCTAACGATTATGTTTAAAGATACTGGAATCGGGATGTCCCAAGAAAATATTTCGCAAATTTTCGATCGTTTTTATCGGGTTGATTCTTCGAGAAAAAGAGACGGAACAGGGCTTGGCTTAGCGATTGTGAAACAAATTATTGACTTGCACGAAGGGGAAATAGAGGTAGATAGTAAAATTGGCGTGGGAACAACCTTTACCATTAAACTCCCACTAAATCATAAACTGGAGGAATAAGAAATGGAACAAACCTGGAGTATACGATTAATTCGCTTTGCAGCGATCTTTGGAATCATTGGTACTTTTATTGGCTCGCAAATGTCTGGAAATATGGATTATTCCATGAGACCCATACATGCCCATATTCTGCTTGTCGGCTGGCTTTCTGTGTTTGCATGGGGAATCTTTTATAAAGTTTATAAAATCAAATATAAAAAACTCGTCTCCATCCATAGCATCCTTGGGATGCTAGGCGCATTAGGATTGACCGTTGGAATGTGGATGTATAATCTTAATCCGTTTAATCTAGATGAAACCTTTGTCATGATCCTCTTTATCGTTGGCGGCTCGTTGCTGTTGCTAGCCTTCTTCCTCTTCGTACTGATTACTTTTTTCATAGAAAAGCAGGAGAGTAACTAGAGTTAGAGGAAGTCATTTAGTAGTAGTTTGAGAGACGAGAAGGAACATTGTAAAAATATGAAAAAGCCTCAATCCGTTTAGGGTTGAGGCTTTAGTTATTTTATATTTTGTACTTGAGAGGCCCCGTCATGGACATTTTCGGAGGTTTCGGCGAAATTTTGTCCTTGAGAACGGTCGTCAAGGACATTTTTGGAGGTTTTAGTGAATTTTTGTCCTTGAGAGCGGTCGTCAAGGACATTTTCGGAGGTTTCGGCGAAATTTTGTCCTTGAGAGCGGTCGTCAAGGACATTTTTGGAGGTTTCAGCGGAATTTTGTCCTTGAGAGCGGTCGTCAAGGACATTTTCGAAGGTTTCGGCGGAATTTTGTCCTTGAGGGCGGTCGTCAAGGACATTTTTGGAGGTTTTAGTGAATTTTTGTCCTTGAGAGCGGTTGTCATGGACATTTTCGAAGGTTTCGGCGAAATTTTGTCCTTGAGAGCGGTCGTCATGGACATTTTCGAAGGTTTCGGCGAAATTTTGTCCTTGAGAGTGGTTGTCAAGGACATTTTTGGAGGTTTCAGCGGAATTTTGTCCTTGAGAGCGGTCGTCAAGGACATTTTTGGAGGTTTTAGTGAATTTTTGTCCTTGAGAGCGGTCGTCAAGGACATTTTCGGAGGTTTCGGCGAAATTTTGTCCTTGAGAGCGGTTGTCATGGACATTTTCGAAGGTTTCACCGAATTTTTGTCCTTGAGAGCCCGCCTCATGGACATTTTTAGAGTTTTCGCCGAACTTTTGTCCTTGAGAGGCCATCTCATGGACATTTTCGAAGGTTTCGCCGAAATTTTGTCCTTAAGCAAGGCAAGCTAAGCTATTTCGCCCGTTATAGGCAATAGGCACCTATATCGTATCTAAGAGCAACAAGGTTTCCGAAAAGATCCAAACTAAAAAGAAATAATAAAAATATTCAAATGATTCTTTGACTGTTTGAGCATTTTTTCATATACTAATACTCAAACGAGTATTTGAATGAGGCGGGATGCAATGAAGAGCCATGATGTTTGTGAAACCACCTGTTTTGATGAACCAAAAGTAAATCGACTGAAGCAGGAGATTTCAGAACAGAATCCTGCAGAAGTTTCGAAAATTTTTAAAGCGTTATCGGATGATACTAGAATTAAGATTGCCTTTTCGTTAAGTCTTGAAGAGGAATTATGTGTATGTGACGTTGCCAATATCGTTGGGTGTACAACCGCTACAGCTTCCCATCATTTAAGGCTTCTACGAAATATGGGATTAGCTAAATATCGCAAAGAGGGAAAATTGGTTTTTTATTCTCTTGATGATGAACATGTAAAGCAACTGATCCACATTGCTTTTGCTCATCACAAGGAGGTGGAATCTCGTGGATAAAGCACTAGAGCAAGTAAAAAATGTTTACCGAGTACAAGGTCTCTCATGAGCAAGCTGTGCTTCTAAGTTCGAAAAGAACGTAAAACACCTGGATGGTGTTTCAGATGCAAGCATCAACTTTGGTGCTTCCAAGCTCACGGTTTATGGGGATACTACCATTAAGGATCTTGAGAAGGCGGGCGCATTTGAAAACTTAAAAATCATTCCTGAAAAAGAACGATTTGAAGAAGGCAAAGAACCTTTCTATAAGAAACACTTAACACTTCTGTTATCATTTGTTTTTTTATTAATTGGATGGTTATCCGGATATGTATATGGAGAAGGAACTCTAACTTCCGTATTAGCCTATGCAGCTTCAATTTTAATAGGAGGGTACAGGCTCTTTGCTACAGGTTTAAAAAACCTCTTCCACTTCCAATTCGATATGAAAACATTGATGACGATTGCCGTGATTGGTGCTGCTTTCATTGGAGAGTGGGGAGAGGGAGCGACTGTCGTGATTTTATTTGCCATCAGTGAAGCGCTTGAAACGTATTCCATGGATAAAGCTCGACAGTCCATCCGGTCATTAATGGACATTGCACCGAAAGAAGCCCTGATTCGCAGAGGAAATCAAGAAATGATGATTCAAGTGGATGAAGTTGTGGTCGGGGACATTATGATTGTCAAACCTGGACAAAAAATTGCCATGGATGGAATCGTTGTAAAAGGAAATTCAGCCGTAAACCAGGCAGCCATTACTGGAGAATCTGTGCCAATCGCGAAAGCAACCCATGATGAAGTGTTCGCTGGCACTTTGAACGAAGAAGGGCTTCTTGAGGTCAAAGTAACCAAACTTGTGGGTGACACGACGATTGCGAAAATTATCCACTTGGTTGAGGAAGCTCAAGCAGAACGAGCCCCATCTCAAGCCTTTGTGGATACATTTGCGAAGTATTATACGCCGGTCATTATGCTCATTGCCTTTGGAGTGGCCGTGGTACCTCCGTTATTTGGCGCAGATTGGAATACGTGGATTTATCAAGGTTTAGCGGTTTTGGTGGTGGGATGTCCTTGTGCGCTTGTTGTCTCAACACCAGTATCCATCGTGACGGCCATTGGGAATGCGGCAAAGAACGGTGTCCTCATCAAGGGTGGGATTTATCTCGAAGAAATGGGCTCAATCAACGCCATTGCTTTTGATAAAACAGGAACCTTAACAAAAGGATTTCCGGTTGTCACCGATTATCTTCCGCAAAATGGAGCTTCAGACGATCTTTTTAAAATGATAGCGGCGTTAGAAAATGGTTCACAACACCCGCTGGCTTCTGCCATTCTGAAAAAAGCAAAGGAAAAAAACTTAGATTTTCTTAATGTTGATATCAGTGACTTTGCTTCGATTACGGGGAAGGGCATAAAAGGAAAGATCAAAGGCGAGACCTATTATGTTGGAAGCCCGAACTTATTTGAAGAAATCCTACCGAACGGGATAAGCACTGAAGGAAAAGAAGAAATTGAAACCCTACAGAACCAAGGGAAAACCGTAATGGTTGCTGGAACCTCAAAGGATATATTGGCGTTAGTCGCAGTGGCCGATGAAGTCAGAGAGAACAGTCAAAAAGTGATCGAAACCCTCCATTCCCTAGGGATTGAGAAAACAATCATGTTAACGGGTGACAACTCTAGAACTGCACAGGCCATTGGCAAGCAAGTTGCTGTTACGGATATCAAAGCAGAGCTATTACCTCAAGATAAACTGAACTATATTAAAGACCTTAAAAACGAATTCAACTCCGTTTCCATGGTTGGGGATGGTGTAAACGATGCGCCTGCGCTCGCTGCTTCAACTGTTGGAGTGGCTATGGGAGGTGCTGGGACAGATACAGCACTTGAAACAGCGGATATCGCCCTCATGGCTGATGATTTAGGGAAACTCCCTTTTACAGTGAAACTAAGTAGAAAAGCCTTAGCCATCATTAAGCAAAATATCACTTTCTCCATAGGGATTAAGCTTGTGGCATTGTTGCTCGTTATTCCTGGTTGGCTGACTCTTTGGATTGCCATCTTTGCGGATATGGGCGCTACCTTACTCGTTACCTTAAACAGCTTAAGACTTCTCCGAGTGAAAGATCATTAACGAGAGCTTCCCAGCAATGGGAAGCTTCTTTTAAGGAGATAAAAGGATGAATAATAAATGGAACAAAATCATTTATACATTATGGTCGCCGGTTTATGATGTATTTTTTAATACAGGCATCTTCCTTCAGGCGCGAAAAAAAGCATTCGAAATGTCTCCCTTCAAGGAAGGTCAAAAAGTATTAGTTGTTGGGGTTGGAACAGGCGCAGAGCTAGAATGGATTGACCATTCTAAGCTAGATGTTACGGCAATAGATTACTCACCTGACATGTTAAACAAAGCCAAAGCGAAATTTAAGGATTCATCAATTACCTTTATCCAAATGGATGCTCTACAGTTAAACTTTAATGATGAGTCTTTTGATGTTGTCGTTGGAAGTCTGATCCTTTCGGTGGTTCCTAATCCAAATAAAGCTGTTGAGGAAATGATACGAGTGGTTAAACCAAACGGGAACATCATCCTGTTTGACAAGTTTGCACCAAAGGACGGAAAAGTGTCGGTGTTAAAGAAAAGTTTGAGACCGATTATTGCAAAGTTCGGAACAGATATTGGAATTAACTTTGAACAATTGATTTCGAGGTACATGAACCTTGTAGAAATCAATGAAGATATCGCCTTAATGCTTAGGGAGATGTATAGAAAAATCATCCTAACAAAGAGAACAGGATGATTTCGATAATATGAAAAATCTGCTTGGAGTCATGTGCTCCAAGCATTTTCTATGGTGTTTGCTATTGGTTATGTCTAACACAGTTCATATGGGACTAGATGTTCATTAATCTAGCTAAGCTTTCCCTTTTTATCCCAACGATTTGAACGCTAGGATTCCTAAATAATTAGAAAAAGATGATTAATCTCGCATGGCTCCAGCTTCTCGTGAAGTCATCGCACCTTGGCCTGCCTGCACGTCTCTTTGAATTTCTTGTTTCACCTGTTGTGGGTCCGTACCAGAAAATTCTGGTTTCATGATTGAATTCGAAACCCCTTTAGTTTGACGATGCTGTTTCATATTCCTACCTCCTCTTTTTCCACGGAACAACCTTATTATTTACAAGGCAGACTTAGGATATCATCTTTTATTTCATTTAAGGTGCATGGAGGTATTGTTCAGATGTAAATCGTTCAGCAACTTAGAAAAAAGGACCACGCTAATGTTTTTATTTTAAAGATTTCATACTAAGGTCAATTCCTACCTATTCCTTCAATGCTGCCTCATCTATTTCGTACCAAGAAACGAGGGGAAGTGCCTTTGAGGACCTGTGAAAAGTGATAAAGATATTTCGCCAAAACAAATATTGAGATGGAGGGACCATTCCCTGTCCTAGAAACATGGATTGTGACCTATCCACATGTCTAAATTTATTATAGTACTTATTGTAAATACGGGAAAAATTAGGAAGGGGTTGCAACGGCCATTGCACTTGGAGGACCTGGTGCTGTCTTCTGGATGTGGATGATTGCCTTAATCGGTGGAGCAACGGCTCTCATTGAAAGTACACTTGCACAAGTATATAAAATAAAGGATCCAGATACGGGATTATTCCGTGGTGGGCCTGCCTACGATGGCAAAGGCCGCTATTTCTAATCCTGGTCGCGATCTTAGTAAGGTTACGAACAAATTAGCAGCGAAACGCATGATGATTAGACCAATCATTCCACCTACAAAGATGACAAGGAATTTCCCTCCATCCATTCCACCAATCTGCGGAAGATTTGTGTTTGGAAGTGTCATGGCTAAAGCTACTGCAGCAAGAGTCGAATCAAATGCAAAGGCGATGTCGGCTAACTCCACTTTAAGAACCGTTCCCCAAAACCCTGATTTTTTCTTCTCTTTTGCTTCCAGGGTGAATTTATGGTACCGAAAGAAACGTAACTTGTAGTGAAAAATCAGATTCAGAATTTCCTTTGTTTTGCTGTAGGCACAAGACGCTTTTTTACCATTTATATGAAAATCATGTATGATTGAGTTGCCAACAATACAAAGGAAAGGATGATGGATATGAATCATGACCAGCAAAAGGATCATGCAAGGTTAAATAAAGAAATAGCGGTTTCTTTTCTGCAACTAGTTGCTTCAGGAAGAGTTCGAGAAGCCTATAACACATACATAAGTCCGGACTTTTGCCATCATAACCCATATTTTCGTGGAGATGCAAATTCACTGATGATAGCAATGGAAGAAAATGCATCAAAAAATCCTGATAAGAGTTTTGAGGTTAAGCGTGTAATTGCAGAGGGAAACCTTGTTGCCGTACATTCACATGTAAAACAAAAACCAGAGGACCTTGGAGTAGCTGTTGTTCATATCATGAGATTTGAAAATCATATAATTGTGGAAATGTGGGATTTAGGACATCCTGTTCCAGAGAATTCCCCTAATGAGTACGGGATTTTTTAGAACCTTTGAAATAGGACCTACTATCATGATGCGTTAAAGCGTTGACCACAAAAGGATTGACGCTTTTTTTTATCTTGAAATCTATCTTATTACACTATGTGCTAAATACACATAGTTTATTGCCTTTTTCCTCGTCTAATATTTTGCGGGAATGCGGTGTCTTCAGCTCGTATCTGGTAGGTAAGGGAGGAGAACGGAGAAAGTTATTTAATACTAGTGAAGAATATCTTTGCAATAAAGATGTGTATAGCAGTAAAGCATGGATGAAGATTGGTCTTCAATAGCGGAAGATTGGTCTAGGCTATCAAGACGATGAACTATTGACAATAAACAGAAAAAAATTTACAATTTTAACAACTACTATGTATAACAAAGTAGTTGTTTTTTAATGAGCTATCTTGTTTTACCAAATACCGTGCATTTCATTATTTTTTTACTGCGCACTACCTTGTATAACATATTAGTGGAGAAAGGGTCATGAATATGTCGATAAGAAGCCAATTGTTAAAAGGAATTTTAGACGGGTGTGTGTTGGCTGTGATTGAAAAGGAGCCTGTTTATGGATATGAACTTTCACAAAAGTTGCTGAGTATTGGTTTAGCTGAAGTGAGTGAAGGCACGATTTATCCCATTCTTTTAAGGCTCCAAAAGAATGGACTGATACGAGGAGAAATGCGCCCGTCAGAATCTGGACCAAATCGGAAATATTATTTTTTGACAGAAACGGGGCATGAGGCACTAGAGACGATTATCGCTGAATGGAAGCAACTTTCTAAGCCTGTGAACGAACTACTGATTGGGAGGAGAGAAGGATGAACGCAAAAAAGTTAATTGAAGAGAACAATCTGAAAAGAGAAAGATTAACGCCTGAAAATGAAGCTTATTATAGTAATTTACTTCTTTATATTCGTCTTCAATTTTCTCTTTCTGAACAGCAATCTGAGGAAGTGTTGATGGAATTACTAGATCATTTACTGGACGGACAAAAGGCTGGGCAAACAGCTGTAGACATATTTGGTGATAATCCAAAGGGGTTTGCAGATGAGCTGATTGAACAGCTTCCAAAAGAAGAAAAGAGACAGCTAATCCCATACTTTGGAGGCATTATTGGAACGATTATCGGCTGGTTTTTAATCATTAGAGGCTTTCTTTTTCTGCTACTTTCGCCATTTACCGAAGTAAAGACAATGGTTTATCCATTATCTTCGATCTGTATAGCACTTGTAATTGCTGGGTTTGTTATTTGTACCATTGTGCTAATCTTAAAATTAATTAAAAGATCGTTGTTTAAAGAAAAGGACAATACTACAAAAAGCTCTATCCTAGCAGGAGTGGTTGCTGCCTTAGGGATGGCCGTAGTTTTATTAGTAGCAAAGTTTATGCCAGAAATAGGCCCGGCCTTTGACTTTTCCTGGTGGGCATCCATCCTTGGTGGAGGTGTTGTTTTACTCATTAGATATGGGAGTAAAAAATTCAACTCCATGTAAAGTTAGGTGAAAGGTGCTGCTCTAAACAAAAAGGAAGGAATTGAATGTCCTTTTCTCCATTTCGTGAGAGTGAAGCCTTACTTCTGAAATTAATCTATTGTTTTCATTTTCCTTTTTCCCGACAGAGTTTGTTTTCAATGAGTCAAGATGTCTTGGAGTTTCATAAGTGATAACAAGTATGGATAATCTGCGTTTTAGAGTTTTTCGCATTTTACATTACACTATAAATCGCACAAAAAGGTACGTAAATCAAATGATTACGTACCTTTTTTTGTATTTATGCATTCATTTCCGGTTAACGCTCATCCTAAGAAATATTGAAATTTTTTATTCTTCATTAGATTAACCATTGCTGAAGCGATGGATGATAATTTAATATTCTGTCAATACAATTTACAATATCTTAACAATAGATTAACGAAAGATTAACAACAAATCGGTATATTTTTCACATCAAGAAATAAATGAAACTGCAACCGGGCTTTAATGCCTCATGGAGGTTATAAAATGATCAATAAACGAACTAGAATCTTTTTCCCGATTCTGCTCATCTTATTCCTAACTGCTTGTGGAAATAACGATGATGCTACTGGTAATGCTGGCAATGGTCCTACCATTCCGATATCGGGATCGACATCTGTTGGACCACTAGCTGAGAAATTGGCTGAAAAGTATGGAGAGAAAGAGCAAGTGAAAATAGAAATTAATCAAATTGGTTCTTCGGCTGGGATTACGAATGCACTGAATGGAGTGTCTGAAATTGGGATGTCCTCCCGTGATTTAAAACCTGAGGAAAAAGAAAGTGGATTAAAGGAAACAGTGATTGCCTATGACGGAATCGTTGTCGTTGTTCATCCAACCAATAAAGTAAAAGATTTAACGTTGGAGCAAGTAAAAGGTATTTTCACCGGGGAAATCACCAATTGGAAAGAGCTTGGCGGGGAAGACTTGGAAATCGTTGTTGTATCCCGTGAAGATGGTTCTGGTTCCCGTGATGCGTTTCAAGAAATTGTCGAATACTCATCTGGGGAATTAGTCAAAAGTGCCATTGTTGCTAGTGGGAATGGAAATATTAAAACAACGGTGGCGACGAATAAGCATGCTGTGGGATTCATTTCATTTGAATATGTAGATGAAAGTGTTGAAGCTGTCGACATTAATGGTGTTAGTGCGACGGCAGAAAATGTGTTAGAAGGAAGTTACCGTTTGTCCCGACCGTTTTTATTTGTTCATAAGGATGAGAACTTAACACAAGAAGGACAAAAGTTCATCGATTATATTCTGAGTGCAGAAGGACAAGACATTGCAAAAGAATCTGGAGCCATACCTGTACAATAATTTTATGCTCAACATCATGTAGCATGTTTGGGAGTTAATAACGGAGGAATGTATGGATGTCTAGCCTACCTATGAAAAATGAACATCAGGGAAAGTCAAATAAAAGAAAATACATGTTAGAATCCCTTTCAGGAAGAATCTTTTTGTTTTGTGCGCTTCTTTCTGTCATCAGTTTAGCTTTAATCATTGGATTTGTTTTCTATAAAGGAGCCCACCCGTTTGTCGCAGAAGGGTATAGCTTTATGGACTTTATCCTTGGATCAGACTGGGTTCCCAGTGAAGACCAATACGGAATCCTCCCGATGATCATTGCATCCATTTACGCGACGATTGGAGCACTTATTATTGGAGTTCCGATTGGATTATTTACGGCCATCTTTTTAGCTGAGATTGCCCCTAAACCAGTTGCCAGAATTCTTTCACCGGCTGTTCAGCTGTTAGCAGGTATTCCTTCTGTCCTTTATGGTGTTTTTGGACTAGCAATCATCGTACCTTTTTTACAAGACAAATTTGGATTAGCCAAAGGACAAAGCTTAATTGCGGTTATCCTCGTATTAGCTATCATGATGCTCCCAACGGTTGTAACTGTAGCGGAAACAGCCATTCGTGCGGTACCAAAAACGTACCGAGAAGGATCCTTAGCATTAGGAGCTTCCCCAATTGGCACTATTTTTAAAGTAGTGGTTCCAGCAGCAAAATCAGGAATCATGACGGCAATCGTCTTGGGGATGGGACGAGCGATTGGGGAGACCATGGCCGTTATCTTGGTTGCAGGGAATAGTTTACTGATCCCAACTAGCTTAACAGATAGTTTGCGTCCGTTAACGACGAACATTGCCTTAGAAATGGGTTATGCGTTTGGGACGCATCAAAACATGCTATTTGCAACAGGGATTATTTTATTTTCGTTCATCTTAATCCTGAATTTTGTCTTAGCTAAAATTAGCGCGAAAGGAATGCATTAACCTTGAGGAAAATAAAAGATCAATTCTACCTGTTCCTGCTTTGGTTTGCGGCGTTCTTAACCGTCGCGTTCTTAGTCACGATTGTAGGGTACATCTTTTATAAGGGAATGGGCTTGATAAGCTTTCATTTTATCTTTGGTGATTATTCGCCAACGGGTGGGGGCGGAATTTGGCCGATGATTGTAACCACTCTTTATACCATCGTCATTTCCTTAGTCATTGCCACTCCCATTGGGATAATGGCCGCTGTTTACTTACAAGAGTATGCGAAACAAGGAAAATTAGTAAGAATCATTCGATTTGCAACGGAAAGTTTAACAGGAATTCCATCGATTATCTATGGATTGTTCGGTGCGGTATTCTTTGTCACAAGTCTAAAGTTAGGAATGTCGATTATTTCTGCATCCCTGACATTGACCATCATTACATTGCCGGTCGTGATTCGAACAACCGAAGAATCATTAAAAACCGTTCCTCATGCTTATCGTGAAGGTTCATTAGCGTTAGGAACCACGAAGTTGCAAACACTTTATAAGGTAATCTTGCCAAGTGCGATGCCAGGAATCTTGTCAGGAATTATTCTCTCAATGGGAAGAATAATCGGAGAATCGGCGGCTATCTTTTTAACAGCAGGAACGGTAGCGGCCATGCCTGCAAGTATATTCTCATCTGCACGGACACTGACCGTTCATTCTTATTTAGTTACCCAAGAAGCAGGTGATATTGAACTTGCCGCCGCGATAGGGATTGTCCTTATTGTGATTATTTTAGTTTTAAATCTTTCTGCAACCTATATTTCCAAAAAATTCGATAAAGCGAACTATTAAACGAAGAGGGAGAGTGAAGGATGAATACAACAACACTCGAGCGAAACCGTACGGAGAAGAAATCAGTGACAAGTAAAAGTAGTTCACAGTCTGATACTCAGACAAAAATCAGTGTAAACAACCTTAATTTATTTTATGGAGAGAAACAAGCTCTCTATGAGGTTTCAATTGATATTAATGAAAAAGAAGTCACGGCACTCATTGGTCCATCAGGATGTGGAAAGTCTACGTTCCTTCGTACATTAAACAGAATGAACGATTTAATCGATGGCGTTCGGATCAATGGTCAAATCAAGATTGACCAAGAAGATATTTATCAATCGAATGATGTCATTAAATTGCGCACTAAAGTGGGAATGGTGTTTCAAAAGCCGAATCTGTTTCCAATGAGCATTTATGATAATGTGGCGTACGGTCCACGAATGCAAGGGATTAAAAACAAAGGTGAATTAAATAAAATTGTGGAAGAAAGCCTTCGTGGGGCAGCGATTTGGGACGAAGTGAAAGACCGTCTCAAAACCTCTGCACTTGGACTTTCAGGCGGGCAACAGCAACGAGTTTGTATTGCAAGGGCGATTGCGATGAAGCCGGATGTTATTTTAATGGATGAGCCTACATCTGCCCTGGACCCCATATCTACGTTAAAGGTAGAGGAACTGATTGCGCAAATGAAAAATGAATATACGATTGTCATTGTAACTCACAATATGCAACAAGCGGCCCGTGTTTCAGATAAAACAGCGTTTTTCTTGAACGGAGAAATTATCGAATTTGATGAGACGAGTAAGATCTTTTCAATGCCAAGTGATCAAAGAACGGAAGACTATGTAACTGGTCGATTCGGATGAGTGGAGGATGAAGTATGGTTGTTCGTGAAAGTTTTGAAAGCAGTTTAAAGGAACTGGAAGAGAAAATAGTCGAAATGGAAAGACAGACCATTGTCATGCTAGAAAAAGCTTTTAGCTCACTTAAGACACAAGATATTGAAGGTGCATTAAGGGTGTTAGAAGAAGATGACGAGGTCGATGATCTAGAGGAAGAAATTAATCGCTTAGCCCTTTGGCTTATGGTAAAAGAACAGCCGGTAGCGAGAGATTTACGAATGATTATCGGTGCCATTAAAATTTCATCTGAGGTGGAACGGATTGCCGATTTTGCCGTCAATATTGCAAAGGCGACCCTCCAAATTGGAAAATCAGACAGCAAAGCAAATACCGCAAAACTTGAAGAAATCTTGGGCATCTGTCTCAGCATGCTGCAAAAGTCGCTTAAAGCCTTTTTTGAAGGAGAGATGTCCCTTGCAAAAGAAGTGGGTGACATGGATGACAAGGTGGACGAATTAAGTGATCTCGTGTACCGAGAACTAACAAGCTATTTAAGTGAGCATCCTGAAGAAACGAACCATGTGGTCCAATTACTATTTGTCAATCGTCACCTAGAAAGAGTGGGCGATCATATCACAAATATTGCAGAGAGTGCAGCCTATTTAATTAAAGGCAGAATCTATGACTTAAATCCTTAAATGAAAAAGCGATTTCCTGATGGGAATCGCTTTTTTGCTACTGAAAATAGGGAAAGACAGAGGGTGTGATTGGCAACTAGAAAATAAAATTAGCTATAAAAAATTCTTTTATTTTATCGAGATGACTTAAACTCATTTCAATGATCCTGTGGGTGATGGTTCCTATTTGTAAATGATGAACCAGTCCCCCCGTGCCGGTCAACCACTCTAAACGGTCGCATCATATCATAGTCTTCGTGCTCTAAGATATGACAGTGGTAAACATAATGCCCTGCATAAGGAGCGTATTTTCCAATGACCCGTGTCATCTGTCCAGCAGGCGCAGCGACGGTATCTTTCCACCCTCGTTCGTGGGGTTCGGGTGGTTTAGGCGGTCCTGTGAAAATGATTTGACCATCTTCATTATAACGCTCCAAATCAAAAGGCTGGCGTTCCAAAATTTGAAATTGAATCAAATGAATATGCATTGGATGGGTGAAGTTTGTTGTGTTCATAAATGACCAGATTTCAGTTGAGCCTAGTTCTGGTGTAATCTCGATTGGGTCATGCCATTTTTTATTATTGAGCAATAAAAGGGGTCTACCGAACTCATCTGCAGAACCAACTAACTTTACGATTCGGTTCGATGTGATTTTGTTATGCTTTAAAGAACGAAAATCCGATAATATCTTCGGAATCACACTTCTGTCTTCTCCAGATAAGGGTCTTGTCACCTTAAATTTCATGACTTCATTTGTTTCGTCTTCTGGACTAGCATTTTCTCCAAGATTATTCATTAAGATTAGTTCTTTTCCTTTCATGTTACTAAAATCAATGATGACATCAATACGCTCAGCAGGTTGCATCGGGATTGTTTCTAATTTTACCGGTCTTCGCATTAGACCTCCATCGGTCCCAATCTGGTAAAAGGAAAGACCTGCTCCTAATTGCAATTGGTAGCTCCGTGTATTCGAGGCGTTTAATATCCGAAACCGATATTTTCTTGGCTCGACCTCTAAATAGGGCCATACTTTTCCATTTACTAAAAGAGTGTCGCCAGTAAACGCAGGCACAATCGATGGGTTAGGGAGGTTGTCGGCTGCATCGTCAGGCTGCTGAGGATAGAATAAAGACCCATCAGGATTGAAAGAACGATCCTGGATGATTAAGGGGATTTCATACTCTTTCTTTGGAAGATTTAAGGATTCCTCCCATTTATCACGGATTATATAGGCTCCTGCTAGGCCGGCATAGTTATTCAGTCTCGTTAAGCCCATCGCATGGTCATGATACCAAAGCATGGTCGCTCGCTGGTGATTCGGATATTCGTACACTTCTCTTTCAAAAAACGGACCTACTTCTTCAAAGTCTTTCGTAAACCAGGCCTCTGGATAGCCGTCGCTTGGTTGAGGAGTTTCGCTTCCGTGTAAATGGGTAACCGTTCGGACTTCAGGCATTTCATGAGCATGAAAAGATGTATCCACAGGAAGGAAATGTTTAGTCGGCAGGTTATTCATCCATTTCACTTGAATCGGCTCTCCTTTATTTGCCTCAATCAGCGGTCCTGGTACTTGACGATTATATCCCCATACCTTTGTGGGAGGTAGATCTCTATGAAGCTTTTGTTCAAATTCCTCCATTATCACCTCATAGTAAGGTCCATCCTTGGTCATCCTTTTTGGTTTTAACGTCTTGAGTATCGGCAATGGATCAACAAATTTCGTAAGTTTCGTACTGGCGGGTTTTGAACCCATGTGTTTCTCATGCAAATGTACCACCTCTTTTTCCATTCATTACTATAAGAGATGGCAAATACACAGATTTAGGAAGGGCGTATATAATGGTTTTTCTGATATCCTGAAAATGGGACACAGGGACGGAGATCTAGTTTCGTTCGGAATTCAGGTTTGCTCGTTTCGTATTAGGCCTTAATTGCTATATTAGGATTTAAATGGATTGTTACTGTTTACTACGATTAGGAAGAAATGCTTATTTTAATGAGTTACCCTGTCAATTGGTAGAAAAAGGAGAGTTATATTGATATAGTTTAAGAAGGTTTAGAGGTTGAAGGCCTATAAATTATAGCTTATTTTTTCAAAAAGTAAGCTTGCTGCTAGTTATTTAGGATCAGATTTTAGGAGTGAGTAGAAGATGGATAGAGAATACAATCTCAAACAGTTTGTAGGTGGAAAATACGATTGGTTTTCGAGAGGTAGTTTTCGGATCTTTACCTTTTTAATCCTTTTTTCACCTGCATTTACATCTATGTACAAAGAGAACGTGCTTCTTTACTTCGTTTTTGTAGGACTGATTACCATGAATAATTTATGTGTTGAGTATTTTTCGATTGCTAAAAAGGGCAACGAACCTAAAGAGTATACAGGGTTGTTTATGTTAATTAGCTTACCGATTAACATTATATTGTTGTTGATTTTCTATATTCTCTAAACCTTTATCATTCTCTTTTTGAAGCATAGGAATCCTTCGTGTTTCATAGACTAGAGTACTTAATCATAAGGAAAATCAACCTGTATCAGGAAGGACTAGCGGATCACTGCTAGTCCTTTATTGATGGAAGAGATGTAAGGCAACTCAAGATATAGATAGAAATGTAGCTTGTGGTAATTTATGACTCTTTGAACGTAACGTTGACTAAGTAGGTGGTTTTAGATGAGGCTAATGAAGGACACTATAAAGATGAAGTTTGGTAAGACCTCTTATGTTCGGAATCAAATGAGTAATTTTTCATTTGCTTGGAAGCATCCCATCATTTCGTGTCGGCTTTGTATCAAATATATATTCAGCTGGATCATGAGACTGGATTATTCTTATGCTCCTTATGTTCATCGCTATTCGACTTTTTTCTTTTCGATTGCGTTAAGAGCTTTTTTATGGATTTATTTTGGCATGACCATTGGGATATTAACCAATGATTTGCCTGATGGGATGAGGATGTTGACAGAGATTCCATTCATTGGTGCGATGGCATGCATGTTGCTCTTTTTTTTACTCGTGGTTACGAGGTTTGTCATCGTAATCTTAGAAAAAATTAGGCTAGTAAAAACAGATCAAGTTTTTTTATATGGAATAGGAGTGACTTTCGTTTATGGCTTTTTGATCTTAATGGCCATTGGAAGTGCATTGACGGATTTTTAAGCAGGAGTCAAGGAAAGCTGCATGGTACGCTGTTATCGACAAGGCTAAAAATAACCAGTCCCCATGGTTCACAAAACTCGCCATCTTCATAGGATGGCGAATGAATTTATTAATCTAGAAATCTGAAATGCTCATTAAACCAGTCATCCCACCGTCCATTTTCCTTTTCTTGAATCCCTAATCGAACTGCTTCGATTGCGCTGTGACCAGCTAAGTACATGTGCCCTGATTCATCTTCCACTAGAACATCATCCCCGATGATTTCGGCTCGATATTCTTTTCCTTCTTTGTAGTCGATCTTTTTGCTGTCATCTAAATTAAAAGAGGTTATTATACATAGTACCTTCGTTTGTTTTGGCATTTAAATCTCTCCCTCCATAAGCTCGGTCCCGTGAAACTATTTTTATTAATGGTACCACAACACCCATAGGGGAGTGGTCCAATATTACACGTAGGTTATTCACAGTGGGATAAAACTTATAAAGTGTGGATAATTAGACTTCTAATAACTTTTATGACAAGGTATTTCATCAAAAAAATTTGTTTAATGCGGGACAAAATACCTATGATTCTGAAAAAAAGTCTAGAAAAATAGAGTAAGTGAGTCTATTATTAAAATTATCAAGCGAATGAAAAATATTACAAATAAGACACCTAATGGGAATAGTCTGGGACGCAGGGACAGGTTCCTTGTCCCGAATTGCATTTTGTTGTGGGACAATGTACCTGTCCCAGTGTCCCGCGTGTCTTTTCCCAGATAGAGAGAGGAGGCGCTTGATGAAGAAAATGGTGATGGGTCTTGTAATCCCTTTCATGTTGATGTTGTTTGTTTCTACAAATGCATTCGCAGAGGAAGAGGAAGAGAAATTAGGGATTGAATGTGAAGCTTATATTATCATGGAGGAAAACAGCGGGAGGGTTCTGTACGAAAAGAACGCGGATGTTCCGGCGTACCCGGCAAGTTTAACGAAAGTCGCCACGGCAATATACGCAATTGAATCTGGGAAACTTGATGAAATTGCTACCGTAAGTGAACGTGCTCGAAACGCTGATGGTACAAGGGTTTATTTAGAAGAGGGAGAGCAAGTTCCTCTAAGAAAACTTGTTCAAGGATTGCTAGTAAACTCTGGGAACGATGCTGGAATTGCGATTGCAGAACATCTACATGGGTCAGTTGAAGAATATGCCAATCATCTGAATCTCTATTTGAAAGACATTGGCCTGGAGCATACTCACTTTAAAAATCCCCATGGGTTATTTGATCCTGATCATGTAACAACAGCAAAAGATTTAGCGAAAGTTACTCAGTATGCCATGAAGAATCCTGAATTTCGTTCTATTTTTGCTATGAGGGAATTAAAGTGGGAAGGTGAATCTTGGAATACCACCATTTTTACCCATCACAAATTAATGCGTGAAAGACCGTATGAAGGAGTGACAGGCGGTAAAACAGGCTACGTGGACGAATCCGGAAACACGTTAATTACAACAGCTAAAAGAGGCGATCTGTCTGTCATTGTTGTGGTTTTAAAAGGGCCTTCATCAAATACAGCTTATATGGATACAGTCAAGTTGCTTGACTATGCCTTTGGAGAGTTTAAACTCGTTGAGATTCCAGTAGGAAAAGAGTATAAACAAAATGATCT
This sequence comes from Mesobacillus maritimus, assembly GCF_019749255.1. GTDB lineage: Bacteria > Bacillota > Bacilli > Bacillales > Cytobacillaceae > Mesobacillus_B > Mesobacillus_B maritimus_A. The sequence goes on along the minus strand of NZ_JACWFH010000017.1, from coordinate 41,232 downwards.
TACATACATAACTCAAGAAAACTATTCCATTCCTGTTACAGATGGGGAAGTAATCAACGAGAGAATTACTGCAGAAGGAAATCTTGAACTTTCAATTGATAACCAAAATTTTATGGCTACGATTCCTTTAGTGAATGAATCAGAGGAAATTGTTCAAAGTCCACCACCAGAAAAAGTAGCTCAAAGCCAGACTAATGAAGAAAAAGAAGAAGAATCTGTTTTTACACCCATTTATCTTTCTATTGGACTAATCCTTACTCTTATCGCCATTTTTATTATGATGATGAATGTGAGAAAAAAACGAATGAAGAGATCCAGATCTCTTTAAACAATCCGTCTTCTTTTTCCTAAACAAGTCAATCTGTGCTTCTTAATAAATAAGGATGATGATAAATGAAGCAATTTCTCGTGTATGTTCTAGCGGTTGTGGTAAGCACATTCTTGTATTATTGGTCTGATAATTGGGAAGGGAAAGAATGGATTTTTGCTGTGCTGACGCTTGGTGTATACGCTTGGTCAATCCTAGCCTTGAAACGCTATCGACCTAATGGATGGGGATTTGTCTTTCTGACCATCTTTATGTTATTAAATGTGAACTCCATTTTCTATTTGCTTCAACCACCTATCATAACGATTTTCTTTAGTGTGTTGTTAGGATGTATGCTGATTCCATTCTATCGGGATAACCGAGAAGCAGTAAGCATATCATGGTGGTCAGTCGTATTTAATGTGATTATGCAATTGGAAGCAAGCAATTTGGTCATGTTTTGGTTTGTTTTTATCACAACTGGAATAGGTGCAATCATTGGGTATCGATTAGGCTATCCTTTAATTAAGCGTTTTTCTATCGTTTGTTTTTTAATGAGTTCTGTTGGATTGCTACTCAGTATGCTACTCTAAAAAAGTATGTGAATAGTCTCTTCATTTTATTAGCGATTGTCTTGTTTGCGATAGCTGCAAATCTATACTTTGAAAACCAATTAAAAAGGCGTGAGCTAGTCAATCCAACTAGGCTAACGTTACTACGATTTTCATAGGAGAATGGTTAGATTCCCTTAAATTTTAAAAGGGAATCTAACCATTTTGTTCTTATAGGGTATCTTTATTTTGTCTTTGTTGTAAGTCATTGTTTGGATTTGATCCCTTTCAAAATCAGGATAAGAACAAATGTTCTGTAGTTTATCAAGGTGAGCCAAGTGTTTAGCAACTTGTTAAAGCATATCGATACATTTCCACTCACCCAAAGAGAACGAGTCATCAAGGGGGTAAACGCTATGGTTAAACGTTTCTCCTCTGTTTTTGCTCGCTAAATACTAACGGAACAAGTATATTTAGAACAAAGGTGGGATAATGATGTTAAAAATTCTTCGTTATGTATTATCACTAATAACTCTTTTATTTGCTTCTTATGGAGTCATTACGAGAGATTTTAAGTTTGGGGATAGTATGATTTTATTCTTAGGTCTTACGATGTTGGTTTTGGGGTTAGAAGAATTTAAGAAAGAACGGAAAGTCATGGGTGGGTTTCTACTTGTTGTATGTTTATTTTCATTATATGTATCAATTGAAGGGTTCTTATTAAATTAAAGATTGCAATCATTATATTAAGTATTGGGGAAACATCAGTTAATAGGTTTTCCAACACCTAAGCCCAATTAACTGGGAATAAGTTAGTTTATAATTGCAACTTTGCAGTGTACTTTACCAAGTCTAAAAAAGGAAAAATCATGCTTTCGACCTACTGTTTGTTCGTTAACCTCTTCTATTTTTGAGTTTTAGATGCTGATAGTCTCATAAATTCCTTAATTTTCATAAAAAAAGTGCAAACCCCCTTAAATAAAAATGAGTCTTATGATAGGATAAAATTTGGTAATGCAGGGAAATTTGTCGAATTGTTCACTGCAAGGGGCGGGGGATTTTAGACTGGCTCTCTTAATCTTGCAGCTTATAAATCTATAGAATTGAATGATGCCCTTTGTGCGAAATTTGTCATGATATGCATCAATTTGTACAAATATCACTTTAGGAGGAGAGAACGTGCGGGAGCGCAAGCGCAAGCGATTAAACACAAAGGGGAAGATAGTTGTTTCCATTATTGGAATCAGTATGATTGTTCTTTTGTCTGGAATACTTGGCAACAATGTAAAGGAAGCAGCGAAAGAAAATAAGACTAAAATCCAGGAATCACTAGAAACTTTGTCTTTTTACTCAGAACCTATGGCAGCGTTAGCTGACTCGACTTTAAGTCAATCCATTATTGAAAAAAATTTAGAAGAACATGAACTTGCTAGATTAGAAGCTTTTGCGAAGCAAAATGAACAAGATCAGCGGGAGAATGTGATTTATTTAACATTTGACGATGGACCCTCACAGGTTTCTCATCAGTTATTGGACATCCTAGATGATTACGATATGAAAGCAACTCATTTCATGATTGGCCCAAACATCCAAAAATATCCTGAAGCAGTTAAAAAGATGAACGAGGATGGACACGGACTTGCTTTGCACGGCATGACTCATAATGTCAAGAAAATTTACGGCAGTTCATCTGCTCCGTTAAAAGAAATGACCAAGACGATGGAATTGGTGGAAGACGTGACAGGCGTTTCTACCCAGGTTGTTCGTTTACCTTATGGAAGTTTTCCCTATTTAACAGAGGAAATGCGGTATGTATTAACTCAACATGATTTTACCGTCTGGGATTGGAATGTAGACACACTAGATTGGGAATTTCAAAATCAACGATATGTTCAACACAGTATTCAAGAGATTCAAAAACTAAAACAAAAAGGGGAAACACCAATAGTCCTCTTACATGATAAACCACAGACCGTTAAACATTTGCCGAAGTTACTCTCTTACATCAAGAAACAAGGCTATAAAACCAAAGTGTTGACCAATGAGATGGCCCCCATCACTTTCCCTTGCAACGGTCGCTGTGTTTCTATCAAATAACATCGGGAGCGGGGGTGAGAAAGATTGAAACAACTGAAGCTACTTATCATTCTAATAGTGATTGTCATTCTAGGGGTTATTTTCATTCAATATCAGTCAAATGATAACCAGGCAACTAAAATCCAAGAAATAATGGAAAAGTCGTCTTCCTTTGAGCGGGAATTTATCGAAAACCAAAAAGAATTGGATCAATATAGACAAAAATCACACGCTGTTTATAGTGAAGTCATTCACCTTGAAGTCAAGGATAAAGATCTTATTATCCAAAAGCTAGAAGACGTTAATGAATATATCAGGATAAAAGACAAGTTATTGAAAGAGGCGGAAGAAAGCTTTCTTAAGTCCTACAATGAAGCAACATCCATCAAAGAACATGTCAAGGAATTAAAAGATGAAGATCAAAAAAATCAAGCAACGAAACTAGTAAACTTGATAAACGAACGAAAAAAAGTTTTGGATCCATTTTTTGATGACTATCAGGAACAGCTAACTTTACAGACTTCCCTGTATCAGCAAATGATTGATGGAAACTTTGATTTCGGTAAACTCGATGAAATGATTTCTGACATCAATGTTTACAGCAAAGAGATGGCAGAGATCATCCAACAATTCAATGAGTATAGCAAACAATCCAAAAAGGTTGAGAATGACTTCTATAAAATGGCGGAAGTATAAACGAAATTGGAATACGGTCTCCTGCAATTGAGAAACAAGGGTTATTCAGGATAGAATACAAGCGAGGTTATCCTGTTACTATACGATAAAATAGACTTCTCCTAGCGAGAAGTCTATTTTTGTAGGTAACAAGGACTGGCACCTTACACATTGTGGGGACAAGGTGCAATCCATATATCCTAGTGTCGAGAATGCGAAAAAAATGTCAATTTTTTGAACAAATGCTGATTCTTGGTTTATTGAACCTATTTCTATAGTAAAATTATTTTAAACAAACCATTGAACAAACAAGAGTTTCGCTCAAGATGATGGGGGAGTACAAAGTGAGGCTTACGATAGACAATCTGTTAAATAAACCTGTTTTTTTTCGCTATTGTTTTATTATTCTTTTACTAATTAGCACGACTTTGCTTTTCTATGATTTGGGTGAACAACATATCTATATTCTCTATATCCTTACAACGGTTAGCTTAGGAATCGGTTTTTTTAGCCGACCTACGTGGTTTTTAATCTTAGTCACAACTGCAGTGGTTTACATTCGATTCATGCAAGAACTGGAGTCTACCTCTTTTCTTAAACTAATCCTTCTGGAAATTTCTTATTTGATTATTACATTTATCTCTGCTGGGTTTATGAAAAAGCATCAAAAGGTCAAGGAGGATCACCTAGTACTCATTTCTACTCTCTCGAATGCCCTAGATTCCAGGGATACCTATACATCTGGACATTCAAACAATGTTTCCTATTACGCGACAAACATTGCTTTGGAGATGAAATTGTCTGATGACATGATTGATACCATTCGAATTGGAGGATTGCTGCACGATATTGGAAAAATAGGGGTCCCTGAATCAATCCTCTTAAAACCAGGGAAATTGAGCGAGGATGAATTTAACACGATTAAAAAACATCCTGTGATAGGATATGAAATGATTAAGCATGTAAAGGAATTCCAAGACAATGGGATTTTAGATATTGTGAAGTACCACCATGAACGTTATGACGGAAAAGGCTATCCTAATGGTCTAAAAGGAGACGCAATCCCAATAGTTGCTCGAATCATGGGTGTGGCTGATTCCTTTGACGCAATGACATCAAAACGGGTATACAGTCAAAAAATGTCGATTGAAGATGCTTTATTTGAAATTAAAAAAAATAAAGGAACACAGTTTGATCCTGAAATTGTAGATGCCTTTGTTCGTTTATATGAGAAAAATCACCATAATTTATTCACCAGAGAATGCACTTCACTAGTAGAGAGTCCGCAAGAAGAGGAACAACCATTATTACAAAACTTGGGCTAATAGGACGGGTTAGTAAAAGGATGATGAAGTCGTGGGATCAAAGGGAAGAATGACAGCCATATTGATTGTTGGTACATTAAATGTGTTGTATATGTTTCATTATTATCTGCGTGACGGTTTCATTGCTGAAATCGAGTTTATTGGTTTTCCTATTATGATTGCGCTTGCTTGGTGGTGTGGAAAACAATATGATGTCGTAAAATATTATTCTGAAATGGACACGCTAACAAAGCTTTATAATAGAAGGTATATGAATCAATACATCTCTAAAGTTGAGAAAAATGATGGAGAATTTGCCATTCTCCTTTTGGATGTCAATGACTTTAAAATCATTAATGATCGATACGGACACAAAGCAGGGGATCATTTTTTAAAAATGATTGCGAGCCAACTGTTGGAAGCGGCAGGGAGAAAGGAGAAAGTGGCACGTTGGGGTGGCGATGAATTTATCATCCTTTTTCCTAATCCCCCGAAAAGAAAAGACTTGGAAAAAAGGATAGAAGAGATACATCAAAGACTTATAGACATCTCTCCAAAAGGACTGGAAATTGGTGTTTCCATTGGTACGGCCATCTATCCAACTGAGGGAAAGAACTTTGACGAAATTTTAAAAGCAGCGGATCAAAAGATGTATAAAGTCAAAGCACAAAAAAATAGAATCATGAGTTGAGGAGGGACATTAGGGTCTTCTTCTGGAATGAGGAGTTTCTTAAAAAAGAGCTGGATTTAATAGAGATACACCTTCCGTTGTGGACCATTTCAAACTAGCGGATTCATCTCTTTTCTTTAGCGGTAGGATACAAAATAAAACGATTTTTCCTTGTTCTTAGGAGATTTACGCTGAGACAATATGCCTTTCCTTTTATCGTACAAGGTGCCTTTGTTCCATCCATATTGCTTCCTGATTAATTCCTAATATAAGTTATACACTTGGTGCTCGTTACATAATATAGGTTGACTTGGATTGAGTGGGAGGGCAAGAATGTGACAAGTGGACTCTATACTGTTTACCATGGAACAAATTTGTTTTCCGCAAATTTAATTGAACAATATGGAGTAAGTTTAGAAGCACAAAGGTTATTTACTGATTTTGGCAAGGGCTTCTATGTCACCTTTAATTGGGAACAAGCCATGAGATGGGCGAACGTTCGTGCAAATAACCTTCAAGTGTCAACCAAGTTACTAAAGAAATTACATATTGATTCGACAGAATATCTAATGCATCCTACCGCGCGAATTCCTGCCGTTTTAGAGTGGAAGCTCGATGTAGATCAGCTTCTTAGGTTACGAGGAAAGATTTTTCCACTGCCTTCGCAATCCTATTGGGCAGGATATAAGAATTCTTGGGAAAATTTTGTTTTGAAGTGCCGGAAGGGTATGCCCCATAGCTATGATTTTGTCTTTGGTCCAATTGCCGGAGGTCATTTTAAATATGTGGAAAAAATACAAGTATCAAGGACAAAAGACCAGTTGTCGCTAAATAGTTATCCTGCAATTTCGTGTCTCTATCATTTACGAATAATCCTGGGAGGAAAGGAAATAGTACGGGAATATCATCGGGCTGCTTTATTTCATCAGGAAATTAAGGATGCGCTAGTGAAGATGATGGGTATTCAGAAGAACCAGGCAGATAACATGCTAGCAATATCTTGGGTTCGCACTCTCCATCCGAGTATATTAATCACTGAATCTCCTTATTATTGGGCATTTTGCTTATTAAAGGGGAGAGAGGCACTTTGGCATGATGAGTATGAAAATTGGTATAGGAAAAATGGTATTCCTTCAATTTAAGATTCTTTTTTAATAAATTCATGATAGTGGGTCCTATTCCTTACAGTGCTGGAAGTAACAAGTTCCATTCCTTCTTGACTGTTATAAATATGATAGCTATCAGTTAAATCGCGGACATTTAAGAACGTTTTCGGGATAAGTTTATGGGTACTCTCGATTGCTTTTATCGGAACAATTCGACCATCCTGTTTAGCCCGGCTGGCAATTCGCTGAATGGCTAAAGAGACAGGTATATCCGTAATATATAAATGGACTTTATATCCCTCATGATGAAGCCTAGTAAATAATTTCTTGTATTTTTGGGGCTTTGCCATGGTACTTTCATAGATAAAGTTTTTTTGGTTCGTAATTAAGTCATCAACCAAACGATCACGAATATCACAAGATTCCTTATGAACGAGAAGGGCAGCGTACTCAGGGTCTACTTTTTTATATTGCTCAAATTCAGGTAAGTATTGCTTAATTTCATCCGGATCAACATGTACGGCGTTTATAGATTTTAAGAGTGGGTGTTCCTTCAACATGTTTATTTTTAACGTTGTTTTTCCAGACCCGCTTCCTCCTCCAAAGAAAAATGCATGTGGGGGATTTGACCCCTTTACGGCATTTTTTTGTAATTGATGAAGAATGGTTTGATGTAATTTTTTTCGCTCAGGTTTATAAATTCCATTTTTAGTAGAATAAAGCCTCTTCGTATCTTTAAGGATTATCCTTCCTGGGTTCCGTAAGTTCTTTCTTACCAACCGGTTCTGAAGTTTTTTTATAAACCTCATTGGGCTTCACCTCCATTAAAATTTATGTATTAACCAAAAGAGTATGTATGTTTGTGGAGGCAGAGTCCATATAATAGTTTGCGTGCTACTGAACACAATGAAATTCGAAAAGTGACTCGCAGTAATCGATTATCTACTTGAGACAAAGGTCGAGACACTAAGTCCCCGACCCTAAAACGGAAGATCTTTTGAACATGGATGTATCAAGGATTTTAGGATTGTAGAATTAGATTTAGCTGCCTTTTAGGTGGCTTTTTCTTTTGGCTGAATTTTTGATAGTATTTTAAGAATTTTCCAGTTATTATTTACTTAGATAAAATGTTTGACTTCAAAGGTGGTGCATGATGATAAATAGAAAAAAGGGAATCGCTTTAGTCATTACAGGGGCATTGTTTTGGGGTATTGGCGGCACTGTGTCAAAAAAGCTTTTTCAATTAGGAATTGATGTCGATTGGCTGGTAACAACGCGATTACTGATTGCGGGTTTATTACTCTTGACTCTTCAATCTTTTGGAAAAGAACGTTCTCAGATTCTAGAAGTTTGGAAAACTAGAACGATTGCGATTCAATTGATTGTCTTCGGGTTACTCGGCATGCTTGCGGTGCAATACACCTATATGGCTTCCATTAAGCATGGCAATGCAGCGGTTGCAACCTTGTTACAATATTTAGCACCTGTGATGATTATCGTATATCTATTACTCCGCAGGCAAACGGTGTTAACTAGAAGAGATATGCTAACGGTTGCGTTAGCTTTAATTGGTTGTTTTTTGTTGTTAACAAACGGCTCCTTCTCACAATTATCTGTGCCGACACTTGCTATCGTTTGGGGCGTTTTGTCTGGATTATCATTAGCATTCTACACCTTATATGCAATACCTTTATTAAAACAATTCGATTCACTCGTCATCGTGGGCTGGGCGATGGTGATCGGTGGTTTAACCTTAAGCTTTATCCATCCAGTTTGGCAAATTGATGTTAACAGCTTAACCCTTGAAACTTCTATGTACTTAATCTTTGTCATCATTTTTGGGACAATGATTGCCTTTTGGTTTTACATAAAAAGTCTTGAAAGTCTGCCACCTAATGAATCTAGTCTCTTAGGAAGCATAGAGCCTCTTGCTGCTGTATTAACAACGGTCTTCTGGTTAAAAGATCCTTTCGGAATGTTCCAATGGGTAGGTACAGCTTGTATCATTGGTTTAATCGTATTGATGGCATGGAGTAAAAAGCCTGCTTCGAAGGAAACCAAGATTTCTACCGAGGAAGAACCCGTTAAAATTAGTTAAACATAGGTCACTTGTCACAGCAAATATTTTTTCGCAAGACAATGTGCCTTCTTGGTGTCTCAAAAATCAACGATGATTAACAATAAGAAAGGCTGATAAGGATGCAATTCACTATTCGAAAAATGGTTCATGAAGATATTAACCAAGTACAAAACGTGGCAAAAATCACTTGGAATGCTACTTACGAAGGAATAATTCCGTTAGAGGTACAAGAAAATTTCTTGAATGCTGCTTACAATGAAGCTACCATGCAACAACGTTTGGAACGCTCGACTCTTTATGTAGCGGAGATTGAAGGAAGAGTTGTGGGGTTCGCCAATTTCTCTCCAGTAAGAGAAGGTGGAAAAGTGGAGTTAGGTGCCATTTATCTTTATCCAGAACATCAAGGGAAAGGCATCGGCTCAGCGTTACTACAAAAGGGGATCCAAGATTTAGAAGGTGTAACCGAGATCTATATCAATGTCGAAAAGGAGAATGAAATTGGAAAGACCTTTTATGAAGCCAAAGGGTTCGAGGTTGTCAGTGAGTTTGATGATGACTTCGATGGTCATCTATTAAAAACAATACGAATGGTGCTAAAGATTTAAAGATGGGACACTGTGGACAGGCTCGTTGTCTTGCTAGTTTATAACGGCGGGACATAGGGCCTGTCCCTCTGTCTCTTCCTAAAATATGTAATAAACAGTTTGTAACCCCGCCAATCTGGACATCCTAAAAAAGAGGAACTGTCAAAAAAGGGTTGGGTGAGATTGTTGAGAAGAAAAAAGATGACCAAAACGCAGTTGTTGTATAATGTTGCTCAAATACTGATTCCTTGGTCAACATTGCTGTTCATGCGGAAACAGGATATTAAACGTTATTCATTTGCTGGTTTTGTAATTGTTGCTTTTGAAATTATAAATCATATCATCGGGTACAAACGGAACTGGTGGACTTTTTATGGAAAGAAGAAATCGTTTTTCACCAATGAACTTCCTTTCAGTATTGGTGCCTATATGCCGTTATCGATGTGGCTTCTAAAATTTTACTTTGGAGATTTCAAGAAATTTATGCTAGCAAATGCCATTTCAGACGGAACCTTTGCTTTTGTGATCATAAAAATCCTTAAAAGAATCAAAGTGATTAAGTTGAATATGAGTTATCCTATGTTTTTTGTTTACTTGTATTTCAAAGCACCACTCTTATACGCTGTGCAATACATCGTTGAAAAGAAAAAACTTTTTGTCGGATAAAGTAGAGGCCCTTTGAATCGTTCAAAGCCTCCCATGACCTACATAATAAATGCATAAAAAGAGACAGGAGCATCCGTTCCTGTCTCTTTTCCGTTTTGTTTAGATCGTTCGTTTAACGTTTTTTAATTGATTTTATGAAAATAGAATAAAACTAGGAAGGAATTCTCCATTGGCGAATGAATAAGATAAAAGAAAAAATTTTTATTACCCGTATCTTTCTGCCACCTCCCATCCGTTATAAGAGCAGAGAGGTGGTAAAGGAGTGAACAGAATGTCAACAAATGAAGGGACTGTGAACGAAAAAATCGTTCAAGTTATGGATGCAACGACTACTTCCGAGCTTGAACAGTTGTACCGAGGGTTAAGAAGGTATTGCCATTTTCTTGCTCAAAATCAATGGGATGGTGATGACCTTGTTCAAGAAGCGATGACGAAAGCTATTAAGCACTATTCAAATACAGAAATAACGCCATCCTTGCTTAACAAGATTGCCTATCATAAGTGGATTGATTTGATACGAAAACGAAAACGGGAAGTTATCGGGATTGAACAAGAAATCGCCAGCATGGAGACAGAAACGGCCGTTGAGGGATTAATGGATTCGGTAAACTCCTTGATCAATCAATTGACAGCAAAACAGGCGGTTATCTTTACCCTAAAAGAAGGATTTCGCTTTCAACTAAAGGAAATTGCTGATTTGCTTGATAGTAGTGAAATGGCAATTAAGTCCACTTTGTTTCGAGCTAGGCAAACTTTAGCGAGGGAAAGCAAGATGCAGCCAGTAAAACCAATTTCTGAAGAAAACGAACAAATCCTGCTGTATGAATTGATTTATCGTTCTCTGCAAACCGACGACCCGCAGGTACTTATCGACAATCTAAAGGATATCCCTTCACTATTAGAGGTTCCTGTTCAGAAAAAACCAACACCAACTCAAACCCCTCTCAATTTCTATTCTATGGCAGCATAAAAGGGAGGAAAAAACATGGCGACCATTCCATATGTTATCGATCAATCCAATCGGGGCGAGCGCTCATACGATATTTATTCTCGGCTTTTAAAAGACCGAATTGTGATGATTGGCGATGAAATCAATGATCAAGTGGCAAACAGCGTAATTGCTCAGTTATTATTTCTTGAAGCCGATCATCCGGATAAGGACATTTCAATTTACATCAATAGTCCAGGAGGCTCAACGACCGCCGGGTTTGCAATCTTTGATACGATGCAACATATTAAACCAGATGTAAATACCATTTGTATCGGGATGGCGGCTTCATTTGGAGCGATGTTGCTCCTTGCAGGAACAAAAGGCAAACGATTTGCACTTCCGAACAGTGAGATTATGATTCATCAGCCTCTTGGTGGAGTGAGGGGGCAGGCGACAGAAATTGAAATATCCGCTCGGAGGATCCTGAAGCTTAAAGAGCACATAAACGGAATTATTGCTGAACGCACGGGCCAACCAATTGAAAAAATTGCTACCGACACTGAGCGCGATTACTTCATGAGTGCCGAGGAAGCCTTAGAATATCGGATTATTGATAAGGTCATTGGTCGAATGGAAAAATGAGTTCTGTTGTGTACTTTATGGAAGGAACCGGTATATCTGTTTCATAGGTGCTGGGTAGACAAGGTGAAACCTGGTTGAGAAGTCGAGTTACAGGAGTAGGAATGGCGTGTGTGAATTAGCACACGCCTTTTCCCTTAGGGAATCCCAGCGTTTTATTAATTGCGGTCAATGGTCCATGAATTAATGTTACAATGAATGATGGACAATTTTAGAATAGAGTTAAGTATCCGTATTTTGTGATTAAGTGAAGAATGTTACTATTTGTTTGAATGGAATCTGTGTGGTAGCTCTGAAATTGTTATTTTAAGGTGAGACAATGGGCATGTCCTTTTGTCCAATTACATAAGAAAAGGTTGGTCATTAAAATGAAAACGGAAAAAGAGAAGATGTTAGCGGGAGAAATGTACGATCCTGCTGACCCTGTTTTACTAAAAGAACGTGAAGAAGCGAGACGAAAGGTAAGGATTTATAATCAAACGCTAGAATCTGAAGGTGAAAAGCGAACTGAATTATTAAAAGAATTACTAGGGTCTACTGGCGAACATCTCTATATGGAGCCCAATATCCGTTTTGATTATGGGTATAACACACATGTTGGAGAGAATTTTTATGCCAACTTTGATTGTACGATTTTAGATGTTTGTGAAGTAAGGTTTGGGGATAATTGCTTGCTGGCCCCTGGGGTACAAATCTATACAGCCACGCATCCTCTTCATCCAACTGAACGGAATTCAGGGAAAGAATATGCCAAGCCAATTACATTCGGCGACAATGTTTGGATCGGCGGTAGTGCTATCATCAATCCAGGTGTAACAGTAGGGAACAACGTGGTCATTGCCTCAGGTGCAGTTGTAACGAAGGATGTTCCTAACAATGTAGTTGTAGGTGGAAACCCAGCAAAGATTCTTAAGCAAATTGAACTATAGAGCTTTTCGTAAAAGATAAAGTGAAAGCGAGCGGATGACTTTGATGGGATTATAGCCAATTATCGCCAGTTTAGTGAAAGCAAGATTTCTAATATGCTTAATCTGGTAGAAAAGGATATACATGATGCTGCAGGAAGAACAATTCTGATGAATATTTTGTACGGACAGTTCCAATTCAAAAAACGGAAACTGAGTCCGAATGAAGGTTGAGTTCGGACACTCCCAGGTCGAAAAACAGAATCTTAGTCCGAAAGAAGGTTGAGTTCGGACAGTCCTAGGTTGATAAAGGAAAATTGAGTCCGAATGAGATCTGGGATTTGAAACATGGCTAACAGAATAAGAAAGAATGAAAGACCACACATTGTCTGTTATGTGTGGTCTTTTTATGATCTTCATATCGAAAACAAAAATAGGGGAACACTAACTAGGAAAAAGGAACTATAAATATTGAGGTGAGGAAATGATGGAACCATACGTAGAAGTCAGGAACGTCTCGAAGATATTTGGCAAATCCCCTAAGCCTGCCATTGATTTATTAAAACAAGGAAAATCAAAGAAAGAAATTTTAAAAGAAACAGGGCTCACGGTTGGAGTTAATAATGTGAGTTTTAAAATATATCCAAGTGAAATCTTTGTCATTATGGGTTTATCGGGAAGCGGAAAATCCACGTTAATTCGGATGTTTAACAGGTTGATTGACCCGACCATTGGTGAAATCCTTATTAAAAATGAAGACATCGTCAAGATGAATGCTGCAAGATTACGGGAAACCAGACAAAAAAGAATCAGTATGGTATTTCAAAACTTTGCCCTTTTTCCACATAAAACGATTCTAGAAAACGCTGAATTTGGTCTTGAAATCAAAAACGTCCCTGCAAATGAACGGCGCGACAAAGCGATACACGCTTTAGAAGCGGTCGGGTTAAAAGGGTATGAACATCAACTTCCATCACAATTGAGCGGTGGGATGCAACAAAGGGTAGGGCTTGCTAGGGCACTTGCAAGTGACACCGATATTATCTTAATGGACGAAGCGTTCAGCGCATTGGATCCGTTAATACGAAAAGATATGCAGGATGAATTAATTGAGATCCAAGAAAAATACAAGAAAACGATCATCTTTATCACCCATGATCTAGATGAAGCATTGCGTATTGGCGATCGGATTGCATTGATGAAAGATGGCAGTGTGATTCAACTCGGTACACCAGAAGAAATCATGATTAATCCGGCAAATGAATTTGTCGAGAAGTTTGTTGAAGATGTTGATCTATCGAAAGTCCTAACAGCTTCACATGTGATGAAGCGAGGAGAAAAAATTACCGTCGACCGTGGTCCACGGGTCGCATTGGAAATTATGAGGAAACAAGGATATTCTAGCATCTTTATCGTCGACCGAAAAAATAAGTTGTTGGGTGCGATAACGGCTGAACAGGCTCGTCAGGCTATTGAACAAAATCAAACCATTGCCGAATCGATGACAACCGATATCCCAACGGTTTCAGAGGATACCTTACTTGCTGATTTAATGGATGAAATTGCAACATCGAATTTGCCGATATCTGTAATAGATGACGAGCAGCGATTCAAGGGAATTGTCATTCGCGGGGCGGTCATTGGTGCCTTATCAGGAAATAAAGATTCTTTGAATGAATTGGAGAGTGATTAATGTATGGGGATTCCTAAAATTCCGTTAGGAGAATGGGTGGATTCGTTCGTCGCTTGGCTCACCATTGCCTGGGCTGGATTTTTTACTTTTATCACCAATGTAATTGATGGCCTATTGGATATTATCGTGAATGTTTTGAGTGTAGGCCCTCCAATCGTCGTCATACTCATTTTAGCTCTGTTGGTGACGTATACAAGCAGATGGCCATTAGGTATTTTCACCTTATTAAGTTTGCTTTTGATTGATAATCTTGGTTATTGGGATTCAAGCATTCAAACACTAGCCATTGTTTTATTATCTGGTTTACTAACCATCGTCATTGGAATCCCTGTAGGAATATGGTGTGCACAACGAAAAACCGTTCAACGCATTGTGACACCTATCTTAGACTTTATGCAAACGATGCCTGCCTTTGTCTATTTGATTCCAGCAATTTTATTCTTTGGGATTGGCGTTGTACCAGGAATTATCGCTTCCTTTATTTTTGCAATTGCCCCAACAATTCGGATGACGAATTTAGGAATTCAAAGAGTGCCGGAAGATTTGGTTGAAGCAGCCAATGCGTTTGGTTCTACGACCAGTCAAAAGCTGTTCAAAGTACAATTGCCTTTGGCAACGCCAACGATTATGGCAGGGGTAAATCAAAGTATTATGCTGGCACTTTCTATGGTTGTTACAGCTTCCTTAGTTGGAGCCCCCGGGCTTGGAGCAGACGTTTACCGAGCGGTCAGCCAAATTGATGTTGGGCAAGGTTTTGAAGCCGGCTTATCCATTGTCTTTATCGCCATTATTCTAGATCGCATCACTCAAAATTTACGTAACCCAGCATATGGAAATATTATCAAGCCTAAAATCGCTTTTTCGATTTTAGCTTTGCTTGTAGTGGGAACAGCCATTGTTACAGCATTTCCGGGAGACGATGCTCCGAAAAGTGGGAATGCGAACGAAATCGGTGCCCAAACAGATTATGAAATCGTTGGGATTGAACCTGGAGCCGGATTGATGGAGTTAACAAAAACAGCCATAGAGGATTACGAATTAGATGATTGGACATTACTTGAGGGGTCGTCTGCTGCAATGGTTGCAGAACTGCAGAAAGCCTATACAAATCAAGAACCCATTATCATTACAGGCTGGACACCACATTGGATGTTCTCCCAATACGATTTGAAATACCTCGAAGACCCGAAAGAATCATTTGGCGGCGCTGAGGATATCCATACGATCGTACGAAAAGGGTTGGAACAGGATCTACCTGGCGCTTATACCATCCTTGATCAGTTTACTTGGGAACCAAGTGATATGGAAGCCGTGATGGTCGATGTCACAAATGGAATGGATCCAGAAGAGGCGGCTGAAAAGTGGATTAACGCCAATTCAGATCTAGTTTCAGAATGGACAAAAGGGGCCCAAGCAGGTAATGGCGAAGCAGTTAAACTTGTTTTTGTTGCATGGGATTCAGAAATTGCAAGCACATATGTTATTGGCAAGGTGCTTGAGCAAAATGGATATAAAGTGACATTGAGTCAAGTTGAGGTTGGGCCGATGTTTGCTGGTGTAGCCAATGGGAGTGCAGATGGTATGGTTGGCGCATGGCTTCCAACGACGCATTTGGAATACTTTAATACCTATAAGGCCGATGTCGTTGACCTTGGAAGCAACCTTCATGGTACGAAGAATGGATTGGTTGTACCGAAGTATGTTGAGATTGAATCCATTGAAGACTTGAAGTGAAAAGAGAAGTTTCATTTTGAATGAACATATAAGCCATAAAGATCACAACAAAAAAAGGCCTATCAAATTGTAAATAATTTGATAGGCCTTTTGGGGTTATAGAAAATTTTGCGTCTTACCATGCTTTACAAATTTTAGTTGGACAATTGGAAAATGAGCGATTGGATGAAGTTTATTTCACCTAGAGACAAATTCAGCATCCAAACAGGTCCATTCGCTAAATCATATGGTAAATTTGCTCGTTAACCACGGATGTTTGCTGACCATTGCCCTCCACCTTGATCACAGGTAAATGATCCGCTTGCATTTCTCCCTTGAATTCTTCCAGTATACTGACAATTGTTTCCGTCGCTACTGTTTCTGCGGAGAATTCGTACATTATTTCCATTCTGTTCCATCGTTAAGACAGCTGTAATAGGAGTAGCTCCTTGTCTAGTCCACCTACCGTCAAACGTATTGCTGTTTCCTCTTCGGGTCCAGACTCCGCGCCAAGCACCTTCTTGAACATCCCAACGTCTGCCTAAGTCAGGAGCTTGTGGCCCTCTTTGGATGGTTGCACTCCAAGGGCCGCCTCCACGGTCACAAACATTCGTTCCTGTTACACGATTCCCGACAACTCGACCTACATATTGACAATTGTTTCCGTCACTGCTGTTGCGCCGTGAAATACAAACAAAGTTATCCTGTACGGTCATTCTCAACACAGCCGTAATCGGAGTTGCTCCTTGCCGAGTCCATCTCCCATCAAAGACATTACTGTTTCCTCTCCGGGTCCAAACTCCTCTGTAGCCACCTTCTTCAACTTCCCAACGTGTCCCTAGGTCAACTTGACGCATATTGTAATCAAGGGGCGCATCAAAATAATTTTGTAGATTGGGATCATACATTTCTGTTGGTTGATACGGATTTACTTGATAATACGGATTAGCGTAATAATGGGGCTCGCCATAATAATACATACCCTTACCTCCTCAGGAGAATTCAATATCTTTGTGTTTTCAACCCATAATATGATTTGTGGAAATAAAAGGTACAAATCAAAGGAGGAAAAATGGAAAAATTGCGGTCTTTCGGAGGTAGGAGAGCGGCTTCTAAACCACTTTTAATCCCCTAAATTATTTACTATATAGGTTCGGTATCCCGTGTGTTTAACTTGCAGTTCTATACTTAGGAGAACAATGCAGGATAGTGGACGAAAGGGCATAAATAGTAAATTATAAGAAATACTTATGTTTTTTCATAATATATCGGTAATCAACTTATGAAATTTTTTGAACTATAATAGAAAAGTGATAAATTGAGTTACGGTTTTCAAGGAGGGGGATTTTTTGGATAGAGAATTAAATTTTAGACTCGCTACAGAACAAGATCTTGATAAGATTGTAGCCATGATTGCTGATGATCCTTTAGGTAGTAAAAGAGAGAAATACGAACAACCTCTACCAGTAAGCTATCGAAAAGCATTCCAGGCTATTACTGCTGACCCAAATAATGAGTTAATCGTGGCTTGCAAGGGAAACGACATTGTTGGGGTACAACAAATAACTTATACACCTTATCTTACATATCAAGGAGGTTGGCGAGCTACGATTGAAGGAGTGAGAACAAGATCCTCTGAACGTGGGAAAGGGGTAGGAACTGATCTAATACAATGGGGAATCCAACGTGCAAAGAAGCGTGGTTGTCACTTAATTCAACTTACAACAGATAAAAAACGAAAAGATGCTTTGCGATTTTATGAGCGTCTGGGTTTTAAAGCGACACATGAGGGACTAAAAATGACCCTTTATTAGTGTAATTATTCCAGTGACCGGGAACCCTTCGGTAGAGGCACAGATTTTGTAGGGGAATAGGAGAATAATAGTCAATCGATGAAATTAAAACAGACATGGTTCACCATGTCTTGAAATATTGTTTGTTCATCTCTAGCCCCAATAATGCTGATAACGATGAATGTATGGAGTGGGGTAGGAGTGTGGGGCATTAAGCGGTTGTTGGTAAGTGGCCTTTTCCTTTGTTTTGTTACAATCTTTGTATGGACCTATATAGGTTGATGGTTTAACAGGTGCTATAGCTTGCTTCCATTGATTTTCGTCAAGACAATAGGTATGTGCCATGATATTTGTAGGGGTGAATCTCAAAATATCAGAACCTAAAATCACTTGCGGAGTTGGCGCATCAAAAATGGCCAAAAGATGAGTGTTGTCGACCAAAGCAAGTTCATAATGCCACCAACCTTGTGGAACATTGGCCACTTGCCCAGGGGTAATTGTGTAATTCAGGATTTGTTTTGTAAAAGGATTTAGGATCGATACGGTAGCAGAACCTGAAATACAATAAACAAGTTCAGCAGCGTTTTGGTGATAATGCGGTTCAACCACATTATTTCTACTGAGAAAAATGTCCAGCAAAGACACATTTTCAAGTGTATTCAATTGTTTAATCCCTAGTACATTAATATAATTTTGTTGGTCTTTTTTGAACAATGTGCTGGTATTCAAGTCAAACGTGAATTGAGTTGATGGAGATGTATAATCCATGTACGAAACCATTTTTGCTCACCTCGTATTGTGAAAAACTAAACTTCTAGGCACATAATATGTAACTAGAATGAGTTTGGTGAGCATGAAAAAAATTTGCAGATGTATTCGCAATTTCCAAATAACGGTTGACTATTGGAAATAGTAGTATAAAATTTTAATAGAATAATGGGAAAAATATACATATATAAGTTAGGTCACGATGACTTAACAGGGTGAGGGTAGAAAATGAAGATTGGAAAAAGTCTAGTTATAAAGGTTTTAATGTGTTTAATCCTAATTGCTTCACTTGGTATGAGTCAAGAAATAGTCGCTGATCCAAAAGCTGAGGCAGCAACCACGCAATACAAAACAAGTGCTACTTTGAACTTGAGGACCGGTGCTTCTACAAAGCATAAAGCGATTACTACAATTCCTAAAGGGAAGACCGTTACGTATGTTTCCAAGTCTGGTTCATGGTACAAAGTAAAGTATGGTAGCAAAACGGGTTATGCTAGTTCAAAATATTTGAAGAAAGTGCAAGCTACTTCGGTTACCACTTACTATACAACGAGTGCGTTGAACATGAGGGCTGGTGCCTCTGCGAACCATAAAGTCATAACCACGATTCCTAAAGGCAAAGCCGTCACGTATGTGTCGAAATCAGATTCGTGGTACAAAGTGAAATATGGGAGTAAGACGGGTTATGTTTCTAGTAAGTATTTAACTTCTACCAAACCTGCTGCTCCTAAAAACTATGCAGAAGGCTTAAAAACAGTAGGAAATAACAAACAACTAATTCTTGTAACAACGAATGGTACAAGCACAAGCAATGCAACCATTCAAACGTATGAGAAAGATTCTAAAGGAAAGTGGAAGCTTGTTCTATCCGTACCAGGTTATATAGGCAAGTACGGACTTACTTCGAACATGAGTGAAGGCGGCAAAAAGTCACCTCAAGGGAAATATTCCATTGGCCAAGCGTTTGGAACAAAAACAAATCCTGGTACAAAACTAAGCTACCGAAAAATTACCAGTGATGATGTTTGGGTAGATGATTCAACATCTAAGCTGTACAACACTTGGCAGTCTAGAAGGAAAACAGCACGGCAATGGAAGAGTGCGGAGAACATGAATGTTCCTGCATATAAATATGGCTTTGTGATTAACTACAACACAAAACGAGTTCCAGGTAAAGGAAGTGCAATCTTCTTCCATATCTCTAGTAGTTACACGCTGGGATGTACAGGAACATCCGAAGCGAATGTTCTCAAAATAATGAGATGGCTTGATCCTAAGAAGAACCCAGTCATCATCCAAACACCAATGAAGGAATTAAGTAAATACTAATTTTTCACCTATCATAAGGAGTCAACAGTGCTAAAACTGTTGGCTTTTTGTGTGGGTTTTTCTGTTCATCCTTAATCTTGTCATCCATTACTACATCATCATAAGGTGGTTCCCAATGGTTGATTGTATCCCTGTAAGCGCAAAAACCACCCACAAGAAATTCCCCTTGAATTTTTACTATTCTATTATCATTAATAGTAACTTTTATGTAACTAGATGTACCTTCAAATTTAGTTATTTTCATGGATTCATCCTACTTTCAGTGCTTCCTTTACTGTATTCCTGTAGTCTACCATTGAAATTTCCTCTAGATAATAAAATCCTTCCTTCATAAATTTCCCTTTCCAGATTAGTTATAAGTGACGGTTTCAACGTAGCTAAAAAGGATAATTGAATGTCCAGTGGAATTATAGTAAATAACTAAGTAATTTAGTGGATCTAAATCAAAAAAGAGGGAGTTATTCTAATGAATAACATTTTTGAGATTATGTATACTGAGGAAATATTGAAACGCATCGAAAACTTAACCGAAAATTCACAACCAAAATGGGGCAAAATGAGTGTCGGTCAAATGTTAGCTCATTGCTCATCTTTCCAAGATATTGCTATGGGATATTCTTCACCCCGTAGAAGTTTGTTAGGGATATTAGTAGGTAGATTTGCCAAATCCATTTTTTTTAATGAAAAGCCATTAGCACATAATATGTCCACCATCCCAACTATTTTAATAACAGATAAACGAGATTTTGAAATTGAAAGAGAAAAACTGAAGAAAAAAATCAAAACCTTTCAAAAAAACGGAGCGGATTCTTGTACAGTTCATCCACACCCTTTTTTCGGAAAACTCACCCCCGAACAGTGGGGGAAAGGAATCTACAAGCATCTAGACCACCATCTAAAACAGTTTGGAGTTTAGTTAACGCACCTTAAATCATTCTTGAATAGAACGTTTAAACACTTAAGTATTAAATGCAATATGATTTTTTATGATGACTAGATGAAAGGGGATCACTAGAAAATCTCTAGAATATGCCTTAAACAAGGCATGTGGAAAAAGAGTGTATTTTCCACGTGCCTAGTTTTTTTTGATTTATTTAAGCATTATAAAAAAATGGATGGTCTTTTAATGAGTTAAGTGGATGGGTAAAGAAGCTGACTTATATAATATAATAAATGTGTTAAAAAGGTTTTCACTCAAATGATATGAATAAGTTTATCTATATAAAGAGCAAGAGGTGCCCATATGAGTCTAGCAATTATTTTAGTTCTAATCATTATTGTAATAGCATTTATATTTACTCTTTTACTATCGGGTAAAGGTGATGACGGATATAGTAAATCTACAAAACGAAACGTTACGAACCTCTCTTACATTTATCTCATCGTAATCACCCTGTCACTTATTGCGGTTGGAATATATATTAGATTGTTTGCTTAATCCTATATACCTATCGTCATTTGTGATGATAGGTTATTTTCGTTAAAAAAGATATTCATCAATTAAAATGGATTATACTTGAAGTATATCTCAAAATAAAAAATTAAAGGGTGCAGTTTCATGGATTGGAAACCAGAAAGGAAAGTCAAAAAAGCCATTTATAAGCAACTTGCCGAATACATAGAAAACGGGATAGCGGATGGGACATTTCCTCCAGATAAACCATTGCCCTCTGAAAGGCAATTAGCAAATGAGTTTAATATAAATCGGAGTACAGTTGTTGCGGCATATGACGAACTCGAATCAAATGGACTTATCGAAAGAAAAAGAGGAAGTGGAACAACTATTAGCAAGGATATATGGGGGATAACTAGAAAGCGTGTTCCTAGTTGGAATCGGTATATTGAAGCGGGGTCCTTCTTGCCAAATTTACCGGTCATGCAAAGAATTCGAAAAGAAACGGAATCTCATAAACTAATTAATTTGGCTAGCGGAGAACTGTCTGAGGATTTATTTCCATTGCATTCATTTTCAGAGATTACATCAACGAGATCCTTTACAGGGAGCCTGGGGTATGACCATCCACAGGGGAATGAGATTTTAAGGAAAACAATCACAGAGCATGTTAGAAAGTATCGAGGGATTGAGACAAGTCCATCTTCGATTCTGATTACTTCCGGTGCACAACAAGCTCTGCATCTTGTCGTTCAATGTCTTTTAAAACCCGGGGATTCGATTGCATTAGAAGAACCTTCCTACCATTATAGTCTCCCGGTGTTCAAATCTGCTGGGATAAGGCCATATTTCCTTCCTATAGATAAAAATGGAATAAATCCAGATGATTTACTTTCATTGCATAAAAAACATCGAATAAAGATGATCTTTCTAAATCCTGCTTATCAGAATCCAACTGGAGCATTTCTTCATAAAGAACGTCGAAAAAAAATATTGGAGATTTCATCGGAGCATGGGATTCCAGTTGTCGAGGATGATCCATACAGTTTAACTTCTTTTAAGGGGGAAAATGCTTCTCCTCTAAAATCTATCGATCATCACGGGAATGTCTTATATATTAGTTCATTATCCAAAATCGTCGCCTCTGGATTACGGATTGGGTGGATTATCGGTCCAAAGCCAGTCATAGAAAGACTATCCGATGCCAAGCAACAAGTGGATTTTGGACATGCAAGTTTTACACAATGGGTAGCGAATGATTTCTTGGATCATAACTATTTTGATGCTCATATTAAAAATTTGGTCATACGTCTTGAACAGAGAAGGGACCAAATAGTCAAAAGTTTACATTCTCATTTAAATGGAAAGGTAGAATTTAACGTACCTGAAGGAGGCATACACTTATGGTGTAGACTACTTAAGAAATATAATGAAGCGCAGTTATTAGAAGAATCTTTAAAAAGAGGGGTCATATACGTTCCAGGTTCAACTCTCGGTTCCAAGGAGGGGTATGTACGATTTACCTTTTCAAGAGAAAATGAAGAAAATATAAATGAGGGGATTTTGCTTTTCAGCGAAGCATTTAATGCAATCTAATACAGTGAAGGATCATTGACTTAATAAAGCAAAAAGAAAGCATCCAAGAAATTTGTGTGATTTCTTTTTGCTTTGTATTTGTGATTATTTACATGTTTGCAGCCTTTTTATAAATTGGGACACGATTGACCGTAGGATAAGGAAAGGGCTCTAGGTTGAATTCTTCAAAAACCCCAGGTTATATCGTATCCTATCAAACTAGGCTGTTTCCTTTTCACCTTTCATTAATGTTCTGTTTGAGTCATTTTCGACATAATTAGCAATGACCGTACCAACTAATAAGGCCCAAACAGGAGCACTTATATTTAAAATGGAAATGTTGGATAGGGCAATCATAAAGGCAAATGATGCACTAATCTTCATCGATGGATTTGAAAAACCCTGATACAAGCTATTCCCAAATACACCTATAAGGGAGAACCCAACAATGATCGAAATAAACTCAGAGGGTAAAGCTTGTATAAAAGGAATAAGCTTCCAAGAAAACAAACCGAAAATGAGAAGCAAAACACCTGTAACAACTGCTCCCATATACCTTTTTTCCTTTGGTCCAGCTTCCTCACCAGAACAAATAACGGTTGCCATTCCGGCAATGTTGGCTGATTGTCCTCCAAAGAAGCTCGTTATGATAGAAAATAACCCGCTAGAGGTCAATATTCGACCTATAGGTGTAGGGTACTTATTTTGTTCTAATGCACTAACCGCAACGGCAATGTCATTGCTTAAAATAAGAATTGCCAGAGGAATTGAGACAGATAGGATGCTCAATAAATTGATTTCAGGTAGTTGCATTTCAGGCATGAAAAAGGGTGACACCAACGCATCACTTGAATTTACTAACCCCATTAATAGTAATACAATAAACCCTGTTAAAATTGCTGCAAGAACAGGGGGGATTTTTGTTTTCCGCTTAGTAAGTATTAGATACATAAGTAATGAAATGGTACCAACCACCAATAGTTCGGTTACTGATAATATGAAATTCATCATATAATGAGTAATCATTCCAGAGAGCATGGCAGAAATAATTTCTTTTGGAACCAATTTTATTAAACGGGAGAATACCCCCAATGATCCAATAAGCAATACGAATATACCTGACACAATATAGGAACCAATTAATTCATTAAAAGTGAATTGGGCTGTCATTGTAGCTAGGAAGGCAACTCCGGTAAGAGTATGCCCGCCAACGATGGGAATCCGGTAATAAAGAGGAAGTATAATACCAAATAAACCTCCAATAACATAGACTGAAAATACCCACATAATGGTCTGTGTTAAAGTGAAATTTCCATTTGAAGACGCTTCTAATATGAGGGCGCATGGCCCTGATATAACGAATATAGCAGCCACCAGCCCTGATGTACTATTCCTATGATTTAAATCCTTTAGAAAATGTAGATTCCATGTTTTTTTATTCATCATACTCCGCCCATCCTTATCAGTAAGAAATGATCTGTCTATCTCATAAACTCTAATACTTCATTCTAGTTATACTACCTTCTCTGATGTGGCGTAATTTTGTAGATGGTCCGATCTAAGACGATAAGCAACCACTTTTTTTCCGCGCTGCTTGACCACATCAACATGATCATCGTAACTAAAAACAAAGAAATTAACATCTTTGTTACCATTTTTTGAGTGGATGACAATGGGGGTAACATTAGTGCCAG
This sequence comes from Mesobacillus maritimus, assembly GCF_019749255.1. GTDB lineage: Bacteria > Bacillota > Bacilli > Bacillales > Cytobacillaceae > Mesobacillus_B > Mesobacillus_B maritimus_A. The sequence goes on along the minus strand of NZ_JACWFH010000017.1, from coordinate 16,780 downwards.
GATGTAAAAATAAATTTTCATTGCCTGGATATATGTAATACTTTTTTAGAAAGGTAGCCTCATTAAAATAGTCAGTAATCCTCATGCTAGCTTTCTCTTCTAATAGATTTCCGTTAAATGTTACCGTCACATCTTTTGAATTAAGTTTTGGGTGCAGTGAAAATTTACTAGTAAGCCAGTCTACAACCAAACTTGGTGGACTCATAATCATTTTAAGAATAACCCCAATAGCTATTGTAATAGCAACTGTCCATGTCATATCAAGTCAACTCCTTTAGCAATCATCACTTATTTATAATCTACCTGTAGGTACTTGCTTAGGCATTAATTTGCAGGTCATGATTCATACAATATATTATAAGCTAATAGCTACTTTGGACGAACCATCCACTTCACTAGATTTTTGACCAACCACATTATATTCTACAGTTCCATAGATTCTCTTAGAAACATATTCAGCTAAGATATGTACGTAGTAAGGGTTTGGTGTGCATTATAAAAAAGTAAAGAGCGAGAGCAAGTTATTACGAATGGCATTAACGGACAACTTAATGGCGACAACGCCTAAAGATGATTGTTGAAAGCTGCCTGTACTAAACGTGTGCGATATAATAGACTTATTGTGTTTGAATTAGCAAAAAAGAGTTTGTGTAGAAGAAAAAAATCACTGAAATCATTTGGGTAAGTGGAAGTGGGTTACGTCAATAAGGGTTATAGCGGACCTCAGGGATAGTAGTCGGTTAATTTTTCTTTGAAACTGTGCCACTCTTACATCATGACCATTTTGTTTCGGCCACACACAAATGGTGAAATTAGTTGTTCATATTAATTAACCGTTGTAAAGGAGACCTATAATGAAAACAAATGATGAACTAAAAAATCATATTAGACAGTTAGAAGAGAAGTTATTAACCCCAGAAGTACGTTCATCAAAAAGCGAATTAGAGAAATTATTGGCGGATGATTTCTTTGAAATCGGAAGTTCTGGTAAGGTTTTGTATAAGGATGAAGAGATTGCTGAAGCTGGAATAGGAGTAGTTAAAATGAAATTGAGTGATTTCGAGCTTAACACTTTATCGGAAAATCTTGTATTAGCTACTTACCGAATTTTTAATGAACTGAATAATCAACATTCGTTGCGAAGTTCAATATGGAAACGGAATGAGGGTGTATGGAAGATGGTTTTTCATCAAGGGACCAAAACGGATCCTTCGATATAAAATGAACGAAAGGGCAGGAGAGAGTGAATGCCTTAAGCAAAACGTCAACTGTTTTTCCACTATTGAAAGGAATGGTTTGAGAAATGAAAATGCGGTTAATAATTTTTTCTTTTACTTTTTCTTTATTGTTGCTAGCAGGATGTGCTGGCAATTCAAACGAAGAAACCACAACGGATTCTACAGAAAACAGCACTGGTTTGGAAACTCCCGTAGATGCAGCAACAGATAAAAATGATTCATCCAATTGGGGAGAACAATCAGACACTGATGACGCAACAGAGATCTCTTCAGAAACCGATGATAACATCAGTGAACATAGTGAAGGAAATGATAGCAATAAAGAGGATACCCCTTTAGCACAATATTCTAGTGAAGAAATAGAATATGCGAGGGTTTGGCTACAACTTGGGCCGAATAAAGAAATCGACGGATTGTATGTTCGTTTGATTCCAGCTGGGACACCACTTAACCCTGATGATGAAACAAGTTTGAACTATCCAGAGGATGTTATCCAGCTAGCGGGTTCTCGGTTAATCGATGGATCTGTTACCTATAGTGGAAATGGGGATGGGAGTATTAACGTTTACAACGTTCCGTTACGATGGGATGGGATTTACCCAGCTGGCGAAGAATTTTATCAAGAAATGATTGACCAGACGAAGTTGGTTAGCATTGAACCAAGTGAGGATGAGGACGTCATCTCATTAATTAAAAGGATTACGGTACATGATAAAGAAGAGAATAGATAAATCAAGGAAATTCGAATTCAATCTTTTTTAAATCTAGTTTGATTTAACCTGCTTTATGGTGGATAGTAGGAAGAAGAAACCTGAAAAATGGGGTTTCTTTTTTTTGCCAAAGTATCTAAACATGAAAAAAGGACCAAGAATGGTCCTTTTCTATAGGAAACAACTTATGAGTGATTAGTCATTTTTTTAATTACAGCCATTTCCTTACCGAATCGATCTCCTTTATCAATAAACCCTAAACTTGCGTATAAATGATGTGCTGCCTTATTATCAGGGTGGTACCCCACAATAATTTTTTCAGCCTGCGGTAATTTAGCCATCTCTGCCAACATTATCGTTGTTGCAGCTTTCGCAATCCCCTTGCCTTGAAAGGACTTATCGACCATGATTCGATAGATCCAATAACCGTCCAGTTCTTCTTGAACAGAATTGTACATCAAAAAGCCAACTACTTTTTCTCCAGCATAAATTGCGTAGGGCTTTAAAGAAGGCTCAAACTTGGACTGAGCAATTGAAATCGCATTGGATTCAATGTATTTCGTTTGTTCTGATGAAACTTCTAATAGACAACACTCATACCAGTTGTCTTCATTTAATTCTACGATTTTCACATTCTCTGTATCCATGATATTCCCCTTTCAAATTAGGGGAAACGCTAAGATTATTTAGTCGTTATCCCCTTGAATTCGCTCCGAATAACATTAATTTTGTTTGTCATCATGAACGCCCCCTTTAAGAACGGATGTTATGAAAATAAAAACTACTCGTCCTTGCCCACATTATACCATTTTTAAACAATAAATAGGGTGATATTAAAGCAGAACACCCGTGACGATAGTCATGAGGATTTCTTTGAATCAAGATTTATTTAAGGCAAGACCTTGTGATAAAAATGTAAAAAGAATTTGACATTTTAAATGAAACAGATAAAATCATAAGTGTCAAAAGAATTTTACATTTGTAAATGGTGGGGGATTAGAAGAATGGAAGATTGGATGATTATCACGATATTTTTTGGTGCTTTAGCTTTAAGTGTACTGCTCATCGTTATGACTCTTGCCTCATTGCCTCAATTGGGGGATGAGAGAAAAAATCTGATTAAAATGAAAGCACAGTCTTACGCCTTTGCCTTTGTTATCGGTTCGGTTTTCATTCAGATGGTTGAAATGATATATATAAATGGGTGGACGGAAGGTTCTTATGAGGGAATGAATCCATTTACATTTCTTGTTACCACTTCTCTTATGTATTTGTTTACATTGCTCTTTTTTAAACGGAAATATGGTGGGTAAAGGATGAAGAATCATATTAGAGAAAAAAGAAAAGCTGAAAAATTATCTCAAGTCGAATTGGCGAAACTTTGCCACGTGTCAAGGCAGACCATCAACGCAATTGAAAACAATAAGTATGACCCTACTTTACAGCTAGCTTTTAACATTGCCGCTGTCTTGAACACTACAGTGGATGAACTTTTTATTAACGAATCGGATCTTAAATAATGGAGAAGATCCATACAAATCAAATTAAACAAAGCAACTGTGTGAGTCCCAGTTGCTTTGTTAGGTTATGACTTCTATTTAGTTGGTTTTAAACTAGTTGTAAAGATTACTTGGATGAGCAGCAACAAAATGCCAATTCCGATAATACTGATGACCTGAGAATGACCTGTGAAAGCAGAGTAAAACATGAGGGCAGATGCTAAAAGGACCAGACCCCAAATGATGAAAGAATGTAATTTATATAAACCTTTTAATATGACATATTTTTCGCCATCATCAAATTGGTCAAACACTTCTTGGCGTAGCAAGAAAACGATCATTTTTACCTAAGAAGAAATTTGCATTAGAAAGGAAAAACTCCTTCTTCTATCGAATAGATAAAAGCTACAACCATTTGTTCAACAAGGGGGGAACTGTATGGGAAGCATCGTAAAAATAGAGATAACAGACCAAAATAGACTTGATGCCATGGATAATCTATATAGAAAAGTTTGGGATTATTCTATTAAAGAACGGTTAATCAAACACTCTAGCTATCCTGGTTTTAGGGGCTTTGTATGTTTGTCTGATAATGAAGATATTCTAGGGTTCACTTATGGGTATTCCTCCTTACCAGGACAATATTATCACGATATCCTTGTTAAGGAACTTGATTCAACTGCGTATGAACTATGGCTAAAAGATTGCTTTGAGTTGGTTGAATTAGTCGTACATCCATCTTATCGAAACCAAGGTTACGCAAAAGGGCTAGTTACCGAATTGTTAAAGGATGTACAAAACAAAACGACGGTCCTAACTACGCAAGTCAGCAATCATTCTGCGCGTAGGTTGTATCAAGGTTTGGGCTGGGCTGACGTGAAAGAGCCATTTTTTCCAAGCAACGAGGGTACTCCATATGTCATTATGGGCAAGGTTTTAAAATAAAGGGAGAACGGGATTCCCCAAAGAAAACATCTAATGACTTAAGTCACGAAGGTTCTCGGCCAAGCCTGATACAAAAACGAGAGGTGAGTGGATGTCTACTATTAAAGGAATTAATCATTTTTTATTTTCTGTATCGGATTTAGAGAGAGCAGTCTCCTTTTATCAAAATGTGTTCGATGCCATATTATTGGTGAAAGGAAGGACGACCGCCTATTTCGATTTAAATGGAATATGGCTCGCTCTTAATGAAGAAAAAGATGTTCCCCGGAATGAAATCAACCATTCCTATACGCATATTGCTTTCACAATAGAAGAGGCAGAATTCGATTCTATGTATAACAAACTCAAGGAATTGAATGTAACCATTCTTTCTGGTCGACCTAGAGATGAAAAGGATAAAAAATCGATTTACTTCTTGGACCCAGATGGTCATAAGTTTGAATTTCACACAGGGACATTACAAGATCGGTTGGATTATTATAAAGAGGAAAAACCACATATGAAGTTTTATCATCAAAAAGATTAAAAGAGAATCAACAAGAGAGGAAGATTTATTCATAATGATTACCAACATAGAAGACTTTTACTGTGATGAGGTTCTTAATGGAAAAACACCTGTCGAAACGGTGATGGAAACAAAGCATGTACTGGCTTTTCATCATACTCGTCCTTTTTATGAAGAGCATATTGTCGTCATCCCGAAAAAGCACATCCCATCGATTATTACGGTTCAACATGACGAGATGGATATAATGATGGAGATTTTTGAAGTAATCCAAAAAGTTGCGAAAGATATGAATCGAGAGTTCGGTGCCTGTAAGGTGTCTACTAACATTGGTGAATATCAAACTACGAAACATATGCACTGGCATGTGCACTATGGAAAGCGATTGAGAGATTAAAAAGTGACGAGATAGAATCATACATAAGGGGAAATGGAGTGGATACTTTTGAAACAAATTTATGTCATTCGACATTGTGAGGCAGAAGGACAACCACCTGAAGCACCACTAACCGCTAAAGGGATGAAGCAGGCATTAGAGTTAGCTGAATTTTTTTCTACTATAGAGGTAGATAGAATCATCTCAAGTCCATATAAACGAGCAATGGATTCCATTCAGCCTCTTGCCAAAAACATAGGGGTCAGAGTAGAGGCTGATGCTCGATTAACAGAACGTATCCTTAGTGATCATCCTATGCCCGATTGGTTTGAAAAACTAAGAAATACCTTTGAAGATTTGGACCTTAAATTTGAGGGAGGAGAATCTAGCCTAGAAGCAATGAACCGAATTGTTGAAGTAGTAGAAGGAATCCTTCATAGCCGTGATGAAAACACCATAATCGTTACCCACGGAAACCTCATGTCCTTATTGTTAAAGCATATTAACGCTGACTTTGGCTTCGAGGAGTGGAAAAACCTTCGTAACCCTGATGTGTATCTCATAAAATATGAAGAAAATAAAATGGGATTTGCGCGGATATGGGAATGAGATTGTGGATTGTTGAAAATTGAAGATGTCGTTATTGCAGCTTTGTAGAAAGAAAAGAAACGATGTTGCTAAAAGATAAAAAGTGATCATTGATAAAACGTATGTGATATAGGAAGTGAGAGGAGGATATGATGTTTGTATTTAGCGTTTTGTCGATTTTTATTGGGTTCTTTATGATCACAATTCCGGCGGTGCTTTGGGATTTGACAGAGAGTTGGAAGTCAAAGGACGCTAGGGAACCGTCAAACTTTTATATTCTTACATCAAGAATTCTAGGAGGATTTTCTATACTATTAGGGATTATTGGGTTCGCCGATCTTTTTGGATGAGAAATAGCAACACCTTCAACTTAGGAAAGGAGTGATCCCAATGATGATGATGGGGCGTTCAGTATATATAAGACCTATTAAAGAAGAAGATATGGAAAGTATCTATCAATCCTGTCAGGATGAAGAGTTTCTCTATATGACAGGAACGCGTAATTCATTTACCTTGGATAGCATTATTAACAGTTATAATCAGTTTCGTGAAGACCCAACACGTTCCGATTTTGCTATTTGTTTCATACATAATCATCGAGTCATAGGTGATTTAGCGATACTAGATATCGACCATGACAATCAAAAAGCAGGTTTTAGAATCTCACTTCATGATAAAAATATGACTAATAAAGGATACGGAACAGAAGCAACGAAACTAGCACAAAAATATACTTTTGAAGAACTGAACCTTAATCGTTTAGAGTTAGAGGTGTTTTCACACAATATTCGAGGGATTACGGCCTATGAAAAAGCAGGCTTTAAAATTGAAGGTATATTGAGGCAATCCCTTTTTATGAAGAATACCTATTCTGATGAAATCCTGATGGGAATGCTTCGTGATGAATATTTTCGAAACAAATAGCTCTGTTAAGTGAAAGATTTGTGAAATAGTGTGGATATGGGGAAAATAATAGGAAAGTAATTGTTTTTGAGATTGACATAGATTTTGGATAATTATAAAATGAAAGTCCTGCCAACTTTAAGTTGGCTAAGGGGACTGTCAAAAGTTCATTCTTCTTTGAAAGGGATGGATTAGATGAATAAAGAACAATTAATGGAGCAAGCACGTAAAACCCTAGAAAACGCCTATGCGCCTTATTCCGAATTTCCAGTTGGAGCCGCTTTATTGCTAAAAGATGGAACTGTAATTAATGGTGTAAACGTAGAAAATGTTTCGTTTGGCGCAACGAATTGTGCAGAACGAACAGCTATTTTTACTGCAATCGCAAACGGCTACAAAAAAGGTGATTTTCAGGCAATCGCGGTAGCAGGTGATACAGAAGATTATCTACCACCTTGTAGTATTTGCAGACAAGTTTTAGCTGAATTCTGTTCGCCAGAAATGCCTGTTTATTTAACGAATGGAAAAAAAGAAATACTAGAACTGACGTTAAGAGAATTATTGCCATATGCTTTTACAGAATTAGAAATGTAATTGTACATTCTTTAATCAAATAGTCAAAAAAGCTTGGAGACCATCCAAGCTTTTTTTATTCATTAAAACCTTTTGGGCAAAACAAAAGGCAATCCCAAGGAGTTAAGGATTGCCAATAAGTGATTATGTTCAAATAGAATGGATTCTACTAGCTGTTAAAATCCAGTGACATATTGTTTTGGTACATTTGTTTTCTTTTTGAGGATAGTTGCAGCTTCTAATGCCCAATGAGGATTTCGTAACATGCCCCTTCCAACAGCCACAAGATCCGCATCTTCATTTCCAATCACAGAGTTCGCTAAAATCGCGTCGTCTAATCTTCCAACTGCAATCACAGGAATATCAAGTGCTTCTTTTATATCCCTAGCAAGTGGAACTTGATACCCAGCATGGGTACCCGGTTTGCCCGCCGCACCAATAGGGCCTTCACCGCCTGAAGAAATGTGAAACATATCAATACCAGCTTGTTGATACTCTTTCGCAAACAGTATACTCTCTTTAATTCCGTATCCACCTTCAACATACTCTGCAGCAGAAATACGCATAATTAATGGCATCTCTTCTGGCATTTCGCTTTTAGCAGCTTGAATAATTTCTCTTCCAAACTTCGTTAAATCTTTGCCATATTCATCATCTCGTTTGTTTGTTAAAGGGGAGTGGAATTGATGAATTAAATAGCCATGAGCACCATGAATTTCGATTGCGTCTACCCCTGCTTGAATAGCACGCTTAACAGCCTTACGATATTTTTCTACCATTTCCTTTACTTCATCTGTAGAAAGAGCTCTTGGTGTTTTTGAATTTTCATCAAAAGGAATCGCAGAAGGTGCAACTGGCACAGCGGCATCTTCTGCTTTACGTCCAGCGTGGGCGATTTGAATGCCAACTTTTGCTCCGTATTGATGGCAGGCTTCAACGATTCTTGCTAAAGCAGGAATTTGTTCGTCTGACCATAATCCCAAGTCATAGTCGGTAATGCGTCCATCCGGCTCGACATCGGTCATTTCAATGATAATAAAACCAGCTCCACCTATAGCGCGGTTTACATAGTGTAAATAATGCCAATCATTCGCAATGCCATCTTTCTTTTCAACAGAATATTGACACATTGGAGGCATCACTATACGGTTTTTCACTTCCAGCCCTTTTAATTGAAACGGACTAAATAAATCATTCATTCTAAAAACTCCTATGCAAATAAATTTATATGTATTTCCCATACAGTCAACTTTCGTTTATAAGTCGCCTAACCTAAGGTTTCTTACAATGTAACAGTATAGGTCGTTTACTTTTAGAATTCAATTTTCTGGCTTACGTAAGGAATGATTATCAATTAGGGATTGGGGTTTCAATGTATGGATGGTAGCATCTCCACACTTAAAAGGTGCAGGTATGCTGAAAAATATTGAATTTCTTCTTCAAAATGAAAGGGATTACCGGAGAATAGAACAATCGCTTTTTTCTTAAAGGATGGCATTTAGAAATACAAATTGAAAGTCTGGTGTTTTAAAGACAAAATATATTGAACAAAAATAGCAACTGAACCATGCAGTTGCTATTTCATTTAATAATGAATGTATTAAGTTGTTGTTTATTGCTTTCATTGATTGTTTGGAATCAAGTCTATTTTTCCCTAATTTTATATTTTCTCATTTTCCGATATAAGGTGGTTCTGGCCACGTTTAACTCTCTTGATACTGCTGAAATATTCCAGTCTGTTTCAATAAGGAGATTTTGAATTTGTTGCCTCTCCGTATTTTCGACAACATTTAAGTTTGAGTGCGTTTGGGTATCAAGAGAATTTTTTGACTTTAGATCAGCTAAATAATCTGGAAGGTAGCTTCTGTCAATTTCCACGGAATCACTGAAGATCACCGCATGTTCAATCGCATTTCTTAACTCTCTGATATTCCCTGGCCATGAATAACTTAAGAAGAACCTTTTTGTTTTCTCGGACAAGTGAACATAAGAGGTCTTATCGTACTTTTTTGTAAAAAGAGAAAGATAGTATTCACAAATTGGGAGGATATCTTCTTTTCTTTCCCGTAACGAAGGAACCTTAAACGAAATCACGTTCAGGCGGAAATATAAATCTTTTCGAAACTTTCCTTCCTCAATCATTTCTTCTAAGTTTCGATTTGTTGCACCAATGATTTTTACATCAATTTTAATATTTTTAGAAGAACCTAATCTTGTGATTTCTTTTTCCTGTAACACCCGGAGTAAATGCACCTGTGAGTCCAATGGCATTTCGCCAATTTCGTCCAAAAAGATGGTGCCGCCATTTGCTTCTTCAAACTTTCCGCGTTTTCCTTCTTTTTTGCCGCCAGTAAAGGTTCCGCTTTCATACCCAAATAGTTCACTAGCAAGTAAATCCTTTTGAATGGCACCACAATTGATGGCAATGAAAGGTTTATCCTTTCTTGAGCTCACTTCATGAAGGTACCTGGCCACGAGCTCTTTGCCTGTTCCTGTTTCACCGGTGACCAGAATCGGTGTGTCGATTGATGCAAGCTGCTGACCTTTTTGTAAAATCAGCTTTATTTCAGCTGACTCCCCAATTAACTGGTGAGTTTTGCTAGGAGAGAGAGAGCTAAGTGAATGACCTTTTTTGTGATTGAAAATCACGACATATCCAATTTCTTCATGATTGATGATAATTGGCTTTATTTGAATGAATTGATAGTCATCTACTTTATTCAACGACTTTTCTGGATGTTCGAGCAACTTCTTTATTTTTACATGAGATTCGTTTGTTCTTTGTTCTGTTAAGTTTAACGCATGAAGTAATTGGTGGTTTCCATTAATCAGTACATAATCGTTACTAAAAACAAGAATCGGTTGATTCTTCCATTTTGCTGTACAAACACGATAGTACTCTTCTAGTTGGGTATATTTTTGTTTGTACATCACAAGGAGTTGTTGTTCAATCATTTGCGCAAGGGAGACAGCTAAACCAAGCGTGTGTGGTTGGGTGCTTGGCCAAAGTCCAGTAAAGTCAATAGCACCCATGACTTGTTTTGAAAAGGGGTGAAAAACCGGTGCCGATGAACAGGTCATAGAATGAAAGCCTTCACAAAAATGTTCAGCAGAAAAAACCTGAATAGGCTTTTGGGCAACAATGCTTGTCCCAATGGCATTGGTTCCAGCGGCACTTTCACTCCAGTCCATTCCGGGTGAAAAATTCACCTTTTCTACTTTTCTCATCATCTCTGATTCACCTTTTAAATATATCATTCTGCCTGTTTCATCATTTAAAGTAATCAAATAACCTGTTCCTACTAATGTATGGTAAATATAATCGATGATCGGTTTGGCGGCACGATAAAGCGCCGATTCTGTGAGGAGGTTGTTTAGTTCATGGGAGGTAAGAGCTGTTCTAGCATGTTTTTGTTCTGGATTAAGACCAATGGTTTGGCAACGGCTCCATGAATCGAGTATATCATTCCGAATGAAGGGCTGCAGACTTTCACGTTTTTCAGGATCAGTGATAAAATTTTCCCACTTCGATTTGATTTCTCCAGCTTTATTGAACAAATCTTGAGTGGAAAAGATGGAGAGAAAAGGGTTTTCCACTATCTAAAACCTCCTGGTATGTATTCGAAAGTTTTACAAAAACATGTCTAAGAGGAGTGAAGACAAACTTCTAAGGAGTGGGGTAATTACTTTATGTAGAATATTCAGTCTATTTAAAATATTACAGGAACTCATCAGTTAAATCAATGGGTATTTTGTTGTATTCAAAAACACTTGTAGCGCTACAGGTGTAGCGAAACACTACAGTTTGATTGGAATATCATTTTTCAGCCTCTAATAAATAGTAGATTTAGCAGTTTTTTAAAGTTGGCACGCTACTTGCATTTATAAAAGTAACAGCAAAAACGATAGCCTACATAAGCTGCCTAGATTGTATTGCTGTAAAAATAGAATGACTTTTTATTCGAAGGGAGAGAGTTTTATTTGGCCAAATCACAAATTCTTGCCATTGATGCAGGTGGAACAATGACAGACACATTCATTATTGATGAAAAAGGGGATTTTGTTGTAGGGAAGGCACAAACGACTCCAATGGACGAACATATTGGACTATTAAACTCTGCGAGAGATGCCTTGGACCAATGGGAGACAAAACCAGAAGTAGAATTTCCGAATCTACTAGCAGGTGTTTATTCTGGGACCGCGATGCTCAATCGTCTTGTTTCTCGCGTAGGACGTCGTGTCGGTCTAGTGGTCAATAAAGGGATGGAAGATAACCACCGGATGGGCCGTGGACTTCAATCTTTCCTCGGTTACTCTTATTCTGACCGAATTCATATTAATACCCACCATTTTGACCCGCCGCTCGTTCCAAGAAAATGGACCGTTGGGGTAACAGAGAGGGTGGACCTTTTTGGAAACGTTGTCATTCCGCTTTACGAGCATGAAGTAGAAGCAGCGGTACAAAAATTAATCGAAGAAGATGTTGAGGCAATCGTGATTAGCTTGCTTCATTCATATAAATATCCAGCACATGAAAGAAAAGTAAGAGATATGGCTGAACAAGTGGTTAAAAGATCCAATAAAGACATTAAAGTCTTTGCAACGGTTGATTATTATCCAGTTCGAAAAGAATCACACCGGACCAATACAACGATTGTCGAAGCGTATGCTGCCGAGCCTTCTCGTCAAACCTTAGCCAACATTGATACTGCCCTTAGAGAAGCAGGAACCGAGTTTGACTTGCGGATTATGGCCAGTCATGGTGGAACGATCAGTATTAAAGCGAACGAGTTAGCGAGAACATGTGTGTCCGGACCTATTGGTGGAATGGTTGGGGCTAAATATTTAGCTGAAAAACTAGGTTTGAAAAATGTTGCCTGCTCAGATATTGGCGGAACCAGTTTTGATATCGGACTGATTACTCAAGGAGAGTTGTCGATTAATACAAGCCCAGATATGGCACGTCTTGTTTTGTCATTGCCACTTGTTTCAATGGATACAACGGGGGCAGGAACAGGAAGTTTTGTTCGGATTGATCCGAACTATGGAAACATTACCCTTGGACCAGACAGTGCCGGTTCTCGTGTTGGTGTATGTAATCCACAGGGTGGTCTAGATACTGTCACGGTATCTGATTGTCACGTTGTGCTTGGGCTGATTAACCCTGATAACTTCATTGGCGGTGTTATTAAGCTTTCAAGAGAAAAAGCCTATCAAGCTGTCAAAGAACAAATTGCTGACCCACTTGGTTTAAGTGTGGAAGATGCTGCATATGGGGTCATCGAATTACTAGAATCGCAGTTACGCAACTATCTAGAATCGATGATTCTTGGAAAAGGTTATTCCCCATCACAGTATGTGTGCTTCTCCTATGGTGGCGGCGGTCCGTTGCATACCGCTGGTTACACGAAGGGTCTAGGATTTGAAGATGTTCTGATTCCTGCGTGGGCGGCTGGATTCTCTGCGTTTGGATGTGGAGCTGCGGACTTTGAATATCGTTATGATAAAACATTGGATCTCAATGTTGCTGAACATGCAGAAGACAGTGATGTGTTATTTGCTGGTAGAGAACTACAAGCAGCATGGGATGAACTAAAGGAAAAAGTAACAGAGGAATTTAAGAAAAATGATTATGCATCAGAAGAAGTCGATTTTAAACTTCTTTTCCGTATGCAGTATCAAGGGCAATTAAACGATTTGGAAATTGAAGCGCCGATTTCTGCTTTTACCTCTGTGGATGATTGGCAAACGTTGATTGAGACTTTTGAAGAAACCTATGCAAGGGTTTATGCAAAGGCTGCATTATCGCCGGAGCTTGGCTACTCGATTACGGGTGCGATTGTTCGTGGCGTCGTCGATGTAGCAAAACCACAAATTCCAGAGGAGCCAATCTATGGGGAGACCCCTCCAGCAGATGCGTTTCTTGGACACCGCAATATTTATTGGGATGGAGAGCATCTTCAAGCCAATATTTTCGAAATGGAAAAATTAATGCCTGGTAACAAAATCCCGGCGTTTTCAATTTTAGAATCAACCGCAACGACTTTGGTTGTTCCAAATGGCTTTGAAGCTTATCTAGATGAGCACCGGATTTTCCACTTAAAGGAAGTAAAATAATCTTAATCTATTTTAAGGGAGGAATTGAATTTGGCTAAAACTCTATCAGACGTTCAACAAACGAAACAGCCGATTGGCTGGGACGGAAAAACGTTAAAGCAAATGCGTAAAGAAATGGACGAAGTTAGTAGAGAAACTGGTCACTATGCAGGCTTAAAGACGCTTCCGTTTAAGGAAACTGATCCAATTCGTTTTGAAAAAATATATTCAAAGCTACGTGGTGGAGTCGTTCATGCACGCGAAACCGCCAAGAAAGTAGCAGCATCGCCAATCGTTGAGCAAGAAGGTGAATTATGCTTTAGTTTGTACACACCTGAAGCGGATTCCATTGTTACTTCGACAGGCATCATAATCCACGTAGGAACCATGGGTGCCGCAATTAAATTTATGATTGAAAATGATTATGAAGACAATCCAGGGATTGCGGATAAAGATATTTTCTGTAATAACGACAACCATGTAGGAAATGTTCATACATGTGATGTTCATACCCTTGTTCCAATTTTCTGGGAAGGAGAAGTCGTTGGCTGGGCAGGCGGGGTAACACATGTTATCGATACAGGTGCCTCTGCACCAGGAAGTATGCCAATGGGTCCTGTTCAAAGATATGATGACGGCTACCAGGTAACCTGCCGAAAGATTGGTCAAAACGATACGCTTTCGAAAGACTGGATTTTAGAAAGTACAAGATCGGTTCGTGCGGTTAAATATTGGACACTTGATGAAAAAACAAGGATTGCCGGTTGTCATATGATTCGTGACTTGGTTTTAGATTTAATCAAAGAAGAAGGCGTGGACGCGTATAAACAATTTATGCGTGAAATTATCGAAGATGGTCGCCGTGGTTTTGTGAATCAGGTAAAAACGATGTTAGTTCCTGGAAAATACCGTCAATCTAGTTTCGTTGATGTTCCATTTAAGGACTTAGATTTGCCATCGTTTGCAAAGCTAAATTCAATTATTCATACACCATCAGAGATTACCGTTCATAAAGATGCTCAGCTTGAAATTGACTTTGAAGGCGCCAACCGTTGGGGCTGGCATCCGTTTAATGCGACACCAGTATCAATTACGAGTGGTATTTGGGTCATGCTGTCACAAACCCTCGTTCCAAATGACCGGATTAATGATGGTGCTTATTATGCGAGTAAATTTGGCATTCCATATGGTTCGTGGTTTAATCCAGATGATATTCGCTCAGCCCATTCTAATACATGGCATGCGCTCGTGGCTGCATGGTCGCCATTATGGCGTGGCTTGAGTCGATCGTATTTTAGTCGTGGCTATTTAGAGGAAGTCAACGCAGGGAATGCCCATACCTCAAACTGGCTGATGGGTGGCGGATACGACCAATATGGTCAATTATCGGCGATGAATAGCTTTGAAACCTCCTCCTGTGGAGTCGGCGCAAGTGCGGTTCAAGATGGTATCAGTCACTCAGCGGCGCTCTGGAATCCAGAAGGTGACATGGGAGACATGGAAATTTGGGAGCTACTTGAGCCACTCATCTTCTTGGGCAGACAAATTTTACCTGGATCAGGTGGAGCAGGGAAGTATCGCGGTGGAAACGGCTGGCAATCTCTCCGTTTGGGCTGGGGTGCACAAGAATGGACGATGTTCGTTGCAGGCTCGGGTGTCATGGCAACAGATGGCGGTTTAATGGGTGGATATCCGGCAGCAGCCGGTTACCGATTCCAAGCGAACAAAACAAACATTAAAGAGCGAATTGAGAAAGGCTTGCCAATTCCATTAGGTGGCGATGTTGATCCAGATAACCCAACTTTTGAAGACAATATGGAAGCAGAAGTCATCCACCGTGACAGACAGGCGGTGTCAACACAAGAGCAGTTCGGTGACTATGATGTCATAATGAACTATCTCCGTGGTGGCCCAGGCTTTGGAGACCCACTTGAAAGAGATCCGAAACTTGTTGAGAACGACTTGAATGAAAAATATATTCTGCTTCGCTATGCAGAGCAAGTCTTTGGCTGTGTCTTTACAGAAGAAAAAGGCGTATACACATTGGATGTAAAAGGGACACAAGAAAAACGCAAGGAAATTCGTAAGCAGCGTTTGGAGCGTAGTGTGCCAACAAAAGAGTGGATGAAAGGTGAACGTACCAAGATTCTAAACGAAGATGCGGCATTGCAAGTCAGACATATGTACGCACAAAGCTTTGCTTTAAGTGAAAAGTTCACTGATGAGTTCAAGGGCTTCTGGGACATTCCTGAAGAATGGATGATTTATGAAGATGATTTGGGAGTTCCAACATTAGGGGCGCATATTAATCGTTTTAAGCAATCAAAAAAAATCTCCAACTAAAAAATTAGACAAAGAGGTGAAAGGCGTTGGCCAAATACGATAAAAGAAGGATAAACGAATTAATTGACGGGACATTAGAATTCTATCAATTAAAAGATATGATGACGAGCCATAAAGACCCTGAACGTTTTGAAGTGTATCGCGAAGTATTGCAAGATCGTGTAAGCTGGGATGATCCAATCTTGCTTCCATATGGATTGCATCTATATATTGTTCAAAAAGCAAACGGCGATCGGATCGTCAAATGCGACTGCGGTCATGAGTTCTGTGGTTATAAAGACAATTGGAAGCTACACGCAAGAATTTATGTTCGCGATACCGAGGAGAAAATGAACGAAATATATCCGAAACTCATGTCACCAGATCCAGAGTGGCAGGTGATTCGTGAATACTATTGCCCAGGATGCGCCTCTCAGTTAGACGTAGAAGCTGTCCCACCATGGTACCCAATTGTGCTTGATTTCGAACCAGATATTGATACCTTCTACAATGAATGGTTGAAGAAACCACTGCCAACGGTAAAAGCTTAAATGAACCTAAGCGATGATCCTTCGGGGTCATCGTTTTTTTTATGAAAACACTATTTGATCTACAAGAAGGAAACCTCTAAATGTAAAATATTTCTATTGCTTGATGGTAGGAGGGGTGGTATTCTTATTTAGCTGCTTCAGACAGCCTAACAAAAAAACACTTCATCAATACTTTTTTAATAAAGTGTTGACGAGTTAATTATTCTGTTATATAGTTAGTTTTCGCTGTTAAATACAGCAACTACTCATTGAAATAAGTTATTTTGAAATAATATTTTACTTGATTTATTGAGTTGGATATGAGATATTAATAAACGTCGCTTCTGAGTGACGGTGAAAACATTGTTCTTTGAAAACTAAACAAACAAGCGTCAACAAATAATAAATTATTCATGTTTCTTCTATTAATCATAGAAATACATGAGCCAACGTTTTATTTTATGAGCTAATCACTCTACATTTTATTGGAGAGTT
>NZ_JACWFH010000016.1 GCF_019749255.1 Mesobacillus maritimus | reverse complement strand
GATACTAATCGATCGAGGACTTAACCAATTATTGATTCAAATGTTTACTTTAACTTCTTACACATTATCTAGTTTTGAAGGAATAAAGATTTTTGCGTAAGCAAAATATCTCACCTTTAATTAAATAGTCTGGTGGCGATAGCGAGAAGGTCACACCCGTTCCCATGCCGAACACGGAAGTTAAGCTTCTCAGCGCCGATGGTAGTTGGGGGTTTCCCCCTGTGAGAGTAGGACGTTGCCAGGCAAAGTGAAAGAACAGCTGATTATCAGCTGTTCTTTTTGTGTTTTATAGGTCTTTTTAAAAAAGGGTCATTTTTTCTTATAGCTGTGTTAAAGGTGTGGTTGATTTACGCTCCAGGCATATCGCTTTCCCCGGGCGTGCCGGCGCTTAAGCGCCGGCGAAGTCCCACCTGCCCTGTACTGGGTTGTGTTCGGACAGTCTCAGGGAAAAAAACGGAAATAGAGTCCGAATGAGGGTTGTGTTCGGACAGTCTCAGGGAAAAAAACGGATATTGAGTCCGAATGAGGGTTGTGTTCGGACAGTCTCAGGGAAAAAAACGGAAATGGAGTCCGAATGAAGGTAGAGTTCGGACGGTCCCCGCCAGAAAACGGAAGTTGGAGTCCGAAGGAGAGTTGTGTTCGGACCGCACCAGATAGAAAAACAGAAACTGAGTCCGAATAAGGGTAGAGTTCGGACAGTCCCAGGTAGAAAATCTGAAATGGAATCCGAATGAATGTACTCCCGCAGGAGTCTTTGTGCCTTCCGCTCTTATCAACGTATGAAAAACAACAATGTACTTTAACACAGCCTTTCTTCTTATAGAAGTTTGCAGAGAATAAATGCTACTGATTTTTGCTAATAAAAGCCTGGTTTTAGCTCAAACCCACTCACTTTATTCCGCATAGCCAAACCATATTATTTCCCTTTACCATTCTTTTTTTCCTCTCGCTGAGGCGAATAAACTAGGCTACATCTCTCCAAAGACAGATATACCCCCTACGAAGAAAAAAAACCTGGGCCCTAACTATTACCCCCCTACGAGCCCTCGAAATTACCCACCAAAGTGTTAAACCCCACAAAAAAGTAAAGACTAAACCTATATTTCACCACTTTTATAGGGAGGAATAAGCATGCTTGAAAATGGTTTAGTCATGATTACAATCATACTTGTCATAAACATTGTATATGTCTCTTTTTTTACGATTAGAATGATCCTGACCTTAAAAGGCCAACGCTATATGGCTGCTTCCATAAGTACAGTTGAGGTAGTCATTTATGTGGTTGGGCTTGGGCTCGTTTTGGATAACTTAGATCAAATACAAAATTTAATTGCTTATGCTGCGGGATATGGAATTGGGGTCATTGTAGGGATGAAGATTGAGGATAAGCTAGCATTAGGTTATATTATGGTAAATGTCATTACGAAGGAATATGACCGGGACTTACCAAAAACCCTCCGTGGGCAAGGTTATGGAGTGACGAGCTGGGCTGCACACGGACTAGAAGGGGACCGAATGGCCATGCAAATCCTAACCCCAAGGAAATTTGAACTAAAGTTATATGACCAAATAAAAGAACAGGATCCAAAAGCGTTCATCATTGCCTATGAACCAAAATCCATTCATGGTGGATTCTGGGTAAAGAATGTAAGGAAAGGAAATTTATTTAAGTATGAAAAAAACCAATAAAAAGAAGTTATACGAAGTGAATGAAAATGAAACGTTAAGCGAGTGTTTAGACAGGATGAGCAAAGATGGTTATACCCCAACACGAAGGTTGGAGAAGCCGATATTTAAGGAAGTAATGAAAAATGGTGAAGTCGACTATGAGCCGGCGGGGAGACAAATTGTTTTCGAAGCGAAACCAATCGACTCCTAAATAAGGAGAAAAGAACTAAAACACGAACATTATCATTAAACATATAGGTATCGTTCGATTATTGATTGACAAAAGGGGAACCTTGTTGTTAATATGTAGTTGTCATTAAATAAAAATTAATATTTTTCCTTCGTATAATAATGGGGATATGGCCCATGAGTTTCTACCTAATGACCGTAAATCATTGGACTATGAGGGGAAGTAGCTTCTTTACGGAAATGGGAAAAGAAACGTACTAATAATAGGTATGGTTTCTTTGTCATTCTGAACCCGGACAGACTACTTTCTCTTCATACTAAAGAGAAAGAGATCTGTCTGGGTTTTTATTTTACATAAAGAAAAGAACAGGGGATGAAACCATGAGACCGTCGGTTGGTGTAATTATGGGGAGTAAATCGGACTGGGAAACAATGAGGCATTCTTGTGAAGTTCTTGATCAGCTAGAAATTCCTTATATAAAAAAAGTTGTATCGGCACATCGGACACCTGATTTGATGTTTAACTTTGCTGAAAACGCACGTGAAGATGGCTTAAAGGTGATTATTGCTGGTGCAGGTGGGGCAGCTCATCTACCAGGGATGGTGGCAGCGAAGACAACCTTGCCGGTTATTGGTGTTCCCGTTCAATCAAAGGCATTAAATGGGTTGGATTCTTTATTATCGATCGTGCAGATGCCAGGAGGGGTTCCAGTTGCAACAGTGGCGATTGGAACTGCAGGTGCAAAAAACGCTGGCCTTTTGGCGGCACAAATCTTAGCAGCTTTTGACGAGAACATCTCCGAAAAACTTGAAACTTTAAGAGAAGAAACGAAAAAAGCTGTCATGGAAAGTAGTGAAGAACTTGAATAACATCATTTTACCGGGGCAAACAATTGGAATTATTGGTGGAGGTCAACTTGGAAAAATGATGGCACTAGCCTCAAAAGCGATGGGCTTTCGAATTGTTGTGTTGGACCCTGTCCCCGATTGCCCATGCGGTCAAGTGGCAGATGAGCAAATAGTTGGGGCGTATGACGATTCCCACGCAATCGAGCAGCTTGCCAAAAAAAGTGATGTCGTTACGTATGAATTTGAAAATATTCATGCAGAAAACCTTGATTGGCTAGCGAAACATGCTTATGTTCCACAAGGTACCGATTGTTTGAAAATGACCCAAGACCGTATTCTTGAAAAAAAGGCCATTCAATCTGCCGGCGTGAAGGTTGCACCATATGTGGCAATTGAAAATATTGACCATCTCCACCTAGGTATCCATGATACCGGTTTACCTGCTGTACTAAAAACGGCTCGTGGTGGTTATGACGGAAAAGGGCAAGTGGTCATCCGACACCCCGATGATTTGTTAAATGCCGAAGCATTGGTTGAGCAGGGAAGATGTGTGTTAGAGAAATGGATTGAATTTGAAAGAGAAATTTCAGTTATTATTACAAGAAATCCTCAAGGAGAAGTGGCGGTTTTCCCTGTTGCAGAAAATCTCCATCGGAACAATATTCTCCATCAAACCATCGTTCCGGCTAGAATTAGTAAAGAAGTAGAAGAAAGAGCAATTCTAGAAGCTAAAAAGCTAGCGAATGCTTTTCATTTAGTTGGAACTTTGGCGGTAGAAATGTTTGTGACAAATGATGAAAAAATATATATAAATGAACTGGCTCCACGTCCGCATAATTCAGGGCATTTCACAATTGAGGCCTGTGAAACATCACAATTTGAGCAGCATATTCGAGCGATTGCCAATTGGCCACTGGCACGAACTGATCTATTAAAACCAGTCGTAATGGTCAATATTTTAGGGCAACATCAGGATCGTCTTTTAGAGAAAATACCAGAGCTGAAAGATTGGAAAATCCACTTGTACAGTAAAAAAGAAGCTAAGCTGCACCGAAAAATGGGGCATGTGACTCTCTTAAGAGAAACCGTAGAACTTGGCCTTCAAGAAGCAGAAGAGAGCGGGATTTGGCATCTAGTACAGATAGAGAGCGGGAATCCTTCTTAATTGGATACAATACTAAGGAGTAAAAAAGAACGGGGGACAAATATCCATGATTGATCGTTATACAAGACCTGAAATGGGAGCAATTTGGACAGAAGAGAATCGATTTAAAGCGTGGCTAGAGGTTGAAATTCTTGCGTGTGAGGCATGGTCTGAACTTGGAGATATTCCGAAAGCAGATGTAGAGAAAATAAGAGAAAATGCTAGCTTTGATGTGAATCGCATACATGAAATAGAAGCAGAAACAAGACATGATGTTGTAGCCTTTACCAGAGCCGTTTCTGAAACCCTTGGCGATGAGCGTAAGTGGGTTCACTATGGCTTGACGTCTACTGATGTCGTAGATACTGCATTGTCTTACTTGTTAAAGCAAGCCAATGCAATCTTACTAACAGACATTGAGAATTTTGTTGAAATCCTTAAACAAAAAGCGCAAGACCATAAATATACGGTGATGATGGGGCGTACTCATGGCGTTCACGCCGAGCCAACTACTTTTGGGTTAAAGCTTGCTCTTTGGTATGAAGAAATGAAGCGGAACCTCGAACGTTTTAAGCAAGCTGCGGATGGCGTAGAATTCGGGAAAATTTCTGGTGCTGTAGGGACTTATGCAAATATCAATCCATTTGTAGAGCAATATGTGTGCGAAAAGCTTGGCCTAAAGGCTGCACCGATTTCGACACAGACCTTACAGCGTGACCGACATGCCCATTACATGTCAACGATTGCGTTAATTGCAACCTCAATTGAAAAGTTTGCTGTGGAAGTTCGTGGACTTCAAAAGAGCGAGACACGTGAAGTTGAAGAATTCTTTGCGAAGGGGCAAAAAGGTTCTTCAGCCATGCCACATAAGCGTAATCCAATCGGTTCTGAAAATATGACAGGCTTGGCTAGGGTCATTCGCGGTCATATGTTAACTGCCTACGAAAATGTTCCACTTTGGCATGAACGTGATATTTCTCATTCCTCCGCAGAAAGGATTATCTTACCGGATGCGACGATTGCCTTAAACTACATGTTGAATCGTTTTGGGAACATCATTAAAAACTTAACCGTTTATCCAGAAAACATGAAACGGAATATGGACCGTACGTTAGGACTTATTTACTCTCAACGCGTACTGCTTGCGCTGATTGATAAAGGAATGGCACGTGAGGAAGCTTACGATACCGTCCAGCCAAGAGCCATGGAGGCCTGGGAGAAGCAAGTTGCTTTCCGAGGTTTAGTAGAAAGTGATGAGAAAATCACCGCCCTGCTAAATAAAGAAGAAATTGATGACTGCTTTGATTATAACTATCATCTGAAGCATGTGGATACCATTTTTGAACGACTTGGACTATAAAAACGAGAAAGGCAAGATTCCTTGCCTTTCCACAAGATAGCATGACTGAATACTTCTAATATTCTCGTTAAGGGAGCGGTAATAGTGGGGAAAAAAGATCTGTTATATGAGGGAAAAGCGAAACGGGTTTATTTGACGGATGATGAAAACATCGTTTGGATTGAATACAAAAATTCAGCAACAGCTTATAACGGCGAGAAAAAGGCAGAGATTGTTGGCAAAGGACGCTTGAATAACGAGATTACAAGTTTACTATTTTCAAAGCTAGCGGAAAAAGGGATTCAGTCTCATTTTATCAAGAAGGTATCGGAAATCGAACAACTTGTAAAGCGCGTCAACATCATTCCTCTTGAAGTCATAGTCCGAAACTATGCAGCTGGAAGCTTTTCGAAACGATTAGGGATCGAAGAGGGGCAAAAGTTAAAGTATCCATTAGTAGAGTTTTGCTTAAAAAATGATGATCTTGGCGACCCATTAATTACAGACGATCAGATTGACGTGCTCGACCTTGCTTCTCCAGAAGAAGTGTTAGTTTTAAAAGAAAAGGCAAGAGAAATCAACTCTGTATTAAGTGACTTTTTTAAAGAAATTGATGTGCGTTTAATAGACTTTAAACTTGAGTTCGGAAAAGATGAGACCGGAAAGATTCTGCTTGCAGATGAGGTTTCACCGGACACATGCCGACTTTGGGATATTCATACGAATGAAAAGCTTGATAAAGATGTTTTTCGCCGTGATTTAGGCAACTTGACGAATGCTTACAAAACCATTTTAGGACGATTGGGAGGTCCAACACATGTATAAAGTGAAGGTGTATGTGACATTAAGAGAAAGCGTACTAGATCCGCAAGGGACTGCTGTTAAAAAATCATTGGATACAATGGGCTATCAGGCTGTAGAAGATGTGCGAATTGGAAAGTATATGGAATTAACGATAGAAAAAACAGACCGTGATGTTGAAGAAGTGGTAAAAGAGATGTGTGAACGTCTTCTTTCAAACCCTGTGATTGAGGATTATCGCTACGAGATTGAGGAGAGTGTTGTCCTGTGAAGTTCGCGGTCATTGTCTTTCCTGGTTCCAATTGCGATGTAGATATGTATCATGCGGCGAAGGATGAGCTAGGCGAAGAAGCAGAATACGTTTGGCACGATGCCACAAGTCTAGAGGGATTTGATGCAGTTCTTCTTCCGGGCGGTTTTTCTTTTGGAGATTATTTACGTACAGGCGCGATTGCTCGTTTTAGTCCAATTATGAACGAGGTTGTCAAAGCAGCACAAGCGGGAAAGCCAATCTTAGGTGTGTGTAACGGATTCCAGGTGTTACTAGAGGCAGGACTTTTACCAGGAGCCATGCGTCGTAACGAAAGCCTTAAATTTATTTGTCGCCCGGTGAACCTCGCAGTTAAAAATAACGAAACAATGTTTACTTCTCTTTATAACCAAGACGAAGTGATTCAGGTTCCGATTGCCCATGGAGAAGGCAATTATTATTGTGATGCAGCAACGCTTGCTTCTTTAAAGGAAAATAACCAAATTGTTTTCACTTACGAAGGAACAAACCCAAATGGGAGCATCGAAGATATCGCAGGGATTATCAATAAAGACGGAAATGTCCTTGGGATGATGCCACATCCTGAACGTGCAGTTGACTCACTACTCGGTGGCGCAGATGGATTAAAGCTTTTCAAGTCAATCGTCAAACAATGGAGGGAAACCTATGCAGTTAAAGCTTGAGCCAAGTCCAGAGAAAATTAAACAGGATAAAATTTATCAAGAGATGGGCATTTCTGACGAAGAGTTCAAGCGCATCGAAGAGATTCTTGGACGCCTGCCAAATTACACTGAAACTGGTCTGTTCTCGGTTATGTGGTCTGAACATTGTAGTTATAAGAACTCAAAGCCAGTACTGAAGAAATTCCCAGTCTCCGGAGATCATGTTTTACAAGGACCTGGAGAAGGAGCAGGAATTGTTGACATCGGCGATAACCAAGCGGTTGTTTTTAAAATTGAAAGCCATAATCACCCTTCTGCCATTGAACCATACCAAGGAGCGGCAACAGGTGTTGGCGGGATTATTCGTGACGTCTTTTCAATGGGAGCTAGACCGATTGCATTGTTGAATTCCTTACGATTTGGTGAGCTGCAATCCGCGCGAGGAAAATACCTGTTTGAAGAAGTCGTTGCTGGGATCGCTGGTTATGGGAACTGCATCGGAATTCCTACGGTTGGTGGGGAAATTCAATTTGACCCTTGTTATGAAGGCAATCCACTTGTAAATGCCATGTGTGTTGGGGTCATTGACCATAAGGACATTAAAACAGGGCAGGCGCATGGTGTTGGCAATACCGTGATGTATGTTGGAGCCAAAACAGGACGTGACGGAATTCATGGAGCTACTTTTGCTTCTGAGGAACTGAACGAACAGTCAGAAGAGAAACGTCCTGCAGTTCAAGTAGGGGACCCTTTTATGGAAAAGCTTTTACTTGAGGCATGTCTTGAAGTGGTTCAGTCTGATGCTCTTGTAGGAATTCAGGATATGGGGGCAGCGGGGCTAACAAGTTCATCTGCTGAAATGGCAAGTAAAGCTGGTTCAGGAATTGAAATGAACCTCGACCTTGTTCCCCAACGTGAAACAGGAATGAATCCTTATGAAATGATGCTTTCTGAATCACAAGAACGGATGTTATTGGTGGTTCAAAAAGGCAGAGAACACGAGATTGCTAGTTTGTTTGAAAAGTACGGTCTTGAAGCGGTTGCTGTTGGCCATGTGACCGATGATAAAATGCTGCGCTTAACTCATAACGGGGAAGTCGTGGCAGAGGTGCCAGCGGATGCACTTGCAGAAGATGCACCAGTTTACTATAAACCTTCAAAGGTACCAACTTATTATCAAGAGTTTCAAGCAATGGAGAGTGAAGTCCCTGTTGTTGAGGATGTTTCTGAAACGCTTATGAATCTATTAAAACAACCTACGATTGCTAGCAAAGAATGGGTATATGACCAGTACGATTATATGGTTCGTACCAATACCGTTGTTGCGCCTGGTTCGGATGCGGCATTGGTTCGGATTCGTGGCACGGAAAAGGCATTAGCGATGACGACAGATTGTAATTCTCGTTATATTTATTTAGATCCTGAAACGGGCGGGAAAATTGCTGTAGCAGAAGCGGCCCGAAACGTGGTTTGTTCTGGAGCAGAGCCACTAGCGATTACCGATTGTTTGAATTTTGGTAACCCTGAGAAACCAGAGATTTTCTGGCAACTTGAAAAAGCAGCGGACGGCATGAGCGAAGCTTGTCTGACGTTTAATTCCCCAGTTATTAGCGGAAACGTTTCTTTGTATAACGAAACAAATGGAACAGCGATTTACCCAACACCGGTCATTGGTATGGTTGGGCTGGTACGGAACATGAAAGACGCAACGACTCAAGAGTTTAAACAGGCTGGAGATATTATCTATCTGTTAGGAGAAACATCAGCAGAGTTCGGTGGTAGTGAGCTGCAAAAGCTCCTTTCTGGAGAAATCTTCGGAAAAGCACCTGAGATTGACTTAGAGAAAGAGAAAAAGTACCAAGATCAAGTATTATCCGCAATTCGTACAGGGATTGTTGCTTCTGCCCATGATGTTGCGGAAGGTGGAATTGGCGTCGCCTTAGCAGAATCTGTGATTGGTGCAAATGGTTTAGGAGCGGAAGTATCACTTGACGGGGAAGCTGTGACGGCTCTATTCAGTGAATCGCAATCAAGATTTATTTTATCCGTAAAAGCAGAACATCAAGAAGAGTTTGAACGTTTAACAGATGCTGTACAAATTGGAAGAGTGATTGAGGAACCAGTATTGAATGTTTCGGTGGATGGAGAACAGGTAATCAAGCTTGAGGTAGAAAAAATGAAAGATGCCTGGAAAGGAGCTATTCCATGCTTGCTGAGCTAAAAGGGTTAAACGAAGAGTGCGGATTGTTTGGAATTTGGGGGCATGAAAATGCAGCACAGATTACCTATTATGGACTGCACAGTTTACAACACCGAGGGCAAGAAGGAACAGGGATTGTCGTCACTGATGGAGGAAAACTGAATGTAGCCAAAGGTGAAGGTCTTGTCACAGAGGTGTTTAACTCAAAGGTGATTGAACAATTACCAGGCACAAGTGCAATCGGGCATGTTCGTTATGCAACGGCGGGCGGCGGTGGTTACGAAAACGTGCAACCATTGTTGTTTCGTTCTCAAAGCAGCAGTCTCGCGCTTGCCCATAACGGGAACCTTGTAAATGCAACAGCATTAAAACATCAGCTTGAAGCACAAGGAAGCATTTTTCAAACAAGTTCAGATACAGAAGTTTTAGCTCATTTAATTAAACGAAGTGGATTCCCTCAGCTGAAAGATCAGGTAAAAAACGCTCTAACGATGCTGAAGGGGGCTTATGCATTTTTAATCATGACCGAAACCGAGATGATGGTGGCTCTTGACCCGAATGGGTTAAGACCATTATCACTAGGCATGCTAGGAGATTCCTATGTCGTGGCTTCGGAAACCTGTGCGTTTGATATCGTCGGAGCTGAGTTTATCCGTGATGTGTTACCGGGAGAGCTTTTGGTGATTAACGATGAAGGCATTCAATCAGAAATGTTTTCTATCAGTAGCAATTTAACTCTCTGTGCCATGGAATATGTCTACTTCTCCAGACCGGACAGCAATGTGAATGGCATCAATGTTCATACCGCACGTAAAAACCTTGGCAAGCAATTGGCACTTGAAGCTCCAATTGAAGCGGATGTTGTTACAGGCGTTCCAGATTCTAGCATTTCTGCAGCAATTGGTTATGCGGAAGAGGCGGGAATTCCTTATGAAATGGGGTTAATTAAAAACCGTTATGTTGGTAGGACGTTTATTCAGCCTTCGCAGTCACTAAGAGAACAAGGCGTGAAGATGAAGCTGTCTCCAGTTCGAGGGGTTGTAGAGGGAAAACGTGTAGTTATGGTAGATGACTCGATTGTTCGCGGAACAACCAGTCGCCGAATTGTTGCAATGCTAAAAGAAGCAGGTGCTACAGAAGTGCATGTTGTCATTAGTTCACCGGCGATTAAAAATCCATGCTTCTACGGAATTGATACGTCTTCACGGGAAGAATTGATTGCCTCAGATAAAACAGCAGAAGAAATCAGAGAAATCATCGGCGCGGATTCTCTAACTTTTTTAAGTGTAGATGGGTTAATTAACGCTATCAATAGAAACGGTGAAGGAGAAACAAAAGGGCATTGTCTTGCTTGTTTTACCGGAAAGTATCCTACTGAAATTTATCCGCAAGAACAAGGTGTCACAGCATTAAAATGCTAAAACAAAGAAAAGAATAAAGCGGATAAACAATACGGAGGGAAGAATATGGCAAACGCTTATAAGCAGGCCGGAGTAGATATTGAAGCTGGATACAAGTCTGTTGAACGAATGAAAAAACATGTTCAGCGTACAGTTAGGCCAGGAGTACTTGGTGGTTTAGGTGGTTTTGGTGGGATGTTTGATTTATCATCACTAGGCTTAAAAGAACCGGTGCTCATTTCAGGGACAGATGGGGTCGGAACCAAACTCTTGCTTAGCATAATGATGGACCAACATAATACGATTGGCATTGACGCTGTGGCAATGTGTGTGAATGATATTGTTGTCCAAGGTGCAGAGCCCTTGTATTTTCTTGATTATATCGCTTGTGGAAAAGCAGAACCGGAACGAATTGAGGCAATCGTTAAAGGGATTGCAGACGGTTGTGAACAAGCTGGCTGTGCACTAGTCGGTGGCGAAACGGCCGAAATGCCGGGAATGTACGAGGAGACGGAATACGATTTAGCTGGTTTTGCAGTTGGAGCATGTGAAAAATCTGCAATTGTTACGGGTGAAGGAATTGAGGCAGGGAATGTTCTAATTGGTCTTGCTTCAAGTGGAATCCATAGCAATGGCTACTCCCTTGTTCGAAAAGTATTTCTTGAAGAAGCAGGGTGGAAGCTTGATCGATTTGTGAGCGAGTTAGGTTGTACACTAGGTGAAGAATTATTAAAGCCGACGAGAATCTATGTTAAACCAATTCTGTCTGCTTTAAAAAAGTTCACAATTAATGGAATGGCTCATATTACAGGCGGCGGTTTTATTGAAAATATTCCAAGAATGCTTCCTGCGGGCTTGGGTGCTATGATTGAAGAAGGCAGTTGGGAAAAACATACAGTATTCACACTTTTAGAAACACTTGGTAAACTTGAAAGACAGGAAATGTATAATATCTTTAACATGGGAATTGGCATGGTGATCGCTGTATCTGCAGAAGAAGCAGAGGATGTTGTTTCACATTTCCAAGCATGTGGAGAAAAGGCTTTTGTAATTGGCTCTGTTACGGAAGAGGCCGGAGTCAAGGTGCGTTTAAATGGAGAAGCAGTATGAAAAAAATAGTCGTCTTCGCTTCAGGAAACGGAAGTAATTTTCAAGCGCTACTTGATGCCGTGCATAACGGGAATCTCCAAGCGGAGGTAAGTTTGCTTGTTTGTGATCGTCCCGGAGCTTTTGTGATTGACCGAGCCAAGAACGCAGCAGTCCCTTTCTTTGTTTTTCAACCAAAGGAATTTCTGGATAAGGAAGAATATGAATCTCAAATTCTAGCACTCCTTAAAGAGAAGAAGATTGAGTGGATCATTCTAGCAGGATATATGCGCTTGATTGGGCAAACACTGTTACAAGCTTATGAAGGCAGAATCGTCAATATCCATCCATCCTTGCTGCCTGCGTTTCCTGGTAAGGATGCCGTAGGGCAGGCCTTGGAGGCAGGAGTAGAACAAACAGGAGTCACGGTGCATTATGTGGACGCTGGAATGGATACGGGTGAAATCATTGCTCAAGAAGTAGTGGAGATGATTCCAGATGAAACGAGTGATTCCTTGCAAGCAAAGATTCAAAAGGTAGAACATCAGTTATATCCAAGAGTCGTAAAGATGCTTTTGGATGGGAAGAAGGAGGCAACTTCAATATGACAAAGAAACGTGCAGTAATTTCAGTCTCGGATAAAACAGGTATTGTCGAATTCGCTAGAGAACTCATTAACCTAGGTTTTGAGATTGTTTCAACAGGAGGAACGAAAAGTGCTCTTGCGGAGGGGGGAGTCCCAGTCATTGGGATTAGTGAGGTTACAAACTTCCCAGAAATTCTTGAGGGACGTGTGAAAACACTTCATCCTAATATCCATGGTGGATTGCTAGCGAAAATTGGGGAGGAAAGTCATCGTCAGCAGCTTGAGGAACATGGCATTACTCCAATTGAATTGGTTTGTGTAAATTTGTATCCTTTTCAGCAGACAATCGCAAAGCCTGATGTGTCGGTAGAAGATGCAATTGAAAACATTGATATCGGCGGTCCAGCTATGCTTCGGGCATCCGCAAAAAATCATGATTACATATCAGTCGTTGTCGACCCTGAAGATTATCAGGTTGTTCTTGACGAATATAAGAAAAATGGCACCACAGAAGCAACCACTCGCCGTAAACTTGCAGCAAAAGTGTTCCGCCATACTGCTGCCTATGACAGCATGATTGCTGAATATATGACAAACCTTGTAGGGGAAGAAAACCCTGAGAAGGTAACTGTTACGTATGAGTTAAAGCAAAGTCTACGCTATGGAGAAAACCCTCATCAAAAAGCGGCTTTTTACCGGAAGCCACTGGGCTCCGCATTTTCAGTCGCAAACGCGGAACAACTTCACGGGAAAGAGCTTTCTTATAACAATATTAACGATGCCGATGCAGCTCTACAGATTGTTAAGGAATTCTCAGAACCAGCAGCTGTTGCGGTGAAACATATGAACCCATGTGGTGTGGGAACAGGAAGCAATGTCTATGATGCATTTTTAAAGGCATTTGAGGCAGATCCTGTTTCGATTTTCGGAGGAATTATTGCGTTTAATCGTGAAGTCGATGCTGAGACGGCGAGAAAACTTTATGAGATTTTCCTTGAAATTATTATTGCTCCGTCCTTCAGTGCGGAAGCAAAAGAAATTTTAACAGGGAAAAAGAATCTTCGCCTCCTTCAACTTCCTTTCGGTCAAGGTGAAAAGAAGGAAATGAAGCTAACTTCGATTGAAGGTGGATTGCTAGCGCAGGAATATGATCAATATGGTCTTGAGCAAGCCACAGTGACAGTTCCAACGAAACGAGAGCCAACTGCAGAAGAATGGGAAGCGCTCAAGCTTGGTTGGAGTATTGTAAAGCACGTGAAATCAAATGCAATTGTCGTTACAGGAAAAGATCAAACACTAGGAATCGGTGCAGGGCAGATGAATCGCGTCGGAGCAGCAAAAATTGCTTTAGAACAAGCAGGATCAAAAGCAGAAGGAGCCGCTTTGGCTTCAGATGCATTCTTCCCAATGGACGATACGGTTGAAGCCGCAGCAAAAGCAGGCATTACTGCGATTATTCAACCAGGCGGGTCCATCCGCGATGAAGACTCGATTAAAAAGGCGGATGAATATGGGATTGCAATGGTGTTTACCGGAGTAAGGCATTTTAAACATTAAGATCATGACATTCGTAAAGCAAACGGATAATACTGAGCGCTTGAGCTCCATACGGTAAAATAGGAAACTCCTAATTGCTCGAAGTAGAGTCGTAGAAAAGAGTCCATTTCGTAGAAGGTAACATTTCCAAAATGAAATCTACCAATTCTCCGGAATTGGCCCAACTAAGGCAGTAATTAGTTCACCGTTATAAGAGAAGTCGCAATAAAATGCTTGGAGGTGGAGGAATGAAGGTTCTTGTGGTTGGAAGAGGCGGCCGGGAGCATGCCATTTGTCATAAAGTAAACGAAAGTGTTAGGGTGGAAACCGTTTATGTGGCACCAGGAAATCCAGGGATGGAAGACTGTGCTGTTCGCATAGCCATCTCAGAGGACAATCAAGATGCATTGGTCGATTTTGCTAAAAAAGAAAACATTCAATTAGTGATTATTGGACCAGAGGTTCCACTCCTCGCAGGCTTAGCGGACCGTCTTTTAGAAACAGGTATTAAGGTATTCGGTCCAAGCAAAAAAGCTGCAGAAATCGAAGGAAGTAAGTCCTTTGCAAAATATTTAATGAAGAAGTATGAGATCCCAACGGCCGATTTTGAGGTTTTTACTAGTTTTGAAAAAGCAAAGCAATACATTGAACTAAAAGGGGCACCAATCGTCATTAAGGCAGATGGGCTTGCGGCAGGCAAAGGGGTTACCGTTGCGATGACCATTGAAGAGGCTATTAACGCCCTTGAGGAAATGCTCATTGACGCTAAGTTCGGGGAAGCTTCATCCAGTGTAGTGGTGGAGGAGTTTTTAGCAGGTGAGGAGTATTCACTAATGGCGTTTGTTAACGGTGAAACAGTCATCCCGCTTGAAATTGCTCAAGACCATAAACGTGCTTTTGATGGGGATCAAGGTCCAAATACAGGCGGCATGGGTGCATATTCTCCGGTCCCGTTTATTGATGAAAAAATGGTCGCAGAAGCAGTCGAAACCATTGTAAAACCGGCTGCTCAGGCATTAGTGAAGGAAGGGCGCTCATTTACGGGCATCTTGTATGCAGGGTTAATCCAAACAGAACAAGGGGCAAAAGTGATTGAGTTTAATGCTCGCTTCGGGGACCCGGAAACGCAAGTGGTACTTCCTCGTTTAGAATCGGACTTAGTAGAAGTGATAGTAGACCTTCTAGAAGGCAAAGAACCGCAGCTTAGCTGGGATGAACAAACTATGCTTGGAGTGGTCATTGCAGCTAAGGGTTACCCGGAGGCTTATGAGAAAGGCGCTCCATTAACCGGAATAGAAAGCTTAACAGATGAGTTAGATGTTTATCATGCGGGGACAGCATTAAACGATGAAGGTCAATTTGTTACGAACGGTGGTCGAGTGCTACTGACTGGTGCTAAAGCACCGACCATAGAAGAGGCGCAGGATAAAGTATACAAAGAACTCGTTAAGTTAACATCAGACCAGGTTTTTTACCGAAAAGATATTGGCAGTCGTGCGATTAAAAGTGTGCAGGTATAACTGACGATTAAAAAGGTGTCCAGGGTCAATCTTGGACACCTTTTCTTGTTTTATCCCTTAGGTTGGATTGATTGGCAAAATCTCTTCGGCACCTTTTTTTGTGTGGTCTTCGTTATGGTGATTGTTTTCCATCATTTCTTGTCCTTCTTCATATAGTGCGGTTAAGGGACAGTAGCGAACAATCCCCTCGGCTATTTTCATTGCACTTAGAAACGCAACTAGCAAATAAGAATCCTTCCAAGGTCTTTTCACCATCTTAGCAGTTGCCCAACTTAAAAATGTGAAACCACAGGTAATCCGTAACATAGCGTTAACAATCCCAATATTTTGCTTTACCTTCACTCATCATACCTCCTTTAATAAATTTACCAAAAATGGATATTCTTTAATGCGTTAAAACGTAAAATATGTTACGATTAGAGATAATAATGAAAGGGCTTTCTTTTTGTATGAAAGCTCACTTTTAAAAATAAAAGACTAATAAAAATATAGATGGAGAGGGAATACCAAATGGAACAGCGATTCAGATGGAAGAACAAGCAATTACGAGACCATGTAGCCGTTTTAGATGGTACCCTTTCACCGACAATTCTTTTGAAAAATGCCACCTATCTAAACCAAACTTTCCGTAAATGGATGACCGCAAACATTTGGATTTACAAGGATCGAATTGTCTATGTCGGTGAAAAGTTGCCAGCTCTTACAATGAACTGTGAAACAATTGATTGTAGCAAAGGCTACATTGTTCCAGGTTATATAGAGCCTCATGCTCACCCGTTTAAGTTATATAATCCCCAATCGTTAGCGACGTATGCATCCCAACATGGCACGACAACCATGATTAATGACAATATGGTGCTTGCATTACAGTTGAGCAAAAAGAAAGCGTTTTCTTTTATAAAAGAATTACAAGAGCATCCTGTTACGACTTATTGGTGGTGCCGCTATGATAGCCAGTCGGAAACCTATGATGAGGAAACCATCTTCTCTAATCGCAATATTAAATCATGGTTGGAGAAGGACTTTGTTGTCCAAGGTGGGGAATTAACAGGTTGGCCGAAGTTGGTTGATGGAGACGACATGATGCTTCACTGGATGCAAGAAACGAAAAAGTTAAATAAAAAGATTGAAGGACATTTTCCGGGAGCCTCGGAGAAAACATTAGCAAAAATGATGCTCTTTGGCACGGATTGTGACCACGAGGCCATGACAGGAGAAGAAGTCCAACGACGCCTTATGCAAGGGTATATGGTATCTCTAAGACATTCGTCTATTCGTCCGGATCTGCCGAATTTATTAGATGAAATTCATGCAATGGACATTGCTGCCTATGATCGTATGATGCTCAATTCAGATGGATCATCTTGCGCTTGTTATGAAAACGGCATGACCGATAAGTTAATAAAAATTGCCATTGATCATGGCGTCCCGATTATTGATGCTTATAATATGGCGACCGTTAATATTGCTCGTTATTATAATTTTGACCATTTACACGGAAATATCGCGACAGGAAGAATTGCTAACTTGAACTTCCTAAGTGAAAAGGATGAACCAACGCCGGTTTCTGTTTTAGCAAAAGGACAGTGGGTTAAACGCGATGGAATACAAATGGATGTATTTCAGGAGGTAGACTGGTCTCAATTTGACTTAGAGCCATTAAAAATTGACTGGTCCCTAGATAGTGATGATATGCAGTTCTCAATGCCATTTGGGATTAAATTAGAGAACTCTGTTATTACCAAGCCTTACTCAATCGGAATTGACGTTTCCTCAGAAAGCTTGTCGACCGATCATGATGAATGCTTCTTTATGCTCCTTGACCGAAACGGTAAATGGCGAATTAATACGTTACTAAAAGGTTTTGCCAATAAGTTAGGTGGGTTGGCAAGTACTTTCTCAAGTACAGGAGACATTATTTTAATTGGAAAGAGCAAGCGTGATATCGAAGCTGCTTTTAACCGAATGAAGGAAATTGGCGGCGGGATTGTAATCTGTGAAGAAGGTCAATCCATTTATGAGTTGCCTTTAACATTAAAAGGGACGATGTCGGATCAGCCGATTGAAGAATTAATCGGTCTTGAAAAGAATCTTTTTTCGTTATTAAAAGAGAAAGGCTATCCATTTATTGATCCTATTTATTCTTTGATGTTCTTTTCAGCAACACATCTACCCTATATTCGGGTTACGCAACATGGGATTTATGATGTCATGAAGAAAACGGTACTCTTTCCAACGATAATGCGTTAAAATATAAAAGTATCTTAACATTGTACCGGTAGGGTATAGGGGTGTTTCATATGTTAAAGAAATGGATAGTAGTAGCAGTGGCTGCTATGATCATTACTTCAGGTTGCAGTCAGGAAAAAAATGTAGCGGAAGATCAACCTAAAAAGCAAGTTGAGGATCTTGTAAAAGATGAACAAGAACCAGCTTTTCATTATCCATTGACAGGGTTGGAGACGGAGGAAGAACCTAGCGCACGTGCTGTCGCAGTAGTTGTAAATAACCATCCAAAGGCACGCCCACAGTCTGGACTTCATAAAGCAGATCTTGTATACGAAGTGCTTGCGGAAGGAAATGTTACTAGATTCTTGGCCATCTTTGAAAGCGAAAAACCTGAGAATATTGGCCCAGTTCGAAGCGCGAGAGAGTATTATCTTGACCTTGCAAAGGGGTATGACAGCTTTTTTGTCGCTCATGGTTTCAGTCCTGAAGCAAAGAGATTGCTTAACAGTGATTATATCGACAATATCAATGGAATCTATCATGATGGAACTTTATTTAAAAGAGCCGACTTCCGCCAAGCGCCTCATAATTCCTATATTACTTTTGAGAATATAGAAAAGGGTGCTGAAAACGGCGGCTATTCATTAACGAAAAAACCCGAAGGACTTATGTTCTTTGAGGAGGAACAACTAGACCAAATTTCAGGTGAGGAAACAAGAAAAGCACAAATTTCATATGGGACTTCAACCTTTGATGTAGAGTATGAATACGACGCTCAAGCTAATAAATATCATCGCTATTCAAATGGAGAAGATACGATTGACCTTGAGTCGAAAGAAGCAGTGCTACTAGATAATATCTTGATTGTTGAAATGGACCATCAAGTTATTGATAATGATGGACGTAAGGAGATCAATTTAACTTCCGGTGGCAGCGGCTATCTATTGCAAAAAGGAATTAGAACACAAGTGACATGGGAAAATGTTGACGGCAGAATTCTTCCATTTATTAATGGGGAAGAGGCAAAATTTGTTCCAGGGAAAACATGGATCAATATTGTACCAGATCTTGATCGTGTCACATTTTAAATAAAGACTCTATTGAAATAACAGAATAAGGAGTATGATGGATGCAAATTGAAAAATTAAGAGGGAAAGAACTGGATCAGCTATTTAATGCCGTTTTATCCCTAAAAGATATGGATGAATGCTATCGTTTTTTTGATGACCTTTGTACTGTAAATGAAATTCAATCGCTTGCACAACGCCTTGAAGTGGCGCGTATGCTGCGCGAAAAGAATACCTATCATAAAATCGAAACAGAAACAGGAGCCAGCACCGCAACCATCTCCCGTGTGAAGAGAGCTCTAAACTATGGGAATGATGCCTATGAAATGGCACTAGAAAGAATTAAACCCGCTGAAGAAGAATCAGAGGATAAATAGAAAAACCGGAGCGAAAATCGCTTCGGTTTTTTGTTATGTAAAGGTGAGAAAGAATTATTCAGCTTCAGCACCTTAGCGGATACAGTATACGCCGCTAAAATGGTCGCTTGCGCTTTTCTTTTTGTAAACCATTTCCTCTGAATCTTTCCGAGCTTTCCTTTTTGATTGAATGGAACAAATGCTATAATGGTTTAATGGAATTAGAGTGAATGGAGGCAACATCAGGATGTATGATATTCGTCAATGGCGGCATGTGTTTAAACTCGATCCAAACAAGGATATTTCCGATAAGGACCTTGAAAAAATCTGTGAATCGGGTACAGATGCCATAATAGTGGGGGGAACGGACGGCGTCACAATTGAAGGGGTGTTGGATTTGATGTCCCGGGTTCGTCGCTATACGGTTCCGTGCATCCTAGAGGTTTCAGATGCAGAAGCAATTACGCCCGGATATGATCTTTATTTTATCCCAACGGTCTTGAACAGCACGAACACGAAGTGGGTGACTGGCCTGCACCATGAAGCTGTAAAAGAGTACGGAGATATTATGGATTGGGATGAAATTTTAATAGAAGGATATTGTATTTTAAATGGAGACTGCAAAGCGGCTCAACTTACACAAGCCAAGACCGATTTATCTGTTGAGGACGTTCAAGCTTATGCGATGATGGCGGAGAAAATGTTCAACCTGCCGATTTTTTACCTAGAGTATAGTGGAACATACGGGGACCCCGTGTTAGTCCAGAAAGTGAAAGAAACGCTTGAAAAAACCGTTCTCTTTTACGGTGGCGGCATCTATTCATATGAACAAGCTCTTGAAATGGGAAAAGTGGCGGATGTCATTGTTGTTGGCAACTCTATCTATGAAAATTTAGAGGAAGCCTTAAAAACGGTCAAAGCAGTTAAATAAAGTTTGAAAGCTAGTTGTCCATAGGTAGGGATTTGCGATAAAATAAGAACAAATGTTTGTATGGTGGTGAGCAGTTAATGCAATTTTTAACAGATAAATTATTGAATGGTTTAAACCCGCAGCAACAGCTTGCGGTAAAAACGACAGACGGCCCA
Organism: Mesobacillus maritimus; assembly: GCF_019749255.1. Classification (GTDB taxonomy): domain Bacteria; phylum Bacillota; class Bacilli; order Bacillales; family Cytobacillaceae; genus Mesobacillus_B; species Mesobacillus_B maritimus_A. Next base: position 60,476 of record NZ_JACWFH010000016.1, on the reverse strand, counting down.
CTGCTATTGATGGCGGGAGCTGGTAGTGGAAAGACAAGGGTACTGACGCACCGGATCGGTTATTTAATGGTGGAAAAAAGAGTCAACCCATATAACATCCTTGCAATTACATTTACAAATAAAGCGGCACGTGAAATGCGTGAACGAATTCAAGGCATTTTGGGTGGAGCAGCAGATGATATCTGGATATCAACCTTCCACTCCATGTGTGTAAGAATTCTTCGAAGAGACATTGACCGCTTGGGGTATAACCGGAACTTCACCATCCTTGATTCAGGTGATCAGCAATCGGTGATTAAAAACATCTTAAAAGAAAAGAATATTGACCCGAAAAAACATGACCCTCGTGCAATTCTCGGGGCCATTTCTTCTGCTAAAAATGAGCTGATAGAGCCTGAGGAGTTTGCCAAAACTGCAGGTGATTACTATGCAAATGTAATTGCGGATGTATACAAAGAATATCAAAAACAATTGCGTAAAAACCAAGCACTTGATTTTGATGATCTAATCATGAAGACAATCGTTTTATTTCAGCAGGTTCCAGAGATATTAGAATATTATCAGCGGAAGTTCCAATACATTCATGTCGATGAGTATCAGGATACAAACCGCGCTCAGTATATGCTCGTTAAATTTTTAGCTTCGCGCTATAAAAACCTATGTGTCGTCGGTGACTCAGATCAGTCTATTTATCGTTGGCGTGGGGCGGACATCACCAATATCCTTTCCTTTGAAAAGGATTACCCTAATGCGAGTGTTATTCTACTCGAACAAAATTACCGTTCCACTAAAAAAATCTTGCTTGCAGCAAACAAGGTAATTGAAAACAACCTCAATCGTAAGGCGAAAAACTTGTGGACTGAGAATGCTGAAGGAAATAGAATCGTTTATTACCGAGCTGATAGTGAACAAGGTGAAGCTCAGTTTGTGATTGGAAAAATCCAGGAGCTCGTTCGTTTAGGGAACAGAAAGCTCTCAGATATCGCCATTTTATATCGGACCAACGCCCAGTCCCGTGTAATCGAGGAATCGTTCTTAAAATCAAACCTTGAATACACGATCGTTGGCGGTACAAAGTTCTATGACCGCAAAGAGATTAAAGATATCCTTGCTTACTTACGATTAATTTCAAATCCAGATGACGACATCAGTTTGCGCCGCGTTATTAATGTACCGAAACGTGCAATTGGTTCGACTTCAGTAGATAAAATCGCGAATTTCGCGCTGATGCATGACATTTCGATGTATCAAGCTCTTGATAGTGTAGAATTAATTGGCTTAAGTCCTAAAGCAACGAAAGCAACAGCCGGATTCCGTGATTTGATTAGAAATTACACCAATATGCAGGAATTCCTTTCCGTTACAGAACTAGTGGAGGAAATTCTTGAAAAATCGGGCTACCGGGAAATGTTAAAGGCAGAGAAATCGCTGGAATCACAGAGCCGACTTGAAAACTTAGATGAATTTTTAACTGTTACAAATGCCTTTGAAGACACAAGCGAGGATAAGAGCTTAACAGGCTTCCTAACTGACCTTGCGTTAGTAGCGGATATTGATAAGCTTGATGATGACGATCAAAAGAGCAGTGAGGCTGTTACGTTAATGACGCTTCACTCCGCAAAAGGCCTTGAATTTCCCGTTGTATTTTTAATTGGGATGGAAGAAGGCGTATTCCCTCATAGCCGCTCCCTTATGGAAGATGCGGAAATGGAGGAAGAGCGTCGACTGGCTTATGTTGGGATTACCCGAGCGGAGCAAGAATTGTTTATAACCAATGCCCAAATGCGTACCCTCTTCGGCCGAACAAACATGAATCCTGAATCTCGGTTTATAAAAGAAATTCCAGATGACCTTATTGAACAAGTCATCCTTGGTGAAAACAGAAGGTCGTCTAGACAGTCTTCATCATATGGATCCTCTAGAGGTTCGTCCTTCGGAGGTGCTTCAAGAGGTTCAGCAATCGGAGGGGTATCAGGAGGACAAGCCTCAAGGGGCCAAGGAGCTACCTTAGGTTCCCCAGCTAGACAGCCAAGAAGTGCGGTCACGAGACCGGCGGCTTCAACTGGTGGAGACCAGCTTGATTGGAAGGTTGGCGACAAAGCTCAGCACGGCAAATGGGGAACAGGAACAGTCGTTAGCGTTAAAGGATCTGGTGAAGGAACTGAGTTAGATATTGCCTTCCCAAGTCCAACCGGTGTGAAACGATTGTTGGCTAAATTTGCACCAATTAATAAAGTCTAACTATATATTAGGTTGAGAAAAAAGAGCTTACCGATATGATGAAAGGGTTGAATCTATGGACCTTCAAACCGCAGAAAAAAGAGTAGCAGAGCTGCACAATCTTTTGAATCAATATGGCTATGAATATTACGTCCTTGATAAACCATCTGTTCCAGATGCTGAATATGACAAGTTGTTGCAAGAATTAATGGAGCTTGAAACACGATTTCCAAACTTGAAAACATCAGATTCTCCAACCCAGCGTGTAGGTGGAGAGATTCTTGATATGTTTAATAAGGTCGAACATCGATCACAGATGCTTAGTCTTGGAAATGCCTTTAATGACCAAGACTTGCGGGACTTTGACCGTCGAGTTCGTCAAGCTGTAGGGGATGATGTTTCATATGTTTGTGAATTAAAGATAGACGGGCTAGCTGTGTCTCTTCGTTATGAAAACGGACTATTTACGTTAGGTGCGACCCGAGGGGATGGAACGATTGGGGAGGATATTACGTCTAATTTACGGACAATCCGTTCGATTCCTCTTCGCCTAAATGAGCCTGTTACCCTTGAAGTACGTGGCGAGGCTTTCATGCCTAAACGTTCCTTTGAGGCATTGAACAAGGCGAAAGCTGAAAAGGGCGAAGAGCCATTTGCAAACCCACGCAATGCAGCGGCAGGCTCCTTGCGTCAGCTTGATCCGAAAATAGCTGCATCTAGAAATTTAGATGTCTTTTTATATGCGATAGCAGAACTCGGAGAGATTGGGGTTTCTTCGCACAGCGCTGGATTGGATTATCTTGAAACATTAGGGTTTAAAACAAACCCTGAACGTCGTAAAGCAGCGAATATTGATGAAGTGATTGAATTCATCAATGGATGGGTTGAAAAACGTCCCAATCTCCCTTATGAGATTGATGGAATTGTCATAAAAGTAGATTCACTTGAGCAACAACGTCAGCTTGGTACGACAGCAAAAAGTCCTCGTTGGGCGATTGCTTATAAATTTCCTGCAGAGGAAGTCATTACGACCTTAAAGGCTATTGAATTAAATGTTGGCCGCACGGGTGTGATTACGCCAACAGCTATCTTAGAACCTGTTCAGGTTGCAGGAACCACTGTCCAACGTGCATCCCTTCATAACGAAGATCTGATTCGTGAAAAGGATATTAAACTTGGGGACCAGGTTGTGGTCAAAAAAGCGGGAGATATCATCCCAGAAGTCGTGAATGTCTTGGCTGACAGGCGTACTGGGGATGAAGTGGAATTTAAAATGCCAACTCACTGCCCAGAGTGTGAAAGTGAACTTGTCCGCATTGAAGGCGAAGTAGCGCTTCGCTGCATCAATCCTAAATGCCCTGCGCAAATCAGGGAAGGGTTAATTCACTTTGTTTCACGGACGGCAATGAATATTGATGGACTTGGTGAAAAAGTGATTTCTCAGTTATTCGCGGAGAAGCTAATTGAGGATGTCGCTGATTTGTACAAGCTGACGAAAGAGCAGTTGCTCGGACTTGAGCGAATGGGAGAGAAATCCGCTAATAACCTTTTGACTGCCATCGAAGCATCCAAAACAAACTCATTAGAGAAACTAGTCTTTGGCTTAGGTATTCGTCTTGTCGGAGCAAAGGCAGCAAAGACACTTGCCCAAGAATTTGAAACAATGGATTGTTTAATGGAGGCAACACTAGAAGATTTGGTTGCCATCAATGAAATTGGCGATAAAATGGCCGACTCAGTTGTCACTTTTTTCGAAAGTGAAGAAGTTCAAGAGTTGGTAGCTGAATTAAAAGCGGCAGGTCTTAATATGGAATACAAAGGTCCAAAACCGGTAGCGGCTGAAGAGTCTGATTCCTTCTTTGCTGGTAAAACAGTTGTGCTAACAGGAAAGCTTGAACAAATGGGCAGAACAGAAGCGAAAGAGAAGATTGAGGCTCTAGGTGGCAATGTCGCGGGCAGTGTTAGTAAGAAAACCCACTTAGTGGTTGCCGGTGCCGATGCAGGTTCTAAGCTTGCTAAAGCGGAAAGCCTCGGAATCGAAGTGTGGGATGAAGAGAGACTGCTCGAGGAACTAAGTAAATAGGCTAAAGCAGGCTTTGATAAAAAAATAATGTTTGGCGATTAAAATGAGGTGGAAACGGCATGAATAAATTCTTCACGGTAATCGCTGTTTCTGTAGTCCTGCTCCTCGCAGCTTGCGCACCTAATTTTCAACAAGAAGATAAGATTGTTCAAGAAGAGGACGCAGAAACCAGTGAAAAAGCGATTATTCCTAAATATAAAATATCGGATGACTATTACCGGACTTTTATGCCATTTGAACCAGGGGAAGCACGTGGTTTGGTCGTAAATAATCTTAATACTCGTTATGATATTCATGAGTTTGAAACAGGTTTGTTGCGCATCGCTCAAAATACCTTTGATACAAACAAATTTGTTTTTAAAGAAGGGCAGTATCTTGATAGTGCAACCGTCAGTTCCTGGCTCAACCGAAAGTACACAAAAGAACAGTTAAAAGACCGTGACATGAAGGAAGAGAACAATGTTGGGTTAAACCCAGTTGATCCTGGTTCTGGAGATATCGATACTCGGAATGAGGAAAACCCAATCTACCTCGCACACATCCTTGAGCACAACTATCTCGAAGAAGTGGGTGGAAAAGAAGGGACTTATAAGCTGGGTGGAGTGGTCATTGGTCTTGCGATGAATTCTATTCATTATTATCAAAAAGAGGCCTATGGAGCAACGTACGATACTGAAATTCCGCATTCAAAATTGGAAGCGGAAGGGAAGAAAATTGCTGCAGAGGTGATCAAACGTTTAAGGAAGATGGATGATTTAAAAGAAGTGCCTATCACCATCGCCTTATTTGAACAGAAAAGCAGGTCGTCAGTGGTACCAGGAAACTTCTTTGCATATGCAGAAGTGGGCAAGGGAAGCAGCGAGATTGGCGGCTGGCAGAATGTAAAGGAAAAGTATATCCTATTTCCTTCTGAAACAGCCTTGCAAAATCATCGTGAAGACATGACCTGGTTCCAAAACTTTAAACAAGATGTCGAGGAGTTTTTCCCAAACTACAACGGTGTTGTGGGCAAAGGTTTTTACCTCGATGATCAGTTGCAGACTTTAACGATTAGCATCCCTATCCAATTCTATGGAAAATCTGAAGCAATTGGATTCACCCAATATGTAACGGGACTCGTAATGGAACACTTTCCAGATTACGTCGCCGTCGAGGTCAATGTATCCTCCGTCTACGGACAAGAAGCCGTAATCGTACGAAATCCAAACCAGGACGAACCATTTGTCCATGTATATCAATAAAGGGGAAGAGCCTGACTATTTAGTTGGGCTCTTTTTTCTGTTTTTGAAATAGGAAATTGGAAGGTGCAAATAGAAGGTCTGAAGGTGCAAATAGGGTAGGGTTTTCTGCAAATAGGAAGGGGGGAAGTGCAAATAGAAAGAGTGTCTGCAAATAGAAATGGGATTGTTGCAAATAGGAGGAGTAAAGGTGCAAATAGGGTAGGGATTTCTGCAAATAGGAAGGGAGAAAGTGCAAATAGAAAGAGTGTGTGCAAATAGAAATGGGATTGTTGCAAATAGAAGGAGTGAAGGTGCAAATAGGGTAGGGATTTCTGCAAATAGGAAGGGAGAAAGTGCAAATAGAAAGAGTGTCTGCAAATAGAAGAGGTGAAGGTGCAAATAGGGTAGGGATTTCTGCAAATAGGAAGGGAGAAAGTGCAAATAGAAAGAGAGTCTGCAAATAGAAATGGGAATGTTGCAAATAGGAGGAGTAAAGGTGCAAATAGGGTAGGGATTTCTGCAAATAGGAAGGGAAAAAGTGCAAATAGAAAGAGTGTCTGCAAATAGAAATGGGGTTGTTGCAAATAGAAGGAGTGAAGGTGCAAATAGGGTAGGGATTTCTGCAAATAGAAAGGGGGGAAAGTGCAAATAGAATGGGGGTCTGCAAATAGACTGGGGAATGGTGCAAATAGAAATGGGTTTTCTGCAAATAGGAAGGGAAAAAGTGCAAATAGAAAGAGTGTCTGCAAATAGAAAGGGGATTGTTGCAAATAGAAGGATTGAAGGTGCAAATAGGGTAGGGATTTCTGCAAATAGAAAGGGGGGAAATGCAAATAGAATGGGGGTCTGCAAATAGACCGGGGAATGGTGCAAATAGGATTGGGATTTCTACAAATAGGAAGGGGGAAGTGCAAATAGAATGGGGGTCTGCAAATAGACCGGGGAATGGTGCAAATAGAAATGGGTTTTCTGCAAATAGGAAGGGGAAAAGTGCAAATAGAAGTGGGAATTCTGCAAATACCCCCTGCCACTCACGAACACCTTACACTAGAAAACTACCTTCCATCCAAAAAAGTCTTAGTTTATACATAATTCTACCAAAACAATGCAGGTGATTCTTTTTCAAACAACGAACCTCATAAATATAAAAAGGAGGTTTGTTTTATTTGATAGTAAAACCTAGAAATGTTCCACTCATAATGCAAAAGACCAAAACATTACTCCGTAGATTGCCAGAACACCATCCTACACGTCCTGAAATTGAGCAAGATTACTCGTGGAGAAAGGCAGGGTTGAAAGGGGAAATAGAGATTGACTATTATATTAGTCTCCTTCCAGAGGCGGATTATCTAATTTTTAATGGACTTCGTCTACCGTATGGTTCACATCACTTCCAAATAGATACTCTTCTTCTTTCCTCAAATTTTGCTCTTCTTATCGAAGTAAAGAATCTCGCAGGAGAACTCTTTTACGACCAACATACCAAACAATTAATTAAAACACTTAATGGAAAGGTGGAAGCATTGTCGGATCCAATTGCCCAAGTAAAGCGACAGAAGTATCAATTCAAGCGAATGCTTGCTAATTTGTTACCAAATTCCTATCCAATAGAGCATCTAGTGGTGCTGAGTAATCAAACTTCTATTCTTAAAACAAATCCAGGAGGAGAATCGATTTTTAAAGAAATTATGTTTGGTGAGAGTCTCATTTTTCGGATCTCTGAAATGGAGAAGTCTCATAAAAAACAACTACTAACATCTCCCCAATTGGGAATAGTGAAAAACAAATTAACAGAGTGTCACCAGCCATTTGACCAGGATATCCTTGAGCATTATTCCATTATGAGTAAAGATGTTTATTCAGGAGTACGATGTCCCAATTGTGACAGTCTTCCTATGGAGTGGAATAGGGGTCTTTGGTTATGTGCTACTTGCAAACATTCTTCGAAAACAGCACATTTAACCTCCATACAGGATTTTGTCCTGTTATATAACGAGCCTTTTAAAAATTTTCAAATACGTAGGTTTCTCCATATTCCTTCCATCTATCTTACTTCAAGGCTTCTCTCCAAAGCCAACCTCCCTTCCACCGGTGAAAAAAGACATCGTACCTATCACCTAGAACTAAATGATTAACAAAGAATACCAAATTGCCAACCTTTGAACTGGGAATTTGTCCCATGCTACACTTAAAGTGGAAAATTGGAAACGCTACAACAACAGGAGGGGATCATGTGGTTCAGCCTTACAGACACGAGCCTTTTACTGATTTTACGATTGAGGAAAATCGGAAGGCGTACTTGGCAGGGCTAAAGACAGTTGAGAGGTATTTAGGCAATGAATATGACCTTTTAATCGGCGGCGAGCGTGTGACAACGGCGAAAAAACTAGTTTCCTATAATCCTGCAAATAAGAATGAAGTCATTGGGCGGGTGTCCCTGGCAAACAGAGGCTTAGCAGAAACTGCCATGCAGGCAGCTCAAGAAGCCTTTAAAACTTGGAGAAAAACGAAGGCTGAAGTGCGCGCAGATATTTTATTTAAGGCTGCAGCAATTATTCGCCGCCGAAAACATGAGTTTTCCGCATTGTTAACAAAAGAAGCCGGTAAACCTTGGCGGGAGGCTGATGCCGATACGGCTGAGGCCATCGATTTTCTTGAGTATTATGCAAGGCAAATGATAAAGCTTAAGGACGGCGTCCCGGTCGAAAGTCGTCCAAACGAATATAACCGTTATCACTATATCCCCCTTGGAGTTGGGGTGATTATCCCTCCTTGGAACTTTCCTTTCGCGATAATGGCGGGAACTACTGTGGCTGCTATCGTGACGGGGAATACCGTTCTACTAAAACCAGCCTCCAACACGCCAATTGTTGCGGCAAAGTTTGTTGAAGTCCTACAGGAGGCGGGACTTCCAAAGGGGGTACTCAATTTTATTCCTGGAAGTGGCTCGGAAATTGGGGATTATCTAGTTGACCATAAAAACACTCGATTTATCTCGTTTACCGGCTCACGTGATGTAGGGGTTCGAATCAATGAGCGTGCCTCCAAAGTGCAAGAAGGACAGATATGGCTAAAGCGAGTGATTGCCGAGATGGGTGGGAAGGACACGATCGTAGTTGATAGTGAGGCCGATTTAGAGTTGGCCGCGCAGTCTATCGTTACGTCTGCCTTTGGCTTTTCCGGTCAAAAATGTTCGGCATGTTCTAGAGCCATTGTGGTCGAGGAGGTTTATGAGAAAGTATTAGCTCGTGTTATTGAATTAACAAAGGCGCTAAAAATGGGGGACCCGACGAATGTCTCCAATTTTATGGGGCCGGTTATAGACCAGAGTGCATACGAGAAAATTATGAACTACATTGAGATCGGAAAAAGCGAAGGAAGACTCGTTGCTGGAGGAAAAGGCGATTCTTCAACAGGGTACTTTATTGAACCAACTGTTGTTGCGGATCTAGCACCAGATTGTCGCCTCATGCAAGAAGAGATATTTGGTCCTGTTGTTGGGTTTACAAAGGCCAAAGACTTTGATCAGGCAATCCAAATGGCCAATCAAACAGACTATGGTTTGACAGGAGCGGTCATCACTCGAAACCGTGAGAAGATTCAAAAGGCCCGTGAAGACTTTCATGTAGGGAATCTCTATTTTAACCGCGGATGTACCGGTGCGATTGTTGGGTACCAGCCATTTGGAGGATTTAATATGTCTGGAACGGACTCGAAAGCAGGAGGACCAGATTATTTGCTCCTTCATATGCAAGCACAAACCACCTCAGAAATGTTTTAGTTAAAAAAGGAAGGTTGTTGGCATGATGCCCAACAGCCTTCTTTTAAGTATTCTCCCTTTTGTCAATTCAATATTTTGGGGGCCGGATAAACGGTAACTCCGGACTGTCTTTAGACTGAAATTTATTAAAATATTGAATGATTAGCAAACTTAAAATATAATGGTAGTTATATTTAAAAAATTCTGTCACTATACCTTCCGCTTATCTGCTTTAATAAGAGCGTTTTTGAAAGGTAGGTATTTTTACTACTTCCAGATACCCAGATAGGAATTGGCTACATCTCATCATCCTAGATTGGATGGGAGAAAGACACTTAATCTATTACTCTTTTTCTTTTTAAAAAGTATTTGCCCTCACATAATTGACTCTTTTACTCATCTTTAATTATTTACTAATTTCATGAAAGGCGTGTTGTTATGAAGAAAATAAATAAGGTGTTAGTAGCAAATCGTGGCGAAATTGCGATTCGGGTGTTTCGGGCCTGTACGGAGTTACATATTCGCACTGTAGCGATTTATTCAAAGGAAGATTTAGGAGCTTACCACCGTTATAAGGCGGATGAAGCGTATCTTGTAGGAGAAGGCAAAAAGCCGATTGATGCCTACTTGGATATCGAAGACATTATTCGAATTGCGAAACAAGCTCAAGTTGATGCCATCCATCCAGGTTATGGATTTTTATCAGAAAACATTGAGTTTGCGAGAAGATGTGATGAAGAAGGAATTATTTTTATTGGACCTGAAACAAAGCATTTAGACATGTTTGGTGACAAAGTTAAAGCAAGAACGCAAGCACAATTGGCAGGTATTCCTGTTATCCCAGGAACGGATGGGCCGGTATCCTCTGTGGATGAAGTCATCTCCTTTGGTGCTCAACATGGTTTCCCAATCATCATTAAAGCTTCACTCGGTGGCGGTGGCCGGGGAATGCGGATTGTAAACAAGATTGAAGATGTTAAAGAAGCATATGCACGAGCAAAATCAGAAGCAAAGGCTGCTTTCGGAAATGACGAAGTATATGTTGAAAAATTAGTTCAAAATCCAAAGCATATTGAAGTACAAATTTTAGGGGATCACGAAGGGAATATCGTTCATCTATATGAGCGCGATTGTTCTGTACAGCGTCGTCACCAAAAAGTGGTTGAAGTGGCTCCATGTGTGTCTTTGCCAGAGAATCTGCGGAATGAGATTTGTGATGCAGCTGTTAAACTAATGAAGAATGTTGACTATTTAAACGCAGGAACAGTGGAGTTCCTTGTATCTGATAATCAATTTTACTTTATTGAAGTCAACCCGCGCGTTCAGGTTGAGCATACAATCACGGAAATGGTTACTGGAATTGACATTGTTCAATCCCAAGTGTTAATTGCGCAAGGACATGCATTACACAGTGAAAAGGTTGGAATCCCAGCGCAAAAGGAGATCTTTACACATGGCTATGCGATTCAGTCACGTGTGACAACGGAAGACCCATTGAATGATTTTATGCCAGATACAGGAAAAATTATGGCTTACCGTTCTGGTGGTGGCTTTGGCGTTCGTTTGGATGCAGGGAATGGCTATCAAGGTGCCGTCATTACCCCTTATTACGATTCGCTTCTTGTAAAAGTGTCTACACATGCGATGACATTTGAGCAAGCAGCTTCGAAAATGCTTCGAAACTTAAAAGAGTTCCGAATTCGTGGAATCAAGACGAATATTCCGTTCCTCGAAAATGTTATGGTTCACGAGAAATTTATTACCGGAAATTATGATACGTCCTTTATCGATACTACACCGGAACTGTTTATTTTTCCTAAGCGAAAAGACCGCGGAACCAAATTGCTTAGCTATATTGGCAATGTTACGATTAACGGTTTCCCGGGGATTGAAAAGAAACAAAAGCCTATGTTTGATGAGCTTTACATTCCAAAGTTTGAAACGTTAGATTCAGCACCTGCAGGAACAAAGCAAATTTTAGACGAAAAAGGGGCAAGGGGACTGGCAGAATGGGTGAAATCACGTAAAGAAGTGCTGTTAACAGACACGACGTTCCGTGATGCCCATCAGTCCTTACTTGCAACTCGTGTACGGACCAATGATCTAACACATATTGCTGAGCCAACCTCAAAATTGTTACCAGACTTATTTTCACTTGAAATGTGGGGTGGGGCAACGTTTGATGTATCTTACCGCTTCTTGAGTGAGGACCCTTGGAAAAGGCTGATTACATTAAGACAGCAAATTCCGAATGTGCTATTTCAAATGCTTCTACGCGCATCAAATGCGGTAGGATATAAAAATTACCCTGATAACGTCATCTATGAGTTCGTCAAGCAGTCAGCTGATGCTGGAATTGACGTATTCCGTATCTTTGATAGCTTAAACTGGGTAAAAGGAATGGAAACCGCCATTGATGCGGTGCGCCAAACAGGAAAAATTGCTGAGGCGGCGATCTGTTATACAGGGGATATCGATGACCCAGCACGTCCTAAATACAATATTCAGTATTATAAAGACATGGCAAAAGAACTTGAAAATCAAGGGGCACATATTTTAGCGATTAAGGATATGGCAGGTTTATTAAAACCACAGGCAGCATACAGGTTGATTTCGGAGTTAAAAGATACGGTTGACCTTCCAATTCACCTACACATGCATGATACAAGTGGAAACGGGATTTACACGTATGCTAAGGCAATTGATGCCGGTGTAGATATCGTTGATGTCGCTGCAAGCTCAATGGCAGGAATGACGTCACAACCAAGTGCAAATTCACTTTATTATGCACTTAAAGGCACCGAGCGAGAGCCTGCTTTAAATATCGATAACTTGGAACAGGTAACAAAATATTGGGAAGGTGTCCGCAAATTTTATCAGGACTTTGAAAGTGGCATGATTGCGCCACATCCTGAAGTTTATCAGCATGAAATGCCTGGTGGACAATATAGCAATCTGCAGCAACAAGCAAAGGCTGTAGGTCTTGGCGAACGCTGGGAAGAAGTAAAAGAGATGTATAAGCGTGTTAATCTCATGTTTGGCGATATTGTGAAGGTAACTCCTTCGTCAAAAGTAGTCGGAGATATGGCTTTATTCATGGTGCAAAATGATTTATCAGAACAAGACGTCCTTGAAAAAGGAGACAAGATTGACTTTCCTGACTCTGTCATCGAAATGTTTGAAGGCTATTTAGGGCAGCCGGCAGGAGGATTCCCTAAGGAACTCCAAAAGGTGATTTTAAAAGGAAAACAGCCAATTACGGTTCGACCTGGTGAGCTTCTAGAGGAGGTTGATTTTACAGCACTACGAAATCAACTTTATCAAGAGCTTGGTCGTCAAGTTACAGACCATGATGTCATCACGTATGCTCTATATCCAAAGGTGTTCCAGGACTACACCAAGAAAATAGAGAATTTCGGAGATGTCTCTAAGCTTGATACCCCAACGTTCTTCTACGGCATGAATTTAGGAGAAGAAATTGAGGTTGAAATTGAAACAGGTAAGACTTTAATTGTAAAACTAGTTTCCATCGGTCAGGCACATGCTGACGGTACTCGCGTTGTTTATTTTGAATTGAACGGGCAGCAGCGGGAAATTGTCATCAAGGATGAAAGTGTGAAATCCTCAGTGACATCTAAAGTAAAAGCGGATCCTAAAAATGAACAGCATATTGCAGGTACAATGCCTGGTACTGTCATTAAAGTTCTTGTTGAAAAAGGAGAAAGTGTGAGTCAAGGGGATCATTTAATCATTACAGAGGCAATGAAGATGGAAACAACCATTCAGGCACCTTTTTCAGGTGTGGTCAAAGATATTTACGTTCAAGGTGGCGATTCCATCGCACCTGGGGATCTGCTTATTGAGGTAGACAAACAAGCTCAAGCTGTGGCAGAATCGAAACCGAATCAAGACGTACTAAGCACAATTTAAAAAGTTTTATAGATAGCCAAAAAAGCGTGTAAGGGACTCCCTTATACGCTTTTTTTCGCCTCGAAATAGCATGTTGATTCTTAGCCCGATTGAAAATTGTTTCCCTAACTCAAACAATTGTCGAATGAATATTCAAAAAAAATAGTGTAAAACCGTTGCAATTTAAATTACCTGTTATATAATACAAATAGTTAAACAATTAACTGTAATATAACAACATGAACTTACTGATTAGTTGGTTAATCTAAACAGAGACTTTAAGCCGTTTCTGTATTTTAACCAAGATTAATAGAATTATATTTTGTTAGGAGGAATTATTGATGACAGATTTAAGAGCAAAGCAATTACAGGAAAGCTGGGAAATGGATGCACGTTGGAAAGGGATTGAAAGACCTTATTCTGCCGAAGAGGTTATTAAACTACGAGGATCTATTGACATTGAATATACATTAGCGCGTCGTGGTGCAGAGAAGCTATGGAAGCTTGTGAACGAAGAGGACTTCGTAAACGCACTTGGCGCTTTAACAGGAAATCAGGCTGTTCAGCAGGTGAAAGCTGGGCTAAAGGCCATTTACTTAAGCGGGTGGCAGGTAGCTGCCGATGCCAACCTTTCAGGTCAAATGTATCCAGACCAAAGTTTATATCCAGCAAACAGTGTTCCATCTGTAGTAAAGCGAATCAACCAAGCGCTTCAACGTGCAGATCAAATTACTCATTCTGAGGGAGACGACTCTATCGACTGGTTCGCTCCAATCGTGGCTGATGCTGAAGCAGGTTTTGGTGGCCAGTTGAACGTTTTCGAATTAATGAAGGGGATGATTGAGGCAGGAGCAGCAGGCGTCCACTTTGAAGATCAGCTTTCTTCTGAAAAGAAATGCGGTCACCTTGGTGGAAAAGTATTGCTTCCAACTCAAACAGCGGTTCGTAACTTAATCTCTGCCCGCCTTGCAGCTGATGTAATGGGAACGCCAACACTTGTTGTTGCTCGTACAGATGCAAATGCAGCTGACTTAATCACAAGTGATGTGGATCCAGTTGATGCACCGTTTATCACTGGCGAGCGTACTCCGGAAGGCTTCTTCCGCACAAAAGCTGGTCTTGATCAGGCAATTGCTCGCGGGCTAGCATATGCGCCATATGCAGACTTAATCTGGTGTGAAACTTCTGAACCAAGTCTTGAAGAAGCAAAACGTTTTGCTGAAGCTATCCATGAGAAATTCCCTGGTAAGCTTCTCGCATATAACTGCTCTCCTTCTTTCAACTGGAAGAAGAAATTGGATGACGAAACGATTGAGAAGTTCCAAAGAGAGCTTGGAAAAATGGGTTACAAGTTCCAATTCGTTACACTTGCAGGTTTCCATGCGTTGAACCACAGCATGTTCGAATTAGCTCGTGGCTACAAAGATCATGGAATGGCTGCATACTCCAAGCTTCAACAAGCTGAATTTGATAGCGAGCAATATGGCTATACAGCTACAAGACACCAACGTGAAGTTGGAACAGGTTATTTCGATCAAGTAGCTATGACCATCACTGGCGGAACATCTTCAACGACCGCCCTTAAAGGCTCAACTGAAGAAGAGCAATTCACCACTTCTTCTAAGTAATCTTTTCGTCTGAACTAGTTGTTATACAATCACTACGTTGTGTTATGTTGATTTTCACCTATATATCTCCTATTTGCCTTCTCCAGTATGGAGAAGGTTTTTTTTCTTCCTTAATAGGTTAAAATTAGGAAGCGAGGGGTAGGTTAGAGACACCTATAAAAGGATTCTGATGAAAACTGTAGTAGCGTGAGTGAACAGCGAAAAGATGTTAATGGAGAGCAGGAATCTAGTGAAGCTAGTGGGGGGGATGAACCTGGAATCGAGCTGAGAAACAGGAAGAACCCCACTTCATAAAGGCGTATGAACCTGGAATGCAGCTGAGAATCAGGAGAAACCCTGCTTCATAAGGTGCATGAACCCGGAATCCAGCTGAGAATCACAGGGAATCCCGCTTCATAAACCATATAAACCCAGTACGTGGTTTAGTGCCAAAGCAAAGCAAGAAGCACTTACCAACAATTACTATAGTTAGACCTAACTAGTTGAAGGTGTGCACCTTTTTTGTTTAACATCATAAATAAATAGGGAGATATTGGGGGTGACAAAGTGGGCAAGCAAAATTTGGATGATATCCTACAGCAGGGAATTCATGGGGCGAAGCAGACTAAACCTGACGAAAGACGGAAATTTCTTGGAACAATCCGCGAGAGGGTGGTCGTCGCGCTGTCAAAGGCAGAGGTTAGAAAAAAGCAAATTGAACCTGAGTTTAAACAACTACTAGAAAGCAACAAAGGTGCCCAGATTTACCTAAATGGAAATATGAATTATACTTTTTATTCAAAATACATTGCGTTAGCAGATGGCATGAAGGTTCCCTATAAAATTGTGACCAACAAAGAGCATGACTCTGAGTACGGTCTTGTACTTGCTTATGATTATGCAATTGATAAAGAGGATATAAGTTTATCAAAAAAACCAATTGTAAAAATAGAGGAAGCACCACATGAAGGTACTGGTTTTTTTACCAAAGTGAAAACGCTGTTTAGCAAAAAATAAAACTGACCTCACCCTGGCCTAGCGATCGATGCCGGGGATTATTTTTGAAAACATAAAGAGGTTCAAAGTAAATACCAATATAGAGGGTAGATTATGTTGCTTTAGTGTGGAAAAGTCTGATATCATCAGTATTATTGCGTATTGTGCGAATTTTCAAGGAGGTGGCATTTTATGTCAAGGATTTCAACCGATCAAGTAAAACATGTAGCAAATTTAGCAAGGTTGGCGATAACGGAGGAAGAGGCGAACACTCTCACTCAGCAGCTAGATAAAATTATTACATTTGCCGAGCAGTTAAATGAAGTAGATACGGATCATGTAGAGCCAACTTCTCATGTCCTCGAAATCAAGAATGTCATGAGAGAAGATGTTGCGAAGCCAGGCCTTCCAAATGAAGAAGTGTTGAAAAATGCTCCAGAACATCAGGATGGTCAGATCAAAGTACCACCGATTATTGAGTAAGGAGGAGAAGCCATGAGTTTATTTGATCAGAAGGTATCAGATCTTCATGAACTATTACATAAAAAAGAAATTACTGTTTCAGATCTTGTTGAGACTTCTTATAAACGAATCAGCGAGGTAGAAGGGAAAGTCCAAGCTTTTCTAACATTAGATGAAGAAAATGCTCGTAATAAGGCAAAAGCTTTAGATGAAAGAATTGGCCAAGCAGATGAAAAGGGTCTTTTATTTGGGATGCCAATCGGGATCAAGGATAATATCGTGACTAAGAATTTGCGGACAACCTGTGCAAGTAAAATTCTTGAAAACTTTGACCCCATTTATGATGCGACGGTTATGGGGAAATTGCATCAGGCAGAAACTGTTACAATCGGTAAGCTGAATATGGATGAGTTTGCTATGGGTTCCTCAACAGAAAACTCAGGATTTAAAGATACAAGGAATCCGTGGAATCTTGACAGAGTTCCTGGAGGATCTTCTGGTGGTTCGGCAGCGGCTGTTGCTGCTGGCGAAGTGTTATTTTCTTTGGGGTCTGATACAGGTGGGTCTATTCGTCAGCCTGCATCATTCTGTGGAGTTGTTGGCATGAAGCCAACATACGGTCTTGTATCCCGTTTCGGATTGGTTGCCTTTGCGTCTTCCTTAGATCAAATTGGACCGGTGACAAGAACAGTTGAAGATAACGCTTATCTTTTAAAAGCAATTGCTGGTCATGATGAAATGGATTCAACCTCTGCGAACGTTGCAGTTCCGGATTATGTTAGTGCTTTGTCAGGAGATATTAAGGGGTTGAAAATTGCCGTTCCGAAGGAGTACCTCGGTGAAGGGGTCAAAGAGGAAGTAAAACAATCTGTTCTGGATGCCTTAAAGGTGTTGGAGAAGCTAGGCGCCTCATGGGAAGAAGTATCACTGCCTCATTCCAAATATGCATTATCCACTTATTATCTATTATCTTCTTCAGAAGCATCGGCGAATCTTTCACGTTTTGACGGAGTTCGTTATGGCTATCGTTCACCAGATGCGCAGAACTTATTGGATATGTATAAAATGACCCGTGAGCAAGGCTTCGGAGATGAGGTCAAACGCCGGATTATGCTCGGAACCTTTGCGTTAAGCTCTGGTTATTATGATGCCTACTATAAAAAGGCACAAAAAGTACGTACTTTAATCAAGAAAGACTTTGAAGATATTTTTCAAAAGTATGATGTCATTATTGGACCAACAACACCAACGCCTGCTTTTAAGATTGGTGAAAATCTTGCAGATCCAATGACGATGTACGTGAACGATATTTTAACCATTCCAGTCAATCTTGCTGGTGTACCTGGAATCTCTGTGCCATGCGGCTTTTCAGAAGGACTTCCATTAGGGTTGCAAATCATTGGAAAGCATTTTGATGAAAGCTTAGTGTATAAAGTGGCGCATGCATTTGAACAAGCAACAGACTATCATAAACAAAAACCACAATTGTAAGGGGTGAAAAACAATGGAATTTGAAACGGTAATTGGACTTGAGGTCCACGTTGAATTGAAAACAAACTCAAAGATCTTTTCAAGCAGCCCAAACCATTTTGGAGCAGAGCCGAATACCAATACAACGGTTATTGACCTTGGATATCCAGGGGTATTGCCTGTTGTAAACAAAAAAGCGGTCGACTATGCGATGAAGGCATGTATGGCTTTGAATTGTGAAGTTGCAACGGAAACAAAATTTGATCGGAAGAATTATTTTTACCCAGACAACCCTAAGGCTTATCAGATTTCTCAGTTTGATAAACCTATTGGCGAGCACGGTTGGATTGAGATTGAAGTTAACGGTGAAAAGAAGAAAATTGGCATTACTCGGATCCATATGGAAGAGGATGCGGGAAAATTAACACATGGAAATGGCTATTCCTTAGTAGACTACAATCGTCAAGGAACTCCGTTAGTAGAAATCGTTTCTGAGCCAGATATCCGCACTCCTGATGAAGCCTATGCTTATCTCGAAAAATTAAAATCAATTATTCAATATACAGGGGTATCCGATTGTAAAATGGAGGAAGGGTCACTTCGTTGCGATGCCAATATTTCTCTTCGTCCGGTAGGTCAAAAAGAATTTGGTACAAAGACAGAGTTAAAGAACCTGAACTCATTTAACTTTGTTCGTAAAGGGCTCGAATATGAAGTAAAGCGTCAGGCTGAGGTTTTACGGGCGGGCGGTGTCATCGAGCAGGAAACACGCCGTTTTGATGAGGCAACCAATACAACTGTCTTGATGCGTGTTAAAGAAGGCTCCGATGACTACCGTTATTTCCCTGAGCCAGATCTACCCGACCTTTATATTGATGAAGAGTGGAAAGCGCGCGTTCGTGCTGAAATCCCTGAACTTCCAGATGCTCGTAAAAAGCGTTATATAGAGGAACTTGGTTTACCTGCCTATGATGCAAATGTTCTAACTGTCACAAAGGAAATGTCCGATTTCTTTGAAGCAGTATGTGCGGCAGGAGCAGAGCCGAAACAAGCTTCAAACTGGGTAATGGGGGATGTTTCAGGTTACTTAAATGCAGAAGGCAAGGAATTGCATGATGTCCCATTAACCCCTGAAGGCTTAGCTGGAATGATTAAGCTGATCGCTGATGGTACAATCTCATCTAAAATTGCCAAGACCGTTTTTAAAGAATTAATTGAAAATGGCGGAGATGCTGAGAAAATCGTCAAAGAAAAAGGCCTAGTTCAGATTTCAGATGAAGGCGAATTAACGAAAATCATCAACGAAATCATTGATGCCAATCCAAAACCATTAGAGGACTTTAAAGGTGGAAATGAAAAGGCAAAAGGCTTCTTTGTTGGACAAATTATGAAAGCGACAAAAGGTCAAGCCAACCCACCACTGGTAAACAAGCTGTTAGTACAAGAACTAAATAAAAGGTAAGCAAGAAAAGCTGGCGGATCATCGTCAGCTTTTTCTTATGGACTTTTTCATGTGAAATTTTTGTTTAAAGTGATGATTAAAGCGTTGATTGGAAAGGATCTACAAAGATTACATCACTAAAGATTATGGTGAAGAGAGTGATAATGATTATCAGTATCTACAATCATTATTAAATTATAATTATTATTGTTTATTGGTGATTCCTGTGTTAATATATTCTTATGAAAGCTTGTTAGAATCAATTTTCTTCTGTTAATTCATTTTATTAGGATAAAAACAATTAAAGGTAAATAATACTTACTCTCAATTAGGGAAAATCAAGTGAGAATAATTATCGGTTTAGAACAAGATAAGGAGGAATCTTCATGCTCGCAGAAACGAAATCATTACACCAGCCTACCCAAGTCGATACGAATAGGTTTGAAAAAGTGAAACCACATCTTGAACTGATTGCAGCACTCTTTAGTGGGGTGTTAATTATAGCAGGCTGGCTTATGGCAAAATATGATCTTGGAACGGCATCGGTCATGACCTATGTTGCAGCCTATGTCATCGGTGGATTTGCGAAAGCAAAAGAAGGTATTGAAGATACAATTGCTGATAAAGAATTAAACGTGGAGATGCTGATGATTTTTGCAGCAATAGGGTCAGCGCTTATTGGTTATTGGACTGAGGGAGCTGTGTTGATTTTTATCTTCGCTTTAAGTGGTGCTCTTGAAACGTATACGATGAACAAAAGTCATAAAGAAATTTCAGCTTTAATGGATTTACAGCCTGAGGAAGCAATTCGCGTTCAAAACGGTGTAGAGGAAGTTGTTCCTGTTGCTACCTTGACGGTGGGGGATTTTATTTTAGTAAAACCTGGTGAAAGAGTCCCTTCAGACGGAAGAATCATTGAAGGACATACGAACCTAGATGAAGCTGCGATCACCGGGGAATCGATCCCTGTTAGTAAATCCTTAGATGATGAAGTTTTTGCGGGAACGGTTAATTTACGAGGATCCATTACGGTGAAAATTACGAAACCGAATAATGAGACACTATTTCAGAAGATCATCAATCTTGTTCAAACGGCTCAAAGTGAAAAATCTCCTTCCCAACAATTTATTGAGCGCTTTGAAGGAAAGTATGTTAAAACCGTGTTGGTTATCGTTGGGTTAATGATGTTTGTTCCTCATTTTGCGCTTGGTTGGAGCTGGCAAGAAACATTTTACCGTGCGATGATTTTACTTGTAGTTGCATCACCTTGTGCTCTAGTGGCTTCAATTATGCCAGCCACTTTATCAGCCATTTCCAACGGAGCACGTCATGGAATTTTATTCAAAGGTGGAATGCATCTTGAAAATCTCGGAAACTTAAAAGCAATTGCTTTTGATAAAACAGGTACCTTAACGAAGGGAAAACCCGAAGTAACGGATGTCATCGTAAGGGGCGATTTGACGGAGGAAGACCTACTACAGAAGGTGGCTTCCATTGAAAAGTTTTCAAATCATCCGCTCGCATCGGCCATCGTGAACTTTGCAAACGCAAAAGGTAGCAGGTTAATTAAGCCAGAAAATATGCAGGATGTCGCAGGTTTTGGCGTTCAGGCAACTATAGATGGTGTTGAATGGAAAGTCGGGAAAACAGATTTTGTTGGTCGAAATGAAGCTGAGCAGTTCCAGAATGGCAAGGCTCTTGCTTTTGCGGATGAAGGCAAGACCGTCGTTTTCGCTAGAGATGAAAAAGGAATCGCCGGGGTTCTGGCATTAAAGGATACTGTTAGGGAAGAAACAATCCGTGCAATTCAAGCCTTAAAACAAGAGGGAATTCACACCGTTATGCTGACTGGAGATAGTAAAAAAACAGCGTTAGCAATCGCTTCAGAAACTGGTATGGATATGCATATTGCTGAGTGTCTTCCTGAGACGAAGGTCGAGGAAATGAAAAAGTTGAAAGAGAGATTTGGAACGGTAGCGATGGTTGGGGATGGGATTAATGATGCCCCAGCGCTAGCGACAGCTTCAGTGGGAATCGCGATGGGAGAAGGAACAGATGTTGCGCTAGAAACAGCGGATATCGTGTTAATGAAAAATGACCTGCCTAGAATTGCAGAGGCAGTGAAGCTATCCAAAAAAATGAACAAAATCATAAAACAAAACATAATCTTCTCCATTACCGTTATTATGATTTTGATTGCCTCAAACTTTATGCAATCTCTGGCCTTACCAATGGGAGTCATCGGACATGAAGGAAGTACCATCTTAGTGATCTTGAATGGGCTTAGATTATTACGATCATAGAATAACAAACGGCGGCTGTTTAGCTGCCGTTTGTCAATTTTAGTAGGGCCTATGGGGCTTTTAACGTTAATAGGTCAATTCTGTTTTAATCAAACGTTTGATTAGCGAGTAATAACGAAGAAATAGTAGTATAATACCTCAGGCAGATACTTCCCAATGCTATATAAGGAACTACAAATTTAACAGGTAATAGTCCAAGCTTTTTATCTTCTATCTACATAGAATACTGAAAGAGAACCTAGATTGAAAATTGCTAAACAGGTAACTTTTAGGATATGATGATATGGATGAAAAAGATTACGTTGAAAAACAAAACTATTTACTTATAGGATGATGGGATATGAAAAGAGCGAGAATTATATATAATCCTACATCAGGACGGGAAATTTTTAAGAAACATTTGCCTGAGGTTTTAATGAAACTTGAAAAGGCAGGATACGAAACTTCCTGTCATGCTACTACTGGTGCAGGTGATGCAACCTCTGCCGCCTTAGTAGCGGTGGAAAGACGATATGATTTAGTCGTAGCTGCCGGAGGAGACGGAACGATTAGTGAAGTGGTCAATGGGTTTGCGGAACAAGAATATCGCCCTAGACTTGGGATTATTCCGACTGGGACAACCAATGACTTTGCCCGTGCCCTTCATATTCCACGGGATATCGAGCGAGCTACGGATATTATTGCTAAAGGTGAGAGCATTCCAGTAGATGTTGGGCGCATGAATGATAAATATTTTATCAATATTGCCGGAGGCGGACGGATTACCGAATTAACGTATGATGTTCCGATTAAATTAAAAACAATGCTTGGTCAACTGGCCTATTATTTAAAAGGCGTCGAGATGTTACCATCGATTCGAGCAACAGAAGTGACCATTGAATATGATGGGAAACTGTATGAAGGGGAGACGATGTTATTCCTTATTGGTCTAACGAATTCAGTTGGGGGCTTTGAAAAGCTTGCCCCGAATGCTTCCATTAATGATGGAATGTTTACCCTCCTGATTTTAAAGAAAACGAATCTTGCTGATTTTATTCGTATCGCATCGCTTGCCCTTCGCGGAGAACATCTCAATGATTCAAAAGTGATTTATACAAAGGCCAATCGAATTCGAGTAAAATCGAAAGATCGTGTTCAAATTAACTTAGATGGGGAATATGGTGGCGATATCCCTGCCGAATTTGAAAATCTTTACCGCCATATTGAGGTTTGTGTACCACTTGATCAGATACGTCCGGAAGACCGCCCGGAATCCTTGGAGGACATTGCGAACGAAGAATAGCTGTGAGCCGCTCCTAATGGGTGCGGTTTTTTCTAATCGAAAAGCAATAAGCATACAATTAAAAAAGGAAGATGGGGACAGTATAAAACTAAGCAGGTAAAAGGGAGTGTCGGCTTTGGAGAAGAAGGCATTGATCAATATTGACTACACATTTGACTTTGTTGCAGATGAAGGTGCATTAACTTGTGGCCAACCTGGTCAGGAGATTGAAGGGGAAATTGTACGCCTAACAGAAGAGTTTATCAATCATGGGGACTATGTTGTATTTGCGATTGATGTACACGATGAAGGAGATCAATTCCACCCTGAAACAAAACTCTATCCTCCTCATAACATCCGTGGAACGAAGGGCCGAGAGTTATATGGTCGCTTAAAAGATTTATATGAGGACCATCAGGATAAAGCGCATGTTCAATACTTAGATAAAACGCGTTATTCGGCATTTGCAGGTACAGACTTGGAAATTAAGCTGCGTGAACGTGGGATTACTGAAGTTCATCTTGTCGGTGTATGCACCGATATTTGTGTCTTACATACGGCCGTTGATGCCTTTAATCGGGGATTTAAGATTGTTGTCTATAAGGATGCTGTTGCCTCGTTTAACCAGGATGGACATACTTGGGCACTAGGGCATTTTGAAAGTGCGATGGGGGCAATGGTAAAATAAAAACTTCAACTTGAATAGAAGCTGAAGCTGACGTTGAAATCGGAGGAGTATAATGGCTACGAACTATAATGATGATAGCTTTTTAATTCATACAGACTTATATCAAATTAATATGGTCGAAACTTACTGGCGGGACGGAAAGCACAATCGGAAGGCAGTATTTGAACTGTTTTTTCGAAAGCTCCCTTTTGGGAATGGTTATGCGGTGTTTGCTGGACTAGAGCGAGTGATTAATATTGTAGAGCAATTTAAATTTAGCCAAGATGATATTGAATATTTGAGGACCGAAGGAGGTTTTCAAGAAGATTTCCTTGATTATCTAACAGACTTGCGATTTACAGGAAAGATTCGCTCAATGAAGGAAGGGGAAATTGTTTTTGCCGGAGAACCTTTATTGCGCATAGAGGCACCGTTGGCAGAGGCGCAGCTGGTTGAGACGGTTCTGTTAAATATTGTAAATTACCAAACGCTTATTGCGACCAAAGCTTCTAGAATTAAGCATGTAATTCCCGATGAATCGGCATTGGAATTTGGTTCGCGCCGAGCACAGGAGTTGGATGCAGCAGTTTGGGGAGCGCGAGCGGCCTATATTGCTGGGTTTGATGCAACAAGTAATGTTCGAGCTGGGAAACTATTTGGTATTCCAATTTCAGGAACTCATGCCCATTCCATGGTTCAAGCCTATCGAGATGAATATACAGCGTTTCATAAATATGCCGAAACTCATAGAGATTGTGTTTTCTTGGTTGATACATACGATACGCTCCGCTCAGGAGTTCCGAATGCCATTCGTGTGGCAAAAGAATTTGGCGATAAAATTAATTTTATTGGGATCCGTTTGGATAGTGGAGACCTGGCTTATCTGTCAAAAGAAGCTAGAAGAATGTTAGATGAAGCAGGGTTTAAGGATGCAAAAGTCGTGGCATCAAGTGACCTTGATGAATATACGATTATGAACCTAAAAGCTCAGTCAGCTAAAATTGATGTTTGGGGAATTGGGACCAAGTTGATTACCGCATTTGAGCAGCCAGCACTTGGAGCTGTTTATAAGATAGTCTCGATTGAAGACGGGAACGGGCAGATGAACGATACAATTAAAATTTCCTCCAATCCAGAGAAAGTGACGACTCCTGGGTTGAAAAAGGTTTATCGTATCATAAATGGAACAAATGGAATGTCTGAGGGCGATTATATTGCCATGGAAGATGAAAATCCGCAAAAAGAAGAACGTCTAAAAATGTTCCATCCAACGCATACCTACATTAGTAAATTTGTCACGGATTTTGAGGCAAGAGACCTTCACCATGATATCTTTGTCGATGGGAAGCTTGTTTATGATCTGCCTTCCTTAGAAGAAATCAAGAATTATTCTAAGGATTCCCTTGGATTACTTTGGGATGAATACCAGCGGTCCTTAAATCCAGAAGAGTACCCTGTCGACCTGAGTGAAAAATGCTGGGAAAACAAAATGCGCAACATTGATGAAGTAAGGAAAAAAGTCAAAGCGTTAAAAGGTACGTTGGAATAAATGTTTCTTTGAAATAGAGCTCTCATGATGAACGATGTCATGAGGGCTTTTTATTTTAGGGTGGATGGTTACCTAGAAAGAATGAAGAAGGGGGGGGAAGGGTATCAATGGGTTTGATAGGTGACCTAACTTGGAGGAAGAAGAGCAAGAAGGGTGGCCAATAGTGTTGATAGGTGACCTAACTAGGATGGAGAAGAGCAAGAAAGGTGGCCAATAGTGCTGATAGGTGCCCTAACTAGGAGGAAGAAGAGTAAGAAAGGTAGCCAATAGTGTTGATAGGTGACCTAACTAGTAAGAAGAAGAGCAAGAAAGGTGTCCAATAGGTGTGTTAGGTTACCTAACTATGGAGAAGAAGGGCAAGAAGGGTCATCAATAGGTGTGATAGATGACCTAACTAGGATGAAGAAGAGCAAGAGGGGTGGCCAATAGTGTTGATAGGTGACCTAACTTGGAGGAAGAAGGGCAAGAAGGGTCGTCAATAGGCTCGATAGGTGACCTAACAGGGATGAAGAAGAGCAAGAAAGGTGGCCAATAGTGTTAATAGGTGACCTAACTAGGAGGAAAAAGAGCAAGAAAGGTCATCAATAGGTTCGATAGGTTACCTAACTATGGAGAAGAAGGGCAAGAAGGGTCATCAATAGGCTCGATAGGTGACCTAACTGCGCTGAAGAAGAACGAGAAACGTCATCAAATACAGGTCCGAATCTAGTATGCACTGAATCAACCACGATTACGAATCCCAGCCGCCCCATAGTGATAAAGCCAATAACATGTTAAAATAAATCAATAAAAATAAAACAAACTCCTCAACCCAAATTCCTCTTAAAAAGAAAGGAGCCTATCATTTTGTTAGAAAAAGCTCGTGAATTACTACAAACCTATTTTGGTTACCCTTCCTTCCGTATTGGCCAGGAACAGGCTATTTCATCTGTTTTACAAGGAAACAACACAGTCTGTGTTATGCCTACTGGTGGCGGCAAGTCGATTGTCTACCAAATCCCAGCACTCATTCTACCAGGAACAACTCTCGTGATCTCGCCGCTCATTTCCCTCATGAAAGATCAGGTTGATACACTACATCAATTAGGAATCTCAGCTGCTTTTATCAATAGCTCGCTTAGTGCCCAGGAGGCTGCGGAAACGATGGAGGAGGCCGTGCATGGTGGGTACAAGCTATTGTATGTGGCTCCAGAGCGACTTGAATCTTATGAATTTCAGGAAATGCTAAAGAACCTTCAAATTCCACTAGTTGCCGTCGATGAAGCGCATTGTATTTCGCAATGGGGCCATGACTTCCGCCCAAGCTACTTGCAGATTGCTCGATTGATGGACAAGCTTCAAGATAATACGGTGGTGCTTGCTTTAACAGCCACAGCGACACCGAAGGTTAGAGATGATATTTGTGATTCACTAGACATTGATCCTACAAATTCAGTTCTAACAGGGTTTGAACGTGAAAATCTATCTTTCTCTGTGATTAAAGGCCAGGACCGGTTAGCTTTTTTAAAAGACTATGTTAAAAAGAATCGGAATGAAGCGGGAATTATTTATGCTGCGACAAGGAAGACCGTTGATCAGTTGTACGAATGGCTCAAAAAAGAAGGAATTGATGCTGCGCACTATCATGCGGGGATGAAAGATATTGACCGAGCAAATGAACAAGAACGATTTCTTAAAGATCAGGCGGATGTTATGGTTGCGACCTCTGCGTTTGGAATGGGGATCGACAAGTCCAATATTCGTTATGTGGTCCATTACCAAATGCCAAAGAACATGGAAAGCTACTATCAAGAAGCTGGTCGTGCTGGTCGAGATGGACTCCCAAGTGAATGTACCATGCTGTATTCACCACAAGACGTACAGATTCAACGTTTTTTAATTGATCAATCATCTGAACAGGGAAGAATGTCGCAGGAGTTGGAGAAACTGCAACAAATGGCAGATTACTGTCACACTGAGAATTGTCTCCAAGCTTATATTCTCGAATACTTTGGTGAAAGAGAAGCAGAACCCTGTGGGCGATGTGGAAATTGTACGGATACCAGGACCAGCGTTGACGTGACAAAAGAAGCGCAAATGGTGTTAAGCTGTATTATTCGGATGGGACAGAAATATGGAAAAGCCATAACCGCTGCCGTACTAACAGGATCACGTAATAAAAAAGTATTGGATTTTGGATTTAACAAGCTTAGCACCTATGGCATTTTAAAAGAGCAGAGTGTAAAACAGGTTACAGAGCTTATTGAATTTCTGATTTCTACCAATCTAATAGGTGTTGAACATGGGGCCTATCCAACGATTTATGTTTCTCCGGCGGGCAAGGAGGTTCTAACAGGAAAGCAGCAGGTTTTCCGAAAAGAAGCGGTGCAAATTAAACAAGTATCTAATGATGATCCCTTGTTTGAAGAGCTTCGTCAGTTGCGTAAAACTGTTGCGGAAGCTGAACATGTTCCACCATTTGTCATATTCTCAGATTCCTCTTTAAAGGATATGTGTGCTCGGTTACCTCAATCGGAAGAAGAATTTCTGCAAGTGAGCGGTGTTGGGCAACACAAGTTAGAGAAGTATGGAGAAACCTTTATTAAAGCAATTAGTGAATATGTAGAGGCAAATCCAGATAGGGAAAGAGTCCTTACAGCTGCCACTCCTTCAGCAAAAACAACAAAGCCCGTTAAAAAGGGAATAAATGACTCGTATCTAGAAACATACAAGCTCCATCAAGAGGGCCTTACGGTGACTGAAATTGCAGCAAAACGAGAATTAGCTGTGAGCACAATGGAAACTCATTTACTTCAATGCATTCAAAATGGAATGAACGTAAATTTCTCTTTGTTAATCCCGGATGAATATCTTGCTGATCTAGAAAAAGCCGTTTCAGAAGCAGGACGTGACCGGTTAAAACCAATTAAAGAAAGACTACCAGATGAAGTCAGTTATTTTATGATAAAAGTGTTTTTATACAGTTTACGAAAACAAGAAAAACTAAGCGTGGAATAACAGGTAGAGCGTTTTTCGCATTCTAAGCGCCAGTGTGTTAAAATCTTCCTTAGCGAAATCACTGTAAAGGAAGATCATATGAGCAAAACATTGCCAGTTCAGAAAAACGATTATATAGATGTAGAATTTGAAGATTTAACCCATGATGGTGCCGGTGTCGCCAAGGTGGATGGATATCCTATCTTTGTACAAGGTGGGCTGCCCGGTGAAAAGGCGAATATTAAAATCATCAAAGTGAACAAAGGCTATGGGATTGGCCGTCTGATTCAAATAAAAGAACAAAGCCATTTTAGAGTGGAAATTGCCAAAGAAGATAGCCATAAATACGGCGGCTGTCAGATCCAGCATATTAGCTATGAAGGACAGCTTAAATTTAAGGAAAACCAGGTACGCCAAGTGCTAACGCGAATTGGGAAGCTTGAAGATGTGAACGTCCATCCTGTATTGGGAATGGAGCATCCATGGCAGTATCGAAATAAAGCTCAAGTTCCTGTTGGAGAAAAAGATGGGAAGTTGATTTCAGGGTTCTTTAAACCGCGCAGTCATGAAATTGTTGATACAAATGAAAGCTTAATCCAGCTAGCTGAAGTGGATGAAGCGATTCAGGCTGTAAAGGAAGTTTGTCGTGAGCTAGGTGTCAAAGCGTATAATGAAGAAACCCATAAGGGCGACCTCCGCCATATTATGGCGCGCTATGCGAAGCAAACGGGAGAGTTAATGGTTGTGATGATCACAAGAACTGCAGACCTTCCATCCAAAAATAAACTTGTTGAAGAAATCGTTTCTCGTCTTCCAAAGGTGAAGTCAATCATTCATAATATCAATTCAAAAAGAACAAATGTCATTATGGGGGATAAAACGAAAGTCCTTTGGGGCAGTGAAGTTATCTACGACTATATTGGTGATGTGAAGTTTGCCATCTCTGCATTGAGTTTTTACCAGGTTAACCCTGACCAAACAAAGGTACTCTATGATAAAGCTTTAGAGTATGCAGAGCTAAATGGGGATGAAACCGTGATGGATGCTTATTGTGGAATAGGTACGATTTCTTTGTTTCTCGCCCAAAAGGCTAAAAAGGTATACGGAGTGGAAATTGTTCCTGAAGCGATTGAGGATGCAAAGCGTAATGCAGAGCTGAATGCTATCACCAATGCTGAATTTGCTGTTGGCAAAGCGGAAGAAGTTATTCCTAAATGGTATGACCAGGGAATTCGAGCGGATGTTCTTGTCGTCGACCCTCCACGTAAAGGCTGCGATGAAGCTCTGCTCCACACCATTATTGAAATGAAACCCAATAAGGTTGTCTATGTTAGCTGTAACCCAGCAACATTAGCAAGGGACCTTCGTATTTTAGAAGACGGTGGATACAAAACAGTAGAAGTACAGCCTGTCGATATGTTTCCTCAGACGACGCATTGCGAAGCTGTCGCGAAGTTGGTCCTAAATTCTTAACCATAGAAAACTTTATCAGTAATCCTACCCTGAATTCACCGAATTCGGGGTGTTTTTTTGCCTCAACCCTTGCATTTCAAGCTTCAATTAAAATTCTTTTGAGATAGATTGTTGCAATCAAAATTAAGGAAAGAGACTTACTATTAGTAAAGATAATTTATGAGGTAACTAAGTATTTTAAGCTTATCTACATATTTCTGATGCAAAAGTACCGTGTAGGGATAGTTATTTATGTCCTTTTTTTACAAATTCATAATTTTTTACAATTAATTTACAGGTTCTGTGCTACTATTATCTCCGTACAAGATTTGCTATAAAGCTTTAAACAACAGCGTGCATCTTTCAAAGGTTGATCCTTTTATGGAATTGGGTCAGCAATTTTACTAGTTTGGAAGGATATAAAATATGGGGCAGAAGATAAAAAAGTTAATGCTAGTAAATATTCTCTTTTACATAAATAATTTTATTTTAATCATTCTTTCAAATACCTCTGGACTAGAGGATCTTGCAGCGATTTGGTTTTTTACACCCTTCGTGTTAATCTTATTTACCACTTCTATGCTTGAAAGTTCAAGGAGAACACAGGTAAAACAACTAAAAAGGTTCTCATTACTGGATTTCATATTAAGATGCATCATTGTCATTATAAACTTTCTCGTTATTAGTGGATTCATTAAGCTTGAGTATCTTTATTTAATTGTCTTAGGAATCATTTTTATGATTGTGAATCTCTATTTGGAACGGAAAATAAATAAACAAATACAACTTCATCATTTACAAAATAAAGATGAAATTGGGTTAACGAAAAAAGAAATCGATGATTTGTGTGAAGACTACGCCACTGACCAATCGATTCTATACAATAAAACCCCTAATGAAAAAGAGGAAATTAAAGGCGTTTATAAATCAACCTTCTTTGTAGGTTATTCGTATGTGTTGATCTTTTTATTAATAGGTATAGGGACTTTTGCCTTTAACTTTTTTGGTGAGCAAAATAGAATCATAATCTTAACCATCGCTTTTCTTTTATTAGGAATCTATTTTTACCTAACAAATAAAAAATTTACGTTGTTTTTAACGGATCGTAAACAACGGAAAAAAATAAGTTTGAGAGATAACATAAGCTTTATCGTTGGATTATCTATTATCTATATCATGCAGGGGTATATCCATATAGGAACAGGGACTTTTAATTTCTTAGGAATCTTTGTTGCAATAATATTCTTTATTCCAACGATAAAAACAAATCAGTTGATAAGAGATGAATTTTACAAAATTAACAATAAATATCTTAATAGATAATGTTCCTTTATGTTCTTATCAATATTGAAAAGCCTCCTCTCCTGCTTTATCAGTATACTTATTTGTCCCAGTAGATAGCTGGGTCTTTTTGTGTTCAATAAAGACTTGTTTTCGTATAAATTATGGTTCGCCAGAGTTTGTAAATCTAGTTAAAAGGTTTTGATTTCACTCACAAGCTCTTCTCTCTCTTTAAAATAAAGAGGTTTAAGTAAAATTCAATATCTATCCTACAAAAACAATAAAGTCTGAGAAAAGATCCTGAATAAACAACAGGAAATTTTATGCTTATCACGAAATGAATAAAGTACGCATCAAACCTGATACTGTGTCTAATTACATATTCAATTCAAATCAGAATAAAAGAGGGGATTTTATTGAAACCAAAAGTACTTGTCTATTCGAAAGTTGACCCGAAAGTGCTAGATTTTGTTAAACAAACCTGTGAGGTTGTTTATTTTGAAGGATTAGAAGAAGAGACCTTTCCTACGTTCCTACATGAGTTAAAAGATGCACATGGCATTCTTGGAGCTGGGTTAAAAGTAGATGATGATTTACTAAAGAATGCTCCCCAATTAAAAGTAGTAAGTAATATTTCGGTAGGTTATGAAAATCTACATTTACCGGCAATATCAGCTCGAGGTGTTATGGCCACGAATACACCTGGTGTATTAAATGATACTGTAGCTGACCTGATTATGGGGTTAATGCTATCTACTGCTAGAAGGCTACCAGAGTTAGATCAATTTGTGAAAACAGGACAGTGGGATTCAAACCTAGGAGAACAGTATTTTGGACTTGATATCCATCAAAAAGTTTTAGGCATTATTGGGATGGGAGGAATTGGCTCTGCGGTGGCAAAAAGAGCGCACCATGGATTTGATATGGAGATCCTGTATCACAACCGTTCTAGAAAACCGGATGCAGAGGAAAAGTATGCAGCTAGCTATTGTACGATGGAAGAACTATTACAGAACTCCGATTTTGTTTTACTCATGACACCACTCACACCTGAGACGGAAAAACTTATGGGAGAAAAGGAATTTTCACTCATGAAAAAGTCAGCCATCTTCATTAATAGTTCAAGAGGAAAAACAGTAGATGAAGAGGCATTAATACAAGCTCTCCAAACAGGCGAAATTTATGGTGCAGGATTAGATGTGTTTGTAAATGAACCGGTAGAAGTGGACAATCCTTTACTTTCTATGAAAAATGTCGTTACTCTGCCGCATATTGGGTCCGCTACGTACGAAACGCGCTATAAAATGGCAATGAGTGCAGCTACTAATCTTGTAGCTGGACTAAAAGGTGAAACACCAACAAATTTGTTAAATAAACCAGTGAATATTTAGATTAAACAGGTGAATAATAGAGTTAGATTTGGCCCAGGTGATATGAACCTGGGCTATTTTTCATAGAATCTACTTCCGCTGTTTCTTTTGTTTTTACAGAAACAGGAAGATATCTGATGCTTGAATAGGAAAAGTAGTCTTAAAATTCTACATAAAGTTACAATTATATTACATTATCGACTGATTCATTGTTTTTTAGTCTACTAGGAAGATAAACTAGTAATATCGAATTAGATTGAGAAACAAAGAGGAGATAATGTGATGATTAAAAAAATTATTAAATATACAGTATCAGCAGCTATTCTCGCCACAATGATTCAGGTAACGCCAGCTTTTGCAACTCCAGATGATTCACAAGAAGTGACACAAGAACAAATTGCTAATACACAAGGACAAATTCAGGCATTTGAAACGAAGATGCAACAATTAGATGATCGCATCTCTGTCTCTATGGATAAGAGTCAAAAGTTAAACGATGAAATTAAAAAACAACAAGGAAAAATTGAAGAAGCTGAGGCTGAAATTGACAAATCTAAAAAGGATTTGCTTGCCCATGAAGAGATTCTTGCTGAACGCCTAAAAAGTCTACAGTTGGACGGACAACAGTCAGTAGTCGCATATGCAGATGTTTTATTATCATCAGGGAGCATCTCAGAGTTTTTCAATCGTTTTACGGCAATTTCACAAATTATCCAAAGTGATAACGATTTAATGAGTGGTCTTAAGGAAAAACAGCAAGCGTTAGTAGCTGCAGAGGACCAATTACATAAAGAACTTGAGCAACTAAATAAGAATCAAGATGAATTAGCGTCTGAACAAAATAAGATTGCAGAAGACAAAAAGAAAATTGAAAAAGAATTAGCGGTTGCAGAGAAATTATTACAAACGCAAGAGGCTAAACTTGCACAACAAGCCCTAGAAGCGCAACAGGCTTTAGAAGCTCAACGTGCTCTAGAAGCGCAACAAGTGCTAGAAGCGCAACAAAATCAACCAGCTCAACAAAACAGCCAACAAGTTCAACAAGTCCAGCAACCACAACAACAGTCCGAACAGGCTCAACAACCAGCTCAACAATCAACAACAAAAAGCAAAGCATCAAATTCAGTTTCAACTGCATCGGCTCCTGCTGTTAAAGCAACAAACGCTGATGCGGCAAGTCAAGTGATTGCTTATGCTAAACAATTTTTGGGCGTTCCTTATGTTTGGGGTGGGTCAAGCCCTAAAGGATTTGATTGTTCAGGATTTGTTCAATATGTGTATCGTAATTCAGTTGGCACTAGCCTACCGAGAGTATCACGTGACCAGCAAAATGCAGGGACAAGAATTTCTCCTAGCCAAGTTCAACCCGGAGATTTAGTGTTCAATGGTTCTCCTGCTTATCATGTTGGGATTTATATTGGCGGAGGAAAATATATCCATGCGCCGCAAACAGGCGATGTTGTGAAAATTGCTTCATATAATCCGTCTAAGTTCTCTAGTGCTGCTAGAGTATTGCGTTAATGAAGGAAGTCATAATCTACTGCTAAATCACATCCTAGAAGAGGATAAAGATTTTTTATATTTGCTTGCTCGTGTTAAGCTAATAAGGCTCTGAGGTCGCAAAATTCACTTTGCGACTTCAGAGTCCTTTTTCATTTTCATGGCCACATTCCTATATGTTCAGTTCATAGCCATGTATGAACGATGAGCGTTAAATGAATGTAAAACCGTGAAAAATGATTATACTTGAACATATGGGCATGATCATTAAAACTATAATTAGACAGAGGGACGTGCACCTTGTCCCACTTAGGAGGTTTATTCATGGAGAATAATGATATATTAATTCGATTAAGATATGCGCTTGATATTAAGAACAAGGATATGGTTGAAATTTTCAAACTTGGTGGGGTTGAAGTTACAAAGGAAGAAGTGTTAAAGATACTTACAAAAACAGATGACAGCTATGATTATGACGAGGACGAGCCTATAGCTGAAGATGAGAACATAATAAAATGTAATAATCGGATGTTTGAATCCTTCTTAAATGGTCTTATTACATTTAAACGAGGGAAACAGGAGCCAAAGCCAGGACAACCTGAACGACCAGCGTTTTCAAATGAAAGTGTGAACAATATCCTGCTGAAAAAGGTGAAAATAGCATTGGCCTTAACGAGTGAAGATATGATTGATCTCTTAGCCAAGGCAGGGGTTACCATTACCAAGGGTGAGTTAAGCGCGATTTTAAGGAAAAAAGGACATAAGAATTATAAAGAATGTGGCGATAAATATGCTAGGAATTTCCTGAAGGGGTTAGCAATAAAATATAGGGGATAAGGATGCTCTTATAAGTTTCTAAATAGATAAGAACTCTTTAATAAAAATCAATCAGCCCAGTTTCTGACTGGGTTTTGATTTGTTTTCGACCCAATTCTTGCGATAAAAATTCGAGAAAGTAGCCAAATCCTTCCGCCCAAAAATTGAACGGTTTAGGTGGTTTAACCATAAATTACAATGTTCACTTATTAAAATAATGGATGGCAAAGTCCTAAAGTCGATGTTAACGAACGAAAAGCTACTTTTAAGGTTAAAGGTAACTTTGTAAGCTCTTTTCTTATTGTTACCCTAGTTCTAGCTTACCTTAATGATAAGAAAAGAGCCTAAAAAGATGAGGTGAAGAGTGTGTCGAAACAGATGATTACCCCTGCAGCTTACAAATCCAAGTTAGGTATAGTGGAAACCGAAATGGCCATTAAAAAGGTAAAGGATTATTTTGAGAGCAAATTATCTGAAGTGTTAAAGTTAGTTCGAGTTTCTGCTCCGTTATTTTTACAAGAGGGAACAGGGCTTAATGATAATTTGAACGGAACAGAACGTGTGGTATCCTTTGATGCGTTAGATATAAAAAATGAAAAACTAGAGATTGTTCAATCCCTTGCAAAATGGAAAAGGAGTGCCCTAGCTAAATATCAATTCCCGGTCGGAACCGGCTTATACACAGATATGAAGGCAATTAGACGAGATGAAATCCTTGATAATTTGCATTCCATGTTTGTGGATCAATGGGATTGGGAAAAAGTCATTGTACAGCAGGACCGTACAGTTGGGACATTAAAGGATGAGGTGGAGAAAATATATAAAGCCTTAACCGCTACTGAACAATATGTACACCAATTGTATCCATCCCTTCAACCGATATTACCAAAATCCATTCACTTCGTTACCTCTCAAGAACTTGAAAATATGTACCCATCCCTTACACCTAAGGAAAGAGAAGATAAAATAGCGAAGAAACATGGAGCTGTTTTTCTTATGCAAATTGGAGGCATGTTGAATTCCGGAAGAAAGCATGACGGACGTTCTCCAGATTATGATGATTGGTCATTAAATGGAGATATCATCGTATGGTTTCCCATCCTCGAAAGAGCATTCGAATTATCTTCAATGGGCATAAGAGTAGATAAAAAGGCGTTGTTAAAGCAACTTAAAGAATCCAATTGTGAAGATCGTAAAAATTTAGCTTATCACCAAGCCGTTTTACGAGGAGAGCTCCCGTTTACAATAGGCGGAGGAATCGGCCAATCAAGATTATGTATGTTTTTTCTTCAAAAGGCTCATATTGGGGAAGTTCAAGTTTCGGTTTGGAATGACGAAATCCTTAAAGAATGTAAAGAAGCAAATATTCAGCTTTTATAAAGGGAAAACTAAAAGGGTCTTGTATATTGATATAGAATAGTAACAGAAGACATGAATGATCTTAACAGTAGAAAAGGAGATACAATGACAATCAATCAAGAAACAGGATGGAACTTTGATAATAGTTATACCCGGTTACCAAAACCCTTTTACACTAGTCAAAACCCTGCGCCAGTACGTTCACCAGAACTTGTGATTTTTAATGAAGCGCTAGCCCAATCTCTAGGGCTTAACCCAGTGGCGTTGCAAAGCGAAGCGGGAGTTCAAGTGTTTGCCGGAAACCAGGTCCCTAAAGGCTCATCCCCTCTTGCTCAAGCTTATGCAGGCCATCAATTCGGACATATCAATATGTTAGGGGATGGTCGGGCGATTCTGCTAGGGGAGCAGATTACGCCCAAAGGAGAACGAGTGGATATTCAGCTGAAGGGTTCAGGGAGGACACCTTTTTCACGAGGAGGAGATGGTCGGGCGACTCTTGGACCGATGCTTCGTGAATACATCATTAGTGAAGCGATGCATGCACTTGGGATTCCGACAACTCGTAGTCTAGCGGTTGTATCAACAGGAGAGACAGTGGTTCGCGAGACGGGATTACCTGGTGCCATCCTGACCCGTGTGGCTGCAAGTCATATCCGTGTCGGCACCTTCCAATATGCTGCTGGAAAAGGCGGCGATGACAATGGGGATGACTTACGGGCTCTAGCGGATTATACGATTGAGCGCCATTATCCAGAAATAAAAAAGGATGAACACCGGTACCTATCATTTCTCAAAGAAGTCATTAAGCGACAGGCAAAACTGATTTCTAAGTGGCAGTTGGTTGGCTTTATTCACGGTGTAATGAATACCGACAACATGACGATAAGCGGTGAATCCATCGATTATGGTCCTTGCGCTTTTATGAATGAATATGATCCAACAACGGTTTTCAGTTCCATTGATACTCAAGGTCGGTATGCGTATGGGAATCAACCAGCTATTGGTGGGTGGAATCTTGCGCGATTTGCAGAGAGTTTAATCCCGCTCTTACATGAAAATGAAGAGGAAGCTGTTAAACTGGCTCAGGATACGATATCAGATTACCCTGAACAATATCGTAGGAACTGGTTAATGGGAATGAGAGCAAAATTAGGTCTCTTTCATGAAGCACGAGAAGATGAAGCGCTCATCGAAAACCTTCTTAATATGATGAAGAAATACAGAGCGGACTTTACAAACACCTTCCGTGATTTAACCTATGATAGCAAGGAACAATCAACTTTGTTTCAATCTGAGGAATTTATTCAATGGAATCATGAATGGCAGGAAAGGTTGAGTAATCAGGAGGAATCGGAAGAAGCATCTCGCCAGTTAATGCGGAGCAATAACCCGGTTGTGATTCCACGTAATCATAAAGTAGAAGAGGCACTAGAAGCTGCGGTGAACGATGGCGATTATCACGTCATGGAGAAACTCCTTAATGTTCTTGCAAGTCCATATGAGTTATCGCCTGATAAGGATGAATATTGTACACTTCCCGCACCTTCGGCTAAACCATACCGAACCTTTTGCGGAACGTAACATAAACGTAGAAAGAAGTAGGGATTCATTTCAAGGAGTCCCTGCTTCTTTGTGATGACTGTTTTCAAAAAGATTGTTGTAAAAACTTAATATCTTTTTTATGTGGAGTGTAGTGTTAAAAGAGGGGAGTAGAGAATACAGCTAGAAATGAAATACATAAGTATCCATTTGTGTAAATAACCATCTTAATAAGGGGAAATCAAAATGAAAAACATCATTTTGGCATTAGAAGGGAAAAGCTTAAGTTATTATGTGGGAGGGGATCCTGAAAAGCCAACGGTTATCTGTTTCCATGGACTAGCAGGTAGCTCGCTTTATAGTTTTGCCCAGCTGGCTAATCAATTAAAGGAGCACTTTCACCTTATTTTAATCGACCAACCAGGGCATGGGAAGAGCTCACCCTTTGAGAAGGAGAAGGACTATACATTTTCTAGCTTGGCTAAGTGGTATGAAAAGGTATTTGAGTTTCTTCAGCTGAATGAATTTTATTTAATAGGTCATTCCTGGGGAGCTGACGTTGCCCTCCATTATGCAAAACAGTACCCATCTAAAGTGAAGGGCGTTATTTTATTGGATGGCGGTTTTACTTTTCCGGTTTTTCAGGAAGAGATGACATTTCAAAAGGCATATAATGGGTGGAGTACATATATGGACAATCATGCCAAATTTACGAGTTGGCGGGAAGTGGTGGATGAGTTTAAAGGTTACACAAAAGCTTGGAACACCATACATGAACAGTCATTGTCTTCGATTTTCATTAAAAAGGTAAAATATGAATTAATTTCTTCCAAGTTTACTATACTCTCAATAATAAAGGCTTTTTTTAACGAACCATTTACTAGTACATATACACATATTAAGTCCCCATTATTATTGGTTCACGCAACAGAACCACAAGAGTTAGATGAAGCAAGGAATAAAGGAATTGCGCAAATCAAACAGGAAATTAAAAATGCCTCAATTGTCTCAATGGAGAACACGGGTCACATGCTTCAATGGGATAAACCGAAGGAAGTTGGGGATGAAATAATCAAATGGGTCCAAAAAAATTAGAATAACCAAGTTTATTTCGATGAGTTCTCTACTATAATGCCAAGGAAGCGGTTATCCTATTTTAGTAGATAAAATGTTACTGTTTGCTAAAATATTGATTTTGAAGAGAAAATTTTTTTAATAGAGGTAGAGGGTGGATAGTATGAATGAGGAGTTAATGAACAATGCCGATGCATGCTATCAGCTAGCGGAGCAGAAAGCGACTGAATATTTTAGGACACTTCAGGCACAAGTAAAGGAAAAATCGTATGTCGAAACACTAACAGAAGATTTTCAAGCGTGGAAGCATGAACATATTCGTCATCCATTCTTATCCCT
This sequence comes from Mesobacillus maritimus, assembly GCF_019749255.1. GTDB lineage: Bacteria > Bacillota > Bacilli > Bacillales > Cytobacillaceae > Mesobacillus_B > Mesobacillus_B maritimus_A. The sequence continues at coordinate 21,822 of NZ_JACWFH010000016.1, read as the reverse complement.
GTTTTCACGTCAAAAGGGGAAGCCCACGTCAAAGGAATATGAAAAGTATATTCAATGGCTTAATTACCGAGGGAAACTCGAACCATACCTGGATCGAAGTATTTCCTATATTTATATGCGAGACCTAGGAAAATCCTTGGAATCAGCTGATACACAAAAACGAGTTCAACGAACAGTAGCTTATTTGAAAAAACACCTAACCTCTGCCAAGGAAAATAAAGGCTTTAGCATGGCTGATTTGTATAGGTGGGCTCAAAAGGAAGAAGTTGAATCCACAGTGATTTGGCTGGTAAGCAAACTAAAAAAGGTAACCAAGATGATTCCGGATGGAATGGATGCCGAGCATGCTCAGCGGAAATTAATAAAAATTATTGGTGGAGTCATGATTCATGCGTATGAAGAGATGGAGGAGGGCCAGGGCCTTTCACGCGACAAACGAAGGGAAAAACTAGCGAGTGCATTGAAGCTAGGCTATTCCTATGGGTTAACCTATCCCTTCATCGACGACCTTTTAGATGCCAATATCTTATCGGAGGATGAGGAGAGAAGATATACAGACTTAATTAGGTCCACCTTAATCACAGGGATTGTACCAAAATTAGGGGTATGGAAGGGAAAAAACGCAAACTTAATCAGATTTATTCATTCAGAACTACGAGAGGCATTTGAATACATACGTTCTAATCAGAATCAAGAAACTTTGAAATCCTTTTACGAGGAATCTTATATCTTTTTTCATTCACAAGAAGTAGACCGAAACAAAGATTTATCCAACGCTACTTACAAAAATGAAGAAATTTTCATACCGGTGATTTTAAAATCTTCCTCTTCCCGATTGATTGTTCGCTCTGTAATTGGTGCTTCTGAGGATGAAGGCTTTGACAAGCGAACTTTCTTTTATGGAATTTACAATCAACTAGCAGATGACTTGGCTGATATGTTTGATGATTTCAAGGAAGGAGCCGTAACACCTTATACGTATTACTTAAAACACCATAAAACTCGGTCGGACCTAATTAATCCGTTTGAGCTCTATTGGACAGTTATTTCTTACCTTATTCATCATGTATACCATTCCAATTTGAAAACGAAAGAAGTCATCTTAAATCGTGCGATAAATGGGCTTAAACGCTTGAGAGAGAAACTAGGGAATCAACGATATCAGGAAGTTATGGACCCTTTCGCTTCTGGGATTCCAGAATTTAATAAAATGGTCCAACTGATGGTTCGAAAGGGAGATGATGTGGATTTCTTTGATAAGCTACTTCGTGACCACATCATTACCACTCTAAGAAACGACCGCAGCGAACAAGACAACTTCTTAGATACAATTAAAACTGTTCGTCATCAAGTAAATAACCTTTTAAGTATTACAAAGAACGAGACTCTTCCGCTAATAGAAGAACCGATCATTGATGCAGCCAATTATAGTTTAATGGGCGATGGAAAACGTTTAAGACCGATTATGACATGGGTATTGGGGATTGACCATTATGGACTAGATGAGTCAGCGATTGTCCCACTATTAAGGTCATTAGAGTATATGCATACGGCGTCGCTCATTTTTGATGATCTGCCTTCACAGGATAATGCATCGACCCGCAGGGGGCGTCCAACGCTTCATCACGTTCATAATACTGCGATTGCTGAACTAACTGGTTTGTTTCTGACGCAAAAGGCAGTGGAAGAACAAGCTTCACTTGACCAGTTTGATTCAAAATCGGTCCTTAAATTGGTTCAATACTCTGCACGGACTACAACCAAAATATGTAACGGGCAGGTAATGGACCTCGAATCAAAAGGGAAAAGCTTGACTCTTGAACAATTGAACACCATGTGTTTTTATAAAACTGGAATTGCGTTTGAAGCATCTCTCATTATGCCTGCCATTCTTTCGCAAGCAAATCAAGAGGAACTAGAAGCTTTGAAGAAGTTCTCCTACCATGCCGGGATTGCTTTTCAAATTAAGGATGATCTGCTTGATGTTGAAGGCGACCAGAATATACTTGGAAAACCTAGTGGAAAAGACGCGGTAAACAAAAACGCTACCTTTGTGTCAATTATGGGCATGGAAGGTGCTAAAAAAGCGATGTGGGAACATTATTGTCAAGGAATGGAAGTTTTAAATGAGATTCCACTTAAAACCCCTTTTCTCAAACATTTATTAAACTATATTGTGAACCGGGATTATTAACAAACAGCAGAGCTACTCACTTGGATGCTCTGCTATTTTTGTTTGTTCCAATACGTCTTTCACCTTTGAAACAACCTCTCCAGGACTAAAGGGTTTGGAGATAAATCCACTTGCTCCTAAATCATGTCCACGTTTTTGGTCGTTTGCTGCATTTTGAGCGGAAAGAAATAGGACAGGGGTGTTATTGTGCTTTCGCAATTCTTCCAGAACCATGAATCCGTCTTTTCCAGGCAGAAAAATGTCCAAAATGATTAAATCGTAGACTTCTTGAATAGCTAGATTTAATCCATCATCCCCATTTTCAGCAACATCAACTTGAAAGGATTCGCGTTTTAAATACATCCTTAAAAGATTGCTAATCCTAACTTCGTCTTCTACAATGAGAATCCTCAAAATATCCCCCCTAAATAAATTGAACATGTGGTCAATATCCACTATATAAACATAGCCTATGTTGTAAAATATCTTCTTCATTCAACATAACAAACTTATAATCTTTAAGTAAACACTATTATTGGTTTGCTAACTGTTTTCTTGAGGCTGCTTTAACTGTTTAAGTCTGGTATTTTTAGAAAATACAGTAAGTTATATTGAAAGTTTGCACCATAGAAGGTATTATAGGGGATGGATAGGAGAAAAAAGCTCTGGTCTATTTAACGATGATTATAATTTTAAAATATGATGGAAATGATTCTCTAGATGATGCTAGAAATTAAAGCCAAAGCAAGAGTTAGCCATGCCTACTCTTACTTTGGCTTTTTTATTTTTGGGGGTTCTTTTCTCAAACTAAGGATTTTAGCAACAATCTTTAGAGTAAGTTAGATTATCTTGTTGATTTCACATTTCATTGGAGCAGGGTGCCATGAGTGTGAATCAACAGCTAAGGTTGATATAGTTATTTTAAAAAGAAATGGAGGACCTTATCTGATGACATCCACTTATGATGATCAAAGTAGAAATCTTTTACAATTATACATAGATTCAAATATAGATAAGGAGTTCTTCATTTTATCCAATAAAAAGAATGCATTTTTTATCATAGATAAGCAAGGGAAAATTGTTTATGTGAATCAATTGTGTGAGGAGAAGCTCGGTTACTCATCCACAGATATGCTCGCTATGAGAATAAGAGATCTTTTTGCTGAAACTGAGTTGGATAAAGGCCAGATATTCTTTAAAGATAAGGTCCCTGAAACACTGAGTACTTTTAATACTCAAATCTACGTTAGCCCTGGTGAGTGTCTATGGGTAAAGCTGACCTTTTTTCCCATCTACTATAGCGGAGAATATCTCGGAACTTTTATTATCTTGAGGGACCCACAATCAAAGTGAACACTCTAGTAAAGAGCTTAACAGGAGATGCCCGGATAGAAGTGGTCTTGTTGCTGTTATAAAACAATTATGGTAATATAAGTATGTCTAATGTCTAGCAGTCATTGGAAAAGCGGATTTAAATGGTCTTTGTGAATAAAGAGTTAATTTAATATATTTTTGTTTGGTAAATGGAAGAAACTATAAAAATAGTCGTCTTAGCCGTGGCCTAACTTCTTTAATATAAAGGGGTTAGGCCTTTTTTTCATTTAAAAATGAAAGTTTAAAAGGTTTAAGACTTAAAGAATTGTCCAGCTCCAGCGCCTTAGCGGCTAGTGTCCTTCGCTCTCCAAGTAAAGATCGGTTTTGATTTTTACCTCCCATGATAAGTCAACATCGAATGCGCTATGGCTCTTCATGTTTCCTTTATCTCGATTGGAGCGCTCCAGGCCATACGCCACTGAGCAGGGCGCTTGCGATTTTCTTATTAAGGGGGATTACAATGGGTAGTGCCACTCAAGATGATTTGCTCTATCTTAGCAGTAAGTTTAGCAAAACATTAAAACGCAAGTTTGGAAAAGGACCTGAAACTTGTTATGTGGTGTTTAAAGAAAATAGACTTTTTATTTACATCAGTAATTTTATGACTTCTGCAGAGGAAGTTTTAGTAGAAAACAATCAAGTAAATTTGGCTAATAAATTTCGAACGGCTGTAATTGATTTGATTTGTAAGGAATTCCTTCCAGAGGCATCAAAGGTTACTGGCCTTTCTTTTCATGCCTTTTATCACGATTGGAATTACGGTACAAATAAGGGAATTGTCATTATCGAACCAAGAAATATCCGTTCGGAGGAATCTGGCGAGTTCTTTTTTAATGAAAAAGATTTATTCAAATTAATGGAACAGGTATGTGCGAAAATACATAAGGTCCCAGAAGAATATAAAATTGTAAAGTGGAATCAAAATGTCTGTATCGTAGAATGTAAAGGTGTGTTGCTGTTGATGGATAGATATCTTTACCAACAGGGGTTAACGGATATTTTGATTGAACACTCAAGGGAAATGAAAATGTATTATCTAAACCGTAAAAACCAGTTTGAGAATGTATTTAACCGAGTAATCAATGATTTATTTATTACATGGGATTATGAACAAGATAAAAACTTTATTGTTTTTAATTTTAGTTAAACATTGGGATTTATCTTTTGTTTGGATGCTTTTGGTCAATAATAGAAATATTGGAGAAAGATCCTTATTCTATTTTTATTGATTTTGATCAATCTGAACGAAAGAAGGTGTAAACGATTGATAAAAATAAATTAGATTATATAAGTAGCTATATTAGTAAGATATTGAGAAAAAATTTTGGGAAAGGCCCTCAATCTTGCCAAACCAATCTAAACGGAAAGCACCTGGTTACTTATATTCGTGGGTTTGTGTCTCCTATGGAAGAGATTCTATTGGAGAGTGGGCAAACCAAAACAGTTGACGATGCCCGAACCTTGATAATGGACCATTTACTAGAGGAGATAAAAGGGGTTGTTCAAGTCTCGATTAGTGTGGATGTTAATGAGTATTATCATGACTGGAACTTTCCGAATAACTCGGGCATCATTATTTTTGTTTTAGAAGAGGCGTTACCTGAAATCGCTCTAGAGTTCCAGGTTGATTCCGCTAGCTTGGAAAAGGAAATAGCTAGAATTAGTATGCTCGTTCAAAAAGTGCCTGATCAAATACATATATATCCGATTTCACCTACTGTATGTTTAGTTGAAAGGAAAGGCATTTTAATTCAAATCGAAAAAGCATTAATTTCAAAAGGATTTCAGCAAGAGCTGAAATTTACGAAGGATGAGTTAGAAAAAGAGTATTTTCATCGCAATGGAAGGTTTGAGGTTCTATTTCAAAAGTCTGTTAAGGATATTTTTGTTGATTGGAATTTTAAAGATGACAAGTCGATGATGGCGTTTATTTTGGATAAATGAGGAATGAGATTTTACTGTTTTACCCATAGCAAAGCCCAGTCTATATCACGTAGGCTGGGCTTTTAATGTGTAAATTATCTTACACTAAGGTTGGATAACAACTTGAGTCCCGATGGGGATCGTCCTTGCCAGTTCTTCTACATCTTGGTTATACATTCGGATGCATCCCGCTGATACTGCTTTCCCTATCGAGCTTGGATCATTTGTTCCGTGAATTCCATAACTTTGCTTGGATAAACTCATCCACATCGTGCCAAAAGGTCCTCCAGGATTAGGTGCTTTATTAATAATAATAAAGGTCCCTAATGGTGTGTTGTGGAGGATTCTTCCGACAGCAATCGGGTATTGCTTTTGTAAAACCCCATTCCGGAATAATCTGAGTTGGCGATTATTGACGGACACGACAATACGATATGGAAGGCTATTCGGATCTGGAAAGCCGGGAATCACAATGGATTGACCAGGATAAAGGATGTTTGGATTAATCGATGGATTGGCGTTAATGATTGCAGATAAGGGCGTACGATAGTCCCTTGAAATCAGAGTTAAAGTTTCACCAGGTTTAACCGTATGAATCAGTGCTAACACCTCCATAGGCATTTAGTTTCTAACTATATAGTCTATGACAGAGATGTAAGGTGTGTCATTGGTTTCCTTCTTGGGGACAGTGCAAGGCACGAGAAGGCGATCCCGGTATGAATGAGGGTAGAGTTCGGACAGTGCGAGGCATGAAAAGTCAAGCAGAGTCCGAATGAGGGATGACTTCGGACAGTGTTAGGTGTGAGAAGGCAAGCAGAGTCCGAATGAGGGATGACTTCGGACAGTGTTAGGTGTGAGAAGGGAAATAGAGTCCGAATGAGAGATGACTTCGGACAGTGCGAGGCATGAAAAGGCAAACAGAGTCCGAATGAGAGATGACTTCGGACAGTGTTAGGTGTGAGAAGGGAAACAGAGTCCGAATGAGAGATGACTTCGGACAGTGCGAGGCATGAAAAGTCAAGCAGAGTCCGAATGAGGGATGACTTCGGACAGTGTTAGGTGTGAGAAGGGAAACAGAGTCCGAATGAGAGATGACTTCGGACAGTTCAAGGCATGAAAAGTCAAACAGAGTCCGAATGAGAGATGACTTCGGACAGTGCGAGGCATGAAAAGGCAAACAGAGTCCGAATAAGAAAATAGAGCAAGGAAGTCTATCACCCTCTCCTTACTCTAAATAAAGCACCAGTTTAAATATCTCGAAAAACACTCTCTAAACTATCATACCCTTTTAAGTCCTCTTTGTTTGGTTCATCCGGCTCCGCTGTCCACGACGTTTGCTGGCTTGCTAGTTCTCCATTTTCATTTTTGTGATAGGGAGTATGAATATGATAGGTTCTTCCGTTTTTCTTCACTGTATACCCCATATAATATACATCCCCTTGCCCTTGCTCTTCGTATAGACCAATATCGTCTAAATTGTATTGATTGATAAAGGCCGGCATTGATTGCTGTAAATCATTAAGAATTTCTTCTCGTGATAAAAAGTCCATTTCATCTTCTCCTTCCGTTTAAATACTATCCTTAATATGTCTTTCTTTATTTTAATTAAACACTCCCAATAGATTAAGTTTGTCCATTTGAGATACATTAGATAAAAAGGATGTTGAACAGGGAAGAAGGAATGAGTTTGAAATTAAGTGTCTTGGATCAATCGGTCATTCGTAAAGGCGAAAATGCTAGCGTGGCTTTACAAAATACCGTAAAACTTGCGCAATTGACGGAAGAACTAGGGTATACCCGTTTTTGGGTGGCTGAACATCATAATACGATTGGCATTTCCGGTTCATCCCCGGAGGTGTTGATTTCTCATATTGCTTCAAAAACAAAAAAGATACGTGTTGGCTCAGGTGGTATTCTCCTCCCGCAGTATAGCCCTTATAAGGTAGCTGAAAATTTCAAGATGTTAGAAACACTTTTTCCAGACCGTATTGATTTAGGCATCGGCCGTTCTCCGGGCGGATCGCCTACTACAAGATTAGCGTTAACCGATGGAGTAAGGAGAAGTCTAAACGATTTTCCTCGGAAAGTTCAAGACTTGCAAGGGTTTTTAAGCAACCAGTTGCCACTAGACCATCCATATCACGAAGTGACCGCATATCCAGTTTCAGGGAAGTCTCCAGATATCTGGGTTTTAGGAATTACCCATCGAGGTGCTCGAGTAGCAGCAGAAAATGGAACAGCTTTTACATATGGCCATTTTATTAATCCAGAGAATGGTCAAAAGGCAATTGATTATTATTACGAACATTTTCAGCCGTCGAGTTTACAATCAACCCCCAAGGTCAATGTTTGTGTGTTTGTGATTTGTGCTCCTAAACAGGAGAAAGCAGAAGAAATGGCTTTAAGTCTCGATCGGTGGTTGCTTTCCGTTGAACAGGGGAGTGATACGAGAATTCTTTCCATAGAAGAAGCGAAAAGAATGAAGCTAACGGCAGAAGAACAGAAAAGAGTAATAGAAAATCGAAAGCGGATGGTGATTGGAACACCAGCTAAGGTGAAGGATGAGCTACAAAGACTGAGTGAAAAGTATCAAACAGAAGAAATCATGATTATCACCAATGTGTATGATTTTCAAGATAAGGTTCAATCTTACACCTTGTTGGCTGAGGCTTTAAAATAATCACAGACTACAACCTTTTGCTTCCAAGCAACCAAAGTCCCTGTGATAAAATGACAGTATAAAATTTACGGAGAAGGGAATCTGAGGTGTAGTGAAGATAAACACTGTATCAATTGTTGGCCTAGGGGCGCTTGGAATTTTATTTGGGCATCATTTATCGAAGAGAATGCCAAAAGGAAGTTTACGGATTGTCGCAGATAAGGAGCGAGTGGAAAAATATTGTACCCAACAAGTTTATTGTAATGGTGAACGCTGTGATTTTCATTTTACAACACCCGAAGAAAGTGTGGAGCCTGCTGATTTAGTTCTTTTTACGGTTAAAAATGAGGGCTTAAAGAACGCAATCCATGCAGTTAGAAACCATATAGATAAAAACACGATACTATTATCCGCATTGAATGGAATAACTAGCGAGGCTGTTATCGGTGAGGCCTATGGTATGGAGAAGACTTTGTACTGCGTTGCACAAGGGATGGATGCGGTTAAGGTGAAAAATGAACTCACCTATGAAAATATGGGGATGCTCTGCTTTGGCGAGCGCAATGGGGAAGTGGATTCTGAAAAGGTACGGGCAGTTGCAACTTTCTTTGATGAAATGAACGTCCCGTATGAAGTTGTACCGGATATGTATAAGAAGCTCTGGAGCAAATTCATGCTGAATGTGGGAGTGAATCAAACAGTTGCTGTACATGAAAGCAACTATGGGGAGATTCAAAAACCCGGACCAGCGAGAGACATGATGATCGGTGCAATGCGTGAAGTTATGCTCCTATCTGAAAAAGAAGGCATACCTTTAACTGAAGAGGATATAAATTATTGGTTGATTGTATTAAGCAAATTGAGCCCAGAGGGGAAACCTTCTATGGCACAGGATGTAGAGGCAAAGCGCTACAGTGAAGTTGAGTTATTTTCTGGTACAGTATTGGAGTTAGGAGAGAAACACGGTGTATCCACACCGATTAATCGTGAACTCTACGAACGGATTAAAGCCAAAGAGAGTAGCTACAACTAAATGATTCTTTAAGACATTACGAAAAGTACCTAGGGAAGCCCTTAGGTATTTTTTTGATTCCTCGTTTCTCCACCTATATATTTCCAGGAAAAATAAAAGGAAGTTTCTTGAAAATACCTATCAGATAGTGCAAATGTTTGTCATAATAGAATGACCTACTTTTTTACTATATTCACATTGTTTATATAATCCTTTAGTAGGGGGTCATAAACAAATGGTAGTGTTTAAGTATTATCAAGATAGGGGAAGAACAGGAAGCATTTGGGTTTTGTCTTGTTTTGTCGAAACTCTATCGGTTCATGTGATTATTTGTAATACTATTAATATATTTGTAATAAAAATTGGTGAACAATATCAGATTTATACATGACTTGAACGTAGAGATAAAGAGTAAAGTAGGTTTACTGACGGTAGAGAGGATAATTGAAATGAACAACATTGAAAAAGTTAACATTCTCTTAGTAGATGATCGTCCAGAGAATCTATTAGCGTTAGAAGCGATTATTGAGCATGAAGGATTGAATCTAGTCACTGCTTCTTCTGGAGAAGAGGCGTTAAGATCTCTTTTAAAATATGATTTTGCGGCAATATTGCTGGATGTTCAAATGCCTGGCATTGATGGCTTTGAAACGGCAAAAATTATTAAAGCACGTGAAAAAACTAAAAATGTTCCCATCCTCTTTATTACGGCAAATAATATGGAGTCCGAGCATATCTTTACTGGGTATTCAATGGGAGCAGTAGATTATATCTTAAAGCCATTTGACCCGATTATTTTAAAAGCAAAAGTGGATGCTTTTGTCGAGATATATAAGATGAATCGCATTCTGATTAAGCAAGCAGAGATCTTAACCAATAAAACGATCGAATTGGAACAATCTTATCAGGAGCTTTCCAAGATAACCTCTGATTTACGAGTATCTGAGGCATTAGCCAATGTCATTAGTGAGACATCCATTGATTCAATGCTTGTAATTGATCAAGCTGGCAGGGTCTTAAAAGTTAACCCAGCTGTTGAAAAAATGTTTGGGTACCAAGCCACGGAGATCTTAGGTCAAAATATCCTGATGTTATTTACAGGTGATGAGTCACAAGAATATCTATTGTTTGTATTAGATACCATTAATAATCTTGAACATATTTTAGGAAATCATAACCTACGGGAACTAACAGCTACTAGAAAAAGCGGGGAAGAATTCCCGGTAGAAATACAAGTAGGAAAGCGATTTGTCCAAGATCAGTGTATTGTTGCTTGCACAGTCCGGGACCTTACGCATAAAAAAGAATATGAAAATGAAATTACTCATATGGCCTACCATGACTGGCTAACGGACTTACCTAATCGGAGGAAGTTCAATGATGAACTGAAAATTCAATTACAAGCAGCAAAAAGCAATAACCAACCTCTTGCTCTCTTGTATGTGGATATGGACCACTTTAAGTCCATTAATGATTCCCTCGGTCATATCGTTGGAGATACAGTCATACAAAAAATGGCTAAACGACTGAAGAATTGTTTGCGTAACGAAGACTTCGTGGCAAGGGTAGGGGGAGATGAATTTAATATTCTTTTGCCTAAAACAAATCGGGAGTTAGCGGTGGAATTGGCTGAAGAAATTATGGAAGTGTTTAAAGAGCCGTTTCTTATCGATAACTACGAATTATTCATCACAGCTTGTACTGGGGTTAGTATCTTTCCTTACGATGGAGAAGATGCAGGCACATTAGTGAAGAATGCAGATGCTGCCTTATATCGAGCAAAAGAACACGGCAGGAATAGTTTTAAAGTGTTTCACTCGGGTATGAATATTCAATCTTACCGAAGCTTCCAACTTCAAAATGATTTGCGAAAAGCATTGGAGCGCAATGAATTTAAACTAGTTTACCAGCCACGGATTCATATTGGATCCAGTAAAATCACAAGTGCAGAGGCTTTAATACGTTGGGATCACCCAAATTGGGGAATGATCCTCCCTTCAGAATTTATTCCTTTAGCAGAAGAATCAAATCTAATTGTCGAGATTGGGAAATGGGTATTAGCGGAAGCTTGCAGGCAAAATAAAGCATGGCAAGAGGCTGGCTTAGAACCGATTCGAATTGCAGTGAACTTCTCTTCCCAGCAGTTTTTACAAAAGGATCTGATAGAAACCATCTCGTCCATTCTAACCGACACGGGAACCGCCCCAGGTATGATTGAAATTGAAATTACAGAGTCTGTCATTTTTAAGAATGAGCTTGCGATGACCCAAACCTTAAAAAAACTGCGGAACATGGGAATCTACTTAAGCATGGATGATTTTGGGATGGGATACTCGTCCTTGAAATATTTACGACAGTTTCCTGTTCACTCATTAAAAATTGACAAGTCCTTTATCCAAGACCTTAGTAGTAGATCACCAGAGAGCCTCTCTTTAGTCTCAGCTATTGTCTCACTAGCTCATAGTCTAAAACTGTCTGTTGTTGCTGAAGGTGTGGAAACGGAAGAGCAATTAAACCAATTAAGAGATTTGGATTGTGAAGAATTTCAAGGCTATTACTTTAGCCCTCCAGTCTCCGCTAACGAATTTGAAGACTTTTTATTTAAAAGTCAGGACAAGGCAGTAGAAACGAACATTAAACCTATTGCCTACAAGCCTACTAAAAGCGTCATTCATAAAGGTTCAGCCTTTGATGAATCGGATTTAAATCCAAATGGAGCTATTCTGAATGCTGCATTAACTCGTATACAAACGATCTATTCTATTTCAACTAGGGAAATGGATGTTTTTAAGTTAATTGTAGAAGGACTAAGCAATAAGGAAATCTCGGAGCAGTTATTTATCAGTGAACATACCGTTAAAAATCATATTACCCGTATCTTTCAAAAACTAACGGTTAATGATCGTCTCCAGGCGATGGCAAAAGTCTATCAAACTTGTATTGACGAAGGGGAAGGGTTACTCCTTTCATAATGATGAATGGGAAAAGACAGATTTAAATTTGCCTAAGGAGCATGAGCATGAAGATTAAAACAAAGTTATTACTGGGGCTTAGTACCTTTCCAATCCTCATCTTTCTTGTAATTGGAGTTGGTTGGTTCCAACTTTCTAGTATTAATAAGATGAAGGCCATTTCGCAAAATGGGTATGATTTATCATTATTAGCTGGGGAGATTCATATCGGTGTTAAAAATCAAGCCATTTCGATTCGAAACCTTGTCCTCAATAATGAAGAGGAAATCATTAGCGCAGAATTGGCCAGGTTACAACTGGAAAGTGATGGTGTCAGTCAGAATATCTCTGAATTGGCATCAAAAGCATCTGCTGAGGAAAGAGCAATGATTACGGATCTAGAAGATGTAAATCGATCGTTTAATGTTTATAAAGAAAGTCTAATAGCCTTGGTATCTGGCGGAAAAAATGAAGAAGCTCTCGATTTGTTAAATCGTAATGGACAAAGGATTCATGATGAGCTTTTTGATGTTACGTCTGAAATTACTACCCATTATGAAAGGCTGAATAAAAGTACATTTGAAACCTTTGCTCAAAACTCTGAAAGAAACATGTTGATTGGAAGTACCATCGCAATTTTGGGACTATTGATTGTTATTGCGTTCATCACGCGGATGATCTGGAACATAGTAAATCGATTAAATAGAGTTTCTAAGATAATGAGCAGTGTGGCAAAGGGAAATTCGGATATCAATACAAGAGTTGAGGTTCAAAAAGAAGATGAAATCGGTGAGGTTTCTGCCTCCTTTAATACGATGTTAGACTCGCTAGAAACGCAACAGCAAAAAGAACAAAACCTTCTTTGGAGCAAATCGAATATTGCTGATGTGACAACAAGCTTATATGGGAAGCATGATTTAGAATCACTTAGTCGTACATTTCTTTCCAAAATCGTCCCTCTGACAGAGTCTGGTCATGCTCTCCTTTATGTCAAAGCAGTAGAGCAACAAACACAAGGCAATGCACACAAGTACAATCTGCTTGCATCGTATGGATTTAAGGAAAGAAAGCATTTATCTAACAGCTTTGCGCCTGGAGAGGGGTTAATTGGACAAGCCATTCTTGAGAAGACACCTATTATTCTTACAAACGTACCATCTGACTATGTTCAAATAAACTCAGGATTAGGAGAAGCCACTCCATTACACCTTTATGTGTTGCCTGTTCTCTATGAAGGCGATGTAAAAGCTGTTCTAGAAATTGCCTCTTTCAAACCATTCGATGATACTCAACAAACCTTCCTTGAAGAAATGGTAGGTGGTCTTGGAATTATCATTGATAGTGTGATGGGCCGAATTCAGTTAACGAAGGTATTGGAGGAAACGCAAACCTTAATGGAGGAAGTCCAAGCGCAATCAGAGGAACTACAGGCCCAACAAGAAGAACTAAGAGTGACCAATGAAGAACTAGAGGAACAAACGCAGTCACTTCGAAGATCAGAAGAGCGACTTCAAGTCCAACAAGAAGAATTAGAGCAAACGAATGAAGAGCTACAAGAAAAAGCAAATCGACTAGAAGAACAGAATGAAAAATTCGAAATAACCAATCGGGAAATGGCTAAAGCACGTGCGGAACTAGAGGAAAAAGCAAAACAACTTGCAATCAGTTCAAAATACAAATCTGAGTTTCTCGCGAATATGTCGCATGAACTACGCACACCTTTAAATAGTTTATTGATTCTATCAAAATTGCTTGCAGATAATAAAAATGGGAATCTCACTAGTAAACAGATCGAGTATTCGAAAACCATCTATTCCTCTGGTCAAGACTTACTTATTTTGATTAACGATATTCTTGATTTAACCAAAATTGAATCAGGGAAAATGGAGGTAGTAAAAGGACAAGTCTCCATTAAAGATATTGCCAAGTTTGCCGAGCAAAGATTTAGACCGATAGCAAATGAGAAAAATGTAAAGTTTCATATCCAGATTAGTGAAGGTACACCGGCCTTTATTATTAGTGATGAACAGCGGGTAAAACAAGTTTTAAAGAATCTGCTATCAAATGCATTCAAGTTCACTCATCAAGGGGAAGTACGTTTAGAAATCAAGTATGATAATGGCTTCTCCTTTTCAGTTGTGGATACGGGTATTGGAATCCCTTCCGAAAAACAAGAACTTATTTTCCAGGCCTTTCAGCAAGCAGATGGTACGACAAGCCGCAGGTATGGTGGAACAGGGTTGGGCTTATCTATTTGCCGTGAACTGTCTGTGTTATTAGGTGGAGAAATTAACGTTGAAAGTGTTGAAGGCAAAGGAAGCCGATTTACGTTTTTTGTAGACGATTATCAAGAACAAAATGCGGAACTGGTTGTGGATGAAGTAGCTGTAGCGAAAGAGGTACCGCTTGAAGAAGAGATAGTTGAAAGTAGCAATCACCTTCCACCAACCCAAGCTGAGCCTGTCGTTCTTTTAGAAAAGAACAAGGATATTAAGAGATTGCTCATCGTAGACGATGACCTTAAACAACGCAATAGTTTAATGGAACTCATTGGGAGTATGAATGTCATTATCAAGGCTGTATCGACAGGGAAAGAAGCAGTAGAAGAGCTGAAAGTAAATCAGCTTGATTGCTTAATTCTAGACTTGGGGTTGCAGGATACAACTGGATTTCAATTATTAGAGGAAATTAAACCGTATATCCTTACTAACAACCTAAAAGTTATTATCTATACTGGACGGGACTTATCCTCGAAGGAGGAGATGTATCTGAATCACTTATCGCATACGATTATCATTAAAGATGCTCTTTCCCCGCAGCGGTTAGTGAATGAGCTAGAATTGTATTTAGCTTCTAGTACTAAAACAGAAAGTGATGAAGGCACTGAGATGATCGATGTGAATAACAGCAAAAGTCTGCCGGCTTTAAAAGGGAAAAAGATCCTTTTGGTAGATGACGATGTTCGTAATATCTACGCGATTTCGAGCATCCTTGAAATGTATGGGCTAAATATAGCCTTTGCTGAAAATGGTGCCGAGAGTTTAGAGGTAATGGAGAAAAACCCTGATGTTGATTTGGTTTTAATGGATATTATGATGCCTGAGATGGATGGGTATGAAGCGATCCGGCGAATTCGTGCACAAGAATGTTTTAGTCAGTTACCAATTATTGCCTTAACAGCAAAGGCCATGAAGGAAGACCGTGAAAAGTGTCTAGCAGCAGGTGCATCCGATTATATCGCTAAGCCTGTCGATCCGGATAAGCTAGTTTCCTTAATGGCGGTGTGGTTATACCGGCAGGAAGGAAACTAATCCGAAATGGTCAACAATCAACCTGATGATTATAATGAAGAACTCGAAAAACTCGAGATAAAGCTATTGCTAGACGGGCTATATGCATGGTACGGATATGATTATCGTAACTATGCATATAGCTCGATAAGAAGAAGAGTTTGGCATCGAATTCATGCGGAAAAGCTTTCGAGTATTACAGGCTTACTTGAAAAAATCCTCCATGATCCAGCCTGCTTACGCAGGCTTATGGCAGACTTTTCGATTAATGTGACTGAGATGTTCCGTGACCCATTGTTTTTCTTAACTTTTCGGGAACAAGTGGTACCAATGTTACGTACGTACCCATCTGTACGTATTTGGTTAGCAGGTTGTTCAACTGGAGAAGAAGTATATTCTATGGCGATTTTGCTTCAAGAAGAGGGAATTTACGATAAAACAAAGATTTATGCGACAGATATCAACGCCGATGTGCTAAAGGTGGCTAAGTCAGGAAGATACTCTTTAAACCAAATGCGCAAGTATACGAACCATTATTTTCAAGCAGGTGGGAATGAGTCTCTTTCTGATTATTATTCCGTACATGGTGAGGGCGTAGTCTTTAATAATGATCTAAGAAAAAATATCGTTTTCGCCCAACATAATCTAGTCACAGATAAATCGTTCAATGAATTTCATGCTATTCTTTGTAGAAATGTTCTCATCTATTTTGATAAGTCGTTGCAAGAAAGAGTTCATCGGCTTTTCTATGAAAGCTTGGGCTCACTTGGGGTACTTGGATTAGGAGACAAGGAAGCGCTTGGTTACACTGACATTGCCAATCGATATGAAGAGATAGCCTATAACCAAAAGCTGTATAAAAAGGTGAAGTAAAAGACCCAGTGTGAGCTGGGTCTTTTTCCTTTGGCTCTTTTCTCAAGCTTTGTTGCTTTTATAGAGCAAAAAAAGAAGTGGGAGTAATAGGGGACTTTCATAAGAACAATCTTTCTCCAAGCAAAAAAAGAAGCATCTACCACAACTGGTAAATGCTTAATATGAGGGGGAAGACGTTACTAGAATATCCAGATAATGATAGGTTTATACAAATAAACTCTATTTGTATGAAAAATTTTAAATGAATAGGATTTTGTTATTTTCAATGTATAAGAGGTTCACGCTGTGGAGATAATACAAATATACATGAAGGGGAGGGTCTTAAATGGTCAAAAATACTGAAAAGAAATTAATAGATTTTATGAATCATAATCAGTTTGAACTACAATCCTATCTAACTTATATAATTAAAAACCAAACACAGACGGAAACAAATGAGAGAGGTGCAATCCTTCCCACTGGATGATGCACCTCTTTTTTTGTCCTGTTAGTAGAGATCCCTCTGCTTTTTCTCAAACTTTATTTGTTGTATTCTAAAGATATTAATTCAGTGAAAGTGAACGGATAGGAGTACAACAATGAACGAAAGTCATTATGATAAAAAGCTGAACATCAAAACAGGACAAGATATGAAAAAACTTCATCCTATCACACATTATCATCCTTATGAACCGACCCCATACAGTGCATTAGAGGAACTTTTTCGGCACTATGAGGTGAATAAGGAAGACAGTATTGTCGATTTTGGCTGCGGGAAAGGTAGGCTAAACTTTTTTGTCCATTATTTTTATGATGCAAATGTAACTGGAATTGAAATGGATGAAAGCTTTTACCAAGAAGCATTGGCAAATACCGAACGATATTTTGAAAAAAACAAGAAAAAGAGCGGTCGTATTCAATTCCATTGTTGCCTAGCTGAAGAATATCCTATCAGTGGGGGAGAGAATCGTTTCTACTTTTTTAATCCATTTTCTGTCCATATCTTCAAGAAAATCATTCATAATATCTTAAGCTCTTTAGAAGCGCACCCTCGCGAAATGGAAATTGTTTTATATTACCCATCCGAAGACTATATTAACTTTTTAGAAAATCAAACGGTCTTTGAATTAAAACAAGAAGTGATTCTGCCAGATGTTTACCCTCGGAATCCTAATGAGAGATTCTTGATCTATCGATATGGATAGTAAAAGAGAAGGGCACCCAAAATGGAGTGCCCTTTAGTTTTGTACCTCACGTAGTTTTTGATTAAGATGACTGAGTTCCTTTTCAATTTCTGCTATTTGTTTTTCCAAAGGTGATAGTCTTCCATCCACATACTCTAATTTTTCCAAATCATGTTGGAGGCGAACATATTCTGCCTTTAATTCTGTAATTTGGTATTCAATTTCCTTTTTCGTCATGCTAGCTCCTCTTTTCTTACAAGAATGTAAAAATAGTATACCATCTACTTGGATGGGAATAGGATAGGTGAAAACGCATTTACTTTGGGGGTACCTTGGATAAACGTTGATATACCAAGGGCAATTCAATCAAACGTTTGATTAAATAGGTTTCCGTAAAGGAAATTTTCCTCATTCTTATTACCGTATGGCTGGAATTTTAATTTTAACTGTGAATTCCTCTTCTTTATAGATAAAGTCCAAAAACCCCTGATTTTCATCGACAATATCTTGGATTAGCTTCGTACCTAATCCTTCATGACTTCCTGATTTTGTGGTCTTCCCGTACGTTTGAAAAAGCTCATCCAAAATGCTAGTAGGAATAGGGAGGCTATGGTTTTTACAGATTAACAAATTCAAGCCACTTCTTTTATAAAACTGCAAGGATATTTGGGCCTGTTTTTGATAATGACGTTGCCATTCCTCACAAGCATCAATACTATTAGATAAAAGATTGCCAACCAAGGTAACCACTTTTTTATCACTCAATGGCAGGCTTGAGAGAGGAATGTCCAGGTCATAGACAATAGATATTCCAGCTTTTTGGGCACGTCGATACATCTGGTGCAGCACTCCAGCGACCACACCGCGTTCTCCCTTAATGGATAAATTTGTTTCCTCATAACCACTGACCAACTCGTTGAGATAGTTTTTAGCTTCCGCGTTTTGATTATTTTCCAACATGAAGTGAATCGAAGATACATGCTTTAGAAACTCATGACGTTCGCTACGGACAATTCGAAACGTCTCATTGAAATGCTCCCGTTGTTCCGCAAATACATTCAATTCATTAGTAAGTGATGTAAGCCTTCGTCCACCTATAAGCCGGGTTAGCTCAATCCCAATAAAAAGAAGGAAAGTTGGTAGTGCAATCCAAAATGGCTGGTCGACGGTATAAATGAGAAGCAGCGCCAGTTGAAGAAAAACGAGAAACCCATTCCAGAGGCTTCCTAAAGCAGAAATCTGTACTAGTTGATTTTTAGAACATAGATAAGTCAAAAATATTGCTATTAATAATGGAATGAAAAAGGGGGGATCCCAAGCTAGATTCATAAACTGGGCTTTTAGATGAACAAACCCTAGGAGGCCAAGGTATCCCCAATATAAGTTTTGATAGTTCAATCCACTTCCACCTTTAAAAATAGAATTTTTGTAGGAAATCTACTTTTTCCTTCGTGATCATTGCCTGTCCATCGGTTGCTTCAAAGTTCACAACATATGAATTTTTAGCATAAAGCGAGAAGTTTTTTACATAATGGATATTAATGATAAAGGAACGATGGGAGCGAATAAAATCACGCTCGCGCAATTCTCCTTCTAATTCATTAAGTGTTTGATAGGTTTTAATTGTCTCAGTTTTCGTATGGATGGTCGTCGACCTCCCAGAACGTTCAATAAAAATAATGTCCTTTTTTTGAATGATATGAATATCATTTTTCTGTTTTAAATAAAGTCTACCTGCAATCTCTGACGACTTTGATTTTTCCAATAGTCGTTGTATGGATTTAATTAGTCGGTCCTTTGGATAAGGCTTCATGATATAATCGTGAACATTTAGCTCAAAGGCATGGACGGCATACCCACTATTCCCTGTAACGAAGATGACCGATATGTTTAAAGCATGCGAGTGAATGATGTCTGCAAGTTCATACCCAGATAAAGTGGGCATTTCGATATCAGCAATGAGTAAATCAATCGCCTCTTTTTTTATTTGCTCATAGGCCAGCTCAGCAGAGGTTGTCGCAAAAACGATTTCCACATCCTCTAGCCCCGACACAATGGCTTTCAATTTGTCTAAATCAATTGGACGGTCATCCACAAGACCAATCTTCATTTTTCCTCACCTGCTACTTAATCAATGGGATTTGGCCCCTTAGTTTTAAAAAGGCAATGGAAACTTCTAACAGAAGTCCAATGTTTATTTATTTTACCATTAATTCAGGCAAATTTGACACTTTCACGACAATAAGTGGAACATTCGCGACATAACTGAAGACTCCTATTGTAATAGTTTGTATGATAAAAACATGAAATCAACCAAACGGGGTGAAGTAAACGTGATTACGATAAATGAAGTGACAAAACAATTTAAGGATAAAAAGAAATATGTGACGGCTCTCAAACATGTATCCTTTTCCGTTAAACAAGGAGAAGTAGTTGGTTTACTAGGCGAAAATGGAGCAGGAAAGACCACATTATTACGAATGGTTGCAACCCTGCTGACGCCAACGGATGGGAAGATCAAGGTTGCTGGGTTTGACACCCAAGAAAATGCCAATCAAATTAAGCATAAGATCGGAGTTCTTTTCGGTGGTGAAACAGGGTTGTATGACAGGCTGACAGCTAGAGAAAATCTCGTCTATTTTGCGACACTTTACGGGCTGGGAAAGCATGAAACCAAGGTGCGAATTGATGATCTAGCAAAAATGTTTGGGATGAGAGATTATTTGGATCGTAAAGTCGGGGGATTCTCAAAAGGGATGAGGCAAAAAGTAGCCATTGCTAGAACCCTTATTCATAATCCGGACATTATCTTATTTGATGAACCAACAACGGGTCTAGATATTACCTCTTCAAATGTGTTCCGTCAGCTTGTTCACCAATTAAAGCGCGAAGGCAAAACGATTATCTTTTCTAGCCACATCATGGAGGAAGTGTCTATGCTGTGTGATACCGTAGCGATGATGCATAAAGGAGAACTTGTTTACCACGGAAATCTTGAAGAACTTTACCGGTCGGAAGGAAGTTCTGACCTAAATTATATCTTTATGAGCAAACTTGTGAGGGGGAATGAAAATTATGCTTCTTAAAATATATTTAAAAGAAATGAAAGACTGCTTCCGTGACAGCCGGACCTTGCTATTGACTGTGCTTCTTCCAATTATTATGATGACGGGTTTAACCCTCTTTTACGAAAAAATGATTTCTGACGGTGAAGGAGAAACCTATACACTTGCGGTGGAGAATTCGTTTGATACGAAACATGAAGAAATATTTGCTGGTTTCGATACTATTGAGTTAGTTCGCTCTGCTAATCCTGAAGAAACTCTTCAAGATGGAGAAGCGGTTGCTGCACTTGTGTTAAGTGCTAATTTCCTTGAAAGTATCGAGAACGGAGAAAAGGCATCCGTTACGCTTACTGGAGATTCCTTTAGTCAGAACTCATCGAACTTAATGAGTATGGTAACCAATGCCCTTGCTGCTTACGAAAAGACAATTACAGCTTCCCGGTTACAGGCCCAGGGAACAGATTTATCGGTGATTCAGCCGTTTACAATTGAACAGAAGGAAATGTCTGAAGAAGACCCGAATATCAACTTAATTGCGATGCTGATTCCATTGATTTTAGCCCTGGCCATCGGAGTTGGCGCTGGTCCGTCGGCATCAGACTTATTTGCTGGTGAAAAAGAACGTAAGACGATGGAGGCGCTGTTAATGACTCCAGTTAGTCGATCAACTCTGTTGTTTGCAAAATGGCTTACCATTTCTTCAATTGGTGCATTAACGGGGATTATCACTCTAGTCGTTGTTGCTGCTGAAATCAATTTCTTAACAGAAAACCTAAAGAAGGCAGTTACATTTGGGGATAATGCTGGACTAATCGTTGGACTAGCGGTATTAATCTCGGTAATTTATGCAATGTTTAATGCTTCGCTCCTTATGATTACGAGCATTATCGGTAAAACAGTGAAAGAATCACAAAGTTATAGTACGCCAGTCATGATGCTGGCAATGTTCCCAACGTTAATCATTACTGGAATCGGAATCAATGAACTAGGCTTCGCGCATTTCGCGATTCCAATTATGAATTTGTTTACCTTAATAAAAGAATTGCTGTTCGGCATCGTCAATTACGAGCATATCTTGATTACAATTGGTAGTAACTTAGTTGGTATGGTGATTCTGTTTATAGTCGGACGAATTATGTTTATGAAGGATAAATGGGTAATGAATTAAGGGTATGTGGAAGTGTCCCAGGAGTTGAGGGGCACTTTTTTTCTTTTGGTTTTGAGGTTAGGAAAGGGGAGAAGTCACAATTAAAGGTCTACGTGCCCATAATTTGGGGGAAACCAATGAAAAGGTAACGGAGGAGATTCCAGCGTGCCCAAATAGAAGGGGAAATCACTG
>NZ_JACWFH010000015.1 GCF_019749255.1 Mesobacillus maritimus | reverse complement strand
AAACGTTGGCTCATGTTCTTCTATTATAGAAGCCATGATAAATATTGTTTGTTGACGCTTGTTTGTTTAGTTTTCAAAGAACAATCATTTCATACCGCTTAGAAGCGACATTTATTAATATATCATAACCATTTCAATAAATCAACTAAAATATTATTTTATAAAAATTAATTTACTGGCTCGTTGCTGTATCCAACAACAGATACTTAATATATAGCATAAAAATCAACTCGTCAATACTTTATTAAAAAAGTATTTTAATGAGTTTTTTCGTTGCTGTCTGAAGCAGCTAAATTAGAATACCATCCTTTCTATCACAGAATCAATAGAAATATTTTACATCTCACCTATAAAAGGTTTTCGCAGGTTGTATGAGACAAAACCTGACCCACTTTCCCACTAGCTCGCTATAATAAAAAATATCTTTCCTAAAAGCAAACCCAAACCCAAGGGTGTTCGTCTAATGGTTGGAAGGGAGCAGGAAAACGTGGAAGAAAGCTTAACTGAAGAATTATTACTAGAAGACCGAAAAGCTGTGATCAATAGAATGATGGACCTTCATGGTCAGGATACATTGCAGCTAGTTTATTCCTATGTAAAAAACAAGGAAATTGCTGAAGATTTAACTCAGGAGATTTTTATTAAATGTTATAAAAGTCTTCATCAATTTAACCGTAAAGCAAAGTTAAAAACTTGGTTGTGGCGAATTGCAGTGAATCATTGTAAGGATTATTTAAGAAGCTGGCACTATCGGAATATGAAGGTTGCCGATGAACAGGCACGGAGCGCAGCTAGCCTAAGAGAGGATGTAGAGAATAAAGTAATTCAACAAGAAGAGGATGAACAACTTGCTTCCGCTGTCATGGATTTGCCAGATATATACCGAGAAGTGATTTATCTCTACTTTTTTGAAGAGCATCCTATTAAAGAGATTTCTTACATGATCAATCTTAATCAAAATACGGTGAAAACTAGGTTGAAGCGGGCCAAAGAATTGCTGAAAGAAAGGTTGGAGGAATAAATGATAGATGACCGTCTAAGAAATTTAAAAAAGTCGATAAAAAAATCTGTGTTTCGCGACCTGACTTTTACAGAGGAACATAAAGATCAGATTAGAAACAAAATTTCGGTGATGAGTGTAAAGTCAGAGGAAGAAATCATCATCGCTGTCCTCCATTTGCTAAGCCAGGAAAAAACAGGATTTGAGCTTAACAAAATGATTCGAGCAAGAGGCATCCAAAATTACGAGAACAACGAGGGACAGTTATATATGTTTTTGCATCGTCTTGAACAAAAAGGCTATGTAGAGACAAACTGGAAAAAAGATGACGAGAAGTATTACCGAGTAACCAACAAAGGAAACAAACTCCTCTCTCTTGCTGAAAAAAAGAGCAAGAGCACAATATCCATATTCAAGGAAATCTTGGAAAGGTGAGATCCGATGAAGAATCTGAAAGAATATTTTATGGATGAAGTCTTGCAACAGATTAAATCAAAGGAAGCAAGGAATTTTGTTCAAAAAGAGCTTGCCTATCATCTGCGAAAAACAAAATCAGAACTGGTCGCAGCAGGGTTGAGTGAGGAAGCGGCCGAGGAAAAGGCCGTTTTGCAAATGGGCAGTCCATCAGAACTCGGTCAGCAGTTTAACAAACTCCACCGCCCAAGAATAGACTGGATGCTACTCGGACTTTTTATCTTCTCTCTCGGAATGGGTCTCCTTCCTATTTTAAGTGTAAAAGGAGAGACTTATTCATATAGTCTTATCGCAAATCAAACCACCTTTATAGTAGCAGGGACCGTTACAGCCCTAGTGATGATGTACTTTGATTACCGCAAGCTAAAGAAATGGGACTGGCTATTTTTAGCTATAGGATTGGTGATGCTCTTAGCCATTCTGTTGATCCCGAATATAATGGTCAATGGTACGCCTTATATTCGGATTCTGGGATTAAACATCAGCAGCATTACCGCCCTGCCCTTCCTTTTTATATTCTGGGCATCCTATTTTTCCAAACAGAAGCCAAAACCTTGGGTAATCATCACAATCTATTTGATTACAACCTTTCTGTTCGTGAGCCTTACCGCTCTTCCTGTAGCGATGATTTACAGTTTTTTAATGCTTGCATTATATTGGGGGAGTGCGTTCAGCCGGAAAACCATCTATATTACAACCTATATTGTCGCAGGCATATCAGTAATGTTCTCAACTCTTTTTTGGTTTGTTAGCAAACCTTATCAGAAGGAAAGAATATTTGGTTTTCTGAACCCAGAGGCTGATCCGACTGGCTCTGGGTATATGTACATTAAAATAAATGAACTCATGACTGGTGGTGGCTGGTTCGGAAACGAAAAGACTCCCCAATTTGTACCTGAACTATCGACCGACTTTGCTTTTGCTACTGTCACCTATTATTATGGGTGGTTGGTTGCAAGCGGACTTGTCCTCGTACTTGTGCTTTTAGTCTCCCGTTTGTTTTTCATGACTAGTAAAATTAAAGACCCTTTCGGAAAACAACTTGTGTTTGGGGCAATCGCCCTGTTTAGCATACAGTTTATCTACAATATAGGGATGAGCTTCGGTTTACTTCCGTTCATCTCCATCTCACTCCCATTTATCAGTCATGGACTTACACCTGCAGTCTTGAACTCCTTTATCATCGGGGTAGCATTGAGCGTCTACCGTCGAAAGGATCTGGTAACCAAATTTGAGAGTTGAAGGATATAAATATCTGACTATCGCGGCTAATTGTCCACATAACAAGTAAAAGACCAAACTCTAACATTAAAGGGTTCGGTTGATGGGGAGAAAAGTGCTAATAACATTGTAAACAACAACCTAATCAACATATATTTCAACAATTAATCGGCAATATAGATGGCAAGCAAAAACGCTCAGATATTCTGAGCGTTTTTTGTAATATTTTATTAACCTAATTGGACTAGAGATAAATAAGAACAATTTGATAATTACATCATTTTAATTCCCCAAGGAACCTAAAAAATCACCAATACGAATTAACATATCTTCTATTTTATGTTCTTCATTTAAGTTTGCCTGACCAGTTACTATTTCAACTTCTGATTTTTCGCTGCCTTCTTTTTGATATTGTAACTCCACTGAGAAATTATAAATCATCTCTTCCGAATCAGTTTTTTCGAAATCAATATTTCTTACTTTTAGTTTGTAACCGTTTCTCATCGGTTCAATCATTAATGTAGAACCGTAACTATTTACAAAATCGAGATAGGATGTATCATTTGCGAAATAATCTTTATAAAGATCTTCTTCATATTTCACTAAAGATTCCAGTCCCTCGTTTTCTATTAATAGTTCTAATTCTTCATTTGGTCCCGTAAGGGCGTTTTCCAGAACATACTCCATAGTCTGTAAATTTTCATCTTTTGCTTTCGTTTCTGTGTTATCGGCACACCCAACTAACATTAATAGAAATGAGGCAAATATAACGGTTGCAGAAAATTTGTATTTTCGTATTTCCAAATAAATCTCCCCTTTAATATTTATTTTAGCATAGATTTTTCCAATCACCTCATTCGCAATAGTTTTAGCACAGCTTTCAACCACACCGCATAAATTTATGCGGTATCCTAATCGATGTACGAATTGATATGCTAATTAGTACACTAAAACCATAAAAACAATGATATAACAATAAAAAAAGGGACATCAATTCTTATGTGAATTGCGACCCCGATTAGTCTGTTATTTACTGTTTTCTCCCCAATAACCGAACCTGTTACTCTAACATTTGGTCATTTATTTTGCTTTTAGAAACACGATACTCCTTTAGTGCTTTTGGCCTAGTCGGCAGAATCGCATCCCCTTAATTGGGTATTCTAATAACGATGTACATAAAAAGGGAGAGCTATCTATATGAAGATTGGAGGTAAAATAAATGGTCAAAACCAACCCTATCAGTGTATCTGAAGTAGCTTCACTCTGGCAGACCTATCAAGAAAAAACGTTGATTATGAGATTTTTGGAGTACTTTATTGAAAAAGCGGATGATCCGCAGGCAAGAAATATCTTGGGTGGATTATGGCAAGAGCTTAATTTTTATGTAAAAGAGATGGAAGAGCTGTTTTCAGAACAAGGCATAGTCAAACCTGTTGGATTTACATCGGATGATGTTAATTTGGAAGCGCCTAAATTATACGATAATGGCTTTGATATCATGTTTGTACGTGTCCTAAAAGAAGTAAGCATGGGACTTTATACCCTTGGTTTGAACATGACGTACGATAAAAAAGTAGCGTCAATTTATGAGGGGCTAACCACCGTGACGCAAAAAATTTATAAACTTGCAACTTCTTATTTAATTGAAAAAGGGATTCTTTCACTTCCTCCAAAAGTAACCATGCCTAAAAAAAACGAAATTATAAAAAGCAAGGATTATAAAGATGGTTTTAAACTTCTTGGGGACAAGAGGCCGTTAAATCTTCTTGAAGTTGGGATTATTCATCACAACCTAGAAGTGAATAACATTGGTATGCAACTGATAACAGGATTTGCTCAATGTGCCCAAAACAAAGAGGCAAAACAATATTTTTCAAGAGGAATAGACATCGCTAAGAAGCAGATTAAAGTAATGGAGTCACTTCTTCTAGAAGGTGATGTTCAACTATCTGCAGCCTCTGGTGCAACAGTAACGACTTCTACCATACCCCCTTTTTCTGATAAGTTAATGATGCATTGCATTTATATCCTCAATGGATTCGGTCTTATTGGTTCTGGTACAGGTGGATTTTTTAGTTTACGAAATGATTTAGCAATGAAAACACTCCTAATTGCAAAAGATGTTTATTTTTATGCCCAAGAGGGGATAAACCTTAAGATTAAAAACGGATGGTTTGAGGAACCCCCCCAGATGGAAGACCGATCAAAGATTATCAATAAAGGGAAATGAATAAAAGGATCTACATTAGCAGAAAGTAAGCCTAGTGTCGGTTATACCGATTACAACTTTCAATGTGGGGGGGATTTCTTTTGAGGTCACTTTCAAACTTAGTTAAAATGGTTATTGCCTTGATGATTAAGATAGAATTCTTACTTAAAATCTTCAAACATAGAGTTAATCAATTAGTAAGAACGGCACAACCTTTAACATAAGAATCGAGGATCTCACTTTTTCCACATTGCACAAAAGGTAAACACATTCAACATTCCCGTGTTTACCTTTCTTCCTCATTATTGACCCTCTCCATTTAACCTCAATGGAGTTTTCACCACTATATTCACTCTTCCCCATATAAAAAAGAACCTTTAATCCATAAAGCGGACCAAAAGGTTCATCCAAGAAGGAATTATTTTAAAATGTAATGTTAAGCCCCCGCCCTTTTCAACTAAATACC
Organism: Mesobacillus maritimus; assembly: GCF_019749255.1. GTDB lineage: Bacteria > Bacillota > Bacilli > Bacillales > Cytobacillaceae > Mesobacillus_B > Mesobacillus_B maritimus_A. The sequence continues at coordinate 89,294 of NZ_JACWFH010000015.1, read as the reverse complement.
GGCTCTCTCTCGCTTAAACCAAGCGTTCTAGCAGTCGACGTATGGACTTTGTGCAGAAGGTCGGGGTTTTCCATTAATGATACACCATAAGAAGGAATCATTTCTTTTATTTTCGGTTCCCACACGAGCATTTGTTCTTTAAAGCTTTTGTTAATAATCTCAAGCATTACGTTAACAGCAGTAGAAGCACCAGGAGATGCACCTAACAGTGCTGCGACAGAGCCATCGGCAGAAGTAATGACTTCGGTACCAAATTGAAGTGTTCCTTTTCCGGCTGCGGTATCTTTAATAACTTGAACACGTTGGCCTGCAACAACTAAATCCCAATCTTCAGCTTTAGCGTTCGGGATAAATTCACGTAGTTCTTCCAAACGTTGTTCTTTCGTTAACATGACTTGCTGAATCAAATATTTGGTTAACGACATCTCTTTTGCGCCAGCCGCAAGCATCGTTAAAACATTATTCGGTTTAACAGAACCAATTAAATCTAGATTCGAACCAGTTTTTAAGAACTTTGGTGAAAAGCCTGCAAATGGTCCAAATAGTAACGATTTTTTATTGTCGATATATCTTGTATCAAGATGCGGAACAGACATTGGCGGAGCACCGACTTTTGCTTTTCCATACACTTTTGCATGATGCTGTGCAACAACTTCTGGATTGTTACATACCATAAAGAGTCCGCTAACAGGGAATCCACCGATATGTTTTGATTCAGGAATACCCGTTTTTTGAAGTAAAGGTAAACTTCCACCTCCTCCGCCAATAAAAACGAACTTAGACCTATGATGTTCGACTTGACCGGTCACGAGATTAATGACCTTCACATCCCAGCACCCGTCACTTGAACGTTTAATATCCTCGACACTTTGATTATAATGAATCTCTACATCATTACTCTTTAAGTGATCAAACAACATGCGCGTTAACGCCCCGAAATTGACATCAGTTCCTGAGTCAATTTTTGTTGCCGCTATCGGTTCATTCGAAGTACGCCCTTCCATGATAAGCGGTACCCATTTCTTCAGTTTTTCTGGAGAATCTGAGTATTCCATTCCTTGGAACAAAGGAATACTTGATAGCGCTTTAAAACGTTTCTTAAGAAAGGCAACATTATCCTCACCGTGAACTAGACTCATATGAGGGATTGGTCTGATAAAATTCTCTGGATTACGAATGAGATTGCTGTTTACAAGGTATGACCAAAACTGTCTCGATACCTGAAACTGTTCGTTAATCGAAATCGCTTTGCTAATATCAATGGATCCGTCTTCCTTTTCGGAAGTATAGTTTAACTCGCAAAGTGCCGCATGACCCGTTCCCGCGTTATTCCATTCGTTAGAGCTTTCCTCTCCAGGTTTTGAGAGCTTCTCAAACACTTTAATGTCCCATTCTGGTGCTAGCTCTTTCAGTAAGGATCCTAAAGTTGCGCTCATGATACCAGCGCCAATTAAGATAACGTCTGTTTTTTTCTGTAAGTTGCTCATTTTTTACCAACCCTATCGCTAGAATTTGCAGAAAAAAATGCAGCATAGACCTGAAGGCCAATTTTCCACTACACATTTTCTGTCTCAATTATTCAAATATCTACTATTATATGATAATTATAAATTATTTAAAAGCTGGTGAAAAGTGAGAAGTACTATCGTATAGCTTCAGAACAATGAAAATTCAAAAAATAACACCATAATTTACCAACAAAACTTCGTTAAAAAATAGCGTTTTCCCTGTGTAAACCACCTCAATTCGCCTTTCCTTGAGGGTTTCCCTGAATCATATCTATCAGCAAATAATTGATGATTTGAATATAAAATAAATAAGCTAGGATCCGTAAAAAAACTTTCTTATGACTTTTAGATCTGTATACTAATTAAAAATTTCATTCCTTATAAAATATTACTAATATAATTTTGTGAGTGTTTTCAATTCTTGCAAGTTTGTACCTAGTGAACTAGTACTCACATAAACATTATATGACAACATTTGTGAGTCCTTTAACATTTTTATTTAGAAGTTTTTTCCACCCCCTTTTTTTCGAGTAACTTCCGAGAGCAATAATACTCTCCTCCCCCAGAAAGAACCTGTTAATTGAAACATAAAGAGGCAACTATCCAAAGGGTAGTTGCCTTTATAAAAATAAAATCGTATATAGAACTCCCTATATCCAGAGTGTATGCGCAGAACTTTTAGCCCCTGGTGTAAACTTTAAAACGTTTTCCCAAAGATATTTAAAGAACCAAGCTGATAGGACAAAAACACGCATACAAAAAACATGATCAAAAAGACACTTACAAAAACCCAATCACGTTTATGGATGGTCATTTCATGATAATGTGTTCGGTCGGTTTCTCCAGTAAATCCTTTTGATTCCATGGCAAGAGCTACTCGCTCTGCTTTCCGAATCGCATTTGCTAAAAGTGGAATAGCATAGCGTCGAAACTGATGCAAACGCTCTTTCACTCCCCTTGCTCTTCCTACCCCACGAATGCGATGGGCTTGCCTTAACACTTGAAGCTCATAACGAAAAGTCGGGAGAAATCGATAACCTGCTAAAATCCCGAATGTTAATTTTGGTGGCAACTTACATTGCTGCATCAAACTTAACATAAACTTCGTGGAATCAGTGGTTAGGATAAACAGTAAAGATAACGCCGCGAAAGAAAGGGAACGTAACCCGAGTGATATCCCCGCCCAAAAGCTTTCGGACGTGACTTTAAATGACCAAATGGAGAATAACACACCTCCACCCGAAAAAGCACCGCTTGGATGGAGCATCGTCATCCAAGCAAAGCTTATCGCTAATAAAAGAAATGGCGAAAAAATCACGATCCAGCGCTTGAAAGCCACCTCGCCAAAGAGAAAAGTCACGGCAACTGTGAATACTAAATAGATAAAAGGTGTCAGCGGATCGAACGTGAACGCCAGGAGCAATGCTGGAATCAGGACAGCAAAAGCCTTCATAGTTGGATTAATGGATGTTAGCATGCGCCCGCACATCTCCTTGTTTTTTATCGTTCAAGTGAAGGTTTTCAAGCAACTGTTGGATTCTTATTCGGAAAGGAGATCTAAGGTTCGCTTCATGAAGTATTTCCGTTCTCTTCCATAGTTCATCAGGCTGACCGTTAAAGCATACTTTCCCTCCGTTCACGACATATACTTTTTCACAATACCTATCGACCAGGTCCATGTCGTGAGTCACAAAAACAATCGCTGTCCCTTGTTCTTGTAACGTTTGAATCATCTGCATTAATTCTTCCCTTGTTTGTGCATCTTGGCCAAACGTCGGTTCGTCGAACAATAACACACTTGGTGTATCATCCAACATCGTCGCTACACTTAGACGCCGTTTTTGTCCACCACTTAAGGCAAAAGGATTGCTCCATTTATGTGATATAAGATGAAAACGGTTCAGCAGTTGGTTTACGTTTTGCTCGATTTTGTCCTGAATTACACGATTTAATTTCATCCCGAATGCCATTTCATCGTAAACAGTATCTGTAATAAATTGATGTTCCGGGTTTTGAAACACATACCCCATCACTTTTCTCATTTCAGGCTCTGACCATGCTTCGTATTTTTTATTTAAAAGGAAACGACTTCCTGTCTTTGGCGTCAAAATCCCTGACATAACCTGCAATAACGTCGACTTCCCTGCACCATTTTTTCCGACAATGGCAATAAGTTCCCCTGAATGTAATGAAAGTTGCATTCCTTTCAGAATCGACTTCTTCCCTCTCGAAAACGTAACATTCTTTATGGATAAAACCTCACTCCTCCCAGGTACACCTGGAGGTGATGCTTGATTTCCCCTATGAATAGGGTTCATCATCTGAGCGGTGTCATTTATCCATGAAGCTAAGTTTTCTTCAGTTAAGGGACGATTCGTTTCACCGACCTTGCCTTCATGAGATTCAAGAACGGTTTCAACGATTCTAGGAAGATGAATCCCCTCTTCTTTTAACTTTTCGGCTTCGGTATAAAATACATCCTCAGGTGTTCCTTCCACTAAAATGGCTCCATGCCGATTGATTGCGATTACCTGGTCTACCATCGGGAGCCAATCATCTAACTGATGTTCAATAATGAACAATGCAAAATTCCGCTCTTGTTTTAACCGAGAGATTAATTGAATAAACTCAAACCGGGAAGCTGGATCTAGGTTCGCTGTCGGTTCATCCAAGATTAATAATCTGGGATTTAAAAGCAGAACTGACGCAAGGGCTACCTTTTGCTTATTCCCCCCTGATAATTCATGGATGGGACGATGTTTTTCTTGTATGAGACCAACAGAACTGAGAATATCATCAATTTTCCCAGCCATCTCTTCTCGAGGGGTTTTGATATTTTCTAACGTAAACGCTAACTCATTTTCGACGGTCACCATACAAAATTGGCTCTCAGGATCTTGAAAAACAACCCCAATTTCCTTATTGATTTCTCCCTTTTGAACAGTACTCAAAGGCGTCTCGTTATAAAGAATTTCTCCTTTTGCATACCCTTCAACTCCTTCAGGGTAAAGGCCATTTAAACAAAGAGAAAAGGAACTTTTCCCAGAACCGCTAGGGCCGATAAAAAGAATAGTTTCTTGTTGATGAATCGTAAAGGATAGATTCTTTAAAATAGGCTCCTTATCGGTGTCATAGCCAAACGAGAAATTTTCTACTGAGAGGAGTGGCTTATGATGCTTTATGCTCACGTTTTGTCTGCCACTCCTTTCCCAGCGCATAACTTCTCAACACACCAGTGTCTGCTAACTTTTCACTGATCCACTTTCCTAATAAGCCAGCAATCAAGGCCCCACTAATCACACGAACAACGAGCATCGAACTAAGCAATGGGATAGATAAAGCAATATAGCCAGAATGATACAAGCCCCAGATAAAGCTAAATACCGCTGCCCCAATGCCCGCAGCAACAAGCACACCTTTTGAATAATTTCGATACTTTGTTGCAGCAAAAGCCGCCTCAGCCCCTAGACCTTGTATAAAAGCAGAAACAATTAACATCGGACCTGCCGGTGACCCTAATAACACTTGAATCCCCCCAGCAATCGTTTCAGAGATGAGGGCGGCTCCAGGCTTACGAATTATATAGGCCGTAATAATCGAAACAATAAACCAAATTCCAAAGATCACTTCATATCCAAATTGCCCTAGTCCAAAAGGTGTTAAGATATTGGTAAGCCCTGTTCCCACGGTGAAAAAGAATAAGTATATAACGGCAAATACAACACCTAATATCGACATAAGCACAATTTCACGTAAATTCCATTTCGTTGTCATTTTAACGAACTCCTTAAACGTATTTTTAAAATCCTCATCGATGATTGGGGAGGAAAGACCTCCCCAATCATCGATGTTCCCTTTATTTATGCTTCTTTGAAGGGCTATTCGCTGAAATGGCTGCCGTCATTGTCACATGGCTTCGTTCATGTGTTTTAGATGCATTTACAAAGGCTTGCTCAAGCGTTTTAAACACATCATTGGCATCCCCATCAAGACGAGACGCATAATGAATGCCCTTGGTGAACGTACCGTGATCCTTTGCCACCGCTACCTGATCAGCAATAATCTGCATATAATCTGGATTGTTCATTGGATAGAGTGCAAATTGTGTAGCTACCTCTACTTGTTCATTCCTGGATGCTTCTTCATTTAATCGTTCATCATTCTCTGACATATAGCTGTCCCCTTCACTATCTCCAGGACAGCCAACAGAAAAGGTTCCATTGAAAACAACATGCACACCCGTTTTAGCAGCGTGAATAAAAATAGCTTTGGTGACATCAAAAACATGCTCACTCCGTCCTCTGATACAGGTTGTGACATCATCTGTTTCCATCCAAACCTTACTTGTATCAACCTCTTTTAAGGCACCCAGTATCACTTCAACAAAATTGTCTGCCATCGGATAGATGGAAAAACGACACCCTACGATTCTACTTGTTCCACAACTTAAACCTTGCATTCTACTTTCCTCCTAAGTTTGTTTTTCTTCCGTTTCGCCTCTTAGTTAGGGTTATGTATGTACACTCCAAAAAAACAAAAAACTGCATCTCCAAATAGGGAGATGCAGTGAATGTCATATAAAGAGTATATAGAAAAACAATGAAGTCACTTACACTTCCCAACGCTAGCATTACCTAGTTCTGGTCATGAGGGTCAGTAGGAATCTCACCTACTTCTCAGCCTTACAGCTCCCCTAGTGCGAAACGAATTATGAATTTGTCTCATTCATTGTAATACAAATCTTGGCAAATGAAAATACTTTTTTCAACTATTCAGAAGTATGAAATATAATATGAATAAACTCAATCAATATTCTTTGACATAAAGTGATCGAGCAAGGCCCGGGCTTCATCAGATGACTCTGTGTTCATTAATTGGTTTCTTAATTCACTTGCTCCTCGAAATCCTTTTACATAAATCTTAAAAAAGCGATGGAGTGCCTTGTACGAACGTAGCTCATATTGATCATGGAGATCCAAGTGCAGTCTTAAGAGATCAAGCAATTCCTTACTGCTGTGCTCCGTCTTCTCTTTTTCAAAAGCAAATGGATTAGCGAAAATACCACGCCCAATCATGACACCATCCACACCATATTGCTCGGCGAGCTTCAAACCGGTTTCACGGTCAGGAATATCTCCATTGATTGTTAAAAGGGTATCTGGTGCCACCTCATCACGAAGTTTCTTAATCTCTGGGATTAACTCCCAGTGAGCATCGACTTTGCTCATTTCACTCCTTGTCCGCAGATGAATGGAAAGATTCGCAATGTCTTGTTCAAATATGTGTGTTAACCAATCCCGCCATTCATCTACCTCCGTGAAACCTAGTCTAGTCTTTACACTTACAGGCAATCCTCCCGCTTTTGCTGCTTGAATTAATTCCGCAGCAACATCCGGGCGCAGGATAAGACCACTTCCCTTGCCGTTCTGTGTCACATTAGGTACAGGACAGCCCATATTAATATCAATCCCGCGAAATCCTAGTTTCGCCATCCCAATACTCATTTGTTGGAAGTTTTCAGGCTTGTCCCCCCAAATATGTGCGACAATGGGTTGTTCATCCTCAGTAAAAGTCAAACGCCCACGCACACTTTGAATGCCGTCAGGGTGACAATAACTATCACTGTTCGTAAACTCTGTAAAAAACACATCCGGTCTGGCCGCTTCGCTCACAACATGGCGAAAAACAACATCCGTTACATCTTCCATTGGTGCTAGTATAAAGAATGGTCGTGGTAATTCACGCCAAAAATTTTCAGTCATCTCCGTATTCAAATCCTCTCATAATGGGATTAAGCAAATACTTTATCCCAAAATTAAAAAAGCAGAATGTCTCTGCTTCTTTTACACTTATACCATGGTTTAGCACTTTTTATCAAACTGTTCGCCTTTGTTTAATTTCACCAAATTAGGGTTTGTATACCTTAATGGCAGTACCTAATTACTGAGAACAAAAAAAAATCCCAAAGGTGAATAATCAAGAGAACCTCTTTATTAATAGAAGAAACACACTTTCTTTTAAATTGAATTAGAGTGTAATCAAAAAAGAAGGCAAGAAGTTTTTTTATGCCAGAGAGGTTCATAAAAAAGATAGACCCGATAAATAAAAAGAATCCATAATGAACTCAAAAGTTCAAATTGGATTCTCATCACCCTATTTATTATTACTTCTTCATTTTTTGGAGAGATTGATAGATATTGATTTTCCCATGACCGAAATAGATATCTTTCTTTTTATTCGTTAGAGGGGTACTACCATCTTTTAAATATTTCTTCACTTTATTCATATTTAGATCTTTTCTGTAACGAGTTCGATATTCTGAAATAATAAGAGATGCCCCTGCACTCACTTGTGGTGTGGCTAAACTTGTTCCCATGCTTAGCGTATAACCTTGAGGAAGTCCAATCATTTGATCTAACATCGTGTTAGGTTGATTAATTGGATAAGTTGTAATAATCATATCCGCTAAATCGAAATTTGGACCTAAATCTCCACCAGGGGCAGAGAAATCGATTTGTTTTCCGAAGTTTGAGTAAGTAGCAAGTGTATTTTGTTTAGTATTACTTGAAACAGTAATAACATGTTGAGATCCGCCTGGCAAATGAAACTCTCTGCTATCTTTTAAATCGTCTAAATTCAAAGAACTGTTCCCAGCTGAAGCAACAACAAGTGCTCCTTCTTTTTTTGCATATTTAATTGCTCGATCATATGCTTTTACTAAGACTTTCTCTTCATCAACTGATTTCGACAGGTATGTACCGATGCTTAAATTAATAACATCATTACCGTCTTTAGCCGCATCAATAATTGCTTGAATTACCCAAATTGAATCTCCTCCTGTTTCGTCTATTACTTTATAAGGAGTAATTAAACTCTCGGGAGCAAGTGTTGTAAGAATACCAGCGACTTGAGTTCCGTGCCCCGAATCATCCTGCACACCTTTTTCTACATCAATATAGTTTTTAGCGTTCTTTAAATCAATATTGTGTGACAATAATGGGTGGTGTACGTCAATTCCACTATCAATCAGTGCAATTCTAGATTTATCCCCCTTCTGGATGTCTTTCGTCTGAAAATGATTGGTCACATCTTCTAAATACCAATTTAAAGGCGAGAAATAAGAGGAGTCTAGCTCATGAAATTGAATTTCATTTTTTTGAATCGCGCTTTTGTTTGATGGTTCTAGATTAATTGATGAGTTAGGTATTGCATCAATAGATATAGGGTCAATCGGTTCAGCAGGTAAAGCTGCCTCTGGCATTTCCCCCATTTCATCTACAGAGTTACGAATTTTATTAGAAATGGTAAGAATGATCTGGTCTCGATCTTCTTCATTATCTAACTGAATGGACACAATACCTACTTCTGAAATAGTTTCTACTTGTAACTCTGGATACAGGTTATTGATCGTTCGGACAACATTGTTCAACTGGTTATTATTTTTCAGAATAAAAGTATAGGTATCGTGATTTTCATCCGTTTCCCCAAAGGCAATGCCAGGAACACACAAACATAAAAACGCAGCGAATAAAACCGTGATTAGTAGATTTTGTTTTTTCAAGTTCATTATTCTTCCTCCAACCATTATGATAATGCTTCTTCTAAACTACTTTCTTGAGTATGATATAGCTGGTAGTACAGTCCTTTTTTATTTAGGAGTTGAAAATGATCTCCTACTTCAACAACCCTCCCTTCGCTTAATACGATAATTTTATCAGCATTCTGTATCGTGCTAAGTCTATGTGCAATGATGATTCTCGTATTAGAAAGGCTCGATAAATGGTCATCTATTTTTTTCTCGGTTAAAGTATCTAGCGAACTTGTTGCTTCATCCAAAACTAGCATTTTAGGTTTCTTCACCAATGCTCTTGCTAAAATTAACCTTTGTCTTTGGCCACCTGACAAGTTTGCGCCGCCTTCAGATACTTTAGTGAAAATCCCTAGTGGTTGTTGATTCACAACATCAACCATTTCTGATTTTTTTAAGGCATCCTCAATATTCATTCCATTTTCAATATTGCTCATAATAATATTTTCAAATATCGTATCATTGAATAAGCGAGATTCTTGTAAAACTGCTCCAATCTGCTTGCGGAACATCTTGAGGTTATAGTTTTGCAAATCAATGCCGTCATAATAAACGTGACCTTCAGTCGGTTGATATAATCCTAGGAGAATTCTGGCCAATGTACTTTTCCCGGAGCCTGATTGGCCCACAATCGCCACTTTTTCACCTTTTTTCACATCAAAAGAAATATCATCTAACACTTTTCCGCTAAACGAATCATAAGAGAATGATAGATTTTTCACCGTTAATTCTCCACTTATTTCGCCTTCAGATAAATAATTTTCTTGTTCTGGTTTTGATTTAATTACGTCCATTAATCTCTGGATGTATGAACTTAAATTAATAAAATCTGTGTACATCGAACTAATCGAAATAATTGGTGCAATAAAAGCGGTTGACATTGTACTAAATGCAATTAAGGTACCTAATGAAAACTGTCCTTGAAGGAGGTAGTGGGCTCCAACCCAAAGAACAAAAAGAGGTAGAATAAATTGTACTGAAGTCGAGAACGCATGGATAGAAGAAGTCCAGATACTTCTTTTTTCAGTCGTCTGCAACTGGTTGTGGAACTTAGTTTTCCAATTTTCAAAAACTAAAGACTCTAAACCTAGCATTTTCACATCGGATATTCCATAAATATTCTCAGCTAAATACCCTTGAACCTCAGCTTGTTCTGTTACCTGTTTGTCAGATAAATTTTTTAAAATCCTTGTGTGTATTAAAAGGATCATAAGCAAAGCAGCTCCAACGGTAAAGACTATGATGCTCATTTGTACAGAGTAATAGAACATAATAGATGAGTAGGTAACAAGAAGGAGCATGTCAATTAAAAAAGTGACTGTATTCGTTGAAAGTATTTGCCTAATAAATGTATTTAAATTAGATCGAAAAATCAGGTCTCCACTGGAACGACTTTCGAAGAATTTGTAAGGCAAATGTAATAGTTTGTCAATAAAAACAGACATCATATCAGAATCCATCTTCGTTTGGATTTTAGCGATTACAACCCCTCTTATACCAGATAATAGTAAATTGAGAATAAAAATAGCAGATATTACAATCCCTATGGTCTTTAGGGACGTGAGCTCTTCTACCAACAAAACATGATCAGTGAACCATCTAGTAAGGAGAGGAATCGATATGGCAATTGCCTGCAAAATCATTGTAATAAGAAGGATGTATAGTAATAACTTTTTTTGCTTTTTCATGATGTCTATAAAAAACGGAAAATTCGAACTTTTATTCTTTTTATTGAACGCTGGTGAAGGCGTCAGCGAAAGAACCCTCCCCGAAAAATACTGCTTAAATTCATCAATCTTATAGGCTCTTTTACCAGAAGCTGGGTTCACCACATAAAATGTATTCCCCCTAATCCCTTCAAGTACGACAAAATGCTTGTTCTCCCAATGTAGAATCAATGGTAAGGGTAATTGTTTCAACGATTCTGCATCAGTATTATATCCTTTGCCTTCGAGACCCTTCTTTTCACCCATTAACAATAAATGATAGAAAGAACCTCCGCCTTTTGGCAGACCAAATTCATCTCTCAATTCATTTAATGAAACATGATGCTTATAGTAATTTAAGACCATCGTGACGCAAGCTAATCCACACTCGCTATGCTCCATCTGTTCAATATATGGCACATTAATTTTCATGATAGAAAGTCCCTTCTTTGTTCTTTTTCAATCAATTATCAGGTTATAAGCCTATCAAATAAAAATCAACCGTTATTTACAAATATTATCAATTAAGGTACTTTCGTCCTATAAAGGTACTTTTTTACCATTTTTGCATAATTAAGACTTTTTTAACAATTTTCACTTGTTTTTATTTTCCGGGCTATTATATCCTGTAAAAGTATTGGTACATAAGTACTTCATACAAAAACTATTATTTCGAGGAGGAGAAACACATGTCTAGAAATGAAATTCTACAATCTATGAATGGAAACAGCCCAGCAGGTCCATCTATGATGGAAATCTCAAATGAGGAGTTAAAAAAGGTTATTGGAAGTGGGGATGTACAAGGTGAAACAACAACGTTCCCTTGTTTCGCAGTTGCATACTATGGTGTACAAAGTTCAGTTTCGTGTGCATATGCTGCAGGTGCAGTTGTAGGTGTAGGTCTATCTGTTTGGAAATGCTAAACATTAAAAGGAGGTAAGAATATGAATCGTTCTGAAGTTCTACAATCATTAAATAAGTCTCAACCTGCGGGTGAAAAAATGCATACTCTTACTAGAGAAGAGTTAGAAAGAGTAAGTGGTGCTGGGGATGTTCAACCTGAGGCTACCCCTACAGTAGTTCCTTTTACCGGTGGTATTCTTTTCGGGGTTGGCATGACTAAATTATTCGGTTGTGGCAGTGGTAACTAATTTTTAATTGTTGATAATAAAACATCATAATGTACCCTACATTATGATGTTTTATTTTTTTATTACGAAGACGAGTCATATGATACACCTATTTAATCAATAAAGGAGATTTATTATGACGGTAGATCAAAATATCAAACCACCTCTTCTATCTAAAAGACTGTTAAAGGCCCTTTCATTAGAAGAGAGAGCAACTATTATCCTAAAAAATGAGGATATCGGCTTAACGGCCGAAGAAATCAAACACCTAACTGATGATTGGAAAGATAAAGCATTACTAAAAGATTATGCATTAGATGCTAAACTGCGTGAAGTGAATTTAGACAGAAAGAGCTTTGCCCAAATACTACATATCTCCGCAGATCCAAATTGGACAGAACACTTTGAGGTAATAGAACAGCAGCAACCACATTGGATGAAATTAATTGATGAGGCTTTTACTTTAAATCGAGATCATTTAGTAAAAGATTCCGAGGATTTAAATTTAAGTTTTGCTTATCGGCCATTCCTATTATGGGCAAGGTTCAAACTAGAGCAATATTATCAAGATCATCCAATCTTAGAAGAGCTCGTTAATTGGGATAAACTCTTGCCATCTCTAATGTACAATTTAGCTTCTGGACTAACACAAGTGGGCGCTCGTACGTTTGTTTTAGAAATGCATGTTTGTAAAAAAATGAACGAACTACATGGAGACACCCCTGAAGATCGCTTGCAATTTTATATAAGAGAAAAGTTATTAAACCCAGATTATTTAGAGTTTATCTATAGTGAATACCCCGTATTAGCAAAAGTAGTTATGACCAAGACAGACTATTTTATTACAAACACGATTGAAGCCCTTGATCGGTTTTTATCTGATTGGTCACTCTTAGGTGAAAAATTACATATAAGAGAGCATGTTCTTGAAAAAATAACAGCTGAGTTAGGAGATTCTCACCAAAAAGGGAAATCAGTAATGAAGTTTAAATTCACCGATGATTTAGAGATTCTTTATAAGCCGAAATCATTATCTCTTTCCCATGACTTTGGAAAGTTACTAGATTGGTTTAATAAGAAAGGTTTCGAACCGAAATTACAATCTTATAGCATCATCAGTCGAGAAGAGTATGCATGGGAAGAAAAAATTGAATACGTCGGGTGCGAAACAGAAAAAGAAATCGAGAACTATTACTACCGCTTAGGTGGTTTATTAGCTGTTTTATACTTGGTTCGAGGGACAGATTTCCATTCCGAAAACCTTATAGCAAAAGGTGAATATCCAATCTTAATTGATTTAGAAACATTGTTTCATCCAATTTCAAAAATGAATTTTGAACCTAGTGCAGACCTTGCTGCAAAAGAAAAAATTCACAACTCCGTCCTAGGAACCGCCCTATTGCCTCATTTATCTTTTAGACGAGGAGATGGAAAAGGGATTGATTTAAGTGGAGTAAGTTCGACTGATAAAGAAATGCCAATCCCAATTCTTCAAGTTGAAGATTATGGTACCGATAATATGCGTTTTGTTCGAAAGCCAATCACATCAAAAGAGTCGGATCAAAATGTACCGAAACTTAACGACAAAGTAGTAGAAGCATCTGATTATACTGAACAAATTGTAGCAGGATTTGAAGCAATCTGTGACATCGTTATGAAGAACAAGGCCGAGTTAATCAAAGAAGAAGGCGTTCTTTCTGCATTCAAGGAAGATACTGTTCGAGTAATTATTCGCCCTACCCAGTTTTATGGTGACTTTATTTCGGAGTCTAGTCATCCTGATTATTTAACAGACTGGTTAGATCGTGAGAAGTTATTAGACCGATTATGGTTTACAAACCTTGATCAAAGAACCATTCCTTTAGAAATAAAAGATATTATGCATAATGATATTCCAGTCTTTTTCACCACAACAGATAGTGTAGATTTGGTATCGAGTACTGGTGAACGAGTTCCAAACTTCTATGAACAATCCAGTTACAGAAATGTAATAGGTAGAGTTGAAAATCTTTCTCTTTTTACTATCGAAGAACAAATTGGGTGGATCAAAGCTTCATTGCTTAGCAATAAAAAAGAAGATAAATACCAAATAAAAACCAAAGAAGAAATCATGTCCGAACAATCTTTTGATAGAGAGCTCTTTATTCAGGAAGCCGAAAAAATAGGCGATCTATTACTAGAGCAAGCAATATATGGGGAAAAGAATGATGCAACATGGATTAGCTTAGAGACAAACTATTATGGACAATGGCATGTCTCTCCATTAGATACTAGTCTTTATAACGGCATCGGTGGAATAACCTTATTTCTCTCTTATCTGAGTAACATTACACAAAAAGAGGCGTATAAAGACCTTGCTGATAAATCTCTTGAATCAATTTTGTATACACCTGCATATTCGAGTGATTTCTTTAGTGCGTATTTTGGCAAGGCCGCAGATATCCATGTTTTATCACACTATCTCTCTCTATTTGGGAAGAACAATCGGGTTGAGAATGTTGTAAATAACCGCATTGATCTACTATCAGACCATATTAAAAACAACTCCCATTTTGATTTACTAGGCGGTAGTGCTGGAATTATACAAGTCTTATTGAATGCGCATGAACAATTCGGGTCTACAAAAGCGTTACAAGCAGCACAGAAATACGGTCAACATTTGCTAGAACATAAAGTTCAAATGAACAATGGATACGGATGGCCTGATACAAACAGTAACACATGCTTGGGTGGCTTATCCCATGGCACAAGTGGAATTGCTTGGTCTTTATTGCGTTTGTACGAGGCAACCAAACAAGAAGAATATCTAGAGACAGCCCTGCAGGCAATAGCTTATGATCGCTCCCTTTATAATCACAATCATAACAATTGGGAAGACTTGAGAGAAGGAGACATGAAAGTCCAGGAGCACTCAGCAGCATGGTGCCATGGAGCGACAGGAATCGGATTAAGTAGATTACAATATATGAACTCCATACATGATCCTATGATAAAGGAAGAAATCGATCGAGCGATTTCTGCTGTAGAAGAAGTTGGGATGGGCCGAAGTCACTGTCTTTGTCACGGAGACCTCGGGAATAGTGAATTATTCTTAAGTGCTGGTCTAAAGTTTAAAGACCAAAAACTAATAAATTTCGCACAAGCGATTGGAAGCAATGTGATTAAGGAAAAAAACGAGAATGGGAAATATTCAACGGGTGTCTCAAATAAAATTGAACTACCTGGTATGTTTCTTGGGTTGTCAGGCATTGGTTATCAATTGCTCCGATTAGTTGACCCAGTTAGCATCCCCTCTATTCTTACATTAGAACCTAAAAAATAGTTGTTTAAGGTTGTCTCAAGAGAATTCAATCCTAAAATTGTGTTAATCATTGTTGTCAGATTGGCGGATTCTTTAACGAGACAACCTTAAATTTTATTATGAATGAACCTACGAAATATCACTACATTGTTTTTTCTAATAGGATCTCTTCTTGAATCCCCTCCAAGAGATGTTTTTCAACTTTGGCATAGCCATAAGATAATTTCAACTCTTGATTCAAAAGGTCCTTTGCTTGTTTCAGAGCCTCTTTTGCTCCGTTGAAATCTTGCTGGAACGTTTTGTAAGCAGCTAAAGTACGATAGTAAGAATAGGGTTCTTTATTCCCTATTAAGTCGATGTTCGATGGTTGAGATAATGACTGTAAATAACCGTGGTTTCTATTAAACAAACAAAGATGGGTAATATATAAGTTAAACATGATATTTGTTTGAGGGTCAGACATAAGAACATCCTGACTTGCCTTACTAATCGGTTTAAGAACATTTAAGGCTTCTGAATAATTGCCCACATCAAAATAGTAATAATATAATGGCAATCTTAGAATAGAATGTTTCTCATTTGCCATATTCAGATCATTTGATAATAAATCTCGACTTTGTTCTACAACCTCTTTAGACCATTGGGACGGTTGTTTGTCAGATGAAAACTCTTGCAACAATAGTAAGCTTAGAATGTATTCATTCGCATTTTTATCGTTACGGTGTAGCATGAGGAATATCGAAGAATCCGATTGAGCAAAAGGGATAACAGTAATGACTCCTATCGCTATATTCATATACCCTAGGATATTGATAAAAAATAATGGATACATCCAGCTTAGGAGTAAAAATAAAATCCCAAAAGAAAAACTAAAAATTGGTCCTCCCAAAACAGACCATTTCCACCTAGTCGTTAAGTTCCTAGTAGAGTCTCCAGGTAGAAAATGAACGACCCCACCAACTTTGTTCCAATCTTTATTTTCAGAGATTATTGTCCTATCCTTGCTTTTGACTATCCGAATAAACATCGCAGTCATTTCGATTACATTCAAATTATTCTTCTTGCCAAAAAATACATGACCTAGTTCGTGAAGAATCACAGCCATATTCCAAGCAAAAAAAACGAGTAAGTAATTTAAAATAGTATGACTTTTTTCTGGGAATATGAAAGATAATAACACCATTAGTAGTATAAAAAACACATAAAGATAGAGTGGTCTATTCATTATTTGCTTCAATATCTTATCCTCCTCGATTCCTTGTAAATAAAGAATTTACATTGGTTTATTTTTATTTCGATATAGAAGAAACGTCCCATATACCCCAATAAAAATTAAGAAGTACATCAATAGCTCAATCGTTGTTTCAGCATTTACTATATCAACTAAATTTAGAACGATTAGAACGACCGATCCGACGAACAAGGCATTATACATGGAGGAAACCGTTTTATATAGAATGAGCTTCCCTCTTTCGTCTTGACCTTCCTGACTTTTCTGGAAATTGAAGAAGTACATATTAGACAACACAACAACAAGCAATAATAAGGCAATTAGAAAGACAATCATGACTTATTCCTCCTCCTGGTATGCAAAAATAGTATTTATGTCCTCTTCAAAAGCTAGAGCTATTTTAAAGGCAAGAGCCAATGAAGGGGTGTATTTATTCTTCTCGATATGCATAATCGTTTGTCTGCTAACTCCCACACGATCTGCTAAATTTTGCTGAGACCACCCTTTTATGGCTCGATAGACCGCTACTCGATTAGATAACATGGCATACCTCCTAAAAAATTAATTCTTCAGAACTTAATTCAATCATATATGGATGACCGAAAAATGTAAAGTATTTTTAACAATTAGTAAAAAAAACTATGCTTTTTAATAAGTTTTTATAACATTTTCTATCTAAACAAACTTTCTCAAACCTGATGCTAAAACGGAATAATAAGAGCTATACAAGACGTTATTGAAGACTTCTAGGGTTTATTTATGAAACACTTGCAATTCATTTTATTTAAGGTCCGGCAACAATAAAAATAGCAAAGAACCGACTGGTAATACATACCAGTCGGTTCTTTGTAATGAATGATTTTAATAACTTCTTTCGCCCAGCAAAGCATTGTTGTTCGATTCTTCTACCCTGTTTCTTAAATCAGCGCCAGATGGATTCTGGAAAACTCTAAGTCCAAATTCTGGTGCGACAGCAAAGAGATGGTCAAAAATATCAGATTGCACTGTTTCATAGACGTCCCACTGTACGGAATTTGTAAAAGCATAAATTTCGATAGGCAAGCCGTGTTCACTATGAGCTAGTTGTCTCACCATTAAGGTCATATTCTGATGGATTCCATCGTGATTTTTGAGATAATTGCTGATGTATGCCCGAAAAACACCAATATTAGTAAGAGCCCTACCATTCACAGGATTGTCCCGATTAACTTGATTTTTGGCATTATACTCCGTAATTTCTCTTTCCTTTTGGATGATATAGTCGGATAGGTATTGCACTTTGATAAATTTCTCGATCATCTCCTCGGTACAAAACGTGATACTACTGGTATCTACGTACAAAGAGCGCTTGATTCGTCTGCCTCCTGAGCTTTGCATCCCTCTCCAGTTGATAAATGAATCAGAAATAAGCGCATAACTCGGGATCATTGTAATCGTTTTGTCAAAATTTTGTACCTGTACGGTATTCAAAGAAATATCAATCACGTCACCATCTGCCCCATATTTAGGCATTTCAATCCAATCACCGACTCGAACCATATCATTGCCGGTCAATTGAATTCCTGCTACTAATCCTAGTAACGAATCTTTGAATACTAACATCAGTACGGCCGATAGAGCACCAAACCCACTTAATAGAATGAGAGGACTCTTCCCTATTAGATTCGAAATTACTAAGATGGACCCAAGAATCATGATAATTATGTTAACTACCTGAATATAGCCTTTAATTGGCTTAACCTTGGATATTTCAAAGGTTTGATAAATATCGTTCATTGCATTTAGTAAACTTTGAATAAACACTAGCCCAACAATAATGATATAGGCAATCGCCAACTTCTCAATGATTGATTGATAGTTTGGAAAGATTGAAGAAAACGAATAAATAATGATTGCAGGAACAATATGGGATAACTTTCGAAAGACTTGTCTGTCTAAAATGATTTTACCCCACTTGACTTTTGAGTTTGTCACAACCCTAGTAATGACCCTGATCACAATTTTCTTTGAAATAAAATTTGCAACGATACAGATAAGACCAATTAATAGAACCTTAATGATAATCGATAGATATTCTACTATTCTAGGATCTAGTTCCATATCTAGAAGTAAATTGTTAATGAATTGCATCTGTTCTCCTCCGTTTTCATTTACATCATAAGCAACTTTACGGGTAAGTATCGAACCTGTCAATTCTTACTTTATCTAAAACGAAAAAATGAGGCATTAGCCCTTAATTGTCACACTTTAAGGTACCGAGTAAGTCAAACCGAAGGGCTAGAAACGTCAAAAGGCAACAGCCACAAAGGGTAGTTGCCTTCTTTTTTAATGTTAGATGTACGCTATACCCTCAACATATCTGAGTGTATGTGGAAACATACTATGAGGTGTTAGTAACTTTTCAAAATTATTGCCTTTAATGCTAAATCCTGCAAACGGAATCGAAATTTTATTTAGTTTTATCATTATTTATTCTCACCAATAACCAGAGTCAAGCACTTATTCATCTTTAGGCTAAACATCTACATACGCATTAACGCGCCATTACGCTTTGGTAAATCTTGATCTGTTATTCGATTCATTTTGCAAAAGTGGGCAAAAAATTGTTCTGCCAACTCTTTTTCCTCTGAGTCACTTTTCATCGAAACGATATCATGCAAAATTTGCGCCATCCATGAATTATCAAAATAACGGTATTTACCTGTATTCCATGTCATTTTTTCAGGGAGCTTTTCATTTACATAATATTCCCAGAAAAGCATCTGATTCGATTCCTGATCTGTAAGTTGAAGTTTGTATCTTGAATGAGCCGGAATATTTCCATCTTCACAAAGCTTCCCGATAAACTTTTCATTCACCATGTAGACACCTAAGATACGTCTATCTTTTTCAGGTGCGTTGGCATCGATTGCTGTTAACAGGACAGCGCTGTTTTGGTGCAAGCGGATAGGTTTGTTTGGCTTCCCCTTGTTACTCCCACTTTTTATTTCACCTGAAAAAACCTGCCAGTCTGACAACGAACTCTCCTGTTCTTCTGTGTCACACCAGAAAACCATTTGTGATTCGGGATGAAGTTTATGATTTTTCATAAGTTTTTCATGTTCCAGGCGAAGTTCCTGGTTTTTACGTTGTAGTTTTCTTTCCTCTTCTTTCTTCCATTCTTCCTCCTTTCGCTCCATTTCCTTTTTTTGTATTATTTTTTCAAGTGAATCCGCAACACTTTTATCATGTAATTTTAAATGCTCTCCAAATACATCGGGAAAAACAAACTTTTTATTTTCGGTTGCGAAGTTTATTTCAATACTAGAATCATTATGGTTCACGATACTCCCCATGCCAAACCGTTTGTGTGTAACTTTCTTATCAATTAGATTCATTATTCTAGTCCTCCTTGTAAAATAAGGCTGTTTTCGTAAAAATGTTGCTAAAATCCAGAAGCCACTTTAGCGCATGAACAGCTAGTTATTCGCTTTTTAATTTGAGTTGCATGCTCTTTTCTCATTATTTGTATTTTATTTGCCGGTATGAAATGAGCTTAGCTTAACGGGCTTTAATCTTTGAAAAGAGCCTAGAATAAAATCTCATCTACGATTAGGTAGTGAATTGATCATTTTATTCAACTAACCTCCCTTAAAGCTCACACAACTGTTTGAATTTTCCTGATTTATAAATGGATATTAAAAAAAACGTATCCATGATTCTACTGCACCATTACACAGTGGAATTCGGAATACGATTAATAAACAATTGTACGACTATTATAACATTTTTTTGGAAATATCACAAATTTATTATTGACAACATATTTTCGAGCGAGGTAAAATAAAATTTTATTCTCCTAATACACTCGAAATTTCTATGGAATAAGACCATTTTTTTAATCCATGGAGCTTTTGAAATTTAAAAAAAGCAGGTTATCCCTTTTTATCGGGTACCTGCTTTTTCTTTTAGTTACTTTTTCTCGAATTTTTACCTAAACAGCCTTCTTTTATAACAATCTACGTACTTCCTCCACATGTCCAAAGTGGTAAGAACATATGGAATATTCGTACTGAGCAGTTGTAATCTAAAGCATCACTGTAGTGACATTTTAAATTCTAAAAAGTATTCGTTATAGGTTCCCAGCAACTCAAGACCTAAGTTTTCATATACTTCTAAGTTTGTGCGACTTTCTTCGCGAGGGTAAAAACGTTCATCGTTTACCACTTCATCATCTAATAGTTCCCAGGCTGCCTTATTTGGAATCGCATATCCTACATAATCCGTATTTTGTGAAGCAACTTCCGCATTTAGCATAAAATTAATAAACTGATGGGCACCTTCCACATTTAATGAAGTTTTAGGAATCACCATGTTGTCGAACCATAAATTTGAGCCTTCTGAAGGTACTGCGTAATTCAATTCTTCGTTTTCGAACATCATGTCTGCTGCTTGCCCAGAAAAGGTTACAGCAACGGTAGCTTCATTATTAATCATCAGTGGTGTAATTTCATCCCCAATAATGGCTTTGACATTGCCGTTTAGTTTCTTTAATTTTTCTAATGCTTCCTTTAGTTCGTTGTCGTCACGCGAATTTAATGAATACCCTAAACTATTTAAGCCCAAACCGATGACTTCACGTGCGCCATCTACTAAAAATACTTTATTTTTTAATGCTGGGTCCCACAGATCGTCCCAAGAATCAAAGGTAATATGTTCTGGAATATCCTTTGGGTTATAAACCACTCCAACCGTTCCCCAAAAGTACGGTATGGAATATTTATTTTTCGGGTCGAACGGTAAATCTAAGAAGTAAGGATCAATATTTTGCAAATTGGGCAGTTTCGAATGATCAATTTCGATTAATAAATCTTCTTCAATCATCGTTTCAATCGTATATTCTGATGGGACAACCACATCATAGGCTGAGCCACCTTGTCTAATTTTCGTTAACATCGCTTCATTTGAATCGTACGTTTCATAAATCACAGAAATGCCTGTTTCTTCTTCAAACTGGTCGATAAGCGAAGGGTCAATGTATTCTCCCCAATTGTATACGACTAGTGTATCCTTTCCTCCAGCTGCGTTTGTTGCATCTAGTTTCGCAGCAACAAACGCAAGTAGACCGCAGGCGATCACAATTGCTAACATGGTATGAATTAAAGATTTCATTGTGTAGATCCCCCCGTTTTTCTCGAGCGCATCGTAATGAAGTAATACATAATCACAATTCCAACTGTAACGATAAACACTAGTCCTGAGATTGCATTTACGGTTAATGAAATACCTGCACGTGCCATGGAATAGATTTCAACAGACAATGTACTAAAACCATTCCCTGTAACAAAAAATGTAACTGCAAAGTCATCTAAAGAATAAGTGATGGCCATGAAAAAACCAGCCAATATCCCAGGTTTAATATATGGAATAATCACTCGAGTTAATACTTCACGACGACTTGCTCCTAAGTCAAGTGCTGCATCAATTAAGTTTGTATTCATCTCCAATATTTTAGGTAAGACCATTAATACAACAATGGGGATACTAAATGCAATATGTGAAATGACTACGGATGTGAAGCCAAGCTTAACTCCAATCATTGTGAATAAAATTAAGAAGCTTGCCCCAATCACCACATCTGGACTCACAATTAAAATATTATTTAGTGATAAGACAATACTACGTAGTTTTTCATTTCTTAAGGAAACAATCCCAACGGCTCCAAGTGTTCCAATGATGGTAGCTATTAGTCCAGAGAGCAATGCAACAATCACAGTATTGATTAAGATAACAAGCAAGCGATTATCATCAAATACGGCTTGATAATGTTCTAGTGTAAAACCCTCGAATGAACCCATGGAACCGCCGCTATTGAAGGAATAAAAAATCAAGTAGAAGATCGGTGCATATAAAATAACAAACACAATGGCTAAATATACTTTAGCTTTAGTTGTTAATTTTGATCGCATTTATGCTCGACCTCCTTTTTTCTTTGTACGCGTAAATACCATGATGGCAAACATAATTAATATTAAGAACACGGCAATTGTTGAACCCATTCCCCAGTTTTGCGCAACTAAAAACTGCTGTTCGATTGCAGTACCAAGTGTAATCACTTTGTTCCCAGCAATTAAGCGCGTAATCATAAAGAGTGATAGAGCAGGGATAAACGTTACTTGAATCCCTGATTTTACACCTTGAATCGTTAAAGGAACAATGACGCGTCGGAACGTGGTTAGCGGTGATGCACCTAAGTCACGTGATGCATAAATTAACGACGGGTTCATTTTGTCTAACGCGTTAAAAATTGGGATGATCATAAACGGAATAAAAATGTACACCGCAACGAACACGAAACTAAAGTCGGTAAACAAAATTTGCGTCGGGTCGAAGCCTAACAAATTCATGATGGCATTGACCGGTCCGTATAAACCGAAAATCCCGATAAATGCATATGTTTTCAACAATAAATTAATCCATGAGGGAATAATAATCAGCATGAGCCATAAATGCTTATGCTTGGTTTTTGTTAAAAGATACGCCGTTGGATAAGAGATGATTAACGTAAAAAACGTAATGAGGAATGCGTACCAAAAGCTTGTTAGTGTCATCGCTAAATAAGCTGATGTAAAGAAGTTTTTATAGTTTCCTAGCGTAAACTCTCCGTTTAAATTGAGCATCGAATAATACAACACGAGCCCAATCGGTGCAATCACGAAGAGCGCAATCCAAAGCAAATAGGGTAGGAACGCTCCTTTGGACTTAAACTTCATTCGTATAGGCCTCAATACGTGCGTCAAATTCCTCTTCTGTTTCATTTAGACGCATAATATGAATCGCTTCTGGGTCGAAATCCAGACCTACTTGTGCACCGACTTCAGCCTGTTTCAGTGAGTGTACAAGCCACTCATTCCCATCTTTGTCATATGTTGATAACTCATAATGTACACCGCGGAATAACTGCGTATCAACGCGCACCACAATTTTACCTGCTTCTGGCGTTGTCATGTGTAGATCTTCTGGTCGAATGACAACATCAATCTTTTCATTCGGCTTCATCCCGCCGTCGACACAGTCAAATACTTTCCCAGTAAATTTAACTTTATAATCTTCAAGCATGACTCCATCAACGATGTTGGACTCCCCGATAAAGTCTGCAACGAAACGATTAATTGGCTCATCGTAAATATCAACTGGCGTTCCAGATTGCTGGATAATCCCTTCGTTTAAAACAAAAATTTCATCACTCATCGCTAAAGCTTCCTCTTGGTCGTGGGTAACGAAAATAAATGTCTTGCCAAGACGTTGCTGTAGCTCACGTAGCTCATATTGCATTTCTGTACGCAACTTTAAATCAAGTGCTGATAATGGTTCATCAAGTAAGATTACTTCTGGATCATTGATGATCGCGCGCGCAATTGCAACCCGTTGACGCTGACCACCTGACATTTCAGTAATTTCACGGTTTTCGTAACCTGCTAAGTTTACGAACTTTAACGCTTCTGCAACACGCGTTTTAATCTCAGACTCTTTGACTTTCTTAATACGTAAACCGAATGCCACGTTTTCAAATACGTTTAGGTGCGGGAATAAGGCGTAGTCTTGAAAGACAGTGTTTACTTGGCGCTCGTTTGCTGGTACATCGTTTACAACCTTCCCGTTCATGTACACGTTTCCTGTTGTCGGTTTTTCAAAGCCAGCTATGATACGTAAGATCGTTGTTTTTCCACAGCCTGATGGACCAAGTAAGGTGTAAAATTTTCCACGTTCAAGTTCAAAGCTCACATCTTGTAAAACTTTCGTGTCGCTATTGTAAATTTTTGTTACGTTATCAAAACGGATAATAATATCGTTCTCCATGGAAGCCTCCTATGAATAAGAATAATCAGACTCTACTATAGTATTGGTTCATTTATTTAGTCTCTTTCTTCAAAGCTTCTTGCTTTTAAAGAGCAAGAACCATTATTCTAATGAGAAAAGAACTTGCAAAACGAATTGAAACCCTATAATAACTAGCTATTCATAAGCTAAAATATGCTTAAGGATTTTTTGCACAATCTTAACGAAAACAACCTTTATTTAATAGCGGTGACATACATACAGAGTCGCCTTATACATACTTTTTATACTGATACGAAGGACTAATCTTCACACTTTTAGGGCTATATATATCACCAAAAGATCTTTATCCTTTTTTTATTTGTAAATATCCTTAATGGAAACAGATTAGTCTTGCGAAAAGTGTAGATGATTAAAGAAACGCATCGAATTTGAGTTTAGACATAGAAAGGCTAAAAATCAATCTTTTTTTCTTGCTTTACAGGAATAATGTATTAAATAGAATCTGTTGTGTTGCGAGGAAGTTCCTTTTACAAAAGTTTTTTTGCTTTTTAAATAGCTATCCCCTCAATTTTACATCGCTCCAGCTTCCCTTTTTCGCGGTTAAAGTATTAACCGTTATTCATCATTTTTAAATATGTGGCACAGAATATATTATCCTTCAATAGTGGTGACAAAAATCAGAGTGTATTTTGCAATACTCGAGATGTTAGTGAATATAAATTAAGTTGAGTCTTTTACATCATGTAGTTATCCCTCGATATTTTTGACTTCAACTTTTAGAAAAGAGTTCTTTAACTACCCTCTGATCTTTGTGGCAAAAATACGTTCACCTATGTTTCTTGTTCTAGGATACTTTACACCTTTACAAGTCTCGCATTTTCCTATTAAATTATATAAATGCCATTATTTTTAAATACTAATAGAAAAGGTGTAAAAATGAATACAGACCTGAAAAAGCTATTTCTTCTTCAATCAGTTTTTTTATGTATTACCGGGTATAGCACGATTTTTATCAGTTATTATTTTTGGGAAAACAGCAAGACACTCGGCCCACTGATTGCCTTTAATGGCTTGGCTTATTTTTTATCGTGTTTTGCGTATATAATCGGAACGTATTACCTTTTCAAAAACAAATTAAAAATTAGTTATTACCTAAGTGCCATATCTGCAATCATCTTGTTTATTGTTCTTCTTTTAAGTTCTCACTTAAGTCATATGGCTCTTCTAGTGCTTTCAGCCACTAGCTTTGGCTGCGTTTTTGGTTTCTTTTACTCCTCTTCCAATTACGCGTTAAGTGTTTTATCGACTCGGTCAGAACTGAATATATTTAATTCGCGTATTGGTTATGTGAAAAACATATTAATGATTATACTGCCACTTATTAACTCTTTCTTAATCTATTATTTTAGTTTTACGGTTTCATTTCTTTTCATGCTTTCGGTTTCGATTTTTTATTTTGTTGCTGTCACTAAGTTGCCTTCCATTGAAGCTGAGTTTAAATCAAACTTCTTCCACGATTATAAGACCATTAAAGTGTCTAAGCAGATGGTTCCATTTGGGATTATTACAGCTGGTGTTCTGGAATGCATGGTGTGTCTTCAGGTCATCATTATGGTGGTTTTATCGAAAAATGCGCTATATGTATCCTATTTGAATGTGATAAACATTGTCGTTTTAACCATCGCCATTGTCTTCATATCGAAATGGAAACAATTAAAAATGGAAAAGCAATTTGTGATTTATACGTTAATTAGTATGGGGTTCATCTTGCTCGCCGGCTTCGCGCAAATTCCACCAGTTTATTTTGTAACAATGATTGGACTTGTCGTTTCCATTTACGTGTACGGTTACACAATGGACAATACCTTTTTCAGATATTTAAATGGAATGAAAAAAGAGGACCAAATAGTGATTCTCTTGAAACGCGAATTTTTAATCACACTAGGTCGTTCGATTATGTATCTCTTGTTGTACCTGTTTGTTCAGTCCATTGAATCGCCTTACCTTCCATATGTGGCAATAGGAGTGGCTCTTGTACTGGTATACTCCCTATTGAAATTCCGAAAATTTGACCATGAAACTGAGAGACTTGCAGCGTAAACTACTCGGGTCATTTTTGAAGAAGTTACCAATATTAAAGGACGAAAGCAATTTAAAAAAGAAAAGGCCCCGGAATCGGAGGATTTACTTCCTACGATTCCGGGGTTTTAAGTTTACCAAAACCTCTTATGGAAATCTGCATTATTTTCAATTTAAGTAGTCGACTCAAAACTCGTTACGGCAATAAAAAGTGGTGCTCTTGAGAGTTCCCACTATATCATTATGTCCTTATTACTGTTTGTATAAGAATTTAGGAGCTTCACAATTTTTCCTAATAAATGCGGAACCTAACGTCTTCCCGTGTAATAGCTAAGGATTATCTCATTAATTATTTTTGCTTCTCATAGACATTCCATACGTGGTTAAGCGGGCCACTTCCTTTTCCTAAATCAAGCATTGCCCCCAAGGCACCTGTTACGTATTCCTTCGCTAATTGAATGGAGCTTTCCAAATTCATGCCCTTGGCTAGACTAGAAGCGATGGCACTGGATAAGGTACACCCAGTACCATGAGTATTTTTATTGTCAATTCTTTCTCCAAGGAACCAACTGTAGTCATGATTATAATACAATAAATCATTAGCAACGTTTATGCTGTGTCCACCCTTGCAAAGAACGGCACATCCGTAAGAATCACTGATAATTTTAGCTGCTTTCATCATGTCAGCTTCATTTACAATAGATATTTCTGATAAAACAGAAGCCTCCGGAATATTTGGTGTCAATAATAGCGCCTGATGAAATAGATCCTTTTTCAACGTTTCCACTGCATTGTCCTGAAGAAGCTTGGAACCGCTAGTGGAAACCATTACCGGATCTACCACAATGTTTTTAGCATAATAAAACTCAAGCTTTTCTGATATGGTTTTAATCAAACTAGCTGATGAAACCATACCAATTTTAACTGCATCTGGATAAATATCAGTAAAAACACTATCCAACTGTTTGCCTAAGAATTCTGGAGTAACTTCCACAATATCCGTAACGCCCGTTGTATTCTGAGCAGTAAGGGCAGTAACTGCACTCATGGCATATACGCCATTTGCGGTCATTGTCTTAATATCTGCCTGAATTCCAGCGCCTCCTGAGGAATCGCTCCCTGCAATTGTTAATGCTGTCTTCATGTCTCCCTCCATCTGCTGTATACACAGCTCACTTTTATATGAAGCTTATCAAGAGGCAAAAGCAATGCCCGAGTTTGCCTTTTAAAACATCTATAATAAGAATCCTCTTTAAGGACGTTCAATTGTTCTATATGAAAGGAGATATCTTGTTCGTTTTGTTTTGACTGAGCTTGTGGAGGTTCCATGTTTTAACTAGATTAGTAGCTTCCAACTTCGGATCATCAGCCTCTGTTACTGCGGACACCACGAAGAAGCCTTCCACTCCGGTTTCTGCGAGAGGAGGAATATCGGCAAGTTTAACACCACCACCGATTACCAACGGAATTGGGCTAAGTTGGGCAAGCTCAGAAATTTCGTCCAAACTTCTGATCACTATTTTCCCATCCAAATCCAGGCCACAGTCCGGTTTCGTCTTCGTTTCATGGAGCGGTCCAGCGCCAAAATAGTCAATCTGAGAGACATCTACTGTTTTGATATACTCGAGTAATTCATGTGTTCTGGCTGATAAGCCCACGATTGAATCTTCACCTAAGTATTCCCGACAGACTTCCACTGGGATATCAGATTGCCCGACGTGGATTCCATCCACTTTTATTCCTTGTTTTCTCGCAGCAAGGATCACGTCAAGACGGTCATTCACGAGTAGCGCAACTTCATCCGACTTGCCAGCTTGTGCAATAACCTCGGAAGCTTCACGGGTCAACTGAATCAATTCAATGGCAGAGGCAACCTTTGAACGGATTTGCACACATGTAAACCCTGACTCAATCGCATCTTTAATAATTGTCTCAACTGGTCTGCCTTTCGTATTCTCAGGGCCCACAACCAGGTATGCTGAAAGATCAAAGTTCTTTCTTATGCTCATTTTGTCCTCCTATAATTTCGTTGACTTTATCAACTTTTGTAGTCATCATGTTCGTAAATCCAGGACGTACATCTGCCTTCAGAACCACTTCCGTGCGAATTCCTTTGGCGGCAAGTACAAACGTTGCGTCTTTTACAACTTTTATCACTTCATCCCACTCCCCTTCAATCTCTGTAAACATGGAAGTCGTATGATATGGTAATCCTGACTCACGAATGACTTTCAACACTTGAGCTATTTCAGGTGCAAGTTCCTCACCTACACCGAAAGGCGCAATTGCAACGGCAATTAGTGTATTCATAGATTAACCTCCTCCATTTCAAATGGATTGTTCGCTATATCCGATGCAGTTGCTTTGTAAAGTTCATCAAGGAACTGAATCTGAAAACTTCCAGGACCGTCCGCCTTATTTTCAGCACGGGTTCCTGCTAGGTTGTAAACTGCAGTAGCAGTAAGCGCTGCAATAAACGGCGAAGCAGCTGTCGCATAGACTGTGACGACACCACCCAATGAACAGCCTGCCCCAGTAATTTTCTCCATAAAGTGCGACCCTCCATGAGAGTACGCCATGACCGAACCGTCGGTGATCAAATCCGTTTTGCCAGATACGGCAACAGCCCCACCTGTCCATCTAGCCAACGCGACAGCCGCTGCCTTTGCGGTTCTTACTGAATCTGTAGAATCCACTCCTCGGACATTGGATATATCCGTACCACCTTCCATCCCCCACAAACCCGCCAATGCGATAATTTCCGAAGCATTCCCTCTAATCACAATGGGTTTATACTCTTTAAATTTTCGCAAAAGATTTGTCCTAAGAGATCCAATACCGACTGCGACTGGATCTAAGACCCATGGCTTTCCCGTATCGTGCAACACTTTTGCTACATGAGGGAGAGTCTGCTCATAGATTGGGAGAAGTGTACCGACATTTATGTAAGTGGCTCCTCCGACCTTTGCCAAAAATTCACCCTCATCAGGCAGATAAACCATAGCAGCGGATCCCCCGACGGCAAGCTGTGCATTCGCCACAAAATTGACTGTTACAGTGTTGGTGATGGACCCTGCCATAGGATTTGTCTTCCTTACGGTTTCAACTGCCTGAATCATTTGGTTTTTAGTGTCCTCTTTATTCATCATCATTTGAAAGATTCCTTTCTTTTGTATACCCAGATACTGTTTTCAGCTATGTTTGTCAGAATTTAAGTCAATCCTCACTTATGTTCAGAAACACGCAAGCTTTTAATCTAGTTTCATTCCCGCCGGGAGCTTATCCTTTCAACAGCAGATATTATGGAGCTGCCTAGCCTATTTGCTCTCCCATCTTCCTAGCTATTGATGATGGGGCTCTTTTCCTTGATGGGCCATCCTTCTTGTACATAAGCCATTTCCCAAAACGAGTATTCATATTGACTGCTAATCATAAACAGTTCGGACATCCGCTCCCGATCTGATTCCGTTACCTTCTCAGCAATCTCATCAATACGTTGGATTTGTTCCATAACCTTTTCATGAAACCATTCACCACCGTATGCGGCAATCCATTCTTGGTAGATGGGTTCCTCTGGTGTCATTCCTTTTAATCGCTGGCCGATTTCATCATACAGCCAATAGCATGGGAGTAATGCTGCAATGATGTCACCAATCTGACCCATCAACGCTGCACGGTAAAGATGGGATGTGTAGGCATATGCTGTAGGTGCAGGCTTAAACTTCGCGATTTCAGCTTCAGTAATCCCTAATCGTTTAGAGAAATTTGCATGTAGTTTCAGTTCTGCTTCAGCTGTCCCTTGTGCATGTACTGCCATACGGGCAGTTGTATGTAAATCTGGCGCTTTCGCCGCCCCTAATGCTTGCACCTTTGCAAAATGAGAAAGATAATAAGAATCTTGTAACACGTAATAGCGAAAGCTTTTCAGCGATAAGCTTCCATCTGCAATTCCCTTTACAAAAGGATGCTGAAAGCTCGCCTCCCAAATGGTATTCACTTCTTGTCGTAACTGCTGTGAAAATGTCATATACAATCCCTCCGAAAATGAAAGTATTAGCGGAGAAAGTGGAATAAAAAAAACCACTTTTCTTTTAAATAAAGAAAGTGGTTTTTATGGAAATTATATTAAATAAAAATAGAAATTTCCTCTATCCCACTTCCCTACGCTGGTCTAAACCAGATCAGGTTCTAAGAGTCTTAAAGTCATACTTTAATCTCAGCCATTATGATGGCACCCCTAGTGGTGAAAATATTAAATTTTCCAACATCATTTCAGTATTATCTTAACATTCTTAAAATGGTTGTCAAGTAGATATCGTGCATGGTATTACCTATTCCCTTTAAGAAGGCAAGACTGCATCATTAATATTTTTTACTAAAAATGGCTTCATCATGCTTTTCATTAAGTCTCACTACTTCAAGTTCTTTTATATTCTCATTTAATTTCAATGCTAAACTTTCAATCCCAAAAATTTCTGTGAAAGTATGACTCCCAATGATAAGATTTATCCCTTTAAATTGTGCATATTGAATCGTATACAAATTACATTCACCTGTAATGTATACATCACACTTATTCTCAACTGCTTCCTTAAGGCAAGCTGTTGGCGCACCATTCCCACAAACTAATCCCACTCGCTTTACCTTTTTGTCATTAAACTGCCAAAATTTCACTGGTTCTTCTAGTAGATTTTCCATATTGTTAACTAATTCATTAAATTCGATTTCCTCATCGCATTCTGCTATTCTACCAAAATATAACCCTTCCCACTCATGAGTTCTTTTTACAATTTCTAAATTTAGTTTTTTTAATAAACTATCATTTGTTCCAAAATTACAGTCATCAAGTGGCAAGTGGTTATAATAGTGACTGATCCCATACTCTGCTAATTTTTCAATGCATGCCTCTCTTAAGCCATATATTTCATCCCATGCATCGTGGTGGGTCACCATCAATTCAACGCCATGAACACTGGCTTGCTCTATCGTTTCAAGCGTTAGGTTAACACAGTATCCTATTTTATTAACTTTCTTATCGGCATTGTAGGTAATCCCAGATTCACTAGAATAGATTTCCTTACTGGTTACATGAAAAAGATTATCTATATTTTCAACAATATGTACAACATCCATGTACTTACCTCCTCAATTTCATCAAGAAATACCTTTATCTCTTATCATTATCTTGATTTGTGAATCTGAATACCTCTTAATCATTTTATCACACCCATATTAATCCTAAGGACTAACACTCACACTGTAATATTAACTAAACATTGACTGATAAATGTTTTGTGTATATTTCGTGATAGACTCGTCATAATCTGGATACTTATATCCAAGTCTTTCTGCCACAGATTTAGAGTATTTTCTAAATAACTTATAGCAAGTGAATAATGCCCGCCACATGTATTGGTAGTCACTTTCTGAATAAGTAGTAAGCAATGAGTCCCAATCTTCTTTCGGTAGATAGTGATTAATAAATTTGTAGTTTTTCCCCAGACTAAAGTCGAAGCTTCTCTCTAATCCAATTTGCCAAGACATCATTCTTAACAAGTTCGGTCTAGCAATCTCGTTCAAATGGTCAATTGCAAAGAGAATTTCTCTTCTCGCTAATCCCTTTACTACGTAAGTTGAAACCCACCAAAATTCATTGCAGCAATCATCAAACTCTCTTGCTGTGGGCTTTTTAATCCAATACTTTCGATCAGTAGCGACCACTTCACGTTTGACAAGCCCATCCTTATCAAGGATTACTTCAACTAAACCGTCACTATTGATAAAATAATCCTCTACTTCATTAATCGGAATAAGTGTCAAATCTATTCGATTGCCATCTTCAAATATCATGAGATAAGAAAACCAATTCCCTAACTCTGGCGGAAAAAGCTCCATATCTTCAGGTTTTTGCATAATCAATCGTTTCCCAAAAACATCTAGCCAATGATCATCTGTTTTGAAGGAATCCATATCGGTTACAAAATAAGAAATATCATAATCTTGGAAAGTATCTCTCGGAATGTTTTTGTTCGTACGAGATCCTTCCAGCGTTGCAAAGCGAATTCTATTATCGTTTCTAGCAAATTCAACAATCATATTCATCATTTCAATTTCGCTTCTCATTGTATATTTCTCCGCTCCTTATGATTATTACTTTTATTGGGAGAAAGAGTGGGATGGGCATTCTTAACTCCCATTAGCCCCATGACTCTTATCTAAAAACGCCCCTACTTTAAGTAGAGACGCAAATTTAGGAGGAGGTCTTGTAGGTTGAAGAACCACCCTAGTTACTAATATAATTAATTACCTGACGTATTAATAGGCACTTTCAACAACATATGTTTAGTACTATTCAATCTCCCAAGCTAGATTCCAGACTACTTCCCACAAATGGCCATCTGGATCTTGAAAGTGACCAGAATATCCACCCCAAAAAGTGTCATGGGCTGGGTCCGTAATGGTTGCACCCGCTTTTTCGGCTTGTTCTAATACCTTATCTACTTCTTCTTTGCTACTTACATTATGGCCGATTGTAAATTCAGTTGGACTTGCAGGAGCCAGTGTAACTTTTGCCTCATATGCAATATCTTCTCGTTTCCATATAGCAAGTTTCAAACCTGCTTGTAGGTCAAAAAAGGCAACTGCTCCATGCTCAAACTCTTTACCTACAATACCTTCTGTACTTAATCCCAAACCATCACGATAGAATATTAGTGCCTTTTCCAAATCATTTACGCCTATTGTAATAACAGTGATTCTTGGTTTCATAACTGAACTGAACCTCCCCAACTCATCCTTTAATAGCCATAAAAAGCATCCTTTTTTATATTCTTTTTTGAAATGCTATTATTCTGTAAGTAGCTAGAGATCGAATCTACCATAGCCTTCGGACCTGCAATCAGATATTGACCATTGTTCTGATAAAGATTAGCAACCTTGTTTATCTCTGTAAGTAAGTCTTCCCTTGTGTCAAGATATTTGATATTTAATGAGCTATTGTTAGCAACAAGTTCATCTTTATCCTTTATTAGATAAAATTTTTCACTATCCATATAGAGTAGGTGTACTGGCTTCTTATTGTTGTTACCTTCTGCTTCTAATTGTTTTACGATGGATAGAAACGGTGTAATTCCAATGCCTCCAGCAATAAGAACAGTAGGACGATCATCGGTTAAATAAAATGACCCTAAAGGTCCAGACATACCAATTGTCATTCCTTGTTTTAGTTCTAACATTGCCTTCTTAAATTCACTTGGATTCTTATTAATTTTCATTGTTAATTTCACAACATTTTCACTTGGAGCAGATGCGATCGTAAATGGTTTAGTATTATTTTTAAATTTTTTATGAGTGATACTGAACAAACCATGCTGCCCTGCTTTCCAGGTTAAGTCTTTCTCTTTTTTAAACAAAAAGGTATAGACATCTTCAGATTCTTTGTAACTTTCTAAGAAAGATAATTCTCTTTTTTTAAACACCGCAACCATATCTTGAAAAAAACCCATATCCCTAACTCCTTTAATTCTCTCCAGTATACTTTCATGCTTTCTATTTGGCCCACCTAGTTTTTCTATTTTCTCCAGAGAGTTGTACAGTTTGCCTTGTCTTTAATATTAAAATCAATCATTTTCTTAAGTAGTGTATAGTCTACCTGATTATTCCAAGGAATACGGATAATCTCCTTTGTGTACTCATAGCCTGCTTTTGCAATATCACTTTCTACATGAGTAATCGTTACACTTTCAGGAGCGACAGACATATGCTTTTTAGCTAAGCTAAATCCAAGAATAAACGTGCCATGATCCGTAAACATCGGTTGATTCCATTTAATTTCTGTCTTTAAATTTGGATAGTTATCTTTTATCCAGGTAAACACTTCTTCCGTTCTTTCTCTATGAAAAGGGTCATCAATCCCCGCTAAAAATCCAGTGAAATTTTCCAATTTGTTCCCTCCTCAAATAAAAATGAGGTTGTTCCTAAGTTGGTCTTACATTTCCTCTAACACTTTTTTAAGCTCTTCAATTTTATATGCCCAACCATACTTCGCACCGTTGAACGCTTGAACATTTTCGTTTTCAAATCCAGTTTGCTCAAGATGTAAGTAGGTTGTTCCATCCTCTTCTTTCAATGTCCATGTGACGATAGTGTTTATCGGCCCACCTACCCATGTGTAAGAAAGCTTATTAGGCTTGTCTACCACCAATACTTCACTATCCACGATTAAATCTATTTCCACATTTCGAAACTGACACTTGTATCCTACAATTGGTTTAAAATTATTTTCCATTACCCATTGTGCAAGTGTGTCCGAATTTGTTAAAGCGTCCCATACCTTGTTGATTGGACTCTTAAATTGAAAATCTAATACTAAATCTGCCATGATTTATTCCTCCAATATATTCTTTAATAATATCGCTCTTTCATTCCAAAACTTGTCATAAAAAGATAACCAATCTTTCACTTCCTGTAAGGGAGCTGGATTTAGTCGGTACTTTGTTTCTCTCCCTATTTTACGGTTCGTAACTAAATCTGCTTCTTTAAGAACAGCCAAATGTTTAGATACAGCAGTCCGCCCCATTTGAAAATGAGGAGTTATTTCATGTAGAGGCAACTCTTCAGCACCAGCCAACAAACGGATTAATTTACGTCTAGTAGGATCTGCAATCGCTACAAAAACATCATGCTTTTGATGAGTAGTGTTCAAAATCTTCCCCCTTTTAAATACAAACGACACTAAATGGTGTCCTAAATATACGACACCATCTAGTGTCTAGTCAATATTTTTTAAAAATAAATAACATATGCTATATGAAATCCTTTTTATTATTCTTCTCACGAAGTACCCCTGACTTTGCCAAGCAAATAACACACTTTAAAACAAAGACATTCTTTTGATTTGAGAAATTATCATATCCTATCTCTGGGTATGCGAAGGTTGTGGCTCAATGAATTATGGAAAAGATTGAAATGGTTGGGAAGCAAATAATGAAAAGATCTAAATGCTATAGATTTATTGAGTGAGGACACCAACTAGATTGCATAAAGAAGAATCGAACCCTTATTGGTAAGGAATTTAGGAAATGGTGGGTAAGGAAATAGGACTGAACCCATATTGAATTCAGTCCCAAGTTCATTGATTTCTATGAAAAAACCGATTGAAATAAGATTAATTATGATGATATAAAATATCATAATTAATAAATTCCTAATCGATTTTATTATCTATATTGGTCATCAAAATATTAATATTATTCATTCGAATATTTACTTTTTGCTAAAGAGTTCTTTAACTTAAAAGGAAAGACCATCATTAAGTTGATGGTCTTCCTACATTATAGAATCCCCTGATATACTCTGAGACAGGGTCGTCTATTATAATAGATCTCTTCTCAAGTCTTCTGGAGATCTTGGAGACAGATATCCAGGTGCTATATCAAAAACAGTTTTAGCACCAACTTGTCCTTCATTATTTAATCGATAAGCTGCTCTAGCATATGCAACTAGTACACTAGCTGTAAATTCAGGGTTACTCTCTAAGTTAAGTGAGAATTCAATAATTTGGTTATTCTCTTCTCCTGACTTACCGCTTCGAATGACAAACCCACCATGTGGTAATTTTGAATGGTTTTCTTTTAATTCTTCAGCTGTAATAAAGTTTACCTCTGTCTCATAATCAGCAAAGTAGTTAGGCATTGTTTTAATATCCTGTTCGATTTTAGCTTGATCATACCCTTCTTCTGCTACCACATAACAAACGCGGCGGTGTTTTTCACGTGTAGATAGTTCAGGATTTACTCCACTTTTCACTTTCTCAATCGCCTCTTCAATTGGTACAGTATACTGTACACCAGCTGCAACACCCTCTACTCTACGAACGGCGTCTGAATGTCCTTGGCTCAATCCTTTTCCCCAGAAAGTGTACGTTTCACCCTTCGGTAAAATGGCTTCTGCCATTAAACGGTTCAAAGAGAATAAACCTGGATCCCAACCAACAGAAATAATGCTAGTCTTACCACTTGATTTAGCCGCTTCATCAACTACACTAAAGAATTCAGGAATCTTTGCATGTGTATCGTAACTATCGATTGTGTTGAACATTCTAGCGAAATGAGGAGCCTGATCTGGAAGATCTGTTGCTGATCCTCCACATAGAATCATTACATCAATTTTGTCCTTGTATTCCTCCGCACTTGAGATATGTAAAACCTCTACATTTGGTTCATTGATTGCAAGACTTTCAGGTGCTCGTCTTGTAAAAATAGCCACAAGTTCCATATCTTGACTTTGTTTGATTGCTTCAATGGTTCCTCTACCAAGATTACCGTAACCTACAATCCCTACTTTTATTTGATTACTCACTACGAACTCTCCATTTCTATTTTTGCTTCATTTTTTATTATAGTTTCATAAATATTCACCTTAAACCATTCTACTATTTTTTACAATTGTATCGCCTTAAATTACCTAAGTATTTCATTTAATTATTAAAAAATAATATCAATTGTTCTTGGTGCAAAAAAAAAGCCCAGTATGTTTCTACTGGACTAATTAAAATTCGTTACTATTCCCTAATTGCTATTTTTCACTATATTCTTAACACCAACATACGTTGCATAAAAATAGCCACCATATATGATTACAAGGAATAATGAGCTTACTATTATACTTTCGTAGTGGAATGTAAAATTTTCACTAACAGCACTAATTCCAACAATTGAATGAATAACAGCCAGACCTAAGGGTACTAAGAAATAGATTAAGCTTTGTCTTAATATTGCTTTGTTTATTAATTTTTCGGTGACACCTATTTTCTTTAGAGATTTATATCGTTCCAAGCTATCACTTGCATCAGATAATTGTTGCAATGCCATAACTGCCGCGCTAGAAATGATAAAGGTAAGACCTAAAAATAGTCCAAGAAATACAACTATTGCTGCTAAACCATTATCTCTATCCTCTTTTTGATTGATTGTACTCCCTAACACTAAAGCTGGAGAAATGTCTCTATATTTGTCTTCCGAAAGGTTATTAAACAGGTTTGAAAATTTCTCTTCCGATTTCTCAGCATAGCTTTCATCATAAATCACGTTAAAACTTGAAAACTCTAATTGTAGTTCTCCATTGAAGTTATCAGGAATTATGAGATAAAAAAATTTGCTCCCTGTGATCTTTATATTCTCCTCTATAGGAGATTCATTTCTAATGGTGTATGCTTTGTCCTCTATATGAATGATGTTTTCATTTTTCATATATTCTGGTAAAGCGTGATTCACCTGACCGTAGTTAGAAACAACTAAAACCTCATTCTCCTTTAAAGGAATAGGGTCGTGTCCATTAAGTTTTATGATTGAGTTATAATCTGATATTTTAATCGCGGATATAGGGCCATCCAAATAATTTTGCTCTAAATCGATTTTCTCTTGCTTACTTAAATAATTTGATAACAAGTGCTCTATCGTAAGATTAAGCTTGTATTCATTATAAAAGGAATGTTTTTCATAAGCTTCAAAAGTAAAGTCAATGTCATTTAAATATTCTTCTATATCATTTGCCTTTGGGTCTTCGTTTTCGTTATCAACAACGAGAAACGCTGCAGCATCAAATGCTTTATTTCCTGCTGAATTTCTATCAATCGTTCCTTTTAAATCAAACGCAGTAAATAAAAGGGTAATCGTTAAAAAAAGCATAAGACATATGACAGTCATGGACAGAAAGTTCGTATTTATTTTGTTGTTTATCTGTCTTAATACAAATATATTTATATCTTTTAGATAGATTTTTTTGCTCTTTTGCACAATATGAATAAAGAAGCTGGAGAGACTGAAAAAGAATAACAGCGTTCCGATAACGCCTATCATGACAGTAACGATCAATTCGGCGTTTTCAGCATCTAAGCCTGTTTTTAGTATCCTTGCGTAAGCAGTTCCTAATAAAACCATAGATAAAATAAAAATAAGTATTGAGACAAAAGAGTTTTTTAGCTTTACTACTTCATTTTTCTTTGATGCATTTAACATGTCGATTAATTTGTACTTTGAGATCGTAAACTGATTGAAAATCATGACCAGAAGATAGATTATTCCGAAGTATACAACCGATTTCATTATTGCGCTTAATGAAATAATGAACTTATATTTGTTCAGATCAACCGACAAGATGTTGGCCACCAGGATCGATAGACCCTGTGATACGATTATCCCAAGTACGATTCCAACCACAAGGGACAGCACACCTATTAAAAGAGTTTCAACTATCAGGATTTTTGAGATTTTACGTTTTGACATTCCTAATGTCATATAAATTCCTAATTCTTTTTTTCGCTTTTTTATTAAAAAATTATTTGCATAAATGATTAGCCCACCGAGAACAAAGGATACAAATATGGATGTTCCTGCCATAAGTAAATTGATCGTTAATATAAAGTCAGCGTCCTTATTCATTTTTGATAGTAAATTTTGGGATTCAATGGAATTGAAACTGTAAAATATACACACGCCTAAGGTCAATGTCAGGAAATAGATTGAATAATCCCTAAAGCTTCTTTTTACATTTGAGATAGCTATTTTAGAGAACATTGCCAACATCGCCTCCAAGTAAGGTAACTACTTCAATTATCTTATTGAAGAATTCCTTTCTCGTATCATTTCCACGTATTAGTTCATTAAAGATCCGACCATCTTTAATAAACAAGATTCTATGAGCATAACTTGCTGTAAAGGAGTCATGGGTAACCATCAGTATCGTTGAATGAAACTCCTTATTCAGCTTTTCAAGTGACTCTAAAAGTAATCTTGAGGATTTGGAATCCAAAGCTCCAGTAGGCTCATCGGCTAAAATGAGAGAGGGCTCCGTAACCAATGCCCTTGCACATGCTACTCTTTGTTGTTGTCCCCCTGATAATTGAAAGGGAAACTTACTTAGCAGCTCGGTAATATCAAGTTTCCTCGCAACATTTTTAATCATTTCATCTATTTCAGGGATTTCTCTATTTTGAATAGTTAGAGCTAAAGCGATATTTTCGTAAGCAGTCAGTGTGTCAAGCAGGTTAAAATCCTGGAAAATAAACCCCAATTCATCACGTCTAAATTCTTCTATAGCTTTTGCCTTAAGAGCCGTAATGTCTTTGTTATTAATAATAATCTTGCCCGTTGTTACGTTATCAATCGTTGAAATACAATTCAACAGAGTAGTCTTACCGCTACCTGAAGGGCCCATTATTCCTAAAAACTCTCCCTCATCTACCTTAAAACTTATATTGTCAATCGCTTTTGTGATATTGCCTTTATTCCCATAATATTTTTCGATTTTTTCAACGCTTACTATATTTTTCATTCTTTTCCTCCAAAATTTCTGTTATATATACAAAATTGATTCCTACTTTTCAATCTCTACTTTTTTACATCAAATTCGGCTTTTGTTTCCATAATATCTGAACCTTTTACATAAATAGTAACACCGTAATGACCTTCTTCAAGACCTTCTGGAACGGATAGCTCGGTAGAGAAATATTTCGCTTTGTTAACAATCACTTCTTCCTCAACTAAAAATCTGTTTTCTGGTGCAATTTCTCCTTTATACCAAACGATTTGTGCTTTATCTATCCAGAATCGGTTCCTCTTTGCTGAAAAATAAACTGTATCCCCCGGTTCAAACGTACTTGTTAACCCTATAGGTCTCCCCTTGTCATCGATTTTTTTTGACATAACACCATCTACAATTTTGGGTTCAGTAGCGTATTCATACCCAAAGAAAACTCCCACACCTAAAAGAAATACTGCTAGTATTGTAATTAATGCTTTTTTCATCCCAATTCCCCCTAAATTTATATCCTATCTACATCTTATCAGCAGTCATTAGGGCGACATATTTGTTTAGATTTTATTAAAGTTACATTTTTGTAAGGTAATAAATACAAGTGTTTTAAAGAATACAAAATCCTAAAGATGTTTTAACGAAAGATAAGGCATTGCCTACGCTATAGTAAGTTTTGCATGTTCTTTTCTCATAAATAAAAACACTAACTTGTGGTGAAACAATGCTCAATTCATCCAAGAGCAACAAAGAGCTAAATTAAAAACGGATTTATAGCTACTGCAATGTACAATAGCTATAAATCCGTTCTTTTAAATTAAATTAGTGCAATAAGTTTACTTTTCCTAAAGGGAAAATGATACTAACTTTTGTTCCTTCACCTGTAATCGAAGTTAAAGTAAGCCCCAAGCCAAGCTGTTTTGCAAGTTTTCGGCACAAATAAAGCCCGATACCGGTAGACTTCCCAAATTTCCTTCCATTCTCCCCAGTAAACCCCTTTTCAAAAACTCTATTGATATCCTTCTCGATAATACCGATGCCATTATCCTCTATGGTAAGGACTATATTGTTTTCATTATGAGTCGTGAATATTTTCACCATGCCATTACCTTCCCTAGTGTATTTAATGGCATTTCCTATCACTTGATTTAAGATAAATTCCAACCATTTAACGTCGCTGTACACAATCCCTTCGATAGCATCAATATCAACAGAAATTCTTTTGCTAATAAAATCTCTGGAATTTTTCTTGACGACGTTTCTTACAAGGCTAGCTAAAGAAACCTCTTTAATAAGATAATCTTTACTAACATTATTACTTCTTGAGTAATATAATACTTGTTCTATGTATTCTTCAATTTTCTTTAATTCAAAATTAATGTTTTTAGTAATCTCATTTTGATTATTTTCTATCATTAACCTTGCTGATGCAATAGGGGTCTTGATCTCATGTACCCAAGTTTCTATATACTCTCTATATTCATGTTCCATATCTCGATATATCTTTACATGTTCATGCATATCTTTGTTTGCCTGTTTTAATAAATCATATATAAACTTTCCTTCGATAAATTCGGGTTCTTTCATAATTTCAGACAGGAGATATTTTTTATCCAAATTCTCCATTTGGTTGTTTAACTCAACATATAAGTTTTTTTGTTTAATAAATTCCACAATTATATAAGAAAAAACAGGGAAAAACCATATGCAGAAAACCAGGAGAACGATTTTGCTGTTAATGTTAATGAGTGACATTATCAGGAATACGATGATGAATAGTATAAAATTAATTAGCAGAAATAAAGTTCTATCTTTTAAATAATCTCTTATACTCATGGTAGTATATATCCTAGTCCACGTCTTGTTTCTATATTTTCCTTCATTCTCACTGCTTCTAGTTTTTTTCTTAACCTCGTCACATTAACGGATAAGTTATTATCATCCACAAAAACATCGGAGTTCCACATAAAGTCCATTAGATCTTCCCTTGATACTATCTTTCCTTTGTTTTTAATCAAGCAGGAAAGTATTTTGATTTCATTTTTCGTTAACTCTACTTGCCTTCCTTGATAATTAACAGAACCATTGGATAAATTAAGCTTAAGATCATTATAAACAATAGTATCTCGAGGGCTGGACCCGTGAACTCTTCTTAATATCGTTTCAATTCTCGCCAATAGAATTTGAGTATTATATGGTTTAGTAATGAAATCATCCGCTCCTAAATTCATACTCATAAGTTCGTCCATCTCGTTATCCCTGCTGGTAACGACTATGATAGGTACATCGGAAGTTTTTCTTATTTCTCTACAAATATAGTATCCATCAAATATGGGTAGATTAATGTCTAAAAGGATTAAATCAGGTTCTTCCCTTAGAGTATCCTTAATAATATTTTCAAAATTTGTTAGCGCAACAGCCTCATATCCATATCTAATTAAAAAGGTTTTAAGTTCCTCTCTTATCTTTTCCGTATCCTCTATAATAATTATTTTTGCCATAGGTTCACTTCCTTTGTAATATTTATAGATCCTAATTGTTGTTTCATTTGAGTATGAAAAGGAAGAAAATATTTATTTTTTCAAGAAATGCTCAATTAAAATATTCAATTCCAATAGTAAGCTTCTTTTACACTTATACCATGCTTAATATTTTATAACAAACATATGAACAGGTATCACTAGCATATCTGCTATTGTTCGCCCTTTTAGTTACAGTTCAAAAGCCAAGGACAAACAAAAAAGACCGGATTCTAATAATCAGAATGAAAAATCCCGTTCTGCCTTTACTGGCGGATCAGGCTTAGGTTTAGCCATTGCCAAAAACATCGTAGACTTGCATGGAGGAAGCATTGAAGTAAACAGTACAACAGGCAAAACCACATTTACTGTGAAGATTTTACACCGAAATATAAAATAGTGATCTAACCACTTATCCTTTCAGTTCTGTTCTTTGGACGGTAATAGAGAAAGAAAAATAGATTAGACACAGAAAAATCCCGGATTCTTATTAAGAAGAATCCGGGATTTATTGAATCAGGACTGAAAATTAGAAACCGAATTTGAGTCATAATCGGAAGTTTTTTACAACTATCTAATCACTAATCTCCACAACTGCCTCTACATGTGCAGAGTGTATGTGGCAACACAACTTATTTTTCTTTCAAAATGAGTTGCGATACGCACTCGACGTGTCACGAGTGTATGTGGCAACACATGGGGTGCTGGTGAGTTCTTTGTAAAGTCAGCTATACTTATGTAGGGAATACTTCCCTCTAATAATGACCCAGTTTAGCTTATCATCATGGGGTTACCTCTTTTCTCTTTAACCCACTAAGAATATAGCCAATTTAAGCATTAACCTAAGTCCATAACTTCCTCCAATGTCGGGATTGCAGAAATTGCGCCGACCTTAGTGCACACAAGTGCAGCCACTTTATTACTGAAGGATATAACCTTTTTAAGGTATTCAAAGTCTTCTATCACTTTCTTTGGGTCCTGTTTTGCTATTTGATACAGTGTTGCTCCTACGAATGAATCACCCGCTCCAGTTGAGTCAATTGATTTTACTTTTACACTTGGTATGATTTCACTCTTTTTTATTGTAGATAGATATGTTCCTTCTTTCCCTAATGTTACGGCGACAACCTTTGCCCCTAATTGGTGAAGTGACTTAGTTCCTTCAGCCAAATCACTTTTTCCCGTAATGATTTTCAATTCTTCATCACTTACTTTTACTAAATCGGAAAAAGAAATACCCTGTTTTGCCAAGTCAATGAAAGTATGAATGTCATTTTTCCAAAGATCTACTCTATAGTTCGGATCAAAGGAGATAAATTCCCCTTCATTCTTTGCCGTGTCCATGGCATTTAAATAGGTGGACTGAAATGGCTCACTTAATAATGCGGTTGCGGATCCAAAATGGTACAACATCGCTTTATTTAACTTATCTTTGTCAATGTCCTCCTGTTTCAGAAACGCATCCGCACCACG
Organism: Mesobacillus maritimus; assembly: GCF_019749255.1. Taxonomy (GTDB): domain Bacteria; phylum Bacillota; class Bacilli; order Bacillales; family Cytobacillaceae; genus Mesobacillus_B; species Mesobacillus_B maritimus_A. The sequence goes on along the minus strand of NZ_JACWFH010000015.1, from coordinate 45,627 downwards.
GTTGAAAACAAAATCCCTCTCACCATTCGCTTTTAATGATACAAAGGCCAACGTTGTTGGATGGTGATCATCCATTACCACCATAGACGTATCAACCTTCAACTCTTCTAGTGTTTGCTTTAAAAAATGGCCAAACGGGTCATTGCCAACTTTCCCACTGAACAGCGCTGTACCTCCTAGTTTGGAGATTGTTGCACACACGTTTGCTGGCGCTCCGCCTGCTTGTTTTTGAAAATTTCGTCCTTCTACTAAGTCAATTTCTACATCGGTACAGAAAAAATCGATTAATAGCTCTCCAATACAAATGATAGAAGAGTTCATGATTCCATCACACCATCCTTATCCAGAATAAAATGAATTGAATAAAACTCTAACCGTTATTGATTAGAGCTTTATTCAAAATTACAAATCACTTCCAAATTGTCTCGAGTTCCATTATTTTTAGATTAGATACATTAGTAGTACCACCGTTTGAAATTAAAACGAATTCATTATTTAACCCCTCCGGGAAAATTAGGCTAGTAACCGCTACCTCCCCATCATTTGCAAACACCTCAATAGATGATGTATCAATAAACAATTGTAGTTTTACACGATTGTTTTTCAACTCCAACGGTGCCTCTTGCACTGTTGGGAAGGAAGAGGAGAAATCATTTTCTCCAGATAGCGTTCTGTCGACTAAAAGCAAATCATTTAGAACGTCAACGCTAATTTTTGTTTTTTCAGTTTCAGAATGCTTAATAATCAAACCAAAATGATTTGAACTCTCTTTTTCAAATTCAATATTTAATTCTATTAATTGGTTATTTAAAGGCAAAGAAACTTCCTTACCTGATTCAATAGACATTTCTTGAAGTTCAATTGTTTCTGTTCTAATAGAATGTACTTCCTCTACGGGTTTTTGTGTCACACGAATCCCGTCTCTGGTAGTTACCAATGCTAGCTCTCTTGGAAGTGTCATTGCACTTCTCCATTCTTTTGTCGGAACTTGGTTTGCATAGCGCCAATTACTCATCCATCCAATATAAATACGTCTTCCGTCCTGGATATCAGACCAGCTTACACCAGCATAATTATCCCTGCCATAATCGAGCCAAATCGTAGTCGTATCATCGTTTTCATTTACAAATGTAGTCCCATCAAACTCACCAATAAAGTACTGAGTTCTTGATCCTTCTTTCGTTTCACCGTTATCACCAATACTTACAATCATTACCCATTTTTCATTTCCCAGGTCACCATTAACCGGTAATTTAAATAAATCAGGGCATTCCCAAACTCCATCATGCGATCCTGCATGATGACCGAACTCACTAGCAAACTCCCATTTTAGTAAATTAGGTGATGTATAGATGGTAATGGTTTGTCCAGTCGCTAGTACCATTACCCACTTATTCGTCTCCTCATGCCAAAACACCTTTGGATCGCGATAATCAGTGATAGCAACGTCAGAAAGAACCGGATTGCCTTCATACTTCTCCCACGTTCTCCCATTGTCTTTGCTATAAGCTAAACTTTGTCGCTGGCATGGTCGATCAGAATCGGGATAGGTCCCAGCACTTGTATAAATGGCAACTAAACCTGGTTGGTTTTCTTCAAAAAATCCTGTTGTGTTATTCCAGTCCACTACCGCGCTACCTGAAAAAATAGCTCCGAGTTCATCAGGATATAACGCAATCGGAAGATGCTCCCAATGAATCATATCCTTACTCACAGCGTGGCCCCAGTGCATGGGTCCCCATGTTGTGCCAAATGGATGATATTGATAAAACAAGTGGTATTCATCATTAAAAAAGACCATTCCATTCGGGTCATTCATCCACATTTCTTGCGGTGAAAAGTGAAATTGCGGTCGATACTGCTCTTTATACATTTTTGTCATTTTATTTGCTCCTTTATCTAGGAAAATAGTGAACTTAAAGCTAGTAGAAAATAAAGGCTGTACCAATGCCGAAGCAATATACAGCCCTTATTTTATTTACTCATTCATTTTCTTGATATCTGTCATAACCAGATTGCTTAATTTCTAACCATTCTTGTAAACCTAGTCTGTCTAGTTCGGCTAGATAGTCATTCCATTCGTCCTCTACTCCGCCATTTGCAATCCATTCAGCTCGTTTTCTCTTAATATAATCAAATAGGTCCGTTTCAATCGCAGATAGTTTATCAAGTTCTTCTATTGAGAAAAATACTCTAGGATATATATTTTCGTTTGGCATATAAGGTACCATTACCTCTTTCATTAACTCTAATCTCCACGCTGCATCCTCTGGTTTTGTTGTTACTTCCCCATAATAGCTATCTAAGATTGCCAACGGCCCAGCAACTGATGTTTTTTCTCTCAATTCAACAGGTGCAGTACCTTCTAACGGAAGGTGTTTTAACATTTCTGCACTTTCATCCCATTCAAAAATATTTTGTTGGGTTTCATCTCCAAACGTACCCCAGTTATTTTGTACTGATTGTGCTGGGTCATAAAGCTGGTCAATCCACTTAGCAGTTAATTCAAGATTTTTATTCGCAGATGTAACTACAAGTCTAGAACGGTCAAAGCCCATTCCGTTTGTTCTTGCCACATTCTGATGTCCTTCTGGCCCCTTTAATGGCGCTAATAATTGATAATCCTCGCCCATACCTGTGATATTCCCTTTATCCCATGTAAAGTATAGACCGTAGCGATTTTCTCTCCCTTTTGCTAGATACGTATTCCAATCATGTTCAAATGCCTCAATATCAATTAAACCTTCATTATATAATTCATTGAACCAATTAATCGCTTTCTTGTAACCCTCATCAACTGCTGTAAGCTGTACTTCCCCTTCATTACTCACAACAGTGAAATCCCAGTTATCACCTATTCCAAATGCGCCAAATAATGAGTGCGGATTCTGCCCGCCGTCATTAATAATAAAGGACATTGGAATTTCATCAGCTTCTCCATTGCCATTTGGATCTTGTGTTTTAAAAGCATGTAATACCTGCTCTAACTCTTCAGTGGTTGTCGGAACCTCTAATCCTAATTTATCTATCCATTCCACATTGATCCATGGAAAAGCATCAAGCGAATGAATACTTTCTTTCCCTTGACCTAATTCCTCAATCCAAGGGAATGCATAGATATGACCATCTGGAGCTGTCATCATTGATTTATATTGAGGTGCTTTTTCTAGAATAGCCTGTAAGTTCGGCATATATTGAAGCATGTCTTCAACGGGAACAATTACGCCGTCTTTAGCGTGTTTCAATAATTCATAGTCACTAAATCCAGCATTAAAGATTGCATCTGGAAGCTCTCCACTTGCAATGGCTAGATTTCTTTTCTCACCAAAAACATCTGTGGAATAATTCCTCCAATCAATATGAACACCTGTTTTTTCCTCTAAACGTTGAAAAATCAATTTTTCATTTGGATCCGCGGGTGCCAATGGTGAACTTGATGTCATAATTTTTAATGTTACCTCTTCTTTTAATGGAAACGTAACATTTGATAACTCGTAATCCTCAGATGAAAATGTTCCGCTAGTATTACTGCTACACCCTGTTATAAATAACGCACCAGAAAGTAAACCAACCGAAGCAGTTTTCAATAGATTTTTCATAAATGAAACCCTCACTTTTTATTATTTTAATGAACCTACCATAACTCCCTTTTCAAAGTACTTCTGGAAGAATGGGTACATAATCAATAATGGTAAACTAGCAATTACAATGGATGAATATCGGATCATTTCTGATATTCTCATAATCTCATTTCTAGCTTGAATATCTGCAATCATTCCTGGTTGAACCTCATTTTGTATAAGAATAGAACGCAGGACTAGTTGCAATGGATATAAATCTCGATTATCAAGATAAATCATGGCATCAAAATACGCATTCCACTGCCCGATGAAGGCATAAAGAGCTAGTACAAAAATAATAGGTTTACATAAAGGCAAGACGATGCTAATAAATATTCTGAAATCTGAGGCACCGTCTATCCTTGCAGCTTCCTTTAATTCATTTGGAATTCCTTTAAAATAGGTTCTAGCTAGGATAATAAACCAGACATTAACAGCACCTGGTATAATAATTGCCCAAATTGTATTAAGCATCCCTAAATCACGGACAACAAAATAAGTTGGAATTAATCCTCCACCAAAAAACATGGTAAATAAGAAGAAGAACATAAATATCTTTTTTCCAACTAAACCATCTACAGATAACGTATACCCTGCAAGGATTGAGATTGTAACCGTTATTATTGTAAATCCAGCTGCATAAAGGATTGAATTGAGAAAGCCCCTCATAATGGTTCCATCGGTTAGGATTCGTGTATAACCTTCTAACGACCAATCAGATGGACTTAGCGAAAGCCCTTTCTTAATTAATGCATTAGGTTCTAAGAAGGATGATAGAAAAACATACAATAATGGTACAAGGATCAAAAGTACAATAATTCCCAACATGATATTGTTTATGGCGAGAATGACCCGATCCCCTCTTGAGTGTTTAATTTTGTTATTCATAATTCTCCTCCTTCCTTAGATAAGACCTTCGCCTTCGTTTAGTTTTTTCACTACTTGATTAACAAACACAAGTAAAATAACGTTTACAACAGCATTAAACAATCCTACTGCAGTAGCAAATGAATAATCTCCTGCTAGCAAGCCGCGTTTATAAACATGGGTTGCGATAATTTCTGATGATGGTATGTTCATTGATGTTTGTAACAGATAGGCCTTTTCAAATCCAATGCCCATGATTCCACCAGCCGCCAAAATAAATAGTACGGCCATAACAGGCTTTAATGTAGGAAGATCAATATGCCAAATGCGCTGGAGTAAGGAAGCACCATCTAATTTAGCTGCTTCATGCAATTGCGGGTCTACGTTCGCTAAGGCAGCAACATAAATGATAGATGCCCAGCCAGCTCCTTGCCATACACCCGACCAAATGTAAATCGATCTAAAATATTCTGGTTCAGACATAAATGAAATTGGTTTGTCTGTGAAAATGCCTAACACCGCATTAATTGGCCCTACGGGTGAAAGGAACAGAAAAACCATTCCGGAAATGACTACTACTGAAATAAAATGGGGTGCATATAAGACTAATTGGATATTCTTTTTAACACCTGATTTTCTAAGCTGGTTTAGCATAAGGGCTAATATGATTGGGATTGGAAAACCAATCAGAAGCTCAAAGGAACTTAATTTAATCGTATTTACTAAAATTTGAAGGAAGTTGGGTGATGTCAAAAAGTCTGTAAAGTGTTTAAATCCTACCCATTCACTTCCCATAATCCCCTTGATTGGACTATAATCTTTAAATGCTATCAATGCCCCATATATTGGTACATATTTAAATATAATTGTAAGAATCACAGCCGGAGCGATAAGCAAATAAAGAATATAATTTTTCTTAATATACTCTAGATGACGATGCATTTTCTTTGGTTTGCTAACCTGAATGGCCTGCTTTGTTTTTACAATCTCTGCCAATTTGTATTACCTCCTATCCATGTTATAAATTAAAAATGAAATCCCTTTCATTACGCTCTTAATATAACAAAATAAATTGGGCTAAGATTTTAATATTTTCGGGTGAAGAGTTTTAATATTTTCGGGATATGTCATCGCTTACATTGCTTTGCTAGTAACCTTATAGGTGCCGAAATTATCATCTAATATAAAAATCCCCTAGTTTTTGAACTAGAGGATGACTGGTTTTATGGTGTTTTTACTTCCATTAAGCTATTATTTATTTTCTCAACCGCTTCACTAGCAGCGGCCTTGACGTCCTTCCCGTTTTTCCCAACATCTTCAAATAAAACTTTAATGGCCTCACTTATAACAGGATAAGCTGGGGTAACCGGTCTGTTCTTTGAATAATGTTGTCCTTGTTCAATAAATATATTTTTGGGGTATTCATTAAGCTCCGGAAACTCCTCGGCTACTGAAAATCTCGCAGGTAAATCACCTGTAATTTCAGTGAATATTTTAGAACCTTCTTTACCTGTTGCAAAATTAACAAATTCCAATGCTTCCTTTGGGTGTTTGGTTTTTGATGAAATTCCAAGTGCCCAGCCTCCATTAGGGGCAACTTGGGATTGAGCCCTAGGCAATGGAGCTACACCAAAATCTTCACCGAGTACAAAGCCAGGATGCTTTTTTAACTCTTCTAGGTGCCAAGACCCCAATACAGTCATAGCGAGCTTATCTGTTTCAAAAGCATTAGGAGGCAATTCAACTGCTGCTACATGATGTTTTTGATACAAATCTTGATAAAAATGCAATGCTTCCAATGCTGCTTCTGAATTTAAATAACCTTCAGCTGTAGATGCGTCAGGGCTTAACACATCAGCCCCAAACTGCCAAAGGATAGGCATTTTAAAATAAGCAGGTCCTTCCCCACCACCAAATCCTTGGGAGGGATCAATTCCTATTACTCCCTTTTCTGGATTATTGATTTTTATGGCAATTTCTAAAACCTCATCCCATGACAGAGGATTATTTGGATCCTTTGAAGGGAGCGGGATTCCATTTTCTTGGAAGAGGTTTATATTGTAAAATAAGGCAATACTTGGTTCCACAATAGGAACGAGATAGATTTCGTCATTATAGGTTAACCCGTTTAATAACCCCTTAGGTATATCTTCTAAATAACCCACCTCTTTCATATACGAATCAAGTGATAAGAGAAACCCTGCACTTGCATAAAGAGCTAGGTTAGGGCTATCAATCGCCATAATATCGGGAGGGTTACCAGCTACTAATTCTGTGCGCAGTCTTAATTCATACTCATTACCCCAATGCATGGATTGCATATTAATCTTGATATTAGGATGCTTCGCTTCAAAGGCAGCGACAATCTCTTCATACGCTTGAGTGAACGCTTCGTTTCCTAGGTTCCGGATGTAAGTCAGTTCAATTTGCCTAGTTTCTATCTTTTTATCATCTTTGTTTGTTCGGTTAATAAATGAAGGATCTATAATGGACCATGCCAAAACCAATAAAACAATGATAATAATAACTGCCCACCATTTTTTCAATCATAATCCCCTCCACTTTAACCATTTCCAGTCATCGAATTCCGAAATTCCACAGGAGTTTGTCCATAGTGTTTCTTAAATACTGTGCTAAAATATCCTGAGCTAGAAAAGCCTACCAAGTTTGCAATATCAATAATTTTAAGCTGATGATCTTTAAGTAATTCCGTTGCTTTTTCCATCCTCAGATGAACAAGATAGTCACTAAAGTTCTTACCAACATGGTGCTTAAACGTTTCTGATAAATGAGCACTATTAATATGGAAAAGCTTTGATAAAGTGGTAAGGGATATTTCACTAGCATAGTGAAGGTCCACATAACTTCGAACACTTTCAATAATTGCCTTATTTGAAAAACGTGTCTGACGGACCCTTTCAATAATTAACTCCGCTAGCAGGATAAGGTTCTCTTTCACTTCATATTGAGAGTTTAGTTTCCAGATATTCTGTTGACAATTCCAAATTGCATTTTGAATATTACTTGTCTCTATGCCATATTTTTTTGCCAGCGAACCTAACAGGAATAATACATGATTAGCAGAAAATGAAAACGACAAAACCGACTGATTCTCTACTCCCCCAAGTATGGAATGTACGTTTTCTTTGAAAACAAGCAAATCAGCATGCTCAATCGCATTCGTTAACCTTTTCTCGATATCAGGTGAAAAGTTAAAGACCTCTTCTCTTGGAATTATTTGATCAATAACCTGAGATTTTGCCCCAAGCAGGCTATGACTCCAAGCAAGTAAACTTGAAATATAACCGCTTCTATATTCCATCAGACCATTTACAACATTCCCAATTCCTATAACAGTATCCAATTTCAAATACTTGTTAATGGTATGTTGGATTCTCTTTACTAGTTGAGAAGTACGAGTTGATGTTTGCCTGTCTGATTCAATTATCTGTAAAAACTGAATCATTTTCGTATAGCTAGGATCCTTAAACAAGTATGTTCCTTTTTGTTCTTGCACAATCTCTCTACACACCATTTGGAAGGGAAGCATAAGTTCTTCTAGCTTAATAGGATCAGCGGCTTCTCTAATTTCTACGGTAATAAATTGTACTTTTGCATTTTCATTTAGAAGTTCCTCTAACTGTAATTGTTGAAGTCTTTCCTTTACAATATTGGGTTGTAGTCTTTCCTCTTTTACTAGATAAAGGATATATTGTTCCTGCATTTCTTGTAGATGTAAATTAGCTAGTTGGTTCATCCTAACAAGCTCTGCTTTTTTCGCCATCTCATCCTTGATCTCATCCCGAATTTTCCTTATGGCTTCTTCCAATTCATCTGGTGCAACTGGTTTTAATAAATAGTCTCTTACTCCTTGTTTCAGTGAGTTCCTTACATAATCAAAATCGGAATATCCTGACAACACAATGATTTTTACATGGGGAAATTCAATATGACATCGTCTTGCCAATTCAACGCCATCCATAATCGGCATTCTCATATCTGTAATGACTAGATCGATGTCCTTGTTTTTGATTTTCTCAAGTGCCTCTTTCCCATTAGAAGCCTCTTCAACTATTTCAAATCCCTCTTTGTCCCAATCTACTTTCAATCGTAACCCTTTTCGAATTTGAATCTCATCGTCAGCGATGAGTACCTTAATCATGTAGTTCACCCCGCTCTAACTCAATACTTAAGGTAATTTTAGTACCTTCGTTCACGATTGAGTCGATTTCATAGGAAAAGCCTTGACCATAATAAAGAGTTAAACGTCCAAGAACATTTCTTAGCCCAATACTATTTCCCTTACTATCTAATACATTTATCTCTTCATTTGATTCTAAAAGGCCAGTTCTAACTTCATCAGACATTCCAATCCCTTTATCCTCTATTATTATGTTAATCCGGTCGGCAACTTTTTTAGTTTTAATAGAAATAGTAGCTTCCGCTTTTTCACTAAAGCTATATTTTACCGCATTCTCCACGAGCGGTTGTAAAATGAATTTAATAATAGGGAGGTTTTTTGTTTCGGGATCTATCTCCATATTAATATTGATCATGTCTTCATACCTTAACTTTAGTATGTCTGTGTAGTTTTTTATATAGTTTAGTTCCTCATCTAGGTTAACAACTTTATTTTTCGTATTTAAGGAATATCGTAACATTCTCCCTAAATAGATGCTTACATTCATCACTTCTTTGTTTCTCCCTTGAACAGCTAAGCTCCCCATAATCTCAAGAGTATTATTCATAAAGTGAGGATTGATTTGTAGCAATAAAGCTTTATATTCCGCATCCTTTCTACGTAAATTGGCTTTATATTCTGTTTCAATTAGTTTTTTTAATTGTTCTACTGTATGATTAGTCACCTTGATTAAGTAACTCACTTCATTATTTTGAGATTTAATCGTAGGCATAAACCTTTTTGCACCTGTAAAATCTCCTTTTTCTATAAACCCCATTGCTTTTGCTAACTTTCCTAAAGGACCTGTAATAGTAGAGGAAAGTACGAAAGATGCTACTATTGTTAATAGAAATACAAATATACTTGTTATCAATAAGTTCCGTTGCAGACGATTCACTTTTGAAAATAGGTCAGACTCCGTTACTTCACTTATTAAAATCCAGTCTCCAACCGGGAGTTTTTGATAAAAGACTAGATATTCTTCATTATTATTGGGTAGCTGAATTAATCCTTTTTGAGATACATTATTTGTGATTTGGTCCAAACTTTGCTGGATGATTTCATTAGGTGTATCCATTTCCCCGGATAAAACATTGTCTCCATGCTTGTCTACTAAATACGCGTGACCATTCTTACCGATACTGATTTGGTTTAAAGCTGTTTCAAGCAAAGTTGTAGGAAAATTCACCTTGATAACTCCACTTGAGATAAATGTGTTTGTATCAATAAGGGGCAAAAGATAGCTATTAACCGGTCTACTACTCATTTCATGATTTGGTTGATAAGGGTCCAAATGTGACTTTACAAAACGTTGTTCATTTTTATTAAAGTCCTGAAACCACTCCGTTTCATCTAGAGAATCATTAAACCCCCAAGTGCCAAGACCATCATTCAATTGCAATGAAATGGAAATCCCATTTGAATTATTAATCATCACCGAGGATAGAAGGTCATTAAGCTGTTGTTGCAACTTGACACGTTCTTCACCTTGATAGCCTTTTTTAGTTGTTCTTAGCCATTCTTGAGTGGTTTCGTTCACTAATACTTGCTTGCTTATATCCTGTGCCTGCGTCGAAATAGATTCGACATAAAGCAGATATTGATCCATCATTTCGATAGTCAGGTCTTGAGTCTGTTCTCGTATAACGGACGTAAATAAGGCAGGTATCATATAAGATAAAATAATAAATGGAACTGTTAATAAACAAGTAAAAACGAGTAATAAACGATTTCTTAATGAAAAAAACAACATGACACCCACTCTCACGAAGGAAAACCCTTACATCTTTGTTCCTATCAAAAATAAATTATAACACTAATAAAGGATTTGTACTCGGTGCCTAGTCACGATTCGATATATGTCATTTTTTGTCGACCCTAGGTCATACAGTCTTACATACAAAATGGCCCAGTCTAGTGACTGAGCCAAACAGCTTTTTATTAATCCTTATGAACAAGTTGGGCTACACACTCCACATGTGTTGTATGCGGAAACAAATCAACAGGTTGTACGACTTCTAACGTATAACCAAACTGCTCTAGTTCTTTAATATCTGTCGCAAACGTTTCAGGATTACATGAAACGTAAACGATGCGTTCTGGCTTGGCACGTCCAATTCTTCTCATAACCTTCCCACCTGCTCCTGAACGTGGAGGATCAAGTAATAATAATTCAGGTGTTCCGAAGGTTTCTAATACTTCGTCAATCCCTTTGCGTGCATCCTTTGCTAGGAAATAAGTATTGTCTAGGCCATTATCAAGCGCATTTCTTTTTGCTGATTCAATAGAGGTCTCGACAATTTCAATTCCTGCTAGCTTCCCTACTCTGCTCGCAAACGGAAGTGAAAACGTTCCAACGCCACAGAAAAGGTCAATCATTTTTTCAGTTTTCTTTGGTTGTCCCATTTCAATCGCGATATCAACTAACTTTTGCGCTTGAACGGGATTCGTTTGGAAGAACGTATCAAACCAAAGACGGAATCGGTATCCATCCATTTCATCGTAAATAAAGTCACGACCTGCTAATAGATGCGTCTTTTCTGATTGAGTCCTGTCCGCCCAATCCGTGTTTTCTAACCACATCAAGCTTTTCACTGCAGGAAACTTTTCACCAATTCGCTTGACTAAATCATCAGCAGCTTGTTTTAAATGCTCTTCTGGCGATTCTGTCGCAAATAATCCTAGCATAATCTCCCCTGTTGCGAATGATTGTCTCACCATTAAGTGGCGAAGCAAGCCTTCATGTAAGTCTTTGTCATAACCCTTTAACTGATGGTCTTTCACCCATTCGGCCACTTCCATTGCCGCTTCAACCATTTCTTTCCCTGCGATTAAGCAAGTCTCAAGGGAGATAATTTTACGAAAATTTCCTTGTTCATGTAAACCAAGTGAACCATCTGGTGCAAATGTAAACTCCATTTTATTCCGATAATGCCACGGATTGTCCGCTCCAATTGTGTCTTGAACAAGATCAGGATCGAACCCTTGTGCTTCAATCATCTGTTTTACATGGGAAGTTTTTTGATTTAATTGAGCATTGTATTCCCAGTGCTGCCAGACGCATCCACCGCATTTTTCAAAGTGTGGACACGCAGGTCCAATTCTATCGGCATTCATTTCGATGATTTCTTCAGGCATTGCCTTTCTTCTTTTACGATCAGGTTGATCGACTGTTACCTGAACCTTTTCACCAGGCAGTGTTTGCGGGATGGTTAATTTCAACTTCCGCTTATTGCCTAACTCATTTTCACGCCAGACTACAGCCTGTCCGGAACCTTTTTCATCTAAATGATCTATTTCAACAACCATTGTTTCTGGTTTTATCAATGTTTGTCCCTCCTACTACTTATCTATAAATCCACGCATTCCATAAAACTCTAGTATAAATCACAAATCAATATTTTTGAATAATAACTTCTTAGCATATATTAACAGATTGACCGAAAAAAAGTGTTCCCTTACTTATCAACAGATTATAACAAAAGCTTATTAAGGTCCCATCCCATTTACTTTGAAAACTCTAGCAAATCAGATAATATAGAAAGAGGACGATTTTAACAAGGGAGGATTAATGATGCAATTAACTGTTTATTTAGCAGGACAAATTCATGATAACTGGAGAGAAGAAGTGAGGCTAAAAGCGGAGGAAAAGAAGCTTCCATTGGTCTTTGTCTCTCCACAAACAAACCATGATCGCTCGGATGATATTGGCGAGGCAATCCAGGGAAAACAACCTAGCAAATTACATAAGGACGACGTAGCATCAGACATTAACAATTTTAGAACACAAGTATTAATGCAAAAGTCAGATATTGTGATTGCTTTATTTGGAGAAAAGTATAAGCAATGGAATACAGCGATGGATGCCAGCACCGCTATTGCTATGAATAAACCGACGATTATCATTAGACCTGAATCATTAATACATCCATTAAAAGAACTCTCGAATAAAGCGAATGTAACCGTAGAAACGGTTGACCAGGCATTGGACGTACTTAGTTATATTTTTGAATAGAAGATTGTAGAAGTCAGACAAGAACTAGTTGTCTGGCTTCTTTTTTAGACTTATGCTATACAAACCATTATAAGTTTAAGATAATCTCCTGCTTTTCCTTTTGGATGTTCTCGAGTTCTCTTCTCTTTTTCTCCAATTGTGCAGTTAAATTTAATAGTATTTCCGTTACTCTATTGGTTTGAAGTCTAATTTGTTCCAGTGATTGTTGGATTTTCCCCTGAACCATGAAATCCGCAATAAACCCATCAAAGAAGAAGTCTGCAAACTTTAACATATCGGAAATTTCGATTTTGAGGTGTGCTTGTTCTCGGATATCCAATAGTTCTTTTTGAAATTGACGTATATTCGTTTGTGCTTTATGTAGGAGGGCTTCAGCCTGATCAATATGTTGGTGTTTCATGACACCTGAGAGGGCACCGCCTCCAAACATATCCCATGTCCCCCAACCTTCCGCCTTCTCAAGTGAACTTCTCGCATCCTCCAGGGCAGACTTAGCATAATTTCCAGCTGATATCGCTTCCTCAACCTCGACTAAGTATGCTTTTAGACTACCTTCTTTCCCACTCAATTCAAACACTTTCTCTGCAAAACGCGTAGTACCTGATTTAATGATAGTCTCTTTCTGTGAGAGAAGTTGATGATACTCTTCCTCGATTTTCTCGAAAGCTTTAAGAGCGTTTTGCAGCTTTAAATTCTCTTCATCTATTACCATTTTCGTTTTAACCGCTTCTTCCAACTTGTGCTTTGCAGCAATCATTTCCTGTTTTTCTTTTGAAAGTTTTTCCTCTTTTGTACCCGAAAGAATAGCAACTAAATTCTTGAGACTCATACTCTCTAGCTTTACTACATCCTTTTCCTCCGATTTTAACCTTTCGCGTAGGTCACCAAGCTCCTGTTCAACTATTTGTAACTCTCGCTTATAATCCTCAAGCTGTAAGTCATACTTTTCTTTTTTATGTAGTTTCCCCTGAATTTCAACCAGCTTTTCGTTTATTTCTGAATACATCTAGTACTCCCCCATCTTTTTCCTTTTCTATCATTACGGAAAAAGAAAGGTAAAAGTTTCATATCCGTTTACTTCATATTTTAGAGCACATATAGATGAATAAACTGGCTTACTAGACATGAAGAGACAAAAAAGAAGACTGTCCCTATAAACACAAAAGTCAGCCTCTCTCTACAAGTTCAAATACTAATACTATAGTAGATTCACACACTCAAACTTAGTTCATAATGATAAAATTGCGAATCCCGTTCATAGCCGTTTTTCTCATATAAACTTTGCGCGGAAAGATTATCAGGTGCTGTACTAAGGCTAATACTGTTCGCACCTGTAGCAAGCGCATGATCTTTTGCTTTTTGTAAAAGCATTTCTCCTACTCCTTGTTTCCTTGCTTCAGCCGCTACATATAAATCATTTAATATCCATGCTCTTTTCATCGAGATTGAAGAAAAGCTTGGATATAGTTGAGTAAATCCCACATACGTTTCTTTGTCCTTCACAACAAAGATGACGGACTCATTGCTTTCAATTCGTTCTTTTATATATCTCTTTGCTCCTTCCAAATCTGAATCTTGCTTGTAAAAGATCCGATACAAATTAAATAAATTAGATATTCCATCTAAATCATTTATCGTAGCTCGAAAGACCTCCATAATACTCCCTCCTGTTATCTAGAAAATTCTTAATTCTTTCATTTTAGCACTATTTTTTCGATGTTTTTAGTTTTTTAGAATCAATTTCACTGACCGACATGATTGAACTATCAGGCTCCAATAATAAATAACGTAGTCAAATTCGAAAAATTTTTAAAAACTTTCATGAGGTTACACAAATCGACAAATTCCATCCAAAATATCTAGTAAAATAGTAGTAAAAGTTTTTTTATCATGTAAAATAAATGTAAACATATTTTAAGAGAAAAGTAATAGAACGTCGAATAGGTGGGAGTAAAATATGGGAAACACTGTCAATCAACCAGTTGAGGATATGAGTCGGTCACAAAAAAAGTCAGATAAATGGTATAAGAACTGGAAGTTTTACGCAATCATTTTTGCAGTTGTCGCACTTGTTGTTTCGGGAATGAGCTATTATCAGGCAACCCATTTTAATGCTGATGTTACGATTAATGGTGTCAAGGTTAGTGGCCTTAATGCAGACAAGACACTAGAAAAATTACAAAAAACGACTCTGAAAAACGAAGTCTATGTTGGGGATGAACAAGTTTTAGATGGTAAAGACACACAAATGAACTTTACAGATAAGGACTTGCCTAAGGTAAAGAAACTGTTAAAAGAACAGTGGACATTTTTCCCTTCTTTCAAGACAAGAAGTTTTACCTTACTGCCTAGCACACCGGACCAATATCGCAGTGAAGAATTGAAAAAGGACCTAGAACAGAAACTCGCCTCTTTAAATGAAAATTTAACGGCTCCCGTACATGCGCAGGCGTCACTAAAGAATGGAGAAATTGTCGTCTCAGAGAGCAAAGATGGGAAGCAATATGATGTTGCAGGCCTCTTAGAAGAATACGAAAACCAAGGATATACAAGTGAAATTCATCTGAACACAGCATATCTACTTCCTATTAAGGAAGATAGCGAAATCATTCAAGAGCAAAAGAATAAGTTACAAGAGCTTCTTGACAGTACTGTTAACTACCAGGTCCAAGATAAAGTACATTCTTTAAAGGGTAGTGACCTAATTAAAAACGCCTCGCTAACAGAGGATATGAAGATTTCAATTGATGACTCAGATATGATTAAGGGGAAAATTGCTGAGATAAATGATGCTCAGTCCACTTTAGGGAAAGATTTCAACTTTAAGACTCATTCAGGTCGGGTTGTATCCGTAAAAGGAAAGGGGTATGGCTGGGCACTAGATGTCAAAAAAGAAACTGCCCTTATTAAAGAAGCTTTTGAAAACGGGACAGAAACTGTTTCCGCTGCAAATATCTCCGGAAATGGCTGGAGTGGTGAAGGGTATGGCTATGATACGCTCTCAAATAACGGCATTGGTGATACGTATGCAGAAATATCCATCGCCGATCAAAGAATCTGGCTATATCGGGACGGTAAGCAAGTCCTTACCACAAACGTTGTTACGGGGAAACTTAGTACCGGCGAAGGCACTTCACCAGGTGTATGGTATATCCTCTATAAACGAACACCATACACCCTTAGAGGTAGTGCAGTAGGTAAGGCTGATTATGAGGTTGATGTCTCTTATTGGGCACCATTTACAAATAGTGGTCAAGGATTCCACGATGCAAGTTGGCGTGGAAACTGGAGTAGCAATGCCTATGTGAATGCAGGTTCCGGTGGTTGTGTCAATGTCCAGCCTGGTATGATGAAACAGGTATACGATAACCTTAGTACTTACCAACCAGTAGTTATCTATTAATCTAATTAAAACAGGGAATCTCTTTTAATGAGATCTCCTGTTTTTTTACGTCTTATGGTGGCACGCTGGGGCTTCCTCCATTACCTTTTAATGATTCTTCATCCTCATTTGGGCAAGCTGGATTTTCCTCCGTTACCTTTTGATGATTCTTCACACTCATTTGGGCAAGCTGGATTTTCCTCCGTTACCTTTTAATGATTCTTCACCCTCATTTGGGCACGCTGGGGCTCCCTCCGTTACCTTTTAATGATTCTTCATCCTCATTTGGGCACGCTGAATTTTCCTCCGTTACCTTTTAATGATTCTTCACCCTCATTTGGGCACGCTGGGGCTCCCTCCGTTACCTTTTAATGATTCTTTATCCTCATTTGGGCACGCTGAATTTTCCTCCGTTACCTTTTAATGATTCTTCATCCTCATTTGAGCACGCTGGATTTTCCTCCGTTACCTTTTAAGGATTCTTTACCCTCATTTGGGCACGCTGGATTTTCCTCCGTTACCTTTTGATGATTCTTTATCCTCATTTGGGCATAAAAAAACGCTCAGGATTCCTCCTGAGCCGTTCATCTATTCGTTATTCAATTCCAACAATAAAACTGCCTTACAGCAACTGCATAGTCGTCACGCAGGTATCGTCGCCCTTGAACGTAGTAAGCTCTTGCTTCGCTGCTTTGCCTTCTTGGCTAATACTTACCTGTAAAGTCTGGTCCCGCGGCAGCCACAAATCAATAAACCCATTGGCTTGGGAAGTTACTTTCTCGTCTAAGATGACATTTCCTTCTTCATCTTCAATCAAAACGTCAAACTCTTCTTTAACTAATTCACCTTGACAACCTGTCAAGCTATGAGTTTGTCAAGGGTGAGTTTGATCGATATACGGTGCGATTGAAACAAAAAATTCATCTTCAGGTAAATCATAGGTCACCTGGCTCTTATCGCTTTTCGTTACGATGAGCTGATGAGAATTGATAGCAGCTGTTTGATCTTCTATATTCCCCACACTATAATCATGAACTAATTTCTTAATGTCTTGCACTTCGTTTGTTTCTGTTTGCGATTGTGTTGCCTCGTTGCTTTCGTCGTTAGATGCACAACCTGCCAACATCATCGAAGCAGCCAATCCAACTGCAAAGATTGTTCGTTTCATTCTACTCACCTACCTGAAACTCTTATTTTCTACTCTCTTATTGTATAATTTTAAAGTTATATTTCAAGTTAACTTATTCACAAATCGCCATCATTTCGGTATCAAACTATAAATGTTAACAAAATTGTCACCTTAATAATTATGTGAAAAAGGAAGAAGAATCACCTCTTGCTTTACATCCGCCCTAGTTTTATTTTTAAGTTGAACTCTAACCTGCCAACCAATTCGAAACAAGCTCCAGTCCCAAACACCTTTACCGAGAAATCTTTCTATATGTCCCCTCATCACAAATTACGAACATTTTCGCTTCCATAGAAATTTCTTCATTATGACGGCGAGCAATGTCCATCTTGCTTCCATCCGAAATTAAGATAGCCCCATGTTCGAATAGTTCCATCGCTGCGTCCTTATAAGTCACCCAGTGAGGCTGTTTTCTAATCTCATACAAATTTTCCCCTTCGGTATTGCTTAGGAGCTGTTCGAAAAGTTTACTCGATCCATGATGGATGGCAGCCTGGGCCATTAATCGTGATAGAGAATCATCTGAGAGAATAAATTCATCCACATTTGCGTGTTCAAATAAAGACATATGTTTTTCCTTCTTTATCTCCACAACCGTATAGATACTTTTTTGAAATTTTTTTGATAAATGCTCGACTCTTGATGCAATTAATAAGGTTTTCCCATCTGCATATTCGGATTGGTTGTTCTCTTCATCTGAAAAGATTGCAACAGATTTTGCCTCAAGAATATTGGCTCGCATTAGTACTTCCTCATCAGCTGGGTTGCCACTGATAAAGTGTACATTGTCATGCTCAAGCGGGGAACGACCAGCATTGTCGACAATAACTACATCACATTTTTGACCACTATGAAGTATTTCCTCTAGGACATTTTCCAATTTATCTTTCGAGGAGCCAATCAGAATATAATGGTCTTTTCCTCCGTAATTCAATTTCCCTTCCTCCTTAAGCCTGCGATATAAGGTAAAACTTTCAAACAACTTCCCAACTATGATCCCCATGGCACCAATACCAAAGGTGTAAATGAGTAGCATTGTAAATATTCTCCCAAAATCTGTAACTGGGTAGACATCTCCATATCCTACTGTCACAAGCGTCGTCATTATCCACCACAGGGAATCAATATAACGTGGGAAGGTTTCAGGTTCAATCTCCCTCATCAAAAGACTACTCGAAAGAATCATCATAACGGCAATAACAAGAGCATGCCAAATTTTTATTTTTATTAACTTTGAAAGTATTCTCTGTAAGATTCCCATTCGTCCTTTTTCTGTCCTCCTCCCTACTCTTCCTGTATCCCCACAGGCAAATAATAAGAAAGATTGTTCGTTATTCTTTCCCCTACTCTAAACCCAATTGCAGCAGCATGGCCATTCAGTAAAAAGCTCCCAATCAGGAGGTTACCAGTTTGCTTTCCTTTTGAACTCATAAAAGTGATAGAAGGAAGCTCCACATATTTCTGGTAAACTGGCACATAGTCTGTATAGCTTTTTTGCGAGTCTTGTAATCTAAGTTCTCCTGCCCCACTAAATATTTCAACTGTATCACCCTCGCGGCCAAAGGATGGTTTCTTTACAAAAGCTATGTTCGAACGGAGAAAATAGTCAGGTTCAAAAAAGGTAGGTAAAAAGTATTCCCCAATCCAGGCGTGTTCTTCATCTGTAAAGAAAGGGTGCTTTTCTTCATGCAACCCCCAAATGATGGCTTGAACTGCTTTATTTTGAAGCAAAAACGCGGAAGGTGGATTTAAAATCATCAACTTGCCCATTTCAACTAGCTCCAGCAACCATAAACCAATTTTATTCCCTTCCTCATCTTCGTCCATAATTAAGTTTTCTATTGGAAAGGTTTGCCGATAGAGAATATCAATTTTCCTTCCAACCTCATCATAAAGTCCCTCTCCTTTTGCAATTTCCAATTGGTGAAGTGGAACAAATCTCGATGGTAGACCAGCTAACTCTTGAAGGTAACGGACCGTTTCGCGGTCTTCCTCGCTGTCTTCATGTGCGGTAAACACAATATAGGGTTTTGGCTTTTCACTTTGCTTCGCATATTCGTTAATGCTAAGTCTAACAGCGTACGCAAGTCTCTCAGCCATACCAGCATTCGGGTCCTCGATTTGAAATTCGTTGCAAACCTGACCATTTATATCAAATAACTCTTTGATAAATGTCGGAGTATCGGAGTTGATTTCAATACATTTAAAGCCACTTTCTGTTCGAATTAAGTCAAGTCGGGCAATGATACTTTCAAAGGGGAGAGTCTTTAGTTTTAAGAATGAAAGAGACTCTGAAGGAAAACCCATTTCCTTCAGAGTCTCTTCCGGAACTTCTCTTAACAGCGACGCTACCTTAAAAAAGACCCTCCCGATTCGATCACTTGCCAAACGAATCTGATCAACCTCACTTCGCCTCATACATGCGATGTCATATAGTGCGTACTCTTCCCCATACAGATCTGGCCAAAAGTTCTTTATTTTACTGTAAAATTGCTGTCTTTTTTGATGATATGGCAAGGAAGTCATGTTACATCTCTCCAATGTTTTTTACATAAATCACATAAACATTACGGTCTTCGTCAATTTCGGTTGAGGTCATCTCCATTTGTCCGAATCCAGGAACATCCACAATATCTTTGAGAAGGTAGCGAATGATATCAAAATGGGTATCACGAGGAAGCACCGCGAGCTTTTTATAGTTTTCCTCTTCTCTAAATCTCCGAAACTCGATATGAAGCCCTTTCCCCCGATAATTTTCCTCATCGAGAACCGAAACATTTCTGCCAGCGTCCTCAAGAACAATAATATCTTCATCTTCTATCATCTCATTGGAGATTAACTGGTACTGTCTGCCCCTCATTATAAAATACGTACAAAGTTGCCTGGCGTATAGCTCATCTACACCTACTTCAGGAGTGATATATTCATAGAATGGCTCGTGGCCACCCTTTCCATCATGAATAAAATAAGTAAGTTTTTTCATTTTCCACCTCATTTATGAAAGGTAACAGGAGCATGGATCAATAGGACAAACATTTAGCAACAATCCAACCGACCGATAATGATAAAGTAAACAACATGATTCCTACAGCTCTGTTATCTTCCTCAATCGCTTTGGAGATACTAAACCGAATCGTCAGAAGCTCCGCAAGGACAAAGACAATAATTTGCGAGATGATTCCAATTACACCCCAGATTGCCATATCTACAAGAGAAATTGAATATTCTGCTGCAGCCCCGAGGACAAGCGCAAGTCCAACAATCTTTCCTCCCAGTGACAATGCTGCTGTTTGGTTTTTTTGCGAAATTAACTTAAACTCTTTCACCTTTGTTGTTGTGATTTCGAATAACACAGTTCCCACTAATAATAAAAGTACCGCTAATCCTAAATAGGAAGCAAAATTTACATATAAGTTCACAACTAATCCCCTCTTTCGTTTTATTAACCTCCGAAACTTTTTGAGCCACTTCCGAATCCAGAGCTCATCTTACTTGAACTTCCGGAGGACCCTGTTGAACTTATGCCCTTGAAGGTTGAACTATTTTTATAGCTGGAATAGCTCTTACTTTTAGTAAGAAGGGACTTGCTAGAATAATATTTTCCACCATGATAATAGTGACCGTAGTATCCTGAATTTGAATCTTCACATTCCCATACGCCATCATCCAAATCCCATTCCCAATCGGTGCATTCTTGGTCTTCTGGCGCAGGTGGTATGTCTACCGCAGCGTATGGATCTGATGAAGAACCGCAGCCGGCTAAACCAAGCATTAGTGCTGTTGAAGAAATCCCCGCCATTACTTTATTTGTTTTGTTCACTGCTTTCCCCCCAATCAAGTCGTAACATAAAAAAAACGCAAAAATTTTCCAGCTATCCACTATTTTATTTTAATCCACTGATAATTAACAAGGTTAAATTGGATTATTTTTAATAATGTGGGTGCCAACCAGCTTGTTTAAAGGACAGGTGAAGAAAGAAAAAAAAGAGAAAGTCCCCTGAGCATTTCCAAGGGGTCTTCTCTTATAGCTTGACTAATCCAACTGAATGGTTACTGGTTTCATATCTTCTACTTTCACTAATTCTCCTGATCCTTTTGAATAGTAGATTTGAGGGGTAAACGTTAATGACTTAGCATTAGGATCTATCGAGTAGATGGTGGTCCGCCATTCATTTGAAGCCCCTTCGTTTTGACTAACCCCGCCATTCCCATTCAGTTCATAAACATTGCCGAGGTTATCTTTCCCTCCACTCATTTCAACCGTAACAAATGGCCAATTCTGTAAGACCGATTCTTCCACATAAAAATTGTACCGTAAAACGGCAGCCATTTCCGATTTTTCCAGAGATTTCATTACTACCGTTAGCCCATCTTGAGAAGAGGTTTGATCTAGTAGCTGAACATTTGTTGGCAATTGGGACAGTGTAAATTCGAATTTCCAATTGCCTTTCACTTCTGTGTTCGTTTGAAAATCTTGAAATGAGGTAGGCTCCCATTGAACGAGTACCTCTTCTGGACCTTCACCCTTAAAAAGAGGTGTCACCTTCTCAACCCCCACATAAGTGGTGTCATTCATTTTTTCAATGGATCCTGTACCTCCACTCCCGCTTGTTGGTTCTACGTTTATGAATCCTTCTGGTCGAGGATGATTTCCAAGCTCTTTATCTGTTTGGATTGCGTAGGTTAAGATGATATTTGTGCCATCATACACCGCATTTTCAATCATCACATTAATCCCATTACTCGATTGCACTTGGTTCACTACCGTTGCAAAATCTTCATATTTTTTTGGTAGCACATCTTCTTCAACGTAAGTTAGAATTCTTTGAACAAATGGTAGTTGATCGGCAATGGCTGGGAATGTGATGAAACTAGCGGATAAAACACTTATACCAAGAAGCGCAGCACCAGCAAGATATCGCACATTGAAACGCTTATTCTTCTTCCCTTTGGTTAAGACATGTTTTTTTATCTTTGCTTTTTGTTCGGTTGATAGAGGCCTTGGTTCTATCTCATCGATATCGAGATCAAGCCATTCTTTAAAATCCTGACTCATAGAAATACCTCCTTTAGTTGTGAATGTTGAGCTAATTTTTTCTTTCCGCGATATAAACGATTCTCCACTGCAGAAACAGACAGGTGGAGGGATTCTGCTATTTCAGCAGTGGTTAACTGAAGCGAATATTTCATCATAAAAATATCTCGATCTATTTCTGCTAAACTATTAAGCGCGAGCAGGAGAGTATTCTTATCTTCCTTTTTTAATAAGTGCATTTGCACATCTTCATGGTTTGAATGTTCATGAAGCCTTTCGTCACTTTGCTCCCGTGCCCTCTGTTTCTCCAATTTTCGGAACGCATCAATCGCTTTGTATTTTGTCATCATTCCAATCCATTTTTTAAAATCTTCAGGTTCTCCTTTAAATTGATTAGCGCTTTGCCAAAGGGTTAAAAACACATCATTGACGCACTCATCAATCGCTTCAATACTAATGTTGGATAGGATTTTATAAGCTATTGCATGAACAAGAGCAGAATATTTCTCTATTACATACTCGAGTGCAGCTTCATCTTGTTTTTTTAAACGTTTAATAAAATTGGTCTCGTCACACTTCATTTAGTAATCTCCTCAATTTTTTCGAAAAAGCTTTTTCACTACCTATAACGAATCATAAAAGGAAAAACTCTCAAAAATTTTTATCTTTTATTTTGAATCGATATGTTTTTATACGGACTTAATAAAACGAACAACGTTGTTATTCCCAAGACTAATTGGTAAAATAACCTAGAATTAGATGATATAAACAAAAGGGAGCTTACTATGATAAACAAAATTGGGAAGGTAACGGTTTATGTAGAAGATCAAGAGGAAGCTAAAGACTTCTGGTTAAACAAGGTTGGGTTTGTTTTAAAATTTGAACAAGCAATGGGTCCCAACATGTCTTGGATAGAGGTGGGTCCAAGTGAAGACGAATTCACCACTCTTGTTCTTTACTCTAAGTCTGCAATGGAACAACAGAGCCCTTCTGCTGTTGCCCATCCGTCTATTCTCTTCAGCACAAGTAATATCGATTCTGCTTACGGAAAAATGAAAGAAAACGGAGTAGTTGTAGATGAACTGCAAAAAATGCCTTATGGCTCCATGTTCACATTTAAAGACCAAGACGGTAACAACTATTTATTACGTGAAGATAAATAGGAACTTTAGTTTAATAGCAAAAGTATGGTTATCAATCAAAAACCATGCTTCTTTTATTTTCTTCACTATTTTTATTTCACCGAGTTTGTTAACTGTTCACCTTAGTACTTTTCTATCTAAACTAGCATTAGTCAGGGTGATATTGATATCTTGCCAAATCAATCACTCCATTCAAACCAACCTCAATCCCTTCACTTTCAAGAGATAACAGCTGTTCATGATAAGAAGCGTCATCCTGCAAGGCAATTTTCCCCTTGCTATTCACAACGCGGTGCCATGGGAGTTGGTGTTTCTTACTCATCGAGTGTAGCACACGCACCACTTGACGGGCTGCGCGCGGACTACCGGCCACGCTAGCAATCTGCCCATATGTCATAACTCGACCTTCAGGGATATTCTGTATGATGGTAACGACTCTTTTCGTAAAAGGTTGCATCCACATATTCCTTTCTAACAGATTAAAAAGAGGTTGGCTATAATGATTTACACTATTAATCCAATCACTTTACTTCAAAAACTCCAATTCCAAAATCTAGTATTATTCCTCTACCCTTCCGATATACTCACGGACCAACATCATATTCACCATAAATATACAGTTTAGTATACAATATTAGCCACTCTCCGTTCCATCGTGGAAGAAACGGACCCCCATGCTCTAGTAGCAATCGAGAATATTGCCGATGTCAGTGGAAGCAACTTCGATAAAGCCTCAGCACATTAACAAAGAAAGGCAGCCCTTAATACTTATAGGGCTGCCTTTCTCTTAATTTACGCGAAACTTCATTCGTTGGTATACTTTTTTCTTGTTAATAGAAACAGACTACCTCCGAGTGTAAGGATAGAAATAAACTTACTCATTAAAATTAAGTAGGATGTAAATTGATCGTCTAGGGTGATATGCGGCAGAATAATAAGTGTATATACAACAAACAATCCAAAAGCAAGAATAACAAATGCATGATTATAAGCACGAACGATTATTTCCTCACTTGTTTCTTCCTTATAGTTAGTAAAAATAACAATGATATAGGCTGTAACTAAAATCATGAAATAGGTTATGACTGCAACGACAAGATTGATACTCATGTTTTGAATTGCCCTCCTATTTTCCCCTTCATAAAAGCTAGATGGTGATCAACAGGATGTCGCATGAAGTATTCAAATGTAAAGATTCCAAAGAAGGATATTACTCATATAAACCATACGTATTGTTAACATCTTGAATAAAGATGATTCCATTCCCTGGCTCATCTATTTTAAGTTTCTTCCTAATTGAAGCTACGATTGCATCGGTGCTATTCTTTTCGGACAAAATCATGACAATCTCTTTTTCCGGTTCAATATCCATTGAAAATACCTTGCTAGTCTCATGAATACCTGAACCTCTTGCATTAATAATTGTACCACCCTTTGAGCCTGCTTCGGTTGCTGCTTCAATAACATCCTCTGCATTGCCTTTTTCTACAATGATAGTAATCGCATGATACATGATCGTTTCTGCACCTCGTCCTTCCTTTATCTCATCACTTTGACAACTCCTGGCTCCTAATACTTGAGAAACCGGAATCGTAAAGGCGATGCCATGACTTGGTTTTGCAAATTTAAATTTCTTATTCAGCTCCTCAAGAGCTTTTGTGGCTGTATTTTTATTTGAAACCATTAAGACAATTTCTTTTTTCACATTGGTTAAAGCTAAAAATTCCAAGAGGCGGTTTTTTATTGTGCCTTTTCCTAATAACACAGTACCTCCTGAAATACCAAGTTTCTTAGCTGTTTGCATTACTTTACTTCCTAATCCAAAGTTGACAATAATACAAACTAGTTCGAAGTCGGCGATTTCAGAATTACTCGACATCCCGTTCAAATCCTCCTCTTTTCGATTTCAGTTTAAAGACTAAACCTAAAACCTGTAAAGCAATTAATGGTGTCAATGCTACCATTGCAATCATGCCAAAACCATCTATTAAAACATTTGCCCCTTCAATCCCTTCGGCTGCACCTTGAACAAATGCTAATATAAAAGTAGCGGTCATTGGTCCGGAAGCAACACCTCCGGAATCAAAAGCAATCCCAACAAATAACTTCGGAACGATAAAGGTCATTGCTAATGCAATCATATACCCTGGTAAAAGATAATGCCAAAGTTGAAGTTCAGGGATTAGAATTCGTAACATCGATAAAGCGACGGCAAGCCCCACTCCGATTGAAAGGGTCGTCATGACTACTTTCCTTTTTACATACCCGCTCGTCACATCTTCAATCTGGTTGGTTAAAACGTGAACGGCAGGCTCAGCCAATATGGTTACAAACCCTAACACGAAGGCCACAATAACAACATATGCCTTATTATCTAAAATGGCAATATTATGTCCAACAGTGGTCCCCACATCCATGAATCCAGCATTGACCCCCACTAAGAATAGAACAAGACCTATAAAGGTAAAGAGGATCCCCATTAAGATTTTTCGAACTGCCTTTTTAGACATTTTAATGGAAATTTTCTGAAATACAAAGAAAATGATGATGATAGGAAGAAGGGCCATGGCTACTTCTCCAGCAAGTATCGGAATTTTTTGTAAAAACGGACCAATAATGGATACGGAATCCACATCGTGATGTTCCAAACTTCCAGTTATTTTATCAGATTTCGAAATAATGTTCATAATCATAACGGAAATAATGGCACCCGTGGAAGCAATGGCTACCAGACCGAAACTATCTTTTTCAGAGGCTTTACTATCCTTTTTTAACAAGGATACCCCCAGCGCCAGGGCAAGAATAAATGGGACGGTTAGAGCACCCGTTGTTGCTCCAGAAGCGTCAAAGGAAATCGCTAAGAACTCCGGTGATGTAAAGATAGCAAGAACGAAGATGATTAGGTACAACACCAACAATATTTTATACAATGGAATATTGTAGACAATTCGAACAAGCCCAATGGAAACAAGCGCAGCAATACCAATTGAGACAATTGCTACAATACTTACCTTTGTTATATCTCCTGAAGTAACAGACTCAATCTGTCCTGCGAGGATATGCAGATCAGGCTCAGCAATGGAAATAAAAAAACCAAGGATCAAACCAGCTATTACCACAATCCAAATCTTATTGGACTTCGCAAGACTCTTCCCCATTGATTGGCCAATAGGAGTAATCCCAATATCAACCCCAAATAGAAAAATAGCCAATCCGATAATGATTAAGACAGCTCCAAGGATGAATCGAATCAATAAAGAGGAATCAAGAGGAGTTAACGTAAAATGCAATAACAAAACAATACCAGTAATTGGGAGTACTGCGGATAATACTTCTTTTAGTTTAGAAACTAATACACCCAAATAAACATCAGTCCCTTCTATCATAATGTTATTATGATTCATATACCTTTATGGATATTGAAATGTACATTAGTAATTTATAGTACAAACTGAACTACTATTCTGGGAACTTATTGAACTCTTATCTCCTATTAAATGAAATCGCTCTATTTCATTTTTAAAAAATAAGGAGTCTGTTTCAAAAGGACACAAATATCCCATTGCGACAGACTCCACCAAAGATCATTTAAGCTTATTTGTACATTTCAAAGATAATAATATCCACCTTAATTATCTCATAAAGATGAGTGGTTTAGAAGGATTTTATAGGCCTTTTTCTTAAAAATAAGGGAACACAGCCCAGAGGTTCGATCCTAGTGCTAAACCCTACTGCTCATACTCCCTCTCCGTTTGCTGCAACACCACTTGCTGTGTTGGCATCAAGATTTTTTCATCATAGATTTTCTGTGCCAATCGTTTTTTGGTTTGTTGTGCGGCCACTAAATAATAATCATCACTAACAGTTGCCTTAATGGAAAAACGGTAGCCTAATGGACTAACATCTAGCGAGGATAGCCCATGCACCTGATAAACTTCAACGTATTCCCCTGTGATTGGGTCTTTTTTTAGGTATTGTTTATGGTGTTCATTTAGGTCATTGCAAACCTCTTGCAGAAGGTTTTCAATTCTTGAGGGATTTTCTTTAAAACTAACAATCACACTTTCAAAGATTCTCCTTTTTTCAACGTTTCCATTTTCTACTTTGCGAATCTCCCCGTTTGGCACCGTCATGAGTTTTCCATTAAGCAAGCGCACTTTCACGACACGAAAACCCAGGTCCTCAATCGTGCCACCTTCTAGTTCCCCATTGATATGAACAAAGTCTCCTCTTTGAAATTGCTCTTCGAAAATCATGAAAAAACCAGCAAGGATATCGGTCATAATTTTTTGCGCACCTAGCCCAACAACAATCCCAATGACTCCGCCAGCAACCAAGATATCTTTGATATCGACAAATGGCCGTAGCGCCGCTAACACAATAATAAAAAACGCTAAATAATGGGAGGTATTTTTGACAACAGACTCAATCGTTTGTTCTTTTTTCTCACTTATAAAATTCGTTCTTCTAAAAAATTGGGCGATTAATAATCGAACCACGTATAAGATAAGGTAGGTAACCAGTATGGTAATAAGGAGCGAAATCCCATAGTCGATTACCTGTTCCCAATTGATATCGAGTAACCCTTCTATTCTATTTGTCGTCATTTCTATCATTACACCTAGCCCTCCATTAATAAATAAAAATATTATAACGGCTTTTTATAGAATGTTGGTAAAAAGTTTTTCAAATTCTTGTTTGCCTTTCAAACTTTACTATGAATTCCGTACTTAACAATCGTGTCAGTTTAGGAAAAAAAGGAGAAAAAGAAATAAGTACCGAAACAAAAAGAATAAAATTCAGGAGGATTTGAAAATGGAAATCAGAAAAGCGACAATGAATGATATTGAAAAAATAACTTCACTAATTGAACAACTTGGTTATCCTACTACACTTGATAGCTTGAAAACACGCTTTAGGAATATTGAATCAAGTCCTGATTATCACACCTTATTAGCTACTTATGATAATAAGGTAGTTGGGTTGATAGGGATGATAAAGGGATATTATTATGAGATGGATGGCTTCTACATTCGTATTGTATCCTTTGTTGTCGATTCCAATTATCGAAGTATGGGAATAGGGAAAAAACTTTTAGAGGATGCAGAAAGTTGGGCTAGAAGCATTGGAGCTACTGGAATTGGATTAAATAGTGGGAGTCGACCAGAAAGAGAGAGAGCACATAGATTTTATAAAAACATGGGTTATGTTGAGAAAAGTATTGGATTTGCAAAAAGCCTTGTCTAGATCACCTATAGGGTTGGTTCTACAAAACGAGACTGTGAAAACTTATATAAATAAAACAACCTGTCGGCAATGCCAACAGGTTGTACTTTATATACTAAAATTCTATTTCCCGCAACATTTCTTATACTTCTTGTTGCTCCCACATGGGCAAGGGTCATTTCTACCAATCTTTTGCTTTTTCTTTTCGTGAAAATCTACTATTTTCTTATCTTGACTCTGCAAGGACTGAATGCTCTTGTTATTTTCCGGTTGTAACTCTGAAGGAGTGTACCCTTTTAAGAACCAATCTCTCGTGTTGTTCATGAGGTCGATGATTCGGTCCATAATTCCCCGTAATGTTTCAATGTTTTCAATCTCGACTCTACTTTGGAGATATTGGAGAATATCCTTCGGTTGTTCGCCAATTCGTTTGGCGTAAACACATTCTTCCACAATCATGTCCGCTTCTACCTCCGTCATTTTAAAATGATCCAGTAGGAATTGAACAAATTTACGATAACTTGCGTTGCGGTCGACAAAGTCTGGTTCCCCTGCAGCCAATAATTGTGCTTTTGTAAAAGGATAATACCCTAACTCAATTCTCGTCTTGTGTTCACGAAGGACTCTTTCCGCGTCAAAGACTCTAGCATTGGAGAAAACACCTTTCTCTAATCGAATTTCTTTGTAATACGTAACAGCCTGCTCGATAACATCTAGGTATTCGGCAAGACGGATTTGGTCATTATAGTGCGTTTCTAATACATCACTTAATTGGGCTAGCCTTAATGAACCATAGTAGTATAGAGCCCCATTCGTGAGTTTAATCCACTCAGTATTTCTTTTAATAACCGATTGGATTTCACTTCCATCTAAAGCAAGCAGGGCCTCGACAATTTCTTGTGGCATTACCACTACTTTTTGATCTTTGAAAGTCCCAGTGAACAGAATTCCGTATGTCTCAAAATAGTTGAATTGCGCTGGTTCTAAGCTAGGAGCAGGAATAGACCCACCATTTTCAGCGACCTTTGTTAATAGATTATAGCGCTCTTTATCTAGATCTTTACAAATCCTCTCAAGATGTGCTGGAATATTCTCCTGAAGGACCTCAATCAAGTCTGCTTTTTTAAGCGTACTTGCATTTTTAATTTCCAACTTCTTTCGGATTGAATCAAGATCAGATTTAGGTAGGCGATTAAGACTTTCCTTAAGCGACATTGGAACATCAATTGCTTTCCATCTTTTTGCCGCTTCTCTTTCCGCTAGGTCGTTATTCATCTTGTGTAAGGCTTGAAGAGTTTTCGTAAGTGCTTTTTCTGTGTCTTTCGTACTTGTTGTCATTAAGATCATTCCTTTAAAGCTATTTATTTACCTGTACCATTTTCATAGAATCAATTGCAGAAGTCATACCTGTGATAGGTGAAAATTCCCCTAATAAATCTTTGCGCAACTACTTTGACCCTATGAAGTCCCTATATTATTATGCACATCATCATTTCTTCTGTAAACACCCCTGCTTCTTTTAGACTACATAAAAAAGCTAGGCAGTCTCTTTCTTACAGAGAGAGATTCGCCTAGCCTTCTATAACGGAAGTGTCACGATAACCATCAATAAAAACAATAGAGATATATAATTAACGGAGTATAGAAAATTCACATACGCCCATTTTTTATCGTCTTTTATAAAAAATCCGCTCATGCTAACCACTAGCCACCCAACATTAAGCAACGTGGCGATCACGATAAATGCTGTTCCAAGCGATGATAGGAAAAATGGAAATGGTAGTAAACAAGCAATATACAGAACCATTTGTACCTTTGTCACTTTAATCCCACGTACCACCGGGAGCATCGCTACGTTTGCAGCCTTATATTCATCGTACTTTCTGATTGCAATCGCAAAAGTGTGCGGCATTTGAAAAATGAAAAGAATTAAAAACAATACAATTGGTACTGTATGAGCAACAGGTTCAATCACGGCCCAGCCGATTAATGGCGTTACCGCACCTGAAACACTTCCTATGATGGTGTTGAAGGCATATCGACGTTTTGACCACATCGTATATAAAACCACATAAGTGAACCATCCCACAAACGCATAAATGGTAGCTTCTAACGTGGTAAACAGCAACAGGATAAATCCTAAAATCGAAAGAACAATCCCGAGCGTTAAAACAGTTTTAAGTGAAAAATTTCCTGTTACGGTTGGACGGTTTTTCGTACGATCCATGACCGTATCAATATCAACGTCGTACCAATTATTTATAACAAGTGCACCGCCCATGACCAGCGTACTCCCAATCATTGTGAGGAAAAACAGCCCCCAGTGGTCACTGAAAGAAGCACCTGTAAAATAGAGTGCTAACCAAAATGCTGTAAATACTGGCAATACATTTGCAACCAAAACTGGTCCTTTTAACAAGGATTTTATGTCCGTAAAGATACTAAGTGTTTTTTGTGTGTCTGATAATGTCGTTCCCCGAGCCTTCTGTAGAGAAGGTACTACATCTTGTCTCATATTAACCCTCCCCTTAGAAAAGTGGTTCAATTGTTATCTTACTGTAATATTGAAGAAATGTACAATAATTCTTTTTTCTAATTAAAGGAAGTATGGACAAGAGACATTTTCTACCATGGTGAACGTTTTTCAGCCACTCTCTCTAATTCTTCTTTTAGAACTTGAGCATGATTATAAACTAGATCCTTAGCTCCATATAGGAGTGTTAAGGTATCTTCCCTCGCCAACTGGTTCAATTCTACTAGATATGCATACTTTTCTTCATTTGTTCTTAGTTCTTCTAAATATCTTTCTTTAAACTCCTCGTATCGTTGTGGCTGATGTCCAAACCATTTCCGAAGCTCGGTACTTGGCGCTACTTCTTTCGCCCATACCCTAATTTTCGCTTTTTCTTTAGACATCCCTCTCGGCCAAAGTCGGTCCACTAGGACACGATATCCATCTGATGAAGAATCAACCTCATCATAAATCCTTTTCACCACAATCTTGCTCATGACACCACCTTGCTTCCTATTCATATTGCGATGGGTCAACAAGCAGGCTATAAGCTAAATAGATGACCAAACAAATTGCCATCGTAATGAATCCCCACCCTAGGATGATTTGATCAATAACAAGATAATTATTACATAATTGCGCGTTCGATTGAATATATAACCAGCCAAATCCAATAAACATAACCGCAAAAAGGGTAATAAGATTGTTTCTCCCAACTTTATTAAGCTTTTTCCAACTATCACGTAAAGGTACCCCAGCTAAAAATGGTAAGCTTATAAATTTAAAAGCCTCCACAGTTTGGACCGTTAAGGCTTCATCCATAGTACGTGGCAGCATCCAATAGACCATAATAATCGTAAATAAAAGGATTCCAGGAAGCCCATTTTGATTGTATTTTTTAAAGAACTGCGGGAAACGGTCTAGAAAGAATCGACCCATGAAAAACCCTGCAATGATGAGCATCGGCATTTGCATATGCATGTGAATAATCATGACTGATTCCATTAGTGTTGCAACAGGAGGAATCATCAACGCAAGCAACAACAAGAGACCCGCTATAAATTGACCCATGAATTACTCCCCCTTGTTTGCTTCAATTAGGTTAGTTACTTTACTCGCCGCTTCATTAATTTCACTAAAGTCCATCACATCCACCAAAGAGCCTTTTCCATCTACTAAGTAAAAGGCCGCATTATGCGCAAAATTCCCATCTCCATCTGGAATAACTATCACACCGAATTTTTCCAACAAGGAATCTAGTTCATTTTGATTCGGAATTCTTGCCATCCTCCACGTTTCCCCATCACTTTTAAACATATCTTTATATTTATCTAACATCTCAGGATCATCTCGCGTTGGATCAAAGCTTATACTTAAAAAGACAATTTCCTTTCCCCTATATTCGCTAGGTACTTTTTCGTAAACCTGTGCCATATTCTGTTCCAATTGAATACATACAGTCGTACATCCTGTGTAGATAAAAGTAATAAAAACATATTTATCTTCAAATTCTGATATCGAATACGTCCGCCCTTCACTATCCTCAAGAGTGACCTCGGGGAACATAGGCTTTTCTTCGATTAATTTCGTAACTCTTGCAGATTCTGCAGTATATGCAGTAAAGCCATCTGTTCCTACAAAGAACAAACTAAAACCAAAGACAAGAACAATCAGACAGGAATATAAGGTTTGCTTATTTTTGATCACAGTGATCACTTCCTTTTATTTGAAGGCTGTTTTCGTAAAAGATTTGGGCTAAAATCCTAAAACCAATTTTAGCGTTAAAACAGCTAGTTATTAGGTTTCTAATTCAGTCACGTGCTCTTTTTTCAACAGTGAATTTACCAGCTTATACTGAACAAAAAATATAGAGGTTTGATTTTTCAAAGGATTAAAGTTTGACTATTTGAAAGAGATAGCCCCAGTACGAGCTATCTCTTTTTTAATCGTATAAATTACCAAGTTTTAAATGGTGGTGATCCTGGAGGTGCATTGACAATCATATCAACAATCGGAATCACATAAGCCATGGAAATGACGAGTAACATTAAGACAACCCAAACGCCCCAACGCTCTGTCCAGTAAGGAGTTTTTGCTGCTCCTGGTTCTTCCTCTGCAATTGGAAATTCTGTTTCTCCTTTTGGAGCAAAGAACATCATATTAAATACAGCGTATACTTGCAAAATGACCGCAATTAGCAATAATGTTGCGCCAATTCCTACAGCTGCCATAAGTGGATTCCAGCCTAATTGTTCTGCGAAATCTCCGTAGGTGGTGAAAGATGTTCTACGAGGTGAACCGAATAGGCCGGCAATATGCATCGAAATCGCCATAATGACCATACCTACAGTCCAAATGATTGTTTGAACCACACCTACTTTGTTCATATTTGGTGTTAATACACGTTTTGATAGATATGGAATCAACCAGTAACTAATTCCGAAGAACGTCATAACAACTGACATCCCTAATGTTAAGTGGAAGTGTCCAACGATCCACATTGTATTATGAACGACTTGGTCTAATTGGTTTGTACTTTGAACAATTCCACCAGCTCCCGCAGGAATAAACGCAACCATTGCGATGAATGGAGATAAGAAGCGAACATCTCCCCAAGGCATTTTCTTAAACCAACCAATAAACCCTGTGCCACCTTTTTGTCTTGCTGTACGCTCAAATACTCTGAACAATGCGTAAGCGGTCATTAAAGATGGGAATCCAATTGCTAAACTCATAAATACGTGCATGTACTTGATTCCTTCTGAAATCGCAGGATCTACGATTTGGTGATGGAAACCACCAGTAATGTTCATGATGACTAATGGAATAACGACCATACGTGTTAATAGGTCACTCCAACGATGTCCCCCAATGATTTTAGGTATTACGACATACCATGCTGAAACAGCTGTTAAATACCAAATGTTAACCGCAGTATGTCCAAACGCCCAGAATAACGTACGGGAAAGCATGACGTTGATTCCATCCGTCCAGCCAAGTACCCAAGGAATAATTAAGAATAGAACTTCTACTGCTACGAATGCCGTTGCACCAACTAAAAGGATAAAAACACCTGTCGCAAAGAAAGCCATAATTGGAAGATGCTGTCCCTTGTGATTCTTTCTCCAATGGGCTACCTGCATAAATGCCCCGACTGATAGCGCCCAAACTCCCAATACAATCAATACTAACCCAAAATAGAACATTGGGTGTGCAGCCATTGGCGGATAGAACGTGTACATAACGGACGCTTCATTCATCAAAACTGGAATGACAACTAATACAAATCCGACAATTTTCGTCCAAAAGCCAACCCATGCAATTTTCCTTACTTTCGGAAGTAATCCTCCTAATGTATGTGAAAGCCCAGCATAGAAATATCCTATGGTAAAGAAAGCTGAGAACACGACGACTAATAATAAACCATGTGCGGTTAAAACTTGATAATAGTTCGCCCATGCAGGAAGTGTTAAAACACCTGCACGATTTAAACCTTGTACTAACCCAAGAAGACCACCTAATAAGACTGCGATAAAGGCAACAGCTAAATATGATTTCGAGATTCTAGCGTCTTCTAGGTTCACGCCTAAAGCTTGGTTTGTTTTTTGTTTTATGGATGTTGTTTTTAATGCAGTTTGCACTTTCTTTCCCCCCTTTATTTAACCGTGATTGTTGTACTCATTGCTTGGTGTCCAGCACCACAATATTCATTACATAACACTAAATACTTTCCTGGCTTATCGAATTTCTGCGAAATCTTTTGAATATGCCCTGGCATAACCATTGCATTTATGTTGGTATTCGCCACCTGGAAGCCATGGGTAACGTCTTTTGAAGTTAAGGTAAAATGAACCGTTGACCCAGCAGGAACTTCAATATCCATTGGAGTAAAGCTAAAGATTTGAAGGGTCATCACCACTTCATATTCATTTTCACCAATTTGTTTAATGCCTGGGTTATCAAAAGGTGCTGTCTGATCGACCTTTTGTGGATCAATGGTTTCCTTATGACTTGGTGGCCCCATCTCTAAAGCAACTGCTTGATACCCTGTAAAAATCATAAAAATCATAATCATACCGAAGCTTAAAAATAACCATATCTTTTCATCTAAATGCATCGTATTTCCCTCCTCCTTCTAGACCCTTGCCATGTATAATCCGTAAAGAATAAAATAGGTAGCTAAAATCACTAAGCCTACAATTCCAACTGAAATCCAAGTTCCTACCTTTGATGTTTCTTGAACATGAACAGTTTCATTTTGTGCTTCCTCTTGCGCCTTCACATTCGTAGCTTTCATTGAATTTCCCCCCCTTGATTTCTTACTTACATCATAATTGCGAATGAGAATCACTGGAGTGAGGTATATCACTATGGATAAATAATTTGACACAAAATTTTTCACATATACCCCCACCTCTATTTGACCAATGTAGGAGTATGGCATTAGTTCCTCTATAAGACTTATATAAACTGAATCTTTGAATTTATAGAAATTTCTAAATAGAGTATGTTTTATATCACTTAATATACTTTATTACTATATTAAAATTGGTATTGGGGTTTTGAGGGAAGACTGGGAGGTTTTTCAATTTTTATCACGGGGGTGTATGTATGTACCAAATGATTGCTTTGTATTTAACAGTATTTTTTGAGTTTCTTCTTGCGCTCGCCTTTGCCTTTGTTTACGGAGAATCGAAGCGCACATCTAAGTACGGACCTATCCAAGAAAAAGGCTATACCATTCGAAAATATTATTTTATTGCTCTAATAGCAGTAATGGGGATCGCTACCTATTTAACATTAGACGACTTGCCTTACCATAGTGCCCATGCAAAAGAAACAGCATCGGCTGAAACCCAGGTTGTTGAAGTCGTTGGTCTTCAGTATTACTGGGAGATGAGCGAGGAGAGCTTTACTGTAGGGGATCAAGTGGAATTTAAAGTAACTGCAAAAGATGTCACTCACGGATTTGGGCTCTATGATGAGAATCTAGAATTGGTTGCACAAACTCAAGCGATGCCGGAGTATGAGAATTCCGTTTATTATACGTTTGAAAGACCAGGGACGTATAAAATCCTCTGTTTAGAGTATTGCTCCGTTGGTCACCATGTCATGATAAAAGAAATCGTCGTTACACCTGAAGGAGGACAAGCAAATGGAATCTAGCATCCATCCTTTAGCTAAAAAAACGGTCATCTATTATTTAATGACGACGAGCATCATGTTAATCCTTATGATGATACTCGGGGTACTCATGCTGCTCAACCAAGGTGAGATGATTACGATCACACCGATTTGGTTTTACAAGATCATGACTGCCCACGGGATCGGAATGGTTGGAATTGCAGCTTTAGGTGGAACCGCCATCATGTGGTATTTCCTATCTAAATACATAAAACTAAATCCAACCATTTTTCTGTTGAATTTTACTCTCTCTTTAATCGGAGTTGTGTTAATATTCATCGCGATTTTCGGATTTGATTTTTCCGATGCTTGGACATTTTTATATCCATTGCCAGCTCAATCTGCACAAATTTATGGGATTGTCGGTCCGCTAATGTTTTTATTAGGAGTGTTGATATTAGGCATCGGGTATTTAATTATGTATATGTATTTGGCTAAACGT
Organism: Mesobacillus maritimus; assembly: GCF_019749255.1. Lineage (GTDB taxonomy): Bacteria > Bacillota > Bacilli > Bacillales > Cytobacillaceae > Mesobacillus_B > Mesobacillus_B maritimus_A. Next base: position 8,833 of record NZ_JACWFH010000015.1, on the reverse strand, counting down.
TTCATAAAAGAGTATGGGGGTCTGGGAAAAACCCTTGGCTGGGATTATATTTTTAGAGGAAAGAAAGGGTATGGACCACCGGCTGCGGTTGTGGCTTCAACCATGGTAATTATCACCAACTCAACGGCCATCCTAGCTGGAGCAATTGTCATCATTGGATCAATCATCAATATTATCTATCCTGCGATTAGGATGGATCCGATGCTTGCTAAGCATTTGACTTATGCATTTGGACATATCTTTTGCAATGCCACCATTTATATGGCCGTTATCGCTGTTTATGAAGTTCTAGCGAAATATACAAAGCGTCCATGGAAATCAAATAAAGCCTTCTTAATTGCTTGGAACGCTTCCACTTTATTTACATTAATGATCTATACACACCACTTATTAATGGATTTTGCGGTTCCAACATGGATGCTGATTATCGGCCAGGTCTTTTCTTACGCCAATGGACTTCCAGTCATGGTCGTAACAGCTTATGGGGCTCTAATGATTGTGTATCGGTCTGGCATCAAATGGGACTTTGCCTCAAGTCTCTTGTTCTTAGCCATGTTTGGCTGGGTCGCAGGAGCTATACCAGCGATTATTGATGCTACGATTGTGGTCAATCATGTGATGCATAATACGAAATGGGTGCCAGGTCACTTCCATACATATATGGGAATGGGAGTAATCGCAATGATTCTCGGCTTTATGTACTACTTTAATAAAACAGAAGGCTCTATCAAACATAATCGTTTTGATACCTTTAGTATCTCTTTATATTTTACCTTTTTCACAGGAATTGTTGGTTCCTTCCTTTACGCCGGGAGCATTAGCACACCTAGAAGATGGGCAGAGCATATGCCAGAATGGGTACTTTCCGATCAAGTTGGTGCTATCAGTGGGATCTTCGTTGTCCTTGCTACCACTTTAATCACAGTGAGGTTCTTTACCGGATTAAAGGGCGTTGTGAACCAACCTAATTCTATTAACTAGTAGTCTATAAAAAAAGTCATCCATCCTAGTGGTTCCCACAACAGTTGAAATCCCATTTTACTTTGATTGGGGGATGTGATTTATTTAGCTAGTCTTATTTGGATTTTGAGAATAATCGATAAAAACTACTAACCATCAAGACCTCCTTAGATCTAACTTAGGCAGTCCCTCATTGAGCAGTCGGTCTATTGTTATCGTTTGACAATGAAACCAGCTTCGCAATCGGCCAAGCTAGATTACAATCAAAGAAGAGTACTATTTTAGTTATGAAGTCGTCGAGTAAAGCTGAAGTGTAACAAATTTTGTAAGCTTGCCAAAAGGAATCCAGAACAATTTGATGTCTTTTTAACAACAAACTCCCTACCTCCGTATTCACCAAAGAGTAAATAGAAAAGATCTATGTGCTATTCGTAACAGTTTCGGATATTGGGAAAAGACAGAAAAAACCATCATAATTAGAGACACAATTCACTTTTGAATTTGTGTCTCTTTTTGGTAGTTATATATATTACAACTATTAATTTGCACATGACTTGCAACACTGCAGGAATTATTTGATTCCTTTTAAAATCGTTGCCAGATTTGTTGCACATTGTATGCTTTATATTGAATGTCTTTTTCTATTAAAAGGGAACCCGAGAATTTATGGTAAGATAAATTTATACTCTGTGAAATGATGTTCTTATACGAACGAAGCAGAAGAGTTTAATATTTGACGAGGATTTTTTTTAGAAAGGAGAAATGGAATGAGTAATGATAACAGTTCATTTCGAGATATGAACTTTAAGGATAAGGTTCTTGCGGTTACAACCATCCTGTTCCTTATTGTCTTTTCTATTTCCTTTGTTTTAGGAATTGCTTATTTTGGATTTGCAGGTATTTTCAGCTTACTAGGAGTAAACTATAATTCTTTTTATTCTCTATTAATATTTGTCGCTAGTTATTATCTTGTCGGTATTATCACTGATATATTTTCTAAGGCGATAGTTAGAGTATCTTCTCAGTTTATCTCGGGAAAATGGAACCTACTTTTTGCAAGAATGATGATTGATTGTACAGTTACTTGGTTGTTAATCTTTACAATTGATGAAATTATGCATAGTATTACGATTCCGTTTCCAATAGAAATTCTTCTTGCCGTATTATTATTTATCATTGGTGTAGCTTTAGAAGATAAAAAAGATTAGAGTAGTTAACTTCTTAAGCTCACAGGAAACGTTGAGCAGTAGAATTAGAGAGAAGAACATCAAGGGGGCAGTTATCATTCTAACAATTTTAAGTAACGTAGCGTTCGCAATCGTGACAGTATTTACACTCATCTATTTGAAAATTAAGCCAGTGTTTGGGGTTGTTCTTTTGATTAGTTTATGGGTGATATATGACTACATAAGAAACTTAGAAAAGAAAGCTAAAGTTGATAAAACAAAGAAAAAAATAGGCGTTATTTGTTATTTGGTGACCGGAATTATAGGGTTATTTTTATTCTTCTTCTAATAAGGGCGGTAATTCAATTAGGCTTGTAAATACTTCAAAGCAGCAGCGTGTAATTATTGTTTTTTAATGGAGGACAAAAGAATGATAACGAAAGCAGAGATTCTAACTCAACCATTTTCAGGAGAATACTATGAAAAGATTTATGATATTTCAAGTCCATGGAACTCTCAGGATTGGACTTGGATAAAATTCACTAATAAAGATTTAAGTGAATGGTGTGGTCATTTTCGAGGCTTTCCACGAGGAGTTGCAGTATCAAAAATGCATAACTGTGTGCTTGTCCTTACTTCGGATTATTTATTTAAACTGAATTCTCTCAGTGGAGAATTAGCTGAATATGAGTCCCAGCCTCAATATCAAAATTTAACAGTTAGCCCTTCGGGAGATTTCATACTAGCTGATTATTATACTATTGAAATTATAAAATCAACTTTATCCGAAAAGATATATGTGGATAGTCCAATACAAATGGATATGATTAAATTTCATAAGTGGTCTAACAATAAACTGTCCATTACCTGTGATGAGTTTTTAAGTTGGAACCATGTAGAGTTAGAGCTTGATGGTAATACATATGAATTAGGTGTTAAAGACTAACATATAAAGAACCTTAGCTTTGTTTGAAAAAAACGCTCTGAGTGATAGTCTCAAAGCGTTTTTCTATGCTATTTATGCTGTGTTTTACCTTGTTAAATTTCTTTTGGTAATACTAATGTTAATGTCCAAGCAAGAGACTTCCTAGATTAAGTAAACCAAACAAATAATAAAAATCCCCCTAATATTTTTTCCCTTTATACTGTGTTACGACTCAGAACCCTATTTCTTTTTTTCTGGGTGCTTGAAAATGATTCCTAGTTGTTATGTACAAGTGATGCATCAGTCCGGCAAACACGATGATCCAGGCCGCTATTGCGATATACACCATAAAGCTGGGAATAACGGTTAAGAATGGAACTTCTAACGCTTTTGATAATTGAAATGTACTAGTTGTATACATGGCAAGCGGGAACACCATCCCCCACAATTGTGGTTCATAGGATAACGGATAGCGATGATAAAGATGCCGCCAAATCATCAAAATGAACAATAAGGGAATCCACCATGTACCTGTTATCCAGAAAAAAAGAGTAAAACCTTTTAAAAAGGGAGTGATTTCCTTAAGAAGTGGCCAAGAATGCGCATGTAGAATGAGCGTAGATCCTGCGAGTGTTGTGATGGCAACAGCGCCCATATTGATCCAGTAAGGTGGAGTTAACGCAGCATGTTTTAATTCTACAAAGGTGAATCGATAGAATATAAGTGTCATGATGTTCAGATATAACATGCCACCGAGAAAGTACATGCACAAAGTAAAAAACAACACGATTTCCTGACCATTATGAATGAATGGCGACAACAAGGTGCCTAGAATCGAGATGGATTGTGTTGAGACCGCTGCGATTAACCAAGCTCCGTTGATCCCTTCTGCCATGGTCGGCTTTTCTTTTCGAACGGTGACAGCTGTGAAGAATGTATACATAATGACGGTCCATAAACAAATTGCCAGCGCCCATAAATAAGTAGCTATTGTAACCATGTCTGCTACTATGATTAATTGACTTCCGAATACACATGTACCTGCAACAAGAGTGAAAAAACCAGGACCTAGTGTATGGCTCGTTACATCCTCTACAACCCTCGGAAAATATCTGGTTAAACGAATTAGCGTAAGAAACCATAAGGTGAGGTACGCCACCACATTTACATACAATAAAAAAACGGAAATGAACTCCATCCCAATCAGATGTGTTCCGATGGATAAAGCCCCAGTCGCCATGACCAACGCAAAATATCCTGGAAAAAGTTTTTCTGCTTTTTGCATCATGAGTTCAATCATTCGTTATCCCCTCCTAACTTTATAAAGTTTGAATATTTCCAATAGTAAATCCACTCTACCATATTCACTGTATTAAAGGTGTGGACACCATCACACTGATTTTGAATTATAAGCCTTCTACATGGTATTTATTTTGAACAATTAAAATACCCAGTCCTAAGACTGGGCATATATTTTATCATGTAAATAGTCCAGGTGCTTTAATTTTACATACTGATTCTTTTTTTACAATATCGCCTGAGGCTCTGAATGGCGGATGGTTCTCTCTCCAATGCCCGCTTCTCTTCCGAAGAGTCTAGTGTAGACTCCAGTTTCGTTTTTTAGTAAATCTCCATGGCTACCAATCTCAACAATTTTTCCGTTTTCCAAAACGATAATGTTATCCGCCGATAAAACCGTGGAAAGGCGATGGGAAACAATGATAATCGTTTGCTTCTTGCCTGTTTTCAAAACAGCTTCATTGATTTTCGTTTCCGTAATCGGATCAAGTGCAGAACTAGCTTCATCTAACACTAAAATTGGTGCATCCTTGAGAATTGCCCTTGCTAAGGATAATCGCTGCTTTTGACCTCCAGAGAGAAGGCTGCCTCGTTCCCCAACTTTCGTATTCAATCCTTCAGGTAAGGTTGCGATTATATCATCCAGCCCGCTAGCATGCAGAGCGTTTAATAATTCTTCATCGGTTGCATCCTGCTTTCCAATGCGCAGGTTTTCGGCGAGTGAACCACTACGCAACTGGACATCTTGCGTGACGATCGCCATTTGTGAACGTAGCCATGCTGTATCCCATTCCGTGATCGCAATACCATCCACTTCGATTATGCCTTTTTTCGTATCATATAATCTGAACAACAAGTCGACAATGGTCGATTTTCCCGAGCCACTTGGTCCAACCAATGCCACCTTTTCACCAGAACGGATATCAAAAGAAACACCTGACAATACGGTTTCTTCCTTGCCTGGATAAGCAAATGTAACGTCTTTTAAAGAAATATGGCCAGCTGCCCGATCCCCAACCTTTCCTGCTGTTGTTTCCGCATCAGCAGTCGCGTGCGATAGCAGGATATCGGAACGATCAAGCGCCGGGCCTGTCCTTCTAACAGATAGCCAGTTGCGCAGCAATCTTTGCATTTCATTTGCTGCAATCGTCACTAACCCTCCTGCGGTCAGCATTTGTCCACTCGTCAAACCATCATTCCAAATTAATAATGTACTAATAAAATAAACCAGTCCTAGAGCAAAACCATTATAGCTCGCAATTACAACAACTGATTGCATTCTTGCTTTAAGTTCTTTTATTGAATGCTGGACAAAAGAATTCCTAATCCTGATTACGCTCTCTACCTCACTATCAGAAACCCCCATCACACGGGACAAATGAATTCCCGTAACCGATTCTCGTAGTCTCTCAAGATAGCGAGAAGCCTCGGCACGCGCATCTGCGGAAGCAGCACGTGTTCTAGCTCCAACATAATTAGATGCCCAGTAAAAGAGAACCCCTAACACAACACTAGTAATCATTAAATAAGGGTGAATCCACAGAAGCACTAAGCTGTATATCAAGACACCTTGAACGCTTGCCATGAAGGTTGACCCTTCCCAAGCAAGAAAATTGTGGAGCGTATCAGGGTCATCTGATACCCTAGCTAGCAGCTCCCCTGAAGAATTGTTATGATAAAAAGAAAACGGCAACACCTGTAAATGACTAAATAGGCGTAGCTTTTGCCAATTCGTTACCGTCTTTGCAGTTTGATGACAAAAATACTCATCGATGACCATCATCACTAAATCCAATACTCCTGAAAGAATCAATAGCCACATTAATCCCCAAAGCCATTGGTGATTATCACCAGGGATGATCGTGTCTATCAACCAACTCAAGGCGAGTGTGGGAATTAAGGCCGAAAAGACCTGACTAATAGCAATCACAATCGAATCTCCAATGACCCATTTTTTATACGGCTTAAGAAAGTTCAGGACTCTTCTTCCATCACGACTTTTTGGTTGCGAGGAGACCGTTTTTGTACTCATCCTATCATCTCCATTTCCAACTCGCTGTATTGTGCTGTATATAGCTGATAGTATTGTCCCCGTAGAGCAAGCAGTTCTTCATGCGTCCCTTGTTCTGCCACCATCCCCTGATCTAAGAGGATAATTTTATCCGCGTTTCGTACGGTCACCAGCCTGTGAGCAATCGTAATCGTCGTTCGTCCAGGAATCAATTGTTCAAGCGATTCCTGAACTTTTTCTTCCGTCTCTCCATCCAGAGAAGATGTCGCTTCATCAAAAATCAAAACAGGAGGCTGGCGAAGAATCGCTCTGGCAAGCGCAACCCTTTGTCTTTGTCCCCCAGATAGCTTTAAGCCTCGCTCCCCCACTATTGTTTCGTATTGATCTTCCAATGATTCAATTACCTCTTTTAACCCTGCCGCTTCCACAGCCCGATCCAACTCTTCTTGAGTTGCATTTGTTTTTCCATATAAAAGGTTATTCCGCAGAGTGCTATTTAATAGGAAGGTTTCCTGTGAAACCACCCCTACCTGTTGGCGGAAACTATTCCGGTTATAGTCAAAGAGGTTCTTTCCGTCAATGTGAACGGTCCCCTTATCCGGTTCATACAACCCTAGTAAAATTTGAATCAAAGTACTTTTTCCCCCGCCACTGGTACCAACAATTCCAATATGAGTCCCTTGCTCTAATGATAACGACACGCCTTTTAGTATTTTTTTCTCGCTAGAAGGGTAAGTAAACCAGATATTTTCTAAATCAATTTTCCCTTCTACCTCCCCAAACGACGGAAGATTTGCTATATGCTCTTCAGGCAAATCAAAATATTCATAGATTCGTTGTAAGGCGGGAATCGCCTGTTGAATCGTCAACGCATTTTCAGCTAAAGAACGAACCGGTAAAAACATGATTGGGATATAACTTAGGCAGGCAACTAAAGTACCGACTGAGATATTCCCGTCCCAAATTGCAAACCCTCCGAATAGCATCACAACACCAGGTGTCGCAATATTAAACAAGTTCCCGAGGCGCCAATTGACCTTCCCAATCAAAGCAGCCCGAATAGAATAAGTTTTCCAATCGGTGAGTTTTTTTCGTTGTGTTCCGACTTCCTGCTCTTGGGTTTGAAACGTTCGAACGAGCCGAACGCTCTCAATACTTTCTTGCAAATGATGATACATATCAGAGCTCATCTCTCTTTGAACGGCACTCATTTTTCTCATCGTCTTTCCAAGCTTAAATGAAGGCAAAATATAAATAGCAAAAACAACAAACATAATGATAGCGGCCGGCCAGTACAAAACAAAAACGGCAGAGAATGCCGCAACCGCACTGATGACCTGCTGTAAAATCCGTGGGACGACCGTGTTATTTAGATTTTGAATCGATTCCACATCATGCGTGAGACGATATAACATATCCCCTCTTGGTGTTGTACTAAAAAAAGACATCGGTGTCCGATGCAGTTTTTTAAAGGCCCTTATTTGCATGTCGGTAATCACATCCAAGCCAATTTTCACCTGGACAAACTCCTGCAGTGTCTCAAATAATGACTTCCCTAAGAAAGCAATTAAAACACCGCCAACAATCCAGAGTAATAAGGACATCTCCCCACCCTCAATTACTTCATCCACTAATTTCCCTGCCAATAATGGAGGCAAAATGGTAAAAGCCCCGCCCACTAATGAAAAAAACACCGCAAGCAGCAGCTTCCTCCAATATGGCTTAAAATGTTCCCATGTCGTATGTAATAAATTCATTCCCTTTCCTCCTCGCAAGATTTTATTGTATTACAAAAAGTATAAATATTCACTATAAATTTTCCAACAAGTGCCCGAGGACAGCCTGGCATTGAAAAGCGATTATCAACTCCTGTACCAGACGAACATGCCCCTTATATTCCCCCTAGGGGGAATATATCGACTTGGTTATTCGCTGTAGGGGGAATATATCATCATTAAGGGGGAATAAAAGCCGGTTTAGGGGGAATATAATCTGATTTTTTATGAATGCGTAACTAGATATTCCCTTTAGGGGGAATATAAACTGTGTTTATTCCCTCTAGGGGGAATAAATATAGTGTTATACATAGAATGAACACTCATTTTATTAACAAATTACTTTATTTGCCTCTAAAAGTCAGGTTTTCATGCTTTTAAAGTACTTGTGGATTCAGATATTGACCTTTTTCCAAAAAAATCTCTAAAAGACAGAAAAAAAAACAACCAAGAATGGTTGTTTTCATTTTGCCTGGCAACGTCCTACTCTCACAGGGGGAAACCCCCAACTACCATCGGCGCTGAGAAGCTTAACTTCCGTGTTCGGCATGGGAACGGGTGTGACCTTCTCGCTATCGCCACCAGACTATTTAATTGAAGGTGAAGTATTTTGCTTGCGCAAAAATCTTTGTTCCCTCAAAACTAGATAATGTTTGTAAGAAGAAAAAGTAAACTGAGTATCGTTGTCTAGCTACGG
>NZ_JACWFH010000014.1:96320-96620 GCF_019749255.1 Mesobacillus maritimus | reverse complement strand
ATGCTAGGTCTTAGTATTGAATTAGGTGCCGGTATTAGGAGAGGATGGGAAAAAGGATTGTTAGAGATTCCAGCGTGCCCAAAATAAGGAGAGCATCATGCAAAAGGGAACGGTGGGGATTCCAGCGTGCCCAAAATAAGGAGAGCATCATGCAAAAGGGAACGGTGGGGATTCCAGCGTGCCCAAACTAAGGAGAACATCATGCAAAAGGGAACGGTGGGGATTCCAGCGTGCCCAAAATAAGGAGAGCATCATGCAAAAGGGAACGGTGGAGATTCCAGCGTGCCCAAAATAAGGAGA
>NZ_JACWFH010000014.1:0-96197 GCF_019749255.1 Mesobacillus maritimus | reverse complement strand
GATTCCAGCGTGCCCAAAATAAGGAGAATCATGCAAAAGGGAACGGTGGAGATTCCAGCGTGCCCAAAATAAGGAGAACATCATGCAAAAGGGAACGGTGGAGATTCCAGCCCAATTATCATTACTATAGGCACTGTCCCGACTTCTCGTTTCCCTTACTTCATCCTTTTTCATCACAATCGCCACTAGATGCTCTGAGCCTTCCCCATTGTTCGCAACCTTTACGGATTAGGCAAAAATAAAAAAAACAGAGGTTAGTCGTATACGACTTCCTCTGTTTCGTTATTTTCTGCTTCAGAATCACTCTCTGATGGTTCATTTGCAGTTTCTTTGTTATCGTCACTTTTCTTCTCCGACTCTTTAGCTTCAGTTTGCTGAAGTGGAGTGCTAAGCTCTACAATTAAATACTCCCCGCCACTTACAATCGTTCCTGGCTTAATACTTTGTTTTGTGACAAAGCCATTTCCAGCTTTGTTCAATTTTAACTCTGCAAGTTTAGCGAACTTCATTACATCTCTAAACGACCAATCCGTCATATCGGGAACCTTGATTTCATTCCCTGATGTTCTTAACAAGATCCGTTCGCCTTCAAGCGTGTTAACACCTGCTTCTGGAAGCTGGCTAACTATTTTGTCACCATTGCCAACTACAACCGGATTTAACCCTGACTCTTGAAGTTGTTTGACTGATTCGTCGATTCCCTTTCCTTTGACATCAGGAATCTCATCTGAGGTAACCTTCCCTTGGGAAGCAGGTTGAATATTTAAATATTGCAAGCTGCTTTTCATAACTGGATTAAAGATCATTGAAACAGGAACGGAACCATTTGTACTTTCATCAAGTTTGGGCTGCTGGACAGCCACGTAGACAATCAGTTCCGGATTTTCTGTCGGAGCCATCCCTAAAAAGGAGAACAGAAAATTCTCACGACCTGTTAAGTATTTTCCATCATCCCCTGGAATCTGTGCGGTACCAGTTTTTCCAGCAACATTATAGCCTTCGATTCGATAATTTCCCCCGGTACCATGGTCTTCATTTGTAACCGTAGTTTCGAGAATCTCTCGGACCTTTTTCGCTGTTTCAGGAGAAATAGGTGTGCCTGCAACTTTAGGTTCACTCTGTTCAATGACCTTTCCAGTCGTAGAATCAACAATCTTGTCAATGATTCTAGGCTTCATCATTTTTCCGTTATTCGCAATAGCTGTAGTTGCCTGAACTAGCTGCAAGGGGGTCATCGTTGTCCCTTGTCCAAATGATGTGGTTACTTTCTCAATCGGCCATTCATATTGAATCTTTCCAGTTACTTCATTGGGAAGTTCAATACCTGTCGTTTTATCAAATCCAAATTCCGTTAAATAGTTTCTAAAGGTGTCTACACCCATTTTTTCATTTACCAATTTTGCAACAGCAACATTGGACGAACGTTGAATTCCTTCTAGGTACGAAATCTCACCCCAACCTCTCCCATAGTTGTGATCACGAATGGGGACTGATTTAGGCGTTACTCGATAAGAACCCGATTGAAACGTTTCATTTGGGTTAAAGACATTTTCCTCTACAGCAGCAGCCAACGTAAAGGTCTTCATGGTTGACCCCGGCTCAATCGTGGTTTCAATAATTTCATTATGCCAGCTATTTTCGATCCCCTCCCTTGTTTGAGGGTGAAATGTCGGCCTTTGGCCCATTGCTAGGATATCTCCCGTTTTCGGGTCCGCAACAATCGCAATGATTTTTTCTGGCTCATATTCCTCATCGACCCGGTTCATTGCATCTTCAAGAAACGTCTGTATTTTTTTATCAATTGTTAAGTAGAGGTTATCGCCATTTTCTGCAGGTGTTACTTTCTTTTCCGCATCTGGTAACAAGAACCCCCAGAGGTCACTTTCAACTTTCAAAGAGCCATTTTTTCCTGTCAGGAGTTTATTGTAACTTTGCTCTATCCCAAGTTTCCCACTCGTTTCGGACCGACCATCCTCGTTTTCCTTTTTCTCCACAAAGCCAATTAAATGGGAGGAAAATACACCGTTTGGGTAAAACCGTTTAGATCCTTTAGTAAAAATAATGCCCGGAAGTTTCTCTTTTTCTATTTCACTCTTAATTTGATGAGAGATATCCCTGCCTGCGACACCAAATTCGACCTGGAATGCTCCATCCTTCGATAAGCGCTGTAAGATCTCTGACTCATCCATATTAATATATTTCGCTAAAACCATCGCTGTTTTTTCTGGATCGACCACATGTTTTGGTTCTTTTGGATTCGTGGTCATATCTTCATCGAGGATGGCTACGAGTGTATAGGCGCTTGCATCCTCTGCTATTACTTCATCATTTCGGTCGAAAATTGTCCCTCTAACAGCCTCAATCACTGTCTCATTTGAGTACTTTTGTTGAGCCTTCGCTGCAAGTACCTGACCATCGGCCTCACCAGTGATTTGAATAGATAAGAAACGATAAATTAAGATAAAAAAGAGCAGGCTGAATACTAAAAACAATCCAGCTGCTCCCACATTCATATTTGGTTGCTTCTTGTTCATTGTCACTGCACAACCTTAACATTGTTTTCATTTAGGCTTAAGCCAAGTTTTTCAGCTTGTTCCTTAATCCGTTCATAGCGGCTCAACTCGCTGATTTGCATTTCTAAATCACTATTAACTTTATGTTGGTCTTGAATAGTGCTTTCTACAAGCTGAATTTCTTTATTCACTTGATAAACGTCAGCTTGTTTAGAAATGATAAAGGCTGCTCCAATACAGAACAAAACACCAAATGAAAAAATTAAGATTCTTTCTCCAGGGGACAGCCAGTTGAATTTTCTTGGTGCGACCGGTTTCGGTGCAATTGATGGTTGCTGATGCGAATGGTGCTGTTCTTCCTGCTGAATTTTTTTAGCAAGATTGCTCATCCTATTTCCTCCTGTTTATTGGTTTTGTTCTGTCGTTCCGCACAATAGTTACAACTTTTCAGCAATTCTTAACTTCGCAGATCGCGCTCGATTATTGGCTTCGAGTTCTTCCTCAGAAGGTAGAATTGGCTTTCTTGTGATTAATTTTACCGTTGGCTTAAATTCCTCAGGAATAATTGGTAAACCCGGTGGCAGTGGTGGTGTCTCACTGGCTTTCTTCATGGTTACCTTGCAAATTCTGTCTTCTAAAGAATGGAAAGTAATTACGCTAATTCTTCCACCTTCGCCCAATATTTCCATGGCTTGTTCCAAAGAATCCTCAAAGACTTGAAGCTCATCATTAACAGCGATTCTAATCGCTTGAAAGGTTCTCTTCGCAGGGTGTCCACCCGTTCTTCTAGCCGGGGCAGGAATTGCGTCTTTGATTAACTCCACCAGTTCACCGGTTGTCTTAATCGGTTGTACTTCCCGTGCCGCTTCGATTTTCCTTGCTATTTGTTTCGAAAACTTCTCTTCTCCATATCGAAAGAAGATTTTCACTAACTGCTCATACGTCCATTTGTTGACTACATCATAGGCTGAAACCTCAGCATCTTGATCCATTCTCATATCTAGAGGGGCATCGTGATGATAACTAAATCCACGTTCGGGATTATCGAGCTGTGGCGATGAAACACCAAGATCATAAAGCACCCCGTCAACCTTATAAACTCCCCGTTGTTCTAATTCTCTTTTTAAATGAAGGAAATTACTTTTGATGATGGTTAACCGATCACCAAATCTCGCCAACTTTTCTCGGGCATTTTGGATCGCTGTATCATCCTGGTCAAATGCATATAACTTTCCATTGTCAGAGAGCCTCGACAGAATCAACTCGCTATGCCCAGCACCTCCGAGAGTACAATCCACATAAATTCCATCCGGCTTAATATCTAGCCCCGAAACGGCTTCTTCAAGTAAAACTGTTGTATGTTTAAACATGTCTTTCCCCTTTCCAATCGTCAGGTGATATTATCAGAATAATATTACCTTTAAATATCGAACCCAATCATATTTTCCGCAATTTCAGCAAAAGATTCCTCTGATTGTACGAAATATTCTTCCCAAATGGCTTTGCTCCATATTTCAATCCGATTGGAAACACCTAAAATGACACATTCCTTTTCCAGTTTGGCATATTGAAGAAGCGTAGATGGTATATTGATTCTTCCTTGCTTGTCAATCTCACTCTCGGTAGCACCTGAAAAGAAAAATCGGGTGAATGCACGTGCATCTTTTTTTGTTAGTGGGAGGCCTTTAAGCTTGTCCTCAATCACAGCCCATTCAGAGACGGGATACCCAAACAAACATTGGTCTAGTCCACGAGTAATAATGAACATTTCACCTAGACCATCTCGCAGTTTCGCGGGAACGATTAGGCGACCTTTGATATCAATGTTATGATGGTATTCGCCCATGAACATACCCATTAACCCCACTTTCTAAAACAAATGTACCACAATCCCCCACTTTCCTCCACATATTTTTAAATATTCTCCCCCACTATCCTGATTCCTGCAAAAAGGCCCTATTTCTCAAGGGATTTTTCATCTACAAATCCATTGGTTTTTCAACAAAAAAAAGACTCCAATCAGGAGTCTAAACTTTGATAACCTTATGGGTACCGTCAAATTTAAAAGATAATGTCAAAACAGCAGAGAAAAAGTCAATCCCATGCTTATTTAAATAATAGAAGGGATTCCATAATCTTTCTTGCGGCGATCCATTTGGTCTAAGTGCATTTTCCACTCTAGAGAACTTTTTCAAAACATGATCATGTTTTCGGCAGACAGATTCGTAAACCTTTTTCTCCATAAATTCAATCTGCTTTAAAATGATTTTTTCGTTCTTTTCAACTAATGGAAGCAATGCCTTGTCAACATGTGCAGATTTCGAACGGATTAACTCATATTGAGTCTTGAGTTGATTCTTAGCTTCATTCAATAAGTCTTCTAGTTCTCGGTCCTTCATCGAATCAATAAACTTCAACTCATGTTGATTAGTACCGTGTTCTAAAACCTCCTGAAGGTCTAGGTCTAATTCATCTAAATCCGTTTCAATTGAACGGTCCAAGATTGTAATATTTAGTCTTGGTACTAAAGGTGGCATTTTCATATTAAAATGCTCAAAGACTGTTTTAAGTTCCGCCCAATAAGCTATTTCTCCAGGTCCCCCAATAAAAGCTATGGTTGGAAATAACCATTCTTGCATTAAAGGTCTAGTGACAACATTGTTACTAAGCCTTTCAGGAAACTCTGTTGCGATTGTGAGCAATTCATCTTTCGTTAACGAAACTTCACCATTTTTACCAAAGAAAACCCCATTGATAGGCTCATACTGAAGCAATACTCGTTCATTTGTAATCGGATCTGTGTAAAACAAATTCGCTGCATCTTCACCGATATCAATTGCAGGCTTAAAACCAGCCTTGGAGATGATTTGTTGCTGATTCTTAACTTTAATTGTAATTTCTGCGTGTTGATTTAATTGCTTAATAAAAAATTCACTCTCGTACCGCCGAAGCTCCCTATCTCCTGAATCAATGATGAGCAACCCATGGTCTTTAAACATTTCCATAATAATCATGGCAAAAAAATCGACAAAGGTTTCTGATACGTCCAAAGCCTTCTTGGTAAATTCCCGAATACTATTGGTATAGTGTGTTTCCCCAAACGACTCGATAATATCCTCAACCCAAGATAAACACTTTTCGCGATTTAACATGGTATCAGAAATCATACATTTTTGAAGATTTTTTTCAGGGTAGAGGATCTTTTCTGGCTTGTCATTTCTTAATGCATAAACGTGATTGACCTCTTGGTAATCATGATCTTCGCCTGCAATCCAAAATACGGGGACCACTGGTACTCCAAGCTCCTGTTCCTTTTGTTCAGCAAGTTTAATGATGGAGATTACCTTATGAACAGAATAAAGAGGACCTGTAAGCAGACCTGCTTGCTGTCCGCCTATTACAGCAACACTATTTTTGAGCTTTAGTTTTTCAATATTTTTCATTACCTGATCTGAAGAAGGAAAACGAGACATGAAATGTTCAATATGTTGAGCTATTTCTTGTCTATAGAATTTTCTAGTTGATAATTCTTCTAAACGGGTTTTATAATCCGAATCCATCTGATAATTATAATGAAAGAAGCTCTGGATTTCTGCATCACCTTCAAGATAACCTGTAGCAAATCGGTTAGCTGCCGGGAGCGAGAGATTCAAAATCTCCATGTAAAAGTCTTCCTTTCTCGTTAACAGTTTTCACTCTTTGTAGTATAGCATTGTTAGTTTCGAAAAGAAAAAGACTTTGATTGAAGAATGTGGGAATAATGGACAAATTACAATATTGCCACTACCCCAGAGACCCGTTGTACAATCCCATAAATAATTAGGACAACATAGGATAAGAAGAAGAGTAAAAAGTTCATCCGCCAGTAGCCTTTAAATACACGAGTGTATTCAATTTCCTGGCGAACCTTCCAATGATAAAGAACAAAAATAATCGCTAAAGCAATTAAAATAAGGAGAATTAACCAAAGAAATGATTTTCCCCAAATAACCATGATTAGAAAATGATTCGAAATAATGAATAAAAAAGTGCTGAAATCTATCGCTCTTTGAACAGAGCGCTTATGATTTTTAGTAAGTTGTTTGCTGAAAATAAACATGAGAAGATAGCCAACCAATGGCAATGTCACAAGTGTAGCTGCAGCAACAGAAAGGATACCCGTCACCTAAAATCCTCCTCTTTGAATTCTTTCCCTTTAATTAGATTGTAGTAGTTGTGGGTTAACGGAGCTTGCATTTGTTTTCGATTTGCCTCCTCTAGGACATATCCTAAAATGGCATCGATTTCTGTCTCCCTACCAGCCGCTATGTCCTTTAACATCGAAGATTGATTAGCCGTTGTCTTTTGACAGACAGAGAGTACATTTGCAAAGTGTTCCTCCCGATTATGTATGTTTAGAATATTTACAATTTCTTCAAAAAGACTAGTCACAATTAGATAATAATAAGGATTGCTTACAAGTGTACCATTTGTAACCTGAAAGGTAGCTGTTAATGGATTGATAATACAATTGACAATCAGCTTGGTAAGCAAAATCGCTTGATAATCATCCTCTAGGGATATTGGAAAACGAGCTTGAGTTGCACCGACTAATGACCTTAAGTGATCTTCACTCCCACGATAGACCGCAACCTTCGTTAAACCATACCCATTATGGGAAACTGTATGCTCATTCAATCTTGCAGCACCATGTTCAACAGATCCAAGATAGATTCTAGGTGCCTTAAGTTCAGAAAGCCACTTAAGGTGCCCCATTCCATTTTGTAGAAACAATAAACTACCCCAATCGTTAATCTGATTAGTTAATACTGGCAGAATTGTTGGAAGGTGATACTGCTTTACCGTTATGATTGTTAGGTCTTCTGAGCCTGTCCAAAGTTCAAATGGAACAGCCTCCACACGAACTATATTTGTTGTTTCCCCATCCATTAAACAGATTCCTTTTGATTGGATGAGTTCAGCCTGCCTTTTTGAACGGGTATAAATGGTTATTTGATTTTTCTCACTAAGATAATATGAAAATAATAAACCAATTGCCCCTGCTCCAATAATCCCGATTTTCATCTTTAAACCCCTATTTTAGACTTTAGTTATATTTTAACAGATACCTATTCCCCTTTGGGATTTTTTCAGCATAGAAGGATAGAATTTAAAAGAGACAATTGAAGCGAAGGCTCTTAGTATGTGATATTTTTATACTAGGAACATCGAACCATATATTAATGCTCCCTCATTCTCCACACGAGAGATGGACCTTGATCATAATTTCTATCTATTAAGAACTCTAATAAAACGAGACTAGTACTGACAAGCATACTAGAGTAGAAGATTTGAAGTGTATCCCTTCTTTAAAAAAGTCCAGCTTAATGTTGCAAGCACGACTCTACAATCGAAACGTACTACATACGAGAACATAGCGAATTCCCCGAGAGTCTCCAGCTGTTATCAATGACTGTTCAAGTACCTTGCATATGCATGTCCTAGTGGATAATGTTTATGTTCAGGAACATTTCATGAAGGAAGAGTTGTATACCTTAGAAGGGTTTTCATGAGTAGAAAGTCATAACTTTATTACGGAGGTTGAAAGAAGGACAGGAGTGTAATTGTACCTTTTCTTGTGAAAATATTGGAAAGCGCTTTCTGAATGATAAATGCAGAACTTTTCCTTTATTTATAATATAATAAAAATAGGCACTTAAAAACCGCTATAATTTAGGGAGGAGACCTCTGAATTAGCGGAAAGCAGTAAAATAGGGGGATTGACTGTGACGCATAAAGTAGTAAAACTTAAAATAAACTATAAAACTCTTGAAGAGTTTAAAAGGTTTAAACAGTATGGTCGTCAGGAGTTGTCCATGTTAGAAGATTTAGAAGCAAATATGATTGAAAACGATAGTGACTCGCCATTTTATGGCGTCTATTTTGGTGATAGGCTTGTTGCTAGGATGAGCCTCTATCAAATTGATGCAAAATTTGACCGATATTTTAACCCTCCTCAGGATTATTTGGAGCTATGGAAACTCGAAGTTCTACCTGAATACCAGCAGAAAGGGTACGGTCGAGCACTAGTCGAGTTTGCAAAATCCCAAGGGCTTCCAATTAAAACAAACGGAAGAATCAATTCTTCTGATTTCTGGACAACCATGGGGTTTGCAACAGCAACCTATGAGGTTGAACGAGATCGAGGAGAGAATCCGTTTGTCTGGTTTCCAGACGGTGTAACTGAGCAAGTACATGATGAATGAATAGTGTAGCGCCTATGGTGGTTTGCCATAGGCGCTTTTTTTCCTTTTCCCCATCATGTTTTCATCTACCTAACAGCCCCTTTAATTTTCCTTACTCCCCACCATTTTTCTCGCTCGATCCATAATGTCGACTAAAGCACGATGATCGCCTTCTATGGTTTTTAATTCTTCCTTAAGCCTTTCATTCTCAGTAGATAAGTAAGTGACCTTCTTCTCAAGTTCCTTTACTCGTTGATCATACTTGGAAAGATCATCCTGATGAACACTGGCCCTTTCTACCTTTTCTTGTAAATCATCTAGGAAGCTTTTTACAGCCTCAATTGTAAGGCTTTCTACTTCATTAAGGTCTGCAGCATCTTCAATTGCCTTTTCAATAACCGGCTCATCTTCTACTTTCTTGGACTGCTTTTTTAATTCTTTTCGTTGTTTCTTTGCAAGTTCAATACCGGATTGATATTGTTTGCGCACAAAAGAATTCCACCGGAAGCCACAAGCTGCACCTGTCCGAGAAAGTTTTTTTCCAACCTCTTCAAAAGCCCTAAGCTGAGTTCCACCTTCTCTTATATGTCGTAACACCGTTTCAGCGAGCATTAAATCTTCATCATCGGTCCAAGCATCTTGACGAGTAATAGGCATATGAATATCCCTCCTAGTTTTTTATTCATTCATATGCATCTACTAGGAAAGATAGAATATAGCTTTTATTTTTTATCTGTTACGATTTATTTAAAAATTCCTCCACTTTCTGATGATGTATTTCTTTTCCCCAGAGGATTGCACATTGTACAGCCTCTTGTTCTATTCTTTCTATGAGAGATGCCTCCGACCATTTTCTCCGCAAGATTGCGACATAAGCTGACAAAACTCCTACTTCTTTTTCAAGTAATTTACCAAGAAACTCAGTACAATTGCGATATGGATCCCCCTCATAAACGTGGTCAAGATAGCCCATATTTAATAGCTCATCAGCAGATAGCATAGACCCATCCGTTAGCATTTTTAATGCCGTGGAAGCTGGGAACTTTTCACATAAAATTGAACCACCTCCCCAGCCAGTTGTGATGGCCAAGTTTCCTTGAACAAAACCTGCTTTCATCCCCTTTCTCCCAAGACGAAAGTCACAAGCAGTCGCAATTTCACACCCTCCTCCAATCGCAACTCCGTTCATTAGAGCGACAGTTGGTTTCGGCATTAAGAGCAATTTACCAATAATCTTTGCCATTTTAGAAAGCATCGGATATGCTTCCTCCTTCGTCTTTAACCGATGAAAAACGGATAGATCCCCACCAGAACAAAACGCCCTGTCACCTGCACCAGTAATAACAAGGGCTTTAACATCCTCCGCTTCAGCCAGTGAAATGGCCTTTTCAAGACCGTCCATGATCTCATCATTCACAGCATTTCTTTTTTCTGGTCTGTTGATAGTATAAAATAATAAACCGCTTGCATCTTTTGATATAAGGTATGACTCCATTTCTTCACCTATCCCCTTGGTCATTATATAAATCCAATGTTCATAATTATTTTACCAATTTAAAAGGCTCTTTTCTCATACTTTATTGAAATAGTGAATAATAAAGAACGGTTGCTTGACCTCTACTCAAAATAGCGTAAACCTGGGATAAAGGAGCTTGTAAACTACTTATTTAACGCAAAAAAGCACAGGAGCTAGTCCTGTGCTTTTTTAGGAAAAAATTAGTCGTTTACGACTTCTTTCCCTTTGTATGTTCCGCATTCTTTACAAACACGGTGAGCTAGTTTCATTTCACCGCAGTTTGGGCATGCAACCATGCCTGGAACTTGCAATTTGAAATGAGTACGGCGTTTTCTCTTCGCAGTTTTAGACGTTCTTCTAAATGGTACAGCCATTCTTCCCACCTCCTTAAAGAGAGTTAAAGGTAGTTTTAGTCAAACCCCACATTGGAAGTCTCACCTTATCAAGCCAGTCAGAACTGAGCTTCATAATTTTGTTTAGATGATTTACTTTTCACTTGAATCATCTTGTTCAAAAAATTTCGCGAGGCCAGCAAGTCTAGGATCTACCTTTTGTTGCTTTTCTTCACCGTGAATTACTTCCCAGTCCTTACCTGACTGAGGAGCTCCATCCTTGCTTTGGACATCCTCACAATAAACTTGCATCGGAACCTCAAGCAAGAGGATTTCTCTTATCACAGGCATCAGGTCAATCACATCACCTTGTACTTGATGCATTTCCTCCTCTGTTTCATACTCTGGAGTATCAAGTAGGAAGGTTTCAGTTGTTTCGACATTCACTGGATATTTGACATCAACCAATGTACGAGAACAAGGAAGGATAAGATAACCCTCAATACGAATATGAAAGGTCACTTTCGTTGCACTGATGTCAACCCGGCCCTTTATATGCATCGGTGACACCTCACGAATAGATGGATCAACTTCTTTAATCTCATCTACTCTGATGATTTCGTCAACCGAAAAGTCCTTGTTTCGATATTTTTGTAACTGACTCATTGTCCATTTCATAGAATCACCCCAAGGCAACAAAGGTAATTATAGCTTTCGCTTACCTATTTGTCAATATTTTTTCTTTACAGTATAATGTAGACGTTGTCACATGAATTTAAACCCTTTGTACGGGTTGTTCAATTTAGTATAAAGCATAATGTTCCTCTTAGGAACCAAAATCAATTCGGGATCTCCCGTTAGATAAAAAGGTGAAAAAATGAAAGCAGTCGGGGTAATTGTTGAATATAACCCATTTCATAATGGTCACAAGTTTCATCTTGATCAAACAAAAAAACAATCTGGTGCTGAAGTAGTCATTGCCGTGATGAGTGGGAACTTTCTCCAGAGAGGGGAACCAGCACTAGTATCTAAATGGGCAAGAACAGAAATGGCTCTAAACGGTGGAGCGGATATTG
Source organism: Mesobacillus maritimus (assembly GCF_019749255.1). GTDB lineage: Bacteria > Bacillota > Bacilli > Bacillales > Cytobacillaceae > Mesobacillus_B > Mesobacillus_B maritimus_A. The sequence goes on along the minus strand of NZ_JACWFH010000014.1, from coordinate 84,536 downwards.
TTTTTGAACTTCCCTACTTTTTCGCAACCCAAAATGCAGACATCTTTGCAACCGGTGCAGTTTCACTTCTGGCAGCCGTCAATTGTCACTCCTTATGTTTTGGCAGCGAAGCCGGTGATATACATACCTTTAGAGAAACTCTAGACTTTCTAAATGAAAAAAATGATGAATTTCAAGAAAAAATTAAGGAATTTAGTAGCCAAGGTGTAAGCTATCCGAAGGCCTTATCTTTAAGTTTTGAAGCTCTTTCACCCGGAAAACATTTACTTGATTTATCAAAACCAAATAATATTCTAGGCCTACAATATGTTGCCGCAATTCAGCAGCAAAAGTTCGCTATTCAACCGCTAACAATTACCAGAAAAAATGCAAATTATCACGATCAGCATTTTGCTTCGTCCTCTATCGCAAGCGCAACCAGCATCAGAAAAGCCCTATTTTCTGTAAACGGTTCGATTGAAGGAATACATTCGTATCTTCCACAAACAACCTATGATTTACTCCATAACTATAAAAAAGAGTACAGACAATTTCATACATGGGAAGATTACTGGGACCTATTAAAATATAAGCTCCTTCTGAGCAGTCCCGAGGAATTGAGAGGGATTCACGAAGTTGAGGAGGGCCTCGAAAATAGATTGCAGCATGCTGCACTTAAAGCTAATTCGTTTCAGGATTTTATGGAACAAATCAAAACGAAGCGCTATACCTGGACAAGGTTACAACGTGTATCTCTCCATATTTTAATGAATGTAAAAAAAGCTGAAATGACACCTAAAAAACAACCCGAATATTTAAGGCTACTGGGAATGAGCGCAAAGGGTCGAGAATATTTGCGAAAAGAGAAAAAGAACCTTCACCTTCCGCTTATCTCAAAGTTGTCATCTAATAAACAATTACTTGAACTCGATCTTCGCGCTGCCAGACTGTATGCATTAGGATTAAAAAGCAAAAATGAACAAGAACGTTTACTATCTCTTGATTTCAAACAACACCCTATACAACTTTAGCGAAGGCTGTTTTCGTAAAAGATTGGGTTTTAGGACCTAGTTGATGGTTTTTACGCAAGTGCGAGTGAAATAGTCTACACGCTCTTTTTTCACAAATTACTCCGAAGTAACAACAAAAGCAACTAATGATGTAAAAAAAGCCAAAAACAAACAAACCCCGAAGACAGCTCCTCAGCCTGTTTTCGGGGTTAAGTTTTCTAAATAGTGCACGGCATCTTCAAACGTATCGATTGGAATAATCTTCATCCTTGTATCGATATCCTCCGCTGTTCGAACAGCTGCTTGATAGTTCGAATCTTCGGCTCCCTTTTCATTTGGAGCTAAAAAGAATTCTGCTCCAGCCTTATCTGCTGCTACCACTTTCTTTTCAATTCCACCAATTCGACCAACCGTCCCGTCGGGAGAAATTGTCCCTGTTCCCGCAATTTCATACCCTTTTGTCAAATCTGTTTCAATTAACTGATTGTAAATTTCAAGTGAAAACATTAAACCAGCTGATGGTCCACCAATTTCATCTGTTTCGACATCCACCTTAGGAGAAACTTTTATTTCTTTGTCATCAACTAGAGAAATGCCAATTCCTACTCTTTCGCTCAGCTCATCAAACTGCTTAATTCCCAGAATAACTTTGCTTTCTTTCTCTTTTTTCTCAACTGTTAAGGTTACTTCATCTCCTGCTTGTTTCTCTCCTACATATTCAATAAATTCTGCCGAGGAATTAAACCTTTGCCCATCAATTTCAACAATTCGGTCTCCAGGGGTCAACTTCCCCTCTGCAGGCATACCTGGAACCACTTGTAATACATATACGCCGTTATAGTCATAATCGATTGGATAACCGGCTTTCTTATACGCAACCTCTATTGCACTGGTTTTTGAACTATCCATCATATGAAGCTGTCTCATCGTGTATTCTTCATCCGTTTCGTTTTCTCCCCTAATTTCTTCAACAGGGTGGATTTCTTGATAATCACTTAAATGAGCTAGTAAATAGGAATAAATATTGGCCCTTCCCATTCTTATTGTTGTGAGCATAAAGCTTCCTTCTTCCTCAAACCCACCCTCTACCTCAATTATTGGCTCTAGTTCCTTTGCCATTCCTGGCTTAGATACATAAAAAGGTAAATAATAAAAAGAACTTGCAAATAGGAGAATCGCAATTAAAAGAGTTAGTCGAAAAGATCCTATTTTTTTCATGGTGATTGGGGCTCCTTCCATTGCTCAATAACTTGCTTGATTTTTACGATTTGTTTTTTTGCTTCTTCCTCACCAATTGCAATAATTTCATCAATATTCGTAAATGCTCTTGAACTATAGCTTTCAACTCTGGGTCTTAACATGATATCAGAGGCAACTTCCCGATTTGTTACAAGTTCCATTTGCATAATATCAATACTTTGCATGATAACGTCAAATATAGATGTGATTTCCGAGTTTGTATTAACATGCGAAACATCCACGGCAATCACAATATCTGCTTCCATTTCTTTTACAACTGAAACAGGAATTCGGTCTACGACACCGCCATCAATTAATAACCGACCATTTAATTTCTCGGGGGTAAATATTCCTGGGATTGCGATACTTGCCCTAACTGCATCCGCAGCTGGGCCGTCTTTAAAAACGACCTTCTCGCCTGACACTAAATCGGTCGCGACTACTGCAATGGGAATGTCTAACTCTTGAATTTGCTTTCCATGTGTGAAAATCCGGATTAATTCCTTAACCCTTTTTCCAGCGATAAACCCCATTTTGGGAACTGTGAAATCTAAATAATACTTTCGTTTAAATGCCTTTGAAAGCTTATAAAGCCGGTCAATATCCAGCCCAGCTCCATAAAAACAACCAACCATAGCTCCCATACTACTTCCAGCTATCATATCAATAGGGATTCCTTCATCCTTCAACACTTTAATGACTCCAAGGTGGGCAAACCCTCGAGCTCCTCCAGACCCTAGAGCTAAACCTACTTTTGGACGCCGCAAACGATTTCCTCCTTTGTTTAAATCAAACATATTGATTTTCATCCCCCATCTTCCAATTAACCCGTGAATCCTAAAGTGAGGAGATAACACGATAAAGTGAAACTTCCATCAGTGGGGGGGGGCTATCCCCCACTGATGGTTAGTTGAACCAATCGGGCATTTACGGGCAGTTAACCGGCCACTTTTCCTTCGCGATTCCTCTAAGTCTTGAATTCGGGTTTTACTGCCCGTTAATCTGCGATAAACTTTTGGTCTAATTTCCATACTTGTTAGCATATTGATTTTATATGAGGACAAGGTATTACGTGGTTTAAACAGCTTTGTTGTTTATATATGGTTGACCTTACTTCAACAGAACAACACATATTGCCAAGCAACCAAACCCAATATCGTATGATGAATATTCCTTATTTTATCACTGTTTAATTAGGTTTTACAGCAGTAGACCTGCGGAGGGAGGATTTACGTGCTAAAGTCAAAAATAAAAACGGGGGTGCTCGCGACTTCCGTTACAGGTATGGCCGTCTCAATGATTATTTTTCCGCAGGAATCATTAGACGCTTCAATAAGAGGCTTAAATATGTGGTGGGAAATAGTATTTCCCTCTTTGTTGCCTTTCTTTGTCGTATCGGAACTGCTAATTGGCTTTGGGGTGGTTAAATTTATTGGGGTTCTACTTGAACCACTTATGCGCCCCTTGTTCCGAGTACCAGGAGTAGGCGGCTTTGTCTGGGCAATGAGCATGGCTTCTGGGACACCATCTGGGGCCAAGTTGACAGCGCGACTCCGGAAGGATGGACAGATTACAAAAATAGAAGCAGAAAGACTCGTTTCTTTTACCAATGCTTCAAGCCCTATCTTTATCTTTGGAGCAGTAGCGGTAGGTTTCTTCCATAATGCACAACTGGGTGTACTTCTAGCCATTGCCCACTATCTAGGGATCATAACAGTTGGGTTAGCAATGAGGTTTTATGGAAAAAACGAGGTACCAAAGGCACAAGATAAGAAAAAACGAATCACCATTGGCGATGCTTTTGCAGCCCTACATAATAGCCGTATCAAGGATGACCGTCCAGTTGGGCAACTACTTGGGGATGCCGTTATGTCGTCGATTCAAACTCTTTTAATGATAGGCGGCTTTATCATTATCTTTTCAGTCATCAATAAATTGTTATACTTACTAGGAGCTACCGCGTTTCTCGCTAGCTTTATTGAGTATCTTTTAAGTTTAATTGGTCTTGACAGGACATTGAGTATGGCCACAATTTCTGGACTTTTTGAAATAACAATGGGCAGCCAAATGGCGAGTCAAGTGCAAGATGTAACCTTGCTTCATCAGGCTATCATTACAAGCTTCTTCCTTGGCTTCAGCGGTTTTAGCATTCAAGCTCAAGTGGCAAGCCTACTTTCACAGACGGACATCCGATTTCAACCATTCTTTTTTGCGAGAATTCTACACGGGCTTACAGCCGGGATTTATGCACTGCTATTATGGGAACCTATCTATCTTAGACTTCTACAAAATGAACAGCCGTCCAACGCAATGCCTGTCATGAACAGAATCTATGAAGAAGGGACAAAGCTAGCTGATTTCCATTTTTCAATCACCCAGGTTGGTCCACTGATTACAATTGGTTTTCTTTGTCTATATATCTTTATTTATTATAAGAGAATAACGAACAAATAAAAGCGAGCCGCTTTAGGCTCGCTTTTGCTTATTTTGGAAATTTGCTATTTAACGCTTCTTCCACCTCAGGTGGAACTAATTCAGAAATTTCACCATGGTACTGCGCAACTTCTTTTACAATACTCGAGCTTAGGAAAGAGTATTGGTTATTCGTCATGATAAAAAAAGTCTCTATCCCTTTATCTAATAATCGGTTCATTGAAGTAATCTGCATCTCATATTCAAAATCCGAAACTGCCCTTAATCCGCGGACAATCGCACTTGCATTAACTGTTGCAGCATACTCGACTAGTAGACCATGGAAAGTATCTACTTTTACATTTGGGATGTCTTTTGTAACTTGCTTAATAAGTTCCATTCTTTCTTCTACAGTAAATAATGGGCTCTTAGATGAGTTATTCAAAACAGAAATATAAATCTCATCAAAAACCTTAGCTGCTCTTGTAATGATATCCAAGTGCCCATAGGTAATTGGATCAAAGCTCCCTGGAACGACGGCAATGCTAGTCATTTAAATTTTCCCCCTCATTGTTCATGTTATATGTAAATACTGTAATTCCAATAATACCATATTCTTCATGCCTCTTTTGCTTAAATCTACCAATTTTAATAGGGAGTTGTGTTTCAGAACCATGTTCGCAAACGATGACCCCATTGTCACTCAACAAGGTGGCGGAATCCATCATTTCCATCAGCTTAATTAATTGTTGTTTTTTATAAGGTGGATCTAGAAAGATATAATCAAAGCAAATATCTCTTTTACTCACTGCCTTAAGTGCTCTAGACGCCTCATTTCGATATACTTCAGCCTGATCTTCTAACTGACAATCACGTAAGTTTTCTTTAATCGTCTGTATTGCCTTTCGGTCTAAATCGACGAAAATAACTTTTTCTAAGCCGCGACTGAGCCCTTCTATTCCAAGACCACCGCTACCTGCAAATAAGTCCAAACCGATTCCACCATTAAAGTACGGTCCAATCATATTAAATATCGCTTCTTTTACCTTATCGGTAGTTGGTCTTGTAGAGTTCCCCGGGACTGCTTTCAATCCCCGTCCTTTTAAGACGCCTGATACAACCCTCATTTACTAAACCCCTTCATTCCTTAAGTCATTTCTACCTTATCCTACCACATGTGAAAAAATATAATCAAAAAGTGTATAAGCTGGTCCTTTATGGAAATAATGTAAGTAACAACATCAATTTGAGGATGTTGTTGCCAACCGCGGAGAAGACTTACGTTTCCCCATAAGTTCTTCCTCCGGTTTCTCCTCTCCCTTTGCCTTCTATCCCAATAGAGGGATATAGAAGGACCCTGCAGATTATGCAGGGTTTCTTTTTTTTCTTTAAATATCTCAACAAACGTCGACAGGAGAAGTGTCATCAGTAAAAAAGCGCAAGCTCTTCGTCTATTGGACGAACGCCTAGCGCTTCATTAGATTCCCATCTTATAGTCATATTCTTTTGCTTTGTCTGGAGCCTTGTTTTCAAACTGTACCTTTAAATAGGGCTTATAGGATGGCTCAACCTTTTTAACAAAGGAGTATGCACTAATTTTCTGTATAAGTGCATCCGTGTCCTCAAGATCACAATATAATACAACATACTTAAGCTTTCTCGACACATAATGAACATTTCCAAATCTTCTTAACATCTTGGCTTGTTTTAACGAATAAAGCCAGACGATAATTCCTTGTCTTTGACCTATCATATTCTTTCCCCTTCAGAACACGCTTTTCCATAGTTTAGCATACAGGACCTTACTTTTACAATCACTCTAAGGAAGAATACGATCATACAAAGAAGAGCGGTAACGCCCTGTTCAGCGCATATATCCTAGAGTATCTCAACTGAGAAAGCCCGAACCGGACAAAAAAAGAGTATGGAAATAATCCATACTCAAGAACAACCACAGCTTCCGCCACTTCCGCAGCCACCACCGCATGAGGAGCCTGTGTCAAAAAATGGATTCCCCGTAGGGACCTTAACACTTTCAGACACAGAGCGACCAACAAGAACACTAATTTCATCTAATAGGCCTTGTAGATCATTTTCTGCTCTCTTAAATTCGGCCACAGCATCATCCAAATCTACTTCTCGTTTAAGAACACGGATTTGGCCCATCACCTCTTTATAATCAGGATGATATCTACCGAATCTCTGAACCTCTTCATAGCGTTCTTTCATCTTAACAAAAGCTTTCACTTTTGCTTGTGTTTCCTTGCTTGATTTTACTCTATATAAACATTGCCGATAGTTCTCAGCTATATCCGAATCTAGGACCATTTGAACAAGCTCTTCTGCTTTTTCCAAAAGTTCAATTCTTTCGATTGTAGCAAGCACGATTCGCCCACCTCCGTTTCATATTTTACCATGAAAGAGTATGAAAAGCGAAGGTTTCAATTAAAAGATAAACCTATTCACCCATAAACCGATATTAATAAAAGAAATAAGCTTCTTTTGCAGCAAAGAAGCTTAAGATTGTGAATTCATATTGGCAAACATATGCATCATCATGGAAGCCATTTGAACACTATTAGTAAATTTTTGTACTTGATGAGGAATCGTCTTTTCATAAAAATGGAGTGATGCAATTTCCATTGTATAGAGCTCCCTCGGGTCTCTTGCCAATTTCCGATACCAATTCGGATGTATTCGGATAAATTCATGTAAATCCTTTTGTTTTTGGATATGTTCAAGCACATCTTTTCTCATTTCGGACTCCTTTAATCTTTTCTAAACGAAAATGGGCTTTGAGGAGCATCACGTTTAGCTGGAGGTTTAGATGGCTGATTTCCCTGAAACTGCGAGAGCACCCCTTGTATTGCAGCAATCGCTTGACTAATGTTTCCAATTTGGCCTTGGAGTTGCTCTTGATCCATGTTTTTAACTGTATTGATAATTTTCGACATCCACTCTCCGCTTTTTTCCTGTTCCTTGGTGTCTTCTTGCTTTTGACTTACCTGATTCCCCTCACGGTATGAGTCCCACTTAGAATCCTCTTCTCCTAGCAAATACCATTCTTCATAGAGCTCTTGCCAAGTCACATTTCCATTTCTTACTTCCTTTATTAGCCCAGGATTTTCTTTGACAAACATTTTAAATTGCTGAATAGATGGATGTATCACTTTACCTTTATTGGTCATGTTCGTCACCTCACCTCGTTACACTTGCCTACCATAATTTATGTGTTCCTGTAAAAAATGTGAATGTAGACCCTTTTTTCTTCACTATGAGTTTTACCTACCCGTGAATCTAGGATAAAATGTTCAATGAGTTTTGTACAAAAGTACATATAAGAAAGAGGGTATCAGATGAAAAATCAAGCGTTACATCAACTTTTAGACGATTGCTTGCAAATAGCAGATGAAAATGATACAAAAATCATTGAGGACATCCTTTCCGGTGTCAAAAGAAAACTTGAAAGTGAGAACGGAACTTACATCGGACATATTTTACAAATGAAGCGGAATCCTGAAAGAGATACATTTGAACTTACCCTTCCACTTTCATCACTAGTGAACAACAATCTTGATATTCTCCATGGGGGAATCACTGCAACTGTCCTAGATACAGCAATGGGAATAATGGTTAATAAGGTACTACCGGAAGGACAAGCGGCTGTCACGAACCAACTAAACATCCATTACCTTGCTCCCGGTATCGGAAGCCATATTACTTGTAAGGCTAGAATTGTTCATCGCGGGTCTAAGACAATGGTTATGGAAGCCGAGGTAGAACGTGATGACGGGAAGAAGATTGCACATGCTACAGGAAGTTTTTTTATCATAAAAAAATAGCGAATGGTTTAACCATTCGCTTCACTCATTTCTATGCAAGAACCCATCCTAAAGGAGTAACCCCACTTAGCACTCGTCCCTTGTGGCCTTGCCTATTTCACCACTTTCTACTACGCTTGCCCTTCAACATCATGAGCTACACCTTATTAGAAGGCAAAAGAACAACTTTCTTCAGGAGTTTAAGCCGAACCGTCCAGAGTGTTAAAGAACCGCTTTCTAGACGTATCGTCTAATCCTCCGCACACGGAACAGCACTATTTCATCTACTGAAGCTGGTTTTGATCATGTTCGGATATCTCAGATAGTGCGACTTCAGCTTGATTATCCATTTTAGGGTTAATGGCAAAATCACCAAGAGCGACTATGCCCACGAGTTTATCTCCTTCAACAATTGGTAATCGGCGAATTTGATGCTCTGCCATTACCCTTCCTGCCTCTTCGGTAGACGTATCAGGAGTAATCGTCACTAAGTGTTCACTCATGACTACTTCAACCTTAGAAGACGGTGGCTTCTTTTCAGCAATTCCGCGAAGTACGATATCTCGATCTGTGATCATCCCCACTAATTTTTCTCCATCCACAATTGGGATAGCTCCTACGTTATTTTCTTTCATTTTCACTGCAACTTCATATACATTGTCAAGTAATGTGCAAGTTTCCACATCCGTGGTCATAATCTCACGAATTTTACCCATTTCTATCATCCCCTCGCATAATATTATCTACTTCTTTTAGATTCTCCGTTAAAAAACGATTTATGCCCGCTTAATACATTGCAACTTTTGATTATTTTTACTATTATTGATAAGGAGATGGGTTTACCATTATGTAGCATATTGCTTCTATGTGTTTTAGGAGGGTTGAGGATGATTTTTGAAAAGACCGGATTGGAAAATTTAAAAGCCGATCTAAACAGGTTAGACGAAGTATTGCCTGATTATGGACTAGAGCGTCATGGGCAATGGGATTATGAAAGAGTCACTTATGACCGTAGGTTTGATTTAAAAGAGGGTACATACTATCTTCGCCTGCAAGGGTATGCAGTTGAAGGAGATGTTGGTGCTCATAAAGCTGTCATTCAGTTAATGGAGCCACTTCTTGGGAAACATTATTACCCACACGGTGTTGAGTATGGAGAGAACGAACACTTCCCTAAATCACTTGTAAGTCAGTGTGAAAAGGTCCTTAAGGACGTAAAAGAAGCAGTAGAGAAATTTGCTCTTTAAACTCAAAAAGAAAGACGCAGAGATGCGTCTTTCTTTTTGAGTTTTTCAGATAATGTATGCTTATCTGAAAAGTTCATGGCGTATTAATTAAAATAATACTATAATAAAGGTACTCATAAAATTTTATAAAAGTTAACCTATCGTTTAGAAAGGGGTCCAACTTGACTAGATTTGTTACAAAAAGGAATATATCCATTCTAATCGCTATTATCCTAATAGCCTTACTTTTCTACATTATACTCCCTGTTTCTGTTCCATTGATTAGTGCGTTATTTACAGCAATCATTCTTGAACCACTGGTTCGTTTTATCAAAAGGAGAACAAATATCGGCCGCAAGTTTGCCGTTATCATCATCTTTATTGGTTTTCTAATCTTGATTGGTTTATCAGGGTATTTTATTACAACCAAAGTTATTACCGAGGCAATAAATATTGTCGAAAATGCACCAAGGTACATCAATGATATTACGAATGCTTGGTTTGATGCACAAGATCGATTTGTTGAAGCAGCTAAAGATTTCCCAGATGAATTGGTACATGAGGTTAACGACCGTGGCGAGGAATTTTTACTGAATGCAAGAGATGATTTACTTGCCTTTATTAACATCAATAATTTGAAAGCTCTTCTTACAAACATTCCGAACTTTCTAGTTAGCTTTTTAGTTTATTTAATTGCCCTATTCCTGTTCCTTCTTGACTTACCGAGACTTAGGAATGGTTTCTATAGCTTTTTGTCAGAAAGAACTGCTGAAAAGGTTAATTTCATGACATCGCGTCTCTCCAATGTAATTACCGGTTTCTTTAAAGCTCAATTCCTAGTGAGTGTCATTATCTTTGTGGTGTCTTTTTTAGGACTTTTATTGATAGTCCCTGAACTCGCTTTATTTATGTCACTGATTATTTGGCTAATAGACTTCATTCCTATCATTGGGTCCATTGTTATACTGGGTCCTTGGGCTATATTCCATCTTTTAGCTGGAGACATTGTGATTGGTACCAAGCTTGCTATCTTGGCTGCCGTTCTTTTAATTATTCGGAGAACTGTAGAACCTAAGGTAATGGGAACACATATTGGTTTATCTCCACTTGCAACTTTAATTGCGATGTACCTAGGTTTAAAACTGATAGGTATGGCTGGATTTATTGTCGGTCCACTATTGATTATTGCCTTTAACACAGCCAGAGAAGCCGGCATTATCAAAATGAATTTTAAAATATAAAACCGGACTTAATGTCCGGTTCTTTTTTATGCAAAAAAAAAACTGCCATTTGGCAGCATTTTTAATAACCACACTATTCTATTAACCACCCAATATCGCTTTAATAAGAGAGGTTGTCTCTCCTCCATGATAAAAAACATACAATAGTAAATAAACCGCAACACCTGTGATTCCAGTAAAAAACCAGACAATGCTCGTCACTGGTCCTAATTTTCGGTGGAAGCCAAGTCGCTGTTTATACCCAGTCCAAAGGGAAGTAATACCTAAGACCGCCCCCACAGTAGCAAGCGAAATATGGAAAATTAGGAACACCGTGTAATAGATTTTTATATCATCTGGACCCCCGAAGGAAGTATTGCCTAAGAACAAGGTTCTAGAAGCGTAAATTATAAAGAAAATGACCGCAAAGATTCCTGCTAGTGTCATTGTTTTCCTGTGCTTCTCTATTTCTCGCTGTTTAATTTGCCACCAGCCAATCGCGACTGTGATCGCACTTAACACAATAAACGTAGTGCTAATAGTTGGAAGAATTGGAAGGTTCCCCATACTTATTTTCCTCTTTCTTTCGTTGTAATATTTTTCTTTCTGATTTACTCTGTTGGCTGTGGATGCTGTTGACGGTATAGTGCTAGTTCCTCTTTTTCCTTTTCCTGTTCACTGTTGTACCAGTTAAAGAAGGCATACGCAAGGACAACTCCATACACGATTTCCTGAATAATCTTCATCACAACTCCGCCAAGACGCTGGTCCTCTAGTAAGGAGAGTGAACTAAACATCTCCGGACCACTAAGGTTCAACATAGATAGTGTCGAAGCAGGTACGCAGAGAGCCAGTGCTTGTGCCCATGCATTGGGATCTGAAAAAGTTGCGTATATTGGTGTATCAGCAAAGATAATTAATGCACATGCAGGTGTTAATAGAATGCCATCTGCAAAAATATACCCTACCTTCTTCAAGCCTGATAGAGATTGTTGTTCAGGTAAAACATTAAGCAATGGCCACCACATCACAATGGCTAACACAAATAACAGCGTAGTATAACCGGCATGCAACCACATATCCGTTTTTATCACATCAAATATTAACGGAATATGATAAAAAGAAAATATCCCATTAAACAATACCAGTGCTATCAAGGGCTTAGTCATAAGCGAAAATAATGGTTTTATAATAGGTTTATTGATAATTCCTCTCCAAATCCAGTTAGGCAAACCAAATATGAGCAATGGCGGAATAACAAGATATAGTGTAGCCATTTGAATCATATGAGCATAAAAGGTGATATGCCCTAGTAAGTCTAGTGGAGACCCTTTCACTCCGTAGAGTAGGATAATTCCAGTTGTAAAGAACAAAGACTGTTTCAATGTTCCTCTTTCGCTATCTTTAAAACGTGGATAGTATTTAAACACCAGTAGGTAATAAATAGCCAAAATAATTATTAGACTAGCTAAATAAAAAGGGCTCCAGTTTGCTCTAAAACCAAACAAATCAAGAGAAAACATTATAAATCACCTCATAATTAATAGAAAAGCTTTTTCATTCATTATACCTGTTCTAACTAAGTAACCGCAATGAAACAGAGTTGTTTTTCTTTTTCAAGAGCGTAAGTCAAGGTAATGAAAAAAAATCGGCATGGTTGCCGATTTTTTTCCTATTTTCCCTATTTACCACCAAATGATTGTCATAAAAGCTAGGACCGTAATGAACCCTACAAGTACTCCTGAATAAAGGAATAGTTGTGGAGCTTCATGACCCTTATGGCTCATATGCATAAAATAATACAGTTGAAAAATTACTTGAACGACCGCCAAGAGCAGGATGAATGGTACTACGAACCAGTTGGATAGATCACCAAATCCGACTGCTGCGAACGCAATTAACGTTAGAAAAATCATTAGAGAAAAGGTAATAACCTGGTATCTCATATCCTCAGCATTTTTTTTGCGTCGATAGTCAAGGTCAACTCTTGGGTTTTCTGAAGTAGACTGTTGATTTGCCATCAGTTTATCCCACCATTCCCATTAAGTATACGACTGTAAAGATAAATACCCAAACAACATCGATAAAGTGCCAGTAAAGACTAGCTAAATAAAATTTTGGTGCATTGTATAAGCTTAATCCTCGCTTCGAGTTGCGAATCATTAAGACAATAATCCATAACAAACCGAAGGCAACGTGACCACCGTGGAAGCCTACTAGTGTATAAAATGCCGATCCGAATGCGCTACTAGTAAAGCTATGATGATATTCATGTACGTAGTGATTAAACTCATAAATCTCAAAACCAAGGAAAGCAAGCCCTAACAGAACAGTAATACCTAACCAAAGCTGCATTTTCTTAAACTCAAAGTTTTTCATATGGTGCATTGCATAAACACTTGTTAGTGAACTTGTTAAAAGCAACATGGTCATAAGAAAAACGAGTGGCATCTCAAACAAATCTTTGGAAAGTGCGTGATCTGCTGTAGGAACCTTATCCTTTAAGGCTAGGTAGGTTGCGAAGAGAGAGGCGAATAATACTGTCTCTCCCCCCAAAAAGAACCAGAACCCTAAAAATTTATTTTTCGCTTCAAGGGTTGCTTTCTCAGGCGACGCAGGCCATGTTTCATTTGTCATTTTTTCTTCAGCGTGCATTATGCCTTCCTCCCCTTATCTTCATCAATCAGGTCTTCTTTATGAATATGAAAACCGTGGTCATCCTTGATTGAACGTGTGAACATAGAAAGCAATGTAACTAGCAATCCAAGGATTAAAACTGGAAGTCCCCATGAATAATCCAAACGGTACATCGCTCCAAAGGCAGCAATGAATAATCCAAGTGAAATCATAAATGGAATAAAGGAGTTATTTGGCATATGAATATCCCCAAGTGGCTCTGCGGGAGTCATCTCTTTCTTCCCTTCCATTTTTTCAATCCAATACGGATCCAATCCACGAACTAACGGAAGCTGCTTGAAGTTATAAAATGGTGGTGGTGAAGCAATCGCCCATTCAAGCGAACGTCCATCTCCCCATGGGTCATTTCCTACCTTAACGTTCTTAACACTAGTAATAACAATATTAATTAACAAGATGATAACTGCAATGGCCATGAAAAAGGCACCAACAGTTGAAACAACGTTTCCTACCTCAAGTCCTTGATTCGGAAGGAATGTAAAAATACGACGTGGCATCCCCATCAATCCAAGGAAGTGTTGAATAAAGAATGTCAAATGGAAACCAATTAGGAATAACCAGAAAGTAATTTTTCCTAAGAATTCATTTAACATTGTTCCAAACATCTTTGGCCAATAAAAATGGGTTGCAGCAAGGATCGCAAGAACAACACCACCTACAATAACGTAGTGAAAGTGAGCTACAACAAAGTAAGTATCATGGTATTGGTAGTCTGCCGCAGCAACAGCAAGCATAACACCTGTTACTCCCCCCAATAGGAACGATGGTACAAATGAAACAGCGTACAACATAGGAGTGGTGAATCTAATACTGCCTCCCCACATCGTAAACAACCAGTTAAAAATCTTAATTCCAGTCGGTACAGCAATTGCCATTGTCGCTACTGCAAAAATGGAGTTTGCAATCGGACCTAATCCAGTTGTAAACATATGGTGAGCCCAAACCATGAATCCTAAGAATCCAATCAATACTGTCGCAAAGACCATTGATGAATATCCAAACAGACGCTTTCTAGAGAATGTTGAAATAATCTCAGAAAAAATACCAAATGCTGGTAAAATTAGAATGTAAACTTCTGGGTGACCGAAAATCCAAAATAGATGCTCCCAAATGACTGTGTTTCCACCCATAGTCGGGTCAAAGAAATTTGCCCCAAACAAACGGTCAAAGGTTAAAAAGAAAATTCCGACTGTTAGTGGCGGGAACGCAAATAAGATTAATGCAGATGCCACAAAAGTAGTCCATGTGAACAATGGCATCCTCATATAAGTCATACCTGGTGCACGCATATTAATAATGGTTACCAGGAAGTTGATTCCACCAATCAAGGTCCCAAAACCTGAAATTTGCAAACCAAGTGCATAAAAGTCAATTCCGTGTCCTTCGGAAGCAAGTGATAAGGATGCATATGACGTCCAACCTGCATCCGGTGCTCCACCTAGGAACCACGAAAGATTTAGGAATAACCCTCCAAATAAAAACAGCCAAAATCCTAATGCATTTAGGAATGGGAACGCAACATCACGTGCCCCAATTTGCAATGGCATAACTGCATTCATAAATCCAAGTAGAATCGGCATTGCAGCAAGGAATATCATTGTCGTTCCATGCATGGTTAAAACTTCATTATAAAAACCTGCACTTACAAAGTTATTATCTGGTATAGCTAACTGGATTCGGATTACCATTGCTTCCAATCCACCGAGCACAAAGAAAAATCCACCAGCTATCAAATAAAGGATAGCAATTTTCTTATGGTCGACAGTGGTTAAATAGTCCCATAAAACAGCGCCTACCCCTTTTTTCTGAGCATAGGTACTCACAGTTTTACCTCCATTTCTTCCTCTGTTATTCTTGGACCTTCAAGCCCATTAAGTATTGAGTTACCGCATCAATTTCCTCATCAGACAAGTTATATTTGCCAGTCATCTTATTCCCCGGCTTCACACTTTCAGGATCTTTCAGCCAATTTTTAATGTTTTCTTCATTATGCTCTAGAATTCCCGCCACAAGGGTACGATTACCAAAGTCAGTTAAGTTAGGACCCATACGAGCTTGTTCTGGAGTAGTGTTTGCAGGTGTTACAGCGTGACACCCAATACAGCTGTTATTAAAGATCTCTTGTCCTGCTTGTGCATCTGCAGTTTCCGCCTGAACTGGCTCTGTAACGGATTGCATATCTGCTATCCATTGATCAAATTCCGCACGTGGAAGAGCTTTCACTTTAAAATCCATCAATGCATGTGAAGGTCCACAAAGTTCAGCACATTTACCATAGAAGATGCCTCCAGCTTCATCAGCCTTAGCAGGGTCAAATTCAAGCCAGAACTTGTTTACATTATCAGTATTTGTATCCATTTTCCCACCAACAGGAGGAATCCAGAATGAATGCTTAACATCTGATGCTTTTAGATTAAAGTAAACCTTTTCACCAGTTGGCACCACTAAATCTTGACTTGTGACAATTTCCTCATTAGGATATTCAAATTCCCACCAATAAAGATTCGCACGCACATTCACAACAAGCGCATCCGATTTTCCGTCTTCGTTCTTTTTCTCCATTGAAGAAACATCAGCAAGTTTAAATGTTGCCGATACAGTAGGAACAGCCAGAACTAATAATAATAAGATTGGAATAACCGTCCAAAGAATCTCCAATGTGTGACTTCCCTCAACCTGTTTAGGGATTTCATCTTTACTTTTCCGACGGAAACGTACCATTACAACAATAAATATTACAGTTACAATTGCAATTACTCCTACCATGATTAAAGTACTTAGCACCATTAAATCATATTGCATTTGTGCAACTTCACCTGCCGGCTGTAGTGCGGACAGGAAAGGTTCACCGCACCCGGCTAGTAGTGCTATGACCGCAATCAAAGGTAGCAAACGCCATTTCCCAAGCCTTTTCATAGCTTTTTAAACCCCTCTTTCATAAATAATTCATTAAATGATTCTGAAAATAATATATGGATAAATTCTCCCCGTCCCACAACGAGGAAAATGTCCCAGCAAATCTGACTAGTCCCTTAATTGGACTTAAATACCATTATATGAGTGTGACAATTACCATAGCTACGAATAAAATCGTCAGGTATTGTAATGAGTAGACAAACATTAGTTTTGCCCATTTAATGTCATCTTTAAATTTACGAGCGTAAAAACCTAAGACCAACCAACCAATATTCAATGCCGAAGCCAATATCAGAAATGGTACTCCTAATTCCGATAGAAGAAACGGTAGTGGTAGGAGAGCTATAATCCAAAGGATGATCGACTTTTTGGTTCTCGCAAACCCCTTGACTACTGGCAACATAGGTATACTAGCAGCACGATATTCCTCTGCTCTTCTCATAGCAAGCGCATAGAAGTGTGGAGGTTGCCAGAAAAACATAATTAAAAACAACACCCATGCCATCATACTAAGGTTACCATCAACAGCTGCCCATCCAATTAATGGCGGAACAGCACCTGAAATGCTCCCAACAATTGTATTAGAGACATATAGACGCTTAGACCACATACTATAAAGAACTACATAACTGAAAACCCCGATTAAGCCAATAATCCCGGCTGTTATCGTGGTCATAAACAATAGAACTGATCCAATCCCAATAAACAAGAACCCTAGGATAGCCACTTTTGCAGGCTGTATTTTCCCTGTAACAGTGGGTCTTCCTTTCGTCCTCTCCATTAGGGGATCGATGTCCCGGTCTATGTAATTATTTAAACTACAAGAACCCGCAATAATTAATGATGAACCAATCAATGTTAAAAAAACAATGTCTAGGTTCCCCAAAAAGCGCATCCCACTGAAATGTAGAGCGAGCCATAGTCCAGTAAATGTCGTAATTGCATTTGAGTTAACAATTCCAACTTTTATTAGAGCTAGAAAATCTTTAACTACTGATGTTTCGCCCACACCAGCGTTAAGAGATTGCTGATTCCCATCCATGACAGCCCCATCATAAGCTTTTGGACTCGACATTCCCTCTCCTCCTTCTTTATTAAATTCTTATTTTAATCGAATTGGCAAAATTAATCCAGAAAAGACTGTTTCTCGAAACTTAGTTTATACTATTTACACCGTAAAAAAGGTGTTAAATGTTTGTGTAGGAAAGTAAAGTCTCTTTGTGTATATTAAATCACACTTTGGACTTTTTTTGTGTACTTTTTTTGAACAAAATCAATTGATTTAAGAAAAGTGTGGTGAAAAGTCTTTATTTTACAGGGTTTTCCTTTTTCGAACGTTTTTTTGAAAATTATCCCTCGCTATAAACCTCAAACCATATAGCTCTTAGGTTATCCCGAGTATTATTATTCTTTAGAAATTTTTGAATCGATAACTTCCTCTATATTACTAACAAATACTTGCTCTTGAAGCAATCTTTTTGCCCAGATTTAGGTAGTTTTCTTTTCATATTGAATAATAGGATTAGTTTGTGTAGTATCATTTAGGGGCACAGTGTGGCTTTCTATCTTTTTATTCTTAAATCAGCTATGATAGATTTGAATTACTCAAATGTGATCATTCATCACCAAATTATACTCGAGTAATAATTATATGACAAATTTGAATATTTAAACAAGCAGGTGAATGTATTGAAACGCTCTTTAAAATGGTTGGCAGTCTTAACGACGATTGGTATGCTTTTCGTTTTACTAGGTGGTGCACTTGTTACAAAAACAGATTCTGGAATGGGTTGCGGCCGTTCATGGCCTTTATGTAATGGAGAGTTTGTTCCCACTGATATCACTCCGGAATTAGTGATTGAATTGGCACACCGTTTAGTATCAGGCGCACTCGGATTCATGGTATTAGTTCTTGCCATTTGGTCTTGGAAGGCTATTGGACATATACGAGAAACAAAGTTTTTAGCCTTTTTATCCTTCTTTTTTATTCTCCTTCAGGGCCTTATTGGAGCAGCAGCTGTAGTTTGGGGCCAAAATGACTTTGTGCTTGCTGCACATTTTGGGATTTCATTAATTTCTTTTGCTGCTGTATTCCTTTTAACACTATTGATTTTTGAAATTGATAAAAAGTTCAATGCAGAAAAAGTAATTATTGATAAAAGGATGAATTTTCACATTATCGGAATCACTATTTATAGTTTTATTGTTGTATATACCGGGGCCCTTGTTCGACATACCAACTCTAGTTTAGTTTGTCCTGACTGGCCACTATGTGTAAACACCTCGCCTAGCCTACCAGATAATTTATATCAATGGGTCCAAATGGGGCACAGGGCTGCGGCGGGTTTAATATTTATTTGGATCGCATATGCAACCTTCGTGGCCGTCCGGCATTATAAACACCAACCTGTTGTTTACTGGTCATGGATTTCGTCTTTTGTTCTTGTATCCCTGCAAGTCATCGCAGGCGCATTGGTTATCTTTTCTAGACTAAACTTGTATATCGCACTTGCACACGCCTTTTTCATCTCTTGTTTATTTGGAGTTCTCAGCTACCTAATCTTGCTCGTCTCTCGTAACAAGAAAAACGCAATCGCTTTATTGAAACAAGACAAAGTCGATGCTGAATCACGCAAATATATACCACCAGCGCAATAAAAGATCATTAATGCGACATTGGCTCGTTATACACAATGTTAGTGATAAGACATAACAATACGCAAAAAGCTGCAGTCCATAGACTGCAGCTTTTTATTATGATTTAAAATTGAATTTTTGTCCCGACGCCTCAGTTTGCACTGAGGTGGTAGCTTGTGTTTTTTTAGGTTTGTACTTTTCTTCGTATTGAACGAACATAGACACATTTACCAGAATTCCCATTGAAATCGCCATTTGTAGAAGCGATGAGCCTCCGTAGCTTACAAATGGAAGAGGTACCCCCGTTAATGGTATTACGCCTGTTGCACCACCGAGATTAATAAATGCCTGAATCCCAACCATACTCGATATCCCAATCGCTAACAAGCTTCCAAACGGGTCCTTACACTTCAGACCAATAAAAATCCCTCTCAAGACAATATATCCTAAACACAATAAGACAAATCCAACACCAAATATCCCCAGCTCTTCTGCAATAATCGCAATGATAAAATCAGTATGCGCTTCTGGTAAGTACCCAAGCTTTTGAACACTTTGTCCAAGACCTAACCCTGTTAATCCACCAGAACCGATAGCATAATAGGAATTTGCCAGCTGATATCCAGTGTCTAATTCATCAGCAAATGGATCGCTGTATGAAGTCAATCGATTGATTCTTGTTTCTGAGAAAATCTCATCTTTCATCACTAGCGATACTGGAGCAACTAAACAAGCAGCAATAATGACGAGTTTCATGATATTCTTCATACTCATTCCTGAAGACAAAATAATGGTTGAAGCAATTAAAAAGATAATACCTGCTGTTCCAAAATCAGGCTGTACCGCGACCAGGATGACCACTAGCGCTAGGTACACTAATGGTGGAGCGACACCTTTATCAAACTCATTGATATACGATTGTTTTTTGGCATAAACAGCAGACAAATAGATTATGACACCAAGTTTAGCAAATTCTGCAGGCTGAATGCTTCGCGCACCCACCTCGATCCAACTTAACGCATTGTTAGCTACCTTTCCCACTATAAACAACCCTGCAAGACCAAAAAGAGACAGAACCACCATCGGCAAAAGAAATTTGGTGTTTTTCATTATTTTGTAAGGGAACAGTGCTGTTATAATGAAAAACATCCCAGCAACCAATAAGTTCAATCGTTGTTTGTCAAAGAAAAAATCACTTGGAACCTCGTAGCGCGTCACAAGGCTAGCACTATAAACCATCACTAGTCCAAATATAGACAAGAGGGCAACTACTATGATTAAAGAATAATCATAGGACTTAATAATTTTTTTTACCATTATCTCTTCCCCATCTTCTATGTTGTAATATGTATTCTAATTATCCCTATGAATATCCTGCTTACGGGAAGGAAAGTTTAAAAAAAACTCAAACAATTCTCTAGAACTGTTTGAGTTTTTAGCTATCTTATTTTCTCGTGGAAGCTTCATGAAGAGCAGATAACTCTCTCTCAAGCTCACCGAGGATTGTTTTCCCTTCCGCTTCCTCTATTAAGCCGAGTCTAACTGCAAAATCTATCTCCCTCGATAACCCAAACATTTGCGTGTCCAAAACTTCTTCATAGAGAGGACATTGAGGCATAGTTAGGTTATCCATTTGCACTTTAATCAGCTTTAATATCTTATCAGCGTCAGCCTTCAATAAGGCATGGGCTTTTTCTTGGTGATTAATTATCATTTCAGACGCCAACATTGATCCCCCCGTTTCCGAGCATTAACCAATCTATCTATAAATTTTACCCTTAAGCATCCAAAAATGCAAGAATAATAAGGATTCAGAAAACTTATTCCCTCATTCTAGAAATAGAGATATGACATTTACAAAGATTAAAGATATACTTGGGAAGAACATTTTTTTATAGGGGGAAAAGGCGTGGAATTAATCATTCATATCACTGGTAAAGTAAACTATCAAATCACCCTAGATCCTAGTGTCTGGATTTTTGACGACCGAAAAGTGGATTTAGATACATATTTCCAAGAGAACAAAGATAAAAAAGATGAACTTGAGGAGTATACCAAATCTATTTCTAAACATTGGGATAGAGAAATCATGGAAGGTGCTGTGTTTCCACCGACCCTTAAAAGTGAACGGAAGTACGAAAAGCAAAGAATGATGGAAGGTACTTTCGGAATTCCTTTTGAGCCCTTCATTCTAAATGCAGAGCCACAAGAAGGCGCAAAGACACTCTTGATTGAACATAGTGAAGGAGCTACAGAATTACCTCTCAATGAAGCTTTAAAACTAATTCTTGGCTTCTCTAAAAATGGGAAACAGCTGACCGATGGTGGTCCTGTCCATGTTTATTACGGGGATGGTACAAACCAGCAAAGCCCACTAAAAGGGATAAAGCAATTTATTATAAAATAACTCTCACTCGTTTTTGTAATTCAAACTGGCTTGCTGATATCCGTTTCAAACAGCCATGTATTAAGAGAGCTAAAATAAAAAACAGGCGAGGAAATCGCCTGTTTTTTATTTTAGAATGTCTGCTGCTAATTGTGCTAGTGCAGACCTTTCTCCTTTTATTAATTTAACATGGCCTGCAATCTGTTGGTCTTTAAACTTTTCGACCACGTATGTAAGGCCATTATTATACGCATCAAGATAAGGATGGTCTATTTGATCGGGGTCTCCCATTAACACGATCTTACTTCTCTCTCCGACTCGTGTTAAAATGGTTTTTACTTCATGCTTGGTTAAATTTTGGGCCTCATCGATGATGATGAACTGCTCCGGAATGCTACGTCCTCTTATATACGTCAGAGCTTCAACCTCAATAGACCCCATCCCTGCTAATATAGCATCCAGTTCCCCTGGTTTTTTCGTATTAAATAAAAACTCAAGATTATCAAAAATAGGTTGCATCCACGGTCGAAGCTTTTCCTGTTTTTCTCCTGGCAGAAACCCTAAATCCTTTCCTACTGGTACGATAGGCCGTGCAACAACCAGTTTTTTATATTCTCCTAAATCCTCTGTTTGAAAAAGTCCCGTTGCTAGGGTTAGTAACGTTTTTCCTGTTCCAGCTCTTCCTGTCAACGTAACAAGTGGAATGTCATCACGTAACAATAGCTCTAACGCCATAATTTGTTGGACATTTCTCGCCCTAATTCCCCAGATTTGTTTTCCTTCTTGATCGAAAACTAGCTTTTTTACAAATTTCTTTTTCTTGTCCACCATTCCAATAGCGGAAGAAGAACTACCTAAACTGTCTTTAAGAATGACAAATTGATTTGGATATAACTTTGGTCCACTAATCTCCGTTAGCTCTAGTTCTCCTTTTACATAAAAACGGTTTAATAACTCTCCTGCAACGTATATTTCCTCAAACCCCGTATACAAATCATTCACTTCTATCACTCGATCACTCAGAAAATCCTCCGAGGCTAGCCCGATTGCATCTGCCTTTACCCTGACAAGCGCATCTTTACTTACCAAAATAACTGGACGACCGTCCTCTTTCGTTTGTTCCTCTAAAGACAAGTTTTTCGCAACAGCTAGGATTCGATTATCATTTGTCTTTTCAACAAAGACCTCTTGAAGCTGATGGAAGGAACGATGATTTAATTCAATTCTAACTGATCCGCCGTTATCGAGAGGGATTTTTTCATGCAATTTACCGGTTTCCCTAAGCCCATCAATAATTCTAGATACCTGCCTAGCATTACGCCCAATCTCGTCCATATTACGTTTTTTAGAATCAACTTCTTCTAGAACTACGGCAGGAATAACTACCTCGTTGTCTTGAAATGAAAAAATGGAATATGGGTCCTGTAGCAGGACATTTGTATCAAGTACATATATTTTTGTCAAAATCTTGCCTCCCACCTTCTTGTTTTTCTGGCGCCGCCAAATCACCATCAGCAGAGACTTTGGTAAAATATATGTTTTCCTGTATAAAGATAGAATTTATTTTACACAATACATGTAAGCAATACTTTTTTATTGTTGATTTTCGGGCGGTATTCCTACACCAAATGCTTTAAACAACTAAGAATGTACTGCCCGTTAATTACCTAGGGGCATTAGCCCCTAGAACTTTTCAACACCTTGCATCTGCGGGGTTGCAAGTACCTAAAGATAAAAAGGATCAAATTTAACTTTAAAAGGTTCTTATCCATCACATCTTTCACAAAGTAAATTTTTTCGGGGGTGTTCTAACAAGTGAAAAAAATCATTAGTTTGTTTTGTTTACTTTTTGTAATCACAGGCTGTGGGGCAGGGAACAATGCCTCCCAAGATGAACAAGACGATAGAGTCAAAGTGCAAAACAGCACAGAAGAAACCGTTAACCGCAAAGAAAGTGAAGACAAATCTAATCACCTTGCAGAATTGGCTGAACGGATACCTGAAGTGAAGGATGCCACTGCACTAGTCATTGGGGACTTTGCCGTTGTAGGAATTGATGTTAAAGATGATTTAGAACGTTCTGAAGTTGGGTCGATTAAATATGCTGTTTCAGAGAGTATGAAGGATGACCCACATGGTGCGAATGCAATGGTAGTTGCAGATCCCGACCTAACAGCTAGACTAAAGGAAGTTGCAAAAGACTTTCGAAATGGCCACCCAATCAAAGGAATAATGAATGAACTTGCTGATATAACCGGAAGGATTATCCCTGAGGTTCCTGCTGATAATCTTGAACCGCTCCCTAAAGATCCAGAGCCAACTGATAGTTCTAACGAGAAACTATCTGAAAAGGAAGAGAAACAGCTTGATAAAACCCAGAATCGTCAGTCTAATTATGAAAAAGAGAAACGGGAAAATTAATTTTATATGCCAACGTGGATTTTAACGCAAAATAAGCTGTTTCGTACGGTTTTCACGCTCTTTTCCATTATCAAACGGAAATCAGTAGTGAAACTGAGGGAAATCCCACTTATCTAAGCAAACGTTCAAGAAAAGAGACATTAAAAAGGCTTAGTCGCTGACTAAGCTTTTTTTAATGTCTCCATTACTTGTTGATCTAATTTTGTAGCTGCTGTCGGATCATAAATTTTATCATACATTGGCTCTGTAACAATTTTCGACCCATAGAACATGACGTCTCTCACTTCATCAATTTCCAGTTTAACCATTGATAGTTTTAGCGGGATTCCATCTATTCTTCCTGTGGTCACTTCTGCTTTTCCTTGAATGGAATAAGTGGACTCATTCGCAACAAGAGTGATGGCAACAAAACGATTCCCTTTAATATTTTCGATGATCCGCGAACGACTATCGGCAGCAAATAATATTGTTTTTTCATCCTTCGCTAACAGCCATGAAAGTGCACTGACATTTGGCCCACCTGTTTCATGGTCTATTGTAGCAATCGTAACATAACGCTCGGTTTGTAATTCTTCGAACAACTCTTTAATTAATTGTGGTTCGACTTCGTTTGCCATAAAACCATCCTCCTTACACTATCATCATCTTACTATGTATGCATTATCAGAGCAAATAGACAACTATAACTTCAAATCCAATCCATGATATACTATAAAGAATCATACGAAAGATAATTTGAGGTGTGAACATGAGAGTTAAATGTGTAATCTGTGACAAAATTGAAACCATTAATGATGAAACCCTTCAAGCAAAGCAACTAAGAAATCGCCCGATTCACACATATATGTGCAATGATTGTCATATACGAATTGCTGAAAATACTAAGAAACGAATTCAAACCGGACAGTTTCGTCTTTACAAGTCACCAGTCGAGAAGGATGATTGGTAGAAAGAAATGACTAACTAGCTACCTCAGGGAAATAGGAAAGGCCGCCTAAAAAGAGGCGGCCTTTCCTTTTTTGATGATTGAAACAAGTGTTGAATGGAAGAAAGCCACATAATGTACGCTTACCTTTTTTCCATCCCCTTGTCCATTCTATTTTTCTGGATAATTCACATATTTCTCAGGCTCATCGCTAATTTGATCTAACATGACCTCAATTAATTCACGTGGAAACCGATATGTTTTCTGTTGTTCATCACTTTTTACTGCAATATAGTACATGTCCTCATCCACCGTAACTTCAGGGCTCTTGATACCATTTTCATCTGCAAGAAGTTGCTCAAACATATTCATTGTATCCCTAGCCGCAGTATCCTCAGGTCTGGCATCGACAACTACCTTAATAGTTAGCCAGTTATAAAGTTTGTCTTGTAAAGACATCATCATCCTTCACCTCAGCTAACATCCATTTCTTGTTTTTGATGAAAGTGCCGACGAATCTTATAAATAATTAAAATTAACGCCGCGACAACAAGACCCTCTGCTATCGGAAGAAAAATACCAAGAAAACTCAAAAATGTACATCCAAAACCAAGAAACAAATAGATTAGAATTGATTTTCCGATTGGTAGCTTCTTAGCAAAGCCCATTTTATAAACGGCTATACTTAATAGAAGAATAGTCAAGTAGAGCATCCACATACCCAAGTCTGGATTTTCATCCACTTTGAAAAGTGCTGCAAAAAAAGTCAACCTCTGGCTAACATCTATACTACCCATCCTACTTCCCCCTACTTCTGCTCATATAAAAAACTTTTCATGGATAGGAAGGAAAAAACCTTCCCTTCCATGAAACGACTCTTATAATTCTGCGTATTTCTTTTTCTTAGCAACCCGTTCGCGCTCACTCTTATCAAGAACTTTTTTACGCAGGCGAATGGATTCTGGTGTCACTTCACAATATTCATCATCATTTAGGTATTCAAGTGATTCCTCCAAAGTCATAATTCTTGGCTTTTTAATGACATTGGTTTGATCCTTATTAGCAGAACGAATATTGGTTGCATGTTTTACTTTCGTAATGTTAACGGTGATATCATTTTCACGTGTATGCTCGCCAACAATCATACCTTCGTATATTTCCGTACCTGGATCAACAAAGATTGTTCCACGATCTTCTACTCCCATAATACCATAAGTTGTCGCTTTTCCGGATTCCATGGATACAAGAACACCTTGTCTTCTTCCACCCACTTGACCAGTTGCCATTGGCTTATAGCTATCAAATGTATGGTTGATAATCCCGAAACCACGAGTAAGTGTTAAAAATTCAGTCGTATATCCAATTAACCCACGAGCCGGTACATTGAATATTAAGCGGACCTGACCTGTACCACTGTTAATCATATCAAGCATTTCGCCTTTCCTAGCACCGATGGACTCCATAACCGCCCCAGTATTTTCCTCAGGAACATCAATTTGAACCCGTTCTACTGGTTCACAACGTACACCATCAATTTCTTTTACAATAACCTCAGGTTTTGACACTTGGAGCTCATAACCCTCACGACGCATGTTTTCGATTAAAATAGATAGATGTAGTTCTCCACGACCAGACACAATCCAAGCATCAGGAGAATCTGTGTTATCAACACGAAGACTGACATCCGTTTGTAATTGTGCACGAAGTCTTTCTTCAATTTTTCTTGAAGTCAAGTACTTTCCTTCTCTACCTGCAAATGGACTGTTATTTACAAGGAATGTCATTTGAAGGGTTGGCTCATCGATACGAAGAATTGGAAGAGCATCCTGATGTTCGATAGGACAAACTGTTTCCCCAACGTTAATATCTTCCATACCGGATACGGCAATTAAATCGCCCGCTTTTGCTTCTTGTATTTCTTCACGTTTTAATCCAAAGAAACCAAACATCTTTGTTACCCTAAACTGTTTAATAGAACCATCTATTTTCATCAAGGCAACCTGTTGTCCAACCTTCATTGTCCCACGGAACACACGACCAATCCCGATACGACCTACATAATCATTGTAATCAAGTAGTGCCACTTGGAATTGTAATGGCTCCTCACGGTTATCCACTGGCGCTGGGATATGCTCAAGAATTGACTCATAAAGAACTTGCATGTTTTCATCCTGCTTATCAGGCGATAAACTTGCAGTACCATTGATTGCTGAAGCATAAACAACTGGGAATTCTAATTGATCTTCATTCGCACCTAATTCAATAAACAAGTCAAGAACCTCATCAACCACTTCTTCTGGTCGAGCAAAGTCACGGTCAATTTTATTTACTACTACAATTGGTGTGATATTTTGTTCTAGGGCTTTTTTCAGAACGAAGCGTGTTTGTGGCATACATCCTTCATAAGCATCTACCACAAGGAGAACACCATCTACCATTTTCATGATTCGTTCAACTTCTCCGCCAAAATCCGCATGTCCCGGAGTGTCAAGAATGTTAATTCGAGTGTCTTTATATTTAATCCCTGTGTTTTTGGCAAGGATGGTAATTCCGCGTTCTCTTTCAATATCATTTGAATCCATTGCTCGTTCTTCGACATTTTCATTTGCTCGGAATGTGCCGGCTTGTCTTAGCAGCTCATCCACTAGTGTCGTTTTCCCATGGTCAACGTGCGCAATAATTGCTATATTTCTTATATCTTCTCTTAATTTCAAAAAAGTCAACCGCCTTTATCTTAAATATGTTATCATTTTTTTATAACTGAGTTATTATAACACAACAATAGGTGAAACCGTATATTTTCAAAAAATATAATGCAAGGGGATTGAAAAATCAAATGGGAACAATTAAATGGCCACTATTATTTTTAGCAATTGCGGCTGCAGTATGTATTATGGGGCTTGGAGTTGCCATCGGCGAGGAAAGTCTCTTAGGGGCTGTAGCATCCATAGTTGCTACGATTATAACAATGGGCTTTGGGTTTAAAATAAAGAAAAAACTTCGCGAAAGCGGAGAACTATAGAGGGCCGCCAACGCGGCCTTCCTCTTTTTACCATCTTCCATCCTTCAAATACCGGTGCATGATTTCGCTATGCACACCTGGTCTAGCCACAAACACTGAACTTTGATTCAACAAATCAAGAGCCTCTCCTCTTAAATCGGTTGCAATTCCACCCAATTCTTCAATCATAATGATTCCCGCAGCAAAGTCCCAAGGAGCCAGCCTAGGGGTGATATAGGCATCTATTCTACCTGATGCTAAATACACCATTTCTAAAGCTGCTGAACCATACGACCTTGTACCGCGAGCTTCCTTAACAAGTGGTGAGAGTAATTCAGGAGGGAGTCGACGATTCTCCGTTACCCAAGTAGCATTTAAGGCGATTATGGATTCTGAGACTGACTTCGATTCTAAGATTTGCAACTCCTCACCATTCACAAATACACCTTGCCCTTTCACTACATGATAGAGTTCATCTAGAACAACATCATAAATAAGGCCAATTTTCCCTACACCATCTTCATAAATACCAATTGAAATTGCAAAGTTCCGCTGTTGATGGATAAAATTCATGGTTCCATCAATTGGATCAATGATCCAGACCACTCCAGAAAGATCGGTTAGTTTATCTCCATACCCTTCTTCGCCGAGAATTTTATGGTCTGGATAGGTTGTTTTTATTTTTTCAATAAAATATTGTTCTGTTTCTTGATCAATATTCGTTACGAGGTCATTGGGATTCGATTTTGTCTTGATGTTTAATGTGTTGGGAAAGGAAGCGCGAATTCGTTCCCCAGCTTCTTTAATCCATTGCTTTGCATATGTATCAATCTCGTGCATATTCGCCATCATTCTTCCCCCTATTTTTTCATTTTCAATTCGGTTCTTAAGGTTAAATTTAGCTTATAGGAATTGTTGTGCCGCTTCAAGTATTTCCCTCTATTACACCCTATTATTAGCACAAAAACGAACTCCTTTATATATAGGAGTTCGTTTTCATTTTCCCCTGATGTTTGTTTTATCATGAATCATTTCACTATACCTTCGCATTTCACCTTGGCGTTAAAGAGCCTTTAATGCTACTAGCTCTTTGCGAATTCGTTCAAGATTCTTTTTACAAGCGGTTATCTTTGTTTTATTGGATTCTCCCATTGCTTCAAAAAGAGTTGCTAATTCATAATCCATTTCCAATCTTAAAACAGCTTTTCTTTGCTTTTCTCCTGGCTTTCCCTCCATAAAATCCATTAATTGTTTCAATTTTATACACTCCTTGGGTAATTTTCAAAATATTTTTATTTTTTATATTCTATGAAAAGATAATGGACGTTGCAACAAATATGTGCTAAAACCTAAAAGCAAATTCCTCGTACTTCAACATTTACTTCTTGTTTGTTACAATACTTACAAAGGTCTAGGAGGTTATAGAGATGGCATTTTCAGGTTTTACAAACGAAGACTTTAACGTTTTTACAATAGAGGGATTAGACGAACGTATGGAGGCCCTTAAACAACATATTCGACCAAAACTAGAGGATCTCGGAAAACAATTTACTCCAGAGTTATCAAGTCTAACCGGAGATGAGATGTTTTACCATGTTGCCAAACATGCTCGTAGAACAAAAAATCCTCCAAAGGATACATGGGTTGCCTATGCCGCCAATCCCCGCGGTTATAAAATGATGCCCCATTTTCAAATCGGGCTTTGGGAAACGCACGTATTCATTTGGTTCGCTTTAATATACGAAGCGCCTAATAAAGAAGAGTTCGGAAAAGTACTAGAAAGAAATGTCGAAAAGCTACTTGTTGAAACTCCTAAAGAATTTGTCTGGTCTACTGACCATACAAAGCCTGATGTGGTCGAACACAATGGATTATCTAAGACTGAACTTCAAAAGATGTTTAACCGTCTGCAAACTGTTAAAAAAGCAGAAATTCTATGTGGATATAATATTCCCCGGGAAACTGCAGTCCAAATGAGCCCACAGGAATTCGTGGATAAAGTAGACTATGTGTTTAAAACTTTAATACCCCTATATAAATTATCCTAAACGTTAAAAAACGGCCTTTGGCCGTTTTTTTAACGTTTACCTATAAGGCAAGAGAGAGTCATTGAGGCTTTCTTGTTCTGCCGGGTGTTTTATCCTATTTCATCTTTACTTTCTCGCCTGCGGGCGCCTCTTTGGCCTTTTTTACAGTTTGATAAGATGAGTATCCACTTTCCTCTTCAAATTGATTAAATAGTTTTTTCTCCTCAGACTTACTAGGAACAATTTCCTTAAAGCGACGGTAGGAGTCCATTAACATCTCCCGACTAACCCCTTTTTCATATGCATGTTCTACATGCTCAAAAAAATGAATGACGTCGATAATTTCATCCGTTGTCCAAGTATGGTCAATTGGGTATTGATATTCCATTTTATAAACACCTGCTTTTAATAGACTATATTTTTTGATTGTACACATAGATGCACTGCAGGTGCAAATAAGAAAATTATCTCATAGTCCACTTTTCTCTTATTCCTTCACCCTGTAGAATAATCCTTTCCACTAATTCCTTAACTGTTGGCACATCATTGATGAGACCCATAACTTGTCCAGCCCAAGCAAACCCTTTCTCTTCGCTTCCTTTATAGATATATTCTTTATTTGCCTCTCCACTAATAAAGTCTTTCAAAGATTCATAGTCTCCATATCTCTCTTCTAATTCCAAAATTTTCGATGTCCACTCGTTCGCAATCGCACGAGCTGGAGCGCCAATTGAACGTTTGATAATTACCGTATCATTTTCAGTTCCACTTACTAGCCTTTGTTTATACGCATGATTCGCATGAATACATTCCTGCGTAGCAATAAACCGTGTCCCCATTTCAATTCCTTCTGCTCCTAAGCTAAGAGCAGCCATTAGTCCACGACCATCTCCTATTCCGCCTGATGCAATAACAGGGATATTAACAGCATCGACAACACTAGGAATCAGCACCATTGTCCCAGTATCATTTTTCCCAAGATGTCCTCCACCTTCTTGTCCGACAACCATTACGGCATCAGCACCTAGTTCTTCTGCTTTTTGTGCTTGTCTTTTTGCAGCCACCAGCACTAATTTTTTTACATCCACTCCCTTTAGTTGATTAAATATTGGAGCAGGATTCCCTCCTGTCATTGTAATAACAGGTACATTTTCACTGATAGCTACATCGAGGAATTCAGAATATGGTCTTCCATGTTGACCAATCGCAAAATTTACCCCATAAGGTTGATTCGTTAATTCCTTTAGCCTTCTGATTTCTTTTCTCAACGCATCTGGACTTTCTAGTGACATAGCCGTAATTTGCCCAAGCCCTCCAGCATTACTAACGGCTGCAGCCAAATCGGAATAAGCTAGATAAGCTAAGCCCCCCTGAATAATCGGGTATTTAATTCCTAATAATTTTGTAATTTTCGTTTCCCAATTCATCCTTCCATCTCCTCTCTCGAATAGATATTCTCGATTTATGTGAAGTTTCCTTTTTATTCATCCACAACTTGGGAATAGATAAGAAAGAAGTTTGTTAACTCAACTAGTCGATTTTCTTTTCTATGCAAAGGATATGAATAATGCTATAATTCTTTTGTTTTTGGTAAAAATACGTAAAGTAATATGAAGTAAAGAGGTGTACCTGCTATTGTTGTCTCAGAATGAAACACCATTATTTAGTGCATTAATCCAGCATGCTAAAAAGAACCCCGTTCAATTCCATATACCTGGACATAAAAAAGGGACTGGAATGGACCCAGAATTCAGAGAATTCATTGGGGACAATGCTTTATCAATCGATTTAATAAACATCGGTCCACTTGATGATTTACATTCCCCTAAAGGAATCATTAAAGAAGCTCAAGATTTGGCAGCAAAAGCTTTTGGCGCTGATCATACCTTCTTCTCTGTCCAAGGGACAAGTGGAGCCATTATGACGATGATTATGACAGTTTGTGGACCTGGGGATAAAATTATCGTTCCAAGAAATGTCCATAAATCCGTTATGTCTGCCATTGTCTTTTCAGGAGCAGTGCCTATTTTTATCCACCCGGAAATCGACTCAAAACTTGGAATTTCTCACGGGATTACCACTGATTCCGTGGAAAAGGCATTAGAGCAGCACCCTGATGCAAAAGGTGTGCTCGTCATCAACCCGACCTACTTTGGAGTAGCTGCCGACCTGAAGAAAATTGTTGAAGTGGCCCATTCCTATGATGTTCCCGTTCTGGTGGATGAGGCACATGGTGTTCACATTCATTTTCATGATAACCTCCCGTTATCTGCGATGCAGGCAGGAGCAGATTTGGCCGCGACAAGTGTTCACAAGCTTGGCGGTTCAATGACGCAAAGTTCCATCCTGAATGTAAGGGACGGACTTGTTTCCTACAAGCGTGTTCAGTCGATCATTTCGATGCTTACAACAACCTCTACCTCCTATCTCCTGCTTGCGTCTCTTGATGTAGCAAGAAGAAGGCTAGTGACGGAGGGAAGGGAATTAATCGACCGAACCATTAACCTTGCTAATTCTCTAAGGGAACGCATCAACAAGATTGAACATCTTTACTGTGTTGGAGAAGAGATTCTTGGGACGAAGGCAACTTACAACTATGATCCAACAAAGCTCATTATTTCCATTAAAAACCTCGGTATTACGGGTTATGATGTAGAAAAATGGCTGCGTGAGAAATATAATATTGAGGTTGAACTTTCAGATTTATATAACCTCCTTTGCTTAATTACACCTGGGGATACACAGGCAGAAGGCGATTTGCTTGTTAAAGCGCTAGAAGAGCTTTCAGCGGAGTTTCATGAACGTGCAGAAAGAATCCACGCACAGGTCATGCTCCCAGATATCCCTTTGCTGGCATTAACGCCTAGGGATGCCTTTTATTCCGAAACCGAAGTCATCCCATTTGCTGAATCAGAAGGTAGAATTATTGCAGAATTTGTTATGGTCTATCCTCCAGGGATTCCAATTTTTATTCCTGGTGAAATTATTACGGAAGAAAATCTTCGTTATATAAAAATGAATATGGAAGCGGGTCTCCCTGTTCAAGGTCCAGAAGATGACAGTCTAAAGATGATCCGTGTGATAAAAGAACATAAAGCGATTAGGTAATTAGTTAATTTCTGAGTTACTACGAATAACAAAAAAAGAGGGTATGCGGACGAACATCCGCATACCCATTTTATATGGTTACTTTTCTTGTTTATAATCTTTTTGGTGGCAGCTACAATTGTTTGAATAAAGAACCGTAACTTTTTCATCCTCAAAATGTTCAATTGTTGAGTTGCAAGTTTGACATACGATTGTTCCCATCATTTCAAACCCCTTTTCCCACATTTTTAATTAGTTGAAAGCGCTTATAAAGTATCTAAATCAATAATAATATAACACTATTAAAAATTCAAGCCTTATTTGTATAACACATTAATGTTTTTTTCTTTATTATTAGACAAAAATCATAAGAATATATCTATTTATTACTCATAAGAAAAACCAGGCCTAAACAAGACCTGGTTTCTTTCTACTCATATTGTGGTTGAAACGGAATAATCGGAAGTTCAGACTGAAAAAATTCAGCTAGATCAGCTGCTTGTTTGGTTTCCTTAATGTGGAATGCCTTTTGTAGATACTCAATATTATCAAGGTCGGCCGGGTCGAGGAGGGCTGACCGTCCAGTTTGCATACAGACGATTAGCGGTTTACCGAAGAAAAAATTTGTATAAATGACACCAAAATCATAACGTGTATCTTCTGTAGTGAATCCTGTGAATCTTACTTGTACCTTTTCATGTTCATCATATAATTTTTCGAACAAACCCATCAATCATCTCCTCCTTTATTTGAATCTTAAGAAAATTATAAACTAAGTGATTTTATTATTCAAGGTGACTCACCTTTAAATTGTTACAATCTGTTGTCGCTTATTTTCCCAGATGCTATCATGATAGTGATAGATTAGAATATTAGGGGGTTGGACCATGGCTGAAAATGCGTATATTAAACTAGTCCCGTCATCGAGTCAACAAACAATTACTACTGACGAGATTAAATCTTTGTTTTCCTACTATAAAGAAATAACAGCAAAAACAGGAACCCAATTAGATTGGGACTATGAGTACTCCGCTTTCCCTTATGAAATAAAGGAAACAGCAGATGGT
This sequence comes from Mesobacillus maritimus, assembly GCF_019749255.1. Taxonomy (GTDB): domain Bacteria; phylum Bacillota; class Bacilli; order Bacillales; family Cytobacillaceae; genus Mesobacillus_B; species Mesobacillus_B maritimus_A. The sequence continues at coordinate 50,465 of NZ_JACWFH010000014.1, read as the reverse complement.
GAAGGCATCTGGTTTTACCTTAAATCAGATCATGATCGCTACAATGCGATTGCTTTAGGAATTGACCGCGAAACGATTGTTGATGAAGATGGAAATCAACGAGATCAAATGTACATACAAATAACACTGCCTGATAGTGCAACACACGGAGACAAAGGAAAAGCAAATGAGTTCTGCAAATTTCTGGGTAAAAAACTCAAAGGTGAACTTCATCTTTTCAATGGGAGAATTATGTATTACTACCCAAGGAAGTGAAAGCAAATGACCTCACAGTGAGGTCATTTTTTATGCCTTTAATAAGGAAAATTAAAATAGAGCCATCACGAGGTAAAAGGAAACATATATACTCAAACTCATTAATGTAGTAAATAAGGTTTTTGGGATTGATTTTATAATATAATTTCCACTTTTGATTGCAAGATAAAGAAATATCATAAACATCATTCCATTATATAAAGGATGGTCATGCTTTGATAACCATTCTGTAAAAGTATAGCCACTCCAAATTCCCCATTGGAGTAAAAGGACCAAGTAAATTTTCAAATTTCTCCACCACCATTTAGCAGATGCCATCCCTTCATTTATACCCCTTCATTAACAGTATATGTTAGGAATTTGGGGTTATTTTTCATTTCTATAACATTTGAATGACAGACCGAATTTTCGGAAAATCCTGTGATAAAATGACGTTAACAGATATGGATCGTTCTTTCATTGCAGCTGAATTAAAGAAATCTCGTAAAGTGAGGGAAGAAGATGAAAGGCCTGTCAATGATTTTAACAGCTACTTTCCTGATATTCACATCTTCCTGTAGCAGTACAAACAAATACGAGGAATTAGGATTGGAGTATGATGTAAAACAAATTATTTTCTTTTCCGATGATGCAAATTACAATTATGAAGCACCTTATTATGATGCTATTATTGAATTAAAGCGGGAATTCCCCGAAGAGTTTAAGGATATGATGGTTTTATCAGGGAATAAAGCTAGCAAGTACGACAGTCTTCTAAAAGTAGAAAAACAACCAGCTTTAGTTATTTTTTATCAAGATAAAGTGGCAGTAAAGATTCATGGATTCGTTTCAAAAGATGAAATCATCAAGCCGATAACCGATTTTCTTTCGAAAGATGAGCTTGCTACAACACACTAAATTTAGGTACAAAGAAAAGCCCTTCCCGATTTACGGGAAGGGCTTTTGGTTAAAAATTATTTAATGATATGGATTGGGTTCCCCAATGCTACTTCAGCAGCTTCCATCGTAATTTCACCTAAAGTTGGATGAGCGTGGATGGTCATTGCTAAGTCTTCAGCTGTCATACCAGTTTCAATCGCTAATCCTAATTCAGCAATCATATCAGATGCCCCTGCTCCGGCAATTTGAGCACCAATGATCAGGCCATCTTCTTTTCTTGTAACAAGTTTCATAAATCCATCAGATTCATTCAAAGAAAGAGCGCGTCCGTTTGCTGCAAATGGGAATTTAGCAGCAACTATATCGATGCCTTCTTCTTTAGCCAACGCCTCTGTATATCCAACTGAAGCCAATTCAGGATCAGAGAATACAACAGCAGGAATTCCAAGATAATCAATCTCTGAAGCATGTCCAGCAATCGCTTCTGCCGCAATTTTACCTTCATAAGAAGCTTTATGTGCAAGTGGTGGTCCAGGAACGATATCACCAATAGCATAAATATTGCTGATATTGGTTCTGCATTGCTTATCCACTTTAATAACGCCGCGCTCACCAATTTCGATTCCTACCTGCTCAAGACCCATTTCTTCAGTATTCGGCTTACGTCCAATCATGACAAATACATAATCAGCATCAACGCTCTTCGCTTCGCCTTTTACCTCATAATTAACAGTTACGCCATCTTCTCTTTCCTCTACATTCTTAGCAAGGGCATTCGTGATAACTTCTGCACCTTTCTTCTTAAGCTTACGCTTAACAAGGGATGACATTTGCTTCTCAAATCCATTAAGAATCTCGTCAGTTCCTTCAAGAATGGTTACCTTAGTACCAAAGCTTGCATATGCACCACCAAGTTCAGTACCGATATATCCACCGCCAATGACCACAATACTCTCAGGAAGCTCTTTTAGGTTTAAAGCACCTGTAGAATCAAGGATTCGCTTAGAATATTTGAATGCAGGTATTTCTAAAGGAGTAGAACCTGTTGCGATAATTGCATTCTTAAATGTATAAGATTGAGATGAGTTATCATCCATTACGCGTAAAGTGTTAGCATCTACGAAAAATGCTTCTCCCTTAACGATATCTACCTTATTCCCTTTTAGCAAACCTTCAACGCCGCCAGTTAATTTCTTAACAACGCCTTCTTTAAACTTTTGAACTTTAGAAAAGTCTAAAGTAACATTCTCAGCAACGACACCCATATCCTCTGAATGCTTTGCATTTTCAAAGCGGTGGCCAGCAGAGATTAGCGCTTTAGAAGGGATACATCCAACATTTAAACAAACTCCTCCAACTGTACCTCTCTCAACGATTGTTACTTTTTGACCTAATTGAGCTGCACGAATTGCTGCTACGTACCCACCAGGGCCCGCACCAATTACTATAGTATCTGTTTCAATCGGAAAATCTCCAACTACCATTTTTTTACGCCTCCATTAGCAATAATTCTGGATCGTTCAATAAACGTTTAATATGATTCATTGCATTTTGAGCTGTTGCACCGTCAATCATACGATGGTCAAAGCTTAAAGATAAAGCAAGAACTGGAGCAGCTACAATTTCTCCATCTTTTACAATTGGCTTCTCAGCAATACGGCCAATACCAAGAATAGCTACTTCTGGATGGTTAATAACTGGAGTGAACCATTGTCCACCAGCAGAACCAATGTTACTAATTGTGCATGATGCACCCTTCATTTCATCTGGAGCTAATTTACCATCACGAGCTTTCACTGCTAACTGATTAATTTCATCAGAAATTGTAAAGACAGATTTTCTATCTGCATCTTTTACAACTGGTACAAGTAAACCTTTTTCAGTATCTGCTGCAATACCAATATTATAGTAGTGCTTATGAACAATTTCACTTGTTGCATCATCTAGTGAAGTGTTTAATGCTGGGTACTCACGTAATGCACTTGTCAAAGCTTTTACTACATATGGTAAGAATGTAAGCTTAATTCCTTTTTGAGCAGCCACTTCTTTGAAATTCTTACGATGTGCCACAAGCTTTGCCACATCGATTTCATCCATTAGAGTAACGTGTGGAGCTGTGTGTTTAGAATTAACCATCGCTTTAGCAATTGCCTTACGAATTCCACTCATTTTTTCACGAGTCTCTGGATATTGTCCTTGTGGAATTGGTTGTGGTGCTGCCGCTTTTTCAGCCACTGGAGCTTCTGTTTGTTGAGCAGCTGGTGCCTCAGTTGCAGCTCCACCATTTTTGAACTGGTCAATATCTTCTTTTAACACTCGACCATTTTTCCCAGAACCTGATACTTGACGAATATCCACACCATTATCACGAGCATATTTACGTACAGATGGCATTGCGATCACTCGACGGTTTGGATCTACTTCTACTTCATCTCCTGATGTTGCTTCGCCTGTTGGTACTTTTGGCTGTTCTGTTGCCGCCTCAGTCTTCGCTTCTTCAGCAGGGGCGTCCTCGTCATCACCCTTGAACTTCAAGTTTTCATAACCTGGTGCATCAAACGAAATCAAGGTTTGTCCTACAGTTGCAACAGTACCTTCTTCAACATGAATTTCTTCTACTGTTCCCGCAACTGGAGAAGGAATTTCTACGACTGCTTTATCATTTTGCACTTCACAAAGAACGTCATCTTCCTGAACTTTGTCACCGGCTTTTACAAACCACTTGACGATTTCTCCTTCATGAATACCTTCACCGATATCTGGCATTTTAAATTGGAATGACACTGATATCACCCTCCTATTAGTTAGAGTGTAAGCACCATAAAAAAGGCTATCGGATTCTAGTCCTAGCAAACCTATTCATGGTACTGACACTTGATAAATCTAAGTTGTATTGTATTTACATTATTCGCGTTTACGTATTAAAAAGTTAGGACTTTCTTTGCTGTTTCAATAACATCTTTGTAATTTGGTAACCAAACTGTTTCCGCTTGTGGGAACGGGAAGACAGTATCAGGTGCAGCTACACGTAATACAGGTGCTTCCAATGTAAGAATGGCACGATCATTAATTTCTGCAACAACATTAGCTGCAACACCAGCTTGTTTTTGTGCTTCTTGAACAACAATTGCACGGCCTGTTTTTTCAACAGAAGCAATAATTGTCTCCATATCAAGTGGACTAACTGTACGTAGGTCAATTACCTCAGCGGAATAACCTTCTTTTTCAAGCTCTTCTGCAGCTTTTAAGGATTCATGTACCATTGCACCATAAGTGACAATCGTTACATCGGTTCCTTCACGCTTCACATCCGCTTTTCCTAGTGGAATTGTATATTCTCCCTCAGGAACTTCTTGACGGAATGAACGATATAATTTCATATGCTCAAGGAAAACGACCGTGTCATTGTCACGGATTGATGAAATAAGAAGTCCTTTCGCATCATATGGAGTTGAAGGAATGACAACCTTAACTCCAGGTGTTTGAGCCATAAGTCCTTCTAAACTATCCGCGTGCATATCAGGAGTATGTACTCCTCCACCAAATGGTGAGCGAATGGTTACAGGAGAAGTATATCTGCCACCAGAACGATAACGCATACGAGCTAACTGACCGGCAATAGAATCAAACACTTCAAACACAAAACCAAAGAATTGAATTTCAGGTACTGGACGGAACCCTTGTAGAGCTAGTCCAACAGCTAATCCACCAATTCCGGATTCTGCTAGTGGAGTATCAAACACACGATCTTCTCCGAATTCTTTTTGAAGGCCTTCAGTTGCACGGAATACGCCGCCATTTACGCCCACATCTTCACCGAATACTAACACATTCGGATCATTTCCCAATTCTGTGCGCAGTGCATCAGTAATTGCTTGAATCATTGTCATTTGCGCCATGGCTTACTTCGACTCCTTTGCTTTGTACATTTCATATTGTTCTTTTAAGTTTTGAGGCATCTCTTCTTCATACATAATTGACATTAAATCCGTAACCTTTTGCTTAGGTGCGGCATCAGCCGTTTTAATAGCTTCTTTAATGTCTTCTTTAGCCTTTTCGATTACCTCAGTTTCTTGTTCTTCGCTCCAGATACCTTTCTTCTCAAGGAACTTACGGAAACGAACAAGTGGATCTTTCTTCTCCCATTCATTATCAAGGTCTGCCGTACGATAACGAGTTGGATCGTCACCAGCCATTGTGTGTGGACCATAACGGTATGTTAACGTCTCAATAAGTGTCGGTCCTTCACCATTAATTGCACGTTCACGAGCTTGACGAGTCGCAGCATAAACTGCTAACGGGTCCATTCCATCAACTTGAACTCCCGGGATTCCAGCAGCAACAGCCTTTTGAGCCAATGTTTTTGCTGCAGTTTGTTTTTCTACAGGCGTAGAAATTGCAAACTGATTGTTTTGCACAACAAAAATGGCCGGAGCTTTGTATGCACCCGCAAAGTTGATTCCTTCATAGAAATCACCTTGAGATGTACCACCATCACCTGTGTAAGTAATTGCAACCGATTTAGCTCCACGCTTCTTCATTCCAAGTGCAACTCCAGCAGTTTGTACATACTGAGCACCAATGATGATTTGCGGATGAAGTACATTTACACCCTCAGGAATATTCATTCCTTCAAAATGACCTCTTGACCATAGGAAAGCTTGGGACAATGGGAGACCATGCCAAATGATTTGTGGAACATCACGATACCCAGGAAGAATAAAGTCTTCTTTCTCTAAAGCAAACTGAGTAGCCAATTGGGAAGCTTCTTGTCCAGCAGTAGGAGCATAGAAACCTAAACGCCCTTGACGGTTTAAGGAAATAGAACGTTGATCTAAAATCCTTGTGTATACCATTCTCTTCATTAATTCTTGGAGTTGTTCATCCGAAATATCCGGCATTGCAGCTTCGTTGACTACTTCTCCTTCTTCATTCAAAATTTGCAGTGTCTCAAACTGGTCTTCAATTTTACTTAGATTCGCAACAGAATCAAGTGGAGTAGTTTTTGTTTTCGATGCCATCTATCGTCACCTCTTCCTTTCTTATACACAATTTAATTATTATCCATAATAGAGTACCCAAAAGCAGGTGAAACTTCCCTTTTGGAGTTGAAATTATTTTGTTCGAGTTCAATAAATGAACGGCTGTTGATTTGGTCGGACAGAACTCGCTGCACAACTAAATAATCAATACCTTTATGTAGTTTCCCCATAGCATCAGTTCTAAAAACAAGTTTTTTTATTCCCCATACTATTGAGCTTAACACAAAACTGTATTAATAATTTATTTCGCTCGATTGATACAATCAACTCTTACATTACTCAGTTTACAACACATAAAAAGATTACGTCAAATACTATGTTTAGTATTATCATAAGTTTTTTTACTATCGGGGTATTATAAACCATTTTTCTTCTGTACTATAAAAATAGAGTGTCTGTACCATAACATTCTTCTATACCCGAAATATTCAACCCTAAAATACTTTTTCGATAAAATAAAAAACCGACCTCTACCTGGATCGGTTCTCTCCTCAATCTATTACTCTTTATTGTTAATCTCTATTCCTGCTGCTTCATAGAACTCTAATTTTTTTTGATTATATTCTTCGGTTACTTCATTGAATTTGTTGTTCAAATCAATCACTTTTTCATAAGCAGCATTCACTTTATTAATTTGTTCTCCTAACTGATCGAGTTCCAGTTCTTTGTCCTTGAATAAATTATATAATTGGATATCATTTTCAAGGCCATCAGAATAGGCATTATATAATTCTTCGTGAATCTTATACCGATCTTGCATTAGATTGTACAGATTTGTCGCCTTCTCTTTTAATTCTACTTCATCTATTTCATCAACGATATCTGGTATCGTCTCAAACGCTGCCTTTGATTCATTCATACTCTCCCGTTCTTTATTGATATGTTCTTTTCTTTTCTCAGTAATCGTAATCGCTTCATCTGCTAATCGAACCACTTCATCATATTCCTGCATATTTAATTCAATGATGGATTGATAAATTTCTTTTTCCTTCTTCTCTAATTCAATTAAGGGGGTTTGTTGGGCTTCAAAGGTTTTTTCAATCTGTACCACTTCTTCTAATTTATTGAACATTTCTTCAGCAGGTGATTGTTTATTCATACAACCAGAAAGGAACAACCCCCCAAAAAAAATCAAGAAAACTAGGGGGAAATTTCGTGAATTCAACAAAATAAAACCTCCTCTCATCATTCTATTTCACTATAGCGATTCCTTATATCATTTACAATATTTCCTAGACCTTTTAATACAATAGTCCACAGACTTACATTTATAGATTAGGCTAACAGCTAGATCTTCATCCACCTTCCTTCATAAGTAATCGTAAAAAACCTTATGAAGAAGTGAATTATAGGTATGTTTAATTACCTAATTAACTTTTCGATATACTTTTGATAGACTATTGAATAGAATAATAAAAAAAATGAAATTAGAGGTGACCCTGAAGATGTTAACAATGGATGACATCGTTCGTGACGGACACCCTTCACTGCGCAAGCCAGCTGATGAGGTTATCCTACCCGCTTCGGATGAAGATAAAGAGATTCTTAATAAAATGTTAGAATTTGTTAAAAACAGCCAAAATCCCGAGCTAGCTGAAAAATTCGGATTACGACCTGGTATAGGTCTAGCTGCACCACAAATCAATGTCTCGAAAAGAATGATCGCTGTTCATGTTCACGATGACAAAGGCAATCTATATAGCTATGCACTATTCAACCCAAAAATTATTAGCCATTCCATCGAGCGCGCCTACCTTCCTGGGGGAGAAGGGTGTTTGTCTGTCGACGAACAAATCCCTGGTTATGTCCCAAGATATGCAAGAATTACGGTTACCGCCACGAATGTGGATGGCGAAAAGATAAAGCTTCGATTAAAGGGGCTTCCTGCCATTGTCTTCCAACATGAAATTGACCATTTAAACGGCGTCATGTTCTATGACCACATAAACAAAGAAGATCCATTTGCAGAAATTCAAGATGCGAATCCACTGTCTAATTGAATTAATAAGAAGACGTTGGTGGCAATACGAATAGCACATCTTAACGAAAAGAGCAGCTAATAGGTTTTGATACCCTTAGCTGCTCTTTTCATATAATTGGTTTGGCTTAGAAATGCCTTTCTCTTCAATCTGGAAAAGTGCCAACGACGAAACTCCTAGGACTGAGTGTGTTAAATAAGAGCTAGATGTTTTAAGCCCTTAAAAATCCCATCTTCCCCAACATCAGCAGTGATGTGGTCTGCATGTTGCTTTAATACATCTGGTGCATTTCCCATTACAACACCAGTGCCCACTGTTTTAATCATTTCCATGTCATTTAAACCATCCCCAAATGCATATACATCCTTCAAATTAAAACCGAGTTTCTTAATCAATTTCTGTATCCCTACCGCTTTAGAACCGTTTGCAGGTAATATGTCTGTTGAAACAGGATGCCATCTAATAAATTTAAATTCAGGATAATTTCCTACGTAGTTTTTTTCCTGATTTTCATCGCAAAATAATAGTGTTTGAAAAACTGGATGTTTTTTAAAAAATTCTTTATCTTCTTCTGGGTGTGGGAATTCTAGGCTTCCCAAACTAGTCTCAATATGTTCATGATGATTTACAGACGCTTTCATGGTTTGGTTGTTCATGAAAACCAATGGATGACCATTTTTCTCACTCACCGTAAGGAGCCTTTCGAGCTGATTTGGAGCTAAAGGATTCTGGTAGATCACTTCATCCTCGAAAACAACATACTGTCCATTAAAACTAACAAATGTATTAATACCTAGTTCTTCTCTTAGATTTTTGAACATAAATGGGGCACGTCCCGTCGCAATTGCTACATACATCCCTTTTTCTTGAAGAGATTTAATCGCTTGCTTTGTAGAATCAGGTAGTTTCTTATCATGATTTAATAAGGTACCATCAATATCAAAAAAAATAATTTTACTCATAAAATAACCCCTTGTATCCCTTAATCTTCACCTCATAATTCAGAGATGTATCTACAATTTAACACTAAGCGTTTCCTATATTTATGTCAATTTGGCAGAATAAAAATCCCATATTTATCCACGAGGAAATCTAGAAACCTTACACATAATACTAATATATAAAAGGGGTTAGCAGGATTCTGTGATAAAGTTTTCCAAGTCTGCTTTCCCTTTGGACAAGTATAGAGTAAAATAAAGGTAAGGAGATGATCCACAATGTTAAAGAAGCTAAGACGGAAGCTTTTTAGACAGTGGAAAGATATGCTTCGAAAAAAAACAATCGCTTAAATTTTGGGCCCTTCAAACTTGCGAAGGGCTCCTTGCTTATTGTACATTGGTAAAAGCGGAAAAAATCGGCATTTATATCCTAACACCTTTAATTCATTCATGAAAACAATGAAAAAAATGCAAATTTTTAATATAATAAAAAAAGTTATGTTAATTAAGGAGAGAGAGTTTAATGATTTATAAAGTATATTATCAAGAGAAAATTACGGAAGTACCTGTTAGAGAGAACACTCAAACATTATATGTTGAGGCTAATTCAGAGCGAGAAGTACGTAAGAAACTTTCTGATCGCCCTATTAATATTGAACGGATTCAATCAGTAGAAGGGCAGTATCTTGAATATGAGCGCCAGAAAGAATATTTTGAAGTATTGGAGATTGAGTAATTTATGAAATTTGTTAAAAATGATCAAACAGCTGTTTTCGCCTTGGGAGGATTAGGCGAAATAGGGAAAAACACGTATGCTGTGCAGTTCCAGGACGAAATTATCCTTATTGATGCTGGCATAAAATTCCCAGAAGATGAATTACTTGGCATAGATTATGTCATTCCTGATTATGCCTACCTTGTAAAAAACGAGGATAAAATTAAAGGTCTATTTGTAACCCACGGACACGAAGACCATATCGGCGGGATTCCTTACCTATTAAAACAAATTAATGTCCCTATCTATGGTGGTAAGCTCGCGCTCGGATTGATTCGTAATAAGTTAGAAGAGCATGGGTTATTGCGTCAAACAAAACTTATTGAGATTAAAGAAGATGACATCATTAAGTTCCGAAAGACGTCTGTAACTTTCTTTAGAACGACTCATAGTATTCCTGATTCTTATGGAATAGTTGTAAAAACTCCTCCAGGACAAGTGGTGCATACTGGAGATTTTAAGTTTGATTTCACCCCCGTTGGTGAACCAGCAAACCTAACAAAGATGGCTGAGATTGGTAAAGAAGGAGTCTTATGTCTTCTTTCTGATAGTACGAACGCAGAAGTACCTAATTTCACGATGTCTGAAAGACGTGTCGGCGATAGCATTCATGATATTTTCCGGAAAGTTGAAGGACGAGTTATCTTTGCTACCTTTGCTTCAAACATTCACCGTCTGCAACAGGTAACAGAAGCTGCCGTCTCAAACGGTCGGAAAATTGCTGTTTTTGGACGAAGCATGGAAGCTGCCATTTCTATCGGACAAGATCTAGGCTATATTCGCGCTCCTAAGGATACTTTTATTGAGCCACAGCAGATTAACCGACTTCCAGCTAACAAAGTAACGATTCTTTGTACTGGTAGCCAAGGTGAGCCAATGGCTGCCTTGTCAAGAATTGCAAATGGTACACATCGACAAATTCAAATTATCCCTGGCGATACAGTTGTATTTTCTTCTTCGCCAATCCCAGGTAATACACTTAGTGTAAACAGAACAATCAACATGCTTTCCCGTGCTGGGGCAGAGGTTATCCATGGAAAGCTAAGTGACATTCATACTTCTGGGCATGGAGGACAAGAAGAACAAAAGCTGATGCTTAGACTCATTAAGCCCAAGTTCTTTATGCCGATTCATGGTGAATTCAGAATGCAAAAGGTACATGCTAAACTTGCTGTAGATTGTGGTGTCCCAGAGGAAAATTGCTTCATAATGGATAACGGTGATGTTCTTGCTTTAAGTGATAGCGAAGCACAGGTTGCAGGGAAAATCCCATCAGGTTCAGTCTATATTGATGGAAGCGGTATTGGAGATATCGGTAATATCGTACTCCGAGATCGCCGAATCCTTTCTGAGGAAGGTCTCGTAGTGGTCGTTGTCAGCATTAATATGAAGGAATTCAAAATCTCTGCTGGGCCAGATTTAATTTCTCGTGGATTCGTTTATATGAGGGAATCTGGAGACCTGATTAATGATGCGCAAAACCTGATCTCTAAACATTTAAACAAAGTGATGGAACGCAAGACAACCCAGTGGTCTGAAATCAAAAATGAAATTACAGATACTCTTGCTCCATTCTTATATGAAAAAACAAAACGTCGTCCAATGATTTTACCTATCATTATGGAAGTCTAATTCCAGATCGATGTGATAAAAAAGACCAGCTGAAAGTTCAGCTGGTCTTTTAGTGTTCATTAAAACAAGGATGTTTAAGGTTTAGTAGCATAGTCAGCATTTTTATAATGCCTTTTTCTCAAAACGATTAATATCCGCATCTGCTCCAATAATAATGAGGATATCTCCATTTTGAATGATTTCATTGGCTTGTGGAGATACCAAGATGTCGTTCCCTCTTTTAATTGCAACGATATTAATACCGTATTTTGCTCTTATATTCAAATCTATAATTGAATGACCACCAAGCTTATTGCTCGCAACAACCTCAGCGATACTATGTTCATCAGATAACTCCAGATAGTCTAAGACATTATTGGAGACCATATTATGCGCAATCCTTCTGCCCATATCTCGTTCTGGGTGAACAATTACGTCTGCTCCTATTTTCATCAAAACTTTTTCATGATAATCATTTTGAGCTTTCACAGTAATTTTGTTCACACCAAGCTCTTTTAAGATAAGAGTCGTTAATATACTTGCTTGGATATCATCACCTATCGCCACAATGACATGGTCAAAATTTCTGATTCCTAATTCTTTTAACACCTTTTCTTCGGTTGTATCTGCACATACAGCATGAGAAGCGATGGCAGCAAATTTATTTACGCGGTCTTCCTTATGGTCAATGGCGAGCACAGGCATCCCTAACTCTGCAAGTTCCTGACAAATACTTCCTCCAAACCGACCAAGACCAATAACAGCAAATTCTTTTTTCATAATGCTCCCCCTAAAACGCGCCAGTTTCATTTCCTATTTTAGCATAATCCTTTGGTTTGAACTTAGTTTCTTTGGAACGATTCCCCTACTCCATTACTTTTTTTCTTCATTACGGACGTTTCTTCGTTTTCTCAGGATAACGAGTGGTATCCCTATCACCAAAGCCAAAAGGATAATAATTGGTAAGTTCCCAGCTATTAGCACGATTGAGCCTGAGAGAAATGATAAGAGCCAATTAATATTAACTACGAGCTGTTTTTTAACCTTCTGCCAGGTATTTAACTCTTTATTATCTATTCCAGGGACAAGGATGCTATTTTCTTCTAGTGTAATGGTAACCGTTGAATAAGCAGTTTGATTTTGTAAATAGTTCATTCTGCCAGTTAGTTGCTCAATCTCTTCTTGAACTTTGGATAAGTCTGATGAAATTTTTAATAAATCCTCTGTTTTTTCTGCTTCTTCTAAGAAGCTCTGAAGTCTAGCTTCAACAGCCTTTTTTGATCGTAGCCTTGATTCTAAGTCAACAAATTCCTCGGTAACATCCTGCCCACTTACATGTCTATTAGTCACTTCTGCAGCAGCTTCCTCCGCACTCTGTAAAAAGGAGGAGAAATGTTGTTGTGGAATTCTAAAAACCATCATTCCACTCAGTTGTTCCTCACCGTATCTATTTGTAGTATCCTCAACAAGGTATCCTCCTATTTCAGCTGCTTTACGCTCTAGTTCTGTCCGTGCTTTTTCGTAGTTTTTAACAGTTAACTGAATGTCTGCATTGTAGATAACCATTCGTTCAGAGGGTAGCGATGTTGAAGAATTAATTGCCTGATTATCGCTATTTTGATCTTGTTTTTCTACATTTTCCATTGATGATTTGTTCTCTGTAAACCCGAATGAAGCTTCGGTATTTTCAGAATTCTGATCTAAAGCCATCTCAGAGGTAACATCACCTGCTGAACTATCCTTTGACTCCCCTTGCCCACTGCAACTTATTAACACAAAGCAGGCGAGAGTAAACAACAAAGTAAACATCCCTTTTACCTTCATAAACAGACACCCCTTTTCTATTTAATTAATTGGACGGGAAATGGTGAAAAAGGTTACTGAAGTTCCCTTTCTCTAAGACGAAGGGAAGGAAAAACAGCACTATCTTTCTTGTCACTCAATCAATAAAGAACAACAAAAAAACACGACCTCCTATCGGAAAGGCCGTGTTTTCATATTGACAGCTTACTTTCTGTTATTCTGATTTCCCCTCTTCATTGAACATCCGAATGACCCGCTTCTCAAGCATGTTCATGCCACTTCCACCTATCTGGAAATGACGAAGCTTGCCTTCTCGATCAAATAAATAATAAGAAGGTACATATTGATTTTCAAACCGATTTGTAACCGTATGGTTATCACCATCAACATAGATTGGTTGAGTCATATCATGCTCGACTGCTTTCTGTTTTATTTCCTCGAGGTTACGGTCCTCTTCGGACCTTGGCATATGAATGGCAATGACATTTAATTTCCCTTTATACTTATCACGTAATTCATTTACCTGTGGCATCGCCTTTTTACACAAATGACAGCTGATGGACCAGAAATGAATCAAGGTCGGAATTTCCCCAACAAGGTCCTCTCTCGTTACTTCACCGTTAAGCCAAACTGTTGCATCTGATAGGTCTGGCATGGGCTCACGTAATTTCATTATGTACACCTCATCATAAAGGGTCTAAGAAAGTTATTCCTTTCCCTTATATTCAATATATCTTATCAGTAGAGCAATAGCTGTTTCAATGGCACGCTCATTGGGTTTCAGCTTCGAGTGATGTAGACCATATTCAGAACTCACTCCTAGCCAAAACATCAACCCTGGGATTTCTTTTAACATATACCCAAAGTCTTCCCCCGTCATAGCCTCTTTACATTCAACCAATTCGACCTCATTCATCCTACTAACAAATTCCATAAATTCTTTTGTTAGAGTGGATTCGTTGTATACCTGATGATACATCGCCCCATAATCAATGCTGGCTTTACATTCATAGCCAACTTCAATTCCATTTACGATTGCTTCAAGGCGCCTCTTCACTTTTATCATAGACTCTGGGGATAGTGTACGGATGGTGCCCTCTATCCTCGCATTCTCAGCGATAATATTCTGCACAGTTCCTCCAGTAATCTTCCCTACGGTTACAACAGCACTGTCTAATGGGTCAACATTCCGTGCAACAATCGTCTGTAACTGGGTAACGAGACTGCAAGCAGCTACAATCATATCATTTGTTAGATGAGGATAAGCCGCATGGCCACCTTTTCCCTTTAAGTCAATATATAGTTCAGACGTATTCGCAAACAATAAGCCCTCTTTCGTTGCAATGGTACCCACCGGATACTCAGGAGCAATGTGTAAAGCTAGTACGAGGTCAGGTTTCCATTCCTTCATAATATCAGTACGTAGCATCGGTTCCGCACCACCAGGTCCCTCTTCGGCAGGCTGAAACATAAAAACAAGGTCATCCATAACAGGGTGTTGAGCAAAATGAGTAATCAAGCCCAAAGCAATGGTCATATGAAAATCATGACCACAAGCATGCATTTGCCCAGCATGTTCTGATGTAAATTCATATCCGGTTTCTTCCGTTATCGGTAATCCGTCCATATCTGCTCGGTAGCCAATTGTTTTACGTGGAGATTGTCCTTTGATTTTCACAAAGATCCCTGTTTTCCATGTTCGAATCTCAAGGTTCTCTTGAGGAAGATTTTTTAGATAAGCTAGCAAATACTTTTGTGTTTTGTATTCTTGATAACCAAGCTCTGGGATTTTATGGAGATCCCTTCTGACTTGTATAAATGAATCCATCAATATAATCCCCCTTATAAAATAGCAAGAAAGCGCGGAGTTTATCCACGCTTTACTAAAGGTACTATAATTGTCTAAGCTCTTGTTTGATCTCAGTTTTTGATTTTGTCTTCTCATCAATTTCTTTGATTACACGTGCTGGCGTTCCTGCCACTACAGTATATGGAGGAACATCGTCAATCACAATTGCTCCTGCAGCTACAACTGCTCCTTTTCCAACCGTTACTCCTTCAAGAACTACCGCATTGGCACCGATCACAACATCATCTTCTACGATGACTGGCTTCGCGGACGGTGGCTCGATTACTCCCGCTAAAACCGTTCCTGCACCAATATGACAGTTCTTCCCTACGGTAGCACGACCACCAAGGACTACATTCATATCAATCATCGTACCTTCTCCGATAACAGCTCCAATATTGATGGAAGCGCCCATCATAATAACAGCGTTATCGCCAATTTCTACCTGGTCGCGGATGATTGCACCTGGCTCAATACGCGCCTTAATATTTTTCATATCTAATAAAGGAATAGCAGAATTTCTGCGGTCATTCTCAACCACATAATCTTCAATTTTTTCTTGATTTGTTTCAATGGCTGCTTTGATTTCAGACCATTCTCCAAAAACTACCCCAGTATTCCCTGTAATAAAAGTTTTAGCGCTTGACCCAAAATCCACTCCATCAAGGTCACCTTTCACATAAACCTTAACAGGTGTTGATTTTGTACTATTTTGAATAAAAGAGATAATTTCATTCGCATCCATCATCTTCATTATTTCCCCTCCAACAATATGTATTTTCACTGAAATTACTTTACCAAACAAAGAAAGGCAAGACAAGTAATAGAACATTATAATTTAAAATTTTCAATATTTTCCTTCACCACATCGATAAAAGCCTTAACTTGTTTTAGCTGGAATGCCGATTCATATCCTATCAACCACGTATCCCTTTTAAGGGGGATCCCTGACTCATCAAGTAGTGGTATTTTAGAAATTTTTTCACCTATGCCATTTAAAGTGATTTCCGGTAGTATTGCGTACCCTATTCCATTAATCGTCATCTGCTTACAGGTTTCAATTTGGTCCACAATAATGGTTCGTTTAGGGGATGTTTGGAAATTACGCATCCACCAATCCTGTATTTCTTGATAGTAATTAGAATCACTTTTAAATTGGATAAAAGGTCGATCGGTTTCTAGCACTTGTTCTGGTCGGGAAATGACTGTATCTACAAGATATAAACCATCCTCAAACAAATGCATTTTTACACCCTTCCAATCGGGTGTTCCTCTAACAATGCCGATATGTGCTTGGTCCTCATAAAGTGATTTTGAAATTTCACTACTCCACCCTGTAACTAAGGAAATTTTAGCTTGTGGGTGCTTATGAACAAATTCTTTTAAAACTTGCGGAAGCCAATTTTGTCCCACAATGGAGGCTACAGCGATTTTAAGCGTCCCATACACCTCTGAATCCATGGCTGAAATCGTTTCCCGAACCTTTTCTTCCTTCACAAGCATCTCATTCGCAAACTGAACGACCAACTCCCCCGCCGGTGTTAAGGAAAGCCCTTTTTGTGATCGAATAAATAATTTTGTTCCCCATTCTTTTTCTATCGTTTGCAAGCGTTGTGATAAAGCAGGTTGTGAAACGAATAGGCGCTCGGCAGCCTTTCTCATATTCATCTCCTGAGCAAGGATCGAGAGTAGATGGACCTCTGATAAAGCAGACATGAACGCCCTTCCTTTCATTATTGAATCATGAGTTACAAACAACCAAACCTCACTTGAAACTAGTCTTTTTTTGGCAACATAGCCACGAGTAACATACTTATAACAGCAAAGACAAGGACGACTATATACACAGTGTGTAAGGATTCCGTCAAAGTACCTTGGAGGAGCACCTTCACATTATGAGTTAATTGGTTCCGCTCTGCCTCGCTTAAAAGAATATTGAGAGAATCTAGTGATAGATTATCCCCAAACTCGCTATGTCCTGTTAAATTTGCTTTTATCGTACTATTTAAGACTCCTCCTAAAAGGGCAGCTCCAATCGTATTGCCAAGGTTTCTCATAAACGAATTACTTGCCGTTGCAACACCTCTTTGCTCCCAAGAAACAGTGCTCTGAATGGAAACGATAAAGGCTGTGGTAGTTAACCCCATCCCTATGCCAATCATAAAAGAACCTAAAGCCGCCCATAGGGGGCCCGCTTCTGGGGAAAGCGTTGCAAACAGGATACTCCCAAGGATCAAAGCTCCACCACCGATTAAGGAAGTCGTTCTGAACCCAATTGTTAAAAGTAGCTTTCCAGAAAACGTACTCGCAATCGGCCAACCTATCGACATTGCTGTTAGCGTAAACCCTGCAATGATTGGCGGTCTTTCCATCACACCTTGAACAAAGGCGGGCAAGAAACTAGAGATCCCAATTAAGATGATACCTGTCGTTAGCGATGTGAGATTTGCAATGAGAATAGACTTTTCCTTCCAGACTGAAAAGGGCATCATCGGTTCAACAGCTTTATTCTCGATATAAATAAATATGCTGAAAGCAAGTAAACAGGTTAGCCCAAGACCCACAGCGACCGGTGATAACCAGGCAATGTTCACGCCACCTTCTACCAAAAGAATCATTAGCGAAGTAACCGAGATCGTTAATAATATGGCACCTTTGTAATCAATCTCATGTTTCTTCTTTTCAATCTTTTCATGTAAGAAAGTCATTATACCCAAAATGGCTAAAATTCCGAGGGGAAGATTAATCCAGAAAACATACCGCCAGCTCACATACTCCACAAGTAGGCCCCCAATTGCAGGTCCTGAAACAGCGGAAATTCCCCATACACTTGATAAATAACCTTGAATTTTTGCTCTTTCTTCCTTCGTGTAAATATCTCCTATAATTGTTGTCGCAACAGGGGTAACAGCACCTGCGCCAAACCCTTGTATCAAACGAAAAACAATTAACAGCTCCATCGAAGTGGCTAGCCCACATAAAATAGAGCCGATAAGGAAAATGCTTATCCCAAAAATAAGAATTGGCTTTCGTCCATACAAGTCTGCTAACTTCCCGTATATTAGGACTGTAACTGCATTCATTAATAAGTATGCTGAAAACACCCAACTATACAGTGAGAAGCCACCAAGCTCTCCTACAATTTCTGGCATCGCTGTCGAGACGATTGTCGCCTCAATCGCTCCCATAAAGGTCGCCAACATAACAGAGACTAGCACAAATGTTTTTTTCGTCTCTCGACGGTCTTTTGGCTGAGATTGGAGAGACTTTGAAGCCTTCCCCATGTATAATCCCCCCTCCTGAAAACGGAAACCCCCGATTAGCCGGGGGTTTTCATATTAATCTATTGGGCATCGTCTAGTTGTTTTAGAACAGCTCTTCTCGTCAAAATCCCTTCAAAGTACCCGTTTTTATCTTCCACACATAGAAAAGGATAGTCCACAAGGTAACTCAAGGTTGTTTGGAGGGTCTCCTCTATATTGACCCTAGGAATCTTTTTGTTCATAACTTCTTCAACTTTTCTTTGTTCGAGTAATTCAAATTCTATTCTTTCTAGCCCTAAAATTGAATCCATAATAATTGGGGTACTAATCAACCCATGTAGACGATATTGAGGGTCAAGCACAGGAATAGCCGTATACCCGCTCCTTGTTAAAACTAGCAATGCATGTTCGAGGCTGTTTCCAACCTGTACATGTGCTACCCTTTCAGAAGGAATTATTAAATCTTTTATGTACACTTGGAAAAGTCCTCCGCTTCTCAAACTTAACATCCCCGAAAACTCCCTGCTTTCGAATTCTATCCTCTACATTTTAACATAATTTTTTCTATCATGCTTTTAACAGCAGAGAATCTTAACGCATGAATAAGAAAAAGTAAGAGGAAAAAGTACACAAAAAGAGGACCTCACAGGGCCCTCAATTGTTATTGA
Source organism: Mesobacillus maritimus (assembly GCF_019749255.1). Lineage (GTDB taxonomy): Bacteria > Bacillota > Bacilli > Bacillales > Cytobacillaceae > Mesobacillus_B > Mesobacillus_B maritimus_A. The sequence continues at coordinate 31,403 of NZ_JACWFH010000014.1, read as the reverse complement.
ATTAAATCGAATATTTCAATGGTAATCATATCAATATTATCAAATTGGTATTTCTTTGGCTTTTCTTTCTCGTTGTAAACCTCTAGCTCATACGTTTCCGTTTTTGGATGATATGTAACCTGACATTTGCGCTCGCCGTTCACCTCAAAAAAACGTTGGGCAGGCTCACCATTAGCCGCTTGTTCTTGTAAGTTTTTTAACCTTGTAATAATACCTTGAAGCTGTGACATCCAATTCCTCTCCTTTCAGCAAAAACAATTTATAACTAGGTTTCACCATAGACATGATTCTATCCATCAGAAATAAATTCTGAATATTCCAGTTCCTATTCCTTTACATGCCAATATTAACAGAATAAAATAATGACATGCATTGTACAAGCAAAAGGTACGGAAAGGGGCGAAATTTGTTGAAAAAACCAGTACGATTAGCCAAAAACATTTATCTTATTGATGGTCTTGACTTAGGGACAGAAGAGCGCACAGGTGCTTATGTTCTAAAAGAACGTGATATCACCCTTATCGAAACTTCCGCTAGCCCATCGGTTCCGTATATCCTCGAAGGGCTAAAAGAATTGGGTATTGCACCGGACGAAGTAAAATATGTTATCGTTACCCATATCCACTTAGATCATTCGGGAGGAGCAGGACTCTTCCTCGAGCATTGCCCGAATGCCCAAGTGATCGTTCACCCGAAGGGAGCGCGGCATCTTGCAAACCCATCGAAATTAATTGCGAGTGCAAAAGCAGTTTATAGAGAGAAATTTAATTCTCTATTTGACCCAATCTTACCAATTGCTGAAAATCGAATCCTAATTAAAGAGGATCAAGAAACATTAGAGATTAGCGAGAATTGCTTACTTACTTTTTACGATTCTCCAGGACATGCCAATCACCATTTTAGTATTTACCATCCTGGTGTTGCTGGAATATTCATCGGAGACACTGCGGGTATTTATTATCCGCAACTGAAACGAAAAGGAATAGAGTTTTACATCCCTTCCACTTCACCAAACCAATTTGATCCTGATAAAATGCTACACTCACTAACCTTATTTAAGAAGTTAAAGGCAGAACGTCTCTTTTTTGGTCATTATGGGATGTCGGATAACCCATCTGAGACCTTTAGACAGGTTGAATACTGGCTACCTATTTTTATGACCGAAGCAAAAAGTGCTTATGAGGAAGAAGATAATTTTGATTCCCGTATGAAGCTTACAACACAGCGTCTGTTCCATAAACTAAAAGCATATCTACTAGAAAGAGGAATTAAAGAGGACGATCCAATTCTCGATATTCTTGCCCTTGACCTTGAAGTGAGCAGCATGGGCCTAATTGATTATGTAACAAAGAACTATTCGTAACGGAGGAAACACCTTATGACTAAGCCAACAATCTATACTCAGAACGACTGCCCCCCCTGTAAAATCGTTAAAATGTTTCTTAATGAGTATAAAATAGATTTCGTTGAAAAAAACATTACCCAAGATCAGAAAGCTAGAGATGAGCTGACCAAGGTTTACGGAGCATTCTCCACCCCAACTGTCGTTGTTAATGATGAAGTCATCATTGGCTTTGACCTAAAGCGATTAGCAAAAGCACTTAAGATTGAAGATTGATTTCAAGAAGGAGTCCCGGTATGGACATACGGGCTATCTTTTGATGTGCAAAAGGCAAAGAAAAAGCAGGGCAACCAATGGAATATGCCCTGCACTTTTCCTTATTCTACTTGCCCTTGTTCCATCACCTTTTAGAAATTCAAAACCTCTTCAGGGATATTTTCATACCATATTTTTGTTACTTTTAATCCCTTTTCTTCCCTTTCCATTTCTACTGCTTGAAAATGCCCCTCGTAGTTCACTGGACCTTCCGTAACAGCAGGGAAATATTCAACCACAAAGATTGAGTCATTATGATTTACAACTCTGGTTTTATCCGAATAGGAATAAAACGGGATATAATAAGGCGCAAAATCAGAACCATATGTTAAATACTGTCCGCTTTCTTCTACAATATTTTCATTCAGAAAGAGTTCAATAAACGAGTTACTAAAATATGGTTCTAGGATAAGACCCACTTCTTTTAGACTTCTTCCTTTTTCACTCAACGATACTTGAGCCATAAAAGCGGACTTTAGGTGTTCAAAAATTCCTTGTTTGTCTTGAATGAAGTCTTCAGATTGCTTTTCTTCCACACCAATTTTTTGAATGACAGTTTCGTTCGAATCATAATCATGCACTTCTGTTTTAATTGTGTCTACAACCTGTATTTCCTTTTCAGTTGCACTTTCAAGCTGCAACTCTTTTTCTGATTTCACTTGTAGCGGCAATACGATGATCAAACTCAATACACAAAAAATGAAGACTTTAAGTCGCTTGTCCATTATTGTCCTCCTCATCCCCACTGTATAATAACCATTCTAACAATAGGAAAGGGTGGTTTTAACTTAAATCTTTCGTAAAATACCTTTATAGTTTGACACAATACGACTAAAAATGAACCTTCACTTAAAACCCCTGCAATTCGGGGCTTGATACCCATTTTTTTAAAATAAGCCTTCCCTCGCAAATAAGTAGGAAGATGATAGGTCAATAAATAAAAACTCCTGGGAATTAATTGGGAGACAAAATGTTCTAATTGCTACCGCTGTTTCGATATCATTGTACCGATCTGATAATATCCCTTTTCTTTCATTTCTCATCTTTATGATATTCTCAAGAAAATAAGGTCGCCAACTCCAATTTTTCTCTACATATTCAGGTTGGATAATCCATTCATTCTGCTCTTTAAAGAGATTCGGGGATTTTTGGAATCCATCCTCATCACAAATATACATCCTAAAAGCCATCTCATCTAATTCCTTAGCAAGAATTTCTAACAGCTCGGTATATCCTTCGATTTTTCGATTGCGGTTAAGGGTTTCCTGAACCTTTCCTTGAAATTCATCCCGCAATGAAAATAAGGTTTCGATTTTTTTCTTTTCCGATAAGATAAATTCATGACACTCTTGTTTTAGTCGTTCCTTCAATATCCCTCTGTCTAAAAAATCAGCTTGAGGCTCTTTAAGATAGAATCCCTGGTAATATCTTCCGCCATTCCTCCAGGCAAATTGAAGCTGAAAAACCGTTTCAATATTTTCAAAGAGCAGGGCAGCCCCTATCTTACGAGCCAACATTGAAAGTGAAAATAAAATATTTTGGTAAGCTGGGCCAGCCGCAGTTGATTTCATAACCTGAAGATCTACCTTGAGTATATCCGGTTCAAGCTGACTAATCCGGTCCAAATGACTACTGTCATTTCCCATTTTATCAATCGCAATTTTCAGGCCGTAGGTTCGGTAATATCGTAACAAATGATCCAAATCCTCTAGTTCACCATCCGCATTCCGTTCACACACCTCAAGAACGATTTGCCTTGGACTTAACCCCTGTTCGCCGTAGGATAATATAAGTTCTAATAGCCTTTCGTCTTCATCATGTATCAGTAACTCAGCGTCACGATTGATAAAATATAGAATATCTTTTTCTAGATGAACCGCCTTTTTAAATGCTTTCTCTAGGACCGTCAAATCAACTTCAAGTCGATATTCATCTGGTATTTCTTTATCTTGAAAAAATGGTCCTAGACTGATTGGACCATCTTCTGTTTGGTATCGACCGAGAATTTCGTAAGCAATGATTCGATGTTCGTCCGCGCTAAAAATCGGCTGAAAGAACGGAATCACATTCTCTAAATCGGTAAGAATATCTAATGCATCCATATATCCCTCTCCCTGTTTTATCCAATTATTACAGGTGCCTGTTTATTCACACTTTACACTCTTTTTTCACTATTTTACCACTTAACGCTCCTTCACTCCATGTTCAATAATTCAATATAACCTAGTTAACTACTTCTTTTTTTGTTAAATATCTGATAGTATAAAGGGATATTTTAAATAGGTTGGTAATATGATATGGCCAAAAATTTAACAAGGCGTTCATTTATTAAGCGTATATTTGGAGGAGCTCTTGCATTAGGTGGTATCAGTACAGGGGGGTACTATTATGCACACGAGATTGAACCTCATATGCTCGATATCACACGTCACAATCTCCCAAGCGCCCTACTCCCCAATGGATTTAATGGATTTAAAATCGTTCAGTTTAGTGACACTCATCTTGGATTTCACTATAATCTTGAACAGTTTCACAAGTTAATAAAAAAAATAAACGAATTAGAACCAGACATGATTGTTTTTACGGGAGATCTTATGGATAACCCTAATGAATTTAAAGAAACTCAGCAAATCGTTCAAGCATTAACTAAGCTACAAGCTCCATTTGGAAAGTTTGCAGTCTACGGGAATCATGATCACGGGGGCTACGGATCAGATATTTATCGAAAGATTATCCAAGAGGCAGAATTTACACTTCTAGTTAACGAAGCCAAGACCGTAACTTTGCTAAATGGAAGTTTCATCCATGTTGCTGGAGTCGATGATTCTATGCTAGGTCATCCAGATGTTGAATCCGCCATCAGTGGTCTTCCTGAAAACTCATACACAATCCTTCTTTCCCATGCACCAGATTTTGCTAGTGAAGCCTCAAGTTACAATATCCAATTACAGCTAAGCGGTCATAGCCATGGTGGGCAGATACAGATCCCTTTTTTTGGTCCGGTTGTTACACCACCTCATGGTGAATTGTTCCCTGAAGGTTTCTATTATTTAGGCGATAATCATGGATTAACACTTTATGTGAACCGCGGCCTTGGTACCACTAGATTACCTTTTCGTTTTTTATCGAAACCGGAGCTAACCTTGTTTACTCTTACTAGAGAAGGGTAAGGAACAAAGGTTGATAGAAGTTCATTCCCAACTTGAATGTAAATCTCGCCCACACCTTAACACTGCATTCAAGTTGTCTTCCTAGCTTTCTGTTTTTTTCTACCATAATTAAGGGTATAATATATATATTACGTTGTTTTAGAGAAAGGAGCCTTTATATTGAAAAGCGAAAGGCAACAATATTCCTCGTTAAGTCCAACTATAGAAAACCTCTCCCAGGCAATCTACATTGTCAACCGTCATGCAAAGACTGCTCCAAATCCGAAATTCTTATATCATCTTAAGCATGAAGCGCTTATGAAACTATTAAGAGAAGGGAAAGCGAATAAAGTTGGGCTACATTTTTCCCAAAACCCTAGATTAAGTCAGCAGCAATCGGATGTACTGGTGGCTTGCGGGAAATATACCTTCCACATCCCGCCCACAAAAAATGATTTTGAGGCCCTTCCACACCTCGGAAAATTGAATAGTTCCGTTCGAAACCCTAAGTCAAATCTTTCCCTAACACAGGCAAAGAAACTATTACTTTCATACACAGGCCTAAAGGAAGCTCCCCCACAGTCAGCAAACAAGAAAAAGGCTTACCAAAAACCTGTCTTTAAGAAACTTGGAGAAAGTTATTTTTAAAAAACTGTTTTCGTAAAATCGTTGTTAAAATCCAAGAGAGCTGATTTTAACGTACTTATTAAGTAGTTGTTAGATTCTATACAGGTTGCATGCTCTTTTCTCAACGGATGGAAACTAGGCTAGCACTGGCCTAGTTTTTTATTTTACAGCCTTCGTGAAACACATGATAAAATGAGCACATACGATTTAACGATTAAAGGAGATAGAGAATTTGGAACATTTAATCAATAAAAAAGTAAAAGAGATTGAAATATCAGGGATACGTAAATTTTTTAATTTAGTGGCTGGTGTGGAAGGAATGATTTCCTTAACAATTGGTCAACCCGATTTCCCTACTCCTCCTCATGTGAAGGAAGCGGGGAAACTTGCCATTGATCAAAATCAGACGACTTATACCCATAACGCTGGCTATAAAGAACTAAGGGAAGCAGCAGCTAGTTTTTACAAAGAAAAATATCAATTATCTTATTCACCAGAATCTGAAATTATCGTGACCACTGGAGCTAGTGAAGCCATTGATATCGTTTTTAGGTCCATCCTTGAACAGGATGTAGAAGTCATTTTACCTGGTCCCGTTTATCCGGGATATGAACCAATTATTAAACTTTGCGGGGCAAAACCAGTATATGTGGATATTAGAGAGAATGATTTTCGCTTTACAGCGGACCTTATTGCACAGCATATGACGGAAAAAACGAGATGCATTGTCCTTCCTTATCCATCAAATCCTACTGGGGTTAGCCTTGAACAAAAAGAACTTAAGGCAATTGCTGATCTTGTGAAAGGAAAGGATATCTTTATTCTTGCTGACGAAATTTATAGTGAGCTTTCATATGAAAACACTCATACTTCTATTGCACGTTTCCTACCTGAACAGACGATTGTGATTAATGGATTATCTAAGTCACATTCCATGACGGGTTGGCGAATTGGTTTATTATTCGCGCCAGAGGCCATTACAAAGCATCTATTAAAAGTTCACCAATACAATGTTACCTGCGCTTCTTCAATATCGCAGGCTGCGGCTATTGCTGCGCTAACAGTAGGAAAAAACGATGCAGATGAGATGAAAACAGAATATATGAAGCGCAGGGAATATGTTTATACTCGGTTGATTAAAATGGGGCTTGATGTGGTCAAACCTGATGGCGCGTTTTACTTTTTCGTGAAAATTCCCGACCACACGACTACTACTTCCTTTGCCTTTGCTCTCGATTTAGTTGAGAAAGCAAAGGTTGCTGTCGTACCTGGTAGCGCATTTTCTGACTTCGGAGAAGGTTATTTCCGACTTTCATACGCCTATTCAATGGAAATGCTCACTGAAGGTCTAAACCGTATAGAATCTTATCTGAGTCAAACTAATAGTCTCGGTTAATGTCGTTTTGATACAAAAAATCGTTCCCCGAAAGGAACGATTTTTTGTGTTATCCTTGATGCCATAATTTATATAAGGCTTGTGTTCCCAAATCACTTAAACCTTCATCCGCCAATTTCTTATACAAAGATTGCGCCAATGCAAGTCCTGGAAGGTCCATTCCCATTTTCTCTGCTTCCTCAAGCGCGATCCCCATGTCTTTAATAAAATGCTTAATCATGAATCCTGGTTCGAAATCTCCAGTAAGAACTCTTGGTGCGAGATTAGACAAGGACCAACTTCCAGCGGCACCAGTTGTAATCGTCTTTAATACATTCTCTGGATTTAAACCAGCCTTTTCTGCATAAACGATTGATTCTATTACACCAAGCATATTAGAGGCAATCGCGATTTGATTGCACATTTTTGTATGTTGGCCAGCACCGGCTTTACCCTGCAAGATGATATTCGATCCCATTACCTGTAAGATGGGTTCAACCTGCTTAAAGGCTTCCTCATCTCCTCCAACCATAATGGCTAATCTGGCTTCTTTTGCTCCGATATCTCCACCCGATACTGGAGCGTCTAAAGAATAGATTCCTTTCTTACTAGCTTCTTCGTTAATTCTCTCTGCCAGGCTAGGCGTCGAGGTGGTCATATCTATGACATATGTATTTTCACGACCGTTCGTGACAAGTCCATCCTTTCCAAGATAGACTTCTTCAACATCTGTCGGATATCCCACAATCGTGATAATTACATTAGCTTTCTCAGCCATTTCCTTTGGGGTGGAAGCCCATGAAGCTCCCAGGTCTAGCAATTCCTTTGCTTTCTCCTTTGTTCTAGTATAGATGTATAGCGGATAACCAGCTTTTAATAAATGCCCGGCCATACTTTTTCCCATCACGCCAGTACCAATAAAACCAATGATTGTGTTTTCTTTTGTCAGCATTCTATATCCTCCTATGCAAATACTAATTTATATTGATTTTACCAATCCACCATCTACAAGAAAGGAACTCCCTGTCATATAAGAGTTGGCATCAGATGCCAAGAAAGCCACTACTTTAGCAAACTCTTCTGGTTGTCCATACCTTTTTAACGGGATTCTGTTGATTGCATTTTGTTCTAATTCTTCTTCGCTGATTCCTAGTTTTTCAGCATTATATTGATTAAGATGTTTCAACCGATCGGTCGCTATATTGCCAGGAGCCACCGTATTAATCAGTACATTATAGGGAGCGAGCTCCTGAGAAAGAGTCTTTGTTAATCCCACCATCCCTGTTCTAAACGTATTTGATAAAATCAATCCTGGGATAGGTTCCTTAATGGAGGAGGAAGCTATATTAATAATTTTACCTCCATTCACTTTTAAGAATGGCAGCGTCTCGCGAATTAACCTGATATAGGATAAGAGGTTTAATTCAAATGAATCTATCCAATCCTGGTCAGAGAGTACTTCAAATGAACCTGCTGGAGGTCCTCCTGCATTATTGATTAATATATCGATCCTTCCAAATTTCTCAACGGCCATGTTTATCAAACTTTTTATATCTTCAGGTTTTGTGATATCCGTTTGTTTATAGGCAACTTCACCGTATGCTTGAAGCTCAGTTGCAACACGTCTAAGTTTGCTTTCATCTCTACCAGATATAACTACATTTGCCCCTTCTTGTAAGAGCACCTCGGCAACAGCTCGCCCCAGCCCCTGACTTGACGCAACAACCACCGCGGTCTTCCCTGTAAGGTGTAAATCCATTCTAATCCCCTCCTACCATCATTAGTATAATTATAAATCACTCTTAATCAGAATACATTTAATTTAGAGAAATTTATACGAAAGTACATAAGCGCTAGCTCCCGTTAAGCAAGTGCACCAGCCCTTGAATCTGAGCCCCCTCACAAAAAAAGACCGGTTGTCAGAGACAACCGGCCAAGTCTGGGGGAAAATGAGAATGATTAGCTTACCTTTAGTTTTACCAAAGTGCTTACTTATTTATACCCGCAAACATAAAAATAAAACAAATATAATGTTACAATTATATTACAGTGATGTTACAGATTTAACAGCCTCAATTACTTCTTCAGTTGTCCCCATATCGAGTACTCTAGAAGCTAAGTCTTCCATATCCGCTTTTGTAAGACCTCTTATTTGAGAGCGTGCTTTTAAAATTGAAGAGGCGCTCATGGAAAATTCATCTAGTCCCAATCCTAAAAGTATTGGGATAGCAATTTCGTCACCAGCCATTTCTCCACACATACCAGCCCATTTTCCTTCTTTATGAGCAGCATCTATGACCATTTTAACAAGTCGAAGAATCGATGGATTATAAGGTTGATACAAGTACGATACCTGTTGATTCATCCGATCTGCAGCCATTGTATATTGAATTAAATCATTCGTTCCAATGCTAAAGAAATCCACCTCTTTAGCAAATTGATCCGCAATGATGGCAGTAGATGGTATTTCAACCATAATGCCTAATTCAATTTTCTCTGCAACCTCAATGCCCTCACTATCAAGCTTTTGTTTTTCTTCTTCAAGGATGGCTTTAGCCTCCCTAAATTCAGCTAAAGTAGCAATCATTGGGAACATCACTTTTAGATTTCCATATACACTTGCACGAAGTAACGCACGAAGCTGGGTACGGAAAATATCCTGCTCTTCAAGGCATAAACGAATCGCTCTAAATCCTAAGAAAGGGTTCATCTCTTTAGGGAGATTTAAATAAGGTAACTCCTTATCTCCACCAATATCGAGGGTTCGAACGACAACAGGCTTGCCTTCCATGCCTTCAAGAACCGCTTTATAGGCTGTGAATTGTTCTTCCTCGGTTGGAAGTTGATCACGGTCCATATAAAGGAATTCTGTACGATAAAGACCAACTGCTTCTCCACCATTTTCAACTACGCCTTTAAGGTCTTTAGGAGTCCCAATATTCGCAGCAAGTTCTACATGGTGTTGATCCGCAGTAATTGTCTTTTCATGAACAAGCTTTGCCCACTCTGCCTTTTGTTTAGCAAAGTCTTCTTGTTGCTTTTTATATTCGTCTAACCTTTCAGGCGTCGGATTAATATGAACCTCGCCATTAAGTCCGTCTATAACCACTAGGTCGCCATTGGTAATTTCAGCAGTAGCATTCTTTGTTCCAACTACAGCAGGAATCTCCATAGAACGCGCCATAATGGCAGAATGTGAAGTTCGACCACCGATATCTGTAGTGAAGCCTAACACATATTTACGGTTTAACTGTGCAGTATCAGACGGTGTTAAGTCTTCTGCAACAATGATCACTTCTTCCTGCACCATACTTGGATTAGGAATTTGAATACCTAATAAATGAGCTAGAACACGCTTGGTAACATCACGGATATCGGCTGCGCGTTCCTTCATGTATTCATTATCCATTGATTCAAACATTGAAACAAACATATCTGCTATTTCTTTAAGAGCAAGTTCAGCATTTACCTTTTCGGACTTTATTTTATCTTCTATTGGTGAAATAAGTTCTGGATCACTTAATACAAGTAAATGTGCTTCAAAGATAGCTGCTTTATCCGCACCTAACTCTTTTTCAGCCCGATCACGTATTTGCTCAAGCTCACCTTTTGCTGTGCTAAGTGCATCTTGAAAACGCGCTACTTCCGTCTCTGGTGAGTCTACTGTTTTTTTATCAAAAGAAAAATCCGGTTCAACTAGGCGGTACGCCTTCGCAATAGCAATACCGTTGGAAGCAGCAATACCACGAAGAAAGCTCATTATTCAGCTAACCCTTCTTTTTTAAGTGTTTCTTCAATTGTGTTTAAAGCATCACTTTCATCACTACCTTCAGTAATGATTGTAATCTCTGCACCTTGGCCAATCCCTAGAGACATAACGCCCATGATGGATTTTAAATTAACTTTCTTTTCCTTGTATTGAAGATGAATTTCAGAATCAAATTTGCTTGCTGCTTGTACCAAAAGTGTCGCTGGGCGAGCATGAATACCTGTTTCTGCAATAACTTTAAAGCTTTTTTCCATAAGAAATCAAACTCCTTTATAAAAAATATATAGGTGATATACATGATGCTCATCATCCCATAGTCAAACTCAGGCTATCTTTTAAAGATTAGTAGTAGTTTACCCAAATTTGACAATCAAATCACACCAGATATATTTCCAATCGTTTCCTGAAAGATTTATGTAAAATGCAATCAATACCATTCAAACGACGATTATCACCATGAACAGAATATCATGGTTATGATTAGTAAAACAACAAAAAAAACTTGATTTAGACAGGTTTAATCTCCAAATTGAAATAAAGCGTTTTCAACCAAGAACATTCAATCTCTTTCAAATATAGCCAAATTCTGTTAACTCCGAGCGGTTTCAATATACTGATACAACACTTCCCCCCCACGTTGGGCAATCCCCCGAAAATGTTTGAAATCTTCTCTACTTACGAGCACTTGACGGAAAGATAGGAATTCTTCCTTTTTAACATGATACTCAGTAAGTTCACCTTTTTTTAACTGATCCAATATCGCATTCACTTCTTCACTTGTCATCAAACCACTCCTAAATGAATATTTTTTCATCATCATACATACAGAAATTATTATTGTCCATATAATTGTCAATTTTATAAAGCGTTTTCAAAAAAACCATTGAATAATTGGCAATTTTTAGATATGGTAGTAATAATTATTAAACCGCAATGATTTGGTATGTAGAAATAGAAAAAAATTACCAATTATTAGTAGGATTTGCGGAAAATGACTAGATAAGGAGAGAGGTTCTTTGAAAAAAGCACAAGTGGGGAATGTGATTGAATTCAGACAAGGGTTGCAGGGGATTGTTGAAAAAGTAAACGAAAATTCTGTTATTGTTGATTTAACTTATATGGATAATTACAGAGATCTTGAATTAGATCAAAGAACTGTTATTAACCATAAAAACTATACAGTCGTTAAAGAAACTGCCCTACAATAAATCGGAAAGGCAGTTTGAAAAAGCCTTCATTGAGGTTGTATATTTCTGAAAGTTTAAACTCTTTATCATTTTTCTATAAAATAAGAAAAGACAGAAATAGCTAGTATGTGCTACTTTTTGTCTTTTCTTATTTTATTGATTCATTTTTCAGACTGTAAACAGCCCATACACCATTGTTCTTTTTCACACCCTTATTATCTGATACAATAATGGGTGTTTGTAGAAAGGAGTGGCTTGTTTGAGAAAATTGATCACTGACCGTCGCTTACTTTTTGGTTATATATTGGCGCACCTATTCATTTTTTTCACATTTGAGCAAGAAAAAGTCTTTTGGTATATTTTCACTGCAACGATGCTGATACTAATCAGTTATTCTATTCTGGATGAAACTGAACAACGAGAATCAAGAAAATTCCATTTGTTCATTGGTATTCTATCAGGGGCACTCTTATATGGCGTGTTTTGGATTGGAGACATACTGATTGATCTACTAAAACTTCCTTTGAGTAATCAGATTACAGCCTTATTCAAGCTATTTTCACCAGAGCTAACCTGGCATTACTTGGTTTTATTTTTAATTATCGTTCCTGGTGAAGAAATATTCTGGAGAGGCTTTATCCAAAAAAAACTATTAACTCACACCAATCCTTGGACAAGTATTGTATTGTCTACACTTCTATATGCATCTGTTCAAATCCATTCTGGTGAGTTTGTACTCATTTTAGCTGGACTAACTGGTGGTTTTGTCTGGGGCATTTTGTATGCCTGGAAACGAAGTATCCGGCTTGTGATTATCTCCCATCTTGTATTTGACTTGTTGTTATTTTGGCTTTTTCCTTTACGTTAAGCAGACAAGCAAATATCACTGAAAAGGGCACGGCAGCAGCCGGCCCTTTTCTTGTTTACTTATTACCTGGCTTTCCACCGTTCGGTTTAAAGGGCTTCATCCATAAAAGAACAATGAAGATTAAGCTGATGTTTCCGAATAATGGATATAAATAAGAGAGTAATGTACTATAATCAAATTGACTAACGAGATAACAGACAATAAAAATTCCAATGACAATCATAACACTTGGAATATTTACGTATTTTTTTATCTGTCGTTCTAGCCCAAAAATATTTCCAATTACTGACGTGAAAATTTCTCCATAGATGACCATAATAAAAATCCAATAGAGTCCTGAAGCAAGGGTCTTCATGATGGTCGCCATCGGGATTTCATATGACTCAAGTCCTGGTAGCATGATTAAAGTGAAATGTCCCATTAATAGAATGAGCGTTAGCGCTATTCCCCCGAGAATCCCGCCCCATTTAACTGTCTGATCATCTTTGATTTCCGCAGCAACGGGGACCAATACTGCCTGCGCAAGTGAAAGATTAAAGGCCGTATATGTAAATGGGGCAACCACCGATTTCCAGCCTTCCTCGGAAGCTGGAATAAAAAGGGCTTGTTCCATGAAACCAGGCAACTTAATTGAAAGGTAAAAAAGTATAAAACTAAAAACAATCATAATCGGTACAACAAATGAATTAACGGCAAACAACCCTTTTATTCCTACAATCATAACCAAAATGGATAAACCGATTGTAATTAAGATTCCAATATTCTTTGAGATTCCTAGCTGTTCCTGAAAAACTGCCCCCGCGCCTGAAAGCATGACAGCACTAACCCCTAATAACATAAAGAGCATAATAAAATTTATAATCCGACCCAGTTTCTCTCCAAATAAGTACTCATTAAATTGTTCATAAGAGTTCGCGCCAATCTGAGCCGCTATTCTCATAAGCTTTGACCCCATAAATATAAGTAAATATCCGCTCATTAAGATTCCAATTAATCCGACGAAGCCGAAACGGGAAAAGAATTCTACTATTTCTCTGCCTGTAGCAAAACCGGCCCCGACCACCGTACCTACATATACGGCTGCAATCTGAAACGCGGCTCCCCAGTTTGTCCTCACACAACTCCCTCCTTGTTTCAAATATATGAGGATAGAGACAAACCATGACAAGCTTTTTCCTAGAGACTCCCATTTGCCATTGGAAAAATTTTATATAGGCAAAAACCTTGAAAGTCAAAGAAGGTCAGACTATAATAAAATCAAAATTAGTCAAAGATAGTCAAAGTCAAATCTTCACAACAATAATCCTAAGGAGGAATTTAAATGCTTTGTCAACAATGTCTAGAGAATCAAGCAAAGATCCAATTGAAAGTAAATCTTAATGGCAGCCAGAAGCATTTGATGCTCTGTGAGGACTGCTATAAAAAAGAACGGAAAAAGCTTGGGACCTCATTCGGACCTTCCTTTTCTGGTTTCCAAGGTTTTCCTAATCATGAATTTCCTGATATTTTCAAGTCATTATCAGGACAATCCGAAAATCCGATGTTTCACGTATCTTCCGAACAAAAAACAGCTGGAGGCGGAAATGGCTTTATTGACCAATTTGGACGAAATCTTACCCAGGCCGCAAAGGCGGGGCTAATTGATCCTGTCATCGGTCGGGACGAAGAGGTTAACCGTGTGATTGAAATCCTTAACCGTCGTAATAAAAATAATCCTGTTTTAATAGGCGAACCTGGTGTCGGAAAAACCGCAGTTGCAGAAGGGTTTGCGTTAAAAATTGCCGAAGGCCACGTACCAAATAAGCTAAAAAACAAAGAAGTCTACCTTCTCGATGTTGCTTCTCTTGTAGCGAATACAGGAATTCGCGGCCAGTTCGAGGAACGTATGAAGCAATTAATTTCAGAACTACAAAAAAGAAAGAATATTATTCTATTCATAGATGAAATACACCTAGTAGTTGGAGCTGGTTCTGCTGAGGGTTCTATGGATGCTGGGAATATCTTAAAACCCGCGTTAGCACGTGGTGAACTTCAGGTGATTGGGGCCACTACATTAGCGGAATATCGCAAAATTGAAAAGGATCCTGCTTTAGAAAGACGCTTTCAGCCAGTCCACGTGCATGAGCCTTCCTTAGAGAAGTCGATAGAAATTTTAAAAGGGATTCAATCCAAATACGAAAAATACCATGAAGTTACCTTTACGGAAGAGGCGATTACTGCTTGTGTCCAGTTATCACACCGTTATATACAAGACCGTTTCCTTCCTGATAAGGCAATTGATTTAATGGATGAAGCGGGGTCTAAGCTCAATCTTGAAGCTGGCTATACAGATAAAGAACAAGTAGAAGAACGTTTGACCGCCATTTCTAAAGAAAAAGAGGCTGCTTTAGCAAACGAAGATTATGAAAAGGCAGCAAAACTTCGCGATGAAGAGGCTGCACTTGAAAAGGATCTAAAATCTGATTCAGGTCATGCACGCCCACTGGTCACTGTCGAACAAATACAACAGCTCATTGAAAAGAAAACGGGGATTCCTGTGGGAAAACTCCACTCAGAAGAACAAGGAAAAATGAGGCACTTAGCAGAGAACCTCGCAAACAAAGTAATTGGTCAAGAAGAAGCCGTGAAAAAAGTTTCAAAGGCCATTCGTCGCAGCCGTGCCGGACTTAAATCAAAACATCGCCCTATCGGTTCCTTCCTATTTGTTGGCCCTACAGGAGTCGGGAAAACAGAGTTAACAAAAACACTTGCCGAGGAACTATTTGGTTCTAGTGATTCAATGATTCGCCTTGATATGAGTGAATATATGGAGAAGCATAGCGTTTCGAAAATTATTGGCTCTCCCCCAGGATATGTTGGTCATGATGAGGCAGGACAATTAACGGAAAAAGTACGCCGTAATCCATACAGTATTATCCTGCTAGATGAGATAGAAAAGGCACACCCTGACGTACAGCATATGTTCCTGCAAATATTAGAAGACGGTCGTCTTACAGATAGTCAGGGACGTACAGTTAGCTTTAAGGATACGGTGATCATTATGACAAGTAATGCTGGGGTCGGTCATCGGAGTATTAAAGTTGGTTTTGGACAAAATAACGGTATTAACGAAGCTAGTATCCTTGATTCACTAGGGAATTTCTTCAAACCTGAATTCCTAAATCGCTTTGATAGTATCATTGAATTCAAAGCCCTTGAGAAAGACCACCTTCTGCAAATTGTTGAGCTTATGTTAGCACAATTAACAGAATTACTTTCAGAGCAGTCCTTAACATTAGAAATAACGAACGAGGTAAAAGAAAAGCTAACACAACTAGGTTACCATCCTACGTTTGGTGCCCGTCCACTACGACGAGTCATTCAGGAACAGCTAGAGGATCAACTAGCCGATTATATCCTTGAAGAACCTGAAACCACTGCTTTAGTAGCCAAGCTGCACGATGGAGAAATAGTGATTACGAAGAAATAATAATAACGCCCGGTTCATGCGAACCGGGCGTTATTAGTTATTATTTATCGAAAAAAACAGCTACAAAGGATATTCGCTTTACAGTTTTTTATCGTCAACAGAATTCAGCCATGCTTCAATTTCACTAACAACTGACTGAACACACCCATCTTCAAATGGAGAAATCAGGTTAGCTTCTTTGACTAACTCGGTAAACGGTAGACTGCCCCCAAGCTTGCATAATTTAAGATAGTCTTCCCACGCAGCTTCCTTATTCTCTCTCGAACGTTTCCAGAACTGGAAAGCACAAATCTGTGCAAGCGTATAATCAATATAATAAAAAGGATCGTTATAAATATGACCCTGACGTTGCCAGAATCCTCCCGCCTCAAGGTAACTATTCCCCGAATAATTTCGATGGGGCAAATACTTTTTCTCAATCTCACGCCATTGGTGCTTTCTTTCAGCTGGTGTAGCCTCTGGATGTTCGTAAACCCAATGCTGGAATTCATCAACAGATACTCCATAAGGTAAGAAAAGGAGCGCATCACTTAAGTGGGAAAACTTATATTTATCGCTATCTTCTTTAAAAAACAACTCCATCCATGGCCATGTAAAAAACTCCATACTCATCGAATGAATTTCACAAGCTTCATAAGTTGGCCAGTAGTATTCAGGAATATCAAAATGGCGACTAGAGTAGACCTGAAACGCATGTCCCGCCTCATGGGTTAATACATCGATATCGCCTGAGGTACCATTAAAGTTAGAGAAAATAAACGGTGTTTTATAGTCCTCCACGTATGTACAGTAACCACCGCTTGCCTTCCCTTTTTTTGCAACCAGGTCCATTAAATTGTTTTCAACCATAAACGAGAAGAAACTTCCAGTCTCAGGAGAAAGCTCATCATACATTTTTTGCCCATTTTTAATGATCCACTCCGGACTTCCCTTTGGTACTGGGTTCCCCGTTTGAAAGTTAAACGGTTCATCATAATAAGTTAGAGTGGAAACCCCTATTCGCTCTTGTTGTCTTTCTTTCAACTTAAAGGCAATTGGAACAATATACTTCTCCACTTGTTTCCTAAAATTTGCAACCATTTCAGCATTATAGTCGGTTCTATACAATCGATAATAAGCTAGCTCAACAAAGTTACTGTAGCCTAATTTTTTTGCAATTTCATGACGAACCTTAACAAGTTCATCGTAAATGGTATCAAATTCACTTTCATGATTTGCAAAAAAGCCAAATCTTGCTTCTGACGCCTTCTTACGCATCACACGGTCCTTTAACTGTGTAAAAGGTTCAAGTTGTGCTAGAGTTCTTTCCTCACCCTCGAACTGAATTTTTGCTGACGCCACTAATTTCGTATACTCAGATGATAGCTTATTTTCCTTTTGTAGCAGTGGAACAATATCAGGTTTAAAGGTTTTCAACTGTGCCTCAGCAAGCGCAAATAATTGTTTTCCCCACTTTGCCTCCAGCTCTTTTCGAAAAGGAGATTGTAGCAAAGACTCATAATACTTGGTGACTAAGCCTTCTATATTTGGAGCGAGTTCATCAAGATAGTCTTGTTCAGCCTTATAAAACTCATCATTCGTATCGATAGAGTGACGAATATAGCAGATATTAAACATTGTATCTACTTCATTCCGAATCCTATTTATCTCACTCATTGCTTCGCTTTGCTCACTAACGGATTGAGAACCATTGAACATCTTGAGCGCATTTTCAAACGCGGTGCTTACCTCTTCAAAAATAGGTCGTTTGTATGTAAACTCTTCAAATCGCATTGAAATCCTCCACTCCTTTTACCATTAATTCTGTAACTAGTACTTCCCTACTGATAACCCAACCTTTTTCAGCAGGTCAATAGCTGTTTGTTTTTCTTCAGGCGAGAGAACATCCATTAATTCATTGATTCGCTGACTGTGCTCAGGAAAAATCTCCTCGATTAATGCTTTACCTTCATCAGTAATTTGCGCATATGTGACCCTACGGTCCTTTGGGCACCCATTTCTCCTTAAATAGCCTTTTTGTTCTAGCTTGTCAACGACGTAGGTGATGCTACCACTGGCAAGTAGGATCTTTCCACCTATTTGCTGTAAAGGTTGATCGCCTTTATGATACAGCAGCTCCAAGACAGCAAATTCAGTTGGGTTTAGCCCTCTTTGTTGAATAACCTTATTTACTTCCTCGTTCAGTGCACGATAAGCCCTTGATAGGACAATAAAAAGCTTCAACGATTGATTTATTTGTTCATCTTTCATGAAATATTCAGTCCTTTATCACTATTGATACTTAATTATAAACGAAAATACAAGATTTAACAGCAATTCTAGTCTAATGAGTTTATATTAACAGCTGTTATTCGGTGGTGCTTATTATGCACTACTAATCATGTATCTAAAATGAACATTGTACTTTAACATAAAATAAATATTGCTTCGATTTCTTCATCCACCTCCACTCTTAACTTGAATTTTGGTAAGATAACATATGTACCACTTAAATTCAGAACAAAGAAGGCGATTGTATTGAACCAAGGTGCGGCAGCTGTCCACGCAACCCCTAAGAGGGAAGAGACCACAGCCTACAAAATATTATTTATCATTGGCTTATGTCACCTATTAAATGACTCGATTCAATCCGTAATACCAGCGATGTTTCCAGTCCTTGAAAAATCAATGGGGCTTTCATTTACCCAATTAGGCCTCATAGCCTTTTCTTTGAATATCGTCTCTTCTATTATGCAACCAGTTATCGGGATTATCGCAGATAAGAAATCATTGCCTTTTGCTCTTCCAATTGGACTGACCTTTACATTAGTAGGAATTTTAGGTTTAGCTTTTGCACCAAGATATGAGTGGATTATTGTTTCAGTACTATTAATTGGACTAGGATCTGCTATCTTCCATCCAGAAGGATCACGTGTTGCCTTTATGGCGGCAGGACCACGGAGAGGGCTTGCTCAGTCCATTTATCAAGTTGGGGGAAATTCCGGGCAAGCACTTGCACCGCTAATTACTGCCCTCATCTTGGTACCTCTAGGGCAAAAAGGAGCAGCTTTGTTCGCCATAGTTGCTGCACTTGCAGTAGGGTTATTAATTTATATTGCAAACTGGTACTCTAAAAAGCTAAAATACTCCAGCACTCAAAAAAAAGTAAAAAGAGCCATGAAACAGATAGACCATCAAGTTTCTAAATCCATTAAATCAGCCTTAATTCTAGTCTTATTTTTAATCTTCGCTAGATCCTGGTATACGTCAGGTATGACCAATTACTATGCATTCTATGCAATTGAAAAATATGCATTAACGATAAAAGAATCGCAAATGTTTCTATTTGCTTTCCTGGTGTTTGGTGCACTTGGAACATTTTTCGGTGGTCCACTTGCAGACCGTTTTGGGAAAAAAAATATTATCTTTTTTTCCATGCTAGGAGCAGCACCTCTTTCTGCTTTTATCCCTTTTGTCCCAGCTACACTAGCGTTTATCATGCTCTCAGTCGCAGGTTTTATCCTAATGTTAAGCTTCTCCGTTACCGTTGTTTATGCTCAAGAACTTATTCCAGGCAAAATTGGTACAATGGCCGGTTTAACCGTCGGCTTTGCATTTGGAATGGGAGCTGTTGGCTCAATAGGTTTAGGCTATTTAGCAGACTTAATAGGATTACCTCTGACGATTATGCTTACAGGTTTTCTCCCACTTCTAGGATTATTCACTCTTTTTCTACCATCTGATAAAACACTTTCAAGCTGGCACCAATAAAGGAAAGATAGAAATGAAAAAGGAGAGACATTAATCTCTCCTTTTTCATTTCTATTTAATTATATTTATTCTTTCTAAAAGCTCTTGTTTTTCTTCATCCTTGAGCATTCTTTCAGCCATCGGGAACAAGACATTTTCTTCTTTAGAGAAATGATCCACTAATGTATAATTGGCTTCTTTAACCAGAGCAACATCCTGTTTCATTTTTTCCTCAGTATAATCTTCAAGCCCTTTTTCGGTGTTTTTAAGGAATGTTTTGATAAGGGATTTTGCGCGATCATGCTCATATTCCATGACAGCAATCGGTCCTGTTTCTCTTCCGATATAAACAGCCATCATTTCAAATAATACGCCTTCCTCTCGTTCTGAATGAAGAGCTAGCTCATCAAAAAATTCAATTACTGAAGGGCGGAGGATTGCAAAACTTTCACTTGTATTCTCCCCGTTTTCAACTTTTAAACAAAGTTTCAATAATTCATCTAGTTTCTTTAATAAAGGAGGATGCTCACTCTTTAACTGATGCAACCCCTCACTTAATTGTACTGGTGTATTCCCTAGCATTGAACTCATACAAGCCTCCATTGGTTCCTACCCCTTTTCACGTTAAGTATAAGTAGAGTATAGGGTCTAAGGAACTCTTATGTAGTGACCTTTATCACAAGACAATGCCCCATTTATATTCGATTTACAATGATGCAAAAGCCCAAAAATTCATTTTTTTCTTTTTTAGGTTTAGTTTTTACTTTAAGGGGTAAAGAGTAAGAGAGTATCAGAACTCCGTTACCCAAAGGCTCTAATTGTAGTTGGTTTAAGCTTGACGTTGTTCCCCTGCTGTAGCCATACTTTCTAGTCAAACCTTCTTGGTAAATACAAAATAAACCACTGATAGAAATTATCAGTGGCATCTGAAAAAACGTACTTATACTTAAAAGAACAACTTATGCTTCAACGCTGCCGGCTGCTTTTTGTGGATGTTGGAAAAACCATAAAAAATTTCTAAATTGAAGTTTGTCCTTCGCTTTATTCGTAAGTGGTGCTTGCATCGAGATTTGATATTCATAAATTAACTTATCTAATTCTTGACTACAGCTAATGGTCTCCATGCTATTAAATCCTGTTTGCTGTGCATATGCAAACATCTCTTCTTTCTTTGTTTGAATCTGCACAAGTAAAGGATTGTTGTTCTCCCGCACTTCCCATTCCCCCTAATCCGATCCCTTTCCCTTTCACTCTATTAATAGAATGACCTGGTTACTAAAGCAGTATTACAGATATTTAATTTATTGTAAATAGATTCGCAAAATTAGACATTTTTCTTAAATAATAATTTCCCTTCGACACTTTTCAAAAATGAAAAATCTAGTAATCTGACAAAATCACCTAAACCTCACACAATGGTAATTTTTTCAATTAAAATAAACATTTTACTAATAAAGTGCTTTCATTGTTGAGTATTATTTAAAAAAAATAAATCCACGAGGGATTTATGCTTTTCGCTTATCAGCTTTAAATGAAGCACCTTCTAGGCAAAGCAGACGATCTTTTATTTCTACCCGTGTTCCAGCATACCCTGTGAGCGTTTGATTTTTACCAATTACACGATGACAAGGGATAATAATTGGAAGCTTATTTGCCTTATTGGCTTGTCCTATTGCCCTAACTGCTTTTGGCCTTCCCACCGCTTGAGCAATTTCCTGATAACTTTTTGTTTTCCCATAGGGAATTTCATCAAGTTTCTTCCACACTTCCATCTGAAAAACCGTACCGTTCTGCTCTAGAGGCAAGGTAAAGTTCGTTCTTTCTCCAGCGAAATATTCATTTATCTGTTCAACACTCTCCAGCAATAAAGGGTCTTCCAACTTTTTACGAGTATGCGCAATATCCTCATTGGCATAAAAATCCTCTTCCCCTATATGGATGGCAGAAAGCCTTTGGTTCTCAGCAACGATGAAAAGCTTTCCAATGTCTGTTTCTACCGTTGTATACATTCGCATTGATATCATTCCCTTCTTAATTAATATACGTGATAAAAAAGAAGAAGCAAAGAGGCACTTTGCTTCTTCTTTTCTTACCTAATAATAACGCTTCATGAAAAATTCCTATGATATGAGCTTTCTCAATCGGACTATGTAGTCAAATTTCTGTGTCTGGGTCACAAAACGGATAAAATTTTTAACTGGGTATCCCTTTTTCTCTGATCCAAAGGAAGCGAAATTAGCAGCATTCAACCCTGAACCGAACACACCTGCTTCAGCAAGCATCTTTCCAGCAAGGCTGGCACCTAAGCCCCTATTGATTCCAGCCTAATCTCCTAATCCATTCTTATTCGGTAAGATAGACATACTTTCCCCCTGCACTGTATGTAAAATATTGTAAATTTTTCCTTGGTTTTATGCTTGTTGAAAAGTTTCCGCTGTGGTATATATCATAGTATTCTAATTTCACTAGTACAGATTGTTAAACAGGATGTATTTCCAAATATTACTTAGGTAAAACCGTTCTAAAACTTATATAATCGAATCATCCCTTCTGTATATCAACATTTAGCAAAAAAACCTATTACAGAATTGAGAGAAAGATTACAAAGTATGAGTCGTTATTTACTTTTGAATTACATTACGCTCTTTCTACTATCAGCCTAGTTTTCTTTCCGTTACAATGGGTAAAGGATAAAAAGGGGGCTATCAAAAGGAGGAAGTATGACACAGCGCGATTACTATTTTGATAACGCCAAGTTTATTCTGATATTTTTTGTCGTTTTTGGACACTTGATTCAGTCGTTCATTCAAGACAATGAACTAGTCTACACTCTTTATAAAGTGATTTATACTTTTCATATGCCGGCATTTATCTTAATATCAGGTTTCTTTGCCCGAGGAATCTACGATAAAGGCTATATAAAAAAGATTGCAAAAAAATTAATTATCCCTTATCTTATCTTTCAGCTTGTCTATTCTATTTTTTACTATTTTCTATACAATGAATCCCAATTTACGATAGACCCCCTTAATCCACATTGGTCCTTGTGGTTTTTAATTAGTCTATTTTTCTGGCATTTGATGCTTCTGGGTTTTTCACGGTTAAAACCACTACTGGGTTTAACTCTAGCCATTCTCATTGGACTTGGAGTTGGCTACATTGATTGGGTGTCCAATTATCTCAGCTTATCAAGAACCTTTGTATTTTTCCCGATGTTTCTCCTTGGTTTCTATTTAACTAGAGAACATATTCACTTGTTGCAAAAGCCAGCTATCAGAATGTTAACGATTTGTGTTTTTATCATTGCATTTGTATTTTATTACTTTTACCCTGATATGAACTATCAGTGGCTCTTTGGATCTAAATCTTATAGTGCTTTGAACTCATCTCCTGTGATTGGAATGATGATTCGATTAGGATTGTATTTTTTAAGTACCATTATGGTTTTCAGTTTTCTCGCCATTGTCCCTAGGAATCAATACTTCTTTACGAACCTAGGCAGAAACACCTTGTATGTATATTTACTTCACGGTTTTTTTATCCGGGTATTTAGAGAAAGTAAAGTAACCAATTATCTTAGTGATACAGAGAATCTTTTCTTACTTGCGCTGGCTTCTTTAACGCTCACCTTATTTCTTTCGAGTCGGTTTGCTACAGCACTTGCTCAACCCTTCATCGAATTAAGGGTAACCCTTCTTGCAAAATATAAAGCACGAGTACAGGGGCAAATCAAATTGTATAAAAATAAACTTTTCAGCCAATAGACTTTAAGGACCTATCCATTTGGATGGGTCCTTTGTATTTGGGCTAGAATGAGGTATAATGATATGTTGTTTTGGTACCCACTATTGAAGGAGAAATTATATGAACATTATTTGTGCAACATTAAATGCAAAATATATCCATACAAATATCGCAATACGTTATTTAAAAGCTTACGCAGCGCCTGAATATGATATCGCTCTTGCCGAATATACGATTAAGGATCCAATCATCAATATCGTATCTGATTTAATCCAAAAACAGCCCCAAGTCATTGGATTCAGCTGCTACATTTGGAATATTGAAGAAACCATAAAAGTAATTAAAATGATTAAAAAGATTGATTCCTCAATCACGATTGTTGTTGGTGGACCAGAAGTTACTTATGACTATATTGATTGGATGAATCAAGTAAAAGAATTTGATTACATTGTTATCGGTGAAGGGGAACACACCTTTAAACAACTTCTAACTGCCATTGATACCAAGCAAGGAATAAAAGAAGTGAGTGGAATCGTCTATCGGGAAGAAGGGGGTGTAAAATTCAATCCCCAGATAAATAAACTTGATTTAAAATTGCTTCCATCACCACACAGGTTGATTGAAGATATCCCCCATTTGTCTAAACGCGTCATTTATATTGAGACAAGCCGCGGCTGCCCATTTAGCTGTCAGTTCTGTCTCTCCTCAATTGAAGTGGGGGTGCGGTATTTTGATCGAGAAAAGGTTAAAGAAGATATTCGGTATTTAATGAAAAACGGGGCAAAAACAATTAAGTTTGTGGATCGTACCTTTAACATTAGCCGAAGCTACGCAATGGAAATGTTTCAATTTCTCATTGATGAGCATCTCCCAGGAACCGTTTTCCAATTTGAAATTACCGCGGATATCATGAGACCTGAAGTCATTGATTTCCTTAACAAAAATGCTCCTGCCGGTTTATTTCGATTTGAAATTGGCGTTCAATCGACGAATGACTATACAAATGAGCTCGTAATGAGAAAACAAAATTTTGATAAATTAACACGAACGGTCACCATGGTAAAAGAAGGTGGAAAAATTGATCAGCACCTAGATTTAATTGCTGGGCTTCCTGAAGAGGATTATACATCCTTCAAAAAGACATTTAATGATGTATTTGCCATGCGTCCTGAAGAATTACAACTTGGTTTTCTTAAAATGCTTCGAGGTACTGGTCTAAGACTTCGTGCCAAGGAGCATGACTATATTTATATGGATCACTCTCCATATGAGATACTTGGCAATAATGTTCTTTCTTTTCATGACATCATCCGCATCAAACAAGTAGAAGACGTACTAGAAAAATACTGGAATGACCATAGAATGAATGCAACGATCGAGTATTTAGTCACACAAACCTTCCCAACCCCATTTGATTTCTTTCAGGATTTTGGGGCTTATTGGGAGAAGCAAGGATGGTCACGAATCGGGCACCAACTTGAGGATTTGTTTCGTCGACTTTATCAATTCCTAAAAGATCGAAACACAGAAAATCTAATGGTTATTGAGGGTTTGATGAAGTATGATTATTTAGCAGGGAAAAAGCAAAAGCCGAGAAAGCCATGGTGGGAGCTAGACAAGGATAAAAAAGAAAGAGCCGAACTATATAAAAAAGTGATAGCGGGCGGTATCTTACCTGAGCCTCTTACCTTCGCTGAAAAGGACTTTTATAAATATTCAGTGATTGAAGAGCTTGCCTTCGACCTTGATAAATACTTAAATACCGGAGAAATAGATACAATTCCGTCTATATTAGTTGTTTATTTTCATCCATCCCTGGATCAGGCTACAGTGTATTCTTATAATGAACATAAGTAAAGCCGGCAGAAGCCGGCTTTACTTATGTCTTTTTTACTTTTTCGTCTTGTTCTTTTTTTGAGGGAAAGGCCTTTCATACATTTTCGCAGCGTTTAAGTCACCGAATTCCACACCAAATTCAACATTTGCTGTTTCCTTCTGTTCCTTAGTTTTCTTTTTACTCATTAGGCTCTCCCCTCCCGTCCTTGCTTTGAATTCCGGTTTGCAAATTTCCCTGCATCTTCTCCATGTGAAAATTCAGCAGAGAATTCCGTCTCATGGTTGTTTTTATGCGGTGTTTTTGTATATTTTTCAACAGCATTTCTTTCTGCTTTGCGCTTTGCCATTTAACCCACCTCCATTGAATGAAGCAATCTTATTTTTCACGTTTTCCCTTTGTTTATGTATACGTTAGGTTTCCTTATTTTACTTGAGGAAAACCATCATAAATTGACTTAATCAACAGAAAATAGATTAAAGAGGTGAGTGGAAAATGGGTAAAGAAAAAAGGATTGAACAAAAGCTTGATATTGACAATACCTTGCCACACCAAATTAGTGCCCCAAGTTTTAAAGGGACTGGAATAAATATTCAGCCTCCTTTTAGAAATGAGCAAGGAGTGATTATTGGGGATAGCCATTACTCCTCATTCAATTCACCTTTGGAAAATTGGAGTGAAGATACAGACCCAGCCATCATGTCAGGGGACCAGTGGGTTCATCCTACGAATGATATTGGATGGAATACTGCTGAAAACCAAGAATTGCTTGAGGAAAAGCGGAAACCCCAAGCCTATCCCTTCATGCACCCGACAATTGATGTAAGCAAAGGGCAAGATTAAAAATAAAAGCGCAAGCGCACTGCTTTAGCAGTGAAAAATCTCTAACTAAAAATCCGGGGGTTTCCCGGATTTTTAAAATTGGCATCCATTGCATGGTCATTACCCAATAATTACTTTTTCCTTCGGATAATGGATTTGAGTTTTGTCTCCTTTTCCACCGATAAATAGTAAAAAGATCACGAGACCAACACGTCCAATAAACATTAGTATGATAATAACAAATTTTCCCATCGTGCTTAAATCTGGAGTAATCCCCATTGAGAGACCACTTGTACCGAAGGCAGAAGATACCTCAAAAAGAATCGCAATTAATTCATGTTCTTCTGTTATCCTTAAGATTACGACTGCAGTAAAACAAATCAAAATAGCTAAGGTTGTGACCACTAGCGATTTTGTTACATCTTCGTCCGTTAGTTCCCTTTTAAAGATTTTTATTGAACGATTCCCTCTCGCAAAATGGTAGAGAAATAACAAGTTAAGGGCAAATGTTGTTGTACGAATCCCTCCACCAACTGAACTAGGAGACGCGCCGATAAACATGAGAGAACTCATGACAAGAAGCGTCGACTCTGTGAAATCATTAATATTTAGCGTGGCAAACCCACCACTCCTAGTTGCTGCAGATTGGAAAAGAGCATAGAAAAAAGATTGATGCCAGTTTTTATCTGCTAGAAAATGATTATGCTCTAAAATAAGGATAATTAGCGTTCCAAAAACCAATAATCCTAAAAAGGTAACTGTTGTAATTTTCGTAAAGAGTGAAAATCTAAATAGATGCTTATTTTTATTTCTTTGGGTCAGATACTCTTTCGTTTCTATTAATACTGGAAACCCGATAGCTCCTAGAGCCATTAAAATAACACTAACCAGTTGGACAAAATAATCGTTTGCATATGGAATCATAGACGCTCCAGTGATATCAAAGCCTGCATTGGTTGTTGCACTTACAGACAAAAATAGCCCTTGCATGAAGGCCTGATGCCAGTTTGGATAATAATTAAGAAAGTGTACCCCCAATAGTAGAGCACCAAAAAGTTCGATGATCGTAATAATTAGCAGAATTCCTTTTAACATCTTGACCACACCAGACAAACCTGTCTGATTTTGATCGGCCATAATTAATTGACGCTCTTTTAGCCCTATCTTCTTCCCAATAATTAACCAAAAAAAAGTTCCTAAAGCCATGATTCCAATCCCGCCAAATTGAAAAATAAACATTAGGATGTAGCTCCCGGTTGCAGTAAAGGTTTCGCTAATATTTACTGTCGTGAGTCCTGTTACACTAACGGCACTAACAGCGACAAAGAGAGCATCCATAAATGTAAAACTGACTCCTGGCTTTGTTGCTAATGGCAAACTAAGTAAGCTGACCGAAACCAACACTGCTATTGAATAATAAACAACAATCATTTGTGCTGGTGTAAGGTTACTTAGCTTCTTTCTTAGATTGTTAAACATCAAATTTTTCCTTTCTTTCTCTAAATACCCTATTAGAATAGATCAAGCACCCTGTAAAGCGGGAAATGGCCTAGAGCACCAAAGCACGCCCTTGCATAGTGTGGTCTTAGAAAGGCCTTATGTCTCCCGGATTCCTTAGGACAGGAGCTAGACAAGCTTACAAGCCCATAAACTAAAGCTAGATATAGACAAGCCTCTAAGATAAAACGTTATACGGTCTTGTATTCTAAAATATCAAAGCAAAGGGAAGAAGTAAATATCTAACTCACCACTAACATTCTTACAATGTATTTTGGCGTAACTAAACTTTTCCATACATAGATTGATGCAAAATGAAAAAACTAATCATGCAGATAAAAAAACTGCAAACACAGCAAGGAGTTGACGAAATGGCTAGAAACTCAAACAAACTACTAGTTCCAGGAGTCGAGCAGTTCCTAGATCAAGTTAAGTATGAAATTGCTCAAGAATTTGGTGTACAGCTAGGGGCAAATACAGTATCAAGATCAAACGGTTCCGTTGGCGGAGAAATAACCAAGCGCCTTGTTCAACAAGCACAGGCCGAATTATCTGGGAGAAACCAAGGTCAATCATAATAACTAAAACTTCATAGCATTGGAATAATAAAAGTCCGGCAATACCTTGCCGGACTTTGTTATTTAGACTGTTATTAATGATGACATATTCAACGTTAAAATAACCTACATGAAAACTACTTTATTAGTAGTCCCTGTTTAATTTTTTTCATTTGAGGCATTTCCGTTCCCTCTGTTTTTGCTTTCATGATGGTTGTCTTTATGTTGGTTGTTGTTATGATGATTGTTTTTCGGATTGTTGTCATCATACTGGTTATTTTTATTATGGCTGTTTTTCGGCTTATGCTTATCTTGATAATGTTGGTTTTTTTCCTTTATTCGGTTATTGTTATTCTGTTTATTTTCATCTTTTTTGCTTTTTTTCTCATTATTTGTGTTCTTTCCTTTATTGCTGATGTTCCCATGATTGTCTTTCTTTTCTTTTTTACTGTTGTTTCCATGATTGTTGTTCTTTTCTTTTTTACTGTTGTTCCCATGATTATTGTTCTTTTCTTTTTTACTGTTGTTCCCTTTATTGTTGTTTTTCACATTATTTTGTTCTTTTTCTTTCTTTCGTGCAGTGTCATTGTTCTCCCCTTTACCACTCTTCTGACCATTCTGAGAGTGATCTACCTCTGGCGAACGATCCTTTCCTTTAGTTCCGGGTTGGTTTGATTTATCTTTCCTATTGGTCCCTTTATTACTAGTAGGATTTTCATTCTTAGGTTCCTGGTTTTGTTTATACACACCCGTAGTTAACCCTTGTATAACCGCATTTTCCCTTTCCTCAGGGGTTGCCGTAACGACTGTTACAATCAGCTCATCCTCATCTGTTACCTTCTGTATTTCCTCTACGGTTTCTTCAAGTTCTATATCCGTTGATTGATTCTCAATATTAACTGTTGAAATGAGTACCTCTCTTTCTTGGTTGAGGTAACCCTGCCCTTCTATTTCATTCAGTATCTGTTTTGCCACAATAGCTGCTTTTTCTTGTTTCCAGTCTGTTACCTTTTCAAGAATCTCCTCCCCTTCTTGATTAAATGCTACGATACTAACCACAAGAAGCTTCTCATTCAACCCCATTTCAATACTAGGATTTACATCAATAGACATATACGCATAAGCTCGTCGGCTTTCATTAACAGGAAAAAGGAAGACAGTTAGAAACATAACGAAGGAAAGGAGGATTAATCTCCCCTTCATTCCTTTAAGACTTGTTAAGAATGTTGCTTTACCTTCTTCTCTTTCAATAGGATAAAAATATAATTCCTCACCTATTTGGTAGTCCTGTTGGAGTTTACGGGTTTTCATGAATTCGCCATCGGGTGTCACTAAAGTAACATAACGTTCTTTAACTTCAAGGATTACTCCCTTTTTCATTCCTCTAGCACTCCTTTTAAATACTCCCTCAGATACATATAATCACCCAAAAAAACTAAGGAGATGGCGATAATATATTTCCTGTTTCTCTCGATGGTTTTTCGACTTAAACTTACTAGCTTCTCTAGTTGTTTAATTGGCAATCTCTTTTTATCCAACAAGTGTTGTTTCAAGTCTTCATTTTCAATAATAATCTTGGCAACCTCAATAGCGTTCTTTCGAGCATCTGCATGTTTAGGAGACTGTTGCACAATATCATCAAAAGACAATCCAAACTCAAGTAGGACCTGCCGAAATTGGACAATCTCTTCCCTTCTTTGTTGGTCTTCCAGCCTTTTCCGATAGTCATCTAATGAAATTTCATCCTCGATGGTCGTACGTGCTCCTTCTTCTTCGAGAAGCTCACTCTCAAAATTCACCGATACAGTCTGAGGATTCCTAGCCTGTTGGCGGATATAATCAATTACTTTCCTTTTAATTAGAATATCCGCAAAACTAAGTAAGGAGTTCCCTTTATCACTAGAAAACTTTTCAATTGCTTCGTTAAAAGCAATGAGTCCAATGCTAAATTCATCGTCGTTTTCATTGATATACCTTTTGCAGATAGAAGAAACAGTTTTCGCAATAAATGGCTTATATGCAAGAATTAAGTCATCGCGTAGTTTAACATCACCCTGTTGAATTAAAAGAACTTTTTCTTCAAGCGTTTTCGGTTTTCTTTTGGCCATAAACAATAAACTTAGCATTAGTCTCACCTCATTTCTCCCAAAAGTATATCATAACCTGTCAATTATGATGGTTGAAGAAAGAGGTAGACAAAGTGCCCAATTCAAATGAAGAAACTTGCCATAATGCAACTATTTTTATAGATTATGAAGATTTCGTTCACTTAAAGGCTACGGAGAGGATTGTACGTTTTTGGGGGTTTTTAAATGGAATTTTGAGGAAGGCAATATTAACTAGATAACCTTCTATCCGTATGCGAATAAAATGTACAAGATCATCACTCCTTTCTTGAAGTTTTATTTATGATCACTTTTATGATATATCCAATTAAAAGACCCGGTACTAGAAAGAGCATTGGCAAAAAAACAGGTCCTAATGAAACACTAAACAACTTTATTTTCGGAGAAAGCATTAAACCTACAGTTACAAAATAAGCGCCAAACACAAAGGGTAAATAGGTTCCATTAATTTTGTTATCTAATGTATGGCGATATGCATCCCACATTGAAAACATATACACACAAGGATAAAACATCAACCATTGGTAGTCGACCACCTTAAAAGCATTCTCTATTTCCCATAGAAAACTATACATGATTGCCCGGTTGAAATTACTATTTACATTAATAACAAATTCAAGCAATACCAATAATGCCCCTTTGAGGAATTGTCCTGATAGTAGTTGGGGAAAGCCAGGAAGGGCAATGGACCAAAGAATTGCTTCAGATTTACTTAGTCGCCTCATAGCATGATGTCATTCCTTTATAACATTTAATTTTTCTAAGAACGGAACATCCACCATGACTTAATTAATAAAATTAATTAATGGAGTTCACTGCTTCCTTATATTTTCCTTAAACCACAAAAATATTACCATTAAATTGGAAAAAGTGATTCCTTATACAAACCTATTGATTTGGATTTCACAAGAGTACCTATATAGGTTTTCCTAAAACAATAAAAAAAACACTGCCATAATAATAAAATGTACCCTATAGAGTAGACACGTAAAA
>NZ_JACWFH010000013.1 GCF_019749255.1 Mesobacillus maritimus | reverse complement strand
CTTATTTTGGGCACGCTGGAATCTCCACCGTTCCCTTTTGCATGATGCTCTCCTTATTTTGGGCACGCTGGAATCTCTAACAATCCTTTTTCCCATCCTCTCCTAATACCGGCACCTAATTCAATACTAAGACCTAGCATTGGGGTATGGGAATAGAGAGGTCAACTCAGTGCCCAAAGTAATGAAAAAGGTTGAAGTATGGAAATCGAAAGTGTGTCTCAGTGACGATAGTAATGAAAAAGGTTGGAGTAAGGGAAACGAGAAGGCGGCTCAGTGCCGATAGTAGTGATGAAATAGGAGTATGGTAACCGAGGAAAAGCCTTGATGCCCAACGTTGTGAATGTCTTTTAAGTCGGGAATCATGACGCCGCGGTGTTATATCAATGAGCTCCAGCTCAGCTTCTAACCCCTCTGCTCGTCATATGCCATTCCTGAATTGAAGGCAAAGAACGCCTTCTATTCAGGCTCGTCTCATGCCAGTCGGGTTTAATCAAGCCGCTTCCGCTTTAGTGGTTATATTGGTTTTTGTACAAGCATATATTTGAACAAGCAGTTTACCTAGGATGGTCGTGGCTTACGGGCTGTTTGTTAGGGGGTATTGAAGGAGGATGTTTGTTAAATGCGTGTATCTAATGTGACGGTTAGGAAGAGGCTAGCCTTTACTCTTGTTGTAGGGATTCTCGTTTTTTTCATTATTGATGTGAGGCTTGGATATGTACAGTTTTTTATGGGGGATTGGCTAACGGATAAAGCGAAAAGTTCTTGGAGTCGGAATATTCCTTTTGAGCCCAAGCGTGGAGAAATCGTTGACCGAAATGGTGTGGCTTTAGCAACGAATATTAGTGCACCGACGGTTTGGGTGGTACCAAGACAAATCGAAAATCCGGACGAGACAGCAAAAAAACTTGCGCCTGTATTAAACATTAAGACAGAAAAAGTTTATCAATACATCACCAAAGGTGAATCCATCGTAAGGATCAATGAGGCGAGAAAAATCTCTCATGAAAAAGCAAAAGAAGTCAGGGCCCTAAACTTGAAAGGAATCTATATTGGCGAGGATTCTAAGCGGCATTATCCGTTTGGTGACTATTTATCACACGTCCTTGGGTTTGCTGGCATTGACAATCAAGGCTTAATGGGACTTGAATTATATTATGACGAAGAACTAAAAGGCGAGCAAGGCTCTGTCCAATTTTACGCGAATGCAAAAGGACAGCGGATGGAAGATATGGCAGATGACTATGAACCGCCAAAAGATGGGCTTGACTTAAAACTAACAATTGATAGTAAGGTCCAAACGATTATCGAGCGTGAATTAGATATTGCCGAGGCAAAGTATAATCCTGATGGAATCGTTGCGATTGCGATGAATCCAAATAACGGTGAAATTCTTGGCATGTCGAGTAGACCTAATTTTGATCCAGCCAATTTTCAGACAGTTTCACCAGATGTATATAATCGGAACTTACCAATATGGAGTACGTATGAACCTGGTTCAACTTTCAAAATTATTACCTTGGCAGCGGCTTTAGAAGAAGGCAAAGTTGATTTGGATAAGGACAATTTTCATGACCCGGGGCATATTGAAGTAGCAGGAACGAGAATTCATTGTTGGAAATCTGGAGGACATGGAAGTCAAACCTTCCTAGAAGTGGTTCAGAACTCTTGTAACCCGGGCTTTGTTGAGCTCGGAGAGAGACTAGGGAAAGAAACGTTATTCAAATATGTTCATGGGTTTGGATTTGGAGAAAAGACGGGAATAGATCTTCAAGGAGAGTCGGCGGGAATTCTTTTTAATCTAGCTAGAGTAGGCCCGCTTGAGCAGGCAACCACTGCGTTTGGGCAGGGTGTTTCGGTTACACCAATTCAGCAGGTGGCTGCTGTTTCTGCAGCCGTGAATGGCGGGACACTGTATACTCCATATATTGCGAAGGAGCTTGTTAACCCAACGACAGGAGAAGTGGTTATGCAAAAGTCTCCAGAGGCAAAAAGAAAAGTCATTTCCGAGGAAACTTCTAAAGAAATTAGACGTGCTCTGGAGACCGTAGTAGCGCAAGGCTCCGGAAAAGGTGCTTTCGTTGAATCATATCGTGTTGGAGGAAAGACGGGTACAGCGCAAAAGGCACAAGGGGGAAGGTACTTAGAAAATAACTATATTGTCTCATTTATTGGGTTTGCTCCCGCGGATGATCCAGAGTTAGTTATTTATGTTGCGGTCGATAATCCAAAAGGTACTGTTCAATTTGGAGGTGTGGTTGCAGCTCCAATTGTAGGGAATATCATGGAAAGTAGTCTGCATGCCTTGGAGGTTGAACCAAGGAAAGAGCAGGTCGAAAAAGAACTTACCTGGCTAGACACCCCGATGATTGAAGTGCCAGACCTAGTGGGACAATCTAAAAAGGAAATTCGTGAGATGCTCGTAAATTTAAAAATTGATACTAGTGGTGAGGGAGATACAGTGGTCAAACAATCTCCGTCTGCAGGTGTAAAGGTGAAAGAAGGCTCCACGATAAGAATCTATCTAGGAGAGGAATAAGGTCTACCCAACAAAAACTAAACGAACTAAGAAAATAAAGGAATGGGCGGCGAATATCTTCATACTTCGCGGCCTATTTTTTATACAAGACTATTTTCGAAAAAATGTTATTAAAATCATCCAATCTTAAGCAGAACACCTAATGTTACTGCTCGTGAATACTTTTTTCTCATTTCTATACCTGATATTGTAAAGAAAGATAGACTTACTAGACCTATTTTCCTATAAAACAACCGAGGCTGAGGATCAAAGGTACTTATAATGAGATGATAGCTAAATTTAACCTAATCATGTAAAATAAAGTGATGCTTCCATCAGAGGTGAAAAGAGATACGTGTGGCCAAATTGCCACCTTATCCCCTTGAGTTATAAAAGGAAAAACTGATGTATGGAGAGAAAATTGCATGTTGTTTGAGAGGATTTGATAGTATGAAACTACATAAGCTACTGGATTCATTGGGTACATTCGGTAACTTTACTGAAGAAAACCCTGAAATTACTTCCGTTGAAAATGATAATAGGAAAGTAATACAAGGAAGCTTATTTATCTGTGTTAAAGGGTATACAGTCGATGGCCATGACTTTGCGAAGTCTGCAGTCGAAAACGGTGCAGTTGCCGTCCTTGCAGAAAGAAACTTAGACATAAATGTGCCTGTCATTGTTGTGAAAGATACATCAAGGGCAATGGCTATTCTTGCGGATGCTTTCTATGAACAACCGAGTCATAAGCTTCACATGATTGGGATAACGGGAACAAACGGTAAAACAACAACAAGTCATCTGGTAGAGAAGATTTTTGCTGATGCAGGACAAAAAACGGGTTTAATTGGAACTATGTATACAAAAGTTGGCGACCAAACCTTTGAGGTTAAAAATACAACACCTGAAAGTTTAACTTTGCAAAAAACACTTAAAAAGATGGTTGATGAAAAAGTAGAGACAACGGTAATGGAAGTGTCTTCGCATGCCCTTGTCCATGGGAGGGTTCATGGGACAGATTATGATGTTGCTGTGTTTACAAATCTAACCCAGGACCACCTTGATTACCATAAAACAATGGAAGAATATAAAAAGGCAAAGGGGCTCCTTTTTTCTCAATTAGGGAACAGCTTTAACCTCAAAAAGCCCAAATATGCCGTCCTTAATGCGGATGATCCAACTAGTGCTGAGTACGAGCGTAGTACGGCTGCAATTCCCTTCACTTATGGAATTGATAATAAGGCTGATCTACAAGCGAAAAATGTGCAAATGTCAGCAAGTGGAACTTCGTTTGACCTTGTTAGCCCATTTGGAGTTCACAAAGTGAACATCCAACTAATTGGAAAATTTAGTGTGTATAACGTTCTTGCAGCGATTGGTGCAGCGTTGGTTTCAGGGTTACCACTTGCTAGCATTATTTTATCGGTAGAAAAGGTAAAAGGTGTGTCAGGCCGATTTGAACCAGTAGATGCAGGTCAAGGCTTTTCGGTAATCGTAGATTATGCTCATACTCCAGACAGTCTTGAGAATGTATTAAACACAGTTCGCCAATTTGCTCAAAAACGCATTTTTGTTGTTGTTGG
Source organism: Mesobacillus maritimus (assembly GCF_019749255.1). Lineage (GTDB taxonomy): Bacteria > Bacillota > Bacilli > Bacillales > Cytobacillaceae > Mesobacillus_B > Mesobacillus_B maritimus_A. The sequence goes on along the minus strand of NZ_JACWFH010000013.1, from coordinate 101,381 downwards.
TTGTGGGGGTGACCGTGATCGTACTAAACGTCCTCTGATGGCGAAGATAGCTTGTGAACATGCGACTGATGCTATTTTTACTTCAGATAACCCACGAAGTGAAGACCCTGAACGAATCCTTGAAGATATGGAAGAAGGGGTCAAAGGGGAAAACTATACCAAAATTACAGACCGAGAAGAAGCGATTCGCTATGCTGTTGAGCAAGCTAAAGATGGGGATGTTATTTTAATTGCCGGAAAAGGGCATGAGACGTATCAGCAAATCGGCAAGGAAATTTTTGATTTTGATGATAGAGAAATTGCATTTAAAGCAATAAAGCAGAGAAAGGAACAATAGAATAAAGTGATGGACAATAAAATGATACAAAGCACGCTATATACAACTAATTTTGTGTTTCAAAAGAGGAACGGTATGAAGGAAACAGGCTCTTTGCCGTGTATGAAGAACAGGTCTGCTATCAGCAGCCCAGAAGAAAGGGGGGAATAAAATGCTGGAGCAGGTCATTTTATTTACCATTTTATTGAGCTTTTTAATAACGGTTATCCTTTCTCCAGTGTTTATTCCGTTCTTAAGAAGATTAAAATTTGGTCAGAGCATCCGTGAGGAAGGACCGAAGTCTCATCAAAAAAAGACTGGGACTCCAACTATGGGTGGATTAATGATTCTATTGTCTATCGTTGTAACAACGATTGTCATGACTCAGAAGTTTTCAAGTCTGACTGTAGAAACTTTTCTTTTGTTATTTGTAACACTTGGATTTGGTTTGTTAGGGTTTTTAGATGATTTTATTAAGGTTGTCATGAAGCGTAATCTTGGATTAACCTCCAAACAAAAATTACTTGGACAAATCGTGGTTTCGGTCATTTTTTATGTGATTTTTCAACAGAGTAATTTCTCAACGGTGATTTCGATTCCGCTCACAGATATATCGTTTGATCTTGGGTGGGGTTATGTATTACTTGTCATTTTTTGGATGGTTGGTTTTTCGAATGCAGTCAATCTTACAGATGGTCTAGATGGTCTTGTTTCAGGTACTGCCGCAATTGCTTTTGGTGCTTTTGCTGTCCTTGCGTGGAACCAGTCCCTATTTGAAGTATCAATCTTTTCTGTTGCCGTTGTGGGAGCGGTCTTAGGTTTTCTAGTTTTTAATGCTCACCCAGCCAAGGTATTCATGGGTGATACAGGTTCCTTGGCACTTGGAGGAGCGATTGCCACAATCGCGATATTAACAAAGTTAGAGTTTTTATTAATTATTATTGGTGGGGTATTCGTCGTCGAAACTCTCTCGGTTATTCTTCAGGTCATTTCTTTTAAAACGACAGGGAAGAGAATTTTCAGAATGAGTCCGCTCCATCACCATTATGAGCTTCTCGGTTGGTCCGAATGGCGTGTTGTTGTCACGTTTTGGACTGTAGGTCTCCTATTCGCCATTATTGGTATCTATATTGAGGTGTGGATATAAGTGAAACAGGTTCGTTTTTACAAACATAAGAAGATACTCGTTCTCGGACTAGCGAAAAGCGGTGTCAGTGCAGCTGCACTGTTGCATAAGCTGGGTGCATTTGTGACAGTTAACGATAGTAAACCTTTATCAGAAAATCCAGAGGCCCAAAGTCTGCTTGAGCAGGGGATAAAGGTTGTTTGCGGTGGCCACCCTGTTGAACTTATGGAAGATGGGTTTGAATTAGTCGTAAAGAACCCAGGTATCCCATATCAAAATCCCATGATTATGAAGGCAGTCGAGAAGCAAATCCCGATTATTACAGAAGTGGAACTTGCTTATCAAATTTCTGAAGCACCGTTTATCGGAATCACAGGGACAAATGGAAAGACAACAACCACTACATTGATATTTGAAATGTTAAAAGGAGGAGGAAGAAATCCACTAATTGCTGGGAATATCGGAACGGTAGCTTCCAGTGTTGCTCAGGAGGCAAGCAAAGACGATAATATTGTCATTGAATTATCCTCCTTTCAGCTAATGGGGATTTCTTCTTTCCGCCCTAAAATTGCAATTATTACGAATTTATATAGTGCCCATCTCGATTACCATGGCACACTCGAGGAATATCATCAAGCAAAGGCCAGAATTACTGAAAATCAGCAAGAAGATGATTACTTTATCTGCAATGCGGACCAAGAAGGAATTATGGAGATTGCACGCGGATCAAAGGCAAAAATTATCCCATTTTCTACAAAGAAACCTCTTGAAAATGGGGTCTTTGTGGAAGATAGGTGGATATTTTTCAATCAGGAAAAAATTATTTCTTTAGATGATATTGCCCTTCCAGGTGAGCATAATTTAGAAAATATTTTATCGGCTGTGGGGGCTGCTAGATTGGCAGGCGCCGATAAGGAAGCGATTATTCATGTTCTAAAAACATTTACTGGAGTGCGCCATCGTCTGCAATTCGTTGATGAGGTTTCAGGACGAAAATTTTATAATGATTCAAAAGCCACTAACATCTTAGCGACTCAAAAGGCACTTTCCGCTTTCAACGCACCAGTTATCTTGCTTGCTGGTGGGCTTGATAGAGGCAATAGCTTTGACGAGCTCATTCCATCCCTTGAAGGGGTTAAAGGAATCGTTACCTTTGGGCAAACAGCTCAAAAGATTGAGGACGCAGGAAAGCAGGCAGGGATAAAAACAATTATTCGCGTCGATAATGTTGAAAAAGCCGTTCCTGAAGCTTTCAACCTATCTGATGCTGGTGACGTCATTTTGCTTTCCCCTGCCTGTGCAAGTTGGGACCAATATAAAACTTTTGAGGTCAGGGGAGACATGTTCATCAAAGCCGTGCATAAGCTTAAGTAGGGCTTGTCTTTGATCTCACTCGATTACCCGCTTTGTGCTGGATAGATTGGCAAGCATCGTACAGGCCCGAATCTAATCAGCCGAGGTGTTTTAAGTTGCCAACGAAAAAAACAACCCCTGACTTTATTTTGCTAATTGTTACTTTTTCGCTACTCGCTGTAGGAATGACGATGGTCTACAGCGCTAGTGCAATTTGGGCAGAGTATAAATTTGACGATTCCTTTTTCTTTGCTAAGAGACAGATGTTATTTGCTGTTGTCGGCATCATTGCGATGTTCTTTATTATGAATGTTGATTATTGGACATGGAGAACATGGGCAAAAGTTATTCTCATTGTTTGCTTTGTCCTTTTAGTCCTCGTCTTAATTCCAGGCGTCGGAAATGTGCGGAATGGTTCTAGAAGTTGGATTGGAGTGGGCGCCTTTTCTGTCCAACCATCAGAGTTTATGAAATTGGCGATGATTGCGTTCCTTGCAAAGTTTTTATCTGAGAAACAAAAGCAAATAACGTCGTTCAAGGCAGGGTTAATGCCTTCCTTAGGTCTTGTGTTTACAGCTTTTGCACTTATTATGCTGCAACCTGATTTGGGTACAGGGACCGTAATGGTAGGGACTTGTGTCGTCATGATTTTTATCTCTGGTGCGAAGATCATGCATTTTGTTTACTTAGGTCTTGTGGGGGTCGCTGGCTTTGTCGGCTTAATAGCCTCTGCCCCTTATCGAATGGATCGGATTACCTCGTTTTTAGATCCTTGGAAAGACCCGCTAGGCACTGGTTTTCAAATGATCCAATCTCTTTATGCAATAGGTCCAGGTGGGCTGTTTGGCTTAGGGTTAGGTGAGAGTAGACAAAAATTCTTTTATCTACCTGAGCCGCAGACAGACTTTATATTTGCCATTATCGCAGAGGAGTTAGGTTTTATCGGAGGTTCCTTTGTCCTGCTTCTATTTTCTCTCCTGCTATGGAGAGGGGTAAGAATTGCCTTAGGTGCGCCTGATTTATACGGTAGTTTGCTCGCAACGGGAATTATTGCGATGATTGCTATCCAAGTGATGATCAATATTGGAGTGGTTACGGGCTTAATGCCAGTTACGGGGATTACGTTACCGTTTTTAAGTTACGGTGGTTCTTCTCTGACCTTGATGTTAATGGCGGTAGGTGTCCTCTTAAATGTAAGCAGATATTCGAGATATTAATCTAACCCTGTGATACAGGGTTCTTTTTGTTCATCAAGTATATTTACTTTGTGTGTTCATATTATTTTTATAATGTACATACGCTCTATATGGTGTTAATCTGTCGTAAAGAAATGCTTTACCACTAGGTAATGGGTACCCTAGGCGTATGTTACAATTCATTAACAATCATTTTAAAATCCATTTAGGAGTTTAGAATGTAGTAGAATAGGGTATAGCCTGAGAAGCTTTGCTATTCCTTTGCAAATTTTCTTGGCTTGTTTCCTGTATTTAATTGCTCTTCAATGAGGTGAGAAAATGAAAATAGTCGTAAGCGGTGGAGGAACCGGAGGTCATATTTATCCGGCACTAGCTTTAATAAGAGAGATAAAAAAGAAAGATCCGAACGCTGAATTTCTATATATAGGAACAGAAAAGGGCCTAGAAAGCACAATTGTACCGAGGGAAAATATTCCTTTTAAATCGATACATATTACAGGATTTAGACGGAAGCTGAGTTTTGAAAATATTAAAACGGTTCTCAGGTTCTTAAAAGGAGTTACGGATAGTAAAAGAATTCTAAAAGAATTTAATGCTGATGTTGTGATTGGCACGGGTGGGTATGTATGCGGCCCGGTTGTCTATGCAGCAGCTAAATTAGGCATTCCGACCATTATTCATGAACAAAATAGTATTCCAGGATTAACGAACAAGTTCTTAAGTAGATATGTTGATCGGATTGGAATCTGTTTTGAAGAAGCAAGACAGTATTTCCCAGCAGATAAGGTTGTAATGACTGGTAACCCTAGAGCATCTGAGGTGTTAGGTCAAGATGGGAAAAAGGGAAGGCAGTCTGTCGGATTGAAAGACAATCAACCTGCTGTTTTAATTTTTGGAGGCAGTAGAGGGGCAAAGCCTTTAAATGAAGCAGTCTTAAAAAGCCTGACAGAAATGGGAAGTAAACCGTATCAGGTTTTATATATTACTGGGGATGTTCATTATGAAGAAGTAAAGAAAGAAGTAGAGTTAATTGGGAATCCAGAAAATGTGATCATAAAGCCATTTATCCACAATATGCCTGAAGTGCTGGCGGGGATTGATTTAACTGTTGCACGTGCAGGAGCAACTACGCTTGCTGAGTTGACTTCACTAGGGATCCCAAGTATCCTCATTCCAAGTCCGTATGTTACCGATAATCATCAAGAAAAAAATGCGCTAGCTTTAAGCACACATCAGGCTGCCGAGCTATTACTTGAGAAGGACTTAACAGGACCTAAACTTATTGAGAAAATAGATGGAATTTTAACTAACAGAGAAAAATTAATAGAAATGAAATCTGCTTCGAAAAGATTAGGCATACAAGATGCTGCGAACAGGATGCACCAGCTGATTAAAGAACTTGTTAAGTAGCCCAGTGATAATTCTGTGCATAGGATAGATAAATGGATTTTGCTGAAAGGAAGATTTTTTAATGAAGGAATTGGCAAAACAACTTCAAGAGATGAAAATTGGCACCGTAAAAGAGAATGAGCCATTAGCTAGTCATACAACCATTAAGATTGGTGGACCAGCAGATTTATTTATTGAGCCTTCTACAATTGATAATCTGGAGAAAGCGATGAAAGTGATTCGTGAAGCTGGAGTTAAATGGACGGCAATTGGTCGCGGATCTAATTTACTTGTATCGGATAAGGGGATAGAAGGGGTTGTCATCAAGCTGGGAGCGGGTCTTGATCATGTTGAAGTAGTCGGAAATACGGTTACGGTTGGGGCAGGGGCTTCCGTAGTCGCTTTAGCGATGACTTTGAGTAGGAAGGGCCTTTCTGGTTTAGAATTTGCCAGTGGCATTCCAGGTTCTGTAGGTGGAGCCGTTTACATGAACGCTGGTGCCCATGGGTCGGATATTTCCAAAATCCTAGAAAAAGCCCATATCCTATTTGAAGATGGAACAATGGAATGGTTGAACGTAGAACAAATGACGTTTTCCTATAGAACATCTGTATTGCAAAAAGAAAGACCCGGTATTGTCTTAGAGGCAGTCTTCAATCTCCAAAACGGGGAGGTTGATACCATTAAGGGTGTTATCAAGAAAAACAAAGATTATCGTAAGGATACTCAGCCTTGGAGCTCTCCGTGTGCTGGGAGTATTTTTAGGAACCCCTTACCCAACTATGCTGGTCAGTTGGTGGAAAAAGCAGGTTTAAAAGGATATTCAATAGGGGGAGCACAAATATCTGAAATGCATGGAAATTTCATCGTGAACACCGGAAACGCAACAGCAGCTGATGTTTTAGCATTAATTGACTATGTCAAAAAACAGATATGGGATCTGTATGGTATAAGGATGGAAACAGAGGTTGAAATCATCGGTAAAATTTAAGCGAAAACCCTCTGTAATTGGTAAAAATGTGGTATAATAATTCATCAGATTATGTAGAGAAATTGTGGACTTGAGCGATTAACGGCATGAACTTCGTGCCGTTGTTTTCACTTACCCCTTGTACAAGCATACTGATTATAGTAATAGCTGCTAGAAACCAAAAGTTTAGATATGGCTGTAAAAGAGGTGATTGGGGATGGAGAATGGAAAAATAGTATCAATAGAGGACCGTATTCCAAAATTGAAACATCAAAGAAAGAAAAAAGCAAACAGGCGCTTAATATTGATGCTCTTTCTCTTTTTTACTTTAATTCTATGTATTATTTATTTCCAATCACCACTTAGTAAGGTCCATACTATTGTTATCAATGGCAACGAATCCGTTGCGATTGAGGAGGTACAGCAGAAGAGTGGGATTACCAAAGGAACAAATATATGGAAAATTAATCGAAAAGATACGGAAGCATTAATTGAAAAGCTACCTGAAATTGAGACAGCAAAAGTATCCGTCCAGTTTCCCAATACCGTTACGATCAATTTAAAAGAGTTTGAGAAGCTCGCCTATCTTTCACAAGGAAGGGATTTCATCCCGGTTCTAAGTAATGGAGAGATTCTGCAGAATGGATTAACACAAGAAATACCAGTAAATGCTCCTATTCTCGTCTCATTTAAAGAAGGGGAAGTATTGAATGAGATGATTTCTTCGTTGAAGCTTCTTCCAGAAGAGATTCTTAGCACGATTTCTGAAATCCATCACAATCCTTCTGATACCGATTCCTACCGTATTCTCCTTTACATGAATAACGGATTTGAAGTGAATGCTACATTGAGAAACTTTACTGAGAAAATGGTTCATTACCCATCCATAATAAGCCAGCTTGACCCGTCACAAAAAGGGGTTATAGATATCGAAGTTGGTTCTTATTTCAAAGCGTATAAAGCAGAGGAAGCTGAAGAAGTTGAACTTGAAGAAGAAAGTGAAGACTAAGCGTGTTGTCATATCCATTGTATGTCTTGTTTTAGGGTTTATGATTGCTTATTCTTATCGGGTTACCCAAGGTACGAAAAGTAAACAACAGTTTACGGATAGTCAATGGGAGCGGAATTTAAGTCTTCGTAACGAGTTGAATGAGCAAAAAGAAAAAAATCGAGAGTTACAAAAAGAATTGAACAATAAGCACGAAATGGTACGGGAATATGAGTCTCAATTGGCGGACGAAGCTCAGGTGTATTTTAACTTAGCGGAGGATGCTGAAAAATACCGAATGTTCCTCGGGAAAGTAAAGGTGAAAGGGGAAGGGGTCAAGGTCACCCTCTCCGATGGTGAGTACGATCCTAATGATCCTAACATCAATAACTATCTCGTACACGAACACCATGTGTTTAAAGTAATCACTGAGTTGTATATTTCTGGAGCCTCAGCGATTGCCATTAATGGACAGAGATTAACCCATAATTCATATATACTTTGTGATGGACCTGTCATTACAGTAGACGGTTATCAATATCCAGCTCCATTTGAAATTACGGCAATTGGTGAACCTGAGGTGCTTTCATCTGCGCTTAATATTACTGGTGGAATAAAAGATCAGCTTGTAAATGACCAAATTATTTTCTCCCTGCAGGAACAAAATGAAATTATTATCGATCCAATTGTTGGAAGAAAGTGATTTAGGTTTGCAATGAAGATATTTGTGTAAGTAAGAAGGTGAGTATGGTGGGCGCCCAAAAGAATTTGTATTTCTCTGTTACGGCTTCAATCATCGGGTTCATGGTTGCCATCCAGTTTCAGACAGTCAGTGAGCCTGTCAACCGAGATACACGAGATACTTGGGAACTTCGTAATGATTTAATGGGTGAAAAGGAACTCCAATCTGAGTTACTCCAAGAAATTCGAATGGTTGAGGACACGCTTACAAAATATGAAAGTGAACGGGAAATGAGCAAAGGGGAGCTTTTAAAAGAAACGTTAGAAGAGCTTAAAATCGAGGCAGGGATGTCCGATGTTTCGGGGCCAGGTATCATTCTTACACTTCAACCAGTTATGAATGAATTAGGTCATGAAGTTCCAATGAGCTATGTTTCACCAAGTTTACTTCAAAGACTAATAAATGAATTGAATATGTATGGAGCCCTTCATATTTCTATTGATGGACAACGGGTGATCAATACGACGGTTATTCGGGATATTGGGACTGTAACGAAAATTGATGGTCATTCACTAAATAATCTCCCTTTTAAAATTAAAGTGATTACGAAAGGCTCTGAGGAAGCTGAGAAGTTATTTAAAAGAATTGAAATATCTGATATTGTAGAGGATTTCTTTGTCGACAATTTGCAGATGATGATCAAGAAACCAGAAGAGGACATTGAAATTCCAGGTTATCAGGATACAATCAGAATTAGATACATGGAGCCTGTTGAATAGGTGTAGGGGAGACTGATAAAAATGTGGCTTCCGTTAATGGGACTTGTCATCGGAGTCATTATTGGTCTTTTGACCGATATAAGGATACCGCCAGAATATTCAAATTATCTTTCGATTGCAATTCTTGCAGCACTAGATACACTTTTTGGAGGAATTCGGGCACAATTGCAAAATATCTATGATGAAAAAGTTTTTGTGTCAGGTTTCTTTTTTAATATCTTACTGGCCGCAAGTTTAGCTTTTCTAGGTGTACATCTTGGTGTAGACTTGTACTTAGCAGCAGTTTTTGCATTTGGTGTAAGGCTGTTTCAAAATATCGCCGTAATTAGAAGGATTCTCTTGACAAAATGGACTTCAAATGGTGAAAAATAGAAAAAAAAATGATATTTTAAAAGGGAATCATTTAATTTTGACGAATAGGATAATGTAAATAAACAGGAAAATAACGCTGGTTGTTCGAATTTAAAGGAGGTGCCAGAGAATGAACAGCAATGATATATATGTCAGTCTTGACATCGGTACATCCAGTGTGAAGGTGATCATTGGAGAAATGACCAATGACTCTTTGAATATAATCGGTGTAGGCAATGTAAAATCAGAGGGCCTAAGAAAGGGTTCAATCGTTGATATAGATGAAACCGTTCATTCTATTAAACAAGCAGTAGAACAGGCTGAAAGAATGATAGGGATGGATATTCGCCAGGTAATTGTAGGCGTTACTGGCAACCATGTCACACTTCAGCCATGCCACGGTGTTGTGGCCGTTTCTAGTCCGAATAGAGAAATTGCAAATGAAGATGTAGCAAGAGTAATGGATGCTGCCCAAGTCGTTTCCATTCCTCCAGAGCGTGAAATCATTGATGTCATCCCAAGACAATTTATTGTTGATGGATTGGATGAAATTAGTGACCCACGTGGTATGATTGGCGTGAGACTTGAAATGGAAGGGACAATTATTACAGGTTCTAAAACCATTTTACATAATACCCTTCGCTGTGTAGAACGTGCTGGCCTCGAAGTGTTAGACATTGTACTCCAACCTTTGGCTGCAGGAGCGTTTGCCCTTTCAAAAGATGAGAAGAATATGGGTGTAGTTCTTATTGATATGGGTGGTGGTTCGACTACACTTGGATGGTTCGTAGAGGGACAACTTGCCGGTAGTGCTGTTATTCCAGTAGGTGGGGAACATGTTACAAAGGATTTATCAGTAGGTTTGAGAACCTCCACAGAAGATGCCGAAAAGATTAAGGTTAAACATGGACATGCATTTTATGACCATGCTTCTGAGGATGAAGTTTTTACGGTTGGAATCATAGGGAGTGACCAACAACAGCAGTTTAATCAGTTAGAGGTTGCAGATATCATTGAAGCTCGTCTTGAAGAAATATTTGAATTAGTTCAGAATGAACTAAGAAAAATGAATGTCCGTGATTTGCCGGGTGGATTCGTTCTTACAGGTGGAATGGCAAACATGCAGGGTGTTCTAGAGCTTGCCCAAGATATGTTTCAAAGCAGAGTAAGACTAGCTGTCCCAGATTACATCGGGGTGCGTGAACCACAGTTCACAACTGCTGTAGGTTTAATTAAATTCGCCTATAAAAATGCTAAGCTGCAAGGTAGACAAGTTGAAGCTACGATTGCTGAACAGGAATATAAGGAAAATCGAGTCCAAAAACAGCCGCATCCAAAACCAAAGCCGGAAAAAAAACCGGAAGAAAAAGGACCATCTAGAGTAAAGAAGTTTCTCGGCTACTTTTTTGAGTAAACTATGCTAACCGGAATCTCGACGATTTAGGAGGATTTGTCATGTTGGAGTTTGATACAAATTTAGATTCACTTGCAACGATAAAAGTTATCGGTGTTGGTGGCGGCGGAAATAATGCAGTTAATCGGATGATTGAACATGGCGTGCAAGGTGTTGAATTCATTGCAGTTAACACAGATGCACAGGCCTTAAATCTTTCAAAGGCTGAAATTAAGATGCAAATTGGTGGTAAATTAACCCGTGGACTAGGAGCAGGTGCAAATCCTGAAGTCGGGAAAAAAGCCGCAGAAGAAAGCAAAGAACAGATTGAAGAAGCACTAAAAGGTGCGGATATGGTATTCGTTACTGCGGGTATGGGGGGCGGTACAGGTACTGGTGCAGCTCCAGTTATCGCTCAAATTGCACGAGATCTAGGAGCTTTAACGGTTGGAGTGGTAACACGACCATTTACGTTCGAGGGACGGAAACGTGCAACTCAAGCGGCTGGTGGAATTGGCTCAATGAAGGAAGCAGTTGATACCTTAATTGTAATTCCAAACGATAGATTGCTCGAGATTGTAGATAAAAGTACCCCTATGCTAGAAGCATTCCGCGAGGCAGATAATGTATTGCGTCAAGGTGTTCAAGGTATTTCTGATTTAATTGCAGTTCCTGGTCTAATCAACCTTGACTTTGCCGATGTAAAAACAATTATGTCCAATAAAGGTTCTGCTCTAATGGGGATCGGTGTTGCAGCAGGAGAAAACCGTGCCGCTGAGGCTGCTAAAAAAGCAATTTCTTCTCCATTGCTTGAGACATCGATTGACGGAGCACAAGGTGTTCTAATGAACATTACAGGTGGTTCAAACCTTAGCTTGTATGAAGTTCAGGAAGCTGCTGATATTGTTGCTACTGCATCAGATCAGGAAGTAAATATGATTTTTGGTTCTGTCATTAATGATAACCTTAAAGACGAGATTGTCGTAACGGTTATCGCTACTGGTTTTAATGACATACCAGCACCACCTAAACCAACACGACCTGTCTTTGGTGGGCAAACAAAACCAAGCCCTAGCCCTGTTAAACGCGAACAGAAGAGGGAAGAACCTCAACAGGAGCAACAAAGATCCACTCCTGCTCAACAACAAGTGGAGGATACTTTGGATATTCCAACATTCCTTCGTAACCGAAACCGTAGAAGATAATCATTAAAGTTCAAAGCGATCTGCTCAGGCAACGCATGCAATGAGCCCTAGTAGAAGAGCTTGATCATACTATCTTTTCTTTTAGAAATGTCCCACAGCTTGTGGGGCATTTTTTTTTGCTTTATTTACCATCTTTCTTATGTTTACCATCATATAAAACTTTTTAAACCCGCTTTAGAAAGAGTTCTGACCCTCTCTATTTTTCTAAGATATTCTCATTGATAATGTGACAAAATCCGAATGGATAAGTGAAAATTTCTGAAGTTTTGTTTACAGAAAGTGACACACTTCAATAAGGGATGTACGTTATACTTTGTCGTAAGCATAAAGTAGATAGCGAGGCGATTGTGAAACGATAGAGTGATATATATATCTAAGTTGCTTTTTAGCTAAGTAGTTAGCCATGGAAAGTTCGGGTGTCCTAGGAGGGTAGAATTTGATTGTCTATCTCGATGTGATTTGGGCCTTAAATTTGTGTTTTGATGCCCTTCTCCTTTATTTAACTGCTCTCATATTGAAGCGAAGGGTGAATCTTTGGAGGGTTTTTCTTGGAGGCTTGACGGGATCATTATTAATATTACTTATGCTAACTCCGTTCGAGTATACCGGACATCCAGTTGTCAAACTTGTTTTTTCAATCTTGATGGTTCTAATTGTATTCGGTTTTAAAAAGCTTCGTTCGTTTCTAAAATGTCTAATGGCATTTTATATGATGACCTTTTTAATCGGTGGTGCCTTGATTGGGACCCATTATTTTATCCAGTTTGATTTTGATTTGTCTACTTCTGTCGCTCTAGCAAGCATTAAAGGGTTCGGGGACCCACTAAGTTGGTTATTTGTCCTTTTGGGTTTTCCACTAGCATGGCATTTTTCTAAATCCAATCTGGAAGGAATTGAGATGGCTAAAATTCAATATGATCAGATTGTTGATGTATTTATTGAGTTTCATGGAGTAAATATTCAGCTTAGAGGGCTAGTTGATAGTGGGAACCAATTATATGATCCCATTTCACGAAGACCTGTCATGATTATTTCAATTGATTCCTTACCTGATGAATTTCCAGAAGAGATTAAAAGAGTGGCTGAGAACCCAGATTTAATTTTAACAGGGGAAGTAACCATGCCGGTAGAGTTTGAAAGTAGGATGAAAATTATCCCTTACAAGGTTGTTGGCCAAGAACACCAGCTGATTATTGCACTTAAACCAGAGCTACTTAAGATTCAGAGTGAGAAAGAAACATTTATCGTGGAGAAAGCGCTCATTAGTTTCACGGCCCAAAAGCTATCCTCTGACGACAACTTTGATTGTATTGTTCACCCGAAAATGCTTACGGGAGCCGCAACTCAGGAAACTGGTGTAATGGTAAGTTAATATTACTATACTCAAAAAAACAAAAATTAGAAGGAGGACAATTCATGAAAAGTTTACGGCTGCGCTTATCCTATTACTGGTATAAGTTCTTACACAAATTAGGGCTAAAAACAGATGAAGTATATTATATCGGCGGTAGTGAAGCCCTGCCTCCTCCTTTGAACAAAGATGAAGAAGAGTTGTTATTAAAAAAATTGCCTAATGGAGATAAAGCGGCGAGGTCAATTCTGATTGAAAGAAATCTACGACTTGTAGTTTATATTGCCAGGAAATTTGAAAACACGGGCATTAATATTGAGGATTTGATTTCCATAGGAACGATTGGTCTTATTAAGGCTGTAAATACTTTCAACCCTGAGAAGAAGATTAAACTCGCTACATATGCTTCTCGTTGTATCGAGAATGAAATTCTAATGTACCTTCGGAGAAACAACAAAATCCGTTCAGAGGTTTCCTTCGACGAACCTTTGAATATTGACTGGGATGGGAATGAATTGTTGTTATCTGATGTTCTTGGAACGGATGATGATATTATCACGAAGGACTTAGAATCGAATGTGGATAAAAAGTTATTATTAAAAGCATTGGAGCAACTATCAGACCGAGAAAAACAAATCATGGAACTGCGTTTTGGGCTTGGAAGTGGTGAGGAAAAGACCCAAAAAGATGTTGCCGATATGTTAGGAATATCTCAGTCCTATATTTCTAGATTAGAAAAAAGAATAATTAAAAGGCTACGAAAGGAATTTAATAAAATGGTGTAAAAATTTTTATAGTGCTCTGAGTCCATGACTGTAAAGGTTTTCAGGAGATATTTTCCTTTTTAGGGAAAGTTAGTCCAATTGTCATGTGCATATTTTTCCTTCCTGCGGAGATACTGAATTTTGTACAGCAGCTCCTGTAAGGAGGGAAAAAGATTGACTCGAAACAAAGTAGAAATTTGCGGTGTGGATACTTCAAAGTTGCCAGTTTTGAAAAACGATGAAATGCGTAAACTTTTCAAACAGATGCAAAGTGGTGATTTAACAGCAAGGGAGAAGCTTGTAAATGGAAACCTACGGCTAGTGTTGAGTGTCATACAGCGCTTTAACAACCGTGGAGAATTTGTAGACGATCTATTCCAGGTGGGCTGTATTGGACTTATGAAATCAATAGATAATTTTGATTTAGGCCAAAATGTTAAGTTTTCAACGTATGCTGTTCCAATGATTATCGGGGAAATTAGGAGATATCTACGTGATAATAATCCAATTCGAGTATCACGCTCGCTCCGAGATATCGCCTATAAAGCACTACAGGTTAGAGAAAAGCTTATGAGTGAAAGGTTAAGAGAGCCTACAGCTGAGGAAATTTCCAAAGTACTAGATGTCCCACACGAGGAAATAGTCTTTGCTTTGGATGCAATTCAGGACCCTGTATCATTATTTGAGCCCATCTATAATGACGGTGGCGACCCAATTTATGTTATGGATCAGCTAAGCGATGAGCGGAACAAAGATATTAATTGGATCGAAGAAATTGCCCTTAAAGAAGGGATGCGCCGTTTGAATGAACGTGAAAAATTGATTTTGAGAAAACGATTCTTCCAAGGCAAAACCCAGATGGAAGTGGCTGAGGAGATTGGGATATCTCAGGCACAGGTTTCAAGGCTCGAGAAAGCCGCTATTAAACAAATGAATAAAAATATCCAAAACTAAATAACTGTTTTGGATATGAAACAAAGGCTGCCGTTTTAGGCGGCTTTTTATTTTGGTTTTATTAATCCTGACTATTGAACTTCGCCTCATTTACCATTGAAAAAAGAACAAAGTAACAAAGTCTCTACTTTAAAATGGAAAGGCTAGGCATGAATAGCCTCCTTGCCTTCATATATTTTAATAAGTGAGGGTAGTAGGGAGGAATAAGAATGTTAAAGGTTTCAGATTTTCAAATAAAAGATGTGGTCAATGTCTCTGATGGGAAACGGTTAGGAAATATAGATGATATTGATATCAACCTTGATACTGGGAAAATTGAATCGGTTATCATTGGGGGCGTAGGCAGGGTGATGGGTTTTTTTGGGAAAGATGAAGAGGTAGTGATCCCATGGCAGAACATATTAAAAATAGGTGAGGATGTTATTCTTGTACGATATAAGGGCTATGGTGAAATAAAAGACGTCAAAGAAGAGGCGGAATAACCGTATCGCTTCAAGCTAACGTGTCCTTATGCTAAACTATTAGTAAAACATCCATCAGAGGGGGAATTCCTCCTTGATGGTTGTTTATGGTGAGGGGAAAAATGGAACCATTTAAGATAAAAACACCAAAATATTTTGCCGTTGAGTCATGGATGAAGGAAAGTCCTGGATTGGTTGCTGGTTTTTCTACGAAAAGTGGTGGTGTTAGTCAAGGTGCCTTCTCAGGATTAAACTTTGGCTTTCATGTTGGTGATCATTCTTTGTCTGTCCTAAAAAACCGTGAGTTACTTTCACAGGATGTGGAATTTCCACTAGAATGTTGGATAGGCGCTGAACAGACTCATGAAGTTAGTGTGCAAACAGTAACAAAGGCGGACAAGGGAAAAGGTTCGGATCGGTATGAAACATCTTTTCCAAGAACAGACGGTCTTTTTACGGTTGAAAAAGGGATCATGCTAACACTCTGCTTTGCTGATTGCGTTCCGCTCTTTTTTATTGATAAGGATAAGGGCTTTATTGGGGTGGCACATGCTGGTTGGAAAGGGAGCGTTGGTGGAATCGCAAAAGAAATGGTGTCTGTTTTTGTCCAGAACGGCAGCCATCCATCGGCAATTTCTGTGATAATTGGTCCTTCTATATGCAAAAAATGTTATATTGTAGATGAGCGAGTTATCAAATTAGTAGAAAAAGTACTAGAAGGTGTCGAAAAAAAACCATATAATCAAATTAACACTGTTCAATACTCACTTGACCTAAAGGAACTTAATAAACAAATTCTTTTGAGAGCCGGTGTACAGCAAGCAAATATAACCCTAACTTCCTATTGTACTAGCTGTAATAGTGAATATTTCTATTCACATCGTGGAGACAAAGGCAATACGGGGCGGATGCTTGCTTTTATTGGATGGAAGGAGGAGCTTCATTCCTAAATGAAAGTCTTAGAAAATCTTAAACATATTCGCTCAAACATAGAAGAGGCATGTAAACAATCTGGTCGTAGCCCAGAAGAGGTAACCGTTATTGCTGTTACTAAATATGTTAGTGTAGAAAGAGCCCAAGAAGCAGTGGAAGCAGGTATTCTTCATCTAGGGGAGAATCGTGATGAAGGTCTCTTAAGTAAGTGGGATCATTTAGGAGACAAGCCTACCTGGCATTACATTGGGACCATGCAAACTCGTAAAGTAAAAAATGTCATTGATAAAATTACTTATCTTCACTCATTGGACAGGTTATCCTTGGCGAAAGAGGTCAATAAACGTTCAAATCAGAAGGTTAAATGTTTTGTACAGGTAAATGTTTCTGGTGAAGAATCGAAACATGGGATAGACCCTGAAGCAGTGCTTGATTTTATCAAGGACTTGGAGCAGTTTGAACATATTCAGGTAGAAGGCTTAATGACGATGGCTCCCTATACAAATGATGAGTCTCAGTTACGCCAGTGTTTTCGTCAATTGAAAGCACTTCAGCAGGAAGTTCAACAACTACACCTAGAATTTGCGCCATGCCGAGAACTTTCAATGGGGATGTCGAATGATTATCGGATTGCAGTTGAAGAAGGAGCTACTATGGTGAGGATTGGCTCAGCACTAGTTGGCGAGGAAGCGGAGGTGTAAGAGAATGAGTCTGAAGTCAAAATTTAAAACCTTTTTCTTGTTAGAAGATGAGGAGTATGACTATAAGGAAGAGGAAATGGTTGAGGAAAATTATGAACAACCAAAACAACAACATCAACAACAACATGTAAAGCAACCTGCACAGAAACAAAATGTTGTTAGTCTTCAAAGTGTACAAAAGTCCTCCAAAGTGATCTTAATGGAGCCAAGAGTTTATGCAGAGGCACAGGATATTGCCGACCATTTAAAAAACAGACGAGCCGTTGTTGTTAATCTTCAACGTATTGAATCAGATCAAGCAAGAAGGATTGTTGATTTTCTAAGTGGTACTGTTTATGCGATTGGTGGAGATATTCAAAAAATAGGATCGAACATAATATTGTGTACACCGGACAATGTGGAAGTATCAGGGAATATTTCGGAGCTTTTGCAGGAACGGGATATGCAAGAATCGAGGTGGTAGGGTTTAATGGATTTTCTACTTAGTATCATTCTTCAATTACTCCAGCTTTATCAATGGGCGTTAATTATTTATATCTTTATGTCATGGTTCCCAAATGCGCGTGAGTCGGCAATCGGACAATTTCTATCACGTATATGTGAACCATATTTAGAACCTTTTCGAAAGTTTATTCCGCCGCTTGGCATGATTGACATCTCGCCAATTGTTGCTTTCTTAGTGTTACGTTTTGCTTCAAATGGACTAATACAACTTTTTGGTTGGTTCTAATTCAAGGGTCTCTTGTAGACCCTTTTTGTTTTAATTTGGCTTGTTAATCTGGGCTGTGGATTCCTTCCCGGAGTAGCAGTCCGCGTGCTTTCTACTCTAATCAACGGCTTTTAGTATTAACAAGGTACTTTAACTAACAGATCCTTTAGTATAAAAGGAGTAATAGGATGAATATTTATCAACATTTCCGACCAGAAGAACGGGAATTCATTGACCAAGTGATTGGTTGGCGAGAATATGTGGAACAAACATACGCCCCAAAATTAACAGATTTTCTCGATCCTAGAGAACAACAGATTGTAAAGACAATTATCGGAGCAAGAGAGGTAAAATGCTCTTTTTTCGGGGGAGCAGAAACGACCGAGCGTCAGAGAGCATTGCTTTATCCAGATTATTTTGAAGCTAATCAAGGTGAGTTTCATATTAGCTTATTCGAGCTCGAATATGCGAAGAAATTTGTCACAATTGAACATCGCCAGGTATTAGGAAGTCTTATGGGATTAGGCCTAAAACGAGGGAAGTTCGGTGACATTTTGTTAAAAGACGATCAAGTGCAATTTTTTGCTGCTGCAGAGGTTTCTGATTACGTCCGTCTTCAACTTGATAGTGTAGGGAGGGCTGGTGTTTCCCTTAAAGAAGTACCGCTAGAGAATGCCATACAACCGGAAATGAATTGGCGTGAAGTCTCTACAACTGCTTCTTCATTACGCCTCGATACCCTTATGTCGGCAATATACAATATTTCTAGGCAAAAGTCTCAAATCTACATTCAACAGGGTGTAGTAAAAGTAAATTGGACGGCCATTGAAAACCCAGCGTTTGAATGTGGTGAAGGAGATGTCATATCTGTTCGTGGATTAGGGCGGACGAAGATTGTAACAATTGAAGGAAAAACAAAAAAAGATAAATGGCGGGTTATTGCCGGCAGACAAAAATAAGGATATAGTAGAAATTAGCAGGAATTTTTGGTATCCTGTCGAATTATCCTCTATACATACTAGTTTTATACAAAATAGGAGGTGGCGTCATGCCTTTAACGCCGTTAGATATACACAATAAAGAGTTTAGCAAAGGTTTCCGAGGATATGATGAAGATGAAGTCAATGAATTCCTCGATCAAGTGATAAAAGATTATGAAATGATTATTCGTGAGAAAAAAGAGCTTGAGGAAAAGCTAAACGATATGAATTCACGTCTGGGCCACTTTACGACAATTGAGGAAACATTGAACAAGTCGATTGTCATCGCCCAAGAAGCCGGCGAAGAAGTTAAACGAAATGCCCAAAAAGAAGCGAAATTGATTATTAAGGAAGCTGAAAAGAATGCGGACCGAATCATTAATGAATCGCTATCTAAGGCACGTAAGATTGCCCTCGAAATTGAAGAATTGAAAAAGCAATCTAAAGTCTTTAGGAACCGTTTTAAAATGTTAATTGAGGCACAGCTAGATATGCTTAATAACGATGATTGGGATCATCTGCTTGAATACGAGCTTGATTCGACAGAATTAAAGTCCGCAGTTAAGGAAGAAGAAGATTCACTAGCTTGACGCTCCCGGATTAGTTCTATATAATTTCTTAAAAGTACATTTCATGATCGAAACAATGACAGGGACAGTACGAGTTCTTCATTACTCAATAATCAGCGAATCAGGGATGGTGGAAGCCTGATATGAGGGAGGATTCGGAAAATCACCCGATAGTTCCAAGCTGAACGTTCTTAAGTGGGCTATTAAGTGCAGGCGAATCATTCACGTTAAGAATGCTTAAGTGGACAGTTCTGTATATCAGTCTGTCTAGTAGGGTGGTACCGCGGGAAAACCTTCTCGTCCCTTTTTAGGGATGAGAAGGTTTTTTGTCATTGTCGGAATATGGAAAATAGTAGGAGGAAGAAAGATGGATTTTAAAGATACACTGTTGATGCCGAAGACTGAGTTTCCAATGCGTGGGAACTTACCGAAGCGTGAGCCAGATTTACAAGCAAAATGGGAAGAAATGAACATTTATGAAAAGGTACAGAAACGGACAGAAGGACGCCCGCATTTTATCTTGCATGATGGACCTCCATACGCAAATGGAGATATTCACATCGGTCATGCCTTAAATAAAATTTTAAAGGACATGATTGTACGCTATAAGTCCATGAGTGGCTTCTCATCTCCATATGTACCTGGCTGGGATACTCACGGACTCCCGATTGAACAGGCGCTTACAAACAAAGGGGTAAAAAGAAAAGAAATGACGGTTGCCGAGTTCCGTAAGCTTTGTGAAAAATATGCTTATGAACAGATTGACAGTCAACGTACCCAATTCAAGAGACTTGGAGTCCGTGGTGATTGGGAAAATCCATATATTACGTTAAAGCCTGCCTATGAAGCACAGCAAATCAAGGTGTTTGGCGAAATGGCGAAAAAAGGCTATATCTACAAAGGTTTGAAGCCAGTATACTGGTCTCCATCTAGTGAATCAGCATTAGCTGAAGCGGAAATTGAATATCAAGATAAAAAGTCACCTTCCATTTATGTAGGCTTCAAGGTTAAACAAGGAAATAATGTCGTGGCTGAGGATGTTGAGATTGTTATCTGGACAACAACTCCATGGACCATCCCTGCGAACCTAGGAATTTCCGTTCACCCTGATTTAACCTATGTTGTTGTAGCGGTTGGCGAAAAGAAATATTTAGTTGCGGAAGCTTTATTAGAAACCGTTACTCAAGAAATTGGTTGGGAAAACCCTTCTGTTGTTCAAAAGGTTCAAGGAAAAGACCTCGAGAAAGTTGTCGCAGAGCATCCGCTTTACGGTAGAGATTCTCTTGTTATGCTTGGGGAACATGTTACAACAGATGCGGGTACTGGTTGCGTACACACAGCTCCTGGCCATGGGGAAGATGACTTCTTGGTTGGGCAAAAATATGGTCTCGATGTATTAAGCCCAGTGGATGATAAAGGTTGCATGACTGCAGAGGCTGAAGGGTTTGAAGGTTTATTTTATGATCAAGCCAACAAGCCAATCACAGAAAAGCTTCAAGAAGCTGGTAAATTACTCAAGCTTTCTTTCATGACTCACTCTTATCCACATGACTGGAGAACGAAAAAACCGGTTATTTTCAGAGCGACAGCGCAATGGTTTGCGTCAATTAAAGATTTCCGTGGAGATCTTCTGCAGGCAATTAATGATACAAAATTTGTTCCGGCTTGGGGCGAAACAAGACTTTATAACATGGTTCGTGACCGTGGTGATTGGTGTATCTCTAGACAGCGAGCTTGGGGTGTGCCAATTCCAGTGTTTTATGCGGAAAACGGTGAGCCAATCATCACCGATGAAACAATCAATCATATTTCTGACCTATTTAGAGAACAAGGTTCAAATATTTGGTTTGAGAAGGAAGCAAAAGATTTATTGCCTGAAGGATTTACTCATCCAGGAAGCCCGAATGGTGAATTTACGAAAGAAACAGATATCATGGATGTATGGTTTGACTCTGGGTCTTCTCATCAAGCGGTCCTACTTGAGCGCGATGATCTAGATCGCCCAGCAGACCTTTATCTCGAAGGTTCTGACCAATATCGTGGTTGGTTTAACTCCTCTTTATCAACAGGAGTAGCAGTAACTGGAAAAGCACCTTATAAAGGCATTTTGAGCCATGGATTCGTTCTTGATGGGGACGGAAGAAAAATGAGTAAATCACTAGGGAACGTTGTTGTTCCTGCGAAGGTAATGAATCAGCTTGGTGCTGATATTCTTCGTCTTTGGGTTGCTTCTGTTGATTATCAAGCCGATGTCCGCGTATCAGACCCAATCTTAAAACAGGTTGCGGAAGTTTACCGGAAGATTCGTAATACGTTTAGATTCCTACTCGGAAATCTTGCTGATTTCAACCCAGAAACTGATGCAGTAGCTTATGAAGATTTGCGAGAAGTGGATCAGTTTATGCTTGTAAAATTAAATAAGCTAATTAAGCATACTCATCAATCATATGAAAGATATGAATTTGCTGGTGTATATCACGCTGTAAACAATTTCTGTACACTTGATTTAAGTTCGTTCTACCTTGATTTTGCAAAGGATATTCTATATATTGAATCAGCAAATCATCCAGACCGTCGTGCAATTCAGACTGTACTTCATGAAAGTCTCTTGACTCTTGTGAAACTTGTTGCGCCAATTCTTCCACATACAGCAGATGAAGTTTGGTCATTTATCCCAGCTGTTTCAGAAGAAAGTGTTCAATTAACCGATTTACCTGAAGCAAAAGATATCCACAATGCCGATCAGTTGGAAACAAAGTGGAATGCTTTCTTAAAACTTCGCGATGAAGTTCTTAAAGCCCTAGAGGAAGCAAGAAATGAAAAGGTAATTGGTAAATCATTAACAGCTAAAGTGACACTATATGTGAATAGCAAGACACAAGACCTTCTCAATTCGATTGAAGAAGACCTAGCACAGCTCTTCATTGTCTCTGATTTTGAAGTTGCGGGAACTTACGATCAGGCACCAGAAAGTGCCATTAAGCTTGAGCAAGCAGCAATCGTAGTTACAAAAGCTGAAGGTGAAACTTGTGAACGCTGCTGGGTTGTCACACCAGATGTTGGCAAAGTTGAAGAATTCCCTACTGTTTGTCCAAGATGTGCCAGTGTTGTAAAAGAACATAATGGAAATAGCTAAAAAAAAGGAAGTGTCCCGAATAGGGACACTTTTTTTGTTGTTTGCCAAAACAGCAAATGGAATCATCCAACCGTCACATAGAAGGGTCCAATGTGCCCAAACAGCAAATGAAATCATCGAACCGGTCACATAGAAGAGTTCAAAGTGCCCAAACAGTAAATGAAATCATCGAACCAGTCACTTAGAAGGCTTCAACGTGCCCAAATAGTAAATGAAATCATCGAACCGGTCACATAGAAGAGTTCAAAGTGCCCAAACAGTAAAGGGAATCTTTGAAACGGTCACATAGAAAGGTTTAATGTGCCCAAACAGCAAATGAAATCATTGAACCGGTCACTTAGAAGAGTCCAATGTGACTAAACAACAAATGAAATCATCGAACCGGTCACATAGAAGAGCTCAACGTGCCCAAACAGCAAATGAAATCATCCAACCGGTCACATAGAAGAGTTCAAAGTGCCCAAACAGCAAATGAAATCATCGAACCGGTCACTTAGAAGGCTTCAATGTGCCCAAACAGTAAAGAAAATCCTTGAACCGGTCACATAGAAGGGTCCAATGTGCCCAAACAGCAAATGAAATCATCGAACCGGTCACATAGAAGGGTTCAAAGTGCCCAAACAGTAAAGGGAATCTTTGAACCGGTCACATAGAAGGGTTTAATGTGCCCAAACAGCAAATAAAATCATTGAGACGGTCAATTTGGATCTTTCAATTCCTTTATGGGAAAAATCTTCTATCACAGATACCCCAATTGTGCTTACTATATTAATAAAAAGAGTATTAAAACGTCGGAAAAAAGAGGCTACACCGGAATTATTATATTAATACGGGATATTGTTAGTTTTTAAAATTTTCCTTCTCCGACAATTCTTGTTCTGCTTGTCAAAAGTTTATCCGAGTCATTGGAATAGAACGGGTAATAATAGCTTGTAAACAGGAACGGAGGCAGTGATATATATGAAGCGATATCATTTTATCTATGAAGAGCTCCGTCGCACGAAGGAGGAACTGCTGAATCGTTTACAAAACGCTGATAAAAACAGCCAAATCCTTCTCTATATTAAAGCGGAGCTTGATGATGTAGAACGAGCGTTAGCGAAGATGGAAGCTGGAGATTTTGGACGATGTGAAATGTCTGGGGAGTTACTCCCTGATGGACTAATTGGAATGGTTCCGACGGCAAGGACTGAAGAAGATATTAAAATGATGGAGGCTTACCTCCGAAAACCGCTCTATTCATAGTATCAAGAAAAGTATCACTGTAGTTTTTACGCGCGTTGTGCTAAAATGCAAAAGTAATCCATTTTTAAGTTGGAGGTTACTTTTGTGTTTTATTACATAATCGCTTTATTGATCATATTATTGGACCAGCTGACAAAGTGGATGGTTGTGCATTATATGAAGCTGGGTGAAAGTATCCAAGTAATCGAAAATTTTCTGTACATTACATCTCATCGCAATCGTGGTGCTGCTTGGGGAATTTTACAAGGACAGATGTGGTTTTTCTATATCATTACTGTCGTTGTTATGATAGGCCTTGTCTATTACCTTGAAAGAGAAGCCAAGCACAACAAATTATTTGGAATTTCGATAGCCCTTATGCTGGGTGGGGCAATGGGAAACTTTATCGACCGTGTCTTCCGAAAAGAAGTGGTTGATTTTGTGAATACGTATATTTTCACATATGATTTCCCGATTTTCAATGTCGCTGACTCTGCTCTGGTAATCGGCGTTGGATTGGTCATGCTTCATATGCTAAGGGAAGAGAGAGAGGCGAAAAAGAACCAAGATGGAAAAACTAGAAATAATCATTGAGGAAAGTTTGGTAGGGGACCGGATAGATAAAGCTGTGTCGACAAAGAACGCAGAATGGTCTCGCAGTCAGGTTCAGCAATGGATAAAGGATGGCTTAGTGCTCGTAAACGGCAAGCCTGTAAAACCAAATTATAAATGTAGTTTAAACGATGTTATTGGAATCGAGATTCCTGAACCCGAAGAACTGAATGTAATCCCAGAAGAAATGGATCTCGATATTTATTATGAAGATGCAGATGTTTTAGTGGTGAATAAACCTAAGGGTATGGTTGTTCATCCTGCGCCGGGACATCTTACGGGTACACTTGTAAATGGCTTAATGGCTCATTGCAAGGATTTATCGGGTATAAACGGTGTGTTAAGACCTGGAATTGTCCATCGGATTGATATGGATACATCAGGGCTATTAATGGTTGCAAAAAACGATTTGGCACACGAAAGCCTTGTGAATCAACTTGTTGCAAAAACAGTAACGCGTAAGTATCGTGCCATTGTTCATGGCGTTATCCCGCATGATTATGGCACCATTGAGGCACCTTTAGGAAGAGACCAAAAAGATAGGCAGAGCATGGCCGTTGTTGATAATGGGAAGCATGCGGTTACTCATTTTAATGTTCTTGAACGGTTTAAAGATTTTACATTTATTGAATGTAAGCTTGAGACTGGGAGAACTCATCAAATTCGTGTCCATATGAAATATATTGGATACCCACTTGTTGGCGATCCGAAATATGGACCAAGGAAGACGCTTGATCTTGGTGGACAGGCTCTTCATGCTGGAATCTTAGGATTTGAGCATCCCCGAACTGGACAATACCTGGAATTTGAAGCTCCGTTACCGGAATACTTTGAGAAGCTGCTTGATGATTTGAGAAATAATCGTTGACAATTAGTAGAGCTTCTAATAAGATTAGCTTAGTTGAATAAGACCTTTAAAGACAGTCCCGTGAGGCTGAGAAGGAACGGATCGTAAGCTGGGTAGAACCCGCTTGCACATTTAATGCATTCGTCTATCCTCTCACCTTAGGTGAGAGGATTTTTTGTTTTAGAACGTTATAAAAATTCTAACAAAAGGTTGAAAGGGGCGTAGTGATTTGTCACAAAAAGCAGTAGTTCTGGATGAACAAGCAATTCGCAGAGCCTTAACAAGAATTGCGCATGAAATTATTGAGAGAAATAAAGGAATTGAAGGCTGTATATTAGTAGGAATTCGCACTAGAGGAATTTATCTAGCAAATCGCTTGGCTGAGCGAATTCAACAAATAGAAGGCAAGAAAATTGCAGTAGGGGAGTTAGACATCACCCTTTATCGTGATGATTTGACGACGAAAACTGCTAATCAAGAACCTCTAGTAAAGGGGTCCGATATCCCATATGTAATAACGAATCAAAAAGTTATTTTGGTCGATGACGTTCTTTATACAGGGAGAACGGTTAGGGCAGCACTAGATGCACTAGTAGACATTGGTAGACCTTCCTCGGTGCAGTTAGCAGTGTTAGTAGACCGTGGACATCGCGAATTGCCAGTTAGGGCAGATTATGTAGGGAAAAACATCCCAACTTCAAGCTCAGAAAAGATTGTTGTTGAGTTAACAGAGGTCGATCAAAATGACAGAGTCAGTATTCATGAAAAGTGATACCTTTTAAGAAAGTCCAGAGAGGCTTGTAAGGGGATATAGTAAAATAACCATTTTACAATTTCCTTAACCCTCTTTGTGTATCCAAAGAGGGTCTTTTACTACACTAAGGAGATGTGAAACCAATGACGAGACCAGTTTTAGATATTCAGGATAAACCAACGATCCCACAATGGATCACCTTAAGCTTTCAGCATATGTTTGCTATGTTTGGGGCTACGATACTAGTACCAAAATTGGTCGGATTAAGTCCTGCGATTGCGCTATTAACAAGCGGGATTGCCACGATCATTTTTCTCCTAATTACCCAATTTAAGGTACCAGCCTATCTCGGATCATCCTTTGCCTTTATCGCACCGATTATCATTGCATCAAATGGGGGAGAAAATCCTGGAAATGCAATGATTGGGGCAATTGCAGTAGGAATCACGTATGCAATCGTTTCGTTAATCATTTGGAAAGCAGGTTATAAATGGTTAATGAGACTTTTACCACCAATCGTTGTTGCACCAGTCATCATGGTTATTGGTTTAGGCCTAGCTGGAACAGCTGTTGACATGGCCATGAATGTAAACGGGGAATATAACTTCTTACATTTTTCCGCAGCGCTTGTTACCTTATTCGCAGCCATTATCTTTACCGTATATTTTAAAAACATTTTAAGTGCCATGCCTGTTCTTTTAGGACTAATTGTAGGATATCTTTACTCGAGTTTGGTCGGAATTGTCGATTTTACTGCTGTAAAAGATGCAAAATGGTTTGCTATGCCAGAGTTCTTATTTCCAGGCATCCATTATGAGTTTAATGTTACCTCAACGATTTTGCTAGCTATGGTGCCAATTGTGTTTGTAACGATATCTGAACATATTGGTCACCAATTAGTACTAGGAAGAATTGTAAATCGAAATTATATCAAAGACCCTGGGCTTCACCGTTCGATTTTAGCAGATGGGTTAGGGACCTTTATTAGCGCATTTATTGGTGGACCACCAAAGACAACATACGGTGAAAATATTGGTGTTCTAGCGATTACCCGGGTTTATTCAGTATATGTCATCTTAGGTGCAGCTGTGATCGCGATTCTCTTCTCCTTTATGGGTAAGGCGATGGCGCTGATTCAAACCATCCCAACAGCTGTCCTTGGAGGAATTTCCATTCTTTTATTTGGGATTATTGCCTCTAGTGGGTTACGGATGCTGGTTGAGCAAAACATCGATTTTGGGAACAACCGAAACTTGGTGATTTCATCTGTTATCTTAGTTATTGGAATTGGTGGGGCCGCGCTAAAAGTAACCGAAGCGTTTGCGATTGAAGGAATGGCACTTGCAGCCATTATCGGCGTCATTTTAAATCTTGTGTTACCGGGAAGAGAAAAAGTTACCGACGAGAGTCTTGAAAAAAATATAGGATAAAAAATATATCACCTTTTAATGAAGTCCAGAGAGATTTGCAAGGGTGGGAAATGAGGTTAGCTCTATTCAATTGTAGAAGAGTGCGTCTTTTACATGGCTAACAAACCTTAAAACACCCTGACCTTGTTCAGGGTGTTTTTTTATAAGGCTATGGTAAAGGTGCATTGTTGATTGGAGTGGGAGGGACGAAGGCTCCTGCGGGCGTGCCGAGAGCGGAACTTAGTCACAAGCAATAAGGAATGAGATCAGTTTTTTAATCAAAGGGGGATTTACATATGAACCATTTGTTAACGACGACAGCCTTAACCATTGAGGAAATCAGTAACATCCTAGAGGATGCACAGAAATTTGCTGAAGGCGAGTTATGGCAACCAAAGAAACAAACATTTGTAGCCAATTTATTCTTTGAGCCGAGTACTCGTACAAAGTCCAGTTTTTATATGGCTGAAAGAAAGCTAGGCTTAGATGTGATACCCTTTGAAACCGGCACTTCAAGTGTTCAGAAGGGCGAAACCCTTTATGATACTGTGCGAACATTAGAGGCGATTGGGCTTGATGCCGTGGTCATTCGACATCATGAGAACCACTATTTTGATGAATTAGTGGGGAAAATCAAGATTCCAATTCTTAATGCAGGAGATGGATGCGGACATCACCCAACCCAATCGCTTCTAGATTTATTTACGATAAAAACAGAGTTCGGACACTTTCGTGGACTAAAAGTTGCTATCATCGGCGATCTTCGCCATAGCCGGGTAGCAAGATCAAATGCTGATGTTTTACAAAGATTTGGAGCGGAAGTAGTATTTTCTGGACCAGAAGAATGGTTTGATGAGGATTTACTGAAATATGGGCGTTATCAGCCTGTTGATGAGGCAATGGAAACAGCAGATGTTGTGATGTTATTACGCATCCAACATGAGCGTCACGAAGACGGTGGAAGCAATTTTTCTGGTCATTACCACCAATCCTATGGCTTAACGCTTAACCGAGAAAGAAAAATGAAACCTAGAAGTATCATCATGCATCCTGCTCCAGTCAATCGGGGAGTTGAGATTGCCGATAGTTTAGTAGAGTGTGAGCGGTCTCGCATCTTTCAACAAATGAAAAACGGTGTGTATGTTCGGATGGCAGTATTAAAAAGATCAATCATTCAAGGGGGAGTCGAAAATGTCAATCATCATCAAAAATGGTCAGTTGCTAACTAGTGAAGGGGAACTAATGAAAGCTGAGCTTTATATAGAGGATGGAATCATAAAAGAGATTCATGACGAAATTACAAGACCTGCAGATGAAATCATTGATGCAAACGGAAAAGTCATTGCACCAGGCTTTGTAGACCTTCATGTACACCTTCGTGAACCAGGTGGCGAAAAGAAGGAAACAATTGCTACAGGAACACAGGCAGCAGCAAGAGGTGGGTTCACAACCGTTGCCGCAATGCCAAATACTAGACCTGTACCTGATTCAAAAGAACAGCTTGAAAAAATTCAGGAGAGAATCAAAGAAACGGCGGAAGTAAGAGTTTTACCTTATGCTTCCATTACAGTTAGAGAATTAGGGCAGGAGTTAACCGATTTTGAAGGGTTGAAAGAGGCAGGAGCTTTTGCTTTCACCGATGATGGTGTAGGAATCCAAGAAGCTGGAATGATGCTTAAAGCGATGAAAAAAGCAGCAGCATTAGATATGGCCATCGTGGCACATTGTGAAGATAACACTTTAATTAATCAAGGTTCTCTCCATGAAGGAAAGAAATCAGCGGAATTAGGGATGAATGGTATTCCTTCCGCATGCGAAGCCGTACATATTGCTCGGGACGTACTACTTGCTGAAGCAGCAGATTGTCATTACCATGTTTGCCATATCAGTACAAAAGAATCGGTTCGCACGGTTCGAGATGCGAAACGTCATGGCATTCGAGTAACAGCAGAGGTTACGCCGCATCATCTATTACTTAATGAAGAACATATTACAGGAAATGACGCTAATTTTAAAATGAACCCTCCATTACGAAGCAAGCAAGATCATTTAGCCTTAATTGAAGGCCTATTAGATGGAACAATCGATTTCATCGCAACTGACCATGCCCCTCACACAAGTGAGGAAAAGGCGGAAGGGATTGAGTTAGCTCCATTTGGGATTGTCGGTCTTGAGACAGCTTTTCCACTTTTATATACAGAAATGGTTGAAAAAGGCATTTTGACGCTAAAACAATTAATTGATTTCTTAACGGTTAAACCAGCTGAAGCGTTTGGATTATCGTATGGAAGACTAGCTGTTGGTGGAGTTGCCGACATCGTTCTACTAGACCTTCTTCACGAAGAAAAGATTGACCCGACTACATTTTTATCAAAAGGAAAAAACACACCATTTGCAGGATGGAATTGTAAGGGATGGCCAGTCTTGACGATTGCATCAGGAAAAATTGTGTGGAGTAAAGAGGGGGTAACAGCATGAAGAGACAGTTAGTTCTTGAAGATGGCACAGTATTTAACGGGGAAGGCTTTGGAAGTGAAAAACAGGTAACGGGAGAAGTGGTATTTAACACCGGAATGACAGGTTATCAAGAAATCCTTTCCGACCCTTCTTATTGTGGGCAGATTGTAACGCTTACCTATCCTCTAGTTGGGAACTATGGAATCAACAGAGATGACTTTGAATCAATTAATCCAGCTTTTGCTGCTTTTGTTGTAAAAGAAGTAGCAGACTTTCCTTCAAACTGGAGAAGTGAATTAAGTCTTGACGAATATATGAAAATGAAGAATATCCCTGGCATTGCAGGGGTCGATACGAGAAAGTTAACCAAAATCATTCGTCAACATGGTACCTTAAGAGGCGCCATCTGCAGCGGAGATGAAAATCCATTGGAAATCATTGAAAAATTACGGGCAACTAAGCTACGTAATGACCAAGTAAAGCAAGTTTCAACCAAGAGTGCCTTTCCGTGCCCTGGGAGAGGTTATCGAATTGTTTTGGTTGACTTTGGCATGAAGCATGGGATTCTCCGGGAATTGAATGACCGTGGCTGTGATGTGGTCGTTGTTCCTTATCATACAACTGCAGAGGAAATTTTGGCTTTGAGTCCAGATGGAATCATGCTTTCAAACGGACCTGGAGATCCAAAGGATGTTCCGGAAGCAATTGAAATGGTCGAGCGAGTACTCGGAAAAGTCCCAATGTTTGGGATTTGCCTAGGGCACCAACTATTTGCTTTAGCTTGTGGAGCAGATACAGAAAAAATGAAGTTTGGACACCGCGGTTCAAACCACCCGGTAAAAGATTTAAAGACAGGGAAAGTTGCCTTAACTTCACAAAACCACGGGTATACAGTTAAAGAAAGCTCGATTGTTGGAACGGAATTAGAAATCACACATATCGCCTTAAATGATGGAACCATTGAAGGACTTAAACATAGATCAGCAAGTGCGTTTACTGTTCAATACCATCCAGAGGCTTCACCGGGTCCAGAAGATGCAAATGAATTATTTGATGAGTTTCTAAGTTTAGTAGAATCAGCGAAACAGGAGGATACAAAATATGCCAAAGCGTAAAGACGTCAAAAGTATTTTAGTCATCGGGTCTGGCCCAATTGTCATTGGTCAGGCAGCAGAATTTGATTATGCAGGAACGCAAGCTTGT
This sequence comes from Mesobacillus maritimus, assembly GCF_019749255.1. Lineage (GTDB taxonomy): Bacteria > Bacillota > Bacilli > Bacillales > Cytobacillaceae > Mesobacillus_B > Mesobacillus_B maritimus_A. The sequence goes on along the minus strand of NZ_JACWFH010000013.1, from coordinate 70,569 downwards.
ATCGCCCTTAGAGAAGAAGGCTACAAAGTGATTCTAGTAAACTCAAACCCAGCAACGATTATGACAGACACGGAAGTTGCCGATGTTGTGTATATCGAACCCATTACACTGGAATTTGTTAGTCGCATTATTCGCAAAGAGCGTCCAGATGCCCTTTTGCCAACGCTTGGGGGTCAAACTGGGTTGAATATGGCAGTAGAACTAGCGAAGTCAGGGATCTTGGAAGAATGCGAAGTTGAAATCCTAGGTACGAAACTTGAAGCGATTGAGCAAGCTGAGGATCGCGAACTATTCCGTAACCTGATGAATGAATTAGGACAGCCAGTCCCAGAGAGTGAAATTATTCATAATCTTGAAGAGGCCCATCAATTTGTAGAACAAGTAGGCTATCCAGTAATTGTACGCCCAGCGTATACGCTTGGTGGTACAGGAGGCGGAATCTGTAGCAATGAGGAAGAACTTATTGAAATCGTAACAAGTGGGTTGAAATACAGTCCGGTTACTCAATGCTTGCTCGAAAAGAGTATTGCTGGATTTAAAGAAATCGAATATGAAGTTATGCGTGATGCAAATGACAATGCGATTGTCGTATGTAATATGGAAAACTTTGACCCGGTTGGGATTCATACAGGGGACTCGATTGTTGTCGCGCCAAGTCAGACGCTAAGCGACCGCGAATATCAACTACTACGTAATGCATCTTTAAAAATCATTCGTGCACTTAAGATTGAAGGCGGCTGTAATGTGCAGCTAGCACTCGATCCAGATAGCTATAACTATTACGTAATTGAAGTAAACCCGAGAGTAAGTCGTTCCTCAGCGCTTGCTTCAAAGGCAACTGGATATCCGATTGCGAAGTTAGCAGCAAAAATTGCAGTGGGGCTAACACTTGATGAAATGATTAACCCTGTGACTGGAAGTTCTTATGCTTGCTTTGAACCGGCGCTTGATTATATCGTGACAAAAATTCCCCGCTGGCCGTTTGACAAGTTTGAATCTGCGAACCGAAAGCTTGGCACGCAAATGAAAGCAACAGGGGAAGTAATGGCAATTGGGCGGACATTTGAAGAATCGCTATTAAAAGCAATCCGCTCTCTCGAGGCAGGAATCTACCACTTTGAGTTAAAGGATCATGAGGATTTTGACGATGCATTAATTGAAAAAAGAATCCGTAAAGCTGGTGACGAGCGCTTGTTTTACATCAGTGAAGCCCTTCGTCGTGGCATAACGATTGAAACAATTCATGTATGGAGCAAGATTGATTTCTGGTTCCTTCATAAATTAAATAAATTGATCCAATTTGAAGAGAGGTTGAAGCAGCAACCATTTGAGGCTGAAATTGGAAGAAAAGCGAAACAATTAGGTTTCTCTGATAAGGCTCTTGCTTCTATATGGAGTTCTGATGAAAAAACGGTATACCAGTGGAGAAAAGGTGCAGGGATCATCCCAGTGTTTAAAATGGTTGATACGTGTGCGGCAGAGTTTGAATCACAAACCCCTTATTTTTATAGCACGTATGAAGAGGAAAATGAGTCGGTTAAAACAGAGCGTGAAAGTGTAGTTGTTCTTGGGTCAGGACCAATTCGAATTGGTCAAGGAGTAGAGTTTGACTACGCAACGGTCCATTGTGTAAAAGCAATCAAAGAAGCGGGTTATGAAGCCATCATTATCAATAATAATCCAGAGACCGTTTCAACGGATTTCAGTATTTCTGACAAGCTATACTTTGAACCATTGACTGTAGAGGACGTCATGAACATTGTCGACCTCGAACAGCCAAAGGGAGTTGTTGTTCAGTTTGGCGGACAAACTGCGATTAATCTTGCAGAGGGTCTATCAGACTTAGGGGTACAAATTTTAGGGACATCACTAGAAGCAGTAGATCGTGCCGAAAACCGTGATAAGTTTGAGCAGGCAATGCTTGAGCTAGCTATCCCGCAACCGAAGGGGAAAACGGCGATGTCTGTAGAGCAGGCAGTCTCGATTGCGACAGAGATTGGTTATCCAGTTCTTGTACGTCCATCCTATGTGTTAGGTGGTCGTGCTATGGAAATTGTTTATAAGGAAGAAGAGCTTCTTCACTATATGGAAAATGCCGTAAAAGTGAACCCTGAACATCCTGTTCTCGTGGACCGCTATTTAACTGGTAAAGAAATTGAAGTTGATGCAATTTGTGATGGAGAAACAGTGGTCATTCCAGGAATCATGGAGCATATCGAGCGCGCGGGCGTTCACTCTGGGGACTCCATCGCGGTGTACCCACCACAAAGTTTAACAACTGAAATAAAAACTAAGTTAATTGAATACACCAAAAGGTTAGCAAAAGGATTGAATATTGTCGGGCTCCTGAACATTCAGTTTGTGGTATCAAAAGGGGAAGTATTTGTTCTTGAAGTAAATCCGCGTTCAAGCAGAACGGTTCCTTTCTTGAGCAAGATTACCCATGTACCAATGGCCAGCATTGCCACCAAAGTCATCTTAGGTCAAACGCTAAAGCAACAAGGATATGAAACAGGTCTTGTCCCTGAACAAGAAGGAGTCTATGTTAAGGTACCTGTGTTTTCGTTCGAAAAACTAAGAAGAGTGGATATTACCTTAGGACCTGAAATGAAATCTACAGGAGAAGTAATGGGAAAAGACATCACCCTCGAAAAGGCTCTTTATAAGGGGATGATTGCGGCTGGCATGAAGTTTAAAGAATATGGCACAGTGCTTTTAACCATTGCGGATAAAGATAAGGAAGAAGCGTTATCTTTGGCGAAACGCTTTGCAGATATCGGCTATCAGCTAGTCGCGACAAGCGGTACAGCTGGATACCTAGAATCAGCCGGGGTTAAAGTGAAAACTGTAGGGAAAATTGGTGCAGAAGGACCCAATCTGATTGACCAAATTCGCGGAGGAAAAGCACAACTTGTTATCAATACGTTAACGAGAGGGAAGCAGCCTGAACGAGACGGCTTCAAAATTCGCCGTGAATCCGTTGAAAATGGTGTACCATGCTTAACCTCGCTAGATACGGCTGAGGCGATTTTAAGAGTGTTAGAATCAATGACCTTCTCAGCAGGAGCTATGATCCATCCAACATCCCGTCATGAAGGTGTTTTAGTATGAAAAAGGAACTCTGCCAAGTAGTCAGCAATCAATCTATTGCTGACTCCATCTATGAACTTACCTTATCAGGTTCCATGGTTGAGGAAATGAAGCCAGGTCAATTCGTGCATGTAAAGGTCTCAAGTGGACTTGATCCAATGCTTAGAAGACCAATCTCAATCGCGTCTATTCATAAAGAAAAGAGTGAATTCACGATTATTTATCGTAAGCAGGGGAGGGGAACCTCCCTTCTTGCTGAAAAAAAACCGGGGGAGTTCGTTGATATTTTAGGACCGCTAGGAAACGGTTTTCCCGTTGAAGAGGCAAGTGTTGGCAGCACCGCGATTCTAGTTGGCGGAGGGATTGGAGTTCCGCCGCTTTATGAATTAGCGAAACAGCTTGTGAAAAAAGGGATAAAGGTCATTACTATACTTGGGTTTCAAAATGAAAGTGCTGTTTTCTATGAGTCTAAGTTTGCTGAATTCAGTGAGACCTATATTGCAACAGTGGACGGCTCGTATGGAACAAAAGGGTTTGTAACAGATGTTCTAAGTACCAAGAATATTGGTGGGGATATCCTCTATTCTTGTGGGCCAACACCGATGCTAAGAGCCATAGAGGCGTCTTCTTATGCCCCAAAAGTATACCTTTCATTAGAAGAGCGAATGGGCTGCGGAATTGGTGCATGTTTCGCTTGTGTGTGTCATGTGAAGGATGATCCAGATGGTCATGCCTATAAAAAAGTTTGCAGCGACGGACCTGTCTTCCGTGCTGGGGAGGTGGCAATTTGAGGTCATTATCAATCGAGCTACCTGGTTTATCATTGAAAAATCCAATAATGCCTGCCTCAGGTTGCTTTGGATTTGGGAAAGAATATAGTCAATTATTCGATTTAAATATTTTAGGTTCGATTATGGTCAAAGCAACCACACCAGAACCTCGTTTTGGAAATCCAACACCACGAGTAGCAGAGACACCAGGTGGAATGCTTAATGCAATTGGCTTGCAGAATCCTGGTCTTGAAAAGGTTGTTACAGAAGAACTTCCATGGTTAGAAAAATTTAACTTACCAATTATTGCTAATGTTGCCGGCTCGACGGAGGAAGATTATGTTCGGGTTGCAGAAAGAATTTCAAAAGCACCGAATGTGCATGCACTTGAATTAAATATTTCTTGTCCAAATGTGAAAACAGGTGGAATTGCGTTTGGTACTGATCCTGAAATGGCAAAGGACTTAACGAAAAAGGTTAAAGCTGTTTCAGATGTACCGGTGTATGTAAAGCTTTCCCCGAATGTGACGGATATTGTGAAAATTGCCAAGGCTGTGGAAGCTGGCGGCGCTGATGGGTTGACCATGATCAATACGCTAGTAGGGATGAGAATTGACCTTCATTCTGCACAACCGATTCTTTCTAACCGCACTGGTGGGCTATCCGGAGCAGCTATAAAACCGGTCGCGCTGCGGATGATATATGAAGTAAGCCAACAGGTGGACATACCGATTATCGGGATGGGCGGCATTCAATCAGCGGAGGATGTCATTGAGTTCTTTTATGCAGGAGCAAGTGCAGTCGCGGTTGGAACTCAGAACTTTGTAGATCCTTTTGTTTGTCCGACCATCATTCAGGAGCTTCCAGCGCTTTTAGAAAAACTAGGGTATGACCATATTTCAGATTGTATAGGAAGGAGCTGGAAGAAGAATGAACAACCCGCTTATCATCGCGCTTGATTTTTCAGAAAAACAGCAGGTCGTTGATTTCTTAAAGCCTTTTAAAGATGAAAAATTATTTTTAAAAGTGGGAATGGAATTATTTTACGCCGAGGGTCCTGCCATTGTGCAATTTATTAAAGAAGCTGGTCATGAAATTTTCCTAGATTTGAAGCTTCATGATATTCCGAATACTGTAAAAGGCGGAATGAAAAGTTTAGCTAGGCTTGGCGTGGATATGGTGAATGTCCATGCTGCAGGTGGTCGTGAAATGATGGAGTCAGCTCTTGAGGGACTTGATTGTGGGATTAAAGCCGGTGTGAAGCGACCGTATTGTATCGCAGTCACGCAGCTTACTAGCACTTCAGAAAACCAAATGCAATGTGAGCAATTAATACCCGTTTCACTTCAGGAATCTGTTCTGCACTATGCGGAGCTTACGAAACAGGCGGGGCTAGATGGAGTTGTTTGCTCTGCTCAGGAAGCGGGATTGATTCGTTCACATTTTGGAAAAGGGTTTTTAACCGTTAGTCCTGGGATTCGTCCAGGGGGAAATGGCATCGGTGACCAAAAACGCGTGGCAACTCCACAATTTGCGAGGGAGCAGGGAGTTTCTGCAATCGTCGTAGGCCGACCAATTACTCAAGCCGAACACCCTTTAGAAAGCTATTTATCAATTAAACAAGAATGGGAAGGTGTTTTATTATGAAAAAAGAGATTGCTAGCAGCCTATTAGAAATTGGAGCTGTAACATTAAAACCAAATGATCCGTTTACCTGGTCATCCGGTCTGCAATCCCCAATTTATTGTGATAACCGCCTTACCCTTTCCTACCCAGAGGTACGCGGGAAAATTGCTGAAGGGTTGCAGGGACTAATTGAGAATCACTTCCCTGATGCTGAAGTTGTTGCAGGGACGGCTACGGCTGGGATTCCACATGCAGCATGGGTGAGTGACCGAATGAAATTACCTATGAGCTATGTACGTTCCAAGGCAAAAGGACATGGAAAAGGAAATCAAATTGAAGGAAAAGTGACACCAGGTCAAAAAGTCGTTGTGGTAGAGGATTTGATCTCTACTGGAGGTAGTGTTATTAATGCCGTAGAAGCTCTCCGTGAAAGTGGTTGTGAGGTTCTTGGAGCCGTGGCTATTTTCACCTATGAGCTAGAAAAAGGGAAAGAATTGCTTCATGAAGCTGGAGTGGAAGTTCTCTCATTAACAAACTTTACAACCCTAGCCGAAGTAGCGCGTGAACGAGATGAAATTTCTGCAGAAGATTTAGCGAACCTCGCAGCATGGCGTAAGAACCCAGCAGAGTGGGGATTAGTGGAAGAGAAGAAGTAATTATTCAAGGACAGGAGACCATCAAGAAGGCGAGTATTGTCCTCAAGGACATTATTAGCATGAAGTAGGAAAGATTTGTTTATGACAAGGGTTCTCAAAGACATTTATAGCATGAAGCAGGAAAGATTTGTCTTTGAAAAGCGTTCTCAAGGACATTTTTAGCATAAAGCAGGCAATTTTTGTCTTTGACAAGCGTTCTCAAGGACATTTCAAGCATGAAACAGGAAAGATTTGTTCATGACAAGGGTTCTCAAAGACATTATTAGCATGAAGTAGGAAAGATTTGTCCATGACAAGGGTTCTCAAAGACATTATTAGCATGAAGCAGGCAATTTTTGTCCGTGACAAGCGTTCTCAAGGACATTTTTAGCATAAAGCAGGCAATTTTTGTCCGTGATTATACAATAAGGTTGCCATACTCTAAAGTCACCAACTAGAAAATAAAAAGACTTGGTTCTAAAAAGTAAGAACCAAGTCCTTTTTGTGCCAAAATGTGCTTTGAACCCCAAAAATTCTACCGTATTATTTCTTCAATGCCAGCACAAGATCTTCATCTGGCGTTACATAAACGGTTTGTTGTTGCTCATAAATAACAAATCCAGGTTTAGCACCCGAAGGTTTTTTTACATGCCGTACCTTAGTGAAATCAACCGGCACAGAGCTAGAGCTACGTGCTTTACTATAATAAGCAGCAATGGTTGCGGCTTCAAGAATGGTTTTTTCGGCAGGCTCCTTGCTACGAATCACGACATGTGATCCTGGAATGTCTTTTGTATGCAACCAGATATCATCACGAGCTGCAGCCTTGTTTGTTAAATAGTCATTTTGCTTGTTGTTTTTTCCAACAAGAATTTCGGTTCCATCTGAAGAAGTATAACGTTCAAGGACTATTTTCATTACTTGATTTTTCTTATTTCCACGCTTTTGTCTTTGCCTAATATATCCGCCCTCAACCAATTCATCTCTAATTTCTTGGATGTCTTTAGGGGATGCGGCTTCTACTTGTTGCTGTAAGCCTTCAAAATAAGCTACTTCTTCTCGGGCATGATGAATTTGTTTTTCAACAATTTTTAAGGCGTTTTTGGCTTTTTGATAACGAGTGAAATATTTTTGGGCATTTTCTGAAGGCGTTTTTCTTGGGTCGAGTGGAATGGTTATGTTAGAACCGTCCTCTGAATAATAATTTAACACACTAACTTCCTTCATTCCTTTTTCGGTAGCGTAAAGGTTAGCAGTTAGTAACTCTCCAAACAACTGGTACTGATCCGCATTTTTTGCCTCCACTAATGTACGCTCAAGCTTTTTAATTTTTTTCTCGTTTTTTTCTTTTTCGTTTGTAATAAAACGCTCCAAGTCATTGGATTGTTGTTTTACGCGGTCTCGTTCTGCTTTTCCAAAATAGTACCGGTCAAGTAACTCTCCAGTTGAATCAAAAACTCGGGATTCTTCACTTAAATGCTTGAGAGGGAATAAGTAAAAAGATTCCCTGCCTTTAAATGTAGTAATCGCAGGCTGATAGTGATGCTTTTTTACATCACTCATTAATTCTAAGAAGGCCTTCGGGAGGGTTGTCCGATTGGCAAGCCCTGCGTGAAATAAGATTTCCTTAGCCATTAGCGGAGAAATTCCGGCGTAATGCTGTACAAGCTGTTTGTCTAAAAGCCCGGCATTAAAATCAATCGTTCGTAAAATTTCTTGCTCATCTACCTCAAATGGATTTCTTTTATCCTGAGCAGGAGGCATGATGTACTCTTGTCCAGGTTGGATGGCCCGGTGCGTGTTCATAGCAAAGGAAACATGCTTAATGCTGTCTAGAATCATATTCCTACCTTTATCAACAAGGACGATATTGCTATGTCGACCCATAATTTCCACGATGAGTTGTTTATAAGAAAGGTCCCCAATTTCATTTCGGCCTTTTACTTCAAACACAATCATTCTATCGAGCCCTACTTGATGAATATCCTCAATAATATAGCCTTCTAGATGTTTTCTTAGCAACATGCAAAACATTGGTGGCTCACTTGGATTATCATATTGGTCGTTTGTCAACTGTACTCTCGCATAGCTAGGATGAGCGGAAAGGAGGACTTTGTGATTGACTCCACCTGCTCGAATGACCATGATAATTTCATTTTTGAATGGTTGGTGTATTTTATTTACACGTCCACCTTTTAACAGGGTGGACAGTTCGTTCGTCACGGCTCTGGTAAATAATCCGTCAAATGACATTGGCAAAACATCCTTTTCATTTTCTTCTCTATCATAATAGCATTTTTTTGGACAGGGCTGAATAAGCTTTCACTATAGATTACGACAGATATGAACAGTCGCTGAAAGGGGAAGTGAGTTGGCCCGATGAAGTTCCATGAAATGAATAAGAAAGAAATTGCAGAAGTCCTAAACACTGATTTTACAGAAGGGCTTGCAGAAAAGGAAGTAAGCAATAGGCAAAAGCAGCACGGGCTTAATGCATTAGAGGAAGGCGAAAAACCGTCCGCATTACTTCTGTTCTTTAATCAATTTAAAGATTTTATGGTTTTAGTTTTACTTGGAGCCACTTTGATTTCTGGTCTTCTTGGAGAAATGGTCGATGCGATTGCCATTATTGCAATCGTGGTTATCAATGCGTTCCTTGGCTTCTTCCAGGAGCGGAAAGCAGAAAAATCACTTGATGCGCTCAAGGAGCTATCTGCTCCACAAGTGATGGTGTTAAGAAATGGAAGTTGGGTAAAAGTACTCTCTAAAGAGGTTGTCCCAGGGGATATCATAAAATTCTCCTCGGGTGACCGAATTGGGGCCGATGTAAGGTTGATTGAAGCAAATAGTTTGGAGATTGAGGAATCTGCCTTAACTGGTGAATCAGTCCCGGTGTCAAAATATACTGATACCCTAACGATTCCAAACCCTGGTATTGGGGATATGGAAAACATGGCCTTTATGGGAACACTCGTTACTAGAGGAAATGGTGTCGGTGTAGTTGTCGGCACAGGGATGAAAACAGCCATGGGTCAAATTGCTGGTTTGCTTCAATCAGCAGAAACGATGGAAACGCCACTTCAACGTAGACTTGAACAGTTAGGAAAGATTCTGATTACGGTTGCTTTGTTCCTCACCGTTCTTGTTGTGGGTGTGGGGGTCTTACAGGGGCATGATTTATATACAATGTTCCTCGCTGGGGTATCGCTTGCAGTCGCAGCTATTCCAGAAGGGCTACCAGCCATCGTAACCGTTGCTTTATCTCTAGGTGTACAAAGAATGATTAAGCAAAAAGCAATTGTCCGTAAGCTACCGGCTGTCGAAACATTAGGGTGTGCTTCTGTTATATGTTCAGACAAAACAGGGACGTTAACACAAAATAAAATGACCGTTACCCATGCTTGGAGTGGCGGAAAAACGTGGACGATTGATGGTGTTGGGTATAATCCTCGAGGGGAATTTTACTCCGATGAAAGAACCGTCAACCCTAACTCAGTTAAACCACTTCAACAGCTCCTGACATTTGGAATGCTTTGTAATCACGCGGAGCTTATTGAGAAAGAAAAAGAATATGTCATAGATGGGGATCCTACAGAAGGTGCTCTTTTGGTTGCAGCGATGAAAGCAGGCTTAACACGTTCGGGATTACTGAAGAATCAATTTGAAATTGTGAATGAATTTCCATTTGACTCTCAACGTAAAATGATGAGCATGGTTGTAAAAGATAGAAACGGCCGTCAGTTTGTTGTAACGAAGGGTGCACCAGATGTATTGATTGGGTTAAGTCGCTCTATCCTATGGGATGACAGGCAGCAACATTTAACCAGGGATCTGACGGAGAAGGTACAGGGTGCGATTGACGGTCTAGCCGAAAAGGCTTTAAGGACCATTGCTATTGCCTTTAAACCATTACCTGCTAATACAGTGGTGCTAAGCGAGAAGGAAGCAGAACGAGATTTAACCTTCATTGGTCTACAAGGAATGATTGATCCACCTAGACCTGAAGTGAAGACTGCCGTTAAGGAATGCCGCGATGCAGGAATAAAAACGGTGATGATCACAGGCGACCATCTTATAACAGCTAAAGCAATTGCAACTGAGCTTGGCATTCTTACAAAAGGGAGCCGTGTGATGGATGGAGCTACATTATCGAGCTTATCCGTGGAAGAACTAGAAGAGGTTGTTGAGGAAGTATCGGTATTTGCACGTGTATCACCTGAGCACAAATTGAAGATTGTTAAAGCCTTACAAAATAAAGGACATGTTGTGGCGATGACAGGGGATGGCGTAAACGATGCGCCAGCGATTAAGGCGGCGGACATTGGTGTAGCCATGGGAATTACCGGAACCGATGTTGCCAAAGAAGCTTCCTCACTTGTTTTACTTGACGATAACTTTGCGACGATTAAGGCTGCGATTAAAGAAGGTAGAAATATCTATGAGAATATTAGAAAGTTCATCCGTTATCTTCTTGCTTCGAACGTCGGTGAAATTCTCGTCATGTTGTTTGCGATGCTTCTTGCATTGCCTTTGCCACTCGTTCCGATTCAAATTCTTTGGGTGAACCTTGTGACAGACGGTTTACCAGCCATGGCCCTCGGATTAGATCAACCAGAGGATGATGTTATGAAACGAGGACCTCGTCATCCGAAAGAAGGAGTGTTTGCAAGAGGGTTAGGATGGAAAGTCATTTCTCGCGGCTTCCTAATTGGTTTGGCTACTCTGATTGCATTTATGACAATCTATTACCGAAACCCAGATGATTTGGCCTATGCACAAACCATTGCCTTTGCAACACTTGTTTTAGCACAGTTAATTCACGTATTTGATTGCCGAAGTGAAAAGTCAATCTTTGCTCGTAATCCATTTGGGAATAAATATCTTGTTTGGGCAGTTATTTCGTCCTTGGTTCTTGTGCTCGGGGTCATCTACTACCCGCCACTTCAGCCAATTTTCCATACAGTCTCGATTATCCCAATGGATTGGTTGCTGATTATCGGAATGGCATCTTTACCGACTTTTTTACTAGCTGGTTCATTTTTAGCAAGTAAAACAAAGAAGAATATGATATAATCCGTAAGGTAATAGAGATACCCTCTATTGCCTTTCTTTTTTGCCTAGAAGGGTTATACATAAAAGAAAACTGATTTAAGATGAAACGACTCTAAGAGAATGGATGTGTTCTGGATGGTCGTAAGCATGACCGGCTTTGGTCGAGGTACGGTGGAAACAGAGCAGCTTGGAGTGACAGTAGAGATTAAAAGTGTCAACCATCGCTTTTGTGAGTTCCATATTCGGATGCCAAACCAACTTTTAAAGATTGAAGCCAACTTAAAAAAGAGCCTCGCCACCCATATTAAGAGAGGAAGAGTTGAGGTCTATGTAACGCTTGATGGCCAAGCAGCTATCAACCGAGGTGTAAAGATAGACTGGGAGCTCCTCGATCAATATTTCCGCTACATAACTGAAGTTAAAGATAAATACGGTCTTTCGGGTGAGGTAACGCTGGGTGAATTGGTAAATAGACCTGAGCTTATCCAAATTGAAGAGAAAAATACAGAAAACGAATTTCTTGAAAGCCTGGTATTAAAAGCACTATCATTAGCTATTGACGAACTTGTGCAAATGCGAATTCGTGAAGGGAAAGCTCTTGAATTGGATGTGAAAGGAAATATTGAACGTCTTCAAGCACGATCCCATAAAGTTAGGCAATTTGCCCCTATTGTGGTTGAGCAATTCCGCGATAGGCTTACGAAGAAAATGGACGAATTCGTAGGTGGTCAATTAGAGGAAACTCGTATTTTGACTGAAGTAGCCATTTTTGCTGACAAGGCAGATATAAATGAAGAATTGACGAGGCTAGAAAGTCATATCAAACAATTCCTTACCATTCTTCAACTTACAGAACCGATTGGCAGAAAGCTAGACTTTTTAGTTCAAGAAATGAACCGAGAAATTAATACAATTGGCTCAAAGGCGAATGATTCAAAGATAGCCATGGAGGTCGTCGAAATGAAGAGTTTGCTTGAAAAGGTAAAAGAACAGGTTCAAAATATCGAATAGAGTTTAGGAAGCTATGTACAGGGGCAAAATACAAAAATGATGAGTGGGGGAACATCATGGGAATTAAGCTTATTAATATTGGATTTGGCAATATTGTATCGGCTAATAGAATTATTTCGATTGTAAGTCCAGAATCCGCGCCAATTAAACGAATTATACAAGATGCCCGAGATAGAGGCTCGTTGATTGATGCTACCTATGGACGGCGCACACGTGCCGTGATTGTAATGGATAGTGATCATGTTATTCTTTCCGCAGTACAGCCAGAGACAGTGGCTGCACGCTTAAATGACCGTGATGATATAACGGATGAAGGGTAGGATTTTATAAATGCAAGAAAAAGGATTATTGATCGTTCTTTCAGGTCCATCTGGTGTTGGAAAAGGAACGGTTCGAAAAGAAATCTTTTCCCAACCAGATACCGCCTTTGAATATTCGGTTTCAGCAACAACGAGGAAACCAAGAGAAGGGGAATTGGATGGAGTCGATTATTTCTTTAAAACTAGAGAAGCATTTGAGGAAATGATTGAAAACGATCAGTTGCTTGAATATGCAGAATATGTAGGCAACTATTATGGCACTCCTGTTGATTATGTAAGGAAGACACTCGATGAAGGCAAGGATGTTTTTCTAGAGATTGAAGTTCAAGGTGCTGGTCAAGTTCGGAGAAAGTTTCCGGAGGGTTTGTTTATTTTCCTAGCGCCACCGAGCCTTTCCGAATTAGAGAATCGAATTGTCACGAGAGGAACTGAAACAGAGGACCTCATTAAAGGTCGAATGAAAGCTGCTCGTGAAGAATTGGAAATGATGGAATTATATGATTATGTGGTCGAAAATGATAAAGTAGAATTAGCTTGTGAGCGAGTTAAATCCATTGTTGTTGCCGAGCACTGTCGTAGAGAACGAGTTCAGTATCGTTATAAAAAAATGTTGGAGGTCGATTGATTTGCTTTATCCATCCATTGATTCATTGTTAACAAAGATTGATTCAAAATATTCATTAGTATCCGTTGCAGCAAAGCGTGCGAGAAACATGCAAATTCAACAAAACACACTGCTTGATAAATATGTTTCTCATAAGTATGTCGGCAAAGCGCTTGAAGAGATTCACGCTGAAAAGCTTCATTTCAAAACAACAGCTGGTCAGGAAGACACATATGCAGCCAAATAACAACCTACTCTAGGTTGTTATTTTTATTTTATTGGCTGTGTTTAAGCACAATGTTGTTTTCTTAGTTGATTGGAGCGGAAGGCACGAAGACTCTTGTGGAAGTACGGAGCAGTGGAGTCCTCGCAGGTGCTTATGCGCCGAGGAGGCTCCCCATCACGCCCGCGAACCGCTCGTGCCTGGTGCGTAAATCAACAGCCGCCTTTGGCTGCAGACAAACAAGAATAGCTAAAGGGTCTTTGGCGGAAATTAACAATTCAAGTCTATTTTATAGTTTTCGAGAAATACCTAGTTTTTATTGATGAAAAAATAAACAGATTCAATCATAATGTAACTAGAAGTCAAGTTAGCCATTGGGGGTACTATGAATGCTGAATGGGAAAAAAATCTTGCTATGTGTGACCGGGGGAATTGCTGTCTACAAGGCAGTTGCGCTTACAAGCAAATTGACCCAAGCCGGTGCAGAAGTAAAAGTCATTTTAAGTGAATCTGCTGCAAAGTTTGTCACGCCTCTAACCTTTCAAGCGATGTCTCGTAATGAGGTGTTTACAGATACCTTTGATGAAAAAAATCCAAAGGTGATCGCCCATATCGATTTAGCTGACTGGGCCGATTTCATTCTAGTTGCCCCGGCAACAGCAAATACAATTGGGAAACTTGCAAATGGGATCGCTGATAATATGATCACTACGATCCTCCTTGCGGCAACCTGTCCTGTTTGGATCGCTCCTGCAATGAATGTACATATGTATGACCACCCTGCAGTCATAAAAAATATGAAGGTACTAGTAAATTTTGGCTATCAGTTTATAGAGCCTGGAGAGGGGTATCTGGCCTGTGGTTATGTAGGGAAAGGTAGGCTAGAAGAACCTGAAACCATTGTTGAATTGCTAAGTGAAAAACTCAAGCCTGTTCAAACACTATTAGCTGGGAAAACAATTGTTATCACAGCAGGTCCAACCAGAGAAAAAATAGATCCTGTTCGGTTTTTAACAAATCACTCAACAGGAAAGATGGGATATGCAATTGCAGCCGAAGCAAAGAGGTTAGGCGCAAATGTTTATTTGGTAAGTGGACCAGTCACGCTATCCCCTCCAGCAGGTGTGGAAACGATTAACGTAGAAAGTGCGGAAGATATGTATCAGGCCGTTTTTGAAAAATTTGATGATGCTGATGTCGTGATTAAAACAGCAGCGGTCGCAGATTATCGTCCTAAAACAACGTATGATAACAAGATGAAGAAACAAGATGGTGGGCAAAGCCTTGAGCTTGAACGAACCAAGGATATCTTATTTGAACTTGGACAAAAGAAACAGCAGCAACTATTAATCGGATTTGCAGCTGAGACAGATCAAGTAGAAGAATATGCTCGTAAAAAATTAATCAAGAAAAATGCCGATATGATTGTGGCCAACAATGTCAAACAAGAAGGTGCAGGTTTTGGGACGGATACCAATATTGTCACGATCTTCAAAAAGGATGGGAGTCAGGTGAACCTCCCATTAATGACGAAAACAGAGGTAGCCACCCATTTGTTGACAGAGGTTGCGAAACAACTTAAGAAGGACGAGTTGAAATGAGAATTGCCAGTGTCATTGTAGATGTACCGGCAAAACAGACAGACAAAACATTTGATTATCTTGTACCTGAACATCTTGAAAATGTAATTGTTCCAGGAGTTCGAGTGAATGTTCCATTTGGCCCACGTAATATACAGGGGTTTGTCACGGGCCTTAAAACAGAATCGGATTTTAAAAAGTTAAAACAAATTGTGGAACCACTAGACTTAACGCCAGTGTTGAATAAAGAGTTGCTTACTCTTGGTGACTGGTTAACTGAGCATACGTTGTGTTACAAAATTTCTGCTTTTCAAGTGATGCTTCCAGCCGCTTTGAAAGCCAAATATGAAAAAAAAGTTATTTTGGCTGCCCATGTAAAGTGGGAGTTGCTTCAAGAGGAAACGAAAGCTTTGTTTATGGGCGGAAAGGAAGCAACCTGGCAAGAGGTCGTAGACAGAGGGCTTGTTTCAATGTTAAAGCAGGAAGCGGAACGTGGATATGTAGAGGTTATTTATCAAGTAAAGGATCGAGTTCGGAAAAAAAAGGTAAAACATATCCAGTCCCTTTTGGGTCGGCCGCAGCTTACAGTTGAAATAGAGAACCTATCCTTACAAGCAAAAGGGCAGAAGCAGGTATTAGCGTTTTTTCTCGACCACACTGGACCGGTTGAACTAAAAACCTTATTAGGAGATACAGGTGTCTCACAGGCATCTGTGAAAGCATTGGTGAAAAAGGGGATCCTGAGTGAGGAATTTATGGAGGTTTACCGTGACCCATATGCTGAAAGGGAGTTTAAACGTCAGGGACCTCTACCTCTTACTGTTGCACAAGAAAAGGCGATTATGCCAATCCTCTCATCAATTGAAGAAGAACGTCATGAAGTGTTCTTATTATACGGCGTTACTGGAAGTGGGAAGACAGAAATCTATCTCCAGTCGATTCAAAGTGTTCTTGAAAAAGGGGAAGAAGCAATCGTTCTTGTTCCTGAAATTGCGTTAACTCCCCAAATGGTCAAGCGGTTTAAAGAACGATTCGGGGATTTAGTCGCAGTCATGCACAGTGGGTTATCTGCAGGTGAAAAATATGATGAATGGAGAAAAATTCAGCGGCGTGAGGTCAAGGTCGTTGTTGGCGCACGTTCGGCGATTTTTGCTCCTTTTGAAAATCTGGGAATTATCATCATTGACGAAGAACATGAAACAAGTTATAAGCAGGAGGAGAACCCTCGATACCATGCGCGAGATGTGGCGATTAAGCGAGCAGCGACTCACCGGTGCCCTGTAGTACTGGGAAGTGCTACCCCTTCTCTTGAGTCCTTTGCCCGGGCACAAAAAGGAGTCTACACCTTGCTTAACTTGCCGAGTCGAATGAATGAACAACCGTTACCTTCAGTTGAAATTATTGATATGAGAGAAGAACTGCGTGAAGGCAATAGGTCAATGTTTTCGCGTGTGCTTTTTGAAAAACTGCAAGATCGGATTGAAAAAGGCGAGCAAACCGTGCTTTTTCTAAATAAAAGAGGACATTCCTCATTTGTAATGTGTAGGGATTGCGGGTTTGTTGTGAACTGTCCAAATTGTGATATTACCCTTACCTACCATCGCTTCCAGGAGCTTATGAAATGTCATTATTGTGGTCATGAAGAACGGGTACCAACGATTTGTCCAGAATGCAATAGCGAACATATACGCTATTTCGGGACAGGTACGCAAAAAGTCGAGGAAGAACTGACGAAGCTACTACCCGAGGCCAGGGTTATCAGAATGGATGTAGATACAACTGGACGTAAGGGGTCGCACGAAAAGTTATTAAATGCTTTTCAAGAAGGAGAAGCAGACATTTTACTAGGTACGCAAATGATTGCCAAGGGGTTAGATTTTCCGAATATTACTCTAGTTGGGGTTTTGAGTGCGGATACGATGCTTCATTTACCAGATTTGCGTTCTTCAGAAAAAACGTTTCAGCTATTAACGCAAGTAAGTGGACGAGCCGGACGTCATGAGCTTCCAGGTGAAGTGGTAATTCAAACATATACCCCTGAACATTATAGTATTGAACTGGCAGGTACTCAGGATTATGATCGTTTTTACAACCAGGAGATGATGGCAAGGAAAATCCATAAGTATCCACCCTTCTATTACCTTACGCTTATTACGGTTAGCCATGAAGAGCTAATGAAGGCTGTTTCCGTAACGGAAAAAATCACCCGTTTTGTCACCTCCAGGCTTTCTCAGGAGGCTGTTGTCCTTGGACCCGTAGCTTCCCCTATCCCTAGGATCAAAAATAGATATCGGTATCAATGTTTGATAAAATACAAAAAGGAACCAGAGCTGAAAACCGCTTTAAAAGCCATTCTTGATCATTACCAGCAGGAAACCACTACTGGAAGTCTACAAATTTCAATGGATTTAAATCCGTACATTTTAATGTGATTCGTTAAACACCCAATAGCTGATTTTAACGAAAGAATAGCTAGTTAATAGTCTTTAAATACGTTCGTAGGCTCTTTGTTATCAATTTAGTTTTATATGAGTTAGGTTGCTTAAAATCAATTGGCGATTAGCTCCTAAAGCAAAAAAGTTTAAGAAAAGCGCCTAATGTTATAGTATGGAACTTATTTATTTTGTGGAAACATGGAAAGAGAAGCACCAAGTAATTGAATATTGGAGGAACAAAATTGGCGATTCGAAAGATAGTAATGCATCCAGCTGAGATATTAG
The DNA here is from genome assembly GCF_019749255.1 of Mesobacillus maritimus. Taxonomy (GTDB): domain Bacteria; phylum Bacillota; class Bacilli; order Bacillales; family Cytobacillaceae; genus Mesobacillus_B; species Mesobacillus_B maritimus_A. The sequence goes on along the minus strand of NZ_JACWFH010000013.1, from coordinate 52,938 downwards.
AACAGGAATGCAAACCTGTAACACTTTTTGACAAAAAGTTAGCGAAACTCCTGGATGATATGTATGAGACCATGATTGAGTTTGATGGAGTAGGACTTGCTGCTCCGCAAATTAATATAGATAAACAAATTGCGATTGTTGATGTGGATGATCACCATGGGACAATTGAATTGATTAATCCAGAAATTATAGAAAGTACTGGAAATCAAATAGGACCAGAAGGCTGTCTTAGCTTTCCGGGGCTTTTTGGTGAAGTGACCAGAGCCTTTAAAATTAAAGTACGGGCCCAAAATCGAAAAGGGAAATACTATGAGATGGAAGCTGAGGACTTTTTAGCGAGAGCCATTCAACATGAAATTGATCATCTCCATGGCATTTTGTTCACTTCTAAAGTAAGCAAATACTTAGATGAAAAAGAATTAGAGGAGTTGAACGAAGAATGACCAAAATCGTCTTTATGGGTACCCCTGATTTTTCAGTCCCGGTCCTGCAGCAGCTTATCCACGATGGCTATGAAGTCATAGCTGTAGTCACCCAACCAGATCGCCCAGTTGGTCGGAAGAAAGTGTTGACTCCTCCGCCAGTGAAGGTGGAGGCAGTAAAACAAGGAATTCCTGTCTTTCAGCCAGAGAAAATTCGCCAGAAAGATGAATTGGAAAAAATTCTATCTTTAAAACCAGACCTTGTTGTCACAGCGGCTTTTGGGCAAATCTTGCCAAAAGAGCTTTTAGAGGCTCCCCAGTTTGGGTGTATTAACGTCCATGCTTCCCTACTACCTGAACTCCGTGGTGGAGCGCCGATCCATTATGCGATTATCAACGGGTATGAGAAAACAGGGATTACAATCATGTACATGGCTGAGAAACTAGATGCCGGCGATATTTTAACACAGGTAGAAGTTCAAATTGAGGAAAATGATAATGTTGGGACCCTTCATGATAAATTAAGTAAAGCAGGAGCAAAGCTGTTGTCAGAGAGTGTTCCAAAGCTTTTAAATGGAGAACTAACTCCGATAAAACAGAACGATGAGGAAGCGACTTTTGCTTGGAATATCAAACGCGAGCAGGAGAAAATTGATTGGAGCAAAACAGGTACAGAGATTTATAACCATGTACGTGGGATGAATCCTTGGCCGGTTGCGTACAGTACTCTTAACGGATCTGTTTTAAAAATCTGGAAAACAGAAAAACTAAAAGTATCTGTTGGCGCTGAACCTGGAACAATTCTTTCGATAGAGGATGACGGGTTTGTGGTCGCAAGTGGTGACCAAACAGGCATTAAAGTTACAGAGCTTCAACCTGCCGGGAAAAAACGGATGGATGCAGGACAATTTCTCCGTGGAGCCGGATCTCAGATTGAAGCTGGTATGAAGTTAGGAGAGAATCATGGCCAGTAAAAAAAATGTCCGGGAGGTTGCACTTTATCTCCTGGAAAGTATTGAAAAAAATCAAGCCTATAGCAATCTTTTGCTCAATGATGCAATTGAAAAAAATAAAATAGATAAGAAAGATATTGGGCTACTAACAGAAATCGTGTACGGAACACTACAACGGAAGCTAACCCTCGATTTTTTCTTAAAACCATTTATTAAAAACAGCCGCAAACTAGAAGGTTGGGTTTTACAGTTACTACGGTTGACCTTGTATCAAATGGTGTATTTAGATCGAATTCCGGAAAGGGCAGCTATTTATGAAGCCGTTGAAATTGCTAAGCGACGAGGTCATAAAGGAATTGCCGGTGTAGTAAACGGCGTTTTAAGGAGTGTTCAAAGGGATGGACTTCCTTCATTGGACAGCATTGAAGACCCTAGCGCGCGGCTAGCGATTGAAACAAGTCACCCTGAATGGCTTGTCAAAAGATGGGTCAGTCAGTTAGGCTTGGAAAAGACAAGAGAGATGTGTGAACTTAATCTAACGGCACCTTTGCAAACAGCAAGGGTGAATGTGACGAGAATTTCAGTGGAAGAGTGTCTAACGTTATTAGAGGAAGAAGGGTTTGCTGTTGAACCAAGTCCAATCATTCCTGAAGCGATAAAATGCCTTCGTGGCAATTTAGCCTCTTCAACACCGTTCAAGTATGGGATGTTAACGATTCAGGATGAAAGTTCAATGCTTGCAGCCTATGCTCTCGGGGCAGAAAAAGAGGAGAGCATTCTGGATGCCTGTGCAGCACCAGGTGGAAAGTCTACTCATATAGCTGAAAAACTAGACAACTCCGGGAGAGTTATTTCTCTTGATTTACATGAGCATAAAGTGAAGTTAATTAAAGATAATGCAGCTCGTCTTGGTCTTGAAAACATTGAGGCAAAAAGCTTAGACAGCCGAACCGTTCAAGAGCATTTTGAAGCAGAGTCGTTTGACCGTATATTACTTGACGCTCCTTGTTCAGGATTAGGTGTTATGCGCCGAAAGCCAGATATGAAATATACAAAAAAGGAAGAGGATCTAACGAGACTTCAAGGAATTCAACTAGCTTTACTTGAAGCTGTCGCTCCGTTGGTAAAAAAAGGGGGCACCCTAGTTTATAGTACATGCACCATTGACCGTGAGGAAAATCAAGAAACAGTAAAATTATTTTTACAAAAACAAGCTGATTATATAGGCAATCCTGCGTTTTCAGAAAGAATGCCTGAAGCCGTTCGTCCTTTGATCAATGACTTTGAACTGCAAATCCTTCCACAGGATTTCGGTTCTGATGGCTTTTATATCGCTTGTTTAAAAAGGAAGGTGGACTAAAAATGGAACAACCAGCAACTAGAAAAAGAAAAACAACAGCATATGAACCCGAAAAGCCTTCCATTTATTCTCTTAGGCTTGAAGAGCTAAAGGAATGGCTCGTGTCTAAAGGAGACAAGGCCTTTCGAGCAGAACAAATATACGATTGGCTTTATAAAAAAAGAGTAGGGTCATTCGAGGATATGACAAATCTTTCTAAATCACTCCGAGACCAACTAGAGGATAGCTTTGTTTTAACGACCCTAAATACGATTATTCAAAAAACATCCTCAGATGGAACAATTAAATTTTTATTTGAGCTTCAGGATGGCAAATCAATCGAAACCGTTCTAATGAGGCACGAATACGGAAATTCGGTCTGTGTCACGACACAGGTAGGTTGCCGAATTGGATGTACGTTTTGTGCATCCACACTTGGAGGGTTAAAAAGAAATTTAGAGGCTGGAGAAATTGTTGCTCAAGTAGTGAAGGTCCAGCAGGTTTTAGATGAAACCGATGAGCGAGTGAGCTCTGTGGTTATCATGGGAATTGGGGAGCCGTTTGACAATTATGACTCTATGCTTTCTTTCTTAAAAATTATTAATCATGAGAAGGCGCTAAACATTGGGGCACGACATATTACTGTGTCTACTAGCGGCATTATCCCTAAAATTTATCAATTTGCTGATGAGGATATGCAAATTAATTTTGCCATCTCTCTTCACGCTCCTAATTCCGAGTTACGTAGCCGTCTAATGCCCATCAACCGTGCATATAAGCTACCCGATCTCATGGAGGCTGTTCGCTACTATATTGAAAAGACAGGCAGAAGGATTTCTTTTGAATATGGCTTGTTTGGAAATGTTAACGATCAGGTTGAACATGCAGAGGAATTGGCAAATTTGGTCAAAGGAATTAAGTGTCATATCAATTTAATTCCTGTCAATTATGTACCAGAACGTGATTATGTGAGAACACCAAAAGCACAAATTTTTAAATTTGAGAAAGCCTTAAAAGACCGTGGAGTAAATGTGACCATTCGTCGTGAACAAGGACATGATATTGAAGCCGCGTGTGGCCAGTTACGTGCGAAGGAGCGGCAGGAAGAGACGAGGTGAGAGGATGAACGCTGTTTTCAAAACAGATAAGGGAAAGGTTCGGCTCCATAATGAAGATAATGGTGGAATTTTTACAAACAAAGAAGGTCAGTTCCTTGCCGTCGTAGCCGATGGCATGGGCGGCCATCGCGCCGGAGATGTCGCAAGTGAAATGACCATTCATTTCTTAGAAACTGAATGGGCTAATACCGATAAAATAGAGACAGCCGAAGAGGCAGAAGATTGGTTAAGAAGCAAAATAGTCGAAGTGAATCAGGTAATCTTTGAACACTCAAAGAAAAATAGCGAATGTGAAGGCATGGGGACAACCGTGGTTGCAGCAATTTGCACGAACCTGTTTGCAACCCTTGCCAATATTGGGGATAGTAGGGGATATATCTTAAATGAGGCTGGATTTCAGCAATTGACTGAAGATCATTCACTTGTCAATGAATTAGTAAGAACAGGGCAAATTTCAAGAGAAGATGCTGAACATCACCCGCGTAAAAATGTATTATTAAGAGCCCTTGGCACTGAGGAAACGGTGGCCATGGATACGAAGACAATCATTTTTGAGGAAGGAGATTTTCTTTTCCTTTGTTCGGATGGTCTTTCAAATAAGGTAACAGAGGAAGAAATTAAGGGAAATCTTACTCAGAGTGGGACCTTAGATGAGAAGGCGTCAAATTTGGTGACACTTGCCAATCAAAATGGCGGAGAGGACAATATCACTCTCGCAATTGTAGAATACTCCGATGTCGTCGTAGAAGGCAGGTGAGCACATGATGATTGGTAAAAGAATTAGCGGTGGCCGATACAAAATCCTCAGCACAATTGGTGGCGGGGGCATGGCAAATGTGTATCTTGCTCATGATATGATTCTTGATCGAGATGTTGCTGTTAAAATGTTAAGGCTAGACTTTGCTAATGACGATGAGTTTATCCGGAGATTTCATCGGGAGGCCCAATCGGCCACAAGTCTTGCTCATCCAAATATCGTCAGTATTTATGATGTCGGAGAAGATGACAATTTATACTATATTGTTATGGAGTATGTTGAAGGGCAGACATTGAAACAATACATACAGCAAAAGGCTCCAGTTCCAGTGGAAAAAACCTTGGATATTATGAAGCAATTAACTTCGGCCATATCTCATGCCCATCAAAACCATATCATCCATCGGGATATTAAACCACATAATATTTTAATGGATGATCTAGGGAACGTGAAAATTACCGATTTTGGAATTGCAATGGCTCTTAGTGCGACTAGTATTACCCAAACCAATTCTGTGCTAGGTTCAGTCCATTATTTATCACCTGAACAGGCGCGCGGTGGAATGGCCAATAAAAAATCAGATATATATTCACTAGGAATTGTAATGTTTGAGTTATTAACCGGAAGGCTCCCATTTTCAGGTGAGTCGGCAGTTTCTATTGCCCTCAAGCATTTGCAATCTGAAACCCCTTCATTAAAAAGGTGGAACCCAACTATTCCACAAAGTGTCGAAAACATCGTCTTAAAAGCAACGGCAAAGGATCCGTTCCATCGATACAATGATGTTTATGATATGGAAGAGGACTTAAGGTCAGCTCTTGATGATGATCGACTAAACGAAAGCAAATTTGTAATCCCAGAGGACGATGAAGCAACGAAGGCGATTCCAGTCATAACGAATGAACGTCCATATCGGAATCTTGATAAAACAATGGTCCATGGGGAAGAAAAGGAAGAAGAGTTAGATCAGGACGAAGAAGAAAGTGCTAGTAAAAAGCAGAAGAAAAAGAAGAAGAAAAAGCCAAAGAAAAAGAGTAAAAAGAAATGGCCCATTCTTTTAACCACATTGTTTGTGCTTCTTGTTATAGCAGGCTATTTATTTGTAACGAAGGGACCTGAATGGTTTGGACCTAAAGAAATAGCGGTTCCAGATGTTGAAGGCATGGAGATAGACGATGCCTTATCTGACCTTTTGGCTTCAGGGTTTGTCATTGGGGAAAAGAAGGAAATCAGTGATGAAGAGATTGAAGAAGGCTTAATCATTCGAACAAGTCCTCAGGCTGGGAAAATTGTTGTAGAAGGTACAGAAATTGATTTGTATATCAGTCTTGGAAAGGAAAAAATTGAGCTTTCCGATTATCAAGGCAGGATGTATGAGGATACTGTTCGCAGACTAGAAAATGAAAACTTTAATTTTAAAGATATTATCAAGATTGAAAAATACGATGATAGTGAGCCTGGTACCATTATTGAACAATACCCAGGAGAAGGTGAATCAGTCGTTCCTAGTGAGACGGTTGTTGAGTTTACCGTTAGTAAGGGGCCAGAATTAATTACCTTGATTGATTTAAGCGGTTATACCGCTAAAAGTTTTGAAGACTACGCCAAAAACAATAACCTAGAGTATGAAATAGTTGAGGAATTCAACGAAAGTGTCGATAAGGGCTTGGTATATTCACAAGAACCTAAGGCCGGCGCACAATTGAAAGAAGGAAACAAAGTTAAAGTGATCATTTCTAAAGGGAAGGAAGAACTCCCACCTAAAGAGGTCACAGAAGAAATTGGGATTGTCTATGATGAAAGTTTAAATGGAGAACCACAGTTGGTTCAAATCTTTATTGAAGATATGGAGCATAGCATAAACGTGCCGGCAGACGAGTTTGAAATTACTCAAACCACAACTAGAAAGCTAACCTTTAGGATTGCGCCGGGTGAAAAAGCAGCATTTCGCGTAATCGGTAATGGGAATGTAATCCTTGAAGATGAAGTTCTTTATCCAGAAAATGAATAAAGTGTTTTTGTAAAGATTGTTGCTAAAATTAAGAAGTCGATATTACAGATTGATGTTTTAAATATGGTTGCAAGCTCTTTTCTCAAAATTAAGTTTCCTTTATTGATCAGAATTGAGATTAAATCATGGTCTTTAATCTGCAACAGCAACAATATTTGTGAGAAAAGAGCCTAGAGGGAAAAATGTTTTTTATTGATGATAAGGAGTGATGCTATGCCGCAGGGCAAAATTATCAAGGCGTTAAGCGGTTTCTATTATGTTCTCGGAGAAGAGGGAACTGTACAATGCAGAGGCAGGGGGGTATTTCGTAAGAATAAAGTTACTCCTCTAGTCGGTGATGAAGTCGTCTATCAAGCAGAAAATAAAACCGATGGTTATATCATGGAAGTAAAGGATCGGAAAAATGAACTAGTCCGGCCACCTATTGCCAATGTAGACCAAGCAATTCTTGTTTTCTCTGCTGTTGAACCAGAGTTTAGTACTGCACTTCTCGATCGGTTTTTGGTCCTTGTTGAATATAATCAAATTCGTCCATTGATTTGTATAACCAAAGTGGATCTCCTTGATGATGGACTCACCAAGCTTGAACGGTATGCAGAGGACTATCGAAACGCTGGGTATGAAGTAATCTTTACCTCTTCTGAAACGGAAGAAGGTCTTAAGGAACTTTCTCCCTATATTGAGGGGAAAATATCCGTCTTTGCAGGGCAGTCTGGGGTAGGGAAATCCTCCCTTTTAAATGCGTTAAGACCAGAATTGGCACTGAAAACAAGTGGCATCTCTCATCATCTTGGTCGTGGGAAGCATACGACGAGGCATGTGGAATTAATCAAAATCGGAAACCATGGATTAGTTGCAGACACTCCTGGGTTTAGTTCGCTAGAGTTTACGGAAATTGAACCTGCAGAGCTAAATTATTGTTTTCCAGACTTTGCAAGATTAAGTGAAGATTGTAAATTTCGTGAATGTCTGCATATTAGTGAACCTAAGTGTGCGGTGAAAGCGGCTGTGGAAGAAGGGAAACTTCCTGAATATCGCTATCAACACTACAAGGACTTTTTGCAGGAAATTAAAGATAGAAAGCCGAGGTATTAGGTATGGTTAAAATAGCGCCTTCGATATTATCAGCTGATTTTTCTAAGTTGGGTAAGGAGATAACCGATGTGGAGCAAGGGGGAGCGGATCTTATCCATATTGATGTGATGGATGGACATTTTGTTCCCAATATTACCATTGGACCACTAGTTGTTGAGGCAATTCGTCCGATCACGGACCTTCCGTTGGATGTTCATCTAATGATTGAAAACCCCGATCAGTATCTTGATGCCTTTGCGAAGGCGGGTGCTGATTATATTACTGTCCATGTAGAGGCGTGTAGGCATTTGCATAGGACTATCCACCATATTAAAGAACTTGGAGTAAAAGCAGGGGTCGTGCTCAACCCAGCTACACCAGTGGAGTCGATTCTACCAATCATTGATGATGTCGACATGGTGCTATTAATGACTGTTAATCCAGGCTTTGGCGGACAAAAGTTTATTCATTCTGTTTTGCCAAAAATTAGGCAGGTAAAAGAGTTGGCCCTTTCACGCAATCTCGATCTTGATATTGAGGTAGATGGGGGAGTTAATGAAGAAACGGCAAAACTTTGCACCGAAGCTGGTGCTAGTGTTCTTGTCGCAGGGTCTGCGGTTTACAATCAGAAAGATAGAGGCAAGGCGATTGCAGCATTAAAAAGGTAAGTAAAAATGGGGACTGACTTCTTTGTTCAGTTCCTTTTTTGTGTTGGTGAAAGCAAACTAGAAACACATTATTAAGCCATGAATGAGGTGTTAATTTTGATTATAAATATATTAGGTGGTGGCCCTGTAGAGGCTCTTCCTGACCTTCAGCGCTTCGGTGGGAAGGATTGTGTATGGGTAGGAGTCGACAGAGGGGTATTCACGCTCCTAACTTTAGGAATTACTCCCGATTATGCCTTTGGTGATTTCGATTCTGTCTCACGGGAGGAATGGGCATTAATTGAAGATAAGGTGGCAAATTTACGCAAATACAAGCCGGAGAAAGATGAAACAGATATGGAGCTTGCCCTAAATTGGGCGCTAACTAAAGAGGCGACTAAAATCCAGATGTTTGGTGCTACTGGAGGTAGACTGGATCATTTTTTAGGGAACGTCCAAATGTTGTTAAAAGCAGAGCTTCAACATTTACCCACCCATATCGAAATCATTGACCGTCAAAATCAGCTTTATGTTAAAGGTCCGGGGCGTCATCAGCTTGAGAGACTACCTGAAAAAAAATTTATTTCTTTTATTCCGGTTACCCCCGAGGTGACAGGTCTGACGCTGGAAGGTTTTAAATACTCACTGAGCAATAGGCATATTTCCCTTGGTTCCACACTATGTATTAGTAATGAACTCCTAAGTAGTTCTGGTACTTTTTCTATTACAGAAGGCATATTAATGGTGGTAAGAAGTAGTGATTGATTGAAATGTCTTCTGCGTTAAGCAATTATTTCTCTTTCCTGAATATAATGTAAAGTCGAAAATTCTTCAGCTTGGTTTTAAGGACAGTGAGGAGGGACAGTATGAAATTCTATACTATTAAACTGCCAAGGGTTTTAGGTGGTCTTGTCAAGGCAATGTTAGGAGCTTTTAAAAAGGGATAAATAGACAAAAAAGGAATCATAAAAAATGGAGCACCCACAAAACGGGTGCTTTATTTATTATTTTTATGACGAAAACTAAAAAAGCACCCCTATAAAGGATGCTTTTTTAATAAAAACTTCATCACTTTGCTTTAGGCATACGATGAAGTTTTTCATAATTAAACGCGCTCTACTTTACCTGATCTTAAAGCTCTTGCAGATACCCAAACACGCTTAGGCTTTCCATCAACAAGAATGCGAACTTTTTGTAGGTTAGCACCCCAAGTACGCTTGTTAGCGTTCATAGCGTGAGAACGAGCGTTACCTGAACGAGTTCCTTTACCAGTTACAACACATTTACGTGGCATGTTTATTTCCCTCCTTACTTACGTAAGCTAATACTATTTCGATGCAAAAATGCATTTTTTCGTCAGAACAGCTGAATAAATTTGTGGTACCGTGTTTCTGACAGTCAAACATACTTTAATAATTTATCACACAAATATTTGGATTGCAATACTATTGATGAAAGGATATCAAGAAAAAAACCTTGACATAACCTTATAAATCTTGCTCTATAATAAGGGTGGGATGGAATGACTTTCAAAATCATTGCGGTTATAGTAAAATAGCTATAGTCTATTAGCAATATTCCAAAGGGGGAACGACCATGTCCATAGAGTTACAAACAAAGTTCGGACAAATCGATATATCAAATGATGTTATCGCTACAATTGCAGGTGGTGCCGCTGTTGACTGCTACGGGATTGTTGGAATGGCTTCTAAGCATCAATTGAAAGATGGAATAGCTGAAATGCTACGCAGAGAGAACTTTTCGCGTGGGATAGTCGTTCGTCAGGAAGACGAAGAAGTACATATTGATATGTATATTATTGTAAGTTATGGAACGAAAATTTCTGAAGTTGCCCATCAAGTTCAATCAAAAGTAAAATATACGCTTAACCAAACGGTTGGACTTGCGGTTGACTCGGTTAATATTTACGTTCAGGGAGTTCGAGTAACGAACCCGTAAGTTCGTGAACGACCTTAGTGAGGAGGAAAGATTTGTGTCAATTAAAGTTCTAGAAGGAAAACGCTTCGCAGAAATGGTCATTCAAGGAGCCAATCACCTATCAGCCAATGCTAAAATGGTGGATGCGTTAAATGTTTTCCCTGTTCCTGATGGCGATACCGGTACAAACATGAATTTATCGATGACGTCCGGTGCCAAGGAAGTTAAAAATAATGTCCAGGAACATATCGGTAAGGTAGGTTCCTCTCTTTCAAGAGGCCTTCTAATGGGGGCAAGAGGAAATTCAGGGGTTATTTTATCCCAGTTATTCCGTGGTTTTTCGAAAGCAATTGAACAAAAGAAGTCAATAACTGCCAAGGAATTTGCTCAGGCTCTTGATGCTGGTGTAACGACTGCTTATAAAGCCGTAATGAAACCTGTTGAGGGAACAATCCTAACAGTGGCAAAAGATGCGGCTAAAAAAGGAGTTCAAGTAGCCAAGAATCAAGATGATATTGTCATCTTGATGGAGGAAGTCTTGAAAGAGGCGCGTGCATCATTAAATCGCACACCTGATTTACTTCCAGTTTTAAAAGAAGTAGGGGTTGTTGATAGTGGTGGACAGGGACTTGTCATTGTTTATGAAGGATTCCTTGCTGTTCTTAAAGGCGAAGCACTTCCAGAGGGACCATCTGCTATCGAAACAATGGATGATATGGTGAATGCAGAACATCATAAAAGTGTCCAAGGACATATCAATACAGAAGATATTGAATTTGGCTACTGCACTGAATTCATGGTTAAGCTTGAAGGGAAACGACCATTTTCTGAGGATGATTTCCGTCAGGACTTAAGTGAATATGGAGATTCACTCCTCGTTATTTCTGATGATCAAGTAGCAAAAATCCATGTGCATACTGAGCGTCCTGGTGAAGTATTAACCTATGGACAGTCGTATGGAAGTCTTATCTCCATGAAAATTGAGAATATGCGTCAACAGCATTCTGATATTGTTGGAGAGCCTGCACAGACTCCTGCACCTGTATCCAAAGAGAAGAAAGAGTATGGGATTGTAACTGTCTCAATGGGAGCGGGTATTGGGAACTTATTCAAGAGCATCGGAGCAAGTGTTGTGATTGAAGGCGGCCAAACGATGAATCCAAGTACTGAGGATATTGTTAAAGCTGTTAAGGACACAAATGCGAAGAAAGTCATTATCTTGCCAAATAATAAAAATATTATTATGGCAGCTGAACAAGCTGCTGAATTGGCTGAAGAAGAGGTTCTAGTGATCCCTTCTAAAACAGTTCCGCAGGGGATGACTGCGCTCCTAGCATTTAATCCATCAGCAGATTTAGTAAATAACCAAGATGTAATGACAGATGCCATGCAACACGTAAAAACAGGGCAACTAACCTATGCTGTTCGTGATACAAGTATTGATGGTCTTGAGATTGAAAAAGGCGATTTCATGGGCATAGCTGAAGGGAAAATTATCTTAAAGGATAAAGATAAAGTGAGAGCAGCAACAGCATTATTGGAGAATATACTTGATGAGGATTCAGAAATCCTTACCATCCTCAAAGGGGAAGACGCAACTCAAGAAGATCTTGATAGCCTAGTTGAATTCCTAGAAAAGCAATTTGAGGATGTTGAAGTTGAGCTTCATGATGGTGGGCAGCCACTTTATCCATTTATCTTTGCAATCGAATAAATTCAAAATAGAAGGGGAACCCCCTTCTATTTCTTGTTTTAAGGGATAAGCTAATGAGCTATCCCTCTAAAAATGGAGAAACGGCAAGGAGGGCTGTGGCATACCGACCGCAAAGGACTGCACTTAGAAAAGTCGGTTGTCGCAAGAGTATCGTGAGTGATTTAGGAAACCAATCTGTAACATCTGTCAAGGGCATTGGCGCAGAGATGGGTGCTTTACTAGCGGAAATGAATATCCGAAGTATTAAAGATTTGCTAGAATATTTCCCTTACCGCTATGAAGACTACCGACTACGCGATTTAGCAGAGGTAAAACATGAAGAAAAGGTTACCGTAGAAGGAGTGGTTCATGGGGAGCCTTCCCTTATGTATCATGGACGAAAAAAATCACGCCTTACCGTGCGGTTGCTCGTGGATCGTTACTTAATTAAGGTGGTGTTTTTTAATCAGCCTTATTTGAAGCAAAAATTCAAAGTAAATGAAACGGTAACAGTAACGGGGAAATGGGACCAGCACCGCCAAACGATTACAGCAAATGAAATGACAGTAGGCGGCTATCAAAAAGAGAAAGAGTTTGAACCTGTCTACACGGTGAAGGGAAAAGTAACGGTAAAAGTCATCCGAAGACTCATACACAATGCATTTGTTCAATATGGCCATGAAATTGAAGAAAACCTTCCAGAGGAGTTCATCCATCGGTATAAACTGATGGATAGAGGCGAGGCCATGAAGATGATGCATTTTCCTTTAGGCGCTGAGGATGTGAAGCAAGCTAGAAGAAGGTTTGTTTACGAGGAATTCCTCCTATTTCAGTTGAAAATGCAGGCCTTAAGGAAGTTTGAACGTGAACAATCCCTAGGAATCACCTTAAACTATCAACTACCCAAAGTAAAAACGTTTATTGAACATCTCCCTTTTCCATTAACAAACGCGCAAAAAAGAGTAGTCAATGAGATTTTAGCAGATATGAAAACACCATATCGAATGAATCGTTTGCTTCAGGGAGATGTTGGCTCAGGGAAAACAGTAGTTGCGGGCATTGCGATGTATGCAGCAATCACAGCAGGATACCAAGGAGCTCTGATGGTTCCGACTGAGATTCTTGCAGAACAACATGTTGAGTCATTGACAGCTCTGCTTAGTCCTATAGGAGTTCAATGTCGACTGTTAACGAGCTCAGTCAAAGGAAAGCGCCGCCGAGAGATTTTGGCAGAAGTAAGCGAAGGCACGGTAGATATTCTTATCGGTACACATGCTTTGATACAGGATGAGGTAAGTTTTCAAAAGCTTGGGCTTGTCATAACAGATGAACAACATCGCTTTGGCGTGGAACAACGAAGGGTTCTTCGAGAAAAGGGCGAAAATCCGGATGTATTATTTATGACTGCGACGCCGATACCAAGAACACTTGCGATTACTGTTTTTGGTGAAATGGATGTGTCGGTTATAGACGAAATGCCAGCAGGTCGGAAAACAATTGAAACGTATTGGGCTAAACACGACATGCTTGATCGTGTTCTTGGTTTTATGGATAAAGAGTTGGCACAGGGAAGACAAGCATATGTAATTTGCCCATTGATTGAGGAGTCCGACAAAATAGATGTGCAAAATGCAATCGATGTTCATCATACCTTAAGTGTCTATTTTGGGAGCAGGTATAAGGTCGGTTTAATGCATGGAAGACTAAGTTCCGCTGAAAAGGATGCGGTTATGCAAGAATTTACTGCGAACGAGGCACAAGTGCTGGTGTCGACAACGGTGGTTGAAGTTGGTGTGAATGTTCCTAATGCTACCTTTATGTTGATCTATGACGCAGAGCGTTTTGGACTATCCCAACTCCATCAGCTTCGTGGGCGCGTGGGCAGAGGCAGCGAGCAAAGTTACTGCATATTGCTCGCAGATCCTAAAAATGAAGTTGGTAAGGAACGAATGAAAATTATGACCGAAACAAATGACGGCTTTGCTTTAAGCGAAAAAGACCTAGAGCTTCGGGGTCCAGGAGATTTCTTTGGCAAGAAGCAAAGTGGAATGCCGGAGTTTAAGGTGGCGGATATGGTTCATGACTATCGGGCTCTTGAGACTGCGAGAAATGATGCTGCTATCTTAGTCCAGTCTGATGCCTTTTGGCAGTCAGATAAATACATTAGCTTAAGAGAGTCCCTGAAAGACAGTGGTGTCTTATCTGGAGAAAAACTTGACTGATATAGAAATGAACCCGGCAGCGAGAGCGAAATAAGAGGAAAGTTTGCTTCATAAGGCGGGTGAAGCTGGAATCGATTAGGGGAGAGAAAGAACCCCGTTTCATGAGGCAGATGAAGTCGGAATCGTGTAGGAATAAGAGAGAAACCGGCTTCATAAGGTGGATGAAGCCGGAATCCAGTAGGAAAAAAGAGAGAAACCCGCTTCATAAGGTGGATGAAGCTGGAATCGAGCAGGAAAAGAGAGTGGAACCAGCTTCATAAGCATGCGCGTCAGGTATGAATGGAAAGACCACCTTCTTACCTGACGCGTCTTATGCTTGTCGTCCCTGAACATGCCCTTCCACATTTCTACTTGCAATTTGTGCTTCTTTTATTTATATTACTATTAGGACCTAGTCATAATACTGCGGATGTGATGATTGATGAGACGAAATAAACGGGAACGGCAGCAACTACTTGTTGAGACAATTGAGGAGAATCCGTTCATTACCGATGAAGAACTGGCTGAACGCTTTTCGGTCAGTATTCAAACCATTAGGCTCGACAGACTAGAACTATCGATTCCTGAGTTACGAGAAAGAATAAAGCATGTTGCGGAAAAGCGTTTTGAAGATGAAGTTCGCTCATTGCCTCTTGAAGAGGTTATTGGTGAAATAATCGATATAGAATTGGATCGAAATGCGATTTCTATTTTAGATATAAAACAAGAGCATGTATTCGTAAGAAACAAGATTGCTCGTGGGCACCATCTATTTGCGCAGGCGAATTCCCTTGCGGTCGCTGTCATTAATGATGAGTTAGCTTTAACTGCAAAAGCGAATATTCAGTTCACCCGTTCAGTGATGGAAGGGGAAAGGGTTATTGCTAAAGCAAGGGTACTAAATATTGATGAACAAACAGGTAGAACCTTGGTTGAGGTAAAGAGTTACGTGAATAACGAACTTGTTTTTAACGGGGAATTTAAAATGTACCGTTCGCAAAAATAATACTAAAGGATGAAACATATGAGACTAGCAATTGATGCAATGGGTGGCGACAATGCACCGAAACAAATCGTCCTTGGAGCTATGAAGGCTGTAGAAGCCTATAAAGATATACATATTGTTCTTGTTGGTGATGAAAGCAAAATTCGCGAACATCTCACTAGCGAGGAGAGAATCGAAATTATCCATACGGAAGAAGTTATTCTTGGTACAGATGAGCCAGTTCGGGCGGTCCGCCGTAAGAAGGATGCTTCGATGGTATTAGCAGCAAAGCAAGTTACAGACGGGAAAGCAGATGCTTGCCTTTCTGCCGGGAATACGGGTGCTTTAATGGCTGCGGGACTGTTCATCGTCGGCCGGATTGAAGGGATTGAACGTCCTGCCCTTGCCCCAACTCTACCAACAATTGGAGGCGAAGGCTTTCTCTTATTGGATGTAGGAGCGAATGCGGATGCCAAACCAGAACATTTATTGCAATACGCACTCATGGGCTCTATATATAGTGAAAAAGCAAGAGGATTAAAGAGTCCTCGGGTTGGCTTGTTGAATATCGGAACTGAAGAGAAAAAGGGAAATGAACTTACTAAAAACACTTTTTCACTTTTAAAGAATGCCGATATTAATTTTATAGGGAATGTCGAGGCACGGGATTTGCTCGACGGAGCCGCTGATGTAGTGGTGACCGATGGCTTTACAGGGAACATGGTGTTGAAAACCATTGAAGGTACGGCGATGTCCGTTTTTAAAATGCTAAAGCAAACGCTGATGTCGAGTGTAAAAACAAAGCTTGCAGCAGCCGTACTTAAGCCCGATTTAGCGACAATTAAAGGGAAAATGGATTATACCGAGTACGGTGGTGCAGGTTTGTTTGGACTTAAGGCTCCTGTTATTAAGGCGCATGGTTCATCAGATGCCAATGCCATCTACAATTCAATTCGCCAAGCGAGAGAAATGGTGGCTAATGATGTCGCTGGCACAATCAAAAAAGCAATTGAACAGCATGATTCACAAACCCAGAAAAAAGACTAGAGGGGGATGAATATGGGGAAGATTGCATTTCTATTTCCGGGACAAGGTTCACAACAAGTTGGAATGGGAAGAGAACTAGCAGAAGTTAGTGATCAGGTTAAGGGGTATTTTGATAAAGCAGATCAAGTATTAGAAGAGAGCTTAAGTGCAACGATATTTGAGGGCCCGCAAGATAAATTGACTTTAACGGTTAATGCACAGCCTGCTCTGCTTACAACCAGCATCGCGATTCTCGATTATTTTAAGAAATCAGGAATTGAAGCTGATTTTGTTGCTGGTCATAGTTTAGGAGAGTATTCGGCGCTTGTTGCAGCTGGGGCACTCCAATTTGAAGATGGGGTGTACGCAGTCCGTAAGCGTGGCGAGTTGATGGAAAAGGCAGTACCAAATGGAGAAGGCACTATGGCTGCTGTGCTAGGTTTGGATCGGGACTCCTTAACGGCTGTTTGTGAAGATGTAACAGCGGCTGGAAATTCAGTTCAGTTGGCAAATTTAAATTGTCCAGGTCAAATTGTCATCTCTGGCTCCAGAAAAGGAGTGGAAGAGGCGTCCATTAAGGCGAAGGAAGCAGGTGCAAAGCGCGTTCTTCCATTGAATGTTAGTGGACCTTTCCATTCGGCGCTGATGAAACCAGCAGCAGTTGAGTTTAAGGACATTCTAAACAGTATTCAAATCAATTCTGCCCAAATCCCAGTCATTGCGAATGTAACAGCGGAGCCGATGCAAGAGGCTGAGGAAATCAAAGAAAAGTTAATTGAGCAGCTTTATTCACCGGTTTTATGGGAAGATACAGTTGGCAAAATGATTGAACTAGGGGTCGATACTTTTATTGAAATCGGTCCAGGTAAGGTTTTAGCTGGATTAGTCAGAAAAGTTGATCGTTCTGTTAAAACTCTTGCTGTTTATGATGTAGAAAGCTGTGAGGCAGCAATTTCCGCCTTGAAGGAGTGAAAGTAGCATGAAATTAGAAGGAAAAGTAGCACTTGTTACGGGGGCATCTCGTGGCATCGGCAGAGAAATTGCTCTGGAATTGGCGAGAGAAGGTGCAAATGTCGCCATTAATTATTCTGGAAGTGAGGCAAAAGCCCTTGAGGTTGCAGCAGAAATTCGTACAATGGGCAGAGAGGCAATCACCATTCAGGCTGATGTTTCTAGTTCGGAATCTGTTGATTCCATGGTTAAACAAACGATTGAAGCTTTTGGTAAACTAGATATTCTTGTGAATAACGCTGGGATTACCAAAGATAACTTATTGATGAGGATGAAGGAAGCGGATTGGGACGATGTGATTAACATTAACCTAAAAGGTGTATTCCTTTGTACCAAGGCGGTAACGAGGCAGATGATGAAACAGCGCAGTGGTCGAATCATTAATATTTCTTCGATTGTTGGTGTGAGTGGAAATGCTGGGCAAGCTAATTATGTTGCGGCAAAATCTGGTGTCATTGGGTTGACAAAGACCACGGCCAAAGAACTTGCGACAAGAGGCATTACAGTGAATGCTGTCGCACCAGGATTTATTACCACTGACATGACGGACAAACTTAATGATGAAACAAAGAATGAAATGTTAAAGCAAATTCCGTTGGCTCGTTTAGGAGAACCAACTGATATTGCGAAAACAGTATTATTCCTTGCTTCTGATGATAGTCGCTATATGACAGGGCAAACCCTCCATGTAGACGGCGGCATGGTGATGTAAAGGGGAGTATGGGTTAAAACTGCGATCGTGACTTTTCGTACGTTGGAACGGAAGGCACGCCCGCGAACTGCTCGTGCCTGGAGTGGGAAATCAACAGCTACCTATAAACAGAGTAGTTTTTTGAAACGATATACCCTTTATTTATCATATGCTATCATCTATAATGACTTGAGGGGAGGTGACAAGCATGGCAGAAGTTTTAGAACGCGTAACAAAGATTATTGTGGATCGTTTAGGTGTAGATGAAGCGCAAGTTTCACTAGAAGCATCTTTTAAAGACGACCTTGGTGCTGATTCTCTTGATGTTGTTGAACTAGTAATGGAGCTTGAAGACGAGTTCGACATGGAAATCTCTGATGATGATGCTGAGAAAATCGCTACAGTTGGTGACGCTGTAAATTACATAAATAGCAAAAAGTAAACTGTTGGATTTGCTCTAAAGCTCCGTTTATTAACGGGGCTTTCTTCTGTATATTAGACACCCTTTATTCGGCTTCTATGTTTATTTTTCAGGAAAAATTCAAGGTTTTTTTGCCTTTAATGGGTTCTTTTTTGTAAACTAGAACTAGTGTGTAAATTTTGAGCAAGGTGGAATTTGAAAATGCGCCATACCGGTAGAGAAAAGGATAAAAAATATTTTCGGGTTAAGGATCAAAAATTTAAAGAATTTCAAGCAAGAATTGGAATTCAGTTCCAAAACGAAAAGCTTTTAAAGCAAGCGTTCACCCATTCATCTTATGTGAATGAGCATCGCAGAAAGCCCTATGAGGATAACGAAAGGCTAGAGTTTCTTGGAGACGCAGTTCTCGAATTGACTGTTTCACAGTTTTTGTATAAAAAATATCCAATGATGAGCGAGGGAGAGTTAACCAAGCTAAGAGCGGCTGTCGTTTGTGAACCTTCTCTAGTGGAATTCGCCAATCAGCTCAATTTTGGTGAAGTGGTTCTTCTTGGAAAAGGGGAGGAAATGACCGGTGGACGTACACGGCCGGCACTTTTAGCTGATGTATTCGAAGCTTTCATTGGGGCTTTGTATCTTGACAAGGAAATTGAAACAGTCACTACTTTTTTAGAGAAAGTGGTATTTCCGAAAATTGATGCAGGTGCTTTTTCTCATGTGATGGATTTTAAAAGTCAGCTCCAGGAACTCGTTCAGCGGGATGCTGCAGGAACAATTGAGTACAAGATTTTATCGGAAACAGGTCCAGCGCATAATCGTGAGTTTGAATCTCTAGTGTCTCTTAACGGGGAAGATCTCGGAACAGGCAAAGGCCGATCCAAAAAAGAAGCAGAACAGCACGCAGCCCAAATGGCTCTTGGAAAACTAAAAGCACATATGGAAGCGATCTCGAAGCAAAATGACATCATGAGTAAAGAATAACCGAAAGGGAGAGCTAGGTAGTGTTTCTAAAACGTTTAGATGTGGTGGGCTTCAAGTCCTTTGCAGAGCGAATTGGTGTTGAATTCGTTCCCGGAGTGACTGCCGTTGTAGGTCCAAACGGTAGTGGGAAAAGCAATATAACAGACGCCATTCGTTGGGTACTGGGAGAACAATCAGCAAAATCACTGCGTGGTGCAAAGATGGAGGATATTATTTTTGCTGGCAGTGATACAAGAAAGGCCTTAAACTTCGCTGAAGTTACACTCACCCTAGACAATGAAGACCAGTCTTTACCAATTGACTATAGTGAGGTCAGTGTCACAAGACGGGTTTACCGCTCAGGTGAAAGTGAATTTTTAATCAATAAACAAAATTGTAGGCTTAAGGATATTGTTGATTTATTTATGGATTCAGGTCTTGGGAGAGAAGCATTTTCCATTATTTCTCAAGGGAAGGTCGAGGAGATACTGAACAGCAAGCCGGAAGATCGGAGAACCATCTTCGAGGAAGCTGCAGGTGTCTTAAAATACAAAACAAGAAAGAAAAAAGCGGAAGCGAAGCTATTTGAAACACAGGAAAACCTGAACCGTGTTGCAGACATTCTCTATGAATTAGAGGGGCAGGTTGAACCATTAAAAATCCAAGCTTCATTGGCACGAGATTTTCTTGAGAAAAAAGAAGAATTGGAAAAAATTGAAGTGGCTTTAACCGCATTTGAAGTTGAAGAACTTCATGGAAGATGGGAAAAACTCACAAACGAGTTAGAGCTCCACAAGGAAAGTGAAATTAAAATGTCAGCAACCCTTCAAAAGAAGGAAGCTGACATCGAAATGCTACGAGATGAATTAACCGCTTTGGATGAATCAATCAGTAGCTTACAAAATGTCCTGCTCCATGCAAGTGAAGAGTTAGAAAAGTTGGAAGGCCGTAAGGAAGTTTTGAAGGAACGGAAAAAGAATGCGGCCCAAAACCAAGGTCAACTCAAAAAAACAATCTCGGAACTCACGGAAAAGATTGCACTGCTCCAAGAAACAAGGTTGACACAAGAACAAGCTGTGGCTCATTTAAGCGATGAGGCAGCGGAACTTCAAAGCGGATTAAATGAACGTCAGCAGCAGCTAAAGCTATACAATGAGGACATCGAGGGCAAAATTGAATCGTTAAAAAGCGATTATATTGAAATGTTAAACCAACAGGCTAGCGCAAAAAATGAGCTGAACTATATCGGTCAGCAACTTTCTCAGCAAGAAGCAAGAAGTACGAAGGTGCATGGAGAAAATGACCGTTTTCTCCAACTGCGATTAGAAATCAATCAAAAAAAGGCTTCAACACAGGAACAACTGGAAAATATTAAACAAACCCTTGAAACTGAGGTCCAGCAATATTTACAAGCACAGCATAAGCTAGAAGCTCTAAAAAATAATGTTGAGAAGCAAGAAAAAACACTCTACCAGGCCTACCAATATGTGCAACAAGCAAAGTCCAAAAAAGAAATGCTTGAGGACATGGAAGAGGAGTATACCGGGTTCTTTCAGGGAGTGAAAGAAGTCTTAAAAGCTCGGGGTACTAAGTTACAGGGAATTGAAGGTGCTGTTGCCGAACTTATTAAGGTACCTAAAGCCTATGAGATGGCAATGGAGACTGCCTTGGGGGCTGCGATGCAGCATATTGTTGTGTCTAATGAAGAAAATGGACGAGCAGCGATTCATTACTTGAAAAAAAACTCCTATGGGCGCGCTACCTTCTTGCCACTTAGTGTCATTAAAGGAAAAAACATAGGTACCCAATTATTAAAGTCGATAGAAGGACATAGTTCGTATGTCGGAACAGCAGTTAGCTTACTAGATTTTGATGAAAAATATAAAGAAATCATTTTTAATCTTCTAGGTAATGTGGTTATTGCCAAGGATTTAAAGGGTGCAAATGAATTAGCACGAAGTCTTCAATATCGAAGCAGAATTGTCACACTTGATGGAGACGTAGTAAACCCCGGAGGATCAATGTCTGGAGGGGCAGCCAAAAAGAATGCATCCTCTCTTCTGAGTCGTAAAGGAGAATTAGAGGAGTTAAAGGGAAAGCTTGTCGAAATGGAAGAGAAAACTAGACAGCTTGAGTCCCGTTTCAAATCAATGAAGGCAGAGCTCTTGTCAGAAACAGAAATTCTTGAGGAACTACGGAAGCGAGGAGAAAAGCTTCGTCTAAATGAACAATCTGTAAAAGGAGAGCTTCGTGAAATTGAGATTGAAGAAAGAAATATTAATGACCGACTTGCCGTTTATGATTCAGAGCAAACTCAATTTGAGGAAGAACGAGTAAGACTCACCAACAGGGAAGCCGAGCTATTAAAGCAAAATGACCAACTCAAAGTGGATTTAGAGAAGTTAGACCTAGAGATTGCGAATTTAACGAATAGAAAAAATATGAATCTGACATCTAGGGAAACGCTTGTTACAGAGATAGGTGAATTAAAGGTCGCATTTGCTGCTAAAAGGGAACAGCTACAATTTGCGAAGGAAAGACTAGAAAGTACTGTGAAGGACATTCACGATCAATCCAGTCGCTTAGTTGCTGCAGAAGAGGATTTGGCTCTTCTTTCCTCGGAGATGAATAATAGCTCCTCAGGTGAAAATCAGCTAGAAGAAGCCTCGCAGAAAAAGCTTGAAGATAAAAATGCCACTCTGGAGCTTATTTCTTCACGACGCGAGGAACGTTTGAAAAGACAAGCACAACTTGAGGATCTTGAGCTTGAAACAAAGGAATTAAAACGTCAGCATAAAGGTATAAATGAGGTAGTAAAAGATGAAGAGATTAAGCTTAATCGATTGGATGTCGAATTAGATACACGATTAGCTCATCTTCGTGAGGAATATCTTTTATCCTTTGAAGCTGCAAAAGGACAGTATCCTTTACAGATTCCTGCTGAGGAAGCACGTAGAAAGGTAAAATTAATCAAGTTAGCAATTGAGGAACTTGGAACTGTGAACCTTGGCGCGATTGATGAGTACGATCGGATTTCAGAGCGCTATGAGTTTTTGAATGAACAGCGAAGTGACCTACAGGAAGCCAAGGATACATTGTTCCAGGTAATTGATGAAATGGATATAGAGATGAAGAAGCGCTTTGAAGAGACCTTTGTTGCAATTCGTTCCCATTTCGAGCCAACGTTCCAAGCCCTTTTTGGCGGTGGACGCGCAGATATTAGACTTACACACCCAGACGATTTGTTAGCTACAGGTGTAGACATTGTTGCCCAACCACCAGGGAAAAAATTGCAAAATCTTGGATTGCTATCAGGAGGAGAACGTTCCCTAACAGCCATAGCCTTGCTGTTCTCTATCCTTAAGGTTCGTCCAGTTCCATTCTGTATTCTGGATGAGGTCGAGGCGGCTTTGGATGAAGCAAATGTCTTTCGTTTTAGTCAGTATCTAAAACAATATAGCTCTGAGACTCAATTCATTGTCATTACGCACCGTAAAGGCACGATGGAAGAGGCGGATGTTCTCTACGGAGTGACGATGCAGGAATCAGGAGTATCTAAGCTTGTTTCTGTGAAACTTGAGGAAACAAATAATCTGGTTAAATTGCAATAGGAGGAAAAACGGTGAGCTTTTTTAAAAAATTAAAAGAAAAAATTACAAAGCAGACCGAAACCGTTAGTGAAAAATTTAAAGATGGTTTGACGAAAACAAGAGATAATTTCTCGGGTAAGGTCAACGATTTAGTTGCACGCTATCGCAAGGTGGACGAGGATTTTTTTGAGGAGCTTGAAGAAATTCTTATCGGTGCTGATGTTGGCTTTGAAACAGTTATGGAATTGATTGACGAATTAAAATTAGAAGTTAAGCGCAAAAACATCAAAGATCCAGCTGAGGTCCAATCCGTCATTTCGGAGAAGTTGGTCGAGATTTATGAGAAGGCTGGAAAAGAAGAACAAAGTGGGTTAAATATCCAATCTGATGGTCTTACTGTCATCCTATTTGTCGGCGTCAATGGAGTAGGAAAAACAACGACGATTGGAAAGCTTGCTCATAAATTTAAAACAGAGGGAAAAAGTGTGTTGCTCGCAGCTGGAGATACGTTCCGAGCTGGTGCAATTGATCAGTTAGAGGTTTGGGGCGAGAGAGTCGGTGTCGATGTTATCAAGCAAGGAGAAGGCTCAGACCCAGCTGCTGTCATGTATGATGCAGTAAAGGCGGCAAAATCTCGAGGAGTCGATATTTTATTATGCGACACAGCTGGGAGATTGCAAAACAAAGTAAACTTGATGAAAGAGCTGGAAAAGGTAAAACGCGTCATAGAACGTGAAATTCCGGGAGCTCCGCATGAAGTATTGCTTGTACTTGATGCTACAACAGGACAAAACGCACTTATCCAGACAAAAACCTTTAAAGAAGCAACAGATGTTAGCGGCATTGTTCTAACAAAACTAGACGGAACAGCAAAAGGTGGTATCGTCCTAGCTATCCGAAATGAACTAAATGTCCCGGTGAAATTTGTCGGGCTTGGAGAAAAAATGGATGATCTTCAAGAGTTTGATTCAGAGAAATATGTTTACGGACTATTTGCAGACTTAGTAGAAAAAGAAGAAATCTAATAAAGGGTATTCTTAATCAGAAATGATTATTTATAGACCGTTAAACGAAACGGAACTCAACATCCCTATATAAAAGAAGGTCATTGTTTGCTTTCATGGCCTTCTCATATTGACATGAAGAGTCTTACTGTGTACACTATTCCTATGTAAAGGCTTTTCACTTAACACCTTGGGGGGATTGAAAATGCTTGAAAAAACAACCCGAATGAATTATCTTTACGACTTTTATCAAGCCTTATTAACTCCCAAACAGCAAAGCTATATGTCCCTCTACTATCTAGATGATTACTCTCTTGGTGAAATTGCAGAGGAATATAATGTCAGCCGCCAGGCGGTCTATGACAATATTAAAAGAACGGAAGCAATGCTTGAAGAGTATGAAGAAAAGTTACTGCTCTTTGAAAAATTTCAGGAGCGGAAAGTTTTGATTACAAGAATGAAAGAATGCTTGAATGAAAAACCAGAACTTCAAACTCTTTCTGATTATGTTGCAGCGATTGAGAAATTAGATTAGGAGGCGGCACAAAATGGCATTTGAAGGATTAGCCGACCGACTGCAAAATACGATGCAAAAAATCCGTGGAAAAGGCAAGGTTTCCGAAGCGGATGTCAAAGAAATGATGCGTGAGGTCCGTCTTGCTTTACTTGAGGCAGACGTTAACTTTAAGGTAGTAAAGGACTTTATCAAAAAGGTAAGTGAACGTTCAGTTGGTCAGGAGGTCATGAAAAGCCTAACTCCAGGTCAACAAGTCATTAAGGTCGTTAAAGAAGAATTAACAGAATTAATGGGTGGAGAAGAAAGTAAAATAGCGGTTGCGAATCGTCCGCCAACAGTCATTATGATGGTAGGTCTTCAAGGTGCTGGTAAAACAACCACGACTGGGAAGCTTGCCAACCTTTTACGCAAAAAGTATAATCGCAAACCAATGCTTGTAGCCGCTGATGTTTATCGTCCTGCGGCGATTAAACAGCTTGAGACACTTGGCAAGCAATTGGATATGCCTGTTTTCTCACTTGGTGATCAAGTGAGTCCAGTTGAAATTGCCCGTCAGGCGATTGAAAAGGCAAAGGAAGACCATAATGATTATGTCATTATTGATACGGCAGGTCGTTTGCATATTGATGAAAAGCTGATGGACGAGCTTAAAGAAATCAAAGAATTGTCTAACCCTAATGAGATTTTCCTTGTAGTTGATGCAATGACTGGTCAAGACGCTGTGAACGTCGCTCAAAGCTTTAATGAGCTTCTTGGTTTAACTGGAGTTGTTCTTACCAAGCTTGATGGCGATACTCGTGGTGGGGCAGCCTTATCAATTCGGGCAGTCTCAAAAACACCAATTAAGTTTGTTGGTCTCGGAGAAAAACTAGATGCGCTTGAAACCTTTCACCCAGAACGTATGGCATCCCGAATTCTTGGAATGGGCGATGTCTTAACGTTGATTGAAAAGGCTCAAGCAAATGTTGATGAAGAAAAAGCTAAAGAACTAGAGAAAAAAATGCGTACAGCATCCTTCACATTGGATGATTTTCTTGAGCAGCTAGGACAGGTCCGCAATATGGGCCCACTAGATGAATTGCTAAAAATGATGCCTGGGGCTAATAAGATTAAGGGCTTGGACAATCTACAGGTCGATGAGAAGCAAATCTCGCATGTAGAGGCGATCATTCAATCGATGACGAAGGAAGAAAAAGAGCATCCAGAAATCATTAATGCTAGCAGACGTAAACGGATTGCCAAAGGGAGTGGGCGAACTGTTCCAGAGGTAAACCGGTTGCTGAAGCAATTTGAAGATATGAAAAAAATGATGAAGCAAATGACTGGAATGCAACAAAAAGGGAAGAAAAAGGGTGGTTTTAAGCTCCCTTTTAAGCCGTTCTAATCTGCCAATTTTTGGTGTCTAGCTTCATCGCCTAGCCCCTCGGGTCATAAGCCAATCCGTCAAAAAGGTTAAAGAACAACCTTCTCGCCGGCTCGTCTTATGCCTGTCGGGGCTGTACAAGGCGATTCCGCTTTTCAATCTGTAAAGAAAAAAACCTTTACAACTAAAAAACAATTTGTTATCATTCTATCTTGTGTGAAACTATTCGGAGGTGCTTATTTAAAATGGCAGTAAAAATTCGTTTAAAGCGTATGGGAGCAAAAAAATCTCCTTTCTATCGTATTGTTGTAGCAGATTCTCGTTCACCACGTGATGGACGTTTCATTGAAACAGTTGGAACTTATAATCCAGTTGCTCAGCCAGCTATCGTTGATATCAACGAAGAGCTTGTACTTAAATGGCTACAAGATGGAGCAAAACCATCTGACACAGTTCGTAACTTGTTCTCAAACCAAGGCATCATGGAAAAATTCCATAATGCTAAATTAAGCAAGTAATTATGAAAGACTTAATTGAAACAATCGTAAAGCCTCTAGTTGATTTTCCTGAAGACGTTCTTGTGAACGTGGAGGAAGAAGAAAATCGTATCACCTATAAGCTATCCGTTAATAAAACGGATATGGGAAAAGTGATTGGAAAACAGGGGCGAGTTGCTAAGGCCATTCGAACGGTCGTCTATGCAGCAGGATCATCACAACAAAAGAAGATCTTTTTAGAGATTGTTGAATAAGTAAGTAGGAGGGGCTTGATTAAAGGATCATAAGAGATCTTTTGGTCGGCCTCTTCTTTTTGATATACATACTTCTCAGTCATGCTAATTTCTCTTTAACACCTTAATTCATATATAATGAAAATAAATTATTAAATAGATAAAGGCGGAGAGGGTGGAGCGCTGTGAAGCTTATCCAGACGGTTGTCGTTAAACAGGTTTTAACTGAGACAGGTAAGGACAAACTCCTTACTAACTATGAAACAAAGAAATTCCAGTTGCAAAAAGAAAGCGACCAGTTGAAATTCGAAATGAAAAAACAGGAAAAAATGAAAAAGTTCCCCCCAGAGTTGCTAAAAAAGCAATTTGAAAAAGAAATTATGGTCCGTAATGAAAAAATAAAACTCCTTGATTTTCATATCGAGCAATTACATATTCTACCGATAGGAAGCGAATTAAAAGAATCAGAGCACGAGGCCCTTGTCGACGTGAATGTTGGGGACAGTTGGGATGATTTTATTGTTGAAAAGACGATTGTGGTGAAAGACGGAATCGTGGTTGAAATACGCGAGAGGTGATGGATGATGGAAAAATGGTTTAATGTCGGAAAAATTGTTAATACACATGGAATACGTGGGGAAGTAAGGGTGATTTCACGGACGGATTTTCCCGAAGAAAGATATAAAGTAGGAAATCATCTTTTTCTCTTTAAGCCTGGTTCAAAAGAACCGTTAGAGTTGGTTGTGAAGAGTCATCGAACTCATAAAAATTTTGATTTACTTACTTTTGAAGGTTACGACAATGTTAATCAAGTGGAAGTCTTAAGGGGTGCAATTCTTAAGGTGCCAGCAAGTCAAAGAGGGGACCTGCAAGAAGGAGAATATTATTTCCAAGATATTATTGGATGCCTCGTTGCCACGATTCATGGAGAGGAAATTGGCAAGGTTGTTGAAATTCTTACGCCAGGCGCCAATGATGTTTGGGTCGTAAAAGGTGGGAAAGGAAAGGAAATTTTAATTCCTTATATTGAAGATGTAGTTAAAAAAGTAGACATTAAGGATAAAATTATTTTAATTGAGCCAATGGAAGGTCTCTTGTCATGATGAAAATTGATGTTCTCTCTATCTTTCCAGAAATGTTTACCGGAGTTCTCGGGCACTCTATTTTGAATAAAGCAGCTGAAAAAGAGGCTGTCAGGTATCAGGTTGTTAATTTCCGTGATTATGCGGATAATCGACATCAGACAGTGGACGACTATCCTTACGGAGGTGGAGCCGGTATGGTATTAAAGCCACAGCCCATCTTCGATGCTGTCGAGGACTTGATTCAAAAGGCAGAGGCTAAACAACCTAGAGTGGTCTTGATGTGCCCTCAAGGCGAACGGTATACACAGAAGAAGGCGGAGGAGCTCTCAAAGGAAGAGCATCTTATTTTTATTTGCGGTCATTATGAAGGGTATGATGAGCGGATACGTGAGCACGTAATCACCGATGAGATATCGATTGGAGACTATGTACTGACCGGAGGGGAGCTAGGTGCGATGGTTGTCATTGATAGCGTTGTCCGCCTTCTCCCTGGCGTGCTAGGAAGTGAGGAATCTCATATCCAGGACTCGTTTAGTACAGGCTTATTAGAGCACCCCCACTATACTAGGCCAGCAGACTTTCGTGGTATGAAGGTGCCTGATGTTCTCACTTCTGGGAATCATCGCTTAATTGAGCAATGGAGAAAAAAAGAATCCTTGCGAAGAACACATCTACGACGTCCCGATTTGCTAGAGGATATAGAACTTCCATCTGAAATGCAAAAATTACTAGATGAAATTAAAAATCAATCTGAATAAACCATTGCAGTGGGCGATTCAATATGTTATGATATCTCTTGTGACTTGAGCGAAAGAGCAAGTCTTTATAACGATGTTCCGCTGTACCAAGAGTTGTATAAGAGCATCTGTGGGAGGAGTTGAAAACGATGCAAAATCTAATTGCAGAAATTACAAAAGAACAACTTCGTTCTGATCTACCTTCATTCCGTCCTGGTGACACTGTACGTGTACACGTTAAGGTTGTTGAGGGAACTCGTGAGCGTATTCAGATTTTTGAAGGTGTTGTAATTAAGCGTCGTGGTGGTGGAATCAGCGAAACTTTTACAGTTCGTAAGATTTCTTACGGTGTAGGCGTTGAGCGTACATTCCCTGTACACACACCAAAAATTGCGAAGCTAGAAGTAATCCGTCGCGGTAAAGTACGCCGTGCGAAACTTTACTACCTACGTGAACTACGTGGTAAAAAAGCTCGTATTAAAGAGATTCGATAAGAACATTAGTAAGATTCAAAAAAGAGCTTGTCTGACAAGCTCTTTTTTCATAGATATAAATGGATAGTAACCTTTACGAAAGAATACTACTAATGATAAGAAAACCTGGATTGCATCTGAAATCAACATTTTCATTTGACTTTTATTAATAATATATGAAATAAATGTTAAAAAAACACTCCCATCGTGTTTAAAGTGAAAGACTTATGTAAAATAGAATATATGTAAACTGATTCTGAGAATGGTGGGGAAAGAATGGCAAAGAATAAGAATGAATTATGGGAATGGATTAAAGCACTTATAATCGCAGTACTACTTGCGGCATTGATCAGGTACTTCTTATTTGCTCCAATCGTAGTAGATGGGTTATCGATGATGCCAACCCTTCATGATCAGGATAGAATGATTGTAAATAAGTTTAGCTATAAAATTGGCGAACCTGATCGGTTTGATATCGTAGTGTTCCACGCGCCAGAAAATAAGGATTACATAAAAAGAGTAATTGGTCTGCCTGGTGATACAATCGAATACCGAAATGATACACTCTATGTGAATGGAAAAGCCTATGAAGAGCCATACTTGGAAGAGTATAAAAATCAAGTAATTGATGGTCCACTCACCGATCCATTTACACTTGAAGAGAAGATAGGTAGAGAAACAGTACCAGAGGGCCATATTTTCGTAATGGGTGATAATCGTCGCTTCAGTAAAGACAGTCGTCATATCGGTGCTGTCCCAATTGAAGAGGTACTTGGAAAAACGAACTTCATTTATTGGCCAGTGGAAGACATACGGTTTATTCAGTAAAAAATTTTGAAAACGCCTTGTTCATCCCCTGCTTGCAGGGCGTCAACAAGGCGTTTAATTTGTGTTTAGGAGGTTTTTTAAGATGACAATACAATGGTTTCCTGGCCATATGGCAAAAGCGCGCAGACAGGTCACGGAGAAACTCAAGCTTGTCGATATTATCTTTGAATTAGTAGATGCTAGAATTCCTCATTCTTCTCGGAACCCGATGATTGATGAAATCATTCAGCACAAACCAAGAATTGTTCTATTAAATAAAGCGGATATGGCGGATAAAGAGATTACTGCCGAATGGGTTCGCTATTTTAAAAATCAGGGTGTCACGGCACTGGCGATTAATTCTCAAGCAGGGACAGGGTTGAAGCAAATTGTAACTGAGGCGAAAAAGCTACTGAATGATAAAATTGAGCGCTTAAAAGCAAAAGGTGTTAAACCAAGAGCGATTCGTGCCATGATTGTTGGAATCCCTAATGCTGGGAAATCAACACTTATTAATCGGCTGCATGGTAAAAATATTGCCAAGACAGGGAATATGCCAGGTGTGACAAAGGCTCAGCAATGGATAAAAGTTGGAAATGAGCTTGAGTTACTAGATACCCCAGGAATTCTTTGGCCAAAATTTGAAGATCAAGAAGTAGGATTAAAATTGGCTGTAACCGGAGCAATTAAGGATGCTATTTTAAACTTGGATGATGTTGCTGTCTATGCCTTGCGTTATCTCGGAACCCGATATCCTGACAGAGTAAGGGAAAGATTCCATTTGGAAGAAATACCAGAGGATATCACCGAAATGTTTGATAAAATCGGTCTAGCTAGAGGATTCAAACAAGGCAAAGAAATTGACTATGATAAAGTAGCAGAAACCGTAATTAGAGAAATAAGGGGAGAGAAACTAGGACCCCTATCCTTCGAACGACCAAGTGATCTCGAAAAGATTGAAGGCTCTGATAGTTAAAGTTATTAATTTTATTTAAGAATCGCTGTAATACTTACCGTTAATTGTAGCGGAAGGCACGAAGACTCCTCGAAAATGAACTACACATTTCCTCGTGCGTGGGCAAATTCAAGGATGTAATTCAGTGTCCTGTGGGAGTGCAAAGCCAAGGGAGTCCCCGCAGGAGCGAAACGACGAAGGGCTAGGCGCTGGAGCTGCCTAGGCTCCCGGATTGCCCGCGGAAAGCGAGTGCCTGGAGCGGAAGTCAACAGCCTGCTTTAAAAGGACTAAACAATTTAAGAAAGCGAACGATTCCTATGAAAAAATTGACAATCCAAGAAATAGAACAGCAGTTACTGGTAGAGGGTGAAGATAAGAAGCAACTTGTTCAAACTCTAAGACAAGATGAAAGAAAAGGAGTCCAACGAATACTCGATAAATGGGAGCGACTTCGGGAGAAAGAGCAATTACTACATAAGAAGTTTCTAGAGATGACTTCTTTCGAAGGGGCTCTAAGACATCAGGGCTTTCAATTTATTGCTGGAATAGATGAGGCAGGTCGTGGCCCTTTAGCTGGACCTGTAGTAGCCGCCGCTGTTATCCTTCCGGAAGACTTCTACTTACCAGGAATTGATGACTCAAAAAAGCTAACAGAGCAAAAAAGAGAAGATTATTTTGAGCGTATTAAACTTGAAGCTATCTCGTTTGGTGTCGGGATTATTGGTGCTGCTGAAATTGACACAATAAATATTTTGGAAGCTGCCAAGAAGGCAATGCTAGAGGCGGTCACTCAGCTTGCTCCTAACCCTGATTACTTGCTAATAGATGCGGTGAAACTTGAAACACCTTATCCTAGTGAATCTCTTATAAAGGGGGATGCACGAAGTATTACCATAGCGGCAGCTTCTATTATTGCAAAGGTGACAAGAGACCGAATGATGAAAGAAATAAGCAGGGAGTACCCTGA
The DNA here is from genome assembly GCF_019749255.1 of Mesobacillus maritimus. Taxonomy (GTDB): domain Bacteria; phylum Bacillota; class Bacilli; order Bacillales; family Cytobacillaceae; genus Mesobacillus_B; species Mesobacillus_B maritimus_A. Next base: position 21,463 of record NZ_JACWFH010000013.1, on the reverse strand, counting down.
ATATGGATTTTCCTCTAATATGGGGTACGGGACTGCAGAACATCTTGAAGCGATTAAACGCTATGGAGTAACCCCGTACCATCGTAAGAGCTTTGCTCCAGTTAAAGACTATATTTGATATTTTGCTATAACAAATAAAGAGCATTCTGCTTGTACGGATACGTTGAAAAAGCACAGCTTGGTCGATGATTGCCCCAGCTGTGCTTTTATTTGTCAACAGTTTTTGTAATTTTTAAAAAGGCAAAATATTTCAATCATAATGGTAGACAAGTAATATATCATTATATACAATGAAAGCGTTGGTTATAATTTGAAACAAATGTACTGTAAAAAAATCTTTGCAATTTTGTGTAAATTATTTTGTTTACGCTTACTTGTAGAGGTTGATAGGAGGATGGGAAAATGAATATCCATGAGTATCAAGGGAAAGAGGTCCTCAGACAATATGGGGTATCGGTACCTAATGGGAAAGTCGCTTTTACAGTAGAAGAAGCTGTCGAAGCTGCGAAAGAACTAGGAACCCAAGTTTGTGTTGTAAAAGCTCAGATTCATGCTGGCGGCCGCGGAAAAGCGGGCGGAGTTAAAGTCGCTAAAAATCTAGATGAAGTCCGTACATATGCGAGTGAAATTTTAGGAAAAACTCTAGTCACTCACCAAACAGGACCAGAAGGCAAAGAAGTAAAACGCCTATTGATTGAAGAAGGCTGTGACATTAAAAAAGAATACTATGTTGGTCTTGTTCTTGATCGTGCAACTTCACGCGTTGTCTTAATGGCTTCAGAAGAAGGCGGAACTGAAATTGAAGAAGTAGCTGAGGCAACTCCTGAAAAAATCTTCAAAGAGCAAATTGACCCAGTTGTTGGACTAACTGCATTCCAAGCACGTCGAATTGCTTTTAATATCAATATCCCTAAAGAGCTTGTGAATCAAGCTGTTAAATTTATGATGGGATTATATAATGCCTATGTCGAGAAGGACTGCTCAATTGCAGAAATTAACCCACTAGTAGTAACTGGTGATGGAAAAGTTATGGCGCTTGATGCAAAATTAAACTTTGACTCAAACGCATTATACCGTCATAAAGATATTCTTGAGTTCCGTGACCTTGATGAGGAAGATCAAAAGGAAATTGAAGCTTCAAAATATGATTTAAGCTATATCTCATTAGATGGTAATATCGGTTGTATGGTTAATGGAGCTGGACTAGCAATGTCTACTATGGACATCGTTAAGCATTACGGCGGCGACCCGGCTAACTTCCTTGATGTTGGGGGCGGTGCAACAGCTGAAAAGGTTACTGAAGCATTTAAAATCATTCTATCCGATCAAAACGTTAAGGGTATTTTTGTCAATATCTTTGGTGGAATCATGAAATGTGACGTTATCGCTGAGGGTGTTGTAGAGGCTGCGAAACAAGTTGGTCTTCAAGTTCCTCTTGTTGTTCGTCTAGAAGGAACAAATGTTGATCTTGGTAAAAAGATTCTAAATGAATCTGGATTGAATCTTGTTGCAGCAGAATCAATGGCTGACGGCGCACAAAAAATTGTTTCACTAGTTAAGTAGGATAGAAAGGAGAATCGTTGTCATGAGTGTATTCATTAATAAAGATACAAAAGTCATTGTCCAAGGGATTACCGGTTCAACGGCCCTTTTTCATACAAAACAAATGCTAGAATATGGTACTAAAATCGTTGGTGGTACGACTCCAGGAAAAGGCGGCCAAGAGGTCGAAGGCGTACCTGTTTTCAATACTGTTCAGGAGGCTGTTGCAGCAACAGGTGCAACTGCTTCTGTAATCTATGTACCAGCTCCATTTGCCGCAGATGCAATCATGGAAGCAGTAGATGCAGAGCTTGATCTTGCAATCTGTATTACTGAGCATATTCCTGTGCTTGACATGGTAAAAGTTAAACGTTATATGGAGGGCAAAAAGACACGCCTAGTAGGTCCAAACTGCCCAGGTGTCATTACAGCTGATGAGTGTAAAATTGGAATTATGCCTGGTTACATTCATACAAAAGGACACGTAGGTGTTGTTTCCCGCTCAGGAACTTTAACTTATGAAGCCGTTCATCAATTAACACAAGCTGGACTTGGCCAAACAACTGCGGTTGGAATTGGTGGAGATCCTGTAAATGGAACGAACTTTATTGATGTGCTTAAGGCGTTCAATGAAGATCCAGATACTTATGCTGTTATCATGATTGGTGAAATTGGTGGAACAGCTGAAGAAGAAGCAGCTGAATGGGTTAAAGCAAATATGACTAAGCCTGTTGTAGGCTTCATTGGTGGAGTAACTGCACCTCCAGGAAAGCGCATGGGTCATGCTGGTGCGATCATTTCCGGCGGAAAAGGGACAGCTGATGAGAAAATCCGTGTAATGAACGAGTGCGGCATTAAAGTTGCTGAGACTCCATCTGTCATGGGTGAAACATTAATCGAAGTGCTTAAAGAAAAAGGTCTATATGAAGCGTGCAAAACGCACTAAGAATCATGAATGAAACAGTCCCTCAATTAGAGGGGCTGTTTGGCATTTTATTAAACAATAAAAGGTTAGTTGAAATGCCTGTGCTTACTAAATCTTCCAAAACAGGAGGCCCCCGATGGATGAATTCAAAAAAAGATTGATTCATTTAGTTCACTGTAAACCAAGCTGGAAAACAATCTATCAACTATTAAAAGATGACCCGACATTATCCTCTCTTTATTCTTCTCTTAATGCTCCATCCAGTCGTTTTAAACATGAACAATTTCTCCCTTTGCTAGATAAAATTCCAATTGATGATCTTATTGAATATTATGTTCGAAATGATATCCACTTAATTAGTGTAGTTGATGAAGACTATCCATTGCTTTTAAAAAATATTTATCAAGCACCCTGGCTGTTGTTCGCCAAAGGAGATAAAACTCTATTGAATCAACCATTTCCGTTAGCGGTTGTTGGTAGTCGGGAGGCTACAGCTTATGGGAAAAGTGCAATTGAATTTTTATTTCCTGATTTAATAAAACATCAAGCTGTCATCATTAGTGGGTTAGCCAGAGGGATAGATGCCCTCGCTCATCAAACGTCGATAAAATTAGGGGGAAGGACTATTGGGGTCATCGCGGGAGGCTTTCAGCATATATATCCAAAAGAAAACCTTGGACTTGCTTCTCAAATGATGGCAGAACAACTATTATTATCGGAATATCCGCCAAATACTAGACCAGAAAAATGGCATTTCCCATTAAGAAATAGGATTATTGGTGGTTTGGCAAAAGGGACATTGGTGATTGAAGCGAAGAAAAGGAGTGGTTCGTTTATCACCGCAGACTTTGCATTGAGTGAGGGAAGGGACGTTTTTGCAATACCAGGGAATATTCTGAATCCAGCCTATACGGGTACGAATGAGTTGATTCAGCTCGGAGCAAAACTAATAAAAGAACCAAAAGATATAATAGAAGAAATTTAATTTTCTACCCAAAAACAAGGCTAAAATAAGGAATAAAAGGATAAAATTTCAAGTGAAATTACAGGTGAAATAGAAAAATTACTACAAAATGGTTGAAATTATTCAAAATCTGTTATACATTTTGCATCAGTACTATTTGAAAAAGGAAATAAATATTAACCAGTATATGCTGGTGCTGGATATAGAAAAGCGGTAAGTGCATCGTCTAACTCCATTAGAACAATAAAAGGGCTAGATAAAAATAATAAAACGCTTACTTTACCCAGGTATTGACAATGGGGAACCGCATATTAAATAATAGTGGTAATTTTATTCCCTCTAAGGAGGACTAACTGAATGTCGGAGTATTTAGTCATCGTTGAGTCACCCGCGAAAGCGAAGACGATTGAACGATATCTTGGAAAAAAATATAAAGTAAAAGCTTCCATGGGGCATGTAATAGACTTGCCCAAGAGTCAAACCGCAATTGACGTAGAACACGGTTATGAGCCGAAATACATCACAATTCGAGGAAAAGGTCCAATTTTAAAAGAATTAAAATCTGCTGCAAAAAAAGCAAAGAAAATATACCTCGCGGCTGACCCTGATCGCGAAGGGGAAGCAATTGCTTGGCATTTGGCTCGTAGTCTTAATGTGGATGTAGATTCAGACTGCAGGGTTGTATTTAATGAAATCACCAAAGATGCGATTAAAGATTCATTTAAACATCCACGACCAATTAATAAGGACCTTGTTGATGCGCAGCAAGCAAGGCGTGTTTTAGATCGGCTTGTTGGCTATAACATCAGCCCGTTGCTTTGGAAAAAGGTCAAAAAGGGTCTTAGTGCAGGAAGAGTACAGTCTGTTGCATTAAGGCTGATCATTAATCGGGAGAAAGAAATCCAAGACTTTGAGCCAGAAGAATACTGGACAATTGGCGCGGAATTTCTAAAAGGAAAGAGCAAGTTTGAAGGAACATTCTATGGAGTTAATTCAAAGAAAACTGAATTAAAATCCAATGAGGATGTTCAAAAAATTCTTCAACAGTTAAAAGGAAATCATTTTAAGGTCGAAACGGTTACCAAGAAAGAACGAAAACGCAATCCAGCACCCCCGTTTATTACTTCATCCCTCCAGCAGGAGGCAGCGCGAAAGTTGAATTTTAGAGCAAGAAAAACGATGATGCTTGCGCAGCAATTATATGAAGGGGTGGATATTGGAAAAGAAGGTACCGTCGGTTTAATTACTTATATGAGAACTGACTCTACGCGAATCTCTGAGGTTGCCCAAGATGAAGCAAGTGGCTATATTACGAATGAATATGGCAAGGAATTTTTAAAGAGTGGGGTCAAAAAGGAAAAGAAACAAGCCAATGCGCAAGATGCCCACGAAGCCATACGACCAACGAGTGTTTTAAGGGCACCTGCGGAACTAAAGCAATATTTATCTAGGGACCAGTTAAGATTGTACAAATTGATTTGGGATCGCTTTGTTGCAAGCCAAATGGCGCCGGCAGTAATGGATACAATGAGTGTCGATTTGGTTAATTCAGGGGTAATTTTCCGAGCAACTGGTTCCAAAGTGAAATTTCCTGGTTTCATGAAAGTATATGTAGAAGGCTCTGATGATGAAGTAGATGAAAAAGACAAGCTTCTTCCTAACTTAATAGAAGGGGATGAGGTGGTACAAAAGGACATCGAACCGAAGCAGCATTTCACTCAGCCTCCTCCTAGGTATACAGAAGCTAGGCTAGTCAGAACGTTAGAAGAACTCGGAATAGGGAGACCTTCGACTTATGCGCCAACGCTTGATACAATTCAGAAACGAGGGTATGTTAGCCTCGACAATAAACGGTTTGTACCAACCGAATTAGGGGAAATTGTTGATCAATTGATTATTGAGTTTTTCCCGGATATTGTGAATGTTGAGTTCACTGCAAAAATGGAACAAGACCTGGATAATATTGAAGAAGGCAGTGTGAACTGGGTAAATATTATCGATGAATTTTACAAGGAATTTGAAAAAGACCTTGAAAAAGCGGAAAAAGAAATGCAGGAAATTGAAATTAAAGATGAGCCTGCAGGGGAAGATTGTGAACAGTGCGGAAACGCGATGGTTTTCAAGATGGGACGCTATGGTAAATTCATGGCTTGCAGTAATTTCCCTGACTGTCGGAATACAAAGGCTATTGTAAAAGAAATCGGAGTAAAATGTCCTAATTGTAAGGAAGGAAATATCATTGAGCGTAAGAGCAAGAAGCGCCGAATTTTTTATGGATGTGATCGTTATCCTGAATGCGAATTTCTTTCTTGGGACAAACCAATTGCCAGAAGTTGTCCGAAATGTGAAAGCCTCTTGGTTGAGAAAAAACTCAAAAAAGGTGTTCAGGTTTCTTGTACTCAATGTGATTATAAAGAAGAACCACAACAATAGAGTGAGCATTTGCTCGCTCTTTTTGTTGTTGTGCTATTAGAAGAGCTTGAAAAAAATATAGTAATTTGAAACAACTTCTTTGATACAAGCTTCACTTTATGGTAGAATCATTTTTTGTCAATTTGAAACTTTTTTCTTTTAAAATCGTATCCTTAAGTGCAAAATGGACAATTAAGGGCAAAATATAAAAAGATAAGCGTATAGATAAAGTAAGCAGTGGAGGATCAAAATGACAGGAAAAGTAGTAAATGTTGTAGGAGCAGGTCTTGCCGGCAGCGAAGCAGCCTGGCAATTAGCAAAAAGAGGAATTAATGTCCGACTCTATGAGATGAGGCCAGTTAAACTGACCCCAGCTCACCACACAGATAAATTTGCTGAGTTGGTGTGTAGCAACTCGTTGCGCGCCAATTCACTGACGAATGCTGTGGGCGTTTTAAAAGAAGAAATGAGAATATTGGATTCTGTCATAATCGGTAGTGCTGATGCCAGTTCTGTGCCAGCGGGAGGTGCACTTGCTGTTGATCGTCATGATTTTGCAGCTAGAGTAACCGAGCAAGTGAAAAATCACCCGAATGTAACAGTAATCAATGAAGAGGTAGTAGGAATACCTGAAGGACCAACGATTATTGCAACGGGGCCGTTAACGAGTGAAGCACTGTCACAGGGGTTGAAGCAATTAACTGGAGAAGAGTATCTGTACTTTTATGATGCAGCCGCACCAATCATTGAAAAAGAAAGCATCAATATGGATAAGGTCTATCTAAAATCCCGCTATGACAAGGGGGAAGCGGCCTATCTCAATTGTCCAATGACAGAAGAGGAATTCAATCGTTTTTACGAAGCGTTAATTGAAGCCGAAACAGTACCATTAAAGGAATTTGAAAAAGAGGTTTTTTTTGAAGGGTGTATGCCAATCGAAGTAATGGCCAACCGTGGTAGAAAGACAATGTTATTCGGACCAATGAAGCCGGTAGGACTTGAAAATCCAAAAACAGGGAAACGACCATATGCTGTTGTCCAGCTTCGTCAAGACGATGCGGCAGGGACGCTTTATAATATTGTTGGATTTCAAACTCATTTAAAATGGGGCCCTCAAAAAGAAGTGATCAAATTAATTCCCGGGCTAGAGAATGCAGAAATCGTTCGCTACGGAGTTATGCACCGAAATACATTTATTAACTCACCTAAGGTACTTAAGGCGACCTATCAATTTAAAAATAGAGAAGACTTATTCTTTGCAGGACAAATGACTGGTGTCGAGGGATATGTAGAGTCTGCTGCTAGTGGCTTAATTGCAGGTATAAATGCAGCGAAAATCGTTTTGGGAGAGTCACCAGTGAAATTCCCGGCTGAGACAGCGATGGGAAGTATGGCGCATTATATTACAACCACGAATCCGAAAAACTTCCAACCAATGAACGCAAATTTTGGTTTGCTGCCTAATCTATCAGGGAAAATAAAGAATAAGCAGGAAAGAAATGAGGCGCTCGCTAATCGAGCATTGGAAACAATTCAGAAATTTGTGAAAAATTTGTAAACTATATTGCAATAGACTGCTAAGTTATGATACCATTTAGTAGCCTCTGTGGGGTGATTGCAAGTGACGGAAAATGTGAACATTTCTTTAAAGTTGTTTATTGAATATTTACAAATTGAAAAAAATTGTTCACAATACACTGTTGAACACTATCATCACGATGTGACCGATTTTTTTGACTTTATGAAAGAAGAAGCCATTTTGAATATAAAAGATGTACAATATTCAGATGTGCGAATCTATCTGACAAAACTTTACGAGAAACAACTATCAAGAAAAACAGTAGCACGAAGAATTTCTTGTCTTCGTAGTTTTTATAAGTTTTTACTTCGAGAGAAACTCGTAGATGAAAATCCTATGGCCCTTGTTTCTATTCCCAAAGCGGAAAAACGTTTGCCTGATTTCTTTTATGAACAAGAGTTAAATGTATTCTTTGAAGCTTGTGAGACTGATACCGCTCTAGGAAAGAGAAACAAAGCGTTATTAGAACTTCTTTATGGTACAGGGATTCGCGTTAGTGAATGCTGTAAGATTCGTCTAACAGATCTTGATTTTTATCTTTCAACTGTTTTAGTCCATGGTAAGGGCCAAAAACAAAGGTATGTCCCGTTTGGGAGCTTTGCTCATGATGAACTCGAAAGCTACATACAAACAGCACGTAGTGAATTGTTAAAAGGTAAAGAGGATCATGGTTTTCTTTTTGTTAATTACAGGGGTGGACCGTTGACCGATAGGGGAGTTCGTGAAATCTTAAACAAAATGTTTGAAAAATCTGCTCTACATGGGAAAATACATCCCCATAAGCTGAGACATACTTTCGCGACACATATGTTAAACAATGGAGCTGATTTACGGACGGTTCAGGAATTACTAGGTCATGCATTTCTTTCGTCAACCCAGGTGTATACCCATGTTACCAATGAACATTTAAGACGAACCTATATGTCTAGCCACCCAAGGGCATAAAGTCTTGATGAGGAGGAAAAGGGATGTCTCAATTTCATGCGACAACGATTTTTGCGGTTCAACATAAGGGGAAATGTGCCATGTCCGGGGACGGTCAGGTCACATTTGGCAATGCAGTTGTGATGAAACACACGGCTCGTAAGGTACGAAAGTTGTTTAATGGGAAAGTAGTAGCTGGTTTTGCTGGCTCTGTAGCAGATGCCTTTACATTATTTGAGATGTTCGAGGCGAAGCTTGAAGAGTATAATGGGAGTTTGCAACGCGCGGCCGTTGAGTTAGCAAAACAATGGCGCGGCGATAAAATGTTAAGGCAACTTGAAGCAATGTTAATTGTCATGAATGAGGATCATATTTTGCTTATTTCAGGGACAGGTGAAGTCATTGAACCTGATGACGGAATTTTAGCAATTGGCTCAGGTGGGAATTATGCTTTGGCAGCAGGACGGTCTTTAAAACAGTATGCTGGTGAACATTTGTCAGCACAGGAAATTGCAAAGGCAGCCCTCGAAATTGCTGCTGATATTTGTGTGTATACCAATACCAACATTATTGTAGAAGAATTGTAGGGAAGGAGTGTGTATGCATGAATAATTCAAACAATTTGACGCCTAGACAAATCGTTGAACGACTTGATCAATACATTATCGGTCAAAAAGATGCGAAAAAAGCAGTTGCAGTTGCACTTAGAAATCGGTATCGGAGAAGCCTATTGGATGAAAGTATCCGAGATGAAATAAGCCCTAAAAACATCTTAATGATGGGTCCGACAGGGGTAGGGAAGACGGAAATTGCTAGAAGAATTGCCAAGATGGTCCGCGCGCCGTTTGTAAAGGTGGAAGCAACCAAATTTACGGAAGTCGGCTATGTAGGACGAGATGTGGAGTCAATGGTACGTGACCTAGTAGAGACATCAGTTCGGATTGTAAAAGAAGAAAAAATGCTAAGTGTGAAAGAGCGTGCTGAGCAAAATGCAAACCGCCGACTAGTTGAGTTGTTGGTTCCAGCTGCTAAGAAGAATACGTCTTATAAAAACCCACTAGAAATGTTATTTGGTGGAGGGAATCAACAGGCCGAACAAGATTCCACTGCCTCGACCGAAGAGATGAATCTTAAGGAAAGACGTAGAGCGATACAGACTAAGTTAGAGGCTGGAGAATTGGAGAACGAGGTCATTTCTGTTGAAGTAGAAGAACAGGCCCCTTCTATGTTTGACATGCTTCAAGGCTCTGGTATGGAACAAATGGGTGTGAACATGCAGGATGCATTAAGCAACCTCATGCCCAAAAAACGAAAAAAACGGAAGCTTCCTGTTAAAGAAGCGAGGAAAGTATTAACAAATGAAGAAGCACAAAAGTTAATTGATATGGATGAAGTTACACTAGAAGCAACGGTTCGAGCAGAACAATCAGGCATTATTTTTATTGATGAGATTGATAAGATCGCTAGTAAAAGTTCTGGCGGTGGTTCGGCTGATGTTTCACGTGAAGGAGTGCAAAGAGATATTTTGCCAATTGTTGAAGGTTCAACTGTTGTAACGAAGTATGGACCGGTCAAAACCGATCATGTACTATTTGTTGCCGCAGGTGCTTTTCACATTGCGAAACCGTCGGATTTGATTCCTGAACTTCAAGGTCGCTTTCCAATCCGTGTAGAATTAACAAAACTAACAGTAGATGATTTTTATCGCATTCTAGTTGAGCCAGATAATGCGCTTATCAAACAATATAAAGCATTATTGGAAACTGAAGGTATACAAATTGAATTTTCTGACGAAGCTATTCGTAAAGTAGCTGAAGTTGCTTATGAAGTGAACCAAAACACGGACAATATTGGGGCGAGACGTCTTCATACAATTTTAGAGAAATTGCTAGAAGACTTAAGCTTTGAAGCGCCAGATATCTCAATGGGAGATATCTTAATCACACCACAATATGTGGAAGAAAAACTAGGTGCAATATCTAGAAACAAGGATTTGAGCAGATTTATTTTATAAACCGTTTTATCTGGCGATGGTTAAAGTAAACAATAACAAGCATTGGCCGGTAAAATAAGGCAGAATACATGTAAAACATCATATAGGTTGTTATGCAAAATAGGAGGAAGAACTAATGGACTTACTATCAAAAACAAGAAAAATCAATGCACTACTTCAAAAGGCAGCGGGTAAACCAGTAAACTTTAAGGAAATGTCTGAGACATTGTCCGATGTCATCGAGGCAAACATATTTGTTGTTAGCCGTCGTGGTAAGTTACTAGGGTTTGCTGTAAATCAACAAATCGAAAACGACCGGATTAAAAAAATGCTTGAAGATCGTCAGTTCCCAGAGGAATACACAAATGGTTTATTTAATATTAAAGAAACATCTCCAAATCTAGATGTGGAAAGCCAGTATACGATTTTCCCAGTTGAAAACAAAGATTTGTTTAAGAGTGGATTAACAACGATTGTTCCAATTATTGGTGGCGGTGAGCGTCTTGGTACATTGCTTCTAGGTCGTGTAACAGCACCTTTTGAAGATGATGATCTTATCCTAGCTGAGTATGGGGCTACTGTTGTTGGAATGGAGATTCTCCGTGAAAAGGCAGAAGAAATTGAAGAAGAAGCTCGTAGCAAGGCTGTTGTTCAAATGGCGATCAGCTCTCTTTCTTACAGTGAATTAGAAGCAATTGAGCATATCTTTGAAGAACTAAACGGAAAAGAAGGCTTACTTGTTGCCTCTAAAATTGCTGACCGTGTAGGAATTACTCGTTCTGTTATCGTAAACGCTCTTCGTAAACTAGAAAGCGCAGGAGTAATTGAATCTCGTTCTTTAGGAATGAAAGGGACGTATATTAAAGTATTAAATGACAAATTCTTGTTTGAACTTGAGAAACTAAAATCAAATTAAAACCAAGAAAAGTCAAATGTAAAATCCTGTTCACGCCCTGAACGGGATTTTTGTTTTATAATCTGAGTTTAAAGTGAATAGTGAAATTATAACTTTTAAACGGTGTTGATTGGAGCGGAAGGCACGAAGACTCCTTCGGGAGTGCAAGGCTAAGGGAGACCCCGCAGGAGCGAAGCGACGAGGAGATAGAAAAGCGGAAGCGTCTCGAGGGGCTAGGCGGTGGAGCTGGCCGGGCTCCCGGACTGCCCGCGAACCTCTCGTGCCTGGAGCGGAAATCAACAGCCTATTTAAAACAGGTAAATTTCTAGTAAAAACTTCAAGTTAGACTTGATTGTCATATTCACATATGCTATATTATTAAACGGTGTTAATACACACGGTCATGGATTTATGCGGATGGTGCTGTTACTAACAGTTTTCGCTAAAGACGATATGACCGGAGGAAAACAAACCATTAGGAGGAAACAAACATGTCAGTAATTTCTATGAAGCAATTGCTTGAAGCTGGTGTACACTTTGGTCACCAGACTCGCCGTTGGAACCCTAAGATGAAAAAATATATTTTCACTGAGCGTAACGGCATCTACATTATCGATCTTCAAAAAACAGTTAAAAAGGTTGAGGAAGCTTATAACTGGGTAAAGGAACTTGCTGCTGAAGGCGGAACAGTTCTTTTCGTAGGTACAAAGAAGCAAGCTCAAGATTCTGTTAAAGAAGAAGCAGAACGTTCTGGAATGTACTATGTAAACCAACGTTGGTTAGGTGGTACATTAACAAACTTCGAAACAATCCAAAAGCGTATTAGACGCCTTAAAGATATTGAGAGAATGGCTGAAGATGGAACATTTGATGTCCTTCCTAAAAAAGAAGTTGTTCAACTTAATAAAGAATTAGAGCGTTTAGAGAAATTCTTGGGTGGAATTAAAGATATGAAGGGCCTTCCTGATGCTCTTTTCATCATCGACCCTCGTAAAGAGCGCATTGCTGTTGCTGAAGCACGTAAATTGAACATCCCTATCGTAGGTATCGTTGATACAAACTGTGATCCGGATGAAATCGATGTTGTGATTCCTGCAAACGATGATGCAATCCGTGCTGTGAAACTTTTAACAGGAAAAATGGCTGATGCGATCCTTGAAGCAAAGCAAGGGGAAGAAACAGCTGAACCTGTAGAAGCGTAAGTTTAAGTCTTGGGGAAAGGTGATATAGGGATACCCTTTATCACCTTTTTTTAAAGTGAAAATGTCTACGAGGTCTTTCGCTTATAAGTTTAAATCTCAATTAATAGTGAGAAAATATGGAATAGGTACATATCACACTAACCTTAAGGAGGAAAATCATTATGGCAATTACTGCACAAATGGTTAAAGAATTGCGTGAAAAAACAGGCGCTGGAATGATGGACTGTAAAAAAGCACTTCAAGAAGTAGACGGGGATATGGAAAAAGCAGTTGACTTCCTTCGTGAAAAAGGCATTGCAAAAGCAGCTAAAAAGGGTGACCGTATTGCTGCTGAAGGTCTAGCAAGTGTCGTTGTTGAAGGAAATGAAGCTGTTATTCTTGAAGTAAACTCTGAAACAGACTTCGTTGCGAAAAACGAAGGCTTCCAAACTCTAGTAAAAGAGCTTGGCGCGCACATCTTGAAAAACAAGCCTGCAAATCTAGAAGAGGCTCTTACACAATCAATGGAAAATGGTTCAACAGTTGATGCATATGTGAATGCTTCTATTGCTAAAATTGGTGAAAAGCTTTCCCTTCGTCGTTTTGCAGTTTTAACTAAAACAGATGCTGACGCATTCGGTGCTTACTTACACATGGGTGGCCGCATTGCTGTTCTAACTGTTCTAGAAGGAACAACTGATGAAGCAGCTGCTAAGGATGTTTCTATGCATGTTGCAGCTTTAAATCCTAAATATGTTTCTCGTGACGAGGTTTCACAAGAAGAGGTTGAGCGTGAGCGCCAAGTACTTACTCAACAAGCTCTTAACGAAGGAAAACCTGAGAATATCGTAGCGAAAATGGTTGAAGGACGCCTTGGAAAATATTTCGAAGATGTTTGCCTTCTTGACCAAACATTCGTTAAGAACCCAGATCAAAAAGTACGCCAGTTTGTTGAATCAAAAGGCGGTACAGTACGTGAATTTGTTCGCTTCGAAGTAGGAGAAGGAATCGAGAAGCGTGAAGATAATTTCGCAGAAGAAGTTATGAGCCAAGTTAATAAAAAATAATCTTAACCAAGTCTAATTTTTCTGGTCAGGGAACACTATGTGTTCCCTGTTTTTGGAGAGAGGGATTGGTTGATCTTCTAATTAAGTGCTTTGGACAGGCGCTTTCACATTTCAACTGTCTAGTTGTAGCGCCCAGCCCCTAGGGTCATAAGTCAATTCAAATAAGAAGGTGAAAAATACCTTCTTATTGGGCTCGTCTAGACTCACGGGGCTAAACAAGGCGCTTCACATTTCAATTTTACGGAGGTTTCTATGGGCAACCCAAAATACAAACGCGTGGTTTTAAAGTTAAGTGGGGAAGCACTAGCAGGTGAAAATGGTTTTGGCATTAATCCTTCAGTGATTAAAAACGTTGCCGGACAGGTAAAAGAACTTGCAGAATTAGGTGTAGAGGTCGCTGTTGTTGTAGGTGGAGGCAATATCTGGCGTGGAAAAATCGGTGAGGAAATGGGAATGGATCGTGCAACTGCAGACTATATGGGGATGCTTGCAACGGTTATGAATTCACTAGCTCTTCAAGATAGTCTTGAACAAGAAGGTATTGAAACCAGAGTACAGACATCCATCGAAATGCGTCAAGTTGCGGAACCATATATTCGCCGCCGTGCCATTCGACATCTAGAAAAGACTCGAGTCGTTATTTTTGCAGCCGGTACTGGAAATCCATACTTTTCAACTGATACAACTGCGGCATTAAGAGCTGCAGAGATCGAAGCAGAAGTCATTTTAATGGCAAAGAACAATGTGGACGGAGTGTATTCTGCCGACCCACGTTTGGATCCAAATGCCGTTAAATATGATGAGCTATCATACCTTGACGTTATCAAAGAAGGTTTAGCGGTTATGGATTCTACTGCTTCATCTTTATGCATGGACAACAACATTCCTTTAATTGTTTTCTCAATAATGGAGGAAGGGAATATCAAGAGAGCTGTAATGGGTGAAAAAATTGGAACTATTGTTAGGGGGAAATAATCATGCCAAAACAAGTCGTTGATAAAGCCAAAGAAAAAATGACCAAAGCGATTCAAGCTTATACACGTGAGCTGGCTTCAATCCGTGCTGGGCGAGCAAATGCTTCTCTTTTAGACAGAATTACGGTTGATTATTATGGTGCGCCAACTCCTGTAAATCAGTTAGCTGGAATTTCTGTTCCAGAAGCTAGACTTCTAGTGATTCAACCTTATGATAAGTCTATTCTTGGAGAGATTGAAAAAGCAATCATGAAATCTGACTTAGGAATCAACCCAACAAACGATGGCTCCATTATCCGTTTAGCGATTCCTCAGTTAACAGAAGAGCGCCGTAAGGAATTGGCTAAGCAAGTACGTAAGGAGTCAGAAGAGGCGAAAATTGCCATTCGAAACATCCGTCGTGATGCCAACGATGATCTAAAGAAGCTTGAAAAGAATGGAGAGATCACTGAAGATGCTCTTCGTGGATATTCTGATGATATTCAAAAGGTAACGGATGAATTTATCAGCAAAGTGGACCAAGTAACAAAGGATAAGGAAAAAGAACTACTAGAAGTTTAATCTTAGGATTTGCTATGGTAAACTAAATATTTAAAAGACCCTCTTTTACAGGGGGTTTTTTCATAGATATGGTCGTACAGAATCAAAAATAAAACATTCTGTTTTAGAATAAGCTTACATACTCTTTTTATAGAGATATCTTTTTTCATTTTTGGTATGATAGGAACATATGCT
This sequence comes from Mesobacillus maritimus, assembly GCF_019749255.1. GTDB lineage: Bacteria > Bacillota > Bacilli > Bacillales > Cytobacillaceae > Mesobacillus_B > Mesobacillus_B maritimus_A. The sequence continues at coordinate 6,272 of NZ_JACWFH010000013.1, read as the reverse complement.
AAAAACCAGCTAGAAGACTATTTCTTTTTGGGTGAGAGTATTATCCTATTTAGGGGAGCTGTCTTATGTTAAATAAACTAAATCCCTGGAAGTCCCAGAATCAACCTTCCAGTCTCCGTGATCGAAAAATACAAATACAATCTCAGGAGGTTCCCTCACATATCGCCATTATAATGGACGGCAATGGGCGATGGGCAAAGAAACGTTCTTTACCGAGGGTAGCAGGGCATCATGAAGGGATGAAAGTGGTCCGTAAAATTACTCGTCTTGCAAATGAACTTGGTGTGAAAACCTTGACTCTTTATGCCTTTTCGACGGAAAATTGGAAACGACCAAAAATGGAAGTAGACTTTCTGATGAAACTTCCGGAAGAATTCCTTGGCTCCTTTTTACCTGAATTGGTTGAAGAAAATGTTCGGGTAACCATGATGGGAAATACCGATCAACTGCCAGCTCACACGCTAAAGGCTGTCAAGAAAGCAATGGTTGATACGAAAGAGAATACTGGTCTGGTGTTAAATTTTGCTTTAAATTATGGGAGCCGTGTGGAGATTCTCCAAGCTGTTAAGCAGGTCTTAAATGATTGTGAAAATGGTAAACTGGATAAGGAAAACCTTAACGAAGAAGTTTTCTCCTCCTATTTAATGACTTCCGATTTAGAAGACCCTGACTTGCTCATTCGAACAAGCGGTGAAATCAGGCTAAGTAACTTTATGCTTTGGCAACTTGCTTATACTGAGTTCTTTTTTACAGATGTTTTATGGCCAGATTTCAGTGAAGAACATTTTATTGAGGCTGTTGAGGTGTTTCAAAGTCGTCAACGTCGGTTTGGCGGAGTTTAATAAAGGTGTGGATTAGATGAAGCAGAGAATCATAACAGGAGTCGTAGCAGCAGCTATCTTCCTTCCAATCGTGTTAATTGGAGGGGTGCCATTTGTGCTAATGGTTTATCTACTTGCTTCAATTGGGTTGTACGAGGCATTGAAGATGCAGAACATCAAGCTTGCATCAATACCAGGAATCATTTCGCTTATCTTGCTTTGGATTTTTCTGATCCCTAGTGAGCATATTGGCATACTTAGTAATATGAATTATACGAAAATTGAGCTTACACTATTGGCTGTCTTGTTATTTTTAACGTATACAGTTATTACAAAAAATCGGTTTAGTTTTGAAGAGGTTGCTTTTTCTGTATTGGCAACTCTATATGTAGGAATTGGTTTTTACTATTTCATTGAGACCAGGGGAGCGGACAACGGTTTAACGTTTGTTGTTTATTCCTTGTTTATTATTTGGGCTACGGATTCTGGTGCCTATTTTATCGGTCGATCGTTAGGCAAGAAAAAGCTATGGCCTGAGATTAGTCCGAACAAAACGATTGAGGGTTCAATTGGAGGCATTTTTTGCGCAATCGTGGTTGCAGTACTATTCGCGTTGTTTACAAATATCGGCATCCCAATGGTGCTGTTAATTATTGCAACGATTGTCCTGTCCATTTTTGGTCAGGTTGGCGATTTAGTTGAGTCTGCATTAAAACGTCACTATAATGTGAAAGATTCCGGGACAATCCTTCCGGGTCACGGAGGTATATTGGACAGGTTTGACAGCCTCCTATTTGTTTTACCGCTCTTACACTTTATGAATTTGTTATAATCGTCGGAGCTAGATTCATACTTGAGTCAAAAACAATAGTGAATTTGTAGGGAACAGGGGTTTTCTTAGAGGTCCTGTTAGGTGAATTAGGAGTGGGTGTTGTGAAGAAAATAAGTTTATTGGGTGCGACGGGATCCATTGGGATTCAGACGTTGGACATTATTAGAGGCCACCAGGAAGCCTTTCAATTAGTCGCCATTTCTGCGGGACGAAATATAGATGTTGTGCGTAAAATTATCTTAGAGTTCAAACCTGAGTTTGTTTCGGTTCAAGAGAAGGTAGATTGTGAAACCCTACAAACGGAGTTTCCTGGTTTAACAATAGGATTTGGACCTAGTGGAATTGAAGAAGCCGCTGTCTATAATAAGGCTGATATTTTAGTGAACGCTGTCTTAGGAAGTGTAGGGTTATCGCCGACACTCAAGGCAATTCAAGCTGGAAAAACCATTGCCATTGCGAATAAAGAGACACTGGTAACAGCTGGTCACCTTGTAATGGAAGCGGCCAGGAAGCATAACGTATCAATTCTTCCTGTTGATAGTGAACATTCTGCGATCTTTCAAGCTCTACAGGGAGAACAGGCAAAAAATATTGAACAACTTATTTTGACTGCATCAGGAGGAAGCTTCCGGGATCGGAAACGGGAAGAGTTGAAAAACGTCACCGTCCGTGAGGCCTTAAATCATCCTAACTGGTCAATGGGAGCCAAGATCACAATTGACTCGGCTACCATGATGAATAAAGGGCTAGAGGTCATAGAGGCGCACTGGTTGTTTTCACTTCCATATGAAAAGATTTCTGTTGTTCTCCACAAAGAGAGCATCATACATTCAATGGTTGAGTTCCACGACACTAGCATCATTGCGCAACTAGGAACCCCTGATATGAGAGTGCCAATTCAATACGCGCTCACATACCCTGATCGACTGCCTCATCCTACAGGGAATAGACTAAGTCTTGCACAAATCGGAAAGTTGCATTTTCGTGAAATGGATTTTGATCGTTTCCGGTGCCTGAAGTTTGCCTACGATGCAGGTAGGGCTGGAGGAACAATGCCTACAGTATTAAATGCCGCAAACGAAGCAGCTGTGGCAGCGTTTCTAGAGGGAAAGATTACCTTCTTACAAATTGAAGATTTAATTGAACGTGAATTAACGAAGCACAAAATTATTACGAACCCAGATTTAGAAACAATACAGGAAATAGATGAACAAACAAGAAAGTCGGTATTATCACTCATTTAAAAAAAGGTGGTCATTCAGTTGAGTACAGTTATTGCCTTTATTGTTATTTTCGGGGCTCTTGTTTTTTTTCATGAACTGGGTCACCTGATTTTTGCAAAACGGGCTGGAATTTTATGCCGAGAGTTTGCGATTGGTTTTGGTCCGAAAATATTTTCCCATAAGAGAAACGAAACAGTCTATACGATCCGTCTTTTACCGATAGGTGGATTTGTTAGAATGGCCGGCGAAGATCCCGAAATGGTCGAAATCAAACCCGGTCACCGAATTGGTTTATTATTCGGGGAAGATAAAAAAGTTAATAGAGTTATACTTAATAATAAGGATAAATATCCTGATGCTCTTGTGATTGAAGTTGAACAGGCCGATGTAGAACATCAGCTATTTATAAAAGGCTATGAAGATGGGAACGAAGAAGAACTAAAAACTTTTTCAATTAGTCGGAGTGCAGTGTTTATCGAAAACGGAGCAGAAACGCAAATTGCTCCACATGATAGACAATTTGCTTCAAAGACAATTGGCCAAAGAACCATGGCTATTTTTGCCGGACCAATGATGAATTTTATCCTAGCGATTGTTGTTTTTATGATTATCGCTTTGTTCCAAGGAATGCCTTCCGACAAACCTGTTTTAGGTGAATTAGCTGCTGACGGTTCAGCTCTTGAGTCAGGGTTAAAACAAGGAGATGTCGTTCAAAGCATTGAAGGAGCAGAAATTTCAAGTTGGTCAGATGTAGTGGAAATCATTCAGAAAAATCCAGAAAACGAATTAGAGTTCCTTATTGAGCGGAATGGGGAGACTCTTGAAATTCCCGTTACACCTGATAAAAGAGAGGTAGAGCTCGAAGGTGGGAAGAACGAAACCATAGGGATTATTGGTGTGTATGCTCCAATTGAGAAGGACACGATAAAAGCCATTGGATATGGATTTGAAGAAACCTACACTTGGACAAAAGAAATTATTTTTGCAGTTGGAAAACTGGTTACTGGTCAGTTTTCAATTGATGCTCTTGCAGGACCGGTCGGGATTTACGAATCAACAAGTATTGTCGCTCAATCTGGCATATGGTATTTGATGAGATGGGCAGCAGTATTGAGTATCAATTTAGGAATCATGAACTTACTGCCAATTCCAGCCTTAGATGGTGGTAGATTGATGTTCTTTGCCGTCGAAGCGGTTAGAGGAAAGCCGATTGACCCGCAAAAGGAAGGGATGGTTCATTTCATCGGCTTCGCTTTATTAATGCTCTTAATGCTTGTCGTAACATGGAATGATATCCAAAGATTCTTTTTATAAGAATACCTCCATGGAGAGAAAACTCTTGTCATGGAAAGAAAAATTTATTTTACAGCACATATGATAACCGGCTTTAGCGCCCAGTGACTAGCTATAGTTGCTCCAATGGGCGCTTCCGCTGTTCTTTTTTGCCATTTCGATTTAGATGAGGTGTGAATACAAAATGAAACAAAGTATGACTTTAATTCCAACACTAAGAGAAGTACCAGCTGATGCCGAAATAAAGAGTCATCAATTGCTTTTAAGAGCAGGGTATATTCGTCAAAATGCAAGTGGTGTGTACTCTTACTTACCACTTGCTCGAAAAGTTCTTCAAAAGGTAGAACAGATTATTCGTGAAGAAATGGATCAATCAGGTTCGGTCGAGCTTTTAATGCCTGCACTGCAGCAGTCCGAATTATGGCAGGAGTCTGGTCGTTGGTATACATATGGACCAGAATTAATGCGTATGAGAGATCGCCATGACCGTGAGTTTGCTTTAGGGGCAACTCATGAAGAAGTAATCACGAGTCTAATCCGCGATGAAGTTAAATCCTATAAGCGTTTGCCTTTATCTTTGTATCAGATTCAAACAAAATTCCGAGATGAAAAACGTCCTCGCTTTGGGCTTTTACGTGGTCGTGAATTTATTATGAAAGATGCTTATTCTTTTCACTCTTCTCATGAAAGTTTGGATCAAACCTACCAACGTGTATTCCAGGCTTATAGCAATATTTTCTCTCGTTGTGGCCTAGATTACCGCGCTGTAATCGCTGATTCTGGAGCGATGGGTGGAAAAGATACCCATGAATTCATGGTGCTTTCTGATGTCGGAGAAGATACAATTGCTTATTCTGATACTTCCAGCTACGCAGCAAATATCGAAATGGCTCCAGTTGTAATGGAATATGAGAAAAAAGCTGAAGAGGCAAAAGAAATTGAAAAAGTACGAACCGAAAATAAGAAAAGTATTGAAGAGGTTGCTAACTTCCTTGAGGTTGATGCAAAGGATTGCATTAAATCTATGCTGTTCAAAGTTGATGACCGTTATGTTCTAACGCTTGTGCGTGGAGATCATGAAGTGAATGATATTAAATTAAAGAATCTGTTGGGAGCAGCGACTGCTGAGCTTGCAGATGCAGAAGAGACAAAATCTGTGCTTGGATGTGCTGTTGGATCGCTTGGACCTGTACAAGCCAAGGATGTTGAAATTGTTGCCGATCACGCTGTTGCAGCGATTGTGAATGGTGTATGTGGCGCAAATGAAGAAAATTATCATTACATGAATGTAAACCCTGAGCGCGACTTTGAAGTGAGTCAATTTGCTGACCTTCGTTTTATCCTAGAAGGAGACCCATCTCCAGATGGTGAAGGGAAAATCTTGTTTGCAAAAGGAATTGAAGTTGGTCATGTCTTTAAACTAGGAACTCGCTACAGTGAAGCGATGGGAGCGACATATCTTGATGAAAACGGCAGAACCCAACCAATGATTATGGGTTGCTATGGTATTGGTGTATCACGTACAATGGCTTCAGTGGTTGAACAATTTAACGATGATAAAGGACTTGTTTGGCCAACAGCACTGGCTCCATTCGATTTGCATCTCATTGCTGTAAACATGAAAGATGCATCACAGGCGGAATTAGCGGAAGAGTTGTATGCTAAGCTTAAGGCTGCTCGCTTTGATGTATTATTCGATGACCGTCAGGAACGACCAGGGGTGAAATTCGCTGATTCTGATTTAATTGGAATGCCAATTCGCATTACAGTTGGAAAGAAAGCCTCAGAGGGAATTGTGGAACTGAAGGTTCGTAAAACTGGCGACATGCACGAAGTACATGTGGACGAGCTGCAAACCAAGATTGAAGAAATTATGAAGTCACTATAATCATTATAAGAAGAATCTCCTTTTTCAGGGGGTTCTTTTTTGTTTTTATCTAGTATTCATTGCCCAGGAAAAGATGGAGGAAGGGGTCTAATTGCTCGAAGCTGAAAGCGAAGGGAGTGAACGGAAAGATAGAGGGCTTTTAATTAACCCTGGCTGATAGAAAAGGGGGTGAACGGAAAAATAGTGTTGATAGGTGCCCTAAGTGGAGCGAATCC
>NZ_JACWFH010000012.1 GCF_019749255.1 Mesobacillus maritimus | reverse complement strand
TTTGTTTAGTTTTCAAAGAGCAATCATCGCTCATAAGCGACTATATTAATATAACATTTCACTATCTAATAGTCAACAACTTTTTTCACTTTTATAAGTGGTAAGTTGTTCCGTTGCTGACTTTGAAAAGTATATCAGCATTTCCCCAACTAAGCAAGGTTTTATGTGTGTTTTTAAAAAAAAAGATTATATGCATCAACAAAAACCTGTTCTAAAAACATTACTCAACAAAAGTAAAGAAAAAAAGGAACACAAATGTGCTCCTTTTTAAACATTACTCGTTATTATTTTCATCTGTATCATGATTTTCCGTTTCTTCAGTAACTGGTGTTTCTTCAGTATCTACAACTTCGCTAGCTTCTTGATCCTGAAGTGATTCTAGCTTAAGTTCGTTTTCATCTAACTCTTCGTCTTTTTCTTCTTCTTTATCAACTTGAGCGACGGTAGAAACAGATTCGTCCACATCTTTGTTGAGACTGATTAATTTAACACCTTGAGTGTTTCTTCCTGTAATTGAAATACCGCTCACAGGAATTCGAATGATAACTCCTCCAGTTGTAATGACCATTAAATCTTCTTCGCCATTAACTACCTTCATTGTTACAAGGTCTCCGTTTTTATCAGTGATATTACAAGTCTTGATTCCTTTACCACCACGACCTTGTCTTCTATATTCCGTCGCAGGTGTTCGTTTTCCAAACCCATTTTTCGTAACAACCAAAATATCTGCACTTTCTTCAAGTACTTCCATTCCAACTACTTCATCACTTTCATCAAGGGAGATTCCTTTAACCCCTGTAGCTGTACGCCCCATAGAACGAACGTCGGTTTCAGGGAATCGAATCATAAGACCATTTTTAGTACCAATAATGATTTCTTTATCGCCATCCGTTAGACGAACAGAAATTAGTTCATCTCCTTCACGGAGGTTAAGAGCGATAAGACCATTATTTCTAATATTAGCAAAGGATGTAAGTGGAGTACGCTTCGCAATTCCATCTTTTGTTGCAAAGAAGAGGCTCCAATCTTCATTGAACTCTTCAACATGGATAATTGCATTTACCCATTCCCCTTTTTCAACTCCTAGGAGATTGATGATTGGGATCCCTTTTGCTGTTCGACTAAATTCTGGTACTTCATAGCCTTTTGTTCGGTATACCTTCCCTTTATTTGTAAAGTAGAGAATTGTATCATGGGTGGATGTTGTGATTAAGTGTTCAACAAAATCATTTTCATTTGTACCCATTCCCTGAATGCCTCGTCCACCACGTTTTTGTGCACGGTAGGTAGATACAGGGAGGCGCTTGATATATCCATTATGCGTTAAGGTAATAACGACATTTTCTCTTGGAATTAAATCTTCGTCTTCAATCATTTCAATACCAGCCGTAACAATCTCTGTACGGCGCTTATCGTTGAATCGTTCTTTTACCTCAAGTAATTCTTCCCTAATGATTTCAAGAATCTTTTCCTCATCTGCTAGAATTGCTTTTAGCTCATTGATCAACTGTACAAGACTTTGGTATTCTTCCTCAATCTTTTCGCGCTCTAATCCAGTTAAACGCTGCAAACGCATGTCTAGAATTGCTTGTGCTTGTTTTTCTGACAAATTAAACTCAGTCATCAATCCTTCACGGGCAATGTCTGTTGTGCGTGAGCCGCGAATTAAAGCAATAATGGCATCCAAATTATCAAGTGCAATTCTTAACCCTTCAAGAATATGTGCACGTGCTTCTGCTTTTCGAAGTTCAAACTCTGTTCTGCGGCGAATAACCACTCTTTGATGGTCTAAGTAATAAACTAAGCATTGTTTCAGATTTAACACTTTCGGTTGTCCATCGACAAGAGCAAGTGTATTGATCCCAAAGCTTGTTTGAAGAGCTGTTTGTTTGTAAAGATTATTCAAAAGGACGTTTGCGTTTGCATCTTTGCGCACTTCAATGACAATACGAAGACCATCTCGGTCGGATTCATCGCGTAAGTCAGTAATTCCATCGATTTTTTTATCACGAACAAGCTCAGCAATCTTCTCAATTAATCGAGCTTTATTTACTTGGTATGGAATTTCATTAACAACAATAACTTCCTTACCGTTCGACTTTGTCTCAATCTCTACCTTAGACCGCATCGTAATTGAACCGCGACCTGTTTCATAAGCCTTTCTGATTCCACTTCTTCCGAGAATAAGCCCACCTGTTGGGAAATCTGGTCCTGGAATAATTTCCATCAACTCTGGAATTGTAATCTCTGGATCCTTACTAATCGCAAGGACACCATCAATGACTTCCCCTAACTGATGTGGTGGAATGTTAGTCGCCATTCCTACGGCAATTCCAGAAGTCCCGTTAACAAGCAAGTTAGGAAAACGCGCTGGAAGTACAATAGGCTCACGCTCTGAACCATCGTAGTTATCTTGATAATCAATCGTATCTTTATTGATATCACGCAATAATTCCATCGAGATTTTGGACATACGTGCTTCTGTGTAACGCATTGCTGCTGCCGAGTCACCATCAACAGAACCAAAGTTACCATGGCCATCAACAAGCATATAGCGATAGTTAAAGTCCTGTGCCATTCGGACCATTGTTTCATAAACAGCCGAATCACCATGAGGATGGTACTTACCAATTACTTCTCCGACAATACGTGCTGATTTTTTATAGGCTTTATCAGAGTGCATTCCGAGATCATGCATTGCATAAAGGATACGGCGGTGCACTGGTTTTAACCCATCACGAACATCTGGCAAGGCTCTAGCCACGATTACACTCATGGCATAGTCCAAGAAAGATGTTCTCATTTCAGTACTAATATTTATTTCTTTCACACGAGGATTAGGCGTCTCAGCCATTTGAAAACCTCCCTTAATAGAAAAGCAGGATAGACATCATCTACCCTGTTAAATGTCTAAATTTTTAACATAAACGGCATTTTCTTCGATAAATTGACGTCTTGGTTCAACTTTATCCCCCATCAACATTTCGAAAGTTTCATCTGCCTCAATTGCATCCTCTAGACTTACCTGAAGCAATAAACGATTATCTGGGGACATGGTTGTCTCCCAAAGTTGGGCTGGATTCATCTCTCCAAGACCCTTATAGCGCTGAATGCCTGGTTTTGGTTGCGCTGGAAGTGATGCTAAAGTTTCTTCAAGCTGTTTATCATTGTAGGCATATTCAACCCGTTTTCCTTGTTGAATTTTATATAAAGGTGGCTGCGCAATATAAATATAGCCCGCCTCAATAATTTGCCTCATATATCGATAAAAGAATGTTAATAATAAGGTTCGAATATGTGCACCATCGACATCCGCATCAGTCATGATAACAACTTTATGATAACGGGCCTTGGCAATATCAAAGTCCTCACCGATTCCAGTACCGATACCTGTAATCAAAGCTCTAACCTCATTGTTTGAAAGAATACGGTCAAGACGTGCCTTTTCTACGTTCAGAATTTTACCGCGAAGTGGCAAGATTGCTTGGAAGTGGCGATCACGTCCTTGTTTGGCTGAGCCACCGGCAGAGTCACCCTCTACGATATAGATTTCACTAATCGAAGGGTCCTTCGAAGAACAGTCTGCCAATTTCCCTGGTAAACTTGATACTTCTAATGCACTCTTCCGTCTAGTTAACTCACGTGCCTTTTTCGCTGCAAGTCTTGCTCTAGCAGCCATTAACCCCTTGTCAACAACTTTACGTGCTACTGAAGGATTCTCAAGCATAAAGCTTTCAAAGCGTTCCGAAAAAGTTGTGTCCGTAACGTTCCGAACCTCTGAATTACCGAGTTTCGTTTTCGTTTGTCCTTCGAACTGTGGGTCAGGGTGCTTCACCGAGATAATCGCGGTGATGCCTTCACGAACGTCTTCCCCAGAAAGGTTCGCATCATTTTCTTTAAAAATGCCATGCTTTCTAGCATAATCATTGATAACTCTTGTTAATGCAGTTTTAAAACCGGACTCATGGGTTCCACCTTCATAGGTGTGAATATTATTCGCAAAGGAATAAATATTCGTAGTAAATCCATCGTTATATTGTAAGGCGACTTCGACGTTAATCCCATCCTTTTCACCCTCAATATAGATAGGCTCCTCATGAAGAACATCTTTTGTACGGTTCAAGTGTTCTACATAAGACTTAATTCCACCTTCGTAATGATACTCATTCTTTTTCCCATCTGGTCGTTTGTCTTCAATGCCGATTTTCAATCCTCTGTTCAGAAACGCTAGCTCACGTAAACGTGTTGCAAGAATTTCATACTCGTACTCAAGAGTTTCTGTGAAGATTTCACCATCTGGGATAAAATGAACGGTTGTCCCAGTGTGGTCTGTATCCCCAATAACCTTCAATTCTGATTTGATCTTTCCTCGTTCAAAGGAGATATAATGAACCTTACCGTCCCTATGAACATATACCTCAAGAAGGGTTGATAAGGCATTTACTACAGAGGCACCCACTCCATGAAGGCCCCCTGATACCTTATAACCGCCTCCACCAAACTTTCCTCCAGCATGAAGGACAGTCATGATTACTTCAACGGCTGGTCGCCCCATTTTTTCATGCATCCCAACTGGAATTCCCCGGCCATTATCTTCGACAGTTATACTGTTATCTTTTTCAATAATCACCTTGATTTCATCACAATACCCGGCAAGTGCTTCATCAATACTATTATCAACAATCTCCCAAACGAGGTGGTGAAGGCCCCTTCCACTTGTTGAACCGATATACATCCCCGGACGTTTCCGAACTGCCTCTAATCCTTCGAGGACTTGTATTTGGTCCGCCTCATACGATTGTCCTTGCATGGCTTCCTGCTCCATTGCCATATCAATCACCATCACTTTCATTTTGCAAATCATTTTGAAACAAAATTAATAGAGACTATAAAATAAACTCCTGAACAGATATTTTCTGAGAACGTTTTTTTAGTGTTCCAGCTGCCAAAGGAGAGTAATAAACTTGATCTGTTGTGATAACAATAGATTTGTACTGTTTCTTGGATAAGTGCACAACATCTAAGTTTTGCCGCTTGAGAAACTCTTCAAGGACATCAGAAAATCCTGTGCTTTCCTTATCTAAAATCGCAATGATCTCACTTGTTCGAACTAAGGTATCTTCCCCAATATGCAGGTACATAAGTTTCACCTCATTGGATTTTTGTCATAACGCCAGATTCCACTCGGTAAGCAGCTGCTTCTTTTAACGTTTTATGATCAATTCCATCTACACTAGTTGTTGTAACAAAGGTTTGAACCTTCCCTTGGATCGTATTTAACAAATGTGACTGGCGATAGTCGTCCAGTTCTGACAGAACATCATCAAGAAGGAGAATAGGATATTCTCCAATTTCTTTATGAATTAATTCAATTTCAGCAAGCTTTACTGATAAGGCTGTTGTACGTTGCTGACCTTGGGAGCCAAAAGTTTGAACATCCCGATTATTTACGATAAATTCTAAGTCATCTCGGTGCGGGCCGAATAAGGTTGTCCCACGCTCAATTTCCCTAGTTTTAATTTTGTTGAATTTTTCTTCAAAGACTTTTATCATTTTCGACAAGTCTTGTTCTTCTGATACATCCACTGACGGTTTATACTCAATTTTCAAGGTTTCAAGTCCTCGAGAAATTCCTTGATGTATAGGCAATGCCCATTGTTCCAACATCCGGATAAACTCGTACCGTTTAGCAACAATTTTAGCTGCCATTTGGATAAACTGTTCCGTTAAAATATCAAGCATCGTTAGATTCGACTGTTTTTTTATCTGCAATTGTTTTAAATAGTGATTACGTTGTTGAAGAATCTTTTGATATTGGCTGATATCATGCAAATAGACAGGGGATACCTGTCCGATTTCCATATCAATAAAACGGCGCCTTACTTGTGGACTTCCTTTAACAAGGTTGAGGTCCTCAGGCGCAAACATGACAACATTCATATTTCCAACATACTGACTAAGTTTTTTCTGCTCAATATGATTATACTTTGCACGTTTCCCTTTTTTGGAAACAACAAGTTGCATAGGCACAGACCCATGATGTTTCACAATCCTACCTTCTATTTTAGCATAATCCATGTCCCAACGAATAAGTTCTTTATCATTTGATGTTCGATGAGATTTTGCCATTGCTAAAACAAAGATTGATTCCATGACATTGGTCTTTCCTTGGGCATTCTCACCAAGGATAACATTTACTTTATTTTCAAACTGCGCTTCTAGCTGTTCATAGTTACGATAATTCTTTAATTGTATTTCTTCAATATGCATGAATGGCCCATCCTTTGATCATTGACTGACTAGGAATTTGCCGAACCCAGGGATATCAATTTCATCACCGTTCCTGAGTTTCCTTCCTCTTCTTTGATCTTGTTCTCCGTTGACATAGACTTCATGTTCACTTAAAAACCACTTAGCCATTCCGCCGGACTGAATAATCTCTGCTAACTTAAGAAACTGGCCCATTGTAATGAACTCTGTGTCAATTTTAATTTCCTCGCTCATTTTTTTCACCATTTCTTTAAAAGGATTTAATACTTTATTTTACTAAATAAACGTTCAAGAGACAAGCAAAGAAAAAACCCTCGCCTGTTTGACAAGGGTTTTAGACGCAGAAACAAGCTAGGAAAGAGCTTTAACCTTGAGGTTTTTTCAAAACCTATTGCTTGTGCTTTTCTTTATTAGTAAGTTCTAACAGGTAAAATTAACTGAAGAATTGCTTCGTCATTTAGTGGACGAATAACAAAAGGTCTCATTGCACCTGTGAAAGAAATTTGAATTTCACTACCTTCTAGGGCTTTTAAAGCGTCCATCATGTATTTCGCACTAAAAGAAATCTTCAGTTCTTCCCCTTCAACAGATTGAGCCGGAATTTCTTCGACTACCTTCCCAATTTCAGGAGTGTTCGAAGAAACTTCAATCGTATTTCCCTCTAAAATTGCAAATTTTACAACGTTGTTTTTCCCTTCTCTTGCCAATAAAGAAGCACGGTCAATTGCTTGAAGGAATTCTTTTGTATTGACTACCACATCTGTCTTTCTCTCGTTCGGAATCAATCTTGCTGTATCAGGATAATTCCCTTCTAGAAGTCGGGAGAAGAATAATAAGTGCTTTGTTTTAAAGAGTACTTGATTTTCGGTTATAACAATGTCTACCATCGCTGCCGTATCATCGAGGATTTTGCTAAGCTCTGTCAAACTTTTACCAGGAATCACAACATTATGTTTCCCAACTGCTTCTGTTTCAAGTCTAGCCTTTCTTAAAGCTAAGCGATGGCTATCTGTTGCAATACAGATCAATTCATTGTCTTCTACCTTCCAGTTGACACCTGTCAAGATTGGACGTGTTTCTGAGGTGGACACTGCGAAAACAGTTTGGCGAATTAAAGCCTTTAGTAAATCCGTTGGAATTCGAAATACATTTTCTTCAGCAATTTGTGGTAAGTGAGGATACTCTTCCGCATCTAACCCGTTTAAATTGAATTCTGATTTTCCGGATCGAATTACAGTTTGTAAGTGGTTCTCAACTACAATTTCTACAGTATCAGTCGGTAATTTTCTAACAATCTCACTAAAGAATTTAGCTTGTAGAACAATAGAGCCTGTTTGTTTAATTTCAACAATTTCTTTATCGCCATCTTCTTTCGGAATAAACGATTCAATTGAAACGTCGGAGTCACTACCCGTTAGTGTTACCCCTTCTTCGGAGACAACAATTTTAATTCCAGTCAAAATTGGAATGGTTGTTCTGCTTGTTACTGCCTTCATCACATCTTGAACACTTTGTAATAAATAGTCCCTCTGGATGATAAACCTCATTTTAAAAATCCTCCAATTTGGTATTTATTTCGATTTTAAGGCATATATTTATATTTTAAAAATATAGTAAAAGTACTAATAGGCGCTGTGGATTTGTGGATAACCTATTTTTCGACAAGGAAACACAGCCTATCAACATGTGGACAGACTGTGTGTAAACTGGTTTGAGTTATTCACAATTTCCCTAAATTTTTAACTGCTCATGGATTTCTTTTAACTGCTTTTGAAGTGCAGAGTCGGTCGCAAGGAGCTTTGAAATCTTTTCATGAGCATGAATGACAGTTGTATGATCACGGCCTCCGAACTCTTCCCCAATTTTCGGAAGGGAGAAGTCAGTTAGTTCTCGAGAAAGATACATAGCGATTTGCCTTGGGAAAGCAACTGATTTCGTTCGTTTCTTTGCTTTAAAATCTTCAAGTTTAACATTGTAATGCTGACCAACAGTCCTTTGAATATCAAGGATTGTAATGACTTTTGGCTTTGAACTAGGAATAATGTCCTTCAATGCCTCTGCTGCAAGGTCAGCGTTAATGTCTTTATTAATAAGCGAAGAATATGCCACTACTCTTATTAATGCCCCTTCGAGCTCACGAATATTGGAATCGATCTGATTTGCAATGTACAACATGACCTCGTTCGGAATGTCTAGACCCTCTGCTTTTGCCTTTTTCTTAAGAATGGCCACCCGTGTTTCCAGGTCTGGAGGTGTAATATCAGTGATTAAGCCCCATTCGAAACGGGATCGTAGACGATCTTCTAGGGTTGGAATTTCCTTTGGTGGTCGATCACTAGAGATAATAATTTGCTTACTTTCCTCATGGAGAGTATTAAACGTATGGAAAAACTCTTCCTGAGTTGATTCTTTTCCAGCTAGAAACTGAATATCATCTATAAGAAGAACATCGACTTTACGATACTTGTTCCGAAACTCAACAGCTTTGTTGTCACGAATCGAGTTAATGAACTCGTTTGTAAACTTTTCAGAAGTTAGATAGACAACCTTGGCGGAAGGGTTATGCTCCTGAACATAATGACCAATCGCGTGCATGAGGTGAGTCTTTCCTAAACCGACACCACCATAAATAAAGAGTGGATTGTATGCTTTTGCGGGAGCTTCAGCGACTGCTAGTGAGGCAGCATGGGCAAAGCGGTTCCCCGAGCCAATAACAAAGCTATCGAAGATATATTTTGGGTTTAGCATATTATTCGGAAGGTCATGCGAATCGTCTTCCTTACTCATCTTCCTTGGTGGAACCGGTAAATTAATATCTTCCTCGCTTTGATTTTGCGGAATAATAAACTTTATAGCGAGGTTTTCTCCAGTCACCTCATAAAGAATCCCGCTTATTAGCTGAGAATACCGTTCTTCTAGCCAGTCGCGGGCGAACTCATTCGGGGCTGTAATGGTCAGTGTATCTCCCTGGAGTGAATGAGCCTTGGTTGCTTTTAACCATGTATCAAAACTTGGTTTACTTATTTTTTTCTCAATTTTCGACAAGGCCTGGTTCCAGAGGTCCGCGATATTTTCCAATCCATAACCCTCCTTTTAGCAAGATTTACTTCAAGTGCATAACCATTGCATAAGCCGAAAGTGGCGAAATTTATAATTATACAAGTCTATTAATGTGGAAAAATATATAATAGGAAATAATGCGGTTATTCGACAATATCCACTGATTGTGGACAAAGTGTAAATCACAGTCTTGGATAACCTATCCACAGGTTGTCCACAATTTGTGGATAACTAATATTTAGTGCACCAGTTGTTAAGAGTGAAAACACAAATATAATATCAAATAAATTAAGAAGGCGCAACGCTTTTTCATACTTTATCCACAATACCATGCCTATGTGGAAAATAATTGTCCACAGGACCATTTATTGTGCAAAAGGTGTGAATTGCTATTGTGGATAAAGAAAAACGTGTCGATTTTTGTCCACAAGCAGATGTAGAGGGGGTTCTTGTTTCTATACAATAGGCTGCTTTTACATTTATTTGTGTTCCAGAAAACAGATCTCTATTTGAGAAGACAGACAGAATGATCTATGTGAACTTCAAATAAAGTCTTTCCAGAATCAACACAGTGGTTTTTACTAATCTTTGAACAAGAGGGAGATTCTAAACTGGAAAAACTTATCTTAGTGGAGTCTTGCAGTTTTCTTCCGGTTACTATTGACATTTTACTGGTACCGTCCTTATAATTAGTAGGACTGTCTGATAGCAGCTAATTCCTCAGGGAGGTGTCATATATGAAAAGAACTTACCAACCAAATAAACGTAAGCATAGTAAAGTTCACGGCTTCCGTAGCCGCATGAGTACTGCAAACGGCCGCAAGGTTCTTGCTCGCCGTCGTCGTAAAGGAAGAAAAGTATTATCTGCTTAGGCCACTGAACTGTCAGTGGTCTTTTTTTCCTTTTATCAAGGGTCTTTTCCTATAACTTATGTTGCTTTTGGATATAAGTTATGATGGATTAAGCCTTGTTTCTCTGAAAAATTAACGAGAAAAGAGCTTACGAATAACTAGCAACAAACAAGACAGCTTGTTTTGGGGTAAGAATGGGTACTAGGGTTTTTGCTACATCCTTACGAATTTAGCTCAAATTTATTGAAAATAGGTTTGTAAGACCCAAAAAAAGCCCATTATAAGGTTCGTAACTCTGAGTGAAGGTGTGTTCGAATGAAAAAAGAATTGCGGATTAAAAAAAATAAAGAGTTTCAACAAGTTTTTCAGAACGGGAAATCCTTTGCAAATCGTCAATTTGTTGTGTATGTTTTAAAAAAGCAGGATCAGGAAACATTTCGAATTGGGTTATCTGTTAGCAAAAAGCTTGGGAACGCCGTTACGCGAAATCAAATTAAGAGATATATCCGCCAATCATTCCTTGAATTAAAGGAAGAGGTAAGACCGGGAAATGATTATGTGATTATTGCCAGGAAACCAGCCGCTGATATGGGGATGCAGGAGATAAAGAAGAGTCTTGAACATGTATTAAAAGTTGCACGCGTTTTGAAAAAAAGGAACAATGGTCATAATGTTTGAGGAAATTAATGATATTGTTCCTTTTTTTAAAGCGCTTTTTTATAAAAGATGATAAAATACATTTGGACTGACTATAGAAATGTTTTCTTGACCAGTGCGGGAATAGTACATACAAAGTGGAAAAATGCTCTAGGTCATTCAAATTATATGAATTATGCGAGATGTAAACATCACGGTTAGGAGGAAATAGGGATTGAAAAATAGAATGTTTCTTATCATTGGTCTATTGCTTCTGGTAACAGTTCTTTCTGGCTGTACAGAATATAATCAGGCCATCACATCTGAAAGCGAGGGCTTTTGGAATGAATATATTGTTTATCCACTATCATGGTTAATTGTGAGCATGGCAGGGTGGCTTGGTGGTAGCTTTGGACTTTCTCTAATTGCCGTTACGATTTTAATTCGTTTTGCAATTTTGCCACTTATGATTAAACAGACAAGAAGTTCAAAAGCAATGCAAGCTATTCAGCCTGAACTAAAAGAATTACAAGCAAAGTACAGCTCAAAGGACCAGAAAACACAGCAAAAATTGCAACAAGAAACGATGGCCTTATTTCAAAAGCATGGCGTCAATCCACTTGCTGGATGTATGCCAATCTTTGTGCAAATGCCAATCCTAATTGGTTTTTACCACGCAATCGTAAGAACAAGGGAAATAGCTGGGCATAATTTTCTTTGGTTTGATTTAGGTTCTCCAGATCCAATTTACCTGTTGCCAATATTAGCGGGGATCACCACTTTCACGCAGCAGAAAATTATGATGATGGGAATGCCAGATAATCCACAAATGAAAATGATGCTTTGGATGATGCCAATCATGATTCTTGTTTTCGCTATTTCACTTCCTTCAGCTTTATCCTTGTACTGGGTTGTGGGGAATATTTTTTCTATTATCCAAACAATACTTATTAAAGGGCCGGATTTGAAAAATCAACCAGCTACCGGCAATGCGGGAGGAGCTAAGAAGTAGTGAAACAGATAACTGCTACAGGACAAACAGTCGAAGAAGCAGTAAAATCGGCACTGGCTCAATTACAGACAACGAAGGACCGCACAGAAACTCAGGTGATTGATGAAGGGAAAAAAGGAATCTTTGGGATCTTTGGTTCTCGGCCAGCAATCGTCAAGGTAACAGTGAAGATTGATCCATTTGAAGAAGCAACCAACTACCTTAAGATGGTTGCAAACGGGCTCGGTGCTCCAGCAGAAGTGGAAGTAAAAAAAGAGGGAAGGCAAGTTCACTTTATATTGACTGGCGAAAAGATTGCTTTGTTGATTGGAAAAAGAGGACAAACGCTTAACTCACTCCAATATTTAACTCAACTTGTGATGAATCGTTACTCAACTCAATTCTATACTGTCTTGGTTGATGCGGAGGATTATCGCAAACGAAGAAATGACACGCTGGTCCAATTAGCAGAACGTCTTGCCCAAAAGGCACTTAAAACAGGAAAAGACGTTGCACTTGAACCAATGCCTTCTTATGAGCGGAAAGTTATTCATACCGCTTTGATGAAGAACAAAAAGGTAAAAACATTTTCAGATGGCAGTGAGCCACATCGTCACATTGTTATATCTCCTGCTGGAAAATAAAATATTTAGACAAAACCGGTCTGTTAAGCAGATCGGTTTTTTTAGTTTTCTAGGACTTGATTCTATTGGGATGGAATTGGCTAGCTTGTTTAGGTCTTTAATTTGCAGCATAGTACTATTAATTTTTGGTTGATTTGACGAAAAGCAACACCCAAGTCAAATGAAGGGGAAGAGATTTCTTGCAGTCCAGCGTTTGGATTTATTGTTATTCACATGTGGATAAGTTAAAATAATTTATGTTTAAATTTATTGTGGATAAGCCCTGATAGGATTCTATTTTTTTTATAGTAGGTGTGATATTCTATAATTTTGGTGAACAATAAGAATGAAATAGATGGACGGTTCAAAGTAATGAGGTGAAAAGATGGAGTTTGATACAATTGCTGCGATTTCCACCCCCATGGGAGAAGGCGCGATTGCGATTGTTCGCTTAAGCGGGGATGATGCTTTTAACATAGCGGACAGGCTTTTTAAGGGAGTCGGAAACAAAAGGTTGATGGATGTTTCTTCTCATACGATTCATTATGGACATATTGTTGACCCAAAGTCGAACGAGGTAGCAGAGGAAGTAATGGTTTCGGTGATGAAAGGGCCAAAAACGTTCACGAAGGAAGATGTAATCGAAATCAATTGCCACGGTGGTTTGGTGTCAGTAAATCGAGTGTTACAGTTGGTCCTTAATGAAGGTGCAAGGTTAGCAGAGCCAGGGGAGTTTACCAAGAGGGCTTTCTTGAACGGGCGTATCGATCTTTCACAGGCAGAAGCGGTGATTGATTTAATTCGTGCGAAAACGGATAGAGCAATGAATGTTGCTCTAGGACAAATGGATGGACGCCTATCACGCCTTATTCGTAAGCTTCGTCAGGAAATCCTTGAAATATTAGCACATGTAGAAGTGAATATAGATTATCCAGAGTATGATGATGTTGAAGAGATGACTCATCAGATGCTCCTTGAAAAATCAAGATATGTTCATCAGGAAATAGAAAAATTGCTGCAGACCTCGCAGCAGGGGAAAATTCTTCGCGAAGGGTTATCAACCGTGATTGTTGGTCGCCCAAATGTAGGGAAATCTTCGTTGTTAAATAGTCTGGTACAAGAGAATAAGGCGATTGTTACAGATATTCCTGGAACAACAAGAGATGTCATTGAAGAATATGTAAATGTAAGAGGGGTACCGTTACGATTATTAGATACAGCCGGTATTCGTGAAACCGAAGATATTGTTGAGCGAATTGGTGTTGAACGTTCGCGGCAGGTTCTAAAGGAAGCGGATCTAATTCTCTTGGTCCTTAACTACTCAGAAGAGTTTTCAGAAGAAGATCGGAACTTATTCAAAGCGGTGGAAGGCATGGATGTCATCGTGATTGTCAATAAGACAGATCTACCACAGCAGTTAGATCTGGGTGAGGTAAATACCCTTGCTAAGGATTACCGAATTGTCACAACGTCGCTAAAAGAAGATGAGGGAATCAATGAGCTTGAAGATGCAATTTCATCCTTGTTCTTTACGGGTGCGATTGAAGCAGGCGATATGACTTATGTATCGAATAGTCGCCATATTGCTCTTTTAAATCAAGCAAATCGTGCCATTGAGGAAGCAATTGATGGAGTAGAAATGGGCACGCCAATTGACATCGTCCAAATAGACTTAACTCGCTCATGGGAACTACTTGGAGAAATCATTGGAGACAGTGTACATGAAAGTCTAATTGACCAGTTATTTTCTCAATTCTGTTTAGGCAAATAGAATAGCAAAGGTGCTAAGGCACTGCAGCTGGACAAAGAAAAGCGGAATTGCCCTGTTCAGCTGCGTATTGCCTGGCGCTATAACCTCGTGAGCGAGGGCTACAAGCTAATTGAATGCTCCTGAACAATAATTCAAGAAAACTTATACTTACGCGTTAAATGAACAAAACTTAATAAGATAAAGGAGGCAGCCAAATGTCATATGAAGCCGGAAATTATGATGTCATCGTAATTGGGGCGGGTCATGCTGGTAGTGAAGCAAGCCTTGCGGCGGCACGCATGGGTGCCAAAACATTAATGATTACCATCAATCTTGATATGATTGCGTTTATGCCCTGCAATCCTTCAATTGGTGGGCCAGCTAAAGGGATTGTTGTGAGAGAAATTGACGCTCTTGGTGGCGAAATGGGTCGTAATATAGATAAAACGTATATCCAAATGAGGATGTTAAATACAGGAAAAGGGCCAGCAGTAAGGGCTTTGCGGGCACAAGCAGATAAATTTGCTTATCAACATGAAATGAAAAAGACAATGGAAGAAGAACCAAACTTAACGATGATTCAAGGAATGGTTGAACGTCTAATCGTAGAAGATGATGTTTGTAAAGGCGTTGTGACGATGACAGGAGCAGAGTACCGCTCCAAAACAGTAGTCATTACAACTGGTACATTCCTACGTGGGGAAGTTATTCTTGGAGAATTAAAATATTCAAGTGGGCCTAATAACCAACAACCTTCTATCAAGCTTTCAGAGCATCTTGAAGAGATTGGGCTAGACTTAGTTCGATTTAAAACAGGGACTCCTCCAAGAATTCATAGCAACACAATTGACTATTCGAAAACAGAGATACAACCAGGGGACGAAACCCCAAGAGCCTTTTCGTATGAGACAACAAAATACATTACTGAGCAATTGCCTTGTTGGCTAACGTACACAAATGAAAAAACGCATGAAATTATTGACCAAAATCTTCATCGCTCACCAATGTTCTCAGGAATGATCAAAGGAACAGGTCCGCGATATTGCCCGTCAATTGAAGACAAGGTTGTCCGTTTTAATGATAAGCCGCGGCATCAGATCTTTCTTGAGCCAGAAGGACGGCATACACAAGAAGTTTATGTACAGGGATTATCGACGAGCTTACCTGAGGAAGTTCAGCATCAAATAATAAAATCAATTCCAGCACTTGAACATGCAAAAATGATGCGTCCAGGTTATGCAATTGAGTATGATGCGGTTGTGCCAACACAATTATGGCCAACATTAGAAACAAAAGTTGTGAAAAACCTTTATACTGCTGGACAGATTAACGGGACATCTGGTTATGAAGAAGCAGCTGGGCAAGGGTTGATGGCAGGTATTAATGCAGGAAGAAGAGCCCTTGGAAAAGAGGAAGTGATCTTAAGTCGCTCTGATGCTTATATTGGGGTGATGATTGATGACCTTGTGACCAAGGGAACGAACGAACCGTACCGATTGCTTACATCAAGAGCGGAATATCGTTTGTTACTTCGCCATGATAATGCTGATTTACGACTAACCGAAAAAGGCTACGAACTCGGAATGATCTCCGATGAACGGTATGCTCGTTTTCTTCAGAAGAAAGAAGCAATTGAGGCAGAGGTTAAGAGATTACGCTCACTCATCATAAAGCCTTCCGAAAAAGTTCAGAGCCTTATTCGCTCATTAGGCGGAAGTGAACTGAAGGATGGTATTCGTGCTGCCGATTTCCTAAGACGTACGGAAATTTCCTATACCCATATTAAACAGCTTGTTCCTTCTGAGACAGCTTTAGATTCAGATGTTGAAGAGCAAGTGGAAATTCAAATTAAGTACGAAGGTTATATTGAAAAATCATTACAGCAAGTAGACCGTCTGAAAAAAATGGAAGATAAAAAGATCCCAGATAACATTGATTACGATGCTATTTCCGGGATTGCAACTGAGGCACGACAGAAGTTGAAAAATGTTCGCCCGCTGTCCATTGCCCAGGCTTCACGGATTTCTGGTGTTAATCCTGCCGATATTTCAATATTACTTGTTTATATTGAACAAGGAAGAATTGCCAAGGTTTCCAACGATTAATGCCATTTTTATAGAAGGACGTTAAAGAATGTTCTAAAATCTACAAGCTGATTTTTGCAAAAGAACAGTTTGTTATGAAGGTTTAAATATGTTTGCAAGCTCTTTTCTCATATTTTTTTGCTTGTTACAGCAATGAAGTTTGAGAAAAGAGCCTTGTAGAAAGGATTAGTCTATGAATCCAGAGCAGTTTCAAAAGGCCTTACTTGAAAAAGGAATTACTCTCTCAGAGAAACAGATGAAGCAATATGAAGTTTACTTCAACACGCTTGTTGAGTGGAATGAGAAAATGAATTTAACGGCGATAACAGAGCAGGAGGAAGTTTATCTTAAACACTTTTATGATTCTGTCTCGGCTGCTTTTTATTATGATTTTACCCAACCACTGACAATTTGCGATGTGGGCGCTGGAGCAGGATTTCCAAGCATCCCCTTGAAGATTGCCTTTCCAAGTTTACGAGTCACAATTGTTGATTCACTCAATAAGCGAATCAATTTTCTTGAACACTTAGCTCAAGAGCTCGGTCTTGAACATGTGCAGTTTGTCCATGACCGCGCAGAGACGTTTGGAAAGAACCCAAATCACCGTGAAAAGTACCAGCTTGTCATGGCGAGGGCAGTAGCAAGATTATCTGTTTTAAGTGAGCTTTGCCTTCCTTTAGCACAAGTTGGCGGCACATTTATTGCCATGAAGGGTGGACAGGCTGAGGACGAGTTACAGAGTGGGAAAAAAGCATTGACTGTTCTTGGTGGAAAATTAGCTAGTGCTCATGCTTTTAAATTGCCAGTAGAAGAAAGTGAACGAAATATCTTAATCATTCATAAAGAGAAAAAAACACCGAAGCAATATCCAAGAAAACCAGGTACCCCAAATAAAACTCCCATTGAATAGGGGGTACCTTCTACCCAAATTTAGTTTATAATAATAGGTAGATGCAGGAACTTGTCTTTAGATAGAGAATATGTTAAAGGGAGTTTCATAAAGGTGGTGCAGGGGAATGAAGCCTTCTTTTTCACGCTTTTTTGGTCTGGGTGAAAAGCAGGAACAGATAGAACAGATCGAACAAGTAGAAGTAGAGAAACCGGAAAATCGAGATGAAATTAAGAAAATCCCAATCGGTGATATCGTTCCGAACCAATTTCAGCCAAGAACGGTGTTTGACGATGAAAAAATTGAGGAGCTTGCCCGTACAATCCACACGCACGGAGTCATTCAGCCCATCGTCCTCAGGGAATTTGAAGATGGTAAATACGAGATCATCGCTGGAGAACGTCGTTGGCGGGCGATGAAATCCCTTGGCTGGGAAGAAGTTCCGGCTATTATTAATAATTTAAGTGATGCAGAAACAGCATCAGTCGCTTTAATTGAGAATCTTCAGCGCGAGGAACTATCCCCGATAGAGGAAGCGATTGCATACGGGAAACTATTAGAGATTCATAGTTTAACTCAAGAGGCATTAGCTCAACGTTTAGGCAAGGGACAATCCACTGTTGCAAATAAACTTCGACTACTCAAATTGCCTCAGGAGGTTCAGGATGCGTTATTAAATAAAACCATTTCTGAACGACACGCTCGGTCATTAATTCCTTTAAAAGATCCAGAAAAACAAGTTCAACTTTTAGCGGAGATCATTGAAAAGTCGCTAAATGTCAAACAAACAGAAATCAGGGTCGAGAAGCTACTAAACCAATCAGCTGAAAAGCCTAAACCAAAACGAAAAGCATTTAGCAAAGACATGCGGATAGCTGTTAATACGATCCGACAATCGTTATCGATGGTGACCGATTCAGGGATTAATTTAAAGTCAGAAGAAGAGGAATTTGACGATTTTTATCAAATCACGATTCAAATTCCGAAAAAGAAATAAGACAAAAAAGTGAGAAACAAGTACCGTTTCTCACTTTTTTTTGTAGAATTTTAGATTGCTAGAATCTGTTTATGATAAAATAAAAGACATAATTGTTTTTATATGATGCTATTGTAAAATTTGATGTGTGATTCCTTATAATAGGCTGTGTGTAAAAGTGAAAATTATTTTCACATCTTTGATTTTCGCGGAAGGCACGAAGACTCCTACTAGAGTGCAAGGCCAAGGGAGACCCTGCAGGAGCGAAGCGACGAGGAGATAGAAAAGCGGAAGCGCCTTGTTCAGCCCCGACAAGCGCTGGAGGTCCGGCAGATGAAGTCGTTCTTTGACTTCAACTGCCGGGCCGAAGCGACTAGAGGGGCTAGGCGCTGGAGCTGGCCAGGCTCCCGGATTGCCCGCGAATCGCTCGTGCCTGGGGCGGAAATCAACAGCCATTTTAAAAATTTGAGCTATAGGTTTGAAGGTAGGTGACAATGTGGGCAAAATCCTTGCAATTGCTAACCAAAAAGGAGGAGTTGGGAAAACGACAACTTCAGTTAATTTGGGGGCCTGCTTAGCATATATCGGTAAAAAAGTATTGTTAGTAGATATTGATCCACAGGGGAATGCCACAAGTGGCGTGGGAATAGAAAAAGCAGATGTGAATCAATGTATTTATGATGTACTGGTAGATGACGTTGATGCAAATGCAGTTATTCTCCCAACATCGGTGGACAAACTCTTTATTATTCCTGCTACCATTCAGTTAGCAGGAGCAGAAATTGAGTTGGTGCCAACTATTTCCCGGGAAGTTAGATTAAAAAGGGCTTTAGAAGAGGTTAAAGGGGACTTTGATTATATTCTAATTGATTGCCCACCTTCCCTTGGATTATTGACCCTTAATTCGTTGACAGCATCAGACGCTGTTTTGATTCCGGTACAGTGTGAATACTACGCCCTAGAAGGGTTGAGCCAGCTTTTAAACACTGTTCGTTTAGTGCAAAAACACTTAAATCATGAATTAAGGATTGAAGGTGTATTGCTTACAATGTTGGATGCCCGTACTAATTTAGGCATTCAGGTTATTGAGGAAGTAAAAAAATATTTTCAAGACAAGGTTTACAAAACGATAATTCCGCGCAATGTTCGTCTCAGTGAGGCTCCAAGTCATGGTGAGCCAATTATTATTTATGATCCAAGGTCGCGTGGCGCTGAGGTTTATTTAGATCTTGCAAAGGAAGTGCTTTCACATGGCTAAAGGGTTAGGAAAAGGGTTAAATGCATTCTTTAATATGGAAGTTGAAAAAGAGGAAATCGTTAAAGAAATAAGCATAAAGGAACTGCGGCCCAATCCTTATCAGCCCCGTAAAATCTTTCAAGAAAAAGCAATAGAAGAGCTGAAGGACTCCATCCTTGAGCATGGAATCCTTCAACCAATCATTGTTAGGAAAAGTATTAAGGGGTATGAAATTGTTGTTGGGGAGCGCCGCTTTCGTGCTGCCAAAGCAGCAAAGCTTCAAACCGTTCCAGCTGTTGTCCGTGAGCTAGATGAGAAACAAATGATGGAACTAGCTGTGCTCGAAAACTTGCAGCGTGAAGATTTGAACCCAATTGAAGAAGGGGCAGCATATCAAACCTTGATGGAAAAGCTCGGATTAACGCAAGAGGAGCTTGCTAAACGACTAGGAAAGAGCCGCCCTCATCTTGCCAACCATATAAGATTGTTGAGTTTACCCTCTAAGATTCAGACGTTGATTTCTGATGGGAAAATTTCAATGGGGCATGGTAGGGCTTTATTAGGATTGAGGCAAAAAGAGCAGCTTCAAGCTATTGCTGAGAAGATAGTAAGAGAAGGATTGAATGTTCGGCAACTTGAGTTATTGATTCAGCAACTAAACAATGCGGTTCCACGTGAAACGAAGAAAAAGCCAGAAAAAGATGTTTTTATTCGGGCTCAAGAAAGTCAGCTTCGTGAGCGTTTTGGCACAACGGTGACCATTAAACAGACAAAGAATAAAGGAAAGATTGAAATAGACTTCTTTTCTAAGGATGACCTTGAGCGCATTCTCGAGTTAATCGGTAAAAAACACTCGTAAGCTATCGTAAAGATGGCTTTTTTTTTGATAGGCTCTATTCTTAAACTAGGATAATTTTTTCAGAATAAAGTAGGATAGGTGGAGCAATGAGTGATTTAAAATAGCTTTAAATGCTTCTAGTGGTCGTTACAATTTTTATAGTTTTGAAATTTTACTTAAATTAGGTGAACAACATGTTTTTATTAGGAACTATTGTTAATGGATTACTCATTGTTATTGGAACTCTTCTCGGAAAGCTTTTGAACCGCATACCAGAGGGGATGAAAACAACGGTCATGTACGGAATTGGCCTTTCCGTTATTGTACTAGGTTTACAGATGGGGTTTAAAAGTGAGAACTTTTTAATTGTAATTATAAGTCTTGTCGTGGGTGCAGTAATTGGAGAGTACTTTGATTTAGATGGAAAGCTGAATTCCGTTGGGTATTGGTTAGAAACCAAGATTGGGAACACAGGCCAGGGAAGTATTTCGCAAGGGTTTGTCACAGCGACTTTAATTTTTGTGATTGGAGCCATGGCGATTATTGGTGCTCTTGACAGTGGAATACGGGGAGATCATGATGTCCTTTATACGAAATCCATCATTGATGGATTTACAGCGTTAATTTTAACAACAACACTGGGGATAGGTGTCATCTTTTCAGCTATTCCAGTTGTGCTGTACCAAGGATTGATTGCTACTTTTGCAACACAGATTGATCGTTTTATCCCAGCTGAATTAATGGATAGCTTCATCTTGGAACTAACAGCCTCAGGCGGAGTGATGATTTTTGCAATCGGGTTAAATCTACTAGGTTTGACAAAAATCAAAGTTGCGAACCTCTTACCTGGCATTCTCGTGACGGCCATGATTGTATCGGGAATCTATGGATATCAGTTATTAATGTAATTAGAGCGTAGCTTTGAGTGACAAGGTGGCATCGGTTGGAATTGAATAAATGAGAAGAGGAAGGCACTTGGCCTTCCTCTGTTAATTTGTATGTTCATGGTCTAAGTCCCATTTAAGATCAGACCAAGTTTGTTTTTTAGGCAAGAGGGTGCTGGTTTCATGGAGACCGTTTGCGATGGTTTTGGCCATATTCACCACAAGATTAAGTCTTGTATTTTGAAGAACAAAAAACTCCATAAAACCACTGACATTGACAATCCCTGTAATATGAATGTCGCCAACTTCCGGCAAGTCTTTATTTACGCCGGCACCTGGTTTAACGGGCCCTGTGGCTACTTGAATCGTTCCAACACTTTTCATCCGACCTAGACAAGCATCTATCCCAATAATAAAGGGATTAAAATGTGTTTCATTAATTTCTTTTAGCTTTTCTTCAAGATTGACTGCATGTATGGGGTGAGCTAATGTGCCGTAGACATGGATAGGCGAAATATCTTTTTCCTCAAGAAAGGTACCGATTAGTGGGCCTAATGAATCACCTGTAGACCGATCAGTTCCAATACAAACAATGACGATAGGACGGCTTGAAACAGTGGGCGTTATTGAAAGGATTTGTTTAGCAAGTTTAGTAGCAGCATGAGGATCTTCATGGTTAACCTTGAACTCACTACCTTTCCTATCAAAAAAATTCAGATTCATTGGCTCCACTCCCTTAAATTCATAATACCAGTATACGGAAATTTTCTGATTTCTATACATGAATGGAAAAAAGAAACAAACTGTATCTGTTTTTTGCTAAAAGATTCTTCATTTACTAAAATGATACATAAAGGAACAGAACCATTTTCTTTTGCATTAGGATGAAACTTGTTAAAATAAAGATAATTCTTGTTACCCAGTGCGAAAAGGGGTAGCATTTGAAACCTTGTTGCCAATAGGAGGTAAAGGTGTGGAACAAAAAGAATTTCAATTAAACGATATTGTTGAAATGAAAAAGCCTCATCCGTGTGGAACCAATAAGTGGAAGATTATTCGCCTTGGAATGGACATTCGGATTAAGTGTGAAGGCTGTGGACATAGTGTGTTGATCCCTAGAAGGGACTTCACCAGAAAAATGAAGAAGATACTCGTAAGGCAGGAAGATTAATCCTGCTTCTTTTTATCTTAAAATTGATTACGATCTAAACTAAATAGAAAAAAAGTGGGGATGAGAGCAGTTGGCTAAAGTATTTCATGCGGCATGCCCGCTAAATTGCTGGGATAGCTGTGGATTTAAGGTGGCGGTTGAAGACGGCAAAGTGGTAAAGGTGGAAGGGGACGAAGATCATCCCATTACAAAGGGGAAAATATGTGGCCGTGGGAGAATGCTTGAAAAACGGGTAAACTCTGGGGAGCGTCTGCTATACCCTTTGAAGAAAGTTGCTGGTGAATTTGAAAGGATTTCCTGGGAACAAGCTTTGGATGAAATTTCTGAGAAATTAAGAGAATATAAAAAGCAATATGGTTCAACGTCCGTCCTACATAGCCATGACTATGCGAATGGTGGGTTGTTAACCAATCTTGATGGGCGCTTTTTTAACAATTATGGTGGCGTAACAGAAATAACAGGATCGATTTGTTGGGGTTCAGGGATTGAAGCCCAAACTTGGGATTTTGGTGATGCCTATAGCCATGCTCCAGGTGACATTATGAATAGTAAGAGCATAGTGGTTTGGGGAAGAAATGTAGCAAGAACGAATATGCATTTATATGGCGAATTACAAAAGGCAAAAAAGTTAGGGGCAACCTTGTATGTTATTGATCCTATCTTCAATGCAACAGCAAAACTGGCTGATGAGTATATCTCAATTAAACCCGGGTTTGATGGGTTACTAGCAGCGGGGATAATGAAAGAAATACTTCGATTGGGCTTCGAACATCAAGAGTTTATCGAAAACCATTCAGTTGGTTTTGAGGATTTTAAAAGCTTATTAGATGAAGTTTCTCTTGAGTATATACAAACTGTTACAGAAGTTCCGGTAAAAATCATGACCATGCTTGCAAAAGTTTACTCACAAAGACCAGTTGCGACTCTACTTGGTTTAGGTATGCAACGCTATGCCAATGGGGGGAATACCATTCGCTTAATTGATGCTTTAGTTGCAATTAGTGGAAATATTGGCTTACCAGGTGGTGGAGCTAATTTTGCCAATAAGCATGTTGGTCAAAGTTTTGATATTGAAGCTTTAACAATGCCACATCGAAAAACAGAAAGCAGAACGTTTACGATGATGAAACAGGCAGAGGGAATCGTAAATGCTACAGAACCGGAAGTGAAAATGGCCATTGTAACTTGTGGGAATCCATTAACGCAGCTCCCTGACACAAATAAAGCAAGGAAAGCATTCTCCTCTTTAGAGACGCTTGTTGTAATTGATCAGTATATGACTGACACAGCTGAAGTAGCGGATTATGTATTGCCCGTGACGGCAGCATTTGAGACAGAGGATATCTATTATTCTTCTATGTATCATCATTATGTAAACCATGGACCAAAGCTTGTTGAACCACCAGGTGAGGCTAAGACGGATGAGTGGATTTGGACGGAGTTAGCAAATCGACTTGGCTTTGGAGAAGAATTTGCATATACAAGAGAAGACTATTTAAGAATGGGCCTTTCTTCTTTAGCACATGATGGAATCACGTTAGATTATTTACGAGAGAAGAAATTCGCAGAGTTGCCAGTCGCTCCTATTCCTTGGAAGGATTGGAAGTTTAAAACGCCTAGTGGGAAATATGAGTTTACTTCGAAAGCAGCTAGAAATGTAGGATTAAATGGGGAATTAAGTTTATCTCTTCCAACTGAGTCAAAGTGGACGAATCCATCACTTGCTGAAAAATACCCATATTCACTATTAAGCATTCATCCGCTTCGTTCTAATCATTCGCAATTCTATCACCTCCTGGGTGGGACTCCTGAAGTAAAGGTAGAGATTGCTGAAGATATTGCAAAGGAAAAGGAACTTGTGGAAGGCGAATTTGTACTTGTCTGGAATGAACGTGGCAAAATAAGAGGAAAAGTCTCCATTTTCAAAAAAGCCCATCCTGGAACGATTAATATCGATGAAGGGAATTGGCAAAAGTTTGGCGGCTCAGTCAATCAACTCACATCAGACCTAGAATCGGATAACCGCCAAGGAAGTACTTTGTATGATTGTCTCGTAAATATTAAAAAACTACCTTTCTAACAAGTTGTCTAAAGAAGATGGACTCAGGAATGATAGACTTTATTGGAGTCTACATATGCGAGGACATTTCTAGATGGCTTGTCTTTTTATTTCTTACTATCTATAATTGTGGGAGGAAAATTTGTTTCTGTCAGTTAAACTGCGAAATAAGTAAGTTAAAATAGATCTTTTTTAGAGGAGTGACAAGGATGGCCTTAACAGCAGGGATTGTCGGGCTTCCGAACGTAGGGAAATCGACCTTGTTTAATGCAATTACACAGGCTGGTGCTGAATCTGCAAACTACCCATTCTGTACGATTGATCCAAATGTGGGAATTGTTGAAGTACCAGATCATCGTTTAACAAAATTAACTGAATTGGTTCAACCGAAGAAAACCGTACCAACTGCATTCGAATTTACTGATATTGCGGGGATTGTAAAGGGTGCAAGTAAAGGAGAAGGGCTTGGAAACAAGTTTCTTGCTCATATTCGTGAAGTAGATGCAATCTGCCAAGTTGTTCGTTGTTTTGCAGATGATAATATCACCCATGTCTCTGGGAAGGTAGATCCAATATCTGATATTGAGATCATAAACTTAGAGCTTATTCTTGCTGACTTAGAATCGGTTGAAAAGCGAATTAGTCGTGTTGGGAAAATGGCTAAGCAAAAGGATAAAGAAGCAATGGTGGAGTTTCCAATCCTTGAAAGACTAAAGGAAGCGTTGGAAAATGACCAGCCTGCACGAGCAGTAGAGTTTACTCCTGAAGAAGCAAAGGTTGTTAAAGGACTTCATTTATTAACGGCTAAGCCAATGCTTTATGTTTCAAATGTTGGCGAAGATGATGTTCAGGACCCATCTACCAATGAATACGTACAAAAGGTCCGTGAATTTGCAGCGAAAGACAACGCAGAAGTAATTGTTGTCTGTGCAAAGATTGAGGAAGAAATCTCTGAGTTAGATGCCGAAGAGAAGGAAATGTTCTTATCTGAACTTGGTATTGAAGAATCAGGATTGGATCAATTAATCCGTGCAACCTATAATTTACTTGGTCTTGCAACCTACTTTACAGCAGGAGTTCAAGAAGTTCGTGCTTGGACTTTCCGTCAAGGAATGAAAGCTCCACAATGTGCGGGAATCATTCACTCAGACTTTGAAAGAGGCTTCATTCGAGCTGAAACTGTTTCTTATGATGATCTAGTGGCAGCAGGTTCAATGACTGCAGCCCGCGAAGCAGGAAAAGTACGATTAGAAGGAAAAGATTACGACGTAAAAGACGGAGATATTATTCACTTCCGTTTTAATGTTTAGATTTTGATAGAGGACATAGTAAGTAACCGTTGATTGGAGCGGAAATCAACTACTAGTTTATACAGGAATATCTAATGAACCCGGAGAAATACTACGGGTTCATTTTTCATATACATATTCAAGTTGGACAATAAACCGAACGTATGTTAGTATTTAGTTGTAGTTAAGTTAAGCAGCCTGAAAAATATTCCACATTTTTAGTGGAGTTGCTTTTGTTGAATTGCTATGCTATAATCTTACCTTGTGAGTAATGTATAATTGCTCCTTGCCCATCAAGGATGGGCCGTTAGACCAAAAGGAGGTGAAAGTGATGAGAAAGTACGAAATTATGTACATCATCCGCCCAAACATTGAAGATGAAGCGAAGAAAGCGCTAATCGAGCGTTTCAACGGCATCTTGACTGATAATGGTGCGGAGGTTACTGAAACGAAGGACTGGGGTAAGCGCCGTCTTGCATACGAAATCAATGATTTCCGCGATGGTTTCTACCAAATCCTTCAGGTGAATGCTGCTCCAGCTGCGGTTGATGAATTCTCCCGTCTTGCTAAAATCAGCGAAGATATCATTCGCCATATGGTAATTAAAGACGAAAAATAATTTTTAAATATAACCTTTCAGTAACTTTGTTCCACGTGGAACTTTCTGGAAGAAAAGGGGTTGATTACTGATGATGAATCGTGTAGTTCTTGTCGGCCGTTTAACCAAGGATCCAGAACTTCGATATACACCAAACGGAGTAGCAGTTGCCTCTTTTACTCTAGCTGTTAATCGTTCGTTTACGAACCAGCAAGGAGAAAGAGAAGCAGACTTCATTAACTGTGTGGTTTGGCGTCGTCCAGCTGAAAACGTTGCAAACTTCTTGAAAAAGGGGAGCTTAGCAGGCGTTGATGGACGCGTTCAAACTCGTAGTTATGAAGGTCAGGACGGTAAACGCGTTTATGTAACTGAAGTAATGGCTGAGAGTGTTCAGTTCCTTGAACCAAAAGGTCAAAGCCAGAACTCTGATAGAGGTGGAGACAATTTCACTTCTCGTCCGAGTGGTGGACAAGAGTACCCGTTTGGAAATCAGAATCAACGCCAACCACAAAGAAACACGAAAGTGGATGATGATCCATTTGCGGGTGGCGGTCAGATTGATATTTCCGATGATGACTTACCATTCTAGTGTTCCTTTTTAATAAAATATAATGGTAAAGGAGGGAAAACCTCATGGCAATGGGAGGACGTAGAGGCGGTCGCGCTAAGCGCCGTAAAGTTTGCTTTTTTACAGCTAACGGAATCACACACATCGATTATAAAGATGTTGATCTTCTAAAGAAATTTATCTCAGAACGTGGTAAAATTTTACCTCGTCGTGTAACTGGTACAAGCGCTAAATACCAACGTAAACTAACAGTTGCAATCAAACGTTCACGTCAAATGGCATTATTACCATACGTATCAGGAGAATAATGTTCAGAAATCAAAAGGCAGCGGGGATTCCCGCTGCCTTTTGTCATAATGTTAATCATCTGATACGCCAATTAGTTGAATCTATTGTGTGGACTAGATAAAATAGTTTTTGTGAAGATCTTTTTGTTAGAGGTGAAAAATTGAGGAAAATTACATATAGGTTGACAGAAGGGGCCATTCTGCTGGCCATTTTTACAGTATTATTGTTAATTACATTGTATATACCAGGATTAGGTCTTGTCGTCAATTTCTTCCTAGCAATGCCATTTATCATGTTTGCGGCAAAGCATGATTGGAAAAGTGCATCTGTGTTTACAATTGCAGCTACGCTCCTGGCTCTGATTGTAGGTAGCTTTTTAGCCATACCACTAGCGCTTACTTATGGAATCACTGGTAGTGTAATGGGGATATTGATTGGCAAAGGCAAGAGTAGGCTTGCAATTTTTGTAGCGGGATCTCTTGTATTTCTAGCGAACACTGTTCTTCAATATGCTGCGACAGTCGTGTTATTTAACATGAATATCATTGAAGAATTTATGGCAAGCTTCCAACAATCTATTTCTACTTCAGTTAAGATGTTAGAAGGTATGGGACAAACCGTTGATGAAAAGGTTCTTGAACAATTTGAGAGTTCTGTTTCCTTAATGGAGACATTGATGCCAAGTATGTTTGTTATGGCTTCATTTATGATTGTCTTTTTTATTCAATTAATCTGTTTCCCACTTCTGAAACGTTTTGGCGTTAACATCCCATCATGGATGCCATTAAGAAATATGTCTTTACCGAAAAGCTTGTTATGGTATTACCTTTTTTCACTTATTGCTACCATGTTTCTTCAACCTGAGGTTGGAAGCTACTGGCATTGGGCCTTAACAAATCTTGTGTTTGTTTTGCAATTCTTCATGTTACTACAGGGATATACCTTCATTGCTTATTATTCTCATCTTAAAGGGTATCCTAAAGCAGTCCTGATTGTGACCATTATTCTTTCGGTCTTAATTCCATTAATTCTTTATATTGTAAGGATATTAGGTATAATTGACTTAGGCTTCGATTTAAGGAAACGTCTTGAAGCGAAAAAATGAGTGTGAATTTACAACTTAGGAGCTGAGTACATGCCCTCTTACTTTGAAAGGCGGCAAATAAAATATCCTTTATATGGGTTAATAGCTGTGCTCCTTGTTCTTCTAGGGTTCTTGTCTTTTTATAATTGGCTGATTGGAGCTATTGGCTATTTACTTACTGGTATTCTTATTTTTTTCCTTTTTCATGTTTTTTTTCAAATAAAGAAGGAAACAAAAGAGTATATTTCAACATTATCCTATCGTGTAAAGAAAGTCGGGGAAGAAGCCCTGATGGAGATGCCGATTGGAATTATGTTAATTAATGATGATTATCTTATTGAATGGACAAATCCATTTATTGCGTCCTGCTTCAATGAGGATACCTTGGTTGGTCGCTCCCTCTATGATGTAGCCGATGTCATCATTCCTTTAATCAAACAAGAAGTTGAAACAGAAGTAGTTTCTCTCCATGAGCGCAAATTTAGGATTGTTCATAAAGCAGAAGAACGGTTGCTCTACTTTTTTGATGTAACGGAACAAGCAGAAATTGAAAAGCTTTATTATAATGAAAGAACGGTTATTTCATATATTTATTTAGATAATTATGATGAACTTACTCAGGGAATGGACGACCAGACGAGAAGCAGTTTAAATAACCTCGTTACATCGATCTTAAATACTTGGGCTACCAATAACGGAGTATTTCTAAAAAGAGTCTCTTCAGAACGCTTTATTGGTGTTTTTAATGAACATATTCTTCAGCTGTTAGAAAAAGGGAAGTTTTCGATACTCGATGAAGTACGTGACACCGCATTAAAACAGAATGTTCCACTCACGCTTAGTATAGGAGTGGGGACAGGGGTTTCATCTTTACCTGAGTTAGGGGTACAGGCTCAGTCTAGTTTGGACCTTGCACTCGGACGTGGTGGCGATCAGGTAGCGATTAAACAGCCAAATGGAAAGGTTAAGTTCTTTGGCGGTAAAACAAACCCTGTTGAAAAACGGACACGTGTCAGAGCAAGAGTTATCTCTCATGCATTAAGGGATTTAATTTCAGGAAGTGATAAAGTTTTAGTTATGGGTCATAAATATCCGGATATGGATGCGATTGGCTCAGCAATTGGAATTCTAAAAGTTGCTCAGATGAACAAACGTGAAGGCTATATAGTCGTGAATAAGCAGGAAATCGACGTAAGTGTTCAGCGAATGATGGGAGAGATTCAAAAAAACGAGGAGTTATATGCACGCTTTATTAGTCCTGAACAGGCCTATGAAATTGCAACGGATGATACGCTTTTAGTTGTAGTCGATACGCATAAACCATCGCTTGTCATTGATGACCGTCTGCTGAATCGAATTGAAAACACGGTTGTTATTGACCATCATCGTAGAGGAGAAGAATTTTTGAAGAATCCTTTACTTGTATATATGGAACCGTACGCTTCCTCTACAGCGGAATTGGTCACAGAACTTTTAGAGTACCAACCGAAAAATGGGAAAATCCAAATGCTTGAGGCGACAGCTCTGCTTGCGGGGATTATTGTAGATACGAAGAGCTTCACGTTACGAACCGGTTCACGGACATTTGATGCAGCATCCTATTTGCGAAGTCATGGAGCAGATACGATTCTAGTTCAAAAGTTTCTAAAGGAAGATGTCGATACGTACATCAAACGAGCACGGATTATTGAGAATGTATACTTCTATCATGAGGGGATTGTCATTGCTCGCGCAGAGGAAGAGGAGCTAAGCAATCAGGTGATTATTGCTCAAGCAGCAGACACATTGCTAACGATGGATGGCGTAAATGCATCCTTTGTGATTTCTCGAAGGGCTGACAACCTTATTGGTATTAGTGCTCGTTCACTTGGTGATGTGAACGTCCAGGTGATTATGGAGAGTCTACATGGCGGTGGACATCTGACCAATGCGGCGACACAGCTTCAAAATGTATCACTAAAAGAAGCGGAGGAAATGTTAACCGCTGCCATTACTGATTATTTAGAAGGGGGAAATAAAGAATGAAAGTAATCTTTTTGAAAGACGTTAAAGGCAAAGGGAAAAAAGGCGAAGTGAAAAATGTACCTGATGGCTATGCTCATAATTTTCTTTTCAAGCAAGGGCTTGCGGCTGAGGCAACAGCTTCAGCAATGAGCTCGCTTAATGCCCAAAAGAAAAAAGAGGAAAAGCAAGCCGAGGCTGAACTAGAAAATGCTAAAGAGTTAAAAGATAAAATTGAAAAGATCACAGTAGAACTTTTAGCCAAATCAGGTGAAGGTGGTCGCTTATTCGGATCTATTACGAGCAAACAAATTGCTGAAGAGCTACAAAAAAAGCATAAAATTAAGATTGATAAACGTAAAATTGAAATGGATGATGCCATTCGTTCTCTTGGAGTAACAAAGGTGCCAGTCAAGCTTCACACTGAAGTAACTGCTACCCTAAACGTCCATGTAAAAGAAACAAACTAAATTTGGCAGTTCTTTTACAGAAGAAACATGTTAAAATAAAAGAACCGACAGAAATGCGGACATGCTTTCTGTCCTTTCTATGTAATTCTTGTGATTAGTTGATAAGGCTGATCACTTTTTTCTTTTCAAAAAGAAAGATAGAGGAAGAGACTTTCCCTATATATCTTCTTAAATAGGAGGTTTTCAGATGAATGAATTATTAGCTGATCGGATGCCGCCGCAAAATATTGAAGCGGAACAGGCAGTTTTAGGTGCTATTTTCTTAGAGCCTTCATCTTTGACAGTTGCCTCTGAAGTCCTTATTCCTGACGACTTTTATCGAGCTGCACACCAGCAGATATTTAATGTCATGCTAAACCTAAACGACAAAGGAAAGGCAGTCGACTTGGTTACAGTGACAGAGGAACTTGCTGCAGCAAAGCTCCTTGAGGATACAGGTGGAGTTAGTTATTTGAGTGAACTAGCTGCATCGGTGCCAACAGCAGCCAATATCGAATATTATGCAAAAATTGTTGAAGAGAAGTCTCTACTAAGAAGGTTAATCCGAACAGCCACAACAATTGCTTCCGATGGATACTCTAGAGAAGATGAGGTTGAGTCACTATTAAGTGAGGCTGAAAAAAGTATACTAGAGGTTGCACAGCGAAAGAATGCTGGAGCCTTTCATAATATAAAAGATGTACTAGTGCGCACATACGACAACATTGAAACGATCGCTAATCGTGTTGGTGATGTAACAGGTATTCCAACAGGATTTGCAGAGCTTGATAGAATGACAGCAGGATTCCAGCGGAATGATTTAATCATTGTAGGAGCACGTCCTTCTGTAGGTAAAACAGCATTTGCTCTTAACATTGCTCAAAATGTTGCCACTAAAGCTCAAGAGAATGTGGCTATTTTTAGTCTCGAGATGGGTGCTGAGCAGCTGGTTATGCGTATGCTTTGTGCTGAGGGCAATATCAATGCTCAAAATTTAAGGACTGGTTCTTTAACGGATGAAGACTGGGGTAAGTTAACGATGGCAATGGGAAGCCTATCAAATTCTGGTATTTTCATAGATGATACCCCAGGGGTTAAAATCGGTGAGCTTCGCTCAAAATGCCGCCGCTTGAAACAAGAGCATGGATTAGGGATGATTCTAATTGACTATCTACAGCTTATTCTAGGGGATGGGCGGTCTGGAGAGAACCGACAACAAGAGGTTTCGGAGATTTCACGTTCTCTTAAAGCCCTTGCCAGAGAGTTAGAGGTCCCGGTTATTGCTTTGTCTCAGCTATCTCGTGGTGTGGAACAACGTCAAGATAAGCGCCCAATGATGTCAGATATCCGTGAATCAGGAAGTATTGAGCAGGATGCTGATATTGTTGCCTTCTTATATCGTGATGACTACTATGATAAGGAATCAGAAAACAAGGACATCATTGAAATTATTATTGCGAAGCAACGTAATGGTCCAGTAGGGACTGTACAGCTTGCATTCGTAAAAGAATATAATAAGTTCGTTAACCTGGAGACACGGTACGACTCGTCTGCCATTCCACCAGGTGCTTAAAAGATTAGCCTACTATAGGTTAATCTTTTTTTCTATTTAGGGAAGAATATGTTTTGGAATAAGTAGATCTCCTGACTATTACGAACGAATAAATAATTTAATTGTAAAACGTTCGTGTTTTACTGGAATTTTTTCTTTTTTTCTGTTAGAATTGTTTTGTTAAATAGGAAATAAGGATTTTACATAGACCAATTATGGAGGTGCTTTCTGTATGTCATCAGTTGTTGTAGTCGGAACGCAATGGGGAGACGAGGGAAAGGGGAAAATCACTGATTTTTTATCTGAAAATGCTGAAGTGGTTGCCCGTTATCAAGGTGGGAACAACGCAGGCCATACGATTAAATTTAATGGCGAAACGTATAAGCTTCACCTAATCCCATCTGGTATTTTTTATCAAGATAAAATCTGTGTGATTGGCAATGGAATGGTCGTTGATCCAAAAGCATTGGTACAAGAACTAGCGTACCTCCATGATAGAGGAGTTAAAACAGATAATTTACGTATTAGCAACCGAGCCCATGTTATTTTGCCGTATCACCTAAAGCAAGATGAGGTTGAAGAGGCAAGAAAAGGTGATAACAAAATTGGAACAACGAAAAAAGGAATCGGACCTGCTTATATGGATAAAGCTGCACGAGTGGGGATTAGAATTGCTGATCTACTTGATCGTGAGGTTTTTGAAGAGAAACTTACACGTAATCTTGAAGAGAAAAATCGCCTATTTGAACGTATGTATGAAACAGAAGGATTTAAGATAGAAGATATCCTAAATGAATATTATGAGTACGGACAACAGGTAGCGAAGTATGTTTGTGATACATCGGTGGTTTTAAATGACGCACTAGACGAAGGTCGTCGAGTTCTTTTTGAAGGGGCACAAGGGGTTATGCTTGATATTGACCAAGGGACATACCCATTTGTCACCTCTTCAAATCCAGTTGCCGGTGGGGTAACTATTGGTTCAGGAGTAGGACCAAGTAAAATCAATCATGTTGTAGGGGTATGTAAGGCCTATACAACCAGGGTAGGAGATGGACCTTTTCCGACGGAGTTAGACAACGAAATAGGGCATCAAATTCGTGAAGTTGGTCGTGAATATGGAACAACAACAGGGAGAGCACGTCGTGTTGGGTGGTTCGACAGCGTCGTTGTTCGCCATGCTCGCCGGGTAAGTGGACTTACTGATTTATCCTTAAATTCAATTGATGTTTTGACCGGAGTTGAAACACTTAAAATTTGTGTAGCATATCGTTATAAAGGTGAAGTAATTGAAGAGTTTCCAGCAAGTTTAAAAGCCTTAGCAGAATGTGAACCTGTTTATGAGGAACTCCCAGGTTGGACAGATGATATCACTTCTTGTAAAACACTTGGTGAGTTACCGGATAATGCTAGACATTATATTGAAAGAGTCTCACAGCTAACAGGTATCCCATTGTCTATCTTCTCTGTTGGACCTGATCGTAACCAAACAAACATCGTTCGTAGTCCATGGAGACAAATCTAAACCATCATTAAAACTCCCGCTTCGGGAGTTTTTTTCACTTTTTAAAAAAAATATTAAAAAAACCTTTTACAAAGAGATTTCATCATGATACTATAAAAAAGTCGTCGAAATCGGTGGAGAAAATTGTCGGATTTACGCGAATACATTTAGAGCCATTAGCTCAGTTGGTAGAGCAAGTTTCTCGCTTCATTGACTTAGCTTCTTCGGAAACTTGCGAGAAAGGCCGTGAGGTCTTTCGAGCAGCGTAGATGCGCTACCCGGTAATATAATGGAAGAAGTATCATGTAATCTAAACATTTAGAGCCATTAGCTCAGTTGGTAGAGCATCTGACTTTTAATCAGAGGGTCGAAGGTTCGAGTCCTTCATGGCTCACCAGATTTTTTACGATAGTCCTTATTCTAGGAAAATTTTTTTTACATGGCCCCTTGGTCAAGCGGTTAAGACACCGCCCTTTCACGGCGGTAACACGGGTTCGAATCCCGTAGGGGTCACTTTTACATATACATATCATTAGTATGGCTCAGTAGCTCAGTCGGTAGAGCAGGTTGCTCACATCACCGAAAAGGCATCTGCGGCAATCTGCGAGAAAAACCGGAAGGTTATTCGAGCAATGGACTCGCAAAAACAATGTAGAGAAATGAAATATTATTTTGGCTCAGTAGCACAGTCGGTAGAGCAGGTTGCTCACATCACCGAAAAGGCATCTGCGGCAATCTGCGAGAAAAACCGGGAGGTTATTCGAGCAATGGACTCGCAAAAACAATGTAGAGAAATGAAATATTATTTTGGCTCAGTAGCTCAGTCGGTAGAGCAGGTTGCTCACATCACCGAAAAAGCATCTGCGGCAACCTGCGAGAAAAACCGGGAGGTTATTCGAGCAATGGACCCGTAAAAACAACGTAGAGATTGAATATTAAAATGGCTCAGTAGCTCAGTCGGTAGAGCAATGGACTGAAAATCCATGTGTCGGCGGTTCGATTCCGTCCTGAGCCATCAAAAAGGGGAGCGTGTATAAACTACACGTTCCTTTTTTTATACTTTTATAGACATTTGTTACTTATGTTACAAAAATATTACAAAAATAGATTATATAATATTAACACTATATCTAGGTGTTTAAATAACACAAAGCAGTTTTATAGGACCTTTAACACCCCTCGTAATTCCTATATTTTCAGGGAGGATTCGACTTTTTTCGAGCAACTGCGGTCTTCTATATATACCTTTTGTTTTTTTTATGTATCAGAGACTAAAAGTAGTTAAATGTCAGTTATTATACATTTTTGTTACATTATGAATTCGATTAATATTTTTATATAAAGATATGGTAACCTATAAAAGGTTAATATAAAAATATATTTTAATGGTACTAGTTTCTCAGATTGTACCTTGCAGGAGGATAACATGGCAAAGAGGAGAAATACATTTTCTGGTCTTACTAGTAAATGGAATACTAAAGTAAAACCAGTAATGAAAAACGCAATCGTAGCCGCATTGACCGTTTCTGCGCTTACTTTCGGATCAGGGAATGCTATGGCAGCCCCCAATTTAGAACTATCGACTTTCTTTCATGTCTACATACAAGATGAGTTTGTCGGCACAGTTGAAGATAAAGAACAAATTGAGTCTTTCATTCAAAATAAATTAGCTTCAATGGAAGAGACATATAAGGATATAGATTTAGAAATAGGATCAGAAGTAACCTATATTCCAGAACAAGCTTTTCAATTTAATCCTTCAACAGAAGTGGAAGAAGTTTTAAATCAAGTAGATTCAAAACTTGATATTAAGGCAAATGCATCAGCACTTGTTCTTGATGGCCAAGAAGTTGCCTTTGTAAAAGATGAAGCTACAGCACAGGACGTAATGGATTCACTCATGCTAGAACATGTGAGTAAAGAGGATCTTGAACAAGTTGAGAAAAGACAAGATGATCCTAATCAATCATTACCCCAACTAAAAGAAAATCAAACTCGTATATTAGACGTTAAACTCTCTAAAGAAGTTTCATTTGCTGAAAAAAAAGTGAACCCTGATGAAGTCTTATCAGTAGAAGAGGTTGTTAAGCTCTTTAAAAAGGGAACTTTAGAAGAAAAGAAATACGAAGTGAAATCTGGCGACGTATTAGGGGAAATTGCTGATTCTCATGATTTAACTTTAGAGCAGCTATTATCCCTTAACTCTGAATTAAAAGCAGATACGGTTTTACGACCAGGAATGGAGTTAATCGTTACGTATCAAAAGCCACTTGCTATCGTGGAAGTTAACAAAGAAACCTATAAAACGGAGGAAGTTCCGTTTGAAAAGAAGGTAGAGGAAGATTCTTCTATGTTTAAAGGGGACACAAAGGTAAAGCAGGAAGGTAGCGATGGACTAAAGGGCGTAACTTATTCTGTAACAGAACAAAACGGACGAGAAGTTAAAAAGGAAGCAGTAAACACGAAAGTTCTTAAAGAAGCTGTTGAAGAAATCACAATCAAAGGAACGAAAGTTGTTCCTTCTCGTGGAACAGGCAGCTTTGCTTGGCCTACAAATGGTGGGTATGTTTCAAGTAATATGGGATATCGTTGGGGAAGAATGCATAAAGGAATGGATATTGCCAGACCTAGCGAGAGAAGTATTAAGAGCGTAGATAATGGTGTAGTTGTATCGACAGGTAATCGTGGTGATGGGTATGGAAACAAGGTAATTATCGATCATCAAAATGGATATCGTACGTTGTATGCACACTTATCTTCCATTTCAGTTGAACCAGGACAAACTGTACCTAGAGGTGCAAAAATCGGAGTTATGGGTTCTACTGGTGACTCAACTGGTGTTCATCTTCATATTGAAGTGACTAAAAATGGGAAACTCGTTGATCCACGTACAGTATTAGGGAAGTAATAATAAATAGAACGGAAGCCTCTAGAACATGCTAGAGGCTTTTGTTATTTTTAGGAAGTGGATTTTATGAATGGCTGAAAAGGATTTGAATTGCTATGGATTGGTGGAGAAAAATTTAGTTTTTCTCTAGAATAAAGTAGAATAGATAAGATAGAACCAATTATGAGTTTGGATAAAATTGAGTATAGACCTATTTCCCAGATAGAAAGGAGAATTGATTATGGAGAAAAAAATCCTTGTTGTGGATGATGAAAAGCCGATTGCAGATATTTTACAGTTTAATTTAAAAAAAGAGGGTTACGAGGTACATTGTGCTTATGATGGAAATACCGCTCTTGAAATGGTAGAGGAGATTCAACCAGATATAATCCTATTAGATATCATGCTTCCTTTAAAAGATGGAATGGAGGTTTGTAGGGAAGTACGTAAGAAATATGAAATGCCAATTATTATGTTAACTGCTAAGGATTCTGAAATCGATAAAGTCTTAGGCCTTGAATTAGGTGCTGATGATTATGTCACAAAACCATTTAGTACGCGAGAATTAATTGCACGAGTAAAGGCCAATTTACGCAGACATCAACAAGTCACATCTCAGGTTGAGGAGAAAGAGGAAACGAATGAAATTACGATTGGCTCGTTGACGATCCATCCTGATGCATATGTAGTCTCAAAAAGAGGAGAGACGATTGAGCTAACACATCGTGAGTTTGAGTTGCTTCACTACTTAGCCAAACATATCGGCCAAGTTATGACGAGAGAACATTTACTCCAAACCGTTTGGGGCTATGACTATTTTGGCGATGTCCGTACAGTCGATGTTACGGTAAGGCGTCTACGGGAAAAAATTGAAGACAACCCAAGCCATCCTACATGGATTGTTACACGCAGAGGGGTTGGCTATTATCTAAGAAACTCTGAACAGGAGTAAGAAGGTTCATGAAGAAGGTTGGTTTTTTTCGTTCGATTCACCTTAAGTTTGTCATTATCTATGTTCTCTTGATTTTGATTGCCATGCAAATCATTGGAGTTTATTTTGTCAGAACATTGGAAGATACACTGATGACAAACTTTCAAAATTCTCTTAAACAGCGGGTTAATATGCTTGTTTTTGATCTTCAAGAGGAAATGGTAAAAGAAAGAGGGAAAGAAGACCCGACGAAAGAAGAAGCAGTTCGACTTATATTAAAAGATTATAAAAATAAGAGTACTGATTTCTCTGAAGTCCAAGCAATTGACGGTGGAAGTCTCCGAATTATTGGAACATCGGACCAAAGCAGGCAAGGGGTTGTTGGTCAACGAACAACAGCGTTAAAGGTTAAGCGCTCCATTGTTACAAACCGTGATGAAGGGAGCATTCAGGTTGATAAACAGACAGGGAATAGAGTTTGGGTACAATCTACGCCTATTAGATCAAAAGGAGAAGTTATTGGTGCTGTTTACTTAGTTGCAAAAGTTGAAAATATCTTTTCGCAAATGAAGGATATCAATAAAATTCTCTTTACTGGTACAGGCATTGCACTAGTCTTTACAGCGTTGCTAGGGATTCTTCTTGCTAAGACCATTACC
Organism: Mesobacillus maritimus; assembly: GCF_019749255.1. Taxonomy (GTDB): domain Bacteria; phylum Bacillota; class Bacilli; order Bacillales; family Cytobacillaceae; genus Mesobacillus_B; species Mesobacillus_B maritimus_A. Next base: position 384,064 of record NZ_JACWFH010000012.1, on the reverse strand, counting down.
CGGCCAATTGCGGATATGAAAAAGCATGCCCTGGTCATGACTAGGGGGAACTTTACTAGAAAAGTTAAGGTTTATGATAATGATGAAATCGGTCAGCTTGCGATGACATTTAATGATTTAACGAGGAAGCTTCAGGAAGCAACTGCGACTACTGAAGGAGAGAAGCGAAAGCTTAGCTCAGTCATTTCAAATATGACAGATGGTGTCATCGCGACTGACCGTAAGGGAAGAGTGATTTTAATCAATGAACCTGCAACGAAGATGTTGGATGTTTCACGTGAAACAGTTTTATCCACTCCAATTGATGCTGTACTTGGTCTAGAGGAAGAGTATAGTTTCGATGATTTATTATTGGAGCAAGAATCCGTCATTTTGGACCTTAGTAATAAAAAGAAGCATCTAATTTTACGGGCAAACTTCTCAGTTATCCAAAAGGAAAGTGGTTTTGTGAATGGATTGATTGCTGTGCTTCATGATATTACAGAACAAGAGAAGATTGAAATGGAGCGTCGTGAATTTGTTGCAAACGTTTCGCATGAGCTTCGTACGCCTCTAACAACTATGAGGAGTTATTTAGAGGCATTAGCAGACGGTGCATGGAAAGATGATGAAATTGCACCGCAGTTCTTGCAGACGACGAGGACAGAAACTGAGAGAATGATTAGACTAGTGAATGATCTATTACAGCTCTCTAAAATGGACCGGGAGGATTATCGCTTATCCAAGGAATGGATTGACTTCTCTATCTATTTTAATAAAATTATTGACCGCTTTGAATTAACTAAAAACCAAAATGTCACCTTTATTCGCGAAATACCAGAAACGCCAATGTTTGTGGAAATTGATCAAGATAAAATAACACAAGTACTAGATAATATTATTTCAAATGCGATGAAGTATTCCCCAGAAGGTGGACGGATTACTTATCGAATTAAAGAAGAAGATACGCAAATTGTTGTCAGTATCTCTGATGAGGGAGTTGGGATCCCTTCAGAGAATGTGAATAAAATATTTGATCGTTTTTACCGAGTTGATAAAGCTAGAACGAGAAGGCTTGGAGGTACGGGACTAGGGCTTGCTATTGCAAAAGAAATGGTACAAGCACACCAAGGCGACATTTGGGCAGAAAGTGTGGAAGGTGAAGGAACGACAGTCTATTTCTCGCTTCCTTATGACCGAATGGCAGAGGATGATTGGTCATGAACTATGAAAAAGTAAAAACAATGATACTAACGATTTTAATTGTCCTTAGTTCAATTTTGACATGGAATATTTGGACGTTTCAGCCAAAATACGAAACAATGGAAATTGAAAAAACCGTGAATGAAGTGGCCATTGGCTCAAAGCAGGAGTTAAGAGATATTGTAAGGCCCCATCAAGTAATCTTTCACTCTGGAGCAAAACAGTATGGCAGTATTGAAAATGCTGAAATTGATAAAATCCTAAATATGATCGGAAAATGGAAATATTACAATGTAAGGAAATTGGCAGATAGTCGATCTGTATTGATACAATCCCTTTCCGAAGGACAATATACGGAGCTTATCTTCCCTGATAGAATACCGATTGAACTCTATAAGAAGGTTCTAAACTTTGAAGATCAAGATATCCCTAAGTTTGAATTTGATCGGATGATGATTAATGCTAAGGCTGGGGAGAGCCAAGAGGGGTATATTTACTTCTACTCTACGAAAAGTAATGAATCCTATATAAGCAATGTAAACCTGGCAGCCATAACTGAGTTCTCTGAAGCATTCTATAAGAAGGCCAATCTATATAACCCATATTTTGTTCATCAGTTAGAAAATAAAAAAACAATTTATCTCCCAACTTATAGAACTGAAATGAAAAGGTACACGTATTACCGTAATCCTATTGAACCAGAACAATTAAAAGACGCGTTGTTTAGGGACCCTAGTTTTGTACAAAAAAGCTTTGTACCGGAAGGCGAAGAATTTACAGATGAAGCCAGTAAAATGACAGTAAATCATAATACCAGTTTGATTATCTATGTGAATCCTTTTAGGGAAAGCGAAGCCGTAATTGGAACGGAAAATATCATTCAGAAAAGCATTGAACATATTAATGGTCATAGTGGCTGGACGGACCCTTTCCGCTTTGTCTATAAAGATGATTTTAACCAACAAGTCATTTTTAGAATGTACAGCGATGAAGGCTACCCTATTTTTAATGAGATTGGTTTATCAGAAATCATCCAAGAGTGGGGGCAAACAGAGATTAAGCACTATGTTCGGCCAAGCTTTAACTTAGAATTGCCTATTAATCCCGAAACTCAAACGGTAACTATGCCTTCTGGTGAAGAAATTGTAACGAAAATAAAGGATAAAAAGGAATTGAACCTTGAGCTTCTTGACGATATTTCATTAGGATATTATTTGGTTAAGGAAGGAAGAGATTCCTCTGTTATCTCGTTAGAACCAGGCTGGTTCTATCAGTATGATGGAATATGGTTTCAGTTTCCATTAGAAGAGGAAGAGAGGGTGTATAATGGATTGGAGTAGAATCAAAACCATTTTTATCATCAGCTTTCTTCTCCTAGATATCTATCTTATTTTTCAATTTATGAATACAAGAAGTGAAGCAAAGTTAGAATTTATTGAAGAAGCTTCCTTTGAAGAAAGGCTGAAAAATAACGACATTATTTACAATGAGCCGTCCCAAGAATTGAAAAAAGAGCGGTATATTAGTGTCAAACCGAAAATTTTCACTAAAAAGGATTTAGCGGCTAATCAAATTTTGAAAAGCAGTCCCGACGAGGAAGGATCTTCCACGATTATAGGGCAGTTAGACAAACCGATAAAAATTACCGATAAGTTTAACCCTGAGGAGTTTGCAACTGCCGTAAATGCATATGTCCAGTATGGGGAAAAATACCGTTTTTGGAAAATAGACAATACCACTAGAACCATCACGTTTTATCAACTATACGAAGGCAAAATGATGTATAATAATTTGAACGGTAAGCTGACTTTTTTTATTGATGAAAATAATGAAGTGATGCTTTTTGAGCAGACCTATATTGAAGAGGTCGAAGAATTATCAGATGAGCAAGAGATTTTAACCGCTTTGGCTGCAGTGGAGGTTTTATTTACTAAAGGTTATTTAAAGCCTAAGAGTGAGATTACCAAAGTCGAGTTAGGTTATTCTACTCTCATCCAACAAGTACTTGCACCGACATGGAGAATTGTAATAAACGGGGAAGAAAATCTGTTTGTTCATGGATTTGAGGGTCAAGTTATAGAGTTTAAAAACGATGAAAATAATATAACGGAGTGAATAGATATGAGTTTGCATTTTAGTGTTCTCGCGAGCGGGAGTACGGGAAATGCGATCTATGTGGAGACGGAGGACCAGAGATTTTTGGTCGATGCTGGCTTAAGCGGAAAGCAGATGGACGCTTTATTTCAGCAAATCGGTCGAGAAATGAAGAACCTCACAGGCTTATTAGTGACGCATGAACATAGCGATCATATTAAAGGCATAGGAATCGTTGCCCGTAAATATAAATTACCGATTTACGCAAATGAAAAGACATGGAAAGCGATGGATGGGTTAATTGGGGAAGTGCCAGTTGAGCAGAAATTTACGTTTGATATGGAAACCGTAAAAAGTTTTGGGTCCTTGGATATTGAATCCTTCGGTGTTTCCCATGATGCCGCTGAACCAATGTTCTATGTGTTTCACCATGAAGGAAAAAAGCTGGTCCTTATAACTGATACAGGGTATGTGAGTGATCGAATGAAGGGAATTATCTCAAATGCAGATGTATTCGTCTTTGAAAGCAATCATGATGTTCAGATGCTCCGAATGGGTAGATATCCTTGGAATATTAAAAGAAGGATATTGGGTGACTATGGACATGTTTCAAATGAAGATGCTGCGATTGCAATGAGTGAAGTTATTGGAGACAATACAAAGGAAATCTACCTCGCTCATTTAAGTTTGGATAATAACATGAAAGACCTTGCACGAATGGCAGTATCCCAGACACTTGAAGGACGTGGAATTAGGGTTGGAGAGCAATTTAATCTCCTAGATACAGACCCGAAAAAACCAACGTCACTAAAGGCAGTTTAAGATGGCAAGACACAAGAACAGGAATGGAGGCAATGTTGCCTTCATTCCTGTTTTGAATTCCTGAGTATGTAGCTGTAGGTGTTATTCGCCATATGTTTTGTAATTTGACGATTTCTATTAATTAAAATTTACGCAAACAACAGTTATAATGGATATAGAAAATATGATTTATAAGCTTTTTGAAAGGATTTGATATCATGGGCTATTACGATGATGATCAACATACCCGCTTTCAGCGTCAAAAAGGAAATAAAGGTGGTTTTCTATTTGCTAGTTTAGCGGGAGCTATTATTGGCGGTCTCATAGTGGTCTTTACCGTGCCAACGCTAGCTGAGTTGGGAGCTCTTCCATATGACGTAGAGCCAAAAAGTAATGAACAAATGGGGCAAAAACCAGAGAAAAGAGTTGGAGAATCAAAAAATGTTTCTGTGAACGTCCAAACAGCTATAACAGAAGCTGTTGAGAAAACAAGTGAAGCTGTGGTAGGGATTACGAATATCCAAAAGGGACGAGGCTTTTGGTTTGATACGGAGCAGAGTCAACAGGCTGGCACAGGATCAGGTGTTATTTATAAAGTAGATGGAGAAAAAGCCTATGTGGTATCGAATTACCATGTTATTGAAGGTGCATCAGACTTAGAGGTTACATTTAGTGATGGAAACAAGACTCCGGCAAAACTAGTAGGCGGGGATCAGTGGACCGACTTAGCTGTTCTTGAGATCCCTTCAGAAAATGTAAAAAAGACAGCAGAGTTTGGAGACTCAGATGAATTGCAAATTGGCGAACCTGCCATTGCGATTGGAAATCCACTAGGTTTAACCTTTTCTGGTTCCGTGACACAAGGGATTATATCTGGACTTGAACGTTCAATTCCTGTTGATATTAACCAAGATGGTAGCCCTGATTGGCAATCGGAGGTCCTGCAAACAGATGCAGCTATTAACCCAGGAAACAGCGGTGGAGCCCTCGTTAATATTGATGGTCAATTAATAGGAATTAATTCGATGAAAATTGCCCAGTCGTCCGTGGAAGGAATAGGGTTAGCTATACCAATTAATTATGCAATTCCAGTCATCGAAGACCTAGAGCAATATGGGGAAGTGAAACGACCTTATATGGGCGTCTCTTTAAGTTCAGTGAATGAAATTCCAGTACGTTATCAGCAAGATACATTAAAATTACCTGAAGATATTAATTATGGGGTAGCAATTCTTGAAATTGTACCGAATTCACCAGCCGATCAAGCCGGACTACAAGAATATGATGTAATTGTTGAAATGGATGGAGTCAAAATTAATGACTCAGTCGATTTACGTAAGCATTTGTACAATGAAAAAGAACCTGGCCAGGAATTAAGCATTAAATTCTATCGTAATGGAGAAGTAAAAGAAACAAGTATGACGCTCGTGGAAGAAAATCTTCAATAAGAATTATAGTTGATGTGACAGAAGGCAATATGCTTTCTGTCTTTTTGACTTTAGTATCAATAACCATCAATTTCACCTTTTTGCTGAATCTAAAACTAGTCTGTGGATAAATTAATAAAGGCTGATTATACTGATAAAGAAAAGGGAAGAGATTGGAGATGAAGAAATGATATATTGCTGTGAAGAACATGTAGAAAAAGCTTTAGATGAAGTTGTAGGTCAACACGAGACCGCTCCTACGTTTGAAAAGATAGAAAATGTGGAAAACCGCCTAGATTCCTGTGGATATTGTGGAAAACCTGCTGCATATATGGTGGGGAACGAATGATCTACATACTAAATGTGGATACCGCTGTGAATATGTGGATAACTCCTGTGAATAACTTGTTTGTAAACTGTTTGTAAAGTGGGGATGAACTGTGCATATCTCAATTGTAACGGTTGGGAAATTAAAAGAAAAGTACTTGAAACAAGGGATAGAGGAATATATAAAACGGCTAAATAGCTATGCTAAAATAGAAATTTTTGAAGTTCCAGATGAAAAGGCTCCTGAAGAATTAAGTGAAGTCGAGATGGAGCAGGTGAAACAAAAAGAAGGGGAGAGAATCTTAGCAAAGATTCACCAAGATACATATGTAATCGCCCTCGCGATTAATGGCAAACTAAAGACATCTGAAGGGCTAGCTGAAAACCTTGATAAACTGGCCACCTACGGGAAAAGCAAGGTGGCATTTGTAATCGGTGGTTCACTAGGACTAAGCAATGAAGTGTTAAAGCGGGCAGATGAGCAGTTGAGCTTCTCAAAAATGACGTTTCCGCATCAGTTAATGCGGCTTATTCTAGTCGAGCAGATTTATCGGGCATTTCGGATTAATCGTGGGGAACCGTATCATAAGTAAATGAAGTTTTAAAATTAGCGATTCCTAAAATAGGAGTCGCTTTTACTGTCATTAATCTTTTTCCAATAAGGATGTTAGGTAAGTGACAAAGCTTATTATTTTCTATTGTCTATTACCTTATAACTTGTATTACTAACGACCTATTATTTCGACATATTACTACATTAGCAATTGGTTATTCGGAGTTTAGTTTGATAGGAAGGGACTATGTTTCAGGTGGATTCTACAAGCGTGTGTCCTAATATGGGTTCTTTTGTCTGAAAATAACTAACATTAAATGTTTCCGGTTGGGAATTATTTATATACAATGATTCATAAGAATTGAATTTATATGAAAAGGAGGTTCCTCTTTTTATTGCTAGGTTAGCAAACTAGTAACTATAGTGTGGGAAAAAGTCTTTCTCTTAATACGATAAATTGGAATTTTTAATGTAAACCCTTCCATTAATGAAGCATGAGTCAGAAAATCTTAACCAGTGTTTACTATCTTGATGTGATTCAAGGTAAAGTAACAGCATAGATCATAGCAATGAATACTATTTCCTTTCTTCTTAAAACAGTAGCGAATCTCTATTGGGGTTTTAAATGCTACTTTGTTCGTTCGCTAGATGAACATAGTGAAATTCAAGAAGCAAATATTAATATTAAATGAAAGGACAAAAAATCATGAAAAATATGAGAAAGTTATTTTCTATTTGTTTGGTGCTTGCTCTCCTGGCTGGAGTTTTTACGATGCCAGCCTTGGCTAACACCAGTGATACCTCTCCACAGACGGCCTTGGACAAGTTCGAGGCTCTTGATGAGAATGTTTATACCCCGGCAACGTATCGGTTGGCCAAAATGGAATACGATAAGGTAAAGGGTCTTGTTGAGAATCAAAACGCCACGCAAGACGAAATTAATGAGGCAATCACTGCTTTAAACAAACGTATCGCATCACTGAGAGTCGCAAACGGCTCTGAGTCACTATGGAAAACCTATGAGGATTACTTCGAAATGGGCAACATTTATAGCGGCTCTGGAAATTTGGATTCGGGCAATACTCGAGGCTTGTTGACATCTAGCCATTTCAACATCCTCACCGCAGAAAATAACATGAAGCCTGAAAGCCTTTCCAGTGGAAACGCTGGACAGAAGGGTACTTTTAATATCTACAAGGGGTCGAATCACGCCTCTGACCAGTTAGTAAGAGAAGCACAGGAAAGCGGCAAGAAGGTGCATGGACACGTGCTGGTATGGCACAGTCAGACTCCGACCTGGGTCAACGGCGGTACTAGAGGCAACTACACGAGAGCACAGGCCAGAGAAAACATGGAGCACTATATCAAAACTGTAGTACAGCATTTTGACACCAATTATCCGGGTGTAGTCACAACTTGGGACGTCGTCAACGAGGCATTCATTGATGAATTGCCAAGCGTTCCTAATGACGCGAATTGGAAAGATTATCTTCGCGAAGGAGACCAGAGCGGCTGGTATAAGGCTTATAGCAACGGGATGGTAGAAGGGGAAGACCCGAGCGACTTCATTTATGATGCTTTCGTATTTGCACGTAAATATACGGACGCCAAGTTATTCTACAACGACTTTAATATGTACGAGGATGGAAAGTCAAAGATGGCCGCAATGATGGTGAAAGAACTCAACGAGCGGTACAAAAATGAGTATCCGAACGATTCTCGCCAGTTAATTGAGGGTGTGGGGATGCAGTCCCACAATTACATTATGGATACCCCACCATCCAAAGTGGAAAACGGCATCCTTAATCTTCTGTCCGCTGGAGTCGATCTGATGATCACTGAGCTTGATTTGTTCGCCTGGTATCCTTGGAACGCCGAGCCTACTGGTTCATCTACTGGTTACAGGGATTTGAGAGACCGTGGGATTGAACATATCATCGGTGCGACAGGCACAGAGGAACAGAGAAATTACTGGATTAATCGTGGAATCACCAACGGCTCTGAGATTGAGGTAATCCAGGCTGAGGTTTTTGCGGAATACTTAAGACTCTATAAAAATTACGCAGCGAGTATCGACCGCGTTACATTCTGGGGTCTGAACGACAGTCAAAGTTGGAGAAGAGGCCACAATCCGCTGCTTTGGAACAGTGATTTCTCTCCGAAGGACGCTTTCTACGCAGTATCCGATCCTGAAGGCTACTTGGGCGTTGACCCTATAGATGTTAAACCAATCCCTGCCTCCAAAGTGGCTGAGATCATTCTAGATTACAATAATCTGAAGCCTGCTTATAAAAATGGAAAAAAAGGTGGGAACTTAATCAGTGAGGTTGCTAGGGAGATGGGTCCTAAGGCATCTTTTAATAACGAGCCTCGTTCGATTAAGAAAGGAGAAAAGGAATTATCCAATCCTGCCTACAGGAAAGCAGTATTCAATTTTCTTGAATCCCATCCAGCGTTGGAAGAAAGAATTTTAATCATGCCTCCAGACACATTCTTTATTGATGGTAAGAAATAATTCACAAATTTTGTACAAAAGATAAAAGATATAGCTATATAAAGTAGTCCCCTTGGAGTTTTTCTCAAGGGGATCTTTTTATTCAAACGTAGTATACCCAGTGGACACGAACAAGCCCTCCAAGTGAATAGAAACTATTTAATTTAATAACTTATATAGATCTATTGAAGTGAACCGTATCATATGGAATTGAGGGTTTCTGGTGAACCTTCTATAAGGAAGAGTAGCTTGATCCTCTTTTAAAAAAGAAAGATGGGAAGCTTTAAAACTACCCATCTTTCCACCTCCGTTACCTGCAAATTAAGATTACTAGATATTTGCCAAACCTTTTGACCATTTAAAGGCTTCATTATGAAATGTAAGAGCTGTTCTTTCGTCAATCTGGAGATCCAGGCATTTAAGACTAACGTTAGTCCAATCTCCTTTTTCTACTGAAATACATAACTCCAGGATTTCTCTTAACTGATTTGGCTCCCCTAAAATTGCATCACATATTTCTTTTTGTAAAGGCATTAGATTTAATATTTTTTTCATTTCTATACCAATTATCGCATCCATTAGAGAAAACATACCTGTTAAAAAGTAGGACGGTGCTTCATGCTTAATTTTTTTATGAACGGCGATTCGTTCACACATCTTTGCTCTAGTTAGGCTGTTCATATATAACTCATTTGTCCATTCACTATTCTTAGTACTATTTCCACGGATAGCTAGGATATATAGCCATTTCTTAAGCTCCTTAAAGCCTAGGCGAATAATGGCCTGTTTAATGGAATTAATTTTATTTACTGGACGATAGGCTGGTGAATGAATTAATTTAAGTAATTTGTAAGATAGAGATAAGTCTTGTTCGATTAACTGAGTTATATAATTGAGATCAGGTTCATTCGTAGATAAATGATTGATTATTAGAAGATAGTTTTGAAAATAGTCAGGAACATCATTACTAGATACAATGGAGGGTTTAGAAAAAAAGTAACCCTGAAAGTACTCATAGCCATTTTTAGCCGCTAATTCATATTCCTCCAATGTCTCTACCTTTTCCGCTAGTAATTTAATCTTGTATCTTAAAGCGATTTCTTCAATTTCTTTTCTCATAGGTACGGTCGTTTCTCTAAAATCCACCTTAATAATATCTATGTATTCCATAATTTTTAATGTGAATGGGTTATCCAAATGTAAAACAAAATCATCAAGGGCAATTTTGTACCCTTGAGCTTTGAGTTCTTTACAAATATCTAAAAGGGTTAGATCTACTGCTACTGATTCTAATATTTCTACTACAATTTGGTTTGGCTTAAAATAGGTTGGAATTTTAGATTGTAGAAGGTTTTTTGTAAAATTGATAAAACAGGGTTTTCCATTAGCAAGTTCATCCATGCCTATATTAATAAAGCTATTGATAATGACATCAGCTGTGGCAACATCACCATCAATATTGGAAAAGCCATTATTGTTATCATTTCGATAGAGCAATTCATAAGAATAGATTTCTTTTGATTTTGTATAAATTGGTTGTCTAGCAACAAAAACCTCCATCATAATCCCCCTAGTTACAAAACGCAGTTTCCTGTTGTATTCTTCAATAATTATACATTTTTTTCTATTTTTGGGTATTTAAATTGGAAATTTTTTAGAAAATAGTAGAATGCTTTATAGATGGTTCCTGACCCCAATGGTGCACACTACTTTTTATTAGATTAAAGCCTCATTAGATTAAGGAACACAGTATTCACAAATTTTCTTAAGGGGATGTAACTTTTCATTGGTTAGCAACCGCTCTATGGCCAATACCTAGAATAGAAGTAGCTACTATGTGTTAGTGAATGAATAAAATTATTTCCTAGTAAATTGATTTAAATCAATGTCAATGATGGAATAACTCGTTAATATAATCATCATACAAGAATGAAAGGGGAAAGCTTGCTGATGAGAAACTTAGAAACTAGTAGATGTGTAGAGGGTTAAGTGAAATAATTCACAATTTTTTATAGTAGACTACATCGGATTTTAGGATTTTCAGTGGATCCTGTGGACTGATAGAGAACTAAAAGGAGAAAGTGATGATGAGAAAATTTTTAGGTACAAGAAAGTTGGCATTCTTGTTAGCTATATTACGAATTTGGTTAGGGCTTCAATGGCTAGATGCAGGTTATTCAAAAATTAGATCTGGATTTGATGTAAGTGGATTTTTACAAGGAGCAATTTCAAGTGCAAGGGGGGACCAACCTACAGTTCAAGGGTGGTATGCTTCTTTCCTTGAAGGATTTGCGCTCCCAAATCAAGAGTTTTTTAACATCCTTATCCCTTGGGGAGAATTTCTTGTTGGCTTAGGGTTAATCTTAGGGTTAGCGACTATTCCAGCTTTAATAGCGGGTGCCTTCATGAATATTAACTTTATACTGGCTGGAGTTGGTTTAGCTAGCCCAGATTCGAAGTTTTTCGTAGTAGCAATGATTCTATTATTTATTGGCAAAGGAAGGTATTACTACGGCCTTGACCATTTTGTTATCCCATATATCAAAAAGCAGTTTGATACAAAAAAGGTTGGAACGGAAATGAAAGAAGTTCGTATTCGGTTCTAGTGTTTCCTCGCTACCGTTTTTCAGAAGTGAAGAGAGTGAAGGGCATGCTTTGGATTGCATTGCCCTCCAATCTTACTAAAATATTTTCCCCTTACCATTCTTTTGGTTCATAGTTTAGTTCGTTAAATAATTGTGTACGTTCCTTTTTTGATAAATCTCTCCATTGTCCAGGAGGGAGGTTTCCCAAATGAATATTCATAATCCGAGTTCTTTGCAGTCTATAGACTTCATAGCCTAACTCTTCGCACATGCGGCGGATTTGCCGATTTAACCCCTGTGTTAAAATAATTTGAAAATCAAATTTTGATAACGGTCTTACTTCACAAGGAAGTGTTTTTGTACCTAGTATTTTAACTCCTTCAGACATTTTTTTTACAAACTCAGGAGTGATCGGCTTGTCTACTGAAACAATATATTCTTTTTCATGCTTATTTTCAGAGCGTAAAATTTCATTAACAATATCACCATCGTTTGTAAGGAGGATTAGGCCTTCTGAATCTTTATCTAGTCGTCCTATATTAAAAACTCTTAATGGATGATTCACTAAGTCAACAATATTTCCCTTTACTTTCTTTTCTGTGGTACTTGTAATCCCTACAGGTTTATTTAAGGCAAGATAGACATAATTTCTAGCTACCCGAACCGGTGCTCCATTTACTAGGACATCATCCCCAGGCTCGACTTGATCGCCTATTTGTGCACGTTTTCCATTGATTGTGACTCTTCCTTCGGTAATTAATTTGTCCGCACCTCGCCTAGATGCTTTTCCAGCTTCACTAATATATTTATTAACACGCATGTTTATCACGACCTTAGTTTAATAATTGTTTGGTGTAACAAATATACCTTAGTTTAAAGAGCGAATCAAAACCTCATTTAAATAATTACTTTGGTTCTTACCAATAGTAAATGAGATTTTGACTCGATGTATAGCATTCAAGAGGGGGATGGAATTTAGATATGTGCTAGAAGAGACACTTACCTTGGTGAACTTTTTGTAAAAGGTAGGTTGTAAGAGTCAAGTGGTATACATATTACAAGTTTGTTGAGAGGCATAGTTAGACGGTGGTCATATTTGAAAAAAACGATCATTATGAAACAATGATGTGTAGAGTTAAAGTGTTTTTATCTTTTTTGCAATGATGTCCGTTGCTTTTTTAGGATTTAAACGATATAAAAAATCCATTATTTTCGCATCATTGCCAGCTAATACTCGGTATTTATTATTTTCCATCCCATTAATAATGATTGCAGCTGCTTCATTTGGACTGAGCATCTTATATGAATGGCTCTCTACTCCACTTCTATCTATTCCAGAGTTTTGGACGAGGTTCGTGTCTACGCCACCAGGAAACACAACCGTAACGCCTACATTGGTACCTCTAAGCTCTAACTGTAGGCCTTCTGTTAACATTTTTACGGCTCCTTTTGAGGCTGAATACACCGATTGAAGCGGCACAGGTAGAAACCCACCCATGCTGGAAACATTAGAAATGTGGGCTTCTGGTCGTTTTAAAAGATAGGGTAAGAAGGATTTACACATATAAAGCGTACCGTAAAAGTTAACATCCATGACTTTTTGTATTTGTTCATAGTCAAGGTCGTTTAGACTGTGAAAATGTTGAACGATGCCTGCATTATTAATAATGGCATCTATGCACCCGTGAGCAGCAATAATATCCTCTGGAAGCTTTTCCACCTCAGCTCTGATTGCTAAATTAGCCTTATGTGTTGAAATCTTGTCGCCATAGGTGGATGCTAATCCCTGTATATCCTCAAGTCCGGATTTGTGAATAATTGCAGCCACTCTAGCTCCTTTTTCTAGAAGTTGTTTCACAAGTTCTTGCCCAATTCCACCACCAGCACCTGTTACGACAATGACTTTATTGAAGACTTTCATCCCATACCCCCATATATTTTTGTAATAAAAAATGAACTATTTAATATATATATGTGGTTTAAATGTCTGGCATTCTTTGTATTATGGTTTAAGCAGTAATTAAGCAGAACAGAAAGAGGATACCTATGCAGGCATCCTCTACTGTTTTAACATTACTTTGTATAGTTATCAAAATAACCTTGAATATAAATGAATGGTGTTCCTTTATCACCACTGCCAGAAGTTAAATCAGACAATGATCCGATCAAATCTGTTAGTTGGCGAGGGGTTGTCCCTTGCGCTTCCATAGCACCCACAAGGTCTTCATCTTTGTTTACGATGTATTCAGAGATGGCTTGTTTTAATTCTTCACCACGAAGATGAGCGAAGTTATTGTCAGCCAAGTATTTTAATTTCACTTCGTTTGGAGTACCTTCAAGTCCCGCTGTGTAAGCAGGGGAAACAACTGGGTCAGCGAGCTCCCAAATCTTTCCGACAGGGTCTTTAAACGCACCATCACCATAAACCATGACTTCAACTGTTTTTCCAGTCTTTTCCTTAATGGTCGCTTGAATAGCATCAACAAGTGGTTGGCAATTATTTGGGAATAATTTTACGCTTTCTTCTGTTGCTTTATTTGATCCAAGCAGACCATAAGCTTCATTAAAGCCACTATCATTGACTGACTCAGTTAGAATATCATCTAAGCCATAGACCTTCTCCGCACCATTGTTTGTGAGGATGCGCTTTGTACGGAAACGTGTGTGAATGTCACAAGTTAAGACACTCTTTGTATAATCTAAGATTGTCTTAGGGTTGTTTGAGAAGATCACTTCGCAGGTAGCGCCTTCAGCTTCCACTAAACTTTTGTAGTATTCGATATAGTCCACACCAGTAAAGGTATGTTTGTTAAAACCGAAATGCTCGCGGAATTCAGCTTCTGTTAATACATCTGTCCAAGGATTAATTCCTTTTTCGTCTAATTGATCGATACTGACTAGGTGGTTTCCAACTTCATCAGACGGATAGCTTAGCATTAAGACAACTTTTTTAGTTCCTTTGGCAATTCCACGTAGCAAAATAGAAAAGCGATTACGGCTAAGAATTGGGAAGATAACTCCAACGGTATCTTCGCCAAATTTACCTTGTACATCTGTAGCGATGTCGTCAATGGTCGCATAGTTTCCTTGTGCACGCCCTACAATGGACTCCGTTACAGTAATAATGTCGCGATCATTAATTGAAAAACCTTCGACTTTTGCAGCATTTAATACTGTATCTACAATAATCTCTTCTAAGTTATCACCTTTATTAATAATTGGTCCACGAAGACCTCTTACGGTTGTTCCAACGACTCTTTCCAATTGAATCTCTCCTCTAAAATCAATCAATATGTATAAAACTATTTATAATCTTTGTTAGCTCCATATTTACTATACCCTTATAACATGATATAAGTAAAATTAATAATTATAATATCTGCTATTAGGAGAATTAATGTGAAGGGGAAATTAGATTTATATCGGGTCTTTAATGTAGTTAGTCAAAAAAACAGTTTTTCAAAAGCAGCAGAGGAACTGTTTATGACACAGTCCGCTGTAAGCCAATCCATTTTGAAGCTTGAGAAGGAGTTGGACATTCAGCTTTTTTATCGAACATCAAAGGGCGTAGTCTTAACAAACGAAGGAAAAATACTAAATGATTATGTGAACTCCGCTCTAGGCATTATTCAAGCAGCTGAAGATAAACTGCTCGATTTTAAAATGTTGAAGAACGGGGAGTTGCGAATTGGTGTTGGCGATACCATCTCCCGCTATTTTTTATTACCATATTTAGAGGACTTTCGTTTCAAATATCCTGGGATTAAACTAAAAATTCTTAATGGAACGACTTCCGAAATTGTCACCTTTATCAAATCAGGTGCAGCAGATGTCGGGATATGTAATCTGCCTATCCATGATGAACATCTTGAGATTACTCCGTGTATGGAGATTCATGATATTTTTGTCTGTGGCACCAAGTATAAAAAAATAACAGCAAAACCAGTTCGTTTAGAGCGTTTAATGGAATTACCTTTAATATTTTTAGAGAAAAAAACAATTTCCCGAATGTACGTGGAACGTTTTATTAAGAAAAAGGGGTTACAGGTTTCGCCGGTTTTTGAGCTTGGGTCCTATGATTTAGTGATGGATTTTGCAAAAAACAACTTAGGTATTTCATGTGTGGTAAAGGAATTTGCAGAAGAGTATTTAAGTAAGGGCCTTTTATACGAAGTGGTATTAGAAGAGGAAATCCCAAGTCGGAGTATTGGGATCGTAAGCTTAAAATCAGTACCATTATCCCGTGCAGCAGAGAAATTTGTGGGGGGCATAAACGCTCTTAAATAAGTAAGTGTGGGGCGTACTTTACAAAAGCATTGTAACAAAAAAGTACAACTAGTTGAACCTAGTTGTACTTTTTTGTAGAAGCTGATTTCTCTTAATTTGCTTTTAATAAGACATCTTCAACTTGTTCTGCCTCTTTTTCGTCATCGCCTAACATTTTCACAAGCTTTTTGGATAGTGAAAGAAGGACGAGGCCAAGAACGATCGCAGCAAGGCCAATGACAGCAAACACTTCAAGATAGCCCATGCTTTCAGTAAAGGCTCCTAATTGACCAGCAAGGATATTTGCTACGAATGAGCTTGCCATCCATACGGCCATTAGTAAAGAAGCAAATTTAATTGGCGCATATTTACTTACAAATGAAAGACCTACAGGAGATAGGAACAATTCACCAATTGTATGGAAAAGATAGGTGAAAATGATAAACATGATGTTCGCTTTCGCTGTAATATTGCTTTCATCGCTACCTGTTTGCATAATCGCAAATAATAATACGATGAAACCAAATCCTAGCATAATCATTCCAAATGCCATTTTTGTAGGGACTGGTAGGTCGCCACGCTTTGTATTTGATAGTTTAGTCCATAGCATCGATACAAGCGGTGCTAGGAGAATAATGAATAATGGGTTAACGGATTGGAACCAAGATGTTGGTACTTCCCATCCAAAAAGAGTACGATCAATAAATTTATCTGTATAAATGCTTAGTGCACCGCCGGCTTGTTCAAACCCAGCCCAGAAGAAAACAACAAACGCTGCTAAGATAAAAATCACTTTCGTTCTGTTTTTCTCCACTTTTGTGAGTGTTTGTTTTTCTACTATACTAGTAGTTGAATCCTGTGGTTTTTCAACAGGTTTTTTACCAATATTGCCTAAGAAACGATTGCCTAACATATTAAATAGGATCTGACCAATGATCATACCGATTGCCGAAGCAAGGAATCCATATTTATAACCATATTCGATGATTCCGCTCGCCTGTACTGCGAACCACTTATCAGTAATAGCACCGATTATTAGCGGTGCGAAGAAGGCACCTGTATTAATCCCCATGTAGAAAATGGTGAACGCAGCATCCCGGCGTTTGTCGGTTGGACCGTAGAGCTCACCAACAATAGTAGAGATATTTGGTTTGAAAAACCCATTCCCAATAATGAGTAAGCCTAAACCGATATATACGGCAGTAAAGCTTTGATGAGCAAATAGCACAAAGTTTCCTGCTGCCATTGTGAACCCGCCAATTGTAATCGCTAAGCGTTGGCCTAAATATCTGTCGGCAAGAAAACCACCGATTAAGGGTGTAAAATAAACAGCTCCTGTAAAAAATCCATATAACATTAGAGCAGAACCTTCATTCATTCCTAATCCGCCACTTACCAAGGACTTGGTCAAATAAAGAATTAGAATGGCTCTCATCCCATAATAACTAAATCGTTCCCACATTTCTGTCATAAACAACAGATATAATCCAGGAGGATGCTTCTGTGTTTGCTTTGTCATGGTGGTATCCATGTTACGCCTCCAAATAAAATATTATTTTAGCATAATTATTCTAATTTTTTATTATAAATACGTCAATAGAAAAATTTAAGAATAATAGGAAGAAAACAACAGTTTCACAGAGAATTCGAAAATAGAGGAGGGATAAAAGGGGTGATAGCAGTTGTTGAAAAAAACTGAATATTTATTCTACTAGTATAGCAAGGGACGTACAAAAAAACTCTTGGAGTACTCTGACCTAGCAGCAGGGGAAAAGGGCGAAAAAAAGATGGAAAAGTCTTTGTGACCTTCCCATCCTATTATGTAAGTTTAGAGTTTAGCTACCTGTAATTAACGGGCAATCAGGGTCACTTGCCCACTCATTCATTGAACCGTCATATACAGCTACATTCTTTTGTCCTAGCATATTTAGAAGAAGCGCATTCCAGGTAGCGGCTATCCCACCACCGCAGTAGGTGATTACTTTTTTATTAGGGTCTAATGCTCCCACCTTTTCAAAGGTCTCTCGTATACTAGTTTCATCGTTGACCTTCCTGGTTTTCGGATCGCCATGACTACCAAAGAAAACATTGACGCTAGTAGGAATATGACCCTTTCGTGGATAAGTGTTTGTTTCGCCTCGGAAATCCTCGGGTGATAAGCTATTGATGAGAATAATACTTTCATCTTGCATTGCTCTTTTAACATCTTCTTTTGTAGCCAATAGCTCTGGACGGCGGCTACCGGTAAATTTCGCTCGTGAATAATGACCGGGCTCAGTTGTAATGGGGCGTCCTTCTTCTTTCCATTTTTGAAAACCACCTTCAAGGACAGAAATATCATCAAACCCTTCATAGCGCAGCTGCCAAGCTAATCGTGAAGCCCACTGAGCAGCAACCACTGGACTCCCTACTAATGCGCCTTGATCGTAAATAACTACATATGTTCCGTCTCCAACACCTAGTTCCTCTATTTTATTGACAAATTGCTCCCGTGGCGGAACCATCATGGGAAGAGGGGCTTCGGGGTCGGATAGTTCATGCATTAAATCGGCGTAAACTGCTCCAGGAATATGACCTTGATTATAGGCATCTCTCCCTGACCACATGCCCACCTCTTCATTTTCTTTATCTGGCATTTTTAAAAATGTAGTGGCATCTAGGATCCTTAAATTTGGATCTTCTAACCTCTCCGCTAACCACTCTGTATTCACTATCAATGGGTGCTTGTTCATCTTAATCCTCCGTTTCACTCAATCAAAACCTTCTAAATTAACCTTACCATATAAAAGAAAAATATGAGTATAATGACGGTTTCTTGAGGTTTAATGATGCGTTTTCTTAGCGATACACTCTGGTAATTTTAGGAGGAGTTTGATGCATAATCCTAATCGGAACAGCAAATTTGTAGGATGAAGTTGGTCTGGTCCAGTTTAAGATTGTTCGGACAGAGTAGGAGGAGAAAGAATAGTCAGAGTCCGAATAGAGGTGGAGTTCGGACAGAGGAGGCAGAGAAAGGGAGGTTTGGGTCCGAATAGAGGTAGAGTTCGGACAGAGGAGGGGGAGAAAGAGAGTTTTGAGTCCGAATAGAGGTAGAGTTCGGACAGAGGAGGCAGAGAAAGAGAGTTTTGAGTCCGAATAGAGGTGGAGTTCGGACAGAGTAGGCGGAGAAAGAAGAGTTTTGAGTCCGAATAGAGGTAGAGTTCGGACAGAGGAGGCAGAGAAAGAAGAGGTTTGAGTCCGAATAGAAATGCGGTTCGGACAGAGGGAAGGAGAAAGAAGAGGTTTGAGTCCGAATAGAGGTAGAGTTCGGACAGAGGAGGCGGAGAAAGAATAGTCAGAGTCCGAATAGAGGTAGAGTTCGGACAGAGGAGGGGGAGAAAGAGAGGTTTGAGTCCGAATAGAGGTAGAGTTCGGACAGAGGAGGCAGAGAAAGAGTTTTGAGTCCGAATAGAGGTGGAGTTCGAACAGAGGAGGCGGAGAAAGAAGAGGTTTGAGTCCGAATAGAGGTGGAGTTCGGACAGAGCAAGCGGAGAAATGAAAGTGCAAGTCCGAATAGGGGTGCTATTCGGACACTGGATCCTGCAAAAAGGTAAACTTAGTCCGAAGATAAGGGCTATTCCAAACTCAGGACTATGTATAATACGTATCACTTGTTTTTCCGTATGCAGTAAAATGTCTTTTTAGAATTCTATGAAATGTTTTGGTACTTAAATCTACGTTGCACCAATTCTTAATTTCTTTAGAGGTAACCTTTTTTTCAGGGAATAACAGCTTATACTCCTTCGACATTCCTTAAAACAGCTGGTGCAATCTCTTCATGGCAGCCGCAATGATTGCATACCAATTTGTTGTTTTCTACGGAAATCAAAAAGGAAAAACAATTTTTACAATAGACTCCTGGTTGCAGTTGCCCGTAAGAATAATTGGGTAAAACGGTGAATGGGTTGTGGTTTTTGTGCAGTGAAATTAACTTTTGTGCAAGTTTTTTGTGTCCATCATTTAATTTAGATGGGTTTCCATTTAAATCCTTTAAAAAGCGGTTTAGTTGAGTAGGAAGGATAATGGGGTAATTCATTGGAGCTTGGTATAAGGTGAATTCAGGGTTATTAAAAATTGCTACTGATTCAATCGGGTAACTTAGTTTTAAGTCACGGAGTAGTTGATGAAGTAGAGCTGTACTCCTTTTAAGCTGATCAATAGGATTTTTATATTCACGATTGTTAGCGACAGCATATAGCTTGTCTGATTCTAAGTAGAAATCACCTTGATAGTTTTTTATCTCCAAAAGGTGAATAGCCTCCTGTGAGATAATCATTGTATCTATTTGAAAATAGGAATTGTTTACTTCTAGCAGTAAGTCATTAATGATATATCTTTCTTCCGCAAGACCTTCTATTAGAAGATCAAACCTTCGTTCACCTTCATAGCCCTTTTCGAGGTTTAAATAATGAAATTTATCTTTTGTAGGTAAGTCCATTCGAGTATTTAAATAGCGCAAACCCAATAATTCTGTTGATTCCGTTCGACGTTTAAGTAACATTCGCCACTTCCTTTCTTGGTCTATAAGTCAATTTTATTATAAATAATGTATATACTTTTTTTCGGTTATGTATGTTCTGTTAACTTTTTAGGAAGGTCTACATAACTACAATGCTTATATAGTTTTGACTATGTTGGCAAGGAAACCAATTACCTTTAGCAAAGAGTTAGCCCTTGTAGCACCATTTTTTGGATAATCTGAATAGTTCCCCTTAATTCGTTAAAAACTGGGTAATAATATATAAGAGATTTGTTGGGGGGACTGACATGAATAACAATAGCTGGAAGAACACTGTATTTTTAGTGTCGGCCATAGTGATATCCATACTGGTTGTATTGGGAGCGGTGGTACCAAAAAAATTTGGTGATGTGGCAGGAAAGCTCTTTGATTTTACAACGATAAACTTTGGATGGTTTTACTTACTTGCCGTATTAATTTTAATTATTTTCCTAGTTGGCCTTGCTATCAGTAAATATGGGGCAATTCGTTTGGGAGGAGAAAAAGAACGCCCTGAATTCTCTTTCTTTACTTGGATTGGGATGTTGTTTTCAGCTGGCTTTGGGGCAGGGTTGGTTTTCTGGGGAGTTGCTGAGCCGATGAGCCACTTTTTCACGCCCCCCACACATGGAACGACTCCTCAAACAGAAGAGGCGGCACGTCTTGCAATGGGATATTCCTTTTTTCACTGGGGCGTTAGTCAGTGGTCGGTATTCGCAATCGTGGGACTTGTCATTGGATTTTTACAGTTTCGAAGACAGAAAGATGGACTGGTCTCCACTGCATTAGAACCAGTCACTGGGGATAAACCTGCAGTTAAAAAAACCATTGATTCTTTAGCTGTTATTGCAACCGTTATGGGGATTGCCACCTCGATTGGTCTAGGGGTTTTGCAGATGAATGGTGGTTTAAATGTGGTCTTTGGGATGAAGAATTCAGTCGCTGTCCAAATGATCATTATCATCGTTATATTCATTGCCTATATGCTATCTTCATCAACGGGTCTGGAAAAAGGTATAAAATACTTGAGTAATCTTAATTTAGGATTAGCCATAGTCCTTTTATTATTTGTTTTTTTTACTGGACCAACAGTGTTTATCTTAGAGTCCTTTACATTGGGGCTAGGTGATTATTTGACAAACTTTGTCCAGTATAGCCTAAGGTTACAGCCATATAGAGGCGGAACCTGGGTCCGAGATTGGACGATCTTTTATTGGGCTTGGGCTATTGCCTGGTCTCCTTATGTGGGTGCTTTTGTTGCGAGGGTTTCTAGAGGTAGGACGATACGTGAATACATCATAGGGGTTATGATCATTCCACCCCTGATTGCTTGTATTTGGATTGCGACATTTGGTGGTACTGGTTTGTGGAATGACTTAACTAATGGGACTAATATTGCTGGAGCCGTTAACGCTGATTTAACGAAAGCACTATTTGAAACCTATGAATATTTACCGTTTAAAACAATTCTATCTATATTGTCAATATTGCTCATTTTTACCTTTTTAGTTACATCAGCAGACTCTGCTACTTATATTCTTGCTAGTATGACGATGTTTGGTAGCTTGAACCCACCGCAATATGCAAAGGTAGTCTGGGGAGTGCTAATGTCAGCCATTGCAGCTGTTTTATTATATGCTGGAGGACTAGAAGCATTGCAAACCGCCTCATTGATTGCGGCTCTACCATTCACCATTATTTTAATGCTCCTTATGTTTGCTATTGGAAAACTGCTTGCAAAAGAACCATTGCCGATTAGAAAAGCGGATTTAAGGCGATTCCGCCGACTAGAGGAAGCAGCCAATAAGGCGCAAGAAACGGGAAAAAAGGAAAAAAAGAAAAATAAATAAGGGAAATGTAAAAGCCGAGTAGATCATTTGTTTAACAGATGATTACTCGGTCTTTTTGTTGTAATCAAAAGGTTTTTCCGATACAAAAAGGGCTTAAAGAGCGTTTGTTTAAAATTTGAAATATTTTGTCGATTCGGAGTATTTAAGAGGAAACAAGGGGATTTTGATATCTGAACAAGCTGAGCATACCTTATTACAATTCAGCCTTGATTATATACATTAACCGTAGAATAAGCGCTTTGACGCTATTTTTTATTCCCGTTATGATAATTAACGTTAGGGGATTTAGGAAATGCGGAGGCATCCGCCAGTGAATTCAATAGTCACTTGGTGCCAGGGCTAGACAATTTCCTAAATGAATTTCTATCTTTGATCAAAGGAGGATCCAAACACCATAAATGATAAAAACAACAGAGTTAGATAAACTTACCTCGTTTTCCTATCGAAATCCTACTAAAGAAGATGGGGCGAAAATGTGGGAACTGATTAAAAATACCAGTAATATGGATTTAAACTCAGCCTATTCTTATCTCATGTTTAGCAACTACTTTGGTGATACATGTGTAGTCGCAGAAGATAAGGATGAAATGATCGGCTTTGTGTCCGCTTTCCGTCCACCTGCATCTCCTGATACGATATTTGTTTGGCAAGTAGCTGTTAACCAAATGTATCGGGGGCAAGGAATAGGGAATAAGCTTTTAAATGAGTTATTGAGCAGAGATGCATGTGAAAATGTTCACTACCTAGAGGCAACTGTATCTCCTTCTAACCTGCCATCACAATCCCTCTTTAAAGGCCTAGCTAAGCGGATGAATTGTCCCTGTGAAATTTCAGATTGTTTTACTGAAGAGATGTTTCCGGAACCCGGACATGAAGCTGAGCAAACATATCGTATAGGTCCCTTTTAAACAGATAAGAAAAGCTCACTTGCTTTGGTAGTTTACAACTAAAAAAGACCGAATATTCCGAAAGGTTGTGTGTGGATGCAAGCTATAAAAGAATTAGATTCGCAATTAAGCGTTTTTGAAAGTCTGGAGTCTGAGGTACGCGGATATATACGGAGTTTTCCAACTACATTTGTTAAAGCCAAAGGATCCATGATGTGGGATGTGAATGAAAAAACGTATATTGATTTCTTTGCTGGTGCTGGGGCATTGAATTATGGACATAACAATTCAAAGATGAAAGAAAAGCTAATCAACTACATTGCAGAAGATGGAATTACCCATAGTTTAGATATGGGAACACAAGCAAAAGCAACCTTTCTAACTTGCTTCAACGAAGTGATTTTAAAACCTAGAAACCTTGAATATAAGGTCATGTTTCCGGGACCTACGGGAACAAATACAGTGGAAAGTGCCTTGAAGCTGGCTCGAAAGGTGACAGGACGTGAATTAGTCATTAGTTTCACCAACGGGTTTCATGGGATGACACTCGGTTCATTGGCTATCACAGGAAACTCCTTTAAGCGTCATGGTGCAGGTGTTTCACTAAATCATAGTGTAGCAATGCCGTTTGATAAGTATTTAGGTGAAGATGTGGATACGGTTGACTATTTAGAGCGTTTCTTAGAAGACAATGGAAGTGGTGTAGCTTTACCAGCAGCGATTATTCTTGAGACCGTTCAAGGAGAGGGTGGCTTAAATGTAGCGAACGCGGATTGGCTGAAGCGAGTAGAAGAGATCTGTCGTCGATGGGATATTTTGCTCATTGTTGATGATGTTCAGGCTGGTTGTGGACGAACTGGTACCTTCTTTAGCTTCGAACAAGCTGGCATTAACCCTGATATCGTTTGTTTATCTAAATCTATAAGTGGCTATGGAACTCCGATGGCGCTAACACTCATCAAGCCAGAGTACGATATTTGGGCAGCTGGCGAACATAATGGTACGTTCCGTGGACATAATTTGGCGTTCATTACAGCTACAGAGGCCTTAACCTATTGGGAAAATGACGATTTCACAAAAGAAATTATTGATAAAGGGTTACTAGTAGATGAATTTTTACATGAGCTAGTAAAAAAGTATCCGGAATTAGAAGGCGAAGTTCGTGGGAAAGGTCTTTTTAGAGGGATTGCTTGTGGGGTGGAAGGATTAGCTGATAAAATCTGTGCCCAAGCATTTGAAAGAGGTCTTATCATGGAAACGTCAGGCCCAAAGAGTGAAGTATTTAAAATCATGCCAGCCTTAACAATTGATTGTGAAACCTTAAAACAAGGTTTTGCCATAATAGAAGAAAGCGTAAAGAATAGTCTCACCAACTAAAGGAGGAATTATCGTGATTGTAAAAAATTTAGACGAAGTAATTGGATCAGAAGACCATGTAAAGGGAGAAACTTGGGAAAGTAGAAGAATCATTTTAAAAGATGCGGGAATGGGCTTTTCCGTTCACGATACGATTATTTATGAAGGAACAGAGTCTATGTTCTGGTATAAATATCACCAAGAAGCGGTTTATTGCATCGAAGGTGAAGGGGAAATTGAGGACCTAGGGACAGGAAAAATCCATCCGATTAAGCCGGGAACCTTGTATGCACTTGTAGGACATGAAAAACATCTACTGCGGGCAACGAAAGGGAATATGAGAATGGTTTGTGTGTTTAATCCTCCATGTACAGGAAAAGAAACACATGATGAAGAAGGAGCGTATGCACTTCCAAAAGAAGAAGCTAACTTATAATAGAAGATACTAGATTATAATAGAAGATACTAGTACCTAGTATGTATAAAAGGACTAAGTCGATAGAGAAGAAAGTGCCACCATTAGGGGCACTTTCTTGATGTCAAAGAACGAAGTAATATAAACCGAGTAAAAGGATTAAAACAAGGATTAAACTAATACTTTGAAAGATTATCATATGGTATACACTTGGTTG
This sequence comes from Mesobacillus maritimus, assembly GCF_019749255.1. Classification (GTDB taxonomy): domain Bacteria; phylum Bacillota; class Bacilli; order Bacillales; family Cytobacillaceae; genus Mesobacillus_B; species Mesobacillus_B maritimus_A. Next base: position 359,073 of record NZ_JACWFH010000012.1, on the reverse strand, counting down.
GATCTTTTCGGAAGGAAGAGGTTTATCACGCCATTCTTCCATATAATCATTTTTATTAAATAGTTTATGATGGAATCTTCTAAACCCAAATGTAATCCCATCAAAGAATCCGCCTTTCATAGTATATTGAATTAGAAAGATGATCACATATAGGAAACAGATATAAAAAACCATATTGATATAGTGTAGAAGGGTATACTCATCAGCAGAAATGAAAAAGAAAATAAATGATAATAATATATTGATTAAAAAAAGAGACCAATTCCTTTTGAACATGTTTTTCACCTTTATAGTTAAATTTTAAAGAAAGTGTAGGACCGTTCAAATTATACTATAAATAATTTAAACTAGATAGGAATCACAAATAAAGCTAAGAGTACATATTATTGCAATGTAATGGAATAATTATACATATTAAGGGAAAATAACCGGGGAGCTTTGTTGGAAATACTAGTAAATCTGAAGTTTTACTATTTTGGTTTTATTATAATATAGTATTTTTTGATTTTTTTATTAATTTAACCTTTACAAAAATACTAAAAACAAAGTATACTTTCTTTAGCTTCTACAAAATAGCTAGAATTGCCAGAAAATAAAAATAAATAAGGGGGCATAACAAATGAAGCGAAAATTTGCGTGGCTGTTATCACTAGGCCTTGTACTTAGTATGTTCTTAGCTGCATGTTCAGGCGGCGGAGAAGATACTAAAGAAGAACCAGCAGATGAAAAAGACCAAGCTGCTGAAGATACAGGAGAAAAGGTTCTAAACTTTGTTAATGGCGATACAATTCCATCTATGGACCCATCAATGGCAACTGATGAATACGGTTTCCAGTTCTTGGGTGCTACTATGGAAGGTCTATATCGTTTAGATGAAAATGCACAACCTGTTGAAGGTATTGCATTAAGCCATGAAACAAGTGAAGATGGTCTGACTTGGACTTTCAAATTACGTGAAGATGCTAAATGGGAAAATGGTGACCCTGTTACAGCAAACGATTTCGTTTATGCTTGGCAGCGTGCTGTAAACCCTGACACAGGATCAGAGTATGGTCCATACATGATGGCTGGCGTAATTAAAAACGCTGAAGCAGTTAGCAAAGGGGAAGCTGAGCTTTCTGAACTAGGTGTTAAGGCAGATGGCGACTATTCTTTAGTTGTTGAGCTTGAACATCCAACTCCTTATTTCCACTCTTTAACAACTTTCGGTACATTCTTACCATTAAATCAAAAGTTTGTTGAAGCACAAGGTGATAAGTTTGCAACAAGCACTGAGACTTTATTATCAAATGGACCATTTAAGCTAGCGAACTGGGAAAGTACTTCTAGTGAATGGGAACTAGTTAAAAATGATACTTATTGGGATGCAGATACTGTACAATTAGATAAAATGACTTATGTAGTTGTAAAGGATCCTCAAGTAGGTGTTGACTTATATGAAGAAGGTACTGTTGATCGTACTGGTCTTTCTTCTGACTTAGTTGACCAATATGCAACACATGATGATTATGCAGTAACTCCTGAAACTTCTGTTTTCTACTTTAAGATGAACCAAACAAGAAACGAAGCTCTTGCAAATGTTAATATCCGTGCTGCACTTAGCAGAGCGTTTAACAAAGAAGATCTAGTAAATGAAATCCTTAACAACGGTTCTATCGTTGCAAACGGTCTTATTCCAAAAGACTTTGTTACACTACCAGGCACTGAAGACGACTTCCGTGAAGTTAGTGGCGACCTTGTAACATATGATGTTGAAAAAGCAAAAGAATTCTGGGCAAAAGGTCTAGAAGAATTAGGCACAGATAAAGTTGAAGTTGAATTCCTAGGTGGAGACACTGAAACTTCTAAAGTAATGAATGAATACCTTAAGAACCAACTTGAAACAAACCTTCCAGGTTTAACAGTAACATTGAAGCAAGTTCCTTTCGAACAACGTCTTGACTTAGACACAAATCAGGATTATGACCTTCAGTTTGCTGGATGGGGTCCTGACTACCTAGATCCATACACCTTCTTAACTCTTTGGATTACTGATGGTGGAAACAACAAAATGGGTTACTCAAATGCTAAGTATGATGAGTTACTTAAAGAATCTGCGACAACACTAGCACAAGATAACGAAGCTCGTTATCAAAACTTCCTAGAAGCGGAAAAAATTCTTTTTGAAGATGCAGCAATTGCTCCTGTATACCAAAGTGCAATGGCACAATTGATTTCTCCAAAAGTTGAGGGTGTATTCGTTAACCCATTTGGAGCAACATATGAGTATAAGTGGGCTTCTGTTGGATCTGCAGAATAAGCCAAATCAGCTTTTTCTATAGAATATTCCTATTCTAGCAATAAGACCAAGAGAGTGTGTGCTTTTATGGCATATACTCTCTTTTCTCCTTTTTCAAGGAGAAAAGTCTGATAATAATAAAAATTATTTAGGGTACGTTAAAAAATACTGAAGTAAATTAGGGGGTGCAGGAATGACTCGCTATATTCTGCGTCGTTTATGGTACATGTTTATTACATTATTCATCATTGCCTCGGTTTCATTCTTCCTCATGAAGTTGCTACCAGGTAGTCCATTGAATGCTGAAGATAAATTAAGTGAAGAGCAAAAAGCTATTGTATTAGAGAAATATGGTCTTAATGAGCCTGTTCCAGTTCAGTATGTGAAGTATATTGGTGGGCTCGTTCAAGGTGACTTAGGGATTTCTTTTGCATTTGATAATACACCTGTTTCAAAAATTTTAGCCGATAGGATGGGGCCATCAGCTTTACTAGGATTCCAAGCATTAGTTATAGGAACAATAGTCGGTATCCTCTTAGGATTAACTGCCTCAATCTTCCGTAATGGGCCCCTTGACTACTCATCGACAATTATTGCTGTATTAGGAACCTCTATCCCATCCTTTGTTTTTGCCGGTTTATTGCAATATGTTTTTGCCGTAAAGTTAGGGTTATTCCCTGTAGCATTGTGGGGAAGTTTCGAACATACAATTCTTCCTACGATTGCATTAGCAATCCATCCTATGGCTACGGCTGCACGTTTTACACGTACTGAGATGGTGGAAGTTCTTCACTCAAATTACATTACAACTGCTCGTGCAAAAGGTGTGAACGAATCAGGAATCATCTGGAAGCACGGACTTCGAAATGCCTTAATTCCACTAGTTACAGTAATTGGCCCGATGGCTGTTAGTTTGATGACTGGTTCTATGGTAATTGAGCAAATCTTTGCGATTCCTGGAATTGGGGAACAGTTTGTCAAGTCTGTAATGGTGAATGACTATCCAATCATTATGGGTACTACGTTGATGTTTGCTTTCTTATTTGTTGCGATTATCTTAGTAGTCGACCTCCTTTATGGATTAATTGATCCTAGAATTAGACTTACAGGAGGAAATAAATAACATGGATAACAAAAATCAAAACAATATACCGAAGGAACTTTTTAAGCCACTTGTTCGTAAAGAGGATACAAGCGAAAAGATTTCAAGTCCTAGTCGGACTTTCGGTCAAGATGCAAGAAGAACTTTATTTGCTAATAAAATGGCAATGTTTAGTATATTCGTTCTAATTTTCATCATTATTATGAGTGTGGTTGCACCTATATTTAATGAATACGGAAATGATGATCAAGACTTATCAAGGGCAAAAATGCCACCGCGTGTTCCTGTGTTAGAAGATATCTCATGGTTAGGGTTTAATGGTACTCTTAAAGGAACTTATGAAGGTAAAGATGCAGAAGATGCTACTAGAAAGGCAATTGCTCGATATGACAATGCTGAAGACTTTATTGATATCGAGGTCCTTAACGAGGGTGATGGTAGTAAGAATTCAGCTAAAGTAAAAGCAACGTATCATATCTATGAAGCAAAAGGATTACAAGACACTTACTTCTGGATTGGAACAGATACACTAGGTCGTGACCAATGGACGCGTCTATGGTTAGGAACAAGGGTATCATTAATCATCGCTTTTGTTGCAGCAGTCATTGACCTTGTCATTGGTGTTGCTTATGGTGGTATTTCAGGATTCTATGGTGGGAAAGTAGATAACTACCTGCAACGTATTGTAGAAATTCTTGTTGGGATACCGAACTTAGTTATTATCCTCTTGATGATGTTGGTTTTACAGCCTGGTATTATTTCCATTGTAGTTGCCTTAACGATAACTGGATGGACAGGCATGGCCCGGATTGTCAGGGGTGAAGTGTTAAAGGTAAAGAGCCAAGAATTTGTACTTGCAGCGCGTACTTTAGGAACGCCAAATGGAACAATCATTCGAAAGCACTTGGTTCCGAATATTAGTGGGATCATTATCATCAACACAATGTTCACGATTCCAGGGGCGATTTTCTTTGAAGCCTTCTTGAGCTTTATCGGTTTAGGGATTGTTCCTCCAGATGCATCCCTAGGTTCATTAATAGATATTGGATTTGATAACTTAAGACTTTATCCATATCTACTTGTATTCCCTGCAATCTTAATCTCCGTTATTATGATTGCGTTCAATATTGTTGGTGACGGTCTGCGTGATGCATTTGACCCTAAAATGCATAAATAAAAGGTAGGTGTTTAGAATGAGTAAATTATTAGAAGTTAAAGATTTGAAAGTTTCATTTGACACCTACAACGGTGAAGTGCAGGCTGTTCGTGGTGTTAGCTTTGATTTAAATAAAGGTGAAACATTGGCGATTGTTGGGGAATCAGGTTCGGGTAAATCTGTTACATCAATGGCGTTAATGCAACTCCTTGCTGGTCAAGGATATATAAAGGATGGTCAGATCCTTCTTGAAGGCGACGATCTAGTAAAGAAATCTGTAAAAGAAATGCAAAAAATCCGCGGAAAAGATATTTCCATGGTGTTCCAAGATCCAATGTCATCACTAAATCCGACAATGAAAATTGGAAACCAAATCATGGAGGGTCTTATTAAGCACCAAAATATGAGCCGCGAGAATGCTAAGAAAAGAGCTCTTGAGCTTCTAAACCAGGTGGGAATTCCCCAACCTGAAGTTCGGATTAATCAATACCCACACCAATTCTCTGGTGGAATGCGACAGCGTGTTGTCATTGCGATTGCACTAGCGTGTAACCCAAAGGTTCTTATTGCCGATGAACCAACAACCGCTCTTGATGTTACGATTCAAGCGCAAATACTAGAATTGATGAAGGAAATTCAAAAAGAAACAGACAGTGCCATCATTTTTATTACTCATGACCTTGGTGTAGTAGCTAATATTGCCGATAAGGTAGCAGTTATGTATGCAGGGAAAATTGTTGAAATGGGTACTGTTGATGACATTTTCTATAATCCTAAGCATCCATACACATGGGGATTATTAGGTTCAATGCCTACATTAGATAGCACGGATGAAGAATTATATGCAATTCCTGGCACGCCTCCAAATATGCTTAAACCGCCAGTAGGAGATGCGTTTGCTCCAAGGAATGAATACGCTTTGGAAATTGATACACAGATGGAACCACCAATGTTTAAAGTTAGTGATACTCACTATGCAGCTACTTGGTTATTGCATCCTGATGCACCTAATATTGAACCGCCTGAATCTGTCAAACAGAGAATGCTAGGGTTTGCTAATACAGGTCGCAAGGATGGTGAAAAGCGATGACAAAAGAAAAAGTGTTAGAAGTAAAAGACTTAAAAAAACACTTTTCAGCTGGGAAAGACAAGGTCATTAAAGCGGTGGATGGAATCACCTTTGATATCTATAAAGGCGAAACCTTTGGATTGGTTGGAGAATCTGGTAGTGGAAAATCCACTGCAGGAAGAACCATCATTCGTCTTTACGATGCAACTAGTGGTGAAGTGAAGTTTAATGGCGAAGATGTTCATGGGTCGAAAAATCGCAGTCAATTACGGAAATTTAACCGTAAAATGCAAATGATTTTCCAGGATCCATCTTCATCATTAAATCCGAGAATGACTGTTCTGGACATTATCGCTGAAGGTATTGATGTTCATAAATTGGCGAAGAATGATGCAGAACGTAAAAAGAGAGTAGAAGAACTACTAGAAGTAGTTGGATTAAATAAAGAGCATGCTACTCGTTTTCCACATGAATTCAGTGGTGGTCAAAGACAAAGGATTGGGATTGCCCGTGCTCTTGCCGTTGAACCTGAATTTATCATTGCGGACGAGCCAATCTCTGCTCTAGACGTATCCATTCAAGCCCAAGTAGTCAACCTACTTAAAAAGTTGCAGAAAGAAATGGGTTTAACGTACTTATTCATTGCCCATGACCTTTCAATGGTTAAATACATCAGTGACCGAATTGGTGTAATGTATATGGGGAACCTAGTGGAACTAGCAGATAGTGACGAGCTATACAATAATCCGGTTCACCCTTATACAAAATCCTTACTATCTGCCATTCCATTGCCAGATCCACGCTATGAGCGTGAACGTCAACGGATTACCTATGACCCGATGGCCCATGATACAAGTGAAGAGCCTGAATTCAGGGAAATTAGACCAGATCACTGGGTTCGTTGTACAACGAAGGAATTCGAACAGTATAAAAAGGATCTTGCTAAAAAGTAACTTAAAAAAGCCTCATTGTTGTTCATGCAACAATGAGGCTTTTTCTGTTTATCTACTTAGAGATTAGGACCTTACCAACTGTACCATCAGCACTCTGACCTACAACACGGAATTTCAATCCGTAAGTTGGAACATTACGTCCAGCATCGACATGACCTGGATTTGAATAATCGGCACTGTCATCGAACAGTGGAGTACGTTTTGTAAAGTTGTCTTTTAGTGTGATTCCATTAATGGACGTATAATCTAAGAACATTTTGCTAGATTTCTCTAAACTAAACGCAGCATCATTCAGCTGATAACGTGTAGCCCCTACAGCTTTATCGCTCCAGTAATTTGTATGCTGGTCCGCATCCACAACACCTAGGAAGCCATCACCAGGGTGAACGCCTGTCCAGTTGTTGTCATAAGACTCATCTACATACCAAACCACAAGACCCGGGTCATACGACATTAGGCTTGCACCACGGCGGATGTTCTTTAAGCCTTTATCGATACCGTTTTGGGAACGCCATTCTAATAGATAATAGTGATTTGTCATATATTTTCCATCATGCTTTTCAAAGCCATCTAAAGTAAATTTCGGTTCTCCCTCAGCACCATCAAAGAATACTTCAGCACCATCTGCGGTTACTTTTACGTTGTCAGCAAAGAATCCATCTAGGTTTGTTGCCCAGTCAGTCATAGAGCGGAATTGTAATTGAATTTCTTGTCCAGCATATGCACTTAAATCGATAGTCTCATGTACCCATCCGTTACTTGAGCCAGTGTAGCCTGGTAGGTTTTCTTTTATCGCTGGGTAACCGCCAGGGTCTAGAGTGGTGCTTGTACGATCACTAGATAAGGATTCCCACGTTTTCCCGCCATCTGTAGAAACCTGAACCATTGCGTAATCCCAGTCTTGCTCGATATTATACCAAGCATCAAAGTCAAGTGTTGCACTCGATGCACCCTTTAAGTCAACAGTTGCCACCATTTTATGATCTGCTTCATCGCCTTTGCCACCATAGTATTCAAATGAGCCTTCTTTTGGAGAGTTAAGGACATTTTCCTTACTAGGTAAATCAATACGAACAGCATCATTATTGGTTCCTTTTGTAACTCCCTCGTCAAGAAGGATTGTTTCACCTTTAGTTGTAATATCATCGGCGTTAAGTGTTGTTCCACTTAACCAGTTACCACCATGGTTGCTTTGGAGCATCTCTTTTGCGTATGGGCTGAATCCTGTTGGTTCTGTACCAGCAATATTTCCTGCCCAGCTACCACTAGCCATGATTGACCAGTACGCAACGGCTTCACCAGTGCCTGTGTACTGTGTATCATATTCATCGGGTAGTCCAAGGTCATGACCATATTCGTGTGCGAATACGCCCATTGCGCCATCTTCAGGTTCAATAGTGTAGTCGTAGGCGCCTAATAATCCGCCGAAGCGGTCACTATTAGAAGTACCACCTGGAACAGCTGTCAGTGCACCTAGATCCCAACGGTGAGACCAAATTGCGTCGCCACCTAAAGATCCACCGCCTGCTTCTTCACCAACACCTGCATGAATCACCATTAAGTGGTCAATGATTCCGTCTGGCTCATTGTACACACCATCGCCATCATAATCATCGCGATCCCAAACATCGTACTCACTTAAATCAACATTGGGGTCTTGTCCAGCTTTTGTAAGGGCTTCATAGATTAACTCACGGGGACGGATGTCACTGCCATCTGGAGCTGGGTCGTTGGCTCCATAATATGCAGCTGGATGATCTGCTGTATACCAACCAGCAACAGTACCGTCGACGGTATAGCTGCCACCAGACTGCTGTTCATAATATTGCTTCATTGATAAGAGGTTTTCACCGTTTGGACCTTTATAGCCATCATCACCAAAGATCATGTCCTGAAAATGTTGATTAGGATATTCTTCATACCACATATCGGTTTCTTCTTTTGTAATAGAACTCTTTTCATAGTCTGGGAAATCAATGGCTAGAACGAGTACCTTATCGGAACGAACGTCACCATCATAGCCTTCTTTTACTACACTATCTACTTCGTTCTTCTTTGCTTGTCCTAGCTTATTCCCTTTGCCGTTTTGTAGCCCATTGTTCTCTGGCTTTTTAGCCTTAGGAGCTTCAGCTAATGGCTTTGGTAGTTTATCTTTTGTTTTACCCAACTGGGATTTCCCTTTTAAATACTTGTTTAAAGCTTTTTCAGCTTCAGCAGGGCTTGCGTCCTTGGCAATTTTTCCTTCCTTTTTCAACATATCTATTAATCTCTCATCATTGGCAATTGCCGCATCAAACGCTCCTACCTCTTTGTATGTAGGTGTTGCTGCTTCAGGAGTTTCAGCACTACCAACTAATGTTCCAGCAAATAGGCTGGTGGCTACAACCGTGCTTGCAGCAAAACTTGAAAAGACCTTTAAAGGCCAGTTTCCCTTTGACAAAATAACCCCTCCTTAAAACTATTTAGTGTTTCTAAATAATAATCTAGTAACAGAATTTGTTAAATAGGGACTTGTACCTATTTTTTGAATAGTTGAAATCCTTTAGTTCACTAAATTTTAGTGTTTGTAAAGAGTGCAACTAATTACTTACTCTTACTAATTATTTTCAAGTAATGGTGTTCATGTAATTAAAAGCGAAAGTAAACTTTCAGTTTAGGTTTCATAGACGAATATTGTATAATGAGAAGTAGAATGATTTTTTCGAAAACATACATTTAGACAGTTGATAAAAGGAAGGTACATATATGCCTCAGGAAAGTGATAATATTTCAAGGGTTCATTTGGATGGGAAAGAGTACATCTTGATTGGAACCGCCCATGTATCGAAGAAAAGTGCAGAGCTGGTCAAAGAAGTAATTGATGCTGAACAACCAGATTCTGTTTGTATTGAACTTGATCAACAAAGATATCAGTCCATTAGTGAGGGAAACAAGTGGAAGGAAATGGACATTTTTAAAGTGATAAAAGAAAAGAAGGCTTCATTGCTTTTGATGAACTTGGCCATCTCTTCCTTTCAAAAACGAATGGCTAAACAATTAGGTGTACAAGCAGGGCAGGAAATGATTCAAGGGATTGAATCAGCAAAAGAGAATGGAGCTGAACTTGTTTTAGCTGACCGAAATATTCAGGTAACCTTCTCACGCATTTGGGGTAACCTCGGGTTAAAAGGAAAGGCACTCCTCCTTAGTCAGATTGTCTATGGAATTTTTAGCAATGAGAGTATTTCAGAAGAAGAACTCGAAAAAATGAAATCTCAGGATATGCTAGATTCAATGCTCCAGGAATTTACCGAAAGCTTTCCGAGGTTGAAAAAGCCGTTAATAGATGAAAGAGATCAATATCTCGCTCAAAAAATTAAGGAAGCACCAGGACAAAAGGTTGTTGCTGTTTTAGGAGCAGCACATGTCCCGGGTATAAAAGAGGAAATTAAAAAAGACCATGACCTAGCAAGCTTAACCAAGCTGCCACCAAAGTCAAAAGCGCCTAAAATCATTGGGTGGTCGATACCCGCTTTGATTTTACTCATCATCGCCTATACGTTTATTGCAAATCCATCGGCTGGTTACCAACAGGCGATTAGCTGGGTAATCTGGAATGGTTCGTTATCAGCAATTGGCACGGCCATTGCCTTCGGTCATCCTTTAGCCATTCTAACGGCCTTCATCGCAGCGCCGATTACCTCATTAAACCCTTTGCTCGCAGCTGGTTGGTTTTCAGGTGCGGTTCAAGCTTATATGAGTCGTCCAAGTGTTAAAGATTTTGAAACCCTTACTGAAGATGTTTTTAGTGTAAAAGGGTTCTGGAAAAACAAAGTCACACGTGTGTTACTAGTTGTTGTACTTGCAAACCTTGGAAGTTCAGTAGGGACCTTTATTGGCGGAGCCGATGTTATTCGTCTGTTTTTCCAAAACTTATAATCAAAAATTAAGAATGCCTATCCGTAACGGAATAGGCATTCTTTTTTGTTCTAAAAAGAAAAATCCAAGAAGGAGGGGAAAGGAATGAGCAATATGAAGAAGGTATTAATAAACATCATGGTTATGAATAAAGCCGACAACGGGAGGTATATTCAAAATCTATGAGGCATTACCGGTTACCAGGTTTTCTGTGGTATTGGGTTGAAATTGAGGGTCTACGAGGTGTTTTTTGTTTATAACAATGGTTTACAAATACAGCCTTGTAAATAAATCAATTGAAAAGCTTAGGGTTAAGACTTACGATGGAAATAGGTAGGTTTTGGTGTTAGGTGGAGGAGAAATGAGATGAGAAGTTATTTAATTTTGGGGATGTGTGCGTTATTCATCATTCAATATTTTACTCAAGTGCAGTGGTTACAATATGTTGTGTTTACACTGGCAATGCTTGCCTTCGGTGGAAGTGCTACTAATGCAGACCGCTTTCCACGTTTATTAGGCATAATAATGATGACAACTGGGCTAATAATGGAATGGGCGAAAGGCACTGGGTTCGGTGGAATTATCCAAGGGATATTTTTAATTCTCCCATTAATTTGTTTAATTACATTAGCACCCCTTTTATCAATTCCGCTAAAAATGGGTGGGTATTTTGAGGCTGTCTCAAGTTTACTTCATAGATTTTTGAACCAACCAAGAAAATTATACGCTGGATTGACCGGGACATTGTTCTTTATAAGTCCTATTTTGAATCTAGCCTCTGTCAGAATCCTAAATGAGTTCATTGAAGAACTAAAACTTCCATCAGCAATGTCAGCAAAAGGGTACCTTGTGGGTTTTACCACTGCATTGACATGGTCACCTTATTTTGCCTCTGTCTCGTTGGTTCTGCATTATTTAGATGTCCCATTTAGTGAGTATATTTTATATGGGTTAGGATTATCAATCATGTCGTTAGTCGTCGGGAACCTCTTATTTGCCTTATGGGAGAAACGGAATCCGATACGATATGATGTGAATACCAGTGAGGCTTTCAATAGGCAACACCGGACTCGTTTGATGAAGCTTGGTTTCTTCGTTCTCCTCCTTATGAGCCTGTGTTTATCGATTGAAAAACTAACGAACTGGTCCATGATTATCATTGTGTGCCTCATTTCTATGACGATTCCACTTGTTTATGTATTTAAAACCAAGAATCGACAGAAAATGACTCCGCTATTCATAGATTTTCGTGATCGAACAGTTCCGATGATGAATAATGAAGTGACTCTCTTTATGAGTGCTGGGATGTTAGCATTTGCTTTACAAGGCACAACATTTGCGAATAAAATGAGTACCTTCCTTACGAGTCTAGCAAATGAGTCCTTTTTCTTATTCGCGAGTGCAGTCATGCTGATTGTGCTTAGCATAACGTACATTGGAATCCATCAGATTGCCGCAATTGGCGCTTTAGCGATGCAATTGAAGGCAGAGGAGCTAGGGGTGACGGATATAAGCTTAGTGATGCTTCTAATGCTAACCTGGGTCATATCCACTGCATTAAGTCCATTCTCAGGGTTAAACCTGATGATCAGCCGCTTTTCAGGAATATCTGGGTTTCGCTTAGGTATCAAGACGAATGGTCTTCATCTGTCCATTGTGGCCATTATTGGAATTGCGATTATTTCATTTGTTGCATAAAAAAAGGGAGCAGAATCTGCTCCCTTTTCTAATTCTCAACTTGAACATTTCTAAGACGGACTTTGTATATTTGGAAGACCATGAATGCAATAATGGATAAAAATAAACCGTACAAATATGGCATACCGATTGTAATCGAAAAGAGCAAGCCTCCAAGTGGCGGACCAATGATTCGACCAAGCGAATCAAAAGAGGATAACAGCCCTGTTACACTACCATGTCCTGAAGAGGATGTTTTGGTTAGAAGGGAAGACACTCCAGGTCGAATAAGTCCATTCCCTATTCCAAATATCGTTAAGAAAAGGGCAGCGGTAAAAAAGTTTTCGGTAAAGAGAATCAGACTAAACCCCACAGCTGAAATAAATATCCCAAGCTGAATGACAAAACCTTCACCAAACCTTTTTGTTAATTTCCCCACTAAACCTCCTTGTACAACTGCCTGTGCCAACCCCATAATCATGAAAATATACCCAAGCTGCACGGCTTCTAGTCCAGCTGTTGTAGCGGCAAAATAAGCATAAGTAGCTTCCAAACCTGCTAATGATAGAGTTACAAATAATTGGAGGAAAAATAAAATGGCATTAGGTCCCTTTAAGGCTGCCATGAAAGGTGCCTTTTTCTTTGTTTCCTGAGCCTTCCGCTGTTCGGAGGATAAGGATTCTTTTAACACGAACAATACAAAAATGAAGGTTAACAAGGAAAAGCCACCAGCAAGATAAAAGGGGATATGTAAACTTTGCTCCGAGAATACACCGCCAATTGCTGGCCCAAAAATAAATCCTAGCCCTGTTGCTGCTCCGATAATACCCATGCCTTTTCCACGGTCTTCTAGCGAGGTAATGTCGGCTACATAGGCCATGACCGTAGGCATATTTGCCGAAGATAAGATCCCACCAATAATCCTTGCGGCAAAAAGCATCCAAAGCTCTGTGGATAAAGCCATCATAAAGAAGGAAAGCGAAAGGCCTAATATCCCAATCATAATCACTGGCTTGCGCCCAATTTTATCAGAAATTCTCCCCCAAACAGGTGCAAAGAGAAGCTGCATAAATGAATACACCGCCATTAATAGACCTAATTGTGTTGGCGATGCCCCAATCTCCTCAGCATAGAATGGTAGGACAGGAATGATAATTCCAAACCCAACCATGACAAGGAACATAACCGCGAAAAGAATGGGCAATGTCTTTTTTGTTTCCATATGTACTTCACTCCTGTACTTCGTTGTTTCTATATTATAGGCTCTTTCCCATCTTTGTTACTTTTAAAGGGAAAAGGAAATTTATTTAAGTCTTTTCTAACCAATCAATAAAACTAACCTCAATTTTGAAAAAGAGACTGCAGCTTAAACCTAATAACTGGCTGTTAAAACGGTATAGGATATTAGCAACAATCTTTGCATAGACAAACCTTTTGTATGTGTCTATGCTACTAGTTCTATATGTGTTTCATTATACACAACAAACAGTAATAGATATCGGTTAATTTTACGAAAAAGTGAGAAATAACGAGGAAACAGGATTATAACGAACAAAAAGTGTTCTTTATAGTGAAATACGACAAAAAACGGTGATTTTCAATTGTTACTTTGTTCCATATAATGAACATTAAGTTCTATAAAAATAATACAGCGGAAGGAGGAATAGAATGTTCAAAAAGTTCTTAGTTACATTATTGTTGTTTCAGACCATCACAGTTGGTGCTAATGCAGCCTATGCTGCCGAGCCAAATGGTATTGAGCTGGATGAACAGTCCGTAAATCTTGTACAAACAGTACATGAAACTCAATTAGATGATGGAACGATTGAAGAGTCTGAAAATCCTGAGACGGTAAAGACAGATAGTGACAGTAACTTATCAGAATCGACAGAGGAAGTACCCGACAATAATCCTGAACTATCGACAAATGATCCAGAAGTAGATTTAAATCAGGACCAATCAAGTGACAGGAAGGTAAACCAGAATCAAGATGTTTCAACTGGTGTCACAATAGGTCAAGATCAAAAGGCAGATGAAGTTGTTTGTCAGGATCAAGTCTTTCAGGTTGGTGTTACTTGTGATGAAGAAAAAGCAACACCTGGACAGCTAGAACAAAATCAAACAGTGGAGTTGGAGGCAGTCCAAAGCCAACATGCACAGTCTGAAGAGCAACTTCAAGTCGACCAAAGTCAATCAGTGGAGGTAGACTCTGGCCAAACCCAGGGTGTAGATGTTTCACCTGGTGAAGAGGATAAGCAGTACCAAGAGACTGGTATTAAAACAAAGCAAGAACAGTCCGCTGAGGGAAAAAGTGGAGAAGTCACACAAGAACAAGGTACGAAGGTAACTCATAACCAAAGTCAAAAACTAGCAGCTAAAAAGGACGAGCAAAGTCAAGAAACAACGGTTGAAACAGTTCAATCCCAAGAATTGAAAACCAAGGATTCTGCAACCCTTAAACAGAAACAGGAGATAGAGGTTAGTGGCGAGGTTGTTGATACTTTTGGGAAAAAAGTTCAAGAGACTGTAAAAGTAACATCAGATAGTGTAATAAAGATTATTAAAAAAGCTAAGAAGACCATCTTGAAACTAGTTCAGAAAATCAAAGTGGGCGACGATGAAGAAATCAACCATAAACAAAGCTATGAGGTAAAAGGAACAGGCACTTTAATCCCATTAACCAGCCATATTCAGCAACAGTATGCTTATAGTTGGGGGCATGTCGCTGTAGACAATCTGGCCTCAGTTACTTATGATGAAGAATCACAAAGTTTCCTAGCAAAAATGGATAGTTTTTTCAAAGTTTTATTTAGATTAGAACAATCGGCCCCAAGAGATTCAGAGTTTCCTAAGGAAGACGTGATACCAGATTGCGGATGTAGTGATGACGAAGAGCCAGAAACTCCACCTACACCTGAAGAGCCAGAAACTCCGGAAGAACCTGAGATACCGGTAGATCCAGAGACTCCAGAAGTTCCAGAAACACCGGAACAACCAGAGACTCCAAAAGTTCCGGAAACTCCGGTGCAACCAGAGACTCCAGAGCAGCCTGAAGTTCCAACTCCAGAGGAAGAAGAACCTGAAGCTCCTGTGTTCGAAGATGAAGAACCAAAAGCACCGACTCCTGAAAAAGAAATAGTAACTCCAGTAAAGTATGTAGAACAGGTTACTCCAGTTACAAAAATAGAGAATGAACTACCTAACACAGCGACGAACACATTTAATTTTCTTCTACTTGGATTGCTTAGTGTACTAGCAGGAACAGTTCTTTTCTTCCGAAAAAAGCGGTTTAACTAAATAAATGAGTAATCGATAGAGCATTTATGATTTTAAATCATAGGTGCTCTTTCTTTTTTTTTCAAAATTAAAAAACTGAGAAAAACAGAGTAAATTCTTAATAGAGAACGATAAGCGTTCTATATATGGAAAATTTGCCCGAATTTGAGATTTTTCGAACCGTTCTTTAAAACGTATACTACGGGTAGGAAATGTTTATTACAATATTTTCAAAATGCCATTGGGAGGTAAGGATATTTGGAAAACGTAAAAGGATTTAGAAATGTACTAAACTGGAAAAAACTAATCGGAGCAGGATTGGCTGCGGGGCTTATAGTCGGTTCAGCTTCTGGAGCTTTTGCATCACATGGAAGTGTCAAACAGGAGCAAAAAAGAGATAAACAAGAATTCTCTGCTCAAGCTTATATTGGGACGTTGATTGGTCAAAACCAATCTACTAGTGAAACAACTGGTCAATTCCAAAGCGATACATTCTCTTGGGGCTCTAAGCAGTTCCAGAAAACTGCTAAAGGTTCTGTACAATTACAAGGTGGCCTAGGTGCATTGATTGGTCAAAACCAAAATGTGTTAAACGGATCCATTCAAACACAAAATGTAACATTTGACAAGAAGTCTAAGCAGGTACAGGTTACTGATGACAATTCTGCACAATTACAAGGTGCTTTAGGTTTGTTGATTGGTCAGAACCAAGATGCATTCAATGGTACACTGCAAACCCAAAACTCAACTGGAAAATACAATGATCAGGTTCAAGTAGGTGGCAACACAAACCTACAAGGCCAACTTGGTGCAGGGATTCTAGTTGGTCAAAACCAAGACGTAGCAAATGAAGCTATTCAAAATGCTGACGTTGTGGGTATAGGAAACGACCAAACTCAAAGCTACGACAATACAAATCTTCAGGGACAATTAGGTTTGGGTATTCTAGTTGGTCAAACACAAGGATCTACTAACAGTTCAAGCCAAGATGCAGCAGCAGGTGGATTGTTCAACGATCAGGACCAAGATGTTGATAACACTACTGCTCAAGGTCAGCTTGGGTTAGGTGTACTTATTGGTCAATCTCAAAATTCCTCAAATGAGTCTGTGCAACTTGCTGACACTGATGGGTTTGCAAATGAGCAAGATCAAGATGTAGAAACTGAAACAGCACAAGGAAAAATTGCAGTCGGTGCTCTTATTGGACAGTCGCAGGATTCCTATAATGGATCTGCACAAAGTGCAACTTCTGAAGGTGCTAAGAACGAGCAAAGCCAAGGTGTTGCTGATGCAACAGAGCAAGGTCAAGTTGCAGTAGGAGTAGGTGTATCTCAAGGTCAAACATCTGCAAACACAAATACCCAAACCTCTGACTTAGATGGCAAGTCAAATGAAGCTACTCAGGTAGGAGCGAATGTAACAGATCAAGGCCAATTAGGTGGATCCGGTACAGACCAAGCTCAAGCTTCTACTAATGATTCTACTCAATTAGCTAGTGCAGAAGGCAAATATAATGATTCTGTACAAGTAGGAGTGAATGTAACAGATCAAGGCCAAGAAGGTACAACTGGCGCTGACCAAGCTCAAAACTCTGATAACGATACTCTCCAAGGAACAGTGGCAGAAGGCAAGAACAATGATCAAGCACAAGTATCAGCAAATACTACTGAGCAAGGTCAATCCGGCTCAACTGGTGTAGACCAAGCTCAAAGTGCTTCTAATGATACAGAACAATATGCAGAAGCAGAAGGAAAGAATAACGACCAAGCACAAGTAGCTGTAACGGAAACTGCACAATCTCAGGGTGGAGAGTGTGATGCGGATCAAGACCAAAGCGCTGACACTACTACTACACAAGGAGCAGAGGCAGACGGCAAGAATAATGATCAAGCACAAGTAGCTGCAGCTACAACTGAACAGGCTCAAGTTGGTGGGGAAGATGCTAACCAAGGTCAACATTCTTCTACAACTGCTAGCCAAAGTGCAGTAGCAGTTGGTGCAAATAATGAACAAACACAAGTAGCTACTGCTGAAACACAACAAAATCAAGGTGCGGCTGGAGATGCGACTCAAAACCAAACTTCCAATAGCGTTTCATCCCAAGTATCTGCTGCATTTGGATCTAACTCTACACAAAGCCAGTCTTCTAGCTCTGTTGTAGTTCAATCACAAACAGCTAACTAATAGAATGTTTGACTAATTCAGCTCCATCTAGTCTTATGCTGGATGGAGTTTTTTATTCAAAATGACATTCTTTCTATTTACAATCATTCTAGTAATTATTGGAGGTCTATATATGTTGAAAAAAGGGATTGGGACTATAGTCGCTGTATCATTAGTTAGTTTAGGAATAGCAGGCGCTGCCTCGGCAAATCAAACAGGCCCTGCAACGATTAAAGCTGAGCAAGAGAGAACAAGTTATGTGCAATCCACTTTTGGAGGTGGAGGAACAGCTACTGCTTTTAAATTTCAAGGTGGAAGTGTGAAGGCTCCCGCAACATTTAGCCAAAAAAGTAACACCAATTTAAATTTATCTAATGGGGGATCAACCACGACGGTAACTGCTGGTTCGGAGCAAACAACTGAAACAACTGAACCAAGTCAAGTATCCCAAGCACAAGTTGAGAATACATCTGCCGTACAGGTCGACGCAACATTTAGTAACGGAAAAACCATGCAACACCAAGCAATTCAGCGCACTTCTGTTAATTATCAATTGTCACTTAAAACATATTTTGGTAGATAATAAAATAAGCAAGTGGGGCCCTGTCTTAATAGACAGGGCCTTTTCAAGAAGGATAGACACTGTTTTAAAATATATTTATATAGCAACAAATTAAGACAACAATCTTAAGCCTAATAGTGAAAAATACTCCAAGCTAGCATTATAGACCTTAGAAGTTCAATTAGTTGATTCAAGAATTGGAGGGATTTGGTGGGGTTTCCTGAAAAAGTAGTTGTATTAATACATAGAATAATATAAGATATGTCTAGTTCAGAAAAAAGTAATTAATTATATAATCTTCTTATCCAGAGAGATGGAGGGACTGGCCCTATGATATCTCGGCAGCGGAACTCAAAGTGTATGAGTTGCTGTGCCAAATCCAGCAGACAGAAATGTTTGAAAGATAAGAAGAGTGACTTATCGATATGTATAAGACCTCTTCTTATTTGTTTTAAGAAGGGGTCTTTTTGTTTTATTAAGGGGCGCTATCATTATATATTATGGGGGGAATCATCATGGGAGTGGAGAGAAAGGGAAATGCATGGGCTTTACTGCCGTTTGCGGTCTTTTTAATTTTATTTATTGGAACAGGATTCGTAACAGGCGATTTTTATGCGTTTCCGGTGATCGTGGCGATTGCAATTTCAGCAGCAGTTGCTTTAGCAATGAACCCGAAGGAGTCTTTTACGAAAAAAGTAGACATTTTCTGTCGTGGTGCTGGGAATGGCAGTGTGATGCTTATGGTTGTTATTTTCTTATTAGCTGGAGCTTTTTCAGCTACTGCAAAGGGAATGGGAGCAGTGGACTCAACGGTAAACCTAGCGTTATCAGTGGTTCCACAAAATCTCCTGATGGTTGGGATGTTCGTGATTGCCTGTTTTATTTCTTTATCAATGGGAACATCAATGGGGACGATTGTTGCCCTTGCTCCAATTGGTGTTGGGATTAGTGAACAAACAGATATATCTTTGGCGCTTTCGATGGCCGCAGTGATTGGGGGAGCGATGTTCGGAGATAATCTATCCTTTATCTCAGATACGACCATTTCGGCCGTTCGTTCTCAAAATACACAGATGAAAGATAAATTTAAGGTGAACTTTTGGATTGTCTTACCGGCAGCCATCATTACGTGCGTGCTATTAGGGATATTAACAATGGGTGAAAGTGCTCAGATTGAACAGTATGAATACAGCTTAGTGAAAATTTTGCCCTATTTATTGGTCATTGTGACAGCTCTTGTTGGGGTCAACGTCTTTCTTGTTCTTGCATTAGGAATCGTTTTTGCAGGAGGAGTTGGATTGGTAGATGGTAGCTATAATCTGATGGGCGTTGTTCAAAGTATTGGAGAAGGCATGGCGGGGATGTACGAGATTGCCTTTCTTGCGATTCTCATTGCTGGAATGGTTGAAATCATTAAGCATAATGGTGGAATTGATTTCTTGCTCCATCTTGCAACAAGTAAAATAAAAACCAAAAAAGGCGCAGAGTTCGGGATTGCTGGTTTAGTTGGGTTAACAGACTTATCTACGGCAAATAACACGATTGCGATTATTATTACAGGTCCATTAGCAAAGGATATTGCAGACAAGTACGAGATCGATCCACGTAAATCATCCAGTATTTTGGATATTTTCTCATGTTGTGTACAAGGTTTAATTCCTTATGGAGGTCAAATTCTCGCAGCAACAGCCGTTGCAGGGATTTCTCCAATTGCCGTTTTACAATATTCCTATTATCCTATTTTAATTGGAATTTGTGGAGTGATTGCCATTTCAATGGGGTATCCAAGGTTTACAAGTAAAACGAAACGAGCTGAATCTTTAAGTTCGCAAGCATCCTAACTAGAGTGCACC
This sequence comes from Mesobacillus maritimus, assembly GCF_019749255.1. GTDB lineage: Bacteria > Bacillota > Bacilli > Bacillales > Cytobacillaceae > Mesobacillus_B > Mesobacillus_B maritimus_A. The sequence continues at coordinate 339,087 of NZ_JACWFH010000012.1, read as the reverse complement.
TGATCATCGGAAATGATGGTCAGGTGTTTTTGTTTTTCAGGTGTTAAAGTACATAGTAAATTTCCACCCAACTGTTGGTTGGAACGGAAGGCAGAAAGACTCCTGTAAAATGATATGGCCAAGCTACCACCAGCAGGTGAGTGATGAGTAGAAGAAAAACGGCAGCGTCTTGTTTAGCACCAACAAGCTGGTGGCCCGTCAGATGAATTGTTCTTTTATCTCCAGTGACGGGATAGAAGCATCTCTCGGAGGCTAATCGCTGAATGCTAGTACCAAGCCCCGAGGGCCCGCTTTAGAATGGTTTGTGAGATGCCTGGAGCGAAAATAAACAATGGTTTTAATCGGGTCTCTTTGAAAAAGCAGTGGTGTATAGGCTAGGTGATTTAAATCACACCAGATGGACGTAGCGAATGCTATATTTTAAGGTAGGAAACTCGTATTCAAAAAAAATTTCTTATTGGGTGATAAAAATGACAGAGCATAGTTGTACACGATGTGACCAATATAGTGATCATGGACCTTGTGCTAAGAAGGTTCCTATTTTTATTTCGTTATCTGATAAAGAAATTTTAAAAATAACAAGGATGATCAGCCACAAACAGTTTAAGAAGGGCCAAGCGCTTATTCATGAAGGGGAAAGATCAGACAAGCTATTTATCATTAATAAAGGTCAGGTAAAACGTTCAAAGTTTACCGTGAATGGAAAAGAACAAATTCTTGATATCATGACATGTGGGGAATTCTTCGGAGAACTGAATCTTTTCAATGCGGAGGAAGTAAATAATTTTACAGCTTATGCTATTGAAGATACAGAGATTTGTATGTTAACCAAAGATGATATCGATCGGATTATGGCTGCACATCCTGATATTGCAATTAAATTATTAAAAGAAGTAACAAAAAGACTAGCACATACAGAAAATTTGGCGCAAAATCTAGCTACAAAGGATCCAGAAGTCCGTATAGCTCAAATGATTTTAGAGTTTTGTCAAAAGTTTGGGGTAAACGAGAAGGACGGAGTACTGATTCAATTACCCATTACACGCGAAGAAATTGCAAGTTATGTAGGTGTTACGAGGGAAACAATTAGTCGTAAACTAAGCAAATTTGAAGACTTAGCGCTCATTTCGATACTAGGAAATAAACAAATTCTAGTTAAAGACCAGAGTTCTTTAGAGGAATATACCAAATAACTAGACTAAAAAAGACAAGTATCTCCTGTTTGAAACAGGTAAGACACTTGTCTTTTTTGGGGCTCTTTTCTCAAATTTTGTTGTATTTAAAGAGCAAAAACCATTGTTCTAGCACATTCTGAATTACAAAAAAGTTTACTAATGAGAAAAGAGCTTGAAAATGAATTTAAAACTTAATAACTAGCTGAACTTGCGCTAAAATCGGCTTTAGGATATTAGCAACAACCTTTACGAAAACAGCCTTTTTCGTCTATTCAAAGCTTATAGTAGAGCGATAACCGAGATGTTCAAAAAAGGAGCTAAGGACTTGAACTGCGCTTTCTTCTGCTTTAGATAAAATACCCAACTCAATTGCTTCGTGTTCTATTTGTTCTTTTGCCTTTACTGCAAGGTCAAACCCCTCGTCCCAATGAACTTCACTTCGAAAGAGGCCTTCCTCCGAGTATGTTTGAACTTTGTCCATCTGAATGGATGGCTCTTGAATTAGTTGTGCGTGTGGAATCGTTATTGAAATTTCTTTGGTTTCTTCATTTATCTCCATGTTCTCTGCTGAAACAAGCTGTAAATCCACTCCGGCTAGGACGGTAGCAGGAACGATGAGCAACAAAGTACGCTTTGTTCCAGGGAGGTTGACATTTATATCTTTATTAAAAAGTTTATGATCTTCTTCTTTAATGATTGTGGTAACAAAAGCCTCAGCAGTAGCAAGAGTAGCTAAGTCTTGTACACTTTCAACCATACTAAAGGATTCTGATTTATAGGTGGTACCAGCAAATAGATTTGTATAAGTAAAGATTCCTAACCCACTAATGAATAGGAGAATAAGAACAATGGTTAAGATTCGGACAGTCAATTTTAACTTTAGGAAAGGGAAAAGGCTATGGCGGTGCTGTCTACTTTTGTCAATTGCTAATGTTGCAGCCGACTCGTGTCTAGCAGACTGAATTTCTTCTTTAGAGAAATGCGCATGTTTCTTTTTCTTTGCGCTCATGTTGGATCCCCCTATATTTCGACTAGTATAGACATCATAACAGAATATCCTACTAATTTCTTAATAAAAAATAATGAACAATAAAAAAAACCAGAAGTTGGCCTTCTGGTTTCTAATACATTGTATCTTCTCCTAACGGACACCTTTCATAAATCCCTGAATCTTTGGTGCAAAGATAAAGAGAATAATGGAAAGAACGATGGATGCACCACCTATCATCCCAAAGTAAACCATTTCTGTTGCAGGAGAATAGAATTTTACTAACTGAGCGTTAATTGCTTGGGCTGCAGCATTGGATAGAAACCAAAGGCTCATGGTTTGGGCTGAGAATGCAGCTGGAGCTAACTTCGTTGTCGCTGATAATCCTACAGGTGATAAGCATAATTCCCCGAGTACAACAATGAAATAGCTTAGTACAAGCCATAATGGGTTAACCAATGAATCTGTGCCACCAAAGTAAGCAGGTAACAGGATGACTAGGAAGGATAAACCAGCAAACAATAAACCAATTGAAAACTTTTGTGGGATTGTTGGTTGGCGCTTTCCTAATTTCATCCAAAACCAAGCAAATACAGGGGCTAAGACAATAATAAACAGCGGATTTAGTGACTGGAACCAAGCAGGAGAGATTGAAAATCCTGCAAATTCGAGCTGCGTTCTTTTATCCGCATAACTAGCCAAGATAGTAGAACCTTGTTCTTGGATTGCCCAAAACATAACAGCTGCAATGAAAAGCGGGATATAAGCAATGAGTCGTGAACGCTCTTCGGCAGTTGTTTTAGGGCTACGATACATAGTGATAAAATAAGCAGTTGGAATTCCAATTCCTAATATCCCAACAAGGGCAATAAAGCTTTCAAAGGTCAAAAGTCCTGCTGGTATGGTGATAGCAACTAAAATAGCAATGAGAACAAGAGCAATTCCAAACGTTGTGAATACCTTCTTTCTTTCAGTAGGGGAGAGAGGATTCGCAACAATGGTTCCTGCTAAACCGAGATTTTTCTTCTTTGTCAACATAAATACAAGTAACCCGACGAACATTCCGACAGCAGCAATTCCAAAGCCTAAGTGGAAGCTTGTTTTCGCCACTTCACCGGTGATTAATGGAGAGATAAAAGCTCCTAGGTTAATACCCATATAGAAGATACTAAATCCTGCGTCACGGCGATTGTCTTCCATGCTGTAGATTTCTCCGACAACACTCGACACATTCGGCTTTAATAAACCTGTACCGAGGACGATCAGAACCATAGAGATAAAGAATGTTGCCAAACTTCCTGGTATCGCTAATACGATATGTCCAAACATAATCAAAATACCACCGTAGAACACGGCTTTTGATGTACCTAAGACACGGTCGGCTAACCAACCACCGATAATTCCTGACATATAAACCAAAGAACCGTATATTGACATGATGGAGAAGGCAAGGGATTCATCAAGACCGAGCCCACCTTTGGATACTTCATAATACATATAGAAGACGAGGATTGCTCGCATTCCATAATAGGAAAATCGCTCCCAGAATTCTGTAAAGAATAACGTGAATAATCCCTTAGGGTGTCCAAAGAAACCTGTTTGAGGAACACTATCCACAATTTTCTGTTTATTAAAGTCTGACATCATACAACCTCCTTGATATTCTAACATAATAATATGATAGCCAGTTTTAGTCAAAAACTATTTTTGGAAAATTAGGGATAGTATGTATGAACCTTATTAGCATGAAATAAATAGAATACAACTGAGAGTAGGGGAGGGTAGCCTATCTACATTATAACCAAATGACAGGAATTCTTTGCATGTATACAATAATGTATACATGTGTACAAAAATGTAAACTTAATGTATACAATTCCGTTTACATGTTTACAAATACGTATACATATTGAATTAAAGGGATGTGTACAGTTTTGTGTACTTGTGTACGTTTTTGTACATATTGTACACATAAAAGTATACAACTAAAGTAGGATTGACCAATGGGACATCTTGCAATATTATGTAATTAATAGAAATTAATTTTTTTGAGAGGATTGATAGAATGAGTACTAGTAGAATTTGTGCTGTTGACGTTGGAAATGATGCTGTAAAGGCAGTTTTTGGAAAGCTAGATTATGAACTTTACATACCGAATGTAATCGCGAGAGATACGGCAGACCGTCCTGTTATTGGAATTGAAGATTTAAATGAGAAGAATCCACTCAGCGGTATTCATATAAGAGTACACTCCCCTGCCCTTATGGATAACAATGTCATTTACCGTGTTGGGGACTTAGCGACGAAGAGTGATAATGCTAGTGAACTAGATCCAGGAAGCAGTAAATCTGAAGAAGATCAAACGCTTGTTATGCTTTTTGCAACTCTAGCATTGGATGCTGTTCGCGAGGAAAATGCTTCTATTTTTAAAAGAAATAATAATGTAGTAGATGCGAACTATACATTAGGTACAGGACTTCCATTGCGTGAAGTGAAAGAAGGAAAAGATGTCGGTTACCGTTCACAACTACTAGGTTCTGTTCATCAAGTTGAATTCCTAGTTACTCCTAAATATCAAGGTTTAAAGGTAAATATTAGGTTTGACCAAGTAAAAGTCTATCCAGAAGGCTTTGCAGCTTATATTAATCTAGTAATGGACAATGATTTAAACGTCATTAACCGTGATTTAATTGATAAAAATATCTTGATTCAGGATATTGGTGGATTATCTACAGATATCGCTGTCATTAAAAGTCGAAACGTGGATGACGATAAGGCACAGGGCTTTAACCTTGGAGTAGCGGAAGCTTTAGAGGCGATTCGAGAAGAAATTAGATCAAAGCACGGAGTGGAGTTAGATAGCCGACGTGATGTTGTAGACATTATTACTAGAAAAAATGATCGTAACCATATTATGGTGCGAGGTAGCCGTACAAGCGTTCATGACATTACGGACCGAATTTTAGTCGATTTGGCAAAGAAACAATACCGTCATCTGCGTAATGTTTGGCAAAAGAACTCACAAACAGAGATTTGCTACTTTGTTGGTGGTGGCTCCATGGTCCTTAAGGAGTATATTAAGACGCTTAATAATAATCTAGATGGCTACAATATTGAGTTCTTCGAAGACGAGAAGGAAAGTATCTGGATGATGGCAAATGCTTACTACAAATTAATCTCGGACTTTGTTCGTAAAACAGAGAAGGCAAACCACAAATCAGCTAAAGAACCTGTTAAGCAATCTTCAAATAAGTAAGATGATAAGGTGATTTCATGGACAAAAAGGGAATGACTCGCATCCAGAGGGGGCAGGCGATTACCTTCCGCCTCCCTTCCGATACCCCTGACCACATCTTAAAGCAGTTACAGAGGCTTAAGGAAACGGAGAAACGCAACTTTTCTAGTAAGATAGCTGAATTTGCTATTGAGGGTGTCGGAAACACCATTGCTAAGGAAAAGGAAACCGTTACAATCCCCCTTCCGAAGCAACTGAGCAAAGAACAGCGTAACTGGCTAAAGCATTCTCATTCTGAAGCGATGTTAGGAACAATTGTCTATCAATTGCTTGCTGATCCAGTTAGGGCAGCTGCCATTCTAGCTACTTTGAACAGTAAAGCCCTTGACATAGATGAGGCATTATATCTTCAGGAGGGGTTCCAGGAGGAGTCAATGCCTGCTAAGGTAGAAGAAGTATCCAATGCAGACGAGACGCAGCCAGACACCTTTGAGGACGATCTGATGGACTTTGATTGGGAATCGGCGTTACAAGAACAAGCATCGTCAGTGGATGAATCCGATTCAGAAGAGGCTGAAGACGAGGACCCCGATGATCTTCTTGGTGGTTTTTTAACATTAATGAATAAGTAAGGTTATTTAGAATTAAGTGATGACAGGCTACCTATTAAAAAATAGGTGGTCTTTTTTTAAGCTCATTATTCAAGCCTTGTACTAGCATTCGGAATCAAAAACAATGTTTACTTAAAAGTTTTTTAACCACTGCCGGAAGTTTTATATATACGTTTAAAACGGTATAATGGCAAATAAAACTCTATAGATTGGACGGAAAAAATGGAATATCGTTTAAAAGTGAAATCAAAGTATGTGAACAGGTTTAAAAGCGGATATCCGCTCATTTTTAAGGATGCAATACTGAATTTGAATGAAGTGAAAGAAGAAGGAGCGATTGTGAGGCTCGTAGATGAACGGAATCAGTTTCTTGCAAAAGGATATTACGGGAAGCAAAACAAAGGCTTTGGCTGGGTCTTAAGTAAAAATGAACAAGAGCAATTTAATCAGCCTTTTTTTAAACAAAAGCTTCATGAAGCTATTCAACGAAGACAGCATTTTTATGAAAATCCAGATACAACAGCTTTCCGGATTTTTAATGGTGAAGGCGATGGCGTTGGTGGGGTAACCATTGAATACTTCGCTGGCTATTACTTGATTCATTGGTACAGCCAAGGGATCTACACATTTAAGGACTATATCATTGGCGCATTAAAAGAATTGGTGGAATTCAAGGGGATTTATCAGAAAAAGCGCTTTGATACAAAGGGTCAATACATTGAAGAAGATGATTTTGTTATAGGTGAACGAGGAGAGTTCCCTTTGATTGTGAAGGAAAATGGAATGAACTACGCTGTTTATCTCAATGAAAGTGCCATGGTGGGTGTCTTCCTTGATCAGCGGGACGTACGGAGGACGATACGTGACCAATATGCTAAAGGGAAGACGGTACTGAATACCTTCTCTTATACAGGGGCTTTCTCGGTTGCTGCAGCCCTAGGGGGAGCCGCAAAGACGACCAGTGTCGACTTGGCAAATCGGAGCCTACCGAAAACACAAGAGCAATTTAGCATCAACCGTATCGATGCCGAGGAGCAAGATATCCTTGTCATGGATGTTTTTAAGTACTTTAAGTACGCAGTAAAGAAAAACCTTAAGTTTGATATGGTTATTCTTGATCCACCGAGCTTTGCACGATCAAAGAAATTTGTTTTTAGTGCTGAGAAGGATTATAAAGATTTGTTAAAAGAGGCTATTGCGATTACGGAGAAAAACGGTGTCATTGTTGCTTCTACCAACGCTAGCAACTTTGACATGAATAAGTTTAAGGGATTTATTAAAACGGCCTTTAAAGAAAGCAATGAAAAATATCATATTATTGAGGAGTTCTCATTACCGAAGGATTTTAGAACAATAAATGCCTTCCCAGAAGGTGATTATTTAAAGGTTTGTTTTATAAAAAAACTTGGGTAACGAAAGAATAAAAGGGTGAAATCCAAATGGATTTCACCCTTTTATTTTAAATTAAATCACTCCTTGAGCAATCATCGCGTCGGCTACTTTAATGAAACCAGCGATATTGGCACCCATGACAAGGTTATCAGGTTGACCAAACTCTTCTGCAGCTTCCACGCTGTTCTGGTAAATGTTTTTCATGATATTCTGTAGCTTTTGATCGACTTCTTCAAAAGTCCAAGTCAACCTCATGCTATTTTGTGACATTTCAAGTGCAGATACAGCTACACCACCTGCATTTGCAGCTTTGGCTGGTCCGAATAGAACCTTGTTTTCTAGGAATAATTCAATAGCCTCCAAAGTAGATGGCATATTAGCGCCTTCACCGATTGCTTTTACACCATTTTCTACTAATGTCTTAGCAGAAGCTTCATCAATTTCATTTTGAGTCGCACATGGTAAGGCGATATCACATGGAATGGACCAAATGCCTGTGCACCCTTCGTAGTACTCTGCTTGTGGATGCTCCAATACGTAGTCACTAATACGTCTTCTTTCAACTTCCTTTAAACGTTTAACCGTATCAAGGTTGATCCCGTTTGGATCGTACACATAGCCGTCAGAGTCGCTACAAGCGATTACTTGAGCTCCTAACTGGTAGGCCTTTTCAATCGCATAAATAGAAACGTTTCCTGACCCAGAAACAACCACGGTACTGTCCTTAAAGCCCATTCCTTTATCCGCAAGCATTTCTTCTACAAAATACACTGTTCCATAGCCTGTTGCTTCTGGTCGTGCTGGGCTACCGCCATAAATAGGTGCTTTCCCTGTTAGGATACCAGCTTCATAACCACCACGGATCTTTTTGTATTGACCAAATAGGTAGCCGATTTCTCGTGCGCCAACACCAATATCTCCTGCAGGAACATCAATATCTTGACCGATGTGACGATAGAGTTCACTCATAAAGCTTTGTGTAAAGCGCATCACTTCTCCATCTGATTTGCCCTTTGGATCAAAGTCAGAACCGCCTTTTCCGCCGCCAATTGGCAAGCCTGTTAAAGAGTTTTTAAAGACCTGTTCAAAACCAAGGAACTTAATAATACTTGCATTAACAGATGGGTGGAAGCGTAGTCCGCCTTTATAAGGTCCAATACTACTGCTGAATTGAACACGAAAACCACGGTTTACTTGAACGTTTCCTTGATCGTCAACCCATGGAACACGGAAAGTAATCATTCGCTCAGGTTCTGAAATTCTCTCTAAAATATTGTGTTCAATATATTTGGGGTATTTGGCAAAAATAGGGACAAGTGAATCGAAAATTTCCTTTGCTGCCTGGTGGAATTCATACTCGTGGGGGTTACGTTTTTTGACTGCTTCATATACTTCATTTACGTATTTTTTCGCTGCTTGCAACTCTGGTGTTGAGGTATTGTTGATCATCATTGCCATATCGTTCTTCCTCCCTTGTTTTATAAAAAGTATGTATAGGATCCATTAGGGAACTTTTTAGGTTTTCAATATGCAGAATTATAAAACTATTATCCGGTCTAATCAATATAAATAGTAGATGAAAACAATGCCAATGTGAGATGATAAACAGGGAGGTGGGACAAATGGAGCTAAGACAAATTGAATATTTTATCGAAGTTGCCAAGCGTGAACATGTAACGGAGGCCGCCCTAAATTTACATGTGGCGCAGTCTGCAGTGAGTAGACAAATTTTCAACCTAGAAGCAGAGCTTGGGGTAGAGCTGTTTATTAGAGAGGGGCGTAATGTTCGGTTAACTCCCATTGGTAGGAGCTTTTTAGAGCATATGGAACAAGTGAAAAAGGTGATTGAAAATGCCAAGGGTGAAATTTCAGACTACCTTGATCCTGAGCGGGGTACCGTTCGAATCGGTTTCCCGAGCAGTTTGGCTGCATATACACTTCCAACAACCGTTTCAGCTTTCCGTGAACAATTTCCAAATGTAAAATTTCAGTTGAATCAAGGTTCCTATCATGAGTTAGTTGAAGGTGTGGTTAAAGGTGAATTTGACTTAGCTTTAATAGGCCCAGTGCCAAAACACGAGAAAAAAGTCACGGGGAAAACGTTGTTTACGGAAAAAATTGTCGCCTTACTGCCCACTAATCACCCTTTAGCGGAGCTCCCATATATCGAGTTAAATCAGCTTCGGAATGATTCGTTTATTCTTTTTCCGAAGGGGTTTGTTTTACACGATATGATTGTGGATGCTTGTGAGCAGCACGGCTTTCAACCTACGGTAAACTTTGAAGGAAAAGATATTGATGCAATTAAAGGACTGGTTTCTGCTGGCCTAGGAATTGCCCTTATCCCGGAAATTACCTTAGTAGATAGTTTGCCAAGGTTAACGGTCAAAAAAAAGTTGGTGAAGCCCAATATTACTCGTACGGTTGGAATTATTATTCCGAGTGAACGAAAACTCCTTCCGACGGAAGTGATTTTTTATGAGTTTATTCAAGAGTTGTTTTCGAAAATTAACCAATTTCAAAATGACTTATTTTAATTGGTATGTAAAGCTCAGCTAAAGGTTTGTTGTGTTCCATAAAGCAGGATCAAAAACATGCTTAAGCTTGATTAATAAAAAACAAATAAAACAAGAAAGTAAATGGCCATGGTGTTTAAGCCAAGCGGTACAGCGAACTGGGCCCACTCTTTACTGGTAATATTCAACTTTCCAGCAGCAATGATATTCGGAATGTTCCCTGGAATCAGCATACCACCGCTTATGAGCAGACCAAGCAAAATGGCTTGAATGGTGTCTGCCTCCATTGCCGGGCTAATCTCGGCAGCAGCAAGCGTTGCATTGTCTAAGATGGCTGAAATCATATTGATCCAATATAAAGTGGTGGGATGCAAATCAAGAATATAGGTAGTAATGAAAGGCTCAAATCCATTCCCAAGTAACGTTAACCCCATCACAAATAGGTAAATTTTAACCGTTCGGATTAAAATGTGTTTGTAACTTTCTGGCCGCTGGTCTATATCCAACCCTTTTGCATTCTTCCGGGGATTCACAAAGAACATTGTTAAAATCCCAAATACAACGATTGCCGTGACAACTTCTGGGCCAATTAGCTTTAATAAATAAAAGAAGTCTTGATTTAATTTTCCAACAGTAATGGTCGATAACGGTTCCCCAATCGGCGTTAACGCCGCCCCAAGGCCAATAGAAAAACAGGCAATAATCGTAAAACGAACCCGAGATTCACGATTCAGCGGGAGCACATTTACGATAATCACGAGAATAATAGCCGCGATAATGGCTGTGATCAAACTCGAAACAAGTCCTAACACCATCACCGTCAAGCCTGCAAATATGCGTGGTGACAATGCTCTACTTAAGGTTTGAATTGTTCTTTCAAGCTGGACATGCAGCCATTTCGTGAGTAGCCCTGCCACCAATACAGCGATGGTAATCTTGATGGGGTCGACGAGTGCTTTTTTCATTAAGGTTGCATCCATAATCCCACTGACGGTTGCCGCCGCAAGCCCCATTACAAATAAAAAAACTTCTAAATTCCGCTCAACTTTTTGCACAGTAAACGGCAAAAATAAGACCAACACTAAAATAATCAATAACCCCATTTTGCTCCAAATCCTTTACATTTTGATGTATACCCTATCCTATTAATGACTTGTACAAAAAATCACTCAGTTGGGTGAAATTTAATCTATAGAACAGTTCAAGGCTGAAAAAGGTAGCTTGAGTCCGGGTGAGGGAAGGGTTCGGACAGTGCTGGGTTGAAAAATGGAAATGGAGTCCGAATGAGAGTTGAGTTCGGACAGCCCCAGGTAGAAAAACAGAAATGGAGTCCGAATGAGAGGTTGAGTTCGGACAGCACCAGGTAGAAAAACAGAAATGGAGTCCGAATGAAGGTTGAGTTCGGACAGTCACAGGGTGAAAAACGAAAATGGAGTCCGAATGAAGGTTGAGTTCGGACAGCCCCAGGTTGAAAAACAAATATGGAGTCCGAATAAGGGCTGAATTCACGGAAAGCCTCAACTAAAAAAAGGAAATTCTCAGTCCGAATGAATACATCCTACCCCTAAAAGAGTGAATTCCCCCAAAAACAATCCCCAATCTTAAGAAAGTCTTAAGAAAAATAGTCAGCTTTCATTAAGATTTGCTGTTTACAATAAAGACAAGGTTGATGACAGGAGAGTGGACCATGGCTACATATAAAGTTTTGGTAGTAGATGATGACAAGGAAATTCGTGATGCAATCGAGATTTACCTTAAGAATGAGGGAATCTCAGTTATGAAGGCAAAGGATGGAATTGAGGCAATTGAAATATTAAATGAGCAGACCATTCATTTGATCGTGCTCGATATTATGATGCCGCGTTTAGATGGAATCTCAACCGCTTTTAAAATTCGTGAAGAAAAGAACATCCCCATCATCATGCTAAGCGCTAAAAGTGAAGATACCGATAAAATCCTCGGTCTCCAGGTGGGCGCGGACGATTATGTGACTAAGCCTTTCAATCCACTTGAATTAATTGCCCGGGTAAAGTCACAGTTGAGACGGTATGTGACCTTAGGGACGTTCGAAGGGGGCAACAAGGTCATTGATTTACACGGGCTGACGATTGACCCTACTGCAAAGGAAGTTACCGTCAACGGGGACGTAGTCAAGCTAACCCCGATTGAATACCGTATCGTGGAACTGTTAATGAAAAATGCAGGCCGTGTATTTTCCATAGATGAAATTTATGAACGGGTGTGGAAAGAACCAGGCATCAATGCGGAAAACACGGTTGCGGTCCACATCCGAAAGATTCGTGAAAAGATAGAAATTGATCCGAAAAATCCAAGGTACTTAAAGGTGGTATGGGGAATTGGCTACAAAATCGAGAAATAAGTTAATCAAGTTATTTGTTTTTATTTTTTTACTCACATATGGCATAAGTGGTATTTTCATGACCATTACATCGGGTGGAAACTATATTAAAAATTATTATGAAACGGAAGAGTTTCGGCAGGAATATTATCAATTTGTCGACCTTTTAGGCATCTTTGAATTAAAGAATTTGTCAAAGGAAGAGGTAAAAAAAGCAATATCGGTTAGCGCCGAGGAAATTGAAGAACATCGTACGCACTATGGGGATTTAGCTAGCCAAATTGAGAATATTGAAGAACAATATCGCTATCGGATTGAGGAAGCAGAAGAGGCAAATAAAGAAATAGCAGATGTTTACCGAGAAGAGCGTGATAAGAAAATTGCAGACATCACCGAAAATTTTAAGAATGATGATCATGTGCGTGCGAAGATTGTGAAAGAGAAAGAAGAACAGCTAGATGATTATTTTCAACAAATTGAGGGATATCGAAGTCAATTTCTACTATACGAAGACTCATTTAAATATTATTTAAAAAATAAAAAGAGTGGAGAAGTGATTACAAATCTAGCGGGGGTAGAGGATAAGCCTGTTGAGGAGCTTTTAAATAAGCAAAATACGAATTTTATTCAGTATTACCCTAGCAAAGGTTCTGGATATCTAACAGGGAATGAGAACTTTGTGTATGGTGAGTATAATGATGTGATTTTAGAGGTGTATAAAGGACAGACCTTTGAGGGGGTCATTGGAGTCCCAAAAACAAAGACAGCAAACAATGTCGTGTCTGGTTGGGCTAAAGACTACGAGAAACGACAAATCATGATGCTGGTGTTTGTCTCTACTAGTTTAATTGCGCTCATACTTAGTTGGTTTCTTAGAAAATGGGCGAGTATTCCAATGGAGATAGAAAGGAAACTGGTAGACTTTTATGTACGGATTCCAATTGATGTTAGGGTAATTTTAATAGGAATTACCGCTATTTTCGTGTTAATTAGTTTCTTTTTTATCAGTGATAGTATGCTTTATTTTCAATTAGGTGATGAGGTAGTTGCCATCCTAATTGCTAGTATTTTGGTGTTCATATTACACTTCCAAGGAAAATGGCTTTTAAGGGATTGGCCAGAGGGTACAGACCCACAATGGAAAAACGGGGAACAGCTTCGGCATGAGTGGAAGCAAAGCTTAGTAAGTAAATTCTATTTGCTGTTGAAGGAGTTCTTCCTAAATCGTAGCATTGGGATGCAAATGACCATTCTCTTAAGCTTTGTCTTTTTATTAGGTGCAAGTATTGTGATTGTTGTCATTGAACCAGTATTTGTGTTGGTCCTTGGCGTACTTTTAGTAACTGGTGTAATCGCGTTAATTGTGATCATGAAATTCACTGGTTATTTTAATAAAATTGTTGCAAATACAGATGAACTTGCTTCAGGAAGATTAGGAGCAGATTTACCTGTAGAAGGGAAAAGCATTCTGGCTAGGCTAGCAGCGAATATCAATATCCTTAAACATGGGGTAAAACAATCGAAAAACGAACAAGCCAAAAGTGAACGGTTAAAATCAGAATTGATCACAAACGTTAGCCATGATTTGCGTACGCCGTTGACGTCGATTATCACGTATAGTGAGCTTTTAAAGACTCCTGATTTGTCTGAGGCCGACCGTGCGGCCTATATTGAAATCATTGATAGCAAGTCTAAGCGATTGAAGGTGTTGATCGATGATTTATTTGAAGCATCCAAAATGGCGAGTGGTAGTGTAGAACTAGTAAAGGAAAAAGTGGACCTTGTTCAGCTATTACAGCAGGCACTGGCTGAGCATAATGGAGCATTTGAGAACGCAGGATTACAGTTGCGTATTGTAACTCCTGAGAAGGCAGTTTATGCTATGGTAGATGGGCAGAAACTTTGGAGAGTGTTTGATAATCTGATTGGAAATATCCTTAAATATTCATTAGAAAACACACGGGTGTATATCACATTAAACCAAAATGATGGTGAGTCAATCATTACGTTTAAAAATGTCACTAAATACGAATTAAGTGAGAATGTGGACGAATTGTATGAACGGTTCAAGCGTGGCGATGAATCTAGGAATACAGATGGTTCTGGCCTGGGACTTGCAATTGCCAAGTCAATCATTGATCTCCATGAAGGGGAAATGAACATTGATGTAGATGGAGATTTGTTTAAAGTGACGATTACCTTAGATAGCCTTCAGTAGATTCCGCCATTAGAAAAATGCAAACGAGGTAAAACAAAAAATGATTGAGTTCTTTGATATTATAAAAGCCATTCTTCTTGGCATGGTAGAAGGGCTAACAGAGTTTGCTCCAGTGTCTTCAACAGGTCATATGATTATCGTTGACGATATGTGGCTCCAGTCCCAAGAATTCCTTGGGAAATATGCAGCCAACACCTTCAAGGTCGTCATCCAACTAGGTTCGATTTTGGCCGTTGTCATTATTTTTAGGAAACGGTTTGTGGAAATGTTAGGGTTAGGTAGAAAATCTGAGAGAACGGAAGGCCGTTTGAAGTTAACTCAAGTAATCGTTGGGTTGCTTCCGGCTGGGATTCTTGGGGTGCTTTTTGAGGATTATATCGATGAGCACTTGTTCTCACTTTCTACGGTCATCATTGGATTGGTCATTGGGGCAATTTTTATGATTTTTGCGGATCTATTCCGCAAGAAAACTCCTACGGTAGAAACAGTTGACCAAATTAGCTATAAACAGGCATTTACCGTTGGGCTCATTCAATGCTTCTCGCTATGGCCGGGCTTTTCCCGCTCAGGCTCCACCATTTCTGGAGGCGTTCTGCTTGGGATGAGTCACCGTGCCGCATCTGATTTTACCTTTATCATGGCGGTACCGATTATGGCAGGAGCAAGTCTGCTGTCGCTTGTGAAAAACTGGCAGTACTTTTCGATTGAGGCGTTGCCATTCTTTATTGCAGGTTTTATTACAGCCTTTGTTTTTGCGATCGTTTCGATTCGGTTCTTTTTAAAACTGATTAATAAAATAAAACTAATTCCCTTTGCGATTTATCGAATCCTATTAGCTTTCCTAATCTATGTTTTTTATTTTTAAAATGAAAAAGGCTGACTCCAATGGAATCCATTAGAGTCAGCCTTTTTCTTATGCCTTAGCTTCGTATAGCTTAGCAATTTCAAGAACAACATTTACCGCCTTTTCCATATTATCAACGGAAATATATTCGTAGCGTCCATGATAGTTTTCTCCACCTGTAAATACATTCGGTGTAGGTAGTCCCATATAACTTAGTTGAGAACCGTCTGTACCACCACGGATCGGCTTAACGATTGGTTGAATACCGAGGTTCATCATTGCTTCGTGGGCAAGGTCAACGATATGTTTTACTGGTTCAATTTTATCTTTCATATTGTAGTATTGATCATTCATTTCAAGAACGATGCGATCTTGGCCATAGACTTTTTGAAGATCATCTACGATTGAAGCAAGCATTGCTTTTCGATCTTCAAACTTTTCACGGTCATGGTCACGGATAATGTAAGCTAGTTTCGTTTCTTCCACATCCCCATTGAACGAGATGAGATGGTAGAACCCTTCATATCCCTCAGTATGTTCAGGTGCCTCTTCAGCAGGAAGGCGACTGTTTAACTCCATTGCAATTTTTGCAGAGTTCACCATTTTTCCTTTTGCTGTCCCAGGGTGAACGTTTTTCCCTTTGATGGTAATTTTAGCGGCAGCAGCATTGAAGCTTTCATATTCAAGCTCACCCAGCGGTCCGCCATCCATTGTATAAGCGTATGTAGCGTCGAAGGCTTTGACATCAAAGCGATGTGGTCCTCGGCCAATTTCCTCATCAGGAGTAAAGGCAACGCGAATGGTACCATGTTTGATCTCAGGATGCTGAATCAGGTGGTTCATCGCTGTCATGATTTCAGCAACCCCAGCTTTGTTGTCAGCTCCAAGAAGGGTGGTCCCATCTGTTGTAATCAAAGTATGCCCTTTGTATTGAGGAAGCTCTGGAAACTCTTTTGTTGAAAGAACAATTTGCTGACTTTCATTTAAGACAATGTCGTTTCCATCATAGTTTTCGACGATTTGTGGATTGACGTTTTTTCCGGTAAAATCAGTCGCCGTATCAACATGGGCAAGGAAGCCGATTGTTGGGACTTCTTTATCTGTGTTCGCAGGAAGCGTAGCCATCACGTAGCCATTTTCATCGATGGTCACATCTTCCATACCGATGGTTTTCAATTCTTCTACTAACTGGTTCGCTAACACCAATTGTCCTGGTGTTGAAGGACAGGTTTCGCTGCTTTCATCCGATTGTGTATCTACTTTTACATAGGAAATAAATCTTTCCATGATTTCTGATCTCATGCGTTATCCACTCCTATTGATTTAATAGAGATAGTTTATCACAAAATGGGGGATTTCTTATCATTTCTATATAGTAAGGATTTTTCAGGAGAAACCACCTTTAAAGGTTTTAGAAATATTTGAATTCATTTGTCGGGCGAATAGGTAGAAAAACCTATAAAATTAGCGTAATTTAACAAAGTTCAAATGAATCTCCCATGAATTGGGTCATTTAGCCTGCGTTTATTGAAGAAAGTATGGTTAATTTGTAGAAATTCAGAAAATTAATATAGTCATAACGTCACTGTTTTCTGAATATTGTATATGTTACGATTTATTTACTTTTATTTCGGAACTCGAAAGGGGACACAACCATGAAGAAAAAGAAATTATTATCGATTCTTTCCACAGGTGCACTAGCATTATCTTTGCTTGCACCTACAGTAGTGCCAACGCAAACAGCAGAGGCAGCAACAACTGCAAAATGGGATGTCGAGCGCTATGGCGATCGTGTGGATATTGATGGGCAGTTGAATCGACTTTCTCAAGATGAAAACTTTTTGAAGAAAGCTGAGGCTGATTTAAAAAAGCAGGCTGAGGGGATTAATTTTGATGAAAGTGTAAGTACTCAATCTTCAGCAGCTGATAGTACCTTTACATATGACGGTGGGACAAAGTTGTTCCTCGATAGAGATTTAGCTTTTAAGGAATTTACTTTACGTAGTGTGGGAGAGAATGTTGAGATTTGGGTTGCGGAAGATCTTAGCTTCCCGGATGAGCGACCTGCACATGTTGTCACACAAGAACAAGTAGATAAGCTTCGTGATGAATTCGATAGCAATATTTATCCGAAAGCAACGGAATTCTTTGGAACGCCAGACCCACTAGATGGCTCACATTCTCCGCTTCCAGGGATGGTAGGTTTACCTGAGGGATATTATGAAGGCAGCGATAAAGTCATTATGCTTGTTGATAATGTGAAGGATGAGGGATATTATGACCCATCTTATCCATTCTTCGTTGCTGGGTTCTTCTGGCAAACACTAGAAAACTATATCGATCGTAACATCATTACCATTGATACAAATAGCTGGGAAACACGTCTTGAGAGCACATTCTTTGGGACAACCATTCATGAGCTTCAACACTTGATTCATGCTGATAATGATGGGGATGAAGAAACTTGGTTAAATGAAGGGATGTCGACTTTCTCTGAGTATCTTGGTGGGTATGGACTTGATGCTAGCTCAATCAACTTTTATCTAGACCATCCTGAAAACTCTTTGACACTTTGGGATGATCATGTAGGGGCAGAAACAGGCCCAGAAACCATTGCTGATTATGGACAAGTTCAATTGTTTACAACTTATTTAAATGACAAGTTTGGACAGGAATTTATTCGTGATTTGGCAGTTAGTGAAACAAATAGTATTGATAGTATTGAAGAAACTTTTGCAAAGCATAATATTGATATGACGTTTACAGAGGTTTATCAAAACTTTATTACAGCTCTTGCAATCGATAGCGATCGCGTAGGCAAGGGAATCTACGATATTGATAGTGTTGACCTCCGTGCCTTACCAGTTGACAGTGAGGGTACAGAGCGTGGAAAAACAGTTGATTATGAAAAAGCGTTAACCTACGAAAAAGATGGCGTTCCAGCATGGGGTGGGGATTTCAAAAAACTTGAATTCCAAGATAAAATTAGTGGAATCTCTTTTGATGGTGTGGATTTCTTAGGAACACAGTGGGAGTCTGTTGCTGATCCTATAAATGCTGCAAATAAGGTGCTTTGGGGAAATGAAGGCGATGAAGCGGATAACCACTTAATTCTAGAGGCAGATTTAAGCAGTGTTGGTTCCGCTACACTTAACTTCGATCATTTCCTTGATATTGAAGAGCAATGGGACTTTGGGGCAGTTCAAGTTTCAACAGATAATGGCCAAACTTGGACAAGTCTAGAAAACGAAAATACTCGTTCCGATGTAGTTGACGAAGGCTATCCGAAGATTAAAGAGAATGTTCCAGGATTTACAGGAAATGTGAAAGAATGGAGTAGGGAAAGTTTTGATCTAAGTGAATACGCTGGCCAAAAGATATTGGTTTCATTCCGCTACTTAACGGACTGGGGTCATACTGACTCAGGTTGGTTCGTGGATAATATTGAAATCCCAGAAATCAGTTATAGCAATGACGGCAGCTCTATCGATGAGTTTAAGTCATTAAGTGAAGTTTTTGAAGACTATGTTGAGTACACGGTCACATTCATCAATGAAAGAGAAGTTGGCAACAAAAAAGGTGCGAAAACAAACTACAAGGTCATTACAGTAGACCCATTCAATGTAACTGAAGAAAACGCGCTTCAATTACGTCAGCTCTTCAAAGATGGCAATAACTACATGATTACTTCGTACGCAGCACCAGCTGATCAGAAGAATTCTGTTGATTTCACTTATGAGGTGAAATTAAAAGAGAATAACGGTAAGAAAAACTCAAATAAAGGTAACAACAAAAATAATAAAAACAAAAATAATAAAAACTAAGAAGAAAGCTGCGTATATTGGGGCGCAGCTTTTCTAGTTAAACAAAATGATTTCAAGTGTTGGAAAGTTGGCTGAGAGATAGAAAAAAGAGATTTTTGAAATCTAAAAACCCCCTAATTTCAGTATAAATCCCCCTACAAAGCGAATCATAATCAAAATATATAATATGATTTTTGTAATTAAAAGACAGAATAGGAAGGTGACGGGTTTGCTTTATGACTGCATCATTATCGGAGGAGGAATAGCTGGCTTGCAGGGGGCGATTCAGCTTGGTCGGTATAAGCATAAGGTTCTTGTCATTGATGCAAATGACGGACGGTCTACAATTTGTCAGAGCTACCATAACGTTCTGGGCTATCCAGATGGCGTCAGTGGACCTGAGCTACGAAGCATTGGGCAAAAGCATGCGAAAAGCCTAGGAGTACAGTTTGCGGCTGACCGCGCGGCGCTAGTTGAAAAGATTCCCAGTGGGTTTATGGTGAAAACGGAAAGTGGGGAGCACTTTAATGGGAGACGATTGCTTCTTTCAACTGGAATCGTTGATCGAATTCCACCTTTTCCTGAGCTTCTCCCTTGTCTCGGAATCAGTGTGTATGTGTGCCCTGATTGTGATGGATATGAGGTTTCTGACCGAAAGACAATTATAATGGGATCGGGGAATACCGGTGCTAATATGGCTTTAATGCTTAATTATTGGACGGACAAGATAGTCTATGTGAACCACGAACAAAAGGATGTAGACGAGGACTTACTTTTTAAGTTAAAGGAAAAGAAGATTGAGGTGATTCATTCACCAATTGTAGACGTCCTGACCGATGGTCCAGACTTCAAAGGTGTTACCCTAGAAGGTGGGGATCAGTTAAAGGCGGAACGCGGCTTTGTTGCCTTTGCTGGGAATGAAGTGAAATCACAGCTAGCACGGCAGCTTGGGGTTGAACTGCATGAGAATAAACATATTTTGGTGGATCCCCGCACTAAAATGACAAACGTTGAGCATGTCTGGGCGGCTGGTGATATCGTAGCTCATTCGGAACAGGTTACGATTGCAATGGGGGATGGCTCGCAAGCAGCAATTTGGATACATAAAACATTATTAGAAGAACAGGAAAAATCCCGTGGTCAGTTATGAACCACGGGATTTTTATTAGGTTGAAAACTCAATGAAAGGTGCCCAATTACTGGATGCCGAATCAATAAGCGATAACGGTGAAATTGCCTAATGGCCGTTCCGAAAGGTTGGGACAATAAAATTCTTACCGAGTTTGGGTTCGAGGGGCTCTGTTAGTTCCCATACTTAGAAATTATTAAGAAGTAAGGGAACTGAGAGCTTCAGTCAATGCCCATACTCAAGGTTTAATACCAAGTAAGGGAACAGAGAGCCCCCGTCAATGCCCATCCTCAGGGTTTAATAGCAAGTAAGGGAACAGAGAGCCCCCGTCAATGCCCATCCTCAAGGTTTAATACCAAGTAAGGGAACTGAGAGCCCTAGTCAATGCCCATCCTCAAGGTTTAATAGTAAGTATGGGCACTGAGGGACTCAGTCAATGCTCATACTCAGTAGATAATAGGAAGTAAGGGAACTGAGAGCTTCAGTCAATGCCCATCCTCAGGGTTTAATACCAAGTATGGGAACAATGAAGCTCTTTCCATGCTTATATTTAGAAAATAAGAGAGCTCCAATCACCCATTCTCCGAAAGCTGAGTTAACGGTGTTTCTGCTGGCCCTTCTAACACTTCTCCTTTATAGGAAAAACGGGAACCATGGCATGGGCAGTCCCAAGAGCGGTCGCCATTATTCCATTCAAGTTCACAGCCCATATGAGTGCAAGTTGTATCAACAAGGTGAAGCTCGCCATTTTCATCACGATAAGCACCAGCACGCTCTCCATTCACCATGACGGTGGCACCTTCATTGTTTCCTAATTCTTCTGGGCGTGTCGTTGGTTGCTCAAGCTTTCCTTCAACAAGCTCTTTTGCTACTTGTGCATTTGTTGATAAAAACTTCTTTACATCTGGATCGGCGTGGAAGCGGCTTGGATCAAACACCTCTTTGTAAGGGTTATCTCGTTCTAAAATCATATCGGTCATTAAGTGAGCGGCTACTGTACTATTGGTCATGCCCCATTTACGATAACCCGTTGCCACATAAATATTTGAAAGCGTTGCGGAATAGTTCCCAATATAAGGAATCTTATCTAAAGTAGCAGGATCCTGTGCAGACCAGCGGTAAGGAATTTCCTTGATTCCGAAGGTTTCTGCTGCAAAGGTTTCAAGCGCTTCATAATGCTGGTGAGTGTTTTTATCTTGACCAGTTTTATGGCGGTCACCACTGAAAAGGACAACTTTTTCCCCGTTAATTTTGGTATAGCGCAAAGAACGAGTTGGTTGTTCGATATTAATGTACATACCACCAGGAAATTCTTTTTCTGTCTTAACCGCAAGAATGTAGGAGCGGGAAATGGACAATCTCGAGAAGTAAAAGCCTTTCACATCATAGAAAGGATAATGGGTGCTGACGATCATATGCTGGCAGCTAACTTTAAATCCATCCCTTGTGGTGACGCGTGGCTCGTTTCCTTCCTCAATATCAACGCCAGTTGTATTCTCATAGATTTGTCCGCCTAGCTTTGTAAATTCCTCTACAAGGTGTTTTAAGTATTTTACTGGATGAAATTGAGCTTGATTCCGCATAACAATTGCTGCTTTATGCTCGACTGGAATCGGCATGGAACTCTTATACTCCCGCTCCTTGATATCTAGTTTTTCGTAGGCATCATATTCCTTAATTAATTTCTGCAAATCTTGCTGTGAATTTGTAAAAAGGTAAGCGTCCTCGTCTGAAAAATCACAGTCTATTTGTTGCTCTTGTACAAGGTTTCGAATAAATTCCAACGCTTCAGCATTCGCTTGGTAGTATGCTTGAGTCTGCTCTTTCCCAAAGTGGTTAAGGAGTTCATCATAAACAAGCCCATGCTGTGCGGTCACCTTGGCAGTCGTATGGCCAGTAGTCCCATTTAGAATGCGACCGGCCTCAAGGAGTACAACTTTTTTTCCTTCCTTGGCGAGGAGATACGCGGAAGTGATTCCTGTTATCCCGCCACCAATAACCGCAACCTCAGTACGAATATCCTCCTGTAATTTCGGAAAGGTTGGAAGCTCGGCACTTCCTAGCCAATATGCCTCTGGAAATTGGGGCATTGAGTTACTCGTCATATACAAATCCTCCTAAAAGTACATTAATAACCGTATTTTTCCCTTAAGGATAAAAATAATCCTGATTTTTAACACACCTGATTGATTGCCCGAGAGGAAGTCTTATCGGTAAAATAAAAGAAAGACCAAATGGAGGAAGTAAAATGGCAGGAATCAAAACGAATGCAATGCGGATTTTAGATCAAAAAAAGATTACGTATACCATGCATGCTTACGACAATAAGGACGGAAAAATTGATGGTGTCTCCGTTGCAGGAAAAATCAACAAAGACCCGAAAGAAGTGTACAAAACGCTAGTTGCTCAGGGAGCATCAAAGGAATTGTACGTGTTTATTATCGAGGTAGGAGCCGAGCTTGACTTGAAAAAGGCAGCAAAAGTAGCCGGAGAAAAGAAAGTCGAAATGCTACCTGTTAAGGATATTCAAAAATATACAGGCTATATCCGTGGTGGCTGCTCGCCTCTTGGTATGAAAAAACAGTATACAACGATTATTGATACTGAAGCGGAGCAGCTTGAAACAATCGTGGTAAGTGCCGGCAAAATTGGTTACCAAATTGAACTCTCCCCACAAGATTTACAACAAGTCATTGGTTCTCATTTTTACGATGTCCGAAAGTAATTCTTTCCTTGGCAGATATTGCCCAATAAACATGGGCTTGATTTTGTTTGTCCATTGAACATAGGCATTCACCCAAGATACATAAAAAGCATAGGCTATATGGAAAGCAAAAAGGTTGCAGCCGGAAGGAGTGTTTATATGGGAAAGGTGCTTAATTATTATGCTGGAGGGAACACAGCCCGCGGCTTTTATAGCTTATATGAATCGAACTTAGAAGGACTCTCACGTTTGTTTATTTTAAAAGGTGGGCCTGGTACTGGGAAATCCTCATTAATGAAAAAGCTCGGGAAAGAGTGGAATGAGAGAGGCTACGATATTGAATATCTACACTGTTCTTCGGATAACGATTCAATTGACGGTTTAATCATTCGCTCTCTTGGAGTGGGGATTGTGGACGGAACAGCCCCACATGTTATTGAGCCGAAATTACCGGGCGCAGTAGAGGAATACGTTAATCTAGGCGTAGCATGGGATTCTGCAAAGCTACAAGCCAAAAAAGCTGAGATTGAAAAAATCTCAACAGAAATGAGTGCGGCATTCACAGGAGCTTACACATTATTTGGTGAAGCACTTCGAGTTCATGATGAATGGGAGAAAATCTATATTGAAAATATGGATTTTGATAAAGCAAATGCTCTTACAGAAGAGTTGCTTGGAAAACTCTTTGAAGATAAGAAATTGAATAAAAAAGCAGATGTCAGACATCGCTACCTAGGTGCAGCAACTCCAAAGGGTGCTGTGGACTTTGTTCCAAACTTAACTTCAGGATTGGCCGTACGTTACTTAATAAAGGGACGACCGGGCTCAGGAAAATCCACCATGTTGAAAAAAATTGCTTCGGAAGCAGAAAGAAGAGGCTTTGACACAGAAGTGTATCATTGTGGGTTTGATCCGCACAGCCTCGATATGATTGTCGTCAGGGAATTAGGGTTTGCTATTTTTGACAGTACTGCTCCCCATGAATACTTTCCGGAGCGAGTCAATGACCGGGTCATTGACATGTATGGGACCATTATTGCCCCAGGAACTGATGAGAAATATGAAGCTGAAATTAAAGATGTTTCCAAGAGGTACCGTGAGTATATGAATCATGCAATCTCATCCCTTGCCCAAGCGAAAAACCTCCATGATGAACTAGAGAGCATTTACATTGAGGCAATGGACTATCAAAAAATTGATGAGATTACCGCAGAATTAAATGATGAAATCAAAAGGCTAGCGGAGAAATAAATAGACAAAAGAGAGCACTCAGCGGGGGAGTGCTCTCTTTATGTTTAAAGGGGATTACTAAAATCAAGAACGTTATTAAAAAATAATATGTGCTGCTAAAACAACAATTGGGAGAGTAACCAATGTTCTCTGTAAGAAAATGATAAATAGCTCCCAGAAGGAAACAGGGATCTTAGATCCTAACAGCAAACCACCCACTTCAGACATATAGATCAATTGAGTAACAGACACAGAAGCAATGATAAACCTTGTCATTTCGCTTTCAATATTAGCACCAATGACAGATGGTAAAAACATATCTGCAAAGCCTACAACAAGCGTCTCAGAGGCCGCTTTTGCTTCAGGAACCTGCATTAATTCAAGAAGTGGGATAAAAGGTACCCCAAGCCACTGAAAAACAGGCGTATATTCTGCAACGATAAGGGCAAGGGTCCCTAGGGCCATAACAATAGGGGCGACACCCATCCACATATCAAGAATGTTTTTTCCACCAGATACAAAGAAATCATTCACACCACGGTTACGACTGGCTTTGTCCATAGCTTGATGCATTCCCCATGTGAACGAGTTATACCCGGTCGGAATATCATCCTCATTGTAATCATCTGCTCGTTCAGTATGAAAGGTATCCGGTTTCCGTGAAAGGGGTGGAATCCTTGGGAGAATAATTGCTGCAATCAGACCAGCAACGGTAACCGTTAAGTAAAATGGAACAAACAGGTGAGCAAGTCCAACCTGAGAGATGATGACAAGGCTAAAGGTGATTGACACCACCGAAAAGGAAGTTCCAATTACAGCTGCTTCTCGTTTCGTAAACAAGCCTTGTTCATACTGTTTACTCGTTAACAATACTCCAATCGTTCCATCCCCAAGCCAGGAGGTCATACAGCCGACAGATGAAAGTCCTGGGAGGGTAAACACGGGTCTCATCACTTTGGTTAATAACGTACCAAAAAGCTCTAGTAGACCGAAATTTAATAGAAGCGGCAGGAATAATCCAGCGAATAAAAAAATCGCAAATAGAACGGGCAATAGATCGTATAAAAGAAGTCCTCCAGTATTTTCAGACCAAATCATTTCTGGTCCCCACTGAAAAAGGACAGCAACTGCAAACGCAGCACCAAGAATCCTAGCAATAAACCAAATCATTGGAACATTAAACAACGTTTTTAAGAAAAGGTTTCGTTCGATTATTTCAGGTCTTACGGTTTTTGCAAGAATCGTTCCAATCATAGTAAGGACAATGATAATGGTCATGATTTGCGGAAGGAAATCAGCTAGCCCTTCTTGAAGCCATCCCGAAAGAATGGCAATCGGGATGGTAATTTCATCTTTATATGAAATAGGGGTCATAAATAAAAACACCCCTAGTACGGAAGGCAACATGAAGGTAAAAAAGGTTTTTAGCGAGTGCTTTTTTTGTAGTACTTGTTCCACTTTTAACTCATCCTCAAATACATATTTATAAGACTTCGTTCATTTTAATGCGTTGTGATCTTTTTGCCAACCCTTTTTCCAGAACTGATTATTCCGTATATTATTTCCTGGGAGATTTGAAATAACCAAATTGAAGGCAGTATTTTTGCTGTATAACTTTTAAAATTTTCTAAATTTTAACATAAAATACAGTGGAATCCTTTATAATTTATATAGGCTCAACGAACTACGGGAGGGGTAGGTATTTTGTATCAATCGTTAAAAAAAGAACTTGATAATCGAGTTATCGTTTCTGGAGATGAAGGATATAATCAGAAGCGAAAAGTATGGAATGCAACCATTGATAAACATCCTGGAGCAATTATTGTTTGTAAATCAGAAGAAGATGTATTGAAAGCAGTACAGTTTGCGAACGAAAAGGGTTTACATATGACGGCACGTGCAGGTGGTCACCATGTGGGTGGATTTGCTACCTGTGATGAGGGCATTATGATTGACCTATCACAGATGAACACCGTTACAGTGGACCAAGGACGACAGGTTGCTCTTGTTGAAGGCGGAGCCAAATTAGGCGATATTGATGCCGAGACACAGAAATTTGGCCTAGCGACTCCAACAGGTACCATTTCTGAAACCGGCGTCGCTGGACTAGCGCTTAGTGGCGGACTAGGCTATCTTCGAGGAAAATATGGTCTGACATGTGACAATCTTGTCGGGGCAAACATCGTCACAATGGATGGACAGCTATTACATGTAAGTGACGAGGAACATCAGGACCTTTTTTGGGCGATCCGTGGTGGTGGCGGTAACTTTGGGATTGTCACTCAATTTGAATTTGCCTTATTCCCTGTTGGACCAGAAGTTCTAGCAGTTGATGTTATGTATGATTATCAAGATGCTAAGCAGGTCCTTTTAAAAGCTCAAGAATATATGAATCAGGCTCCTGATGAGGTATCCTTTAATTTAACCGTTACCATGCTTCCACCTGTCCCGTTTTTACCTGAATTTCTTCATAATAAAAAGGTTGTTATGTTGGGTGGAATGTATGCGGGCGATCCAGAAGTAGGGAAGGCAGTGGTGAAACCTTTGCAGGAGTTCGCTTACCCAATTGTCGACCAAACCGGGGTTATCCCGTATGTTGCTTTGCAGAAGAAATTAGATGCAATGGTTCCTGACCATGTTGCTGTACATGGAACCTCTTTGTATTTTTCAAAGCTTACTGAAGAAAGTATTGATCTATTATTAGCGAAGCTAGACAATGCACCAATGCCAACATACCTTGCCCAGCTATGGGCCTTGAGTGGGAAAATGAATCGGATTTCTCCTGAAGAAACGGCCTTTACAAATCGTGACTCTTCCTTTGTATTGTTACTAGATTACATGGACATGGGCGCAGGACCAGAGGTATGCAAGCAATGGGTTGACTCTGTTTATGATGGGTTATTGCCATTATCCAATAAGGGAACATCCTATTTAAATGGAATTGGAGCAAATGAAACAGTTGTTAAGAACACACTTGGCGTGAACTATCAAAGATTAGCAGAAATTAAGAAGAAATATGATCCAAATAATCGATTAAGACATAACCACAATATCCAACCAGCTGAATAATTTTAGGAAAGGGGAACTCATTTGTTGTGAGTTCCCCTTTTTTTGCATGTGAACCTGTTGGTCTATCAATGAAAACTCGGATAGTCTAATTCAAACAGCAAAGCACTCCAGTAGCTCTCTTTCTACATATAGCACTCATTTCTACTTTGAATACCATTAATGCTAAAATAAAAAAGGAACAAAAATGACCAGTTAGAGGAAGAGATAAATGAAAAAGCTTATAGATAGCTTAAGACAAAGATTGTCGGACAAGGCGAATAGGGATAATGCAGAGCAAATGAGTCGCTACTTGAAAAATCATTTTATTTTCTTTGGCATTAAAACGCCTGAGCGAAGAGAGATTAGCAAGCTGTTTTTTCAGGAAACGGGTATCTTGAAGGAACCTTATAATGAGGAGTTTGTATTAGCATTATGGGAGCAACCAGAAAGGGAATTTCAACTGCTGGGGTTAGATTATATAGCAAAGTTTCAAAAAAAATTGGCGAAGCATCATATTGCCCATATTGAAAAGCTAATCACGACTAAATCATGGTGGGACACGGTTGATATGCTTGCACAACATCCAGCTGGAACCATCATTGCAAAACATCCAGAGCTCATTGAGGAGCTGGTAGACAAGTGGGCAGTTTCAGAGGATATGTGGCTAAGACGAACCGCAATTATCCATCAGTTAAGATACAAAGAAAACACCAATGAAGACAGGCTGTACAAATACATAAAACTAAATGCCGACAGCAAGGAGTTTTTTATTCAAAAGGGGATTGGCTGGGCCCTTCGAGAGTATTCAAAAACCAATCCATATTCTGTAAAGCAATTTATTGAGTCGAATTCTCTTGCGCCATTAAGTGTGCGGGAGGGAAGCAAGTACATCCCAAAAGAGTAGTGTTAACCAAAAGCATACATTAGGACATATACCTACGCTGCTGAGCAGGCTGCTTGCACGTTCCTTAGAAATACATGGTAGAATGGCACATAATGAATCTATTAGATAGAAAACATGGACAGGGGTGGCGGAATGATTAAATGCATCGCATCCGATATGGATGGAACGTTATTAAATGCGTATCAAAAGATTACCGATGAAAATAAAGCAGCTATTTTAAAAGCACAGGAGCAGGGCGTGGAATTTGTCGTCGCGACTGGCCGGTCATACGAAGAAGCACAATTTGTGTTAGAGGAAGCAGAAATAAAATGCCCGGTCATCTGCGTGAATGGTGCCGAGGTGCGCTCAAAAGAAGGCGAATTAATTAGCTCTAATCCTTTATCAAAAGCCCAAGCGAGAGAAATAGCTCATATATTAAGAGACCAAGGAATCTACTTTGAAATCTATACCAATCAAGGAACGTATACGGATAACGAAGATAAAGGCATTTCCGCCATTATTGATATTTTTACGAGTGCCAATCCAGAGGCTTCTATGGAGTTAATTGTTAGTGGAGCAAAGGAAAGATTTGAGAAAGGGCTTGTTCATGTAGTGGGCAGCTATGATCGTGTCTTTGAAGATGATGATTATCAAATTTACAAGTTTTTAGCATTCTCTATGAGTGAAAAAGAACAAGCAAGTGGAAAAGAAGCTCTTAAAAAGATAGACGGACTAGCCGTTAGTTCATCAGGCTACATGAATATCGAGATTACTAGCGAGCAGGCCCAAAAAGGAGTAGCCCTCGAAGCGTTTACATCAAAAAGAGGCATTGAAATGTCTGAAACGATGGCAATTGGCGATAATGAAAATGATTTATCCATGTTTGCTCGTGCCGGCAGAGCGGTGGCAATGGGCAACGCTTCATTCGAAATCCAAATGGAATGCGATGTTGTGACGGCAACGAATGATGAAAATGGCGTAGCGCAGGCGATATTGGAAGTACTGTAACAGCAAAAGAGTAAACACCGTTCGCCTCTAAAGGGAGGAAAGGATGGTAGGAATAATGAAAAAGTGGCTAATGCTTTTTCTCGTCGCGGGGCTTCTTTTATATGGATGCTCCAATGAGGAAACTGAAAATACAAGCCGATCTCCGAAGAAACCAGAAACGGTAGAAGAAAAGGAAACAGTAGCTCGCCCTGTGGAACTTCAGGTACTAGCACAGGATCTAAGGATTCCTTGGGCAATCAATAAAACCAATGATACTTTTTACATCAGTGAACGAGAGGGAGCTGTTGTAAAAGTAGAAAATGGCAAGCAAACGAGGCAAGAGGTAGTATTTGAAAAACCACTTGCGAATGCGCCTGAGGCTGGATTCCTCGGGTTTATTTTGGCACCTGATTTTCACGAAACAGGAAAAGCGTTTGGCTATTATACCTATCAAGATCAAGGTCAGTTCAATCGAATCATTGAGTTAACCATAGAAGGAAATCAGTGGCGTGAAGCAAAGCTTTTGTTGGATAAAATCCCAAGCGGAAACATTCATCATGGTGGTCGATTAGCTCTTGGACCTGATGGGAAATTATATGCAACCGCCGGGGATGCGGCAGAAGCTGAGCTGGCGCAAGACTTGAATCATTTAAATGGGAAAATATTGCGGCTGAATCAGGATGGCACGGTTCCAAACGATAATCCATTTGAGAATTCGTATGTGTATAGCTATGGTCATCGGAATCCTCAGGGCCTTGTTTGGGCTGAAGATGGTACAATGTATGCAAGCGAGCATGGTCCGAATGCGCATGATGAAATCAATATCATTGAATCAGGAAAGAATTATGGCTGGCCAGTAATTGTTGGGGACGATAAGCAAGCTGAAATGGAGTCACCTTTATTTCATTCTGGTACGACAACATGGGCTCCATCAGGGATGGCGATTTCAGATGGGAAGCTTTATGTGGCAACTTTAAGAGGGAATGCAGTGCGCGAATTTAACCTGGAGACGAAGGAAACCAAGGAAGCTGTTTCTGGTTTAGGGCGAATTCGTGATGTACTTCTAGAGGGCGATCAGTTGTATTTTGTGAGCAATAATACCGATGGTCGTGGGATTCCTCAGGAGAATGATGATAAGCTGTATCAGATATCCCTTTCATCATTAGGCGAATAGTATAGCAAAAGAGCAGCTGTTTAAGGCTGCTCTTTGCGCGTTATAAAAGCTCAATTTCTAGCGAGTCGACTTGCGAAACTAGTAATTCTTCATACTTTTTTTCTGCTGTAAATCGAACTTCCTGGTCACTTGCTTCCGGGGAGTCTTTTTTCACTAACTCAATCACATCGGCTTGCACCTTTTGTGTTAGGACGATTTTTTGATATTGGGCTTCTTGATACTTCCAAAACTTGTCTTCACCGTATTCGGCAATTAACCTTTTTGCTGCTTTTGATTCTTCATACTGGCTACGTACCTTTTCAACCTCAGCTTGAACCTCTTCTTCTGTTGCTTGATGACCTTTTTCTTCACCAAGCATGGCCATCGCACGTAATCGGATAATTTGCGCAACCAGTGTGTTTTGATTGTTATTCATTTCTTCTTGCGAGTCCCAATAGTTCATTGCTTCCTCAAGTTCTTCACCTGAATATTTTTCCGAATCTGTTTCTCGCGCCATTTCAATATGAAGCGTATTAATAAACCGGTAAAAATCCACGTCTTCCTCTGTAATCCATTCTCCGTTAATGGAAGCAACACCTGCTGCCTTTTCTACGTCTAGCTCTATCACTTTTTCAACCTCTTGGCCGTCCTTTACTAGAAAAAAGACCGCTTCATACTTGCCTGCCATCGGGAACTCAGCATGACCTGCATATTTTCCATCTGCATCTTCTTCTAATGTGACCTCGAGTGTTCCGTGATCCATCTCGACCATGGTGAACTGTGCGGTTGCCTCTACACCGTTAACCGGCTTAGCATCTTCTGTTATCTCAATTTCAATGGTTGAAGTTTTGCCTTTTAAAAATGCGGGGTCCTTAGTGATTTCTACTTCCCAGCTTGGCTTGCTGCTACAGGCGGAAAGTAGGATGGTCAGCAAGATTACCCCCAATATTGACCACTTGTTCATGTTTATCTTCCTCCCAAATGCTGAAGCTGTACAAATTCTTCAACAGGATATTTTGTAATTTTCCCTTCATCCAAGTATGCGACATGGGTACAAAGCTGCTTAATCTCATCAAGGTGGTGAGAGGATAAGAGAATCGTTTTATTCGTAAGACCTTTTAGAATCTCAAGAATTTCATTCCGACCGATTGGGTCGATGCCGCTTGTGGGTTCATCAAGAATAATGATGTCTGAATCCTGATAAAGGGTAATACCGAGCCCCAACCGTTGGAGCATTCCTTTCGAATAGCCTTTGATCGGAGCATCTTTATCATCCCAGAGACGGACCGAGGTGAGTATCTCCTTCATTTTTGTTTCATCAAGTTGTTTTTTGCTTGTTTTAGCGAAAAACAGCATGTTTTCATAGCCAGTTAAGGAGGGGTAAAGCATAAATTTCTCTGGCAAATAGGCGATTTCATTCCGCCAGTGCTGTTTTTTACTACGTTCCTTGCCGTTTATTTTAATGGTACCTGTCTTTACAGGTAGTAGCCCTAGTAAGCTATTAATGAAGGTGGACTTACCGGCGCCGTTACGACCAACTAGTGCACACACTTCATTTTCTTTTACGGAGAGTGTTGCTTGGTTAAGGATCGTTTTTTTACCATAAGACTGTGTTAAGTTTTGAACGTCAATCATTCAGGAGCCCTCCTTACGATGGAGAAGTACTGCAAAAGCAAATGTTACGCCAATCCAAAATACTAGGTTCATCCCAAAGAAAACAGAAGGGGATAACCACATGAATGACTCTAGTAGCCGAGACATGTTTCCAAATGAATAGAGTCCAAGTCCGGATTCTAAAAACATTCTAACTGCCTGAATCGGGTTCAAAAAGTAGGCTACCGAGAATAGTTGGACATTGTCATGCGTAATGGTTGGAAGTACAGATAATAAGATAAAATCATGCAGAAAGAAGAAATAAAACCATACAACGACGGCGATTCCGGCTATTTGCATTCTCGAAGTGCTAATGCTACCGATGAACACACCAATTTGGGTGAATACTAGGATAAACCCAAGTAAGGCTACCAGAAATAAAAAATAATGACGAAGGTCAACAACAAAATTCATTTTTAAAGGGATCAAGTAGATAAAAAACCAGACAAAGGTAGGTGCAAGAAGGACTAGTTGAATGGCTAGACTCTTTTTACCTAAAAAGGAGAGCGTGCTTTCTTGTCTGGTTACCAACATCACAAGTGTTTTTTGCTCTTTCTCTTGAAAAATAGAAAAGGCTCCGAGAAAAAGGCAAAGGATTGGGACAAAATAGATGAGCCCTTCAAATAGGTTGATTAGTAACAGATAAAATCCTTGGTCTAAACTAAAGTCTGATGATCTTGAAAGCATGAGTAAGGAAACAATGATGATGATTCCCAACGAAAGCCATAGACCTTTGCTGCGGATACTTTCCTTCCATTCCTTCCAAATATAATTCATACTAAAATGTCTCCCTTGCATCATGTTTTAGAGGGGAAGAATTTCATTTTCATCATGACCACAACCCCTAGAACTAAAAGTACAACTATCCATAGAACCCCTTGTTTTTTAGGATGACTGACTAAAGGATGCTCATCTTCAAACATGATTTTGCTTTTATTAAGAAGTTCGTTCATTTTTTCATAGATAGATATTGCCGGGCTTTTTAGAAACAAATAAGTAAGTTCCTGGTCCTCAATCAGCTCGTAAAGGGAAGATTGGTAGATGGCTGAATGATCCCCGATTCTGTTTTGGTCAAGGTCGAGGATCGGGAAACTTCTTCCCCAATCGTTGCCAATAGCATCCTTGCTCCATGCATTATTCCCAGTGCCTCCAAGTGTAACGGCGGGGATTGTATTATCTGAGATGGTATTTTGGGTGAAAATTTGGTCCGTAGAGCTTGCCCAGAGTTCAATGCCAATTTGATTTTGATAAATGTGATTGTCACGAATGGTGTTTCTAGTTGCTTGATCTATATACAACCCTCTTTGGTTCATGTAGAAAGTGTTGTTTTCAATTTGATTATCGTTCGCGGATAAGAGCAAGAGTCCAAAGGAACGATGGCCATAATTAAAAATAAATTGATTATTTTCGAGTGTTAGTCCATTTGAATGCATGACGGCTGCTCCACCTGTATTAAAGGTGAATATGTTGTTTTTGAATTCATTTTCATTTGAATACATATAGTGTAGACCGTATCTAGTTTTCGTCATTTTATTGTTTAGTACTATATTGCCATCTGCATAATCGAAGAACATTCCATCACGGGTACCTTCGATTTCATTATTCGTTAAGGTGTTTTGATTAGAGTAATAGATGTGCAGTCCGTTCCCTTGACCGGCTATTTCCTCGTCGCCACTGCCTTGGACTTGAACCTGATCAATGGTGTTGTGATGCGCCTTGCTTAAGTAGATTCCATGAAAGGAGTCTTTTATCGAGAGCTTTCGCAAGGTATTGCCATTGGTATAAACCTTTACAGCTGCATATTCTTCAGAACTGTTGCGGTCCATGCTACTATTCTCAACAGCAATATTTTCTAGTGTCACGCCCTCAGCTCGTACAGAAATCACATTTCCTGTGCCGTCTCCTTTAATAGTGGTATC
This sequence comes from Mesobacillus maritimus, assembly GCF_019749255.1. Classification (GTDB taxonomy): domain Bacteria; phylum Bacillota; class Bacilli; order Bacillales; family Cytobacillaceae; genus Mesobacillus_B; species Mesobacillus_B maritimus_A. The sequence continues at coordinate 305,240 of NZ_JACWFH010000012.1, read as the reverse complement.
ATCCTTGCCAATTAGGTGTATTGGCTTCTCTATGACAATGTTGCCTTCATAGGTTTTATTCTCAAGTTGAATGGTGGCTCCGTCAGAAGCCTCGTCAATCATCGATTGCAGGTTTTCTGTTGCTCCTGGCCTGCAGGGGCCAATAAATAGAACAAACAGAAATAGCAGGCTCAGGATTTTTTTCATCTTCTTCGATCCTTCCATAATGGAATCAGTAATAAAATAAAGGCTGCCACAACAAGAAAGGAACCTGTCTGTAATGAGCTATACGTCGTGAAATTGGCAACAATATTTTCTCCAAACATTGGCGGAACAAAGGGAGCCATATCAATTGGTGCCATGGGATCCAAGTTGGTACCAAAGTCTTTTAACCAGCGCTTTAAGTCCCAGACACCCAAAGTGCCGCCAATTGCAAATAGCCCTAGGACAATGTATAAGTATGATTTTTTTCTAATGAATGCGGCAGATAAAACAATGAGTGCCAAGCCGGCAATTAAAAATTTTAGATACTGCAATTCTGGGAAGTTTTCTTCACTAAAGTTTTTCATTCCAATATAGTGATTCAATGCATTGATATTATTGATGTCTCCCTCTAGCTTGTCAGGGTAGACAATGATATCTAGGCCTTCAGGATACTGTGGTGCCCAAAACTCCATTTTCCACCAGGGGAAAAGTAGGGAAGCGAAGATGAGTACAGCAGCGAGAATCATCAAGATGGAAGATACGATTGAAAGTTGTTTTCCTTTCATCCTTCTACACGCCTTTCATGAATAGGAAGAGGGCATCAAACGAATGGTTGATACCCTCCCTATATTTTTATCCGTGAACTTTAAGGCTTAACTAGGAAGTACCCGGACATTTCCTGGTGTAGTGCTGAGCAGAAGTTTGTACAGTAAAGTGGGAAGGTTCCTTCTTTATCTGCAGTGAATTCAATGGTATTTGTTTGACCAGGTTGTACTTCCATATTCAAATCATATTGATTGATGGCAAAACCATGGGTAATATCTTGGTCAAAGTCAATGTTGGTAAGGTGGATAAACACTTTATCTCCTTTATTGACTTCAATGACGTCAGGACGTTCTGCCTTAGCGTCAAAAATAAATTTAGATCTCATTGCTATACCGTATACGTGAACTTCATTGCCTTTGCGCTCAATCCTTGTTTCTTCTTGGTTGTAGACAGCGTTTGGATTCTTATCATCTTTGTCATAGACGGAGATGGTTTTAATTTTGTCTGCTTTCACCAACTGAGCATAGTGTGGCTCAGGGTTTACAGGTGCCGATTGAATGACTTCCATCTTGTCACCACGAAGGTCAATCAACTGCATCGACTCTGGGTGAGATGGTCCTACAGATAGATAACTATCTTTGGCAATTTTATTAAGGGCGATAATGTATTTTCCATCTGGTGCGACGGTATCACCTTCAGCAGCAACGGCATGGCCTGGAGAATACTGAACAGGTACGCGGTCTAATGTTTCACCAGAGTTCGGATCCCATTTGACAATTTCAGAAGAAATGAACATCGTTGTGTAGGCCATTCCTTTATCATCAAATTGGGTATGAAGCGGTCCAAGAGCATTTTCAGGGTTTACTTCGCGTTCCATAACAGATTCGTATTTTACAATCGGAATGCCATTACGTTCGCCAGCAAAATCTTGATTTTTAATCGCTTCAAATGCCTTTTCAAACGAGAACACCGTCATCGCAGGAGCTAGTTTTCCAGATGCGATAAAACGAGTTCCATCTGGGGTAACGTCCACACCATGTGGAGATTTGGCCACAGGAATGAGGTAGATGCCACCTTTATGCTTTTCAGGGAAAATCATTTTTTGTCCAGTAACCTCATCATAATCGCCATCTTTCACTTTTTGCTCAAGTTCTTTCCAGTTGATGAGGACGATGTAGTCACGGTCTGCCTGGGAAGCATTGATCTCTAAATTTGTTGTTGCTTCTTCCGTGTTATAGGTGGTAATAACGGCCCAGTCACCAGACATTCCTTTACCAGCATCTGATAAATCATAGGACCATGGTGGAAGAGCAACCTGATAAGCCACATTTAACTTTTCTTTTTCTTCATCAAACGTAACAGCAGACATAACGCCACGGTATTGTTCGCTATAATCGTCTAATGAAGCATATTCACTGCCAATTGGAACAGCGAAGCGAGTAGGTAAGAACATGTACTCGGTATTTTGCGTTACAAATGCGGCACAGTGAGGTCCACTTGTATTTGGAACATTAATGATGTCTTTCGTTGTAAAGGTTTCTAAGTTCATAACTGCGGCACGACTGTTCGCAACATCGGTAGCGAATAAGTATTTTCCATCATAATCGCCTTCCGTTTCAGATAGGGCAGGGTGGTGAAGGTCACCCCAAGTAAAATCACCCATCATTTCTTTTGTATGGTTGTCAAAACCATACCCTGTTGCAGAGTCAGGTGAGAAAACAGGGACAGTACGAATATGACGCATTGATGGAACACCGTAAATAAACATTTGACCAGAGTGTCCGCCAGAGGCCATCAAATAGTATTCATCTTTTTCCCCAAAAGGGACGTACACTTTTTCAGCATTGCTTTTGTTGCTGTTGTTGTCGGCTGTTACTTGTGTCGTTTTTTCCGGAGAAAAGTCAGCGAAAAAAACGGTTGCCGCAAGCAATCCGGTTACAATCCCGGCAACAGGAGGAATCCATTTCTTCATTAACTGCACCACCTTATTTGATTATTTATATAGATTTGAAAAGTCGTAGGAGTTCTTATTTAGAAGCCTCTTGAAGTGCATCAACCACTTGTTGAATTTCTTCGTCTGTTAATGGGTTTCCGCCAATGACAGTAGACATAACGGCTGAGGTTGGTTCTTTCAAAAACTCATTAAGCGGCTTGCCATGCTTTCCTTCAACTTCGGTGAAAGCTTTAGATAAGTCTGGTCCAGTTGCTCCGCCTTCTAAATTGAGTGAAGAAACAGAGTGGCAGGATAAGCATCCTTTCGTATTCAGGATTTCACTGTTGGCAGATGTTACAGACTCAGTAGTAGGTTGTTTTGCTTCCTCATTTGAACTGTCTTCAGCAGGTGTATTGTCTTCGTTGGACTCAGTATTGACTGCGGTTTCAGTTGGAGCATCGGTAGAAGCGACGTCATCTTTTCCAGCTATTTCAAAACCCGCAAAGCCAATACCAAACCCAAGAATCGCACAAATAATAAAACTAGCCACAGAGTTTGGCATTCTCTTTCCCCCTTTAGATGAATTTACAATTTCATCCTACCCCTTGGTACGGGAGTTGAAGTGTGATTTGACTCACACTTTTCCAGCGGTTTTGTGAAAGGTTTGTGAAGAGGAGAAGAACGGAGAAATAAAAAGGCCTGACCCTTTGTTGCGTTACTGCAATGCAACAAAAGATCAGGCTTTTTATTAATATTTGTAGGTCCAAAAGCGCTCGAAGTTTAGTCTAGCCATTACCTCAGGGTCTTGATTTTTTAAGCCTTCTGCCATGCCAGCCATCATGAGTTGAGTCTGGGATTGGTGGGCTTTTATAGAATCAAACTTTTGGTCAGCGACAGCACTGACATCAAAGACGATATCGGCTTCACCAAGTTCTTCAACACAATTATTTGAAAAGGCGACACAATGTAATGTTGGTCGCTTTTCTACCGGCAATTTTTCTACCGCACGGACAACGGCAGCACCGGTTGCATCGTGGTCAGGATGGACAGAGTATCCAGGGTAGAAAGTGATGATAAGCGAAGGATCAAGTTCTTTAATCATGCTAGATATTTCATTTGTAAGCTTATCAGGGTCTTCAAATTCAATGGTTTTGTCACGATAACCTAGCATGCGTAAATCGGAGATTCCTAGGACTCTAGCCGATTCTTTTAGTTCATACTTGCGAATGCTCGGAAGTGTTTCTCTATTTGCAAATGGCGGGTTACCCATATTGCGGCCCATCTCACCAAGAGTTAGGCAGGCATAGGTAACAGGTGTCCCCATATTGACGTGTGAGGCAATCGTGCCAGAAACGCCGAATGCCTCATCATCTGGATGAGGAAATACAACCAGTACTTGTCGTTCTTTTTTCAACTGCTTTCCACGCTCCTTTAAACCTATTCGAAAGGTGTAGTGCTAATTTGTAGTGCTACAGCTAACTTCCCGTCATAATCATGTCCGGCAAGCAATAATCGCCCTTTATCATCTTGTTCATAATGGGTAATTCCTTCTGCATAAACCCATCCGAACGGAATTTTTAATCCTACTCGATACGGTCCAGCACCTGTAATCTTAGCACGCTCATAGGTTAACTTGGCGTTTCGGATATAAGCACCAGCTGAAAAGAACTGTTCATTATGATGCGACGCATATGCTCCGTTTGTGGTTTCAAGATGGACATATACTTCTGTATCCAGAAAGCCTTCAAGAGCATCCTGGACACTCTTCATATTCACTGGATCCATCGTTCTCCTCCTCCTTCCGGCAACAATTTAGTAGCTTACGTATAATCTATCTGATGCTTTAATGTAGTAGTCCTTATTCTGCTTTGCGGCCGGCCCCAAAGCGGGTATAGGCCCCGTGCATAACTGGTCCAACATATTCATTTAGCTTAAAGCCATGCTTGATTGCTTCCGATACAAAATCTTTGGCAACTGCAAATGCTTCCTCTGCCGGCAGTCCTTTTCCTAGGCCTGCTGCAATTGCTGCAGCGAACGTACAGCCTGCCCCATGCGTGTAGTTGGTGTCAAATTTCTCTGATTCATATAAACGGAACTCTTTTCCGTCATACATCAAATCAACTGCTTTATCATGTTGCAATTTACGGCCACCTTTAATCATGACATACTTTGCACCAAGGTCATGAATTTTCGCAGCTGCTTCTTTCATATCATCAATGGTTTTAATTGGGCCAGTCTGTGCAAGTTGCCATGCTTCAAATAAATTTGGAGTGACAACCGTAGCGCGTGGAAGAAGAAGCTCTCTCATCGCATCTGTGTTTTCTGGTTGAAGTACTTCATCTTCGCCTTTGCATACCATTACGGGGTCGATGACTACTTGGTCTAAACGATGCTCATCTATTTTACGAGCCGTTAACTCAATAATATCGACGGATCCTAGCATCCCAGTTTTCATTGAATCGATGCCGACCGAAAGAATGGTTTCAAGTTGCTTTTCAACTAATTCTACTGGTTGAGGGAAGACACCATGATGCCAGCCTTTTGGGTCCATGGTCACAACGGTTGTCAAAGCGGTCATCCCATAGACACCAAGTTCCTGAAAGGTCTTGAGGTCAGCTTGGATGCCAGCTCCACCACTTGAGTCTGAACCTGCAATTGTTAGTACCTTTTTCATTGTCATGTTCGTTTTCCTCCTTGAAGTTCCTTCATATGTAGTGCCATTCATCTATTTTAAGATTATACCACTCGTTTAACTGTATACAAAGAAAGACGTTTAAGAGATTGAGTCACTAAACTACGCCTTATGTCAACCGGCTAAATTAAGTTTTTTTGGGGGCGAGTGGTGATAAATGTAACTGAAAACCTTTTTTATTTCCATTACCATAGAAAAAGTATCGCTAGACAACCTTCGTTATATCTAGGATTTATCTTTAAAAAACTACCAAAGATTCCCTACACAGAATAGACAAAGTTTTGAAAAGGGATTGTAACAATTCAGACAAGGGAACTAGTTGATTTTCCTGTAAATTGGAATTATAGAGTACCAGTTAACTAGTACCTTCGTTGGGTTTGTCGGTACTTGTACAAGGTTTGTTTTAAAACCCTTGATTGAAGCGAGAAGCAACAAGGGATTTTGGAACTGTGATAATTTTTACAGATTCTCTATTTTATTGTTTCTAAAATACAAAGGGAATGTAGGAACCTTGCTTGCAGATTCCTAGGAGGATTAGGCAAATCTTAAGGGGTGAAGAAAATGCTAAAGAAGGGGTGTCCTGATGAGTACCCGATTACACTCGTTGTGAATGGGTACGAAGTAGCTGTTTTTCAGCTAACAAACCAGGATTTAGAGGATTGGGCTTATGGTTATCTCTTTTCGGAGGGATTCATTGGTAGCCCTGAAGAAGTAGAAGAAGTTGAAGTGAATGAGGATACAGGAACGATACAAGTTTCTTTAAATAATGATTTTGAACCTGAACAGATGTTTTCAAAAAAGAAACATTACACCGCTGGTTGTGGCCGGGGAGTAACGTTCTTTTCAATGACGGATGTAAAAAACTTCCGAAAGGTAACGTCGCATGAGAAATTTGCGCTTAGTTATCTATTGAAAAAGCGGAGTGAGTTTGCGCAGAACACACCTTTATATATAGAAACGGGTGGGATGCATGGGGCATGTATTATTCACGAGGACGGAAGTATTTCTGTTCGTGAAGACATAGGTCGGCATAATGCAGTGGATAAAATAATTGGTCACGCACTCAGAAAGCGTTTGCAACCAGATCGTCTTGTACTGCTTACAACCGGTAGGGTCTCATATGAAATGCTCTCAAAAACAGCGAAATTTGGTTTTGCGGTAATAGGGTCTCGGACAGCAGCTACTAAGCAAGCAATCCAGTTAGCAAGGTTTCTTAATATTGAAGTGGTTGGGTACTTAAGAGGCAAAATGGCAACGGTCTATACATCATCAGGAAGAGTCTATGATGATGTCTCAAACTCAACTGTTGCAGCTAAACCAATTGAAAGGGGTGAGGTTCTCACTATTTTCAATTAAGGAACAAAATGAAAGTGTTAAAGAAAGCATGCGCTTTCATTGAGCAAGTAAAGGGATACCTAGGGATAAGGGCTGTTTTAGGTAAATTTGGGAAGGAGAGAGAGAAATGGTTGAAATCAATCTGAATCGCAGGCAGTTTTTGAAATTGACTGGGGCGGCGGCAGCGACATTAGCTGTTGTAGAACTGGGCTTCAATGAAAAAGAAGTCCATGCCTCAACAAAAGAGTTTAAAATTGCTAAATCAACTGTAACACCAACCATTTGTTGCTACTGTGGTGTAGGATGTGGCATCTTGGTTCATACAAAAGACGACACCGTGGTTTATACAGAAGGGGATCCAGATAACCCAATCAATGAGGGGAAACTGTGCAGTAAAGGGACCACATTAAGACAATTATATACGTCAGAAAAGCGTCTGACGAAGCCGCTATACCGTGCCCCAGGTAGTGATAAATGGGAAGAAAAGTCTTGGGATTGGATGTATGACACAATCGCTAAGCGTGTAAAAGAAACGCGTGATAAGACATTTGTTCATAAAGAAGATGGCATGATTGTGAATAAAACAGAGACCATCGCAAGTCTTGGTGGAGCAGCATTGGATAATGAAGAAACGTATCTGCTTGCAAAATTAATGAGAGGGCTTGGTGTCACTTATATTGAGCACCAGGCACGAATATGACACAGTTCAACGGTTGCCGGTCTGGCACCATCGTTTGGACGTGGAGCAATGACAAACCATTGGAACGACTTGCAGCATACAGATGTCTGCATGATCATCGGGGCAAACCCTGCTGAAAACCACCCAATCAGTTTCAGATGGTTGTTAAAAGCTAGGGAAAGAGGCGGAAAAATCATTTCCGTTGACCCGCGTTTTACTAGATCTTCCTCACAGGCGGATATTTATTCTCCATTACGTTCAGGAACAGATATCGCGTTTATTGGTGGAATGATCCATTATGCAATTGAAAATAACCTATTCCACAAGGAATATGTTGCTAAATATACAAATGCCTCATTTATCGTCAAAGAAAGTTTTAAATTCAATGACGGCTTATTCTCTGGATTTGATGAAGGTACAAGTTCTTATGATAAAACACAATGGGCTTTTGAAACAGATAAAGAGGGCAACCCTCTTAAGGATGAAAAGTTGGAAAACCCTCGTTCTGTCTTCCAGCTTATGAAAAAGCATTACTCTCGTTATGATGCCGACACTGTATCAACAGTAACAGGGGCACCAAAAGAAGATTATGTAAAGATTTGTGAGTTATTCTGTTCAACTGGACAGGTAGGCAAGGCCGGAACCATCATGTATGCAATGGGAACCACTCAACATACGGTTGGAACTCAAAATGTTCGTAGTTACGCAATGCTTCAATTGCTCCTTGGGAATATCGGATTACCAGGTGGTGGGGTAAACGCACTGCGTGGTGAATCCAATGTACAAGGCTCAACGGACTTTGCCTTACTTTGGGGTGATCTTCCAGGATATCTTGGTGCTCCTAAAGCAATACCAGAACATGCAACACTGAAGGCCTTTCTTGAAAAAGAAACTCCGAAGTCAGGTTATTGGATCAATAAGCCTAAATTTTACGTTAGCTTGTTAAAGGCCTGGTATGGTCCGAATGCAACGAAAAACAATGAATTTGCCTATCAAATGCTACCAAAAGGAAATAAAAACTATTCACATATTTCATTGTTCAATGCCATGTATAAAGGCGAACTTGAAGGTGCGTTCTTATTCGGACAAAACCCTGTAGTCGGTGGCCCGAATGCTGGAAAGGAAAAAGAGTCTTTATCTAACTTGAAGTGGATGGTTGCCGTTGACCTTTGGGAAACAGAAACCTCTTCCTTCTGGCAAAAAGAGGCTGGAAGTGATCCTTCAAAAATTGCCACAGAAGTGTTCTTACTTCCTGCTTCTGCTTCTTTTGAAAAGGAAGGAAGTATCACAAATAGTTCACGCTGGATGCAATATCGTTGGAAGGCGATCGATTCTAGAGGGGAAGCGAAAGCAGACCTAGAAATTATTCATGTTCTAGCCACAAAAATTAAAGCGTTATATAAAAATGAAAATACTCCGGCAGCCCAGCCAATAAAGGCATTACATTGGGAATATGGCCACGGAGACCATCCGGACATTGACATAGTTTGTAAGGAAATCAACGGCTACGATTACAACACAGGCAAACAGGTGGTTGGTTTCGGTGCTCTTATGGATGATGGAAGCACATGCAGCGGGAACTGGATTTATTCAGGGTTTTATCCTGAAGAAGGCAATAATCGATCAAAAGCACGCGATAGCAAAAATACGGACGGCGGAACCAACTTCTTAAACTGGTCTTATGCTTGGCCAGCAAATAGGCGGATTCTTTACAATCGTGCTTCTGCTGACCCAAGTGGAAAGCCTTGGAGTAGTGAGCGAGCTGTAATCAGTTGGGATAGAGCGCAGAAGAAGTGGGTAGGAAACGATATCCCTGACTTTGTCCCAACAAAAGCACCAACAGATGAGGGCGGAATAAATCCTTTCATCATGTTAGGTGATGGAGTCGGAGGGATGTATGCCCCAACTTTAAATGATGGTCCATTCCCTGAACATTATGAGCCATTTGAAAGTCCGATTCCGAATGTTTTCTCGAGTGTCGAGATGAATCCAACCGTAAAAGTTTGGGATGGAGAGTTTAATAAGAAAGGGAATAACAAAGATTTCCCAATTGTAGCAACAACCTATCGTGTCAGTGAACATTGGCAATCAGGATCTATGACTCGAAATCAGGAATGGTTATCTGAATTAGTTCCCCATATGTATGTTGAGATGAGTGAGGAGCTTGCTAAAGAAAAAGGCATTAAAAATAAGGATAAAATTGTTGTCAGTTCGGCACGTGGGGATGTTACAGCCTATGCAATGGTAACAAAACGTTTTAAACCATATAAGCTTAAGGGTGGTACGATTCACCACATTGGAATGCCATGGCACTTTGGCTATAAAGGATATGCAACAGGAGATACAGCCAATCGTTTAACACCTCATATTGGGGATGCAAATACGATGATACCTGAATACAAAGCATTCCTCTGTAATGTAAGGAGGGCAGATTAATGGCTACTGAATATGTAAAATATGTCGATGTAACCAAATGTGATGGTTGCCGTGCTTGTATGGTTGCTTGTAAGAACTGGAATGACTTACCTGCAGAACCACAGGACTTCCTTGGGACAATGCAATCTCATGCCAATGTAACGGCAGACACATGGAACGTCCTCACGTTTGTTGAACATGAAAATTCAAAAGGCAACTTAGACTATCTCTTCCGCCATTCTTCTTGCTTTCACTGTACAGATGCAGCTTGTGAAAAGGTTTGTCCAGAGAATGCAATCAGTTACACCGACAAAGGAATGGTCGTTGTCGATCAAGATACATGTGTTGGTTGTGGCTATTGCGTGCAAAACTGCCCATTTGATGTTATCCAGCTAAAGAATTATAAGGATGAAAACGGGAAGGAATATCGGAAAGCTCATAAATGTACAATGTGCACAGACCGCCTAGATGAAGGGTTGCAACCTGCTTGTGTGACCACATGCCATACTGGAGCAATGGAATTTGGCGAAAAGGATGACATAATCAGGAAGGCAGAAAAGCGTGTGAACGAAATAAAAGAACGCTATCCAAATGCCATGGTTTATAACCCCCAAGGAGTAGGTGGAACACACACAATCTATGTACTTGCTGAAAAGCCATCGGTTTATGGCTTACCTGAGAATCCCAAGGTTCCTACATCTGCTGTTCTATGGAAAGACTATGCACAGCCAATAGGGAAGGCAATGGTTGGTGGCGTTGCCATGGCACTAGCGGGTGCTTTCGTTGCCAATAAGTTCTTTGATAAGAAGAACGGAGGACATGAAGAGGATGGGGGTGGAAACCGTGAGTAAAACACAAAACTCTCAAGTGCAGGTAAAGCGTTTTTCGAAGGCCTTTGTAGTGGCACATGCTATTAATGGTATTGCATTTATCGGGCTATATATAACCGCATTACCAATGTATACAGAGTTTTTCGATTGGTTATATCCATTGCTGGGTGGGCCAGAGGGTGCTCGTCTCGCACACAGAGTTCTTGCAGTCGCGTTTATCCTGCCTACATTTATCTTCTTAATTTTTGATCCTAAAGGATTTATGAATTGGATGAGGGAATTGGTAACTTGGAAGAAAAGAGATCTTCAGTTTTTCTCAGAGTTTGTTAAGGAGTTATTTGGCTTTAAATCAAAGCATGTGAAACAAACGTTTTTTAATGCTGGTGAGAAGATTAACTCGATTCTACAGATTGTCTGTGCGATTCTATTAATTGCGTCAGGTTTCACGATGTGGTTTCCAGATCTATTCCCTACCGCTCTCGTTCAGTGGGGATATTTCCTTCATAATGTTGGGTTTGGTCTCGGTTTTGCCGTAGTCCTTGGTCATATTTATCTGAGTGTTATTCATAAACATTCGCGACCAGGATTTACTGGTGTCATAACAGGGAAAGTTCCAGCAGAGTGGGCAAAAAGCCACTATACAGAATGGTATGAGGAAGAAGTTAAAAAAGGCAACTTCCCTGACTTAGATGATCCAAAGAACAAAAAGAATAAAGGTGCATGATAAATAGAAAAGCGGAACCGCCTTGTTTAGCTCCGACAGGCATAAGATGCACCTGAATAGAAGGCGTTCTTTGCCTTCAATTCAGGGGTAGCTTATGACCCGAGGAGCTAGGCGGTGCAGCTAGACCATAGAAAAGCGGAACCGCCGTGTTCAGCTATAGCTTCACACTGAAAACTATATAGAGCAAGGAACAAAATGGCTGTCTGTAATAGGACAGCCATTCCTAAAAAAAGAATAAGTGTTTAATAGTGATAAATAGAAGAGTTTGTAAATTTGAAAGAGGTGTAGCAGGATGAAAAAATCCGTTGTTTCAAAGGAATACACAAACCTACAGAAAGAAATCGTTAAGCTACAGGAACAGTGGAAGCAAAGCCTCAATCCTGATAGGATAAAGCCGAACCTGGATAAGGCTGCACTGAACGCTGGAGTGCCAGTGGCGGCATTAACGGTTATTGATTTTGAAATTACCCTATTCATACAGTGGATAGATGAGATAAATAAACTTATTGCAAAGAATAATCCGGAATTAGAAGGAAAGTTAACTAAGGTTAGTGAATTACTTAATGAGGAAACTGCAATTCGTTGGATTGATGAAGCATTTGCTTTAAACCACATTTATTTTAATCGTTTTGCGCAGGAGAATGAAATCGAAGAATGGATTCCACAGTTTTTAGCAGAAACGGCATTAAGACCTTATTTACAGCTTACAGCAGAAAAGGTCCAGGTCGAAATCCATCAGGCTATTCCAGGCTCAGGATGTCCGGTATGTGGGGAACCTGTTCGTTTAGCGCAATTAGAGGGTGAAGGGAAAAAGGTCATCCACTGCCCACGCTGCTTAGCACATTGGGCAGAAAAACGTATTGCTTGTTCACACTGTGGGAATGACGATCACAAAACAATACAAAATATTACAATAGAGGAAGACCCTACCTCACAAATTCAGGTTTGTGAAAAATGCCATGGTTATGTGAAGGTAATCGATACAAGACAATATATTTCCAAGCCTTCTTCTGCTATCCTTGACCTAAACACCATTCATCTTGATTTTATCGCACAAGAAAATGGTTACAAAGCTGTAGTAGATTATAATGATTCAATTAGATAGAGAAAAAGATTTCTGATTAATAGGCTTTGTTAAAAGGCATTTTCGTTTTACTCTTGTTGATGGGAGCAAGGCGGCAGGATATTCCTTGGAACCCTGCGAAAAGCGAGTAGATGGAGTGGGAATCAATCTGCTTTTTAATTAACAAAGATAAATTTAGAAGAGGTGCTATTGATGAAAGCCGGGGCCATTATTTTAGCAGGCGGCAAATCAAGTAGAATGGGGAAGAATAAAGCGCTTCTTCCATTTAATGATAAGACAAATATAGAGAGAATCAGAAATGAACTTCAATCTCTGTTTGATGATATAATTTTAGTAACAAATAATCCAGAATCCTATGAATTTTTAAATCTTAAATCGATTTCAGATGAATTTACTGGCAAGGGACCTCTTGCCGGGATTCATGCTGGGTTAATGGCCTCTGACTATGAGGAAAATATCGTGGTCGCATGCGACATGCCTTTTGTTTCGGCTGAGCTTGCATCTACCCTTGTTCAAAACTTAAAGCATTTTGACGCGATTATCCCAGTTATCGGTGGGAAAAAGCATCCATTATTTGCAGCTTACCAAAAGCGGATTGTTCCTGAGATTCAAGCCTGTTTAATGGAAGACCGCTTACGAGTCATACATTTATTGGACAAACTCAATGTCCGCTATCTGGATGAAAATGATTTACAGGTTTATAGTGATGGAAGTTTAGAAGAAATCTTTTTCAATATGAATGTACCGGAAGAATACGAAGAAGCGAAACAACGAGTGGAAAAAGGGGAATAACCACAGAGACTACAAGGTTCGTCAGAAGAAAGGGTGGAGTGGAGATGCAATTCTTTAAAGTGAAAACCGTAGAGGAGACCTTTGCCTTAATACAGGAAAAAATAGCTAAGGTTGGGGAGGTGTCTGTCTGCGCTCTTGAAGAGGCTCTTCATTGCGTCCTTGCCGAACCTGTTGCAGCAGGTGAGAATGTTCCAGCTTTTGATCGGTCAACCGTTGATGGATACGCCGTTGTCGCGAAGGATACCTATGGTTCATCTGAGTCAATGCCTGGATTTTTAACTGTTTCAGGGGAAGTTAAAATGGGAGAGGCAGCAACGACACCTTTATCACGTGGGGAAGCCATTTATGTTCCGACAGGAGGAATGCTTCCTCCTGGTAGTGATAGTGTCTTAATGATTGAACATTGTGAGGAAATTAGCGGTTTATTAAATACATATAAACAAATTGCTCCAGGTGAAAATGTCATCCGCGCTGGGGAAGATATCAAGGCTGGAGAAATCTTGCTTGAAGCAGGTACTAAGCTTCGTCCCCAAGAAATTGGGGCGCTCGCCTCTCTGGGGATATCGAAAGTAAGCGTCTACCGTCCGATTAAGGCAGCCTATCTTTCAACAGGAGACGAAATTGTTCCATATGATACAGAGAAGTTGGAAATTGGACAAATTCGCGATATCAATTACTTGACTGTCTCTGGTCTTGCACGTGAATGGGGCGTTGAAGTGATCTATGGAGGAATTACCACTGATGATTACGATGTGTTCGCTTCGAAAGCCCGTGAACTTTATGAACAGGCGGACATTTTGATTTTATCAGGAGGCAGTTCAGTCGGAGCGAAGGATTATACGACTGAAGTGATTCAATCCCTTGGAGACCCGGGCGTGTTTGTTCATGGAATCAGTATCAAGCCTGGGAAACCGACAATTTTAGCTGTTGCAGAAGGAAAGCCTGTCATTGGGCTACCTGGACATCCGGCTTCTGCGATGATCATTTTTAGACTGTTTGGTGAAAAAATCATCAAGAAATTGCAAGGAGAACAAGCTCAACCAAAGCCTGAGCGAGTCTTTGCACGCATGACCAAGAATATTGCCTCTTCACCAGGACGTTCCGATTATATTCGCGTCCGTCTGTTTATGAAAGAAGGCGAATGGTGGGCAGAGCCAATCATCGGGAAGTCGGGGTTGATCACAACATTGGTAAAAAGCGATGGGATTGTTGAAATTAGTTCGGAAAAAGAAGGAATCTCACAGGGTGAATACGTACCTGTTTTAGCATCGAAATAAGGGGGAGCTTAAATCATGGATGAAAAGAGATACCAACGGAAAATTTACCTGGAGGACAAGCCAAGGGCTGAGGCGTTACGGGAAATTCTTGACTATGCCAGCTTGTCGCCTGAAACCGAACTCATCCCAATTAGCGATGCTTTAGGCAGGATTACGGCAGAACCAATCTTTGCAAATGTTTCAATGCCCCATTACCATGCTTCAGCAATGGATGGGATTGCTGTCAATGCGGAAGAAACGTATGAAGCACATGAACAGAGGCCGCTTCATTTAAAAAAAGGCGAACAATTTGTTTATGTTGATACAGGCAATGCGATCCCGCAACATTTTAATGCCGTCATTATGATTGAAAATGTTCAAATCCTCGATAACAATACGATTGAGATCATTGAACCGGCAACACCTTGGCAGCATATTCGTCCAATCGGTGAAGACATTGTTCAGGAAGAAATGCTTTTCCCACAAGGACATCAATTGCGCCCAGCGGATTTAGGGGCTTTATTAGCGGCGCAGATTACCATGGTACCGGTAGCGAAGAAACCATTGGTGACCATCATTCCAACTGGAAATGAATTAATTCAAGCAGATGCATCACTAGCTGCGGGGAAAATCATTGAATTTAATGGCACGGTATTTGCCAATTATATAAAAGAATGGGGCGGAAACCCAGATTTAAAAGAGATCGTTAGGGATGAGCCAGAAAATATAAAAAAGGCCCTTATTGATGCGGTTGAGACTTCGGACATTGTGGTTATAAATGCGGGGTCATCCGCAGGCTCAAAGGATTATACAGTCCATATTCTTGCAGAATTAGGTACAGTTTTTACCCACGGGGTCGCGACAAGGCCTGGAAAACCGGTCATCCTTGGCGAAATCAATGGGAAAATAGTTGTAGGTGTGCCTGGATATCCAGTGTCCGCTTATTTGGCACTAGAGTGGTTTGTTCGACCGCTTGTTTGTCAATATTTGCAAGTTCCTGTTCCGAAAAGACAAACACTTCAAGTGAAATTAGGACGTCGAATTGTCTCAACAATGGGTGCAGAGGACTTTATTCGAATGAATATCGGCTATGTGAATGGCCAATTTATTGCCAATCCGTTAACGAGAGCGGCAGGTGTAACAATGTCACTCGTACGAGCTGATGGTCTACTTGTCATTCCTCCGGAGTTGCTAGGATATGAACAAGGTGATACGGTTGAAATCGAATTGCTCCGTCCACTGGAGGAAATTAAAAGTGCAATTGTTTTTTCTGGAAGTCATGATCTGACGATTGATTTGCTTTCATCCCAACTTAAACGAGAGCGGACTGACATGAAAATTGTATCTTCCCATGTAGGAAGCATGGCTGGTGTCATGGCAATTAGAAAAGGGGAAGCCCATGTAGCGGGCATTCATTTGTTAGACCCTGAAACAAAGGAATATAATGTTTCCTATGTAAAGAAACTTTTGGCTGGACAAGAGGTTGTCCTGTATCCATTTTTAAAAAGAACTCAAGGGTGGATTGTGCCAAAGGGAAATCCATTAGAAGTGACTGGAGTTGCTGAATTAGCACAAACCCAAGCGGATTATGCCAACCGCCAAAAAGGTGCAGGAACGAGAATCCTATTTGATTTATTGTTAAAAGAACAAGGATTAACGCCAGAACAAATCAATGGGTATGACCGTGAGATGTTCTCTCATTTAAGTGTGGCAGCAGAAGTAAAAGGAAATGAACGGGCAGTGGGGCTAGGCATTTACCCAGCAGCGAAAGCAATGAACCTAGAGTTTATCCCAGTAGCCGACGAATCTTATGACCTGTTAATGACAAAGGCCTTTTTTGAAAGCGATAAAGGGCGTTGGCTGCAAACGGTTATTCAGTCAGATGCTTTTAAAGCAGAAGTCGATAAAATTGGCGGGTATAAAGTCGTAAGTCAGGCTGAGCCTGTGTTTTTGTAGGTTTTATGAGCAGAATGTTTATTTTATATAACGAGTGATTGGAGCGGAGGGCACGAAGACTCCTGCGGGAGTACGGGGCAGGGGAGACCTAGGTTGAATTGGTCCGCGTGAGGGACCAATTAACCCCACAGGCGCATAAGCGCCGAGGAGATAGAAAAGCGGAAGCGCCTTGTTCAGCCCCGACAAGCGCTGGAGGGCTGGCAGATGAAGTCGTTCTTTGACTTCAACTGACGGACCGAAGCGACTCGAGGGGCTAGGCGCTGGAGCTGGCCAGGCTCCCGGACTGCCCGCGAACCGTTCGTGCCTGGAGCGCAAATCAACCCACTTATAACAGAGCAATGTTTTTAACAGAACCTTGAGGTGAACAAAATGATGTATGAAATCGCAAAGGATCCGATTGACATTCAATCGGTTATTGATAAAGTGGTTCAGCGAGAAGCCGGTGCCATTAACACGTTCATTGGAACCGTTAGAGAGCTAACCAAGGGAAAGAAAACTCTCTATCTCATTTACGAAGCTTATGAACCAATGGCTGTTAAGAAGTTGGAGCAGATTGGCAATGAGATTAAGGAACGCTGGGAAGGGGCAGAAGTAGCCATCACGCACCGAGTGGGTAAACTTGATATTACCGATGTTGCTGTTGTGATTGCCGTATCAACACCCCACCGTGCGGATTCCTATGAAGCGAATCGATATGCAATTGAACGAATTAAAGAGATTGTGCCAATCTGGAAAAAAGAGCATTGGGAAGACGGACAAGAATGGATTGGAAACCAGCTTGAGACAGTCGCATACCCAAGTGGAAAGCCAGAGGAGGGTGATTTGAATGAATAAGATTTTGTTTTTCGCCCACTTAAGGGATGAAGTAGGGGAAGAATCAGTAACCATTGATGCATCGGGGAAAACCGTAGCTGAAGTAAAAGCGCTAGTGGCTGAACAATATAAGCTACAAAAACTTGACTCGGCGATGACGGCAATCAATGAAGAATTTGCTCCGAACGATGAAGTCATTAAGGATGGAGACGTCATAGCCTTTATTCCACCAGTAAGCGGAGGCTGATGTCTCCGTGTTTTTTTCTTATCAGGATCAAATAGATTATTTTAACTAGGAGGAATCTCCGATGTCAGAAAGATATTCACGCCAGACCCTATTTCCTCCAATTGGCAATGATGGTCAGGAAAAAATAAGACGTAAGCATGTATTGATTATTGGTGCTGGTGCCTTAGGTTCTGGTAACGCTGAAGTGATAACGCGGGCTGGAGTCGGTAAGTTGACAATAATAGACCGAGATTATGTTGAGGCAAGCAATCTGCAGCGACAACAACTATATACAGAAGAAGATGTAGCGGAAAAGCTACCGAAGGCTGCTGCTGCAGAAAAAAGGTTGAAGGCAATTAACTCAGAGGTTGAAATCCGCTCTATTATTGGGGATGCAACACCCGAAAAACTAGCTGAACTAGGTGCTGATGTAGATTTAATTCTCGACTCAACTGACAATTTTGAAACAAGAATGGCGATTAATGATATCTCTCAAAAGTTTGAAATCCCTTGGATTTATGGAGCTTGCGTGGCCAGCTTTGGGATGAGCTTTACGGTTGTTCCGGGGCAGACTCCATGTCTAAATTGTCTGTTAAAAACAATCCCAATTCAAGGAATGACCTGCGATACCGGCGGCATTATTGGGCCTGCTGTGCAAATGGTCATTGCTCATCAAACGGCGGAAGCATTGAAAATCCTTGTCGAAGATTGGGAAGCAGTGAGAACGTCATTCGTTAGCTTTGATTTATGGAGAAATCAATACTCGAGTATGAAGATGTCGCGTGCGAAGGACCCTGGATGCTTATCTTGTGGGGAACATCGGGAATACCCGTA
Source organism: Mesobacillus maritimus (assembly GCF_019749255.1). Classification (GTDB taxonomy): domain Bacteria; phylum Bacillota; class Bacilli; order Bacillales; family Cytobacillaceae; genus Mesobacillus_B; species Mesobacillus_B maritimus_A. Next base: position 286,942 of record NZ_JACWFH010000012.1, on the reverse strand, counting down.
CCTCAATGCTGAAAACATGACCAAAACCAGCGTTCTATGTGGACGAGACACCGTTCAAATTCGCCCGCCACATTCTGAAGGGGTCGATTTAAGAGATATGGCTGGGAAACTTAAAGCACTAGGATATGAAGTGAAGGGAAATCCTTACCTACTATCTGCAGAGATGGACTCTAATCGTTTTGTCCTGTTTCAAGACGGACGAGCTCTCATTCATGGAACAAAAGACATTACGCAGGCTAAGAGCTTGTATAATCGATTGCTAGGCTAATAGTAAGTGACAACAGCTTCAATTTAAAGATTGAAACCAGTACTTCTCTAGTAAAACGTAATGATTTCTCCATATTGAAAAATCATTACGTTTTTTATTTTAGTTTGATAGGGATGTGTTATAAAATGAGTAAGTTTGAATGGAGAAAACAATTAAAGGAACTTTATCTACCAAAGAACCAGCCTGTTATTATTGAGGTCCCCACAATGAACTATCTCACTATAGAAGGCAGGGGAAATCCGAACGGTGAACGATTCAGGGAAAAGATCGAAACCCTATATTCTTTATCATATGGTATTAGAATGTTGCCTAAAAAAGGGATAACACCAGAGGGGTATTTTGAGTATACGGTATTTCCTCTTGAGGGAGTCTGGGATTTAGACGAAGAAGGTAGAAAATTGGATTATTTAAGCAAGGAACATTTCGTCTATAAATTAATGATTAGACAACCTGATTTTGTGACAAAAGAGTTATACGATTCTGTCTTGGAAATGGTAAAGAAAAAAAAGCCCGACCTCCAGTTAGACAATAGTAAATTTGAAAGGATTGGAGAGGGTTTATGTGTTCAAGCGATGCATAATGGAAGTTATGAGACTGAACCACAAACCTTTGCTTTAATGGAACAGTTTTGTAGCCAAAATAATCTTAAAAGAGTCGAAAAAACACATAAGGAAATATATATTACCGACGTTAGAAAAACAGCTCCAGAGAAACTAAAGACGGTTCTTAGATTTAAAGTAGCGGAAATATAACTTTTTTTTAGTTTTGGCCTTTGGGAACATCTCATTCTATTTGAGGTGTTTTTTTTAATACAAGTGCTTGTAAACGAATAGAAACCACACTCTTACATTAAAATTGGCTTTAATCTTTACTAAAGCAGCCTTGTTTAATCTGTTAAAATAGATAAGAGTCATTTGGTATTCATAGATTGAAAGGAAGATAGGAATGGACCAAGAACGAATAGATAACCGTTGGGGCGAGCTCCTAAAGGATGAATTCAACAAGGAGTATTTTTTACATTTAAATACGTTTCTTGACAAGGAGTATGAAGAGCAAACCATTTATCCCAAAAGAGAAGATATGTTCAATGCACTTAAGTATACAGATTTCGATGATGTAAAAGTGGTACTACTTGGACAAGACCCTTATCATGGACCAAATCAAGCACATGGCTTAAGCTTTTCGGTGAAGCCAGGAGTGAAAATTCCACCTTCATTAAGAAATGTGTTTAAAGAGCTTCAACATGATATGGGGTGTAGCATCCCGGATCATGGCTATTTAGCAAAGTGGGCAGATCAAGGTGTTTTGTTATTAAATACCGTTTTAACCGTACGTGAAGGGGAAGCACACTCCCATAAGGGGAAGGGGTGGGAAGTATTAACGGATAAAATCATTTCACTATTAAATGACCGTGAGAAACCAGTTGTTTTCTTGCTCTGGGGAAAACCAGCACAATCCAAAATGAACCTAATAAATCTACAAAAGCATTTCATTCTTACTTCAGTCCATCCTAGTCCACTTTCTGCGAGTAGAGGATTTTTTGGGAATCATCATTTTTCACGAATCAATGAGTATCTTCGCTCCAAAGGCGAAAAAGAAATAGATTGGCAGTTATAATGCATAGTACTTCGACATGTTCCACGTGGAACAGACAATTCTTGTTTCATGTTTCGTGTAAAAAACGTTGAATTAAGGTAGAATGGTATCGAGAAATGACAACTAGTAAAGCGTGGTGAAACTGTGAATATATCGCTACAAAAATTACTTTTAAAAATGGAGAAAGAATTAAAAAGTGCAAAAGAGGCTGGATCAGAGTCGACCATGAGAGAGCGAATTCATTCTCTTAAAACATTATGTGAGTTAGTGCTAGATGAACCAGGAACAGGCAGTACGGTACAACCAGTACTACCGCAGAGCCAGAAAATGTCTGCACCACCCATACATAATGCCATAGTCTCACCAACACATGTCCCTTATCAGCCCCAACAAGGAATAACTCAATCGAAAAAAATTGAAATGGATGATGAAGCGAACGGAGATTCTTTGTTAGACTTTTAATAAAAGGCTGTGTTAATTCGATCTGGTTTACGTTCATTCAGTTGATTCAAGCTGGCTAGGGTATCGGGCGTTCCTTATAGAGCAAGGTGCCTGGAGTGGAAAATGAACAACTAGTTTACAGAAATTTGAAATAAAACATGAGGGAGAGTAGATGATGAAACTCTTTATTATTATTGGAGCAGTTAATGCCTTTCTTGCTGTGGCACTAGGGGCTTTTGGTGCACATGGTTTAGAGGGAAAAGTACCTGCAAAGTATTTGGAAACCTGGCAAACAGGTGTGACCTATCAGATGTTTCATGCGGTGGGTATTTTAATTATTGGAATTTTACTAGGGAACCTACCAGCAACATCCTTATTAAGCTGGTCAGGATGGCTAATGTTAATCGGCATCATCCTTTTCTCTGGTAGTTTGTATGTATTAACTTTAACGCAAATTAGTGTTCTTGGTGCTATTACTCCATTAGGAGGCGTCTCTTTCCTCGTTGCCTGGGTATTGCTGATTATCGCGGCAGTTCGATATATGTAAACCTAAACAAAAAAGGAGCTCTGCAGGAGCTCCTTTTTGTGTGGAAAATGCGTTTTACCTTGGAGGATAGGCAGTTAACCCAGCTCCGCCAAATGGATAGTCGTACTCAATTTCTTCTTCAAAAGTGACATAATCTAAGTAAACCATCAATAGGAGATACCGCATACCTGTTTGTGGGTCACTAAGGATGATATGATCTCTTCCGGCAGCTTCAATAATGCCTTTGAAAATCTTGGAATTCCATTCTTGACTGGCATCAAAGCTCATATAAACTGTTGCGAGCTTTCCTTTATTTAGACGAAGGATGTTTTCAATATAAGATTGTTCAGCTGGCAGCATACCTGGTACTTGAATCCCTGTTCCACTAGATGATGGAAAAACTCCCTGTGGTGGTGGCGTCATCGGTTGTGCTCCCGCCATGCCACCGTTCATTTGTGGTTGTGCAGTTTGACTATAAGGATAGCCGTTGTTCGCTTGTGTTGGGTAACCTTGTTGACCCTGGCCATTTGACCCTCTAAAAGGTGTATAAGCCTGAGGATATGTCTGATTGTAATATGGATAATTCGATTGACTCATTCTTTTCCCTCCCGAATGAAAATAATAGTCACGAAAAATAAAGAAGCCTCACTATTTCAACTTTATGAGGAGAGACGGGATTTATGACAAAAAGAATTTGAGATAGGTCCACTGTAGCTGATTGTAATTGTAGGGGATAATGATAAAAAAATACCCTATAGAAGGCTCTATAGGGTAGGATTAAATTACTTTACATCAAGAAAGGACTGAACACGGTCAACATCAAGAAGGTTTCCAACAAAGAAAGACCCAAATTCACCATAACGTGCACTTACCTCATCAAAGCGCATTTCATAAACAAGCTTTTTAAATTGAAGAACATCGTCAGCAAACAAAGTGACGCCCCATTCGTAGTCGTCAAAGCCGACAGAACCAGTAATAATTTGCTTCACTTTGCCTGCATATTGACGGCCAATCATACCGTGGCTGTACATCATCTTTTTGCGATCTTCCATGGAAAGCATGTACCAGTTATCGTTTCCTTGACGACGCTTGTCCATTGGATAGAAGCATACATGGTTTGCTTTTGGAAGCTCAGGATATAGACGAGCCCGTACATGTGGATTTTGGTAAGGGTCGCCACCTTCACCAGCAAGATAGTTGCTTAATTCTACTACAGATACATAAGAATGAGCTGGAATTGTATATTCCGCTAGTTTTGATTTATTGAATTCGGTTTCAATTTCATTTAATTCTTCCATTGTTGGGCGAAGAATCATCATCATAAAATCTGCCTTTTGTCCGACAATGGTATAAAGGGCATGGCTACCTTGTTGCTCAGCTTGAGTCTTGTTCCATTTCTCAACAAGTCCTAAGAATTCATTAATGGCTGCCTGGCGCTCATCACTAGGCGTCATTTTCCAAGTAGTCCAATCGATTGTGCGGAAATCATGTAGGCAATACCAACCATCGAGCGTTTGTGCTGCTTCACTCATTTATCTCACTCCTAAAAATCGATAATTTACAACAATACTATATCACAGTTTTGCCATAGAATACTCGAATAACACCTTCCTGGACATTTGTTTTGGAATACACAAGGAAAAGTCGGATATTTTAGCAAGCAGATGTAAATAATGATGTTGGATATATCGTTTTCGTTTAAAAATTGGCAAAAAAGAAACTTTTTTGTCGAAAACGCTAACAACCTTGAATTTTTAATAGGGTAAAGTATGCTAGGAAAGTAAAGGTTAAAGAGGAGGATTCAGTATGAGTGATTTATTTACTGGCCTAAAAGAAAAACTAAGCGGACAAAATTTACGCATTGTTTTTCCAGAAGGATTAGATGAAAGAGTATTAACAGCAGCTGGTCGTTTAGCTGCCGATGGAGTACTTACCCCAATTTTAGTAGGGAATATTGAAGAAATTCAAGCAAAGGCAAGTGGACTTGGCGTAGCTCTTGATTCAGTAGAAATCTACGATCCAAACAGCTTTGCTGCGATGGATGAGCTTGTGGCTTCTTTCGTTGAAAGACGAAAAGGAAAAGCAACTGAAGAGCAAGCGCGTAAAATTCTACTTGATGAAAACTACTTTGGAACGATGCTTGTACATACAAACCGTGCGGACGGTCTAGTGAGCGGAGCCGCACATTCGACTGCAGACACAGTGAGACCGGCGTTACAAATCATTAAGACGAAGGAAGGCGTACGCAAAACTTCTGGTGTCTTCATTATGGTTCGCGAAGATGAAAAATATGTGTTTGCTGATTGTGCCATCAATATCGCACCAGATAGCCAAGACCTTGCTGAAATCGCGATTGAAAGTGCAAAAACGGCAAGAATGTTTGATATCGATCCGCGCGTTGCGATGCTAAGCTTCTCTACAAAAGGTTCAGCGGTTTCACCGGAAACAGACAAAGTTTCTACAGCAGTTGCTGCTGCGAAAGAGCGTGAACCTGAGCTTGTATTAGATGGAGAATTCCAATTTGACGCTGCCTTTGTTCCATCTGTAGCCGAAAAGAAGGCACCAGATTCAGTTCTTAAAGGCGATGCAAATGTATTTGTATTCCCAAGCTTAGAAGCAGGGAATATTGGTTATAAAATTGCCCAACGTTTAGGAAACTTCGATGCAGTGGGACCAATTCTTCAGGGCTTAAATCGTCCAGTAAACGATCTTTCCCGTGGTTGTAGCGAGGAAGATGTCTATAAACTGGCGATTATTACAGCAGCACAAGCTTTGGCCTAGTAAAAATTAAATCCTTGATTGAGCCGGTTTCAAAGGTGGGAACCGGTTTTTTCTATAGGTCAAGGAAGGGTAAGCTACGTAGAAAATGGTATACTATCCTAGTGAATACTAGCCAAAAAGGAGAATGACAATGGATGAGGCGCTTCATTTATTGCGTCAAAGTCGTTGGAGACTAATTGACCAATCAGCGATTGGACCGCATTTTCATGCTCTCCAATCGTTTGCAACGGATGATACATTATGCGAGTCGGTGGGGACAGGGAAATCGCCTGCGGTGGCAAGGTCTTGGGTTCATCATCAGACAGTGGTACTAGGAATACAGGATACAAAGCTCCCGTTTTTACAGGAAGGTTTAGATTACCTTAAGCAGCAAGGATATCAATACATTGTCCGTAACTCTGGTGGGTTAGCCGTCGTATTAGATGAGGGCGTGCTCAACCTTTCGTTAATTTTACCGGAAGTGGAAAAAGGAATAGATATTAACCGTGGCTACGATGCCATGTGGATGTTAGTTAAAAAGATGTTTTCCGATTTTGATATAGAAATAGATGCCCGAGAAATCGTTGGTTCTTATTGCCCAGGAAGTTATGATTTAAGTATCGGGGGCAAGAAGTTTGCGGGAATCTCACAGCGAAGGTTGAAAAAAGGGGTAGCCGTGCAAATTTACCTTTGTGTAACAGGCAGTGGCAGTGAACGCGCCGAGGTGATAAGGAATTTTTACGAACTGGCAAGAAATGGCGAGAAAACAAAATTCCTATATCCTGAGGTGAAGCCAGAAGTGATGTCGTCACTTTCTGAACTGCTGAGTACTCCGATGACCATTCAAGATGTAATGCTCCGGTTTATCACATTTTTACATCAAAATAGCGACGAAATCCTCACGGGACAATTACAACCAGAGGAGTTTGAACTATTTACTCATTATTATGATCGTATTATTGAGCGAAACAGTAAGTTTCTTGATTAAAAGCTCTGGCCAGTGGCGTATGGCTGAAGCTTAAGTTAAGACTGTTATCCTTTCTATCTATAAATAAAGATAAAAACAGGCCGTAAACTTTTATCCTAGTTTACGGCCTGCCTTGTGAAAGGATGTTGTTGCCCAATGCGATTATTCAGCGACTTTTTCAAGATTGCCGTTGCGGTCCATTTTGAACTTAGTAGCAGGACGTTCTTCATCTTCATCAAATAAAACGAGTTTACGTGCTCGGTTCATGATTTTCATGAGTGTCTCGTAATCTTCCTGCATGGTATTCGCATTGGCTTCGAGCTTTTTCACTTTCCCCTTAAGCTCTTCATTTTCTTTCCTTAATGTCACGATTTCACGCATTAATCTTTCATTCTCGCTCTTATAAATATCGGCGCTAAAATTTGTACTATTTAAATTTTGTAAATAGGCAATAACATGGCCAAGGGTTAGTCCACTTGCTGGTACAGAGTGCGTTGGCCTTGCCATCTGTGACTGTTGAACCGGTTGTGCTGGCATGTTCATTTGTGGCACCGGTTGTACTGGATTTGTTTGCTCTTCTTGGACAACTGTTTCAACTTCTGTAGCTTCTGTATCATCATTTTGATTACTCTCTTCGTTGAAATCAGGAGTTTCTGAGACTCCTTTAGACTCAGTGTTTTCAGTATCGGAATCTTGTAAAAGCAAATCATGTAATCCATCTAAACCATAGGTATCTTGCATTTCTAATGTGTTTAGAGTATTAAATGGTTGTGGGGAATCTCCTTGAGTTGTGTTTACCTCAGGTGTTAATTCACTAGACATTTCTGCGCTACCTTGGATTCCGAGTTCATCAAAAGATGGTACAGGTGGGGAATATAATAGTTTCTTCTTTCCACCTTGGTCTTTTCCAAGAATTCTTTGGCGTTGCTTACGCTGCTTTTTTGCAAGTTGTAACGCTTTTTCATATTGATGGCGGACAACCGCATTCCACCTAAACCCACATGCTGCTGATGTACGGTCGAGCTTGTCCCCAACCTCCTCAAAGGCATTCAGCTGTGTACTTCCTTCACGAACATGTCTTAATACGGTTTCGGCAAGCAATAAATCGTTTTCCTCCGTCCAGGCGTCCTGGCGAACTTTCATATTTCTTCAACTCCCTTTAAAAATCATTAAAATGATTGCACTTCTAGTCAAAGGATGTCCGATTTTTAAAAGGTTTATACATTCCTGATTAAAAGGATAGTAGATTTTTTCCATTTTTTCATAGAAACGGTTAAAAATTCCCAAGTTGCAATCGTGGGGTGGAAGAGGTAAAATACCTTTTAGTTAAAAAATAAGAAAAGCGGAAGTGCCATGTCCGCGGCGTATGGCCTGGAGCGCTCCAACTGAGATGAAGGAAACACGAAGAGCCGGAGGCGCATTCGTGCTTGACACAATCGGTGAGGCGGAGAGCGAAGGACACTAGCCGCTAGGGCGCTGGAGCTGGCCAATTCTCTAAGTTTAAACTTTTATACTTTCCTATTTTTATAAAAAAGATTCTTCAAATAACAGGAAAACGAACTTCTAATATAGAAAGGGTTGTCATCAATGGCAAACGAATTTCGAGTTTGCGACGATTGCCAGGCCGTAAACCTAAAAACACTTATCCCTCTATTAAAAGGGAAAGATCCAGAGGCAAAGATTGAAGTTGGGTGCCAATCTTATTGTGGCCCCGGCCGAAAGAAAACCTTTGCGTTTGTGAACAATCGTCCCGTCGCAGCACTCACTGAAGACGAACTTATGGAGAAAATTGATAAAAAATTAAAATGATGTTGGTTCACATCATAGAGTCATCTTTAGGGCAATTGCATAAAGGTGACTTTTTATTTTTCCTTTAGCTGCACAAATGTACATTGATAGTTTTCAACGGTTGATTGGAGCGGAAGGCACGAAGACTCCTCGAAAATGAACTGCACATTTTCTCGTGCGTGGGTCTATTCGAGGATGCTATTCAGTGTCCTGCGGGAGTACGGGGAAGGGGAGACACCGCAGGCGCTAAAAGAGCCGAGGAGATAGAAAAGCGGAAGCGCCTTGTTCAGCCCCGACAAGCGCTGGAGGGCCGACAGATGAAGTCGTTCTTTGACTTCAACTGACGGACCGAAGCGACTCGAGGGGCTAGGCGCTGGAGCTGGCCAGGCTCCTCGGCACGCCCGCGAACCGCTCGTGCCTGGAGCGGAAATCAACCCCCTTGTTAAGTATGAAATCTAGCAATTTTAGATTTTGGTAATTTTTATTTACCAGACAGTGTTAGCTAATGGTAGCTTGTCCAAAGAATGGAGAAATTTGTGAGATTTTGCAGGATTTTGGGATGATTTGACGATGGAAACGGGCTATAATAGAAACATGTTATTCGTGAGAGAAGGGAAGCAATGGACTATTCGGCCGAGAAACTAAACGAAGAAAAAGTGTTTAAAGACCCAGTCCACCGCTATATTCATGTCCAAGACCAGGTGATTTGGGACCTGGTTGGGACAAAGGAATTTCAGCGGTTACGGCGAATTAAGCAGTTAGGAACCACCTTTTTGACTTTCCATGGAGCTGAGCATAGTCGGTTCAACCACTCGCTTGGTGTCTATGAAATTGTCCGTCGAATCGTCGATACGGTGTTCGTTGGACGACCGGAATGGAATCAGGAGGATAGATTGCTGAGTCTTTGTGCAGCACTTCTCCATGATTTGGGCCATGGTCCGTATTCTCATTCCTTTGAAAAAGTATTTGAACTCGATCATGAATATTTTACAAAAGCGATTATCCTAGGGAAAACGGAAGTGAATCAAGTATTGTCACGGATTTCACCTGATTTTCCGAAGAAGGTGGCAGAGGTCATTGATAAGACCTATGAGAACAAGCTTGTTGTGAGTTTGATTTCTAGTCAAATTGATGCCGATCGTATGGATTACCTACAAAGGGACGCTTATTATACTGGAGTTAGTTATGGACATTTTGATATGGAGCGGATCCTACGTGTTATGCGGCCAAGAGAAGATCAGGTCGTTTTTAAGCACAGTGGCATGCACGCGGTTGAGGATTACATCATGAGTCGGTATCAGATGTATTGGCAAGTCTATTTCCACCCGGTCACTCGGAGTGCGGAAGTCATCTTGACAAAAATCCTTCACCGAGCAAAGCATCTCCATGAGCAAGGACATGCTTTCAAACATATGCCGCTCCATTTTTATTCCTTTTTTAAAGAGGATGTTAAGCTAGAAGACTATTTAAAATTGGATGAGGGAATCGTTCTCTATTATTTCCAAATGTGGCAAGAAGAAGACGATGAAGTCTTGAGAGATTTGTGTTCACGCTTCATTAACCGGAATCTTTTTAAATATGTCGAGTTTGACCCAGCTAAGGAATATAAAAAATTGGCGCGTTTGTCGCAGCTATTTGAAGAGGCGGGAATTGATCCGGAGTATTACTTGGTCGTCGATTCATCCTCTGATTTACCGTATGATTTTTACCGTCCAGGTGAGGAGGAAGAGCGCCTTCCGATTCATCTGTTAATGAAGAGTGGCGAGCTTCGGGAGCTATCAAGAGAATCAGATATCGTGGATAGCATCTCAGGCAAGCGACGCACGGACCATAAATTATATTATCCTGCCGATCTTATTGGAAAGAATGAGGAGATTCGAAAGCTTCTTGAATGATAGCCAATGGTAGAAAGGAACTTTTGAAACAGGAGTTGAAGCGTTTTGTTAAAAGATCATGCAAAAATCATTCACGCAATTGCACTTTCCGGGGAAGTCATTGGACGGAAGAAGCTGCAAAAGATGATTTATATTGCGAAAAAGATGAATTTTCCGTTTCAGGAAAGGTTTCAGTTCCATTTTTACGGGCCATATTCCGAGGAGCTGACGCTCAGGGTGGAAGAACTGTGCAATATGGGTTTTCTGAACGAAGTGAAAGAGAAGAAAGGCGGGTATTACCAGTACCGCTATACGTTAACAGAGGATGGCAAGGAGTTCCTTGGCGTTAACAATGTGGACATGCCTCAGCTTGGAGATTGCCTGAAGGACATCAACACACAAAATGCCAGATTCCTTGAACTCGTCTCGACGATTTTATATTTTGATAATCTACCAACAGACGAAGTGAAGGAAAAAGTCCAAACGGTAAAGAAAAGCCAAAAATTCACCGATGACGAATTTGCCAACGCCTATCAATATATTGAGATGTTAAAGAACAGGACCAGTCAGTGCTAAGTGCATGGCTGGTTTTTTTATGGGGGTGAGGAGGGGGTGTCAATGGAACCTAACCATAGAACACTAAGGCTGCTGATAGTCCAACCCAAACCAAAGTTCAAATAAAAAAGCTGACCCCGAGGCCAGCTTCATCCACTCATCTATTGATCGCTTAAGCGTTTTCCGCCGACGCCGTAATGGTCAGGGCGTAATTCTTCAATAAATACAACGATTTTTTCTTTTGGTGCGCCGGTTGTCTCACTAACAGCTTCTGTTACTTTTTCAACGAGGGCCTTTTTCTGTTCGTCGGTGCGTCCTGGTAGCATCTCTACTGTCACATAGGGCATAATTTTTCCTCCTACAAAATAGTCTTGTTTTGAGTTTTCCATATTTTCATTAAATGTGCAAGTACAGGGTTTTTAATTTTATGAAAGAATAAGGTATACTTGAAGCATCTATTTGAATCTATATGTAATCCATCAATGGGGAAAACCATTCATTTATGGGGAATCGCGAAAAAAGGGGTTAAAGAATGTGGGTCTTGCTTATTCATTAGATCAATTTATCTATGTTGCGATTACGTTGGTGATTGCGTTTACGCTGCACGAATTTGCTCATGCGTTTGTGGCTTATAAATTTGGCGATCAAACGGCGGCGAGGCAGGGACGGCTAACCTTGAATCCACTGAAGCATTTGGACCCACTAGGGACGATACTGATCTTTATTGCTGGATTTGGTTGGGCAAGGCCAGTACCTGTGAATCGATTCTTTTTTAAGAATCCACGTTTAGCAGGTGTTTTGGTGTCCGTTGCAGGGCCGCTAAGCAATTTGTTGTTGGTGATTCTAGCTTTAGCGATATGGTATGGACTTCTCGCAACAGGGTTAGGAGCAAGCATGCCAGATGTTGCTGTTGAGTTCATCAACATTTTTGTTGGGCTAAACACTGTGCTATTCGTGTTTAACTTGCTTCCATTTCCACCACTGGATGGGTACCGAATTATTGAGGATTTGGCACCTGCAGATGTTCGAGCAAAGCTCACGCAGTATGAACATTACGGGATTATCATCTTTTTAATCCTTGTGATTACACCGCTTGATCAGTATACGATTACGCCACTGTTTAATACGGTTATTCCCTTTATACTAAGTGGCTTGAGTGATTTCTTTTTACAATTGTTTTTAAGGTAGGAGGGTGTTTAGTTTATGGAAGAAAAGAAGAAGAAAAATATTGGCTTTAATATTATCAAGGCAGATCCGATGGACAATCATAAAGGCTTTGGCAAAGGAAGCTTGACCTTGGACAATGTATCGCCAGTTATTGTGGATGTTGAGGCAGGTGAGGCGACCGTCGATATTGGTGCAATGCATGCCCGCAGTGTGGTTGAGAAGGGAATTAAATTCTTGCCCAACCGCGACGAGGTGCCAGATGCAAAGCTTTATTGGCTAGTGTGGGTAACGATGGACCGGAGTGAAGAAGGTCCTTATTATGCGGGAGTGACAGCATGCGATATGACGGTGAATCGAGAAATTCGCCGTGGCTACAAGTCTTTGCCAGAGCATGTAAATCGTTTAGATAAATCAATCAAACGCCATATTATCGTTGACCATATGGATGACAAAGCAAAGCAAATCCTGGCTGACTTCTTGAAAAAGCATGACCCAGGCATGTGGGAGCGGTCTCCTGAGCAATTGAAAACAGGTCTGGAAACAGCCTAACATATGGGTTGCGTTCTTGATATTTCCAGTGTAAACTAGTAGTCAACGTGTACACACGTTGCTAGGACAGGAAAAACCCCGAATTCTCATTGAATTCGGGGTTTTTCTTTTTATCCTTGTTGAGATAGACATCATCACGTTAGTGGAGCGAAGCACACGCCTATAGGCCAAAGATCTTTTTATACCATGGTTTTTTATCAGGTTTTTTCTCGGTCTCATCCTTAGGTTTTTGCAACTGCTCGCCTTCATCAAGATGTTCGGTGCAGTATTCCTGAGGCTCGGTGCCGTCTTTAAAATAAGTCAGCCGCTTTACTGGGCAATTTGCCGTAGCAATTTTACCGTTCTCTGGATTGATAAACACTCCAACCGTTCCTTTGGCTGTTTTAAAATTGGTCGCTGGCACACCTTCATGGGCCTTTTCCATAAAATTCACCCAGACATTTTTACTAAAAGCTTTCTCATTAGACTTCTCGATTGGTTTCCCTTTATCGTAGCCTGTCCAAACGGCGGAAACGAGTTGTGGGGTATAGCCAATCATCCAACTATCGGTATTCGTGGAACCAGATTTCCCGGCATAAGGCCGACTAATTTCATCGGTCATGGTACTACCGGTTACGGAGGCATAGCCATTGAGTTTAGGATCAAACATCCCCGTCATCATATGGTTCATCACGGAAGCCAACTCAGGCTCGAGGATTTGTTCACCCTTTTCTTCATGTTCATAAATAACCTCACCATCATGGCTTTCCACCCGTTCAATCAGCACAGGCTCAACATATTTCCCACCGTTGGCAAACATACTATAAGCCGAAGCCATTTCAATAACGCTTACCCCAGATGTACCAAGTGCAAGGGAAGGGACCTGTGCCATTTTTGATGAAAGCCCAAACCTTTTTGCGGTATCAACTAGAACGTCCTGACCAAGAAACAAATGCGTTTTCACGGCAAAGACATTATCGGAAACTGCAAGAGCTTGTGCCATTGTAATTTCCTCGTTCGCATACTTATTATTAAAATTATGTGGCGTATACTCCGTTTTTCCATCTTCTAATCTGAAAGTGGTAAGTTCACTTTTCATTGTCGTTGTCGGTGTAAACCCGTGCTCAAGTGCGGCATAGTATAAAAGCGGCTTAATGGTAGAACCAGGCTGCCTTACCGCTTGAATGGCGCGGTTGAAGGGACTTTCCTCATAATCTCTGCCACCAACCATCGCTTTCACATGACCTGATTTTGGATCCATGCTAATAAATCCTGTTTGTATTTCTGAATCCTCGGTGATATGCTCTGTTACCATTTCTTCAGCCAATTCTTGTTGCTTCATGTCAAGGGTGGTATACACCTTTAACCCGCCAAGCTTAATGGTCCGCTCGTCTAGGTTGAGACTATACTTTAGCTCATTTTGAACGGCATCCTGAAAATAAGGGGCTTTCCCAAGCGATTCAGTTGGGTGTTTTCCAACTAACGTCAGTTTTTCTGCAGCTGCCGCTTTCGCTTCCTCCTGGTCGATATAACCCTTCGTTTCCATCGCTGTTAAAATCGTTTGCTGTCTGCTATTGGCTCTTTCTTCATTGGTTAATGGTGAATAATAGCTTGGCCCCTTCGGGATGCCAGCGAGCATGGATGCCTCGCCAAGGGTTAATTCGCGAGCATCTTTGCCAAAATAGTACTGGCTAGCCGTTTGAACACCATAAGCGCCACTGCCGTAGTAAATCGTATTTAAATAGCCTTCAAGAATTTCATTTTTACTATAATTCATTTCAAGTCGAAGCGTATAAAAGGCTTCAGTTAGTTTTCGCTTCCACGTTTTATCGTGACTGAGGTAAAGGTTTCGGGCATACTGCTGCGTGATGGTACTTGCTCCCTGCACCTTCGCCATTGCTTTTAAATCGGCAAGCAGTGCACCAGCAATTCGCTTGTAGTCAAATCCTCTATGCTCATAAAAATTTCGATCCTCAATGCTAATGGTCGCTTTGACAAGGTCAGGGGAGATATCCTTTAACGGAACCCAGTACCTTTTTTCACCGGTGTGACTTTCTCCGATAACAGTCCCATCATCAGCCATATAAATCGTCGACTGGGGCACAGCAAGCGGTGGGGGACCTAGAATCTTGGCGTAACCAATAATTGAAAAATAAACAAGAAAAAATAAGGCAGCTACAATCATGCCAATAAAAACAAACGCTCTAAAAACCTTCGCCGTCTTACGGAACCGTTGGTCAGTCATGATTTCCATCGCAAGTTCCCCCCTTAAAATATATCTTTGTAGGCCATCTAGTTTACCAGAAGAGCCCAAAATTACTCTATTAACCATTATGAAAACATTTCATTCATTTTAAACCTAGTGGAGAGACATTTATTTAAGTATAATCTATGATTTTCAACCCGTTGATTGGAGCGGAAGACAGGAAAACTCCTGTGGACATTGAACTCGCCAATGTGCCCGTATTCCTATTTCAGTTGAAGTTTAGTCACATTGGACCCGTCAAAGTGCCCGTAAATCCGATTACAGTAGAAGATTGGTCACGATGGACCTGCCAATGTGACTGTATTTCCTATTCAGTTGAGGTTTAGTCACATTGAGCCCGTCAAAGTGCCCGTAAATCCGATTACAGTTGAAGTTTGGTCACATTGGACCCGTCAAAGTGACTGTATTTCCTATTTCAGTTGAAGTTTAGTCACATTGAGCCCGTCAAAGTGCCCGAATTTCCTATTTCAGTGAAGTTTGGTCACATAGAACTCAAAGTTGGGGCGAATCGACGAGGAGATAGGGGGTGGCTTCCAGTACGCCCTAAGGTGCGTGGGAAACACCCGAAGCGCAAATAAACGCAATGTTTACACCAGCCACTTGTTTACTGGTAAGGTCCGGGGGATTTTACCAATTGGTCAAAAATAACATTGACAATCACACTATATAGTACAAGTTTTACTTGCATTTTTAGAAGATTCAACTATACTTTTCTGGTATTTGTGTTTTTTACAAGCTTCTTGGGGAACTATAAAAAATATTGTCTCGTTACGCTATTTTTTATTATCGAAAGGAAGGTTGAACCACAATGGGTATTTGGTTTACAGAAAAGCAAACAGATCACTTCGGGATTACAATGAAAGTGAATCGAACCTTACATACAGAACAAACTGATTTTCAAAAGCTTGATATGATTGAAACAGAAGAGTGGGGCAATATGCTGCTGCTTGATGACATGGTCATGACCTCGATTAAAGATGAGTTTGTGTACCATGAAATGGTTGCCCATGTACCGTTGTTTACTCATCCGAACCCTGAGAATGTTCTGGTTGTTGGTGGAGGAGATGGAGGCGTCATTCGTGAAGTTCTCAAGCATCCGCAGGTAAAAAAAGCGACATTGGTTGATATTGATGGCAAAGTGATTGAGTACTCAAAGAAATTCTTGCCTGAAATTGCCGGCAAATTAGACGACCCACGTGTGGATGTTCAAGTTGGCGATGGCTTTATGCATATCGCAGAAAGTGAAAACGAATATGATGTGATCATGGTTGATAGCACTGAGCCTGTAGGTCCAGCAGTAAACCTGTTTACAAAAGGCTTTTATGCAGGAATTTCAAAGGCGCTTAAAGAAGATGGCATCTTTGTTGCACAGTCAGACAACCCGTGGTTTAAGGCAGACCTTATCCGTAATGTACAAAAGGATGTAAAAGAAATTTTCCCAATTACTCGTTTATATGTGGCCAATATCCCAACCTACCCAAGTGGACTTTGGGCGTTCACAATTGGATCGAAGAAACATGACCCACTAGAAGTGAGTGACGACCGTTTCCATGAGATTGAAACAAAATATTATACAAAAGAGCTACATAAAGCTGCTTTCGTGCTGCCAAAGTTCGTTGGCGATTTAGTGAAATAAAGGCTGTTTGCGTAAGTATTTGTTGTTAAAATTGTAAAAATCCTAAAGCCGATTTTAACGCAAGATAAGCTGTTTTGTACGTAATAGTAAGTTTGCAAGCTCTTTTCTCAATAAAAGCAACAAGGATTGAGAAAAGAGCCTAGATAGAAGAAAAGAGGGGTTAAACATGCGTTTTGATGAAGCTTATTCGGGGAATGTGTTTATCGGGGCAAACCCGGATTATAATGAAAGCAAGGTGGTTCTTTACGGCATGCCGATGGACTGGACAGTAAGCTATCGTCCAGGATCTCGTTTTGGTCCGGCAAGAATTCGTGAAGTGTCAATTGGACTTGAAGAATACAGTCCGTACCTTGATCGTGAACTATTTGATTTGAACTACTATGATGCAGGCGATATTCCATTGCCGTTTGGGAATCCGCAAAAAAGCATCGATCTAATCGAAGACTATGTTGGCAAGCTGTTAGCGGAAGATAAGTTCCCGCTTGGTATGGGCGGCGAGCATTTGGTTTCTTGGCCAGTGATGAAAGCGATGGCGGCGAAGTATAAGGACCTTGCCATTATTCATATGGATGCCCACACTGATTTGCGTGAGCATTATGAAGGCGAGCCGCTTTCACATTCCACACCGATTCGTAAAATTGCTGAACATATCGGGCCAAAAAATGTCTATTCATTTGGTATTCGTTCGGGAATGAAGGAAGAGTTTGACTGGGCGAAGGAAAATGGGATGCATATCAGCAAATTTGAAGTACTAGAGCCGTTAAAGGAAATGCTTCCTAAGCTTGCAGGACGTCCGGTATATGTGACGATTGATATCGATGTTCTCGACCCAGCTCATGCACCAGGTACAGGAACTGTGGATGCAGGGGGAATTACGTCTAAAGAATTACTTGCATCCATTCATGAGATCGCTCGTTCAGAGGTGAACGTCGTGGGAGCCGACCTGGTCGAAGTTGCTCCGATTTACGATCATTCAGAGCAAACAGCCAATACAGCAAGCAAGCTGATTCGCGAAATGATGTTGGGGTTTGTAAAGTAAGCAATCTGACTAAAATAAGAAGAGAGCTGGCTAGCTTGGTCAGCTCTTTTTTGTTATTAAGAATAGAACAGGGTGCGGTGCGCTTTTCTCTTTAACTTCTTGCGATTTTCCCCTACAATATCTATACTTGAAAGTTATAATAGTATAAGTAAGGATGGGTGTCAGTGTCTGCGCAAATTCCTGTTAAGGTAAAAGTAAAAACAGTGATCAATAAAGAGCCTTTTGAGTTGACGGCATTTGGTCGTTATTCGGAAAAAGGAGATAGTACATATCTTCAATACGATGAAATGATGCCTGAGGGAACCATTCATACGACCATCAAGCTTAAAAATGGAGAAGTAGTAATTCTTCGAAAAGGTGCGGTCGATATGCGGCTACATTTTATCACCAATAAAAAAACACCTGGGACCTTTAATACAGAACTCGGCTTGATGCTGACAGAGGCTGATACGAAGAAAGTAGCCATCGGTGAAGGCCAAGTAGAGATTCACTACGATCTAGATATTCAAGGATCCTATGCAGGTACATATCATATGAACATCCAATACGAGGAGGTATCGGAATGAACGTCGTAGAACAAGTTCAAACCAAGTTAAAAGAAGAAATCAAAGCAGCGGTTATCAAAGCGGGCCTTGCAGAGGAAGCACAAATTCCTGATGCGGTTCTTGAGCTGCCGAAAGACAAGGCTCATGGTGACTACGCAACAAATATGGCGATGCAATTGGCACGTGTAGCTAAAAAGGCACCACGTAAAATTGCTGAGGAACTTGTTGAGAACTTTGATAAAAACAAAGCATCGATTGAAAAAATTGAAATTGCCGGACCAGGCTTTATCAATTTTTATATGAACAATAGTTATTTAACCGATTTAATTCCAGCGATTCTTAATGCCGGTGATCGTTATGGGGAGTCAACGGTTGGAAACGGCGAGAAAGTTCAGGTTGAGTTTGTTTCAGCGAATCCTACAGGTGATTTGCATCTTGGACATGCCCGTGGTGCAGCAGTAGGGGATTCATTGAGCAATGTTCTCGCAAAAGCAGGTTATGATGTTTCTCGTGAATACTACATTAACGATGCTGGGAACCAGATTAATAACTTAGCTCTATCAGTTGAAGCGCGTTATTTCCAAGCGCTTGGCGAAGAGCGTGAAATGCCTGCGGACGGATACCATGGTGTTGATATTATTGGCATCGGAAAAAAATTAGCGGAAGAGCATGGCGACAAGTATGCGAAAATGAGCGACAAAGAGCGCTTTGATGCATTCCGCCAATATGGGTTGGAATATGAACTAGAAAAGCTGAAAAAGGACTTAGAAGCGTTCCGTGTTGGCTTTGATGTGTGGTTCTCAGAAACCTCACTTTATCAAAATGGGAAAATTGAAAAGGCACTTGAGGTGTTGAAGGAGAAAGGTCATATCTATGAAGAAGACGGAGCAACTTGGTTCCGCTCAACTACTTTTGGCGATGACAAAGATCGGGTATTAATTAAGCAAGATGGTTCATTCACGTACTTGCTGCCGGATATTGCTTACCACCAAGACAAGCTTCAACGTGGCTTTGAAAAGCTAATTAACATTTGGGGTGCGGACCATCATGGCTATATTCCACGGATGAGAGCGGCGATTCAAGCGCTTGGTTATGAAGGCGAAACGCTTGAGGTTGAGATTATCCAAATGGTTCAGCTGTATAAAGATGGCGAGAAAATGAAGATGAGCAAACGGACAGGGAAAGCTGTGACGATGCGTGATCTGATTGATGAGGTCGGCCTCGACGCCACTCGCTACTTCTTTGCCATGAGAAGCTCTGATACGCATATGGACTTTGACCTTGATCTTGCTGTGTCTCAGTCGAATGAAAATCCAGTTTATTATGCGCAATATGCTCATGCACGGATTTGCAGTATCTTACGTCAGGCGGATGAACAAGGCTTTGCGGTCGACGTTAACGCCGACTTTAGCTTGGTTGCAGCTGAAAAGGAAATTGACTTATTGAAGAAATTAGGCGAGTTCCCACAAGCGGTGGCAGAAGCAGCACAAAAGCGTGTGCCACATCGTGTAACGAATTACATCTTTGATTTGGCATCCGCGTTCCACAGCTTCTATAATGCGGAAAAAGTATTAGATGCTGAGCAAAAAGAGCGTACAGCAGCACGTTTAGGATTGATCAAGTCAGTTCAAATCAGCTTAAAGAATGCGTTAGATTTAATTGGGGTATCTGCTCCGGAAAAAATGTAACAAAATAGTAGATGTGCCTGACCCCTGGTAATGAACAGGGGGATCAGGCACCTTTTTTTTACGGTGGATAAGGTGCCCCGTAGGGTATTTATTCCCGTGCGGGGAATAAAACGTCTCTAAGGGGGAATATAATGCTCTTAAGGGGGAATATAATTACCTGTTTCAGAAAAGGCGGCCTGGAGTGAGGGTATTATTAATAGGTTTTTAACGAAAACAGAGGTTTAGCGGTCAATCCAGGATAAAAATACCCACCCTACTAGTATAGGTCATTAGGTTTTGAAGGGAAAATGCGCTTTTTTGTAGGTTTTGAGTGCAAACTGGAGGATTATTTGATTGGAATTTCGCTATATACAATACGTAGTAGGGGTATTAAACGGCGAAGCGAAGCAAGAGAACCGCCCCCTTGCTTCACTTCCACTCCAACGTCGCTCCACCAATTCGTTTCACGCCTCTAATTTTACTTAAATCTTCGACCAAGGCTAATGCGGCTTGGTCTTTTCGTTTTGCCTCAATCATAAAATCAACATCTTGGCCGATCCCACGCAGTACGTCGATTAACGGCATAATAAACTCCGGGTCAACATGGTCAGCATGAGAACGAAAGGCTTTTTCCGTTTTAGGAGAAGAGATATGAATCTTTGGTCGAATTCCAATTCGTTCCCAGGTGGCAAAACCTGCTGGAAGTAGCTCTTCTAGTGGCCTCTCACAAAGGTTTGCCATGTGATGATGATAGTCAAACACAAGGGGAATGTCTTCCTTTTGACAAGTTACCAATGTTTCTTCCGCGTTGTACGTTTTGTCATCATTTTCAAGCGTCATCCGTTTTATAATAGGAAGAGGAAGTTTGCGCAAATTTTCATGGAAACGAACAATGGTTTCTTCCTTATTCCCATATGCACCGCCAATATGGATATTGATGACACCTTCTTCCTCCAAGCCCATTGCCTCGAGCATTCGATAATGGTACTCCATATCAATGACCGCATTATCGGATACCTCAGGGCGAGGCGAGGTGAACAACGTATATTGATTAGGATGAAAGCTTGTGCGCAATCCTTTTGCTTTCACAAGCCGGCCAATTTCTTCCCACTTCTCTTTAAAAGGCGTGACAAAGTCCCAAAGAACTTCGGGATGGGTGGCAAGGGGCGCAATGGAGCTCGAAAACCGGTACAGCGGAATTTCATGGGCAATATTATAATGAATCATTCTTGCTGTGCTTTCTAAATTGAGATACGTGAGGGACATTAACTTGTCCACTCGCTCTGATTCCGTCATTTTACTATACCGAGTAAACGTAAGGGTTCGCGACGGAGACGCTTCCCAAAGTGTAATAGCAGTTGAGACATACCCGAAACGAATTTTCATCTGTAGCTCCTTTCAAAGAAAGTAAGAAATTGTTTGGGCCGCCCGCTCTTTTAGACTTCTAAAGGGATTAAATCGATTTAAGTCTGAAAGGGAGACCTGCTCAGAATCAAGGAGATCTTGATACAAAATCGTTTTCACCTGGCGGATCACATCTTGGTTGTAAATTAAACAATTCAGTTCAAAGTTTAGAAACATGCTACGTTTATCAAAATTGGCGGTTCCTAAATCACAAAGCTTATCGTCGATGACGAGGACTTTCGCATGATAAAACCCTTTTTTATATTGGTGAACTTCTGCCCCCTTTTTTAGCAGTTTACGTAAATACGTATAAGACGCTTCTTTTACAAGCGGATGGTCGGCTGTAAATGGAACTAGGAGGGTTAGGGAGACACCTCGATCAATGGCCTTCAAAAGCTGTCTAAAGATGCTGTCACTTGGAATAAAGTAGGGCGTGCCGATGATGATCGCTTTCTCTGCTATGTTGATTAAATCATACAAAGTTTCTTCAAGGAGATTGCCTTCTGACGGAATGAACTGGTGCCGTATTTCCCCTTTAGGTAAGGAAGGGAAATAGAGTTGGTTTTGTAAAAGGTCAATTTTAGCGGCTTTTTTCCAATCTAAAAGAAATTCCTTCTGAAGATCCTGAACGCCTTCACCTGTAAGCTTTACATGATAATCACGCCAGGGAGACAATTTCTTATCTTGGTTGATGTATTCTTTCCCAATATTATATCCACCGGTATAACCAATTTCCCCATCAATTACTGTAATTTTTCGGTGATTTCTCACTTGCGATGTGTAAAACAAGAAGGGAAGCTTTGGAGCTTGACTTTGAACGAATGCGACCCCAGCTTCTTTTAACTTCTTCTTATATTTACGGGAAACCGTGCCTCCAACCCAGTCGACAAGAAGGCGAACCTCTACTCCGGTCTGTGCCTTTTTTATTAAAATTTCAAGAAACTCCTGACTAAACGAGTCATTCTTTACAATATAAAAGAGAACGTGAATGTGTTTTTTTGCTTGTTTTACCTCTGTAAAATAATCTTCAAACAAGTCGGGTCCATTGGTGAAGATCGCTAGCTGGCTATTTCTCAAAGGGAATGTTTGTTTATTGATTTGAGCTAAATGCCGTTTTCTCCCGATGGAAAAGTCGAGTGCCAGTAGAAGGGTAAGTCCGATGAACAGGATAATAATCCAATAAACAATCTCCACAACAAATCCGGCTCCTTTATGTAATTTTTTCGCGCTTTGCATAAAAGAGATAAACGCGAGTACCCGATAGTTTTTCCGAAAAAATGATTATCTATGACGTTTTTCCTAAATAGGCAAAGAAAGTAAAAAATTTGAGAAAAATCGTTGACTGAATGCTCATTCATAATATAATGGAGGTACAGGTATATTCAGAAAATTTTATCGGTTTAAAATTTTCTTCTTTTGAGCGGTCGCTCAATCACAAAAGAATTTTACAGAAGGGGGTAGAGGTAAAGTATGAACGGTCTATTATGGGTTAACCTGATTGCAACTGTAATTGTAATCGCTTACGCTGTCAGTTTGTTTCTGTATGTGGTCAAAACCAGGATTGAATACATCAAGCTTGGGAAGAAATCCGAGTTCAATGACCACGTAAAAGAACGTTGGGACAGAATTTGGGTCATGGTATTTGGCCAAAAGAAATTAATGAAAGACAAGAAGAGTGGGGCTATCCACGTCATGTTCTTCTACGGCTTTATCCTAGTTCAATTTGGGGCAATTGATTTTATTATTAAAGGAATTAAGCCGGGAGCACACCTTCCACTAGGTCCACTCTATCCTGGGTTCACATTCTTCCAGGAAATTGTAACCTTGACGATCCTTGTAGCGGTCGTTTGGGCTTATTATCGTCGTTATATTGAACAACTAGTTCGCCTAAAGCGCGGAATTAAAAATGGTCTTGTTCTTATTTTTATCGGAGGCTTAATGCTTTCTGTACTACTTGGAAATGGAATGAGCTTAATCTGGCATGATCACGCAGGAACTTGGACAGAGCCAGTTGCATCGCTCATTGCGGCTGCGTTTACGTGGCTACCTGAAACCGGGGCCATCGCAATCTTTTATATTGCATGGTGGGCTCACTTGCTATTCTTATTAACGTTCTTAGTCTATGTACCACAAGGAAAGCATGCTCACTTAATTGCTGGACCAGCGAACGTTTATTTTACCCGTGTAGGGCCAAATGCAAAGCCAAGTAAAATTGATTTTGAAGATGAAACACAAGAAAGCTTTGGGGTAGGAAAAATTACCGACTTCACGCAAGAGCAGATGATTGACTTCTATGCTTGTGTGGAATGTGGACGCTGTACGAATATGTGTCCAGCAACAGGCACTGGTAAAATGCTGTCACCAATGGATTTAATTCTAAAAATGCGTGATCACTTAACCAATCATGGAGCTGCTGTTACGTCAAAACAACCATGGGTACCAACTTTCGCATTTTCAAATACAACGGGGAATCAGCTTGCGCTTGCAGGAGCGGGTGCTGGAGCAGAGGAAGCTGCGGCTAGCCTTGCATACTCTCCAAGCTTGATTGGCGATGTGATCACTGAAGAAGAAATTTGGGCTTGTACGACTTGCCGTAACTGTGAAGATCAATGTCCAGTTATGAACGAGCATGTTGATAAAATTATTGACTTACGCCGTTATCTTGTTTTAACAGAAGGGAAAATGGATGCCGATGCACAGCGTGCGATGACAAACATCGAGCGTCAAGGAAATCCATGGGGCTTAAACCGTAAAGAAAAAGAAAAATGGCGCGAGCTTCGTGACGATGTGGTTGTACCTACTGTGAAAGAAATGAAGAAATCCGGCGAGGAATTTGAATACTTATTCTGGGTTGGTTCAATGGGTGCCTTTGACAACCGTAGCCAAAAGATCGCACTGAGCTTTGCCAAACTTTTAAATGAGGCAGGCGTTAAATTCGCAATTTTAGGAAACAAAGAAAAGAACTCTGGCGATACGCCAAGACGTCTTGGGAACGAGTTCTTATTCCAAGAGCTTGCCACCAATAATATTGCGGAATTCGAAAAGGCTGAAGTCAAGAAAATCGTCACAATTGATCCGCATGCCTACAATATCTTTAAAAATGAGTATCCTGACTTTGGCTTTGAAGCGGAAGTTTATCACCATACAGAGTTGCTGGCTGAGCTTGTAAAAGAAGGCAAGCTTGTACCGAAGTATTCTGTTGATGAAACCATCGCGTTCCATGATTCATGTTATCTTGGCCGATACAACGAAGTGTACGATGCGCCGCGTGATATCATGAAGGCCATTCCTGGGGTGAACCTGAAGGAAATTGAACGAAATCGTGAAGACGCAATGTGCTGTGGAGCCGGTGGAGGATTAATGTGGATGGAAGAAGAAACTGGCCACCGCATTAACGTTTCCCGTACAGAGCAAGCACTTGCGGTAAATCCAACCGTTATTTCTTCCGGCTGTCCTTACTGCTTGACGATGTTATCAGACGGTACAAAGGCGAAGGAAGTAGAAGAAACAGTTGGTACGTATGATGTAGCCGAACTCCTTGAAAAATCTGTGTTTGGTGAAACCGAGCAACAAGCATCTTAAAAAACTAGTAGGATAGAAGAAGATCATCGTAGATTATTCACTCACCTGTACAGCTTAGAATTCAGCGACGGAATGTTTCGTCGCTGAATCTCATAAAATTGTATGGGTGTTTGTTTTTATTATTGGATTTAAAGCGCTTACACCATGGGGATGGGAGTAAGTTTAGCGTGCAGTGACCTTGAGCGAGCGTTCGGTCAGTTGTCTTTATTATTCTTGAATAATGTTAAAAGGCTATTTTTCAACTTTTCATAAAGGGGCGAGAGATATGGGGAAGACAGTTATTTTGGCAGGAGCAAGAACTCCTTTCG
Organism: Mesobacillus maritimus; assembly: GCF_019749255.1. Taxonomy (GTDB): domain Bacteria; phylum Bacillota; class Bacilli; order Bacillales; family Cytobacillaceae; genus Mesobacillus_B; species Mesobacillus_B maritimus_A. The sequence goes on along the minus strand of NZ_JACWFH010000012.1, from coordinate 262,025 downwards.
GCAAATTAGGTGGAAGCTTAAGCAGCTTTACAGCATCTGAGCTTGGTGGTTTTGCGATAAAAGAAGCTTTGAAACGTGCAGATATTAAACCAAACGATGTCGGGGAGGTTATTCTCGGGAATGTTCTCCAAGGTGGTCAGGGACAGCTTCCTTCGCGTCAAGCCGCAAGGAATGCAGGAATTCCGTGGGAAGTAAAAACTGAACTTGTAAACAAGGTATGTGCTTCGGGAATGCGCAGTGTGACCTTGGCAGATATACTCATTCGCTCTGGTGAAGAAGAAGTCGTGGTTGCCGGGGGGATGGAGTCAATGAGCAATGCCCCGTATATGTTACCAAAAGCACGTTGGGGTTTGAGAATGGGCGATGGCCAAGTCAAAGACCTTATGGTTCATGATGGCTTAACTTGTTCGTTTACTGGTGTTCACATGGGAACGTACGGAAATGGTGTTGCGGCAGAAATGGAAATCAGCCGAGAAGAGCAGGATCAGTGGGCGTTAAGAAGTCACGAAAAGGCACTTGCGGCGATAGATTCTGGAACGTTGGCAGAGGAAATTGTTGCTGTAGAGGTTCCGCAGCGTAGAGGAAATCCAGTGGTGGTTGACCAGGATGAGGCACCTCGCCGGGATACTTCGATTGAAGGTCTTAGTAAATTAAAGCCTGTTTTTAATCATGACGGTACCATTACGGCCGGCAATGCCCCTGGCGTCAATGATGGAGCGGCAGCACTTGTGCTGATGAGTGAAGAACGTGCGGCCCGTGAAGGTAGAAAAGCAGATGCTGTAATTCTTGCTCATGCAGCGATTGCGACGGAAGCGAAGGATTTCCCGAAAACTCCTGGAATGGTCATTAATGAGTTGTTGAAGAAGTCTGGGAAATCGGTTGAGGAGATTGATCTATTTGAAATCAACGAGGCGTTTGCTGCGGTGGCACTAGCAAGTAGCCAAATTGCCGGTTTAGATGCCGATAAAATCAATGTCAATGGCGGTGCGGTCGCCCTCGGACATCCAATTGGCGCTAGCGGCACAAGAATTATTTTAACACTCATGCATGAACTCAAACGACGCGGAGGCGGAATCGGCATTGCAGCCATCTGCTCAGGCGGCGGTCAGGGAGATGCTGTGATGATTGAGGTTCCGCGGTAGTAGGGTAGGTTTTTGCTAATAGATTGGGAGTTTGGGTGGAGAGAATTAAAGATTATGTGAATAGATTGGTGGTTTGCAAATAGAAATTAGTTTTGTGCAAATAGACTGGTGATATCTGCAAATAGAGTTCAGATTCCTGCAATTAGAGTAGTGATATGCAAATAGAATTGAGTTTACTGCAAATAGCCTAGTAGTATTTGCAAATAGAAGAGTGTCATCTGCAAATAGAATGGTGATTTGCAAATAGAAATAGGTTTTCTACAAATAGATCAGTGAATTCTGCAAATAGGAACAGGTTTTCCGCAAATAGGACTTAGTTTCCTGCAAATACACGGCAGAAACTTATTAAAAATAGATCCAAAATTGGAGGTACGTACATGCAAAAAATTATGGTGATTGGTGCGGGGCAAATGGGCTCAGGGATTGCCCAGGTTTGCGCGCAGGCGGGGTACAGCATTGTGTTAAATGACTTGAAGACAGAATTTGTTGAGCGAGGGCTTGCTGTAATCAATAAAAATCTATCTCGTCAGGTAGATAAAAATAAATTAACAGCGGAGCAGAGGGATGAAATTCTTGCGAGAATCACGCCTTCCACCACACTTCAAGATGCAGAGGGTGTGGACCTTGTAATTGAGGCGGCGGTTGAGAATATGGAAATCAAAACAAAGATTTTTGCTCAGCTTGATGAGATTGCACCGAAGCAGACGATTCTTGCGTCTAACACTTCTTCGTTGCCAATTACGGAAATTGCTGCGGCAACAAATCGTCCGGAAAAGGTGATTGGCATGCATTTTATGAACCCTGTGCCGGTGATGAAGTTGGTTGAAATTATCCGCGGACTAGCGACGGCGGATGAAGTCTATCAAACGATTGAAGATATTACTAAAAAGATAGGAAAGGTTCCGGTAGAGGTCGAAGATTTTCCAGGCTTCGTTGCCAACCGAATCTTGATGCCAATGATCAATGAAGCTATTTACACCTTGTATGAGGGGGTTGCTACGAAAGAATCGATAGATGAAGTGATGAAGCTTGGCATGAACCATCCGATGGGGCCGTTGACACTGGCCGATTTTATCGGGCTTGATACTTGCCTTTACATCATGGAAACCTTATATGAAGGCTTTGGTGACCCGAAATACCGACCATGTCCATTGCTTCGTAAATATGTAAAAGCAGGCTGGCTCGGAAAGAAATCAGGTCGCGGCTTTTATGTTTATGAATAGCTGAACGTTGACATCAAGGAGGGGTTCCCTGATGAACCTGAGGTTTACTGAAGAGCAAGAGATGATGAGGAAAATGGTACGGGATTTTGCGGAGAAAGAAGTGGCTCCCTTTGTCGAACGAATGGAAGCAGGAGAGTTTCCTACTAGTATTCTTCAAAAAATGGGCGAGCTTGGCTTAATGGGCATTCCCATTCCTGAAGAATATGGTGGATCGGGAATGGATTTCACTTCTTATATTATTGCGATTGAAGAGATTTCTAAGGTAAGCGCTACGCTAGGCGTAATTTTATCGGTGCATATTTCGGTTGGCACGAGTCCCATTCTTTATTTCGGGACAGAAGAGCAGAAGCAGAGGTACGTTCCTAAGTTAGCATCAGGGGAGTACCTGGGGGCATTTTGCCTCACTGAACCTAGCGCTGGGTCAGATGCGGCTAGTTTGAAGACGCGCGCCGTCAAACAGGGTGAGAACTATATCCTTAATGGGTCGAAGGTGTTTATTACAAATGGAGGAGAAGCTGATACATATATCGTCTTTGCCTCCACAAATCCAGGAGCAGGCTCAAAGGGGATCAGTGCTTTTATTGTTGATAAAACTACCCCAGGTCTCGTGATTGGCAAAAACGAACATAAGATGGGACTTAATGGGTCAAAAACGGTTCAGCTCACGTTTGAGGATATGAAAATCCCCATCGAAAACAGGCTAGGAGCTGAAGGGGAAGGCTTTAAAATTGCCCTAGCAAATCTTGACGTTGGGCGGATTGGGATTGCTACACAGGCACTAGGGATTGCCGAAGCTGCTCTAGAAGCGGCCACAGCATATGCCAAGGAACGCCAACAATTTGGGAAACCAATTGCGATGCAACAAGGGGTCGGTTTTAAGTTAGCCGATATGGCCACGGCTGTGGAAGCGTCAAAACTATTAATCTATCAAGCTGCTCATTTACGTCAAAGTGGCGAGAAATGCAGCAAAGAAGCATCAATGGCAAAACTCTTTGCTACAAAAACAGCGGTTGACGTCACGACTGAGGCGATACAAGTCTTTGGTGGGTACGGATATACCAAAGACTATCCAGTAGAACGGTACTTCCGCGATGCAAAGGTGACTGAAATCTACGAAGGAACAAGCGAGATTCAGAGAATCGTTATTAGTAAGCAGTTATAGGTATATGGCCTCTTTTAAAAGGATTATAAGTTAATTAATTTGTCACAATGTTGATTGGAGCGGAAGGCACGAAGACACTTGCGGGAGTGCTAGGTCAAGGGAGACACCGCAGGAGCGAAGCGACGAGGAGGCTTCCGGACTGCCCGCGAACTGGAGCTCCAATCACCCCCTACATTAAAGCAGCCTAAAAAAATACAGACCAAACTGGAGGAACTAATCATGAATTTTAAACTATCAGAAGAGCATGAAATGATTCGTAAAATGGTACGTGACTTCGCAAAAAACGAGGTGGCTCCGACAGCAGCGGAGCGTGATGAGGAAGAGCGCTTTGACCGTGAGATTTTCGAAAAGATGGCGGAGCTTGGATTAACAGGGATTCCATGGCCAGAGCAATACGGCGGAATCGGCAGTGATTACCTTGCCTACTGTATCGCAGTTGAGGAGCTATCACGAGTATGTGCATCAACAGGTGTAACGTTGTCTGCCCACACTTCACTTGCAGGCTGGCCGATTTACACATTCGGAAATGAAGAACAAAAACAGAAATATTTAAAGCCTATGGCACAAGGGAAAAAAATGGGGGCTTACGGATTAACGGAGCCTGGTAGTGGTTCCGATGCAGGTGGAATGAGAACAACCGCGCGTCGTGATGGTGACGATTATGTGTTGAATGGCTCGAAGATTTTTATCACCAATGGTGGCGAAGCCGATATCTATGTAGTATTTGCGCTAACAGATCCTGAAAACAAGCATAAAGGAACAACTGCGTTTATCGTTGAAAGTGATTTCCCTGGATTCTCTGTGGGTAAGAAGGAAAAGAAAATGGGAATTCGTTCATCACCTACAACGGAGATCATTTTTGAAGATTGCCGTGTGCCGAAGGAAAATGTTCTTGGCAAAGAGGGCGAAGGTTTTAAAATTGCGATGATGACGCTTGATGGCGGACGGAATGGAATTGCTGCACAGGCAGTTGGAATTGCTCAAGGTGCTTTAGATGCGGCGGTTGATTATGCAAAGGAACGCGTTCAGTTTGGCAAGCCGATTGCTCAGCAGCAGGGAGTGGGCTTTAAACTAGCAGATATGGCTACACAAGTGGAAGCATCTAGACTTTTAACGTACCAAGCAGCATGGCTTGAATCTGAGGGGCTTCCATATGGAAAAGAATCGGCCATGTCAAAACTTCTTGCTGGAGATACGGCAATGAAGGTGACAACGGAAGCAGTTCAAGTCTTTGGTGGCTACGGTTATACAAAAGAATATCCAGTTGAACGATTCATGCGTGACGCCAAGATTACCCAAATCTATGAAGGCACACAGGAAATTCAACGTCTAGTTATTTCTAGAATGTTGACGAAGTAAAAACTGCTGATGATTTTGTAGGGTAATACGGTTTCATCTACTTTTAAAGAGGGTATGTGCTAATCCATTCCTTCCAATGTACCAAACTGTTATCGAAATCGAAGAAACGGTCACATTGAAGGATTCAAAGTACCAAAATGCAACAGGAATCGAAGAAACGGTCACATTGAAGGATTCAAAGTGACCAAACGTCAACAGGAATCGAAAAAACGGTCACATTGAAGGGTTCAAAGTGACCAAACGTCAACAGGAATCGAAGAAACGGTCACATTGAAGGGTTCAAAGTGACCAAAATGCAACAGGAATCAAAGAAACGGTCACATTGAAGGATTCAAAGTGACCAAACGTCAACAGGAATCGAAGAAACGGTCACATTGAAGGATTCAAAGTGACCAAACGTCAACAGGAATTGAAGAAACGGTCACATTGAAGGGTTCAAAGTGACCAAACGTCAACAGGAATCGAAGAAACGGTCACATTGACAGGCTAAAAGTGACCGATCCCTCCCATTCATGGGATCGGTAATTTGGCAAGGGGCAAGGTTGCAAGGCAAGGGGGGAGAAAATGGATAGGAGGGAAGTTCAGGCCTCTGTAAAAGATGAGCGCCTAGTGGAGAAGCGACGGGACCAGATGATCAAAGGGGCCATTACGCTTTTTAAACAAAAGGGCTTTCACCGGACGACAACGCGGGAGATTGCGCGTGCAGCTGGGTTTAGCATTGGCACGCTTTATGAATATATCCGCAAGAAGGAAGATATTCTCTATCTGGTTGTTGACAGGATGTATGACCAAATTCGCGAGCGCTTGCAAGAAGATCTTGTGACTAATCTAGGGACGGTTGAGAGCTTAAAACTGAGCATCGCATATTATTTCCGTGAAATGGCTGAAATGCAAGAAGAAGTGCTGGTCATGTATCAGGAGGCAAAATCACTCAGTAAGGATGCTCTTCCTTACGTGCTAAATAAGGAAATCCAAATGGTCGGTCTGTTTGAAAATGTCATTGAGAATTGTGTGCGAAATGGAGAGCTTGATTTAGATGAAAAGCAAATCAAGTTGTTTGCTCACAATCTATTTGTTGAAGGGCAGATGTGGGGGTTTCGGCGCTGGGCGTTACAAAAGGTTTATACGCTTGAGGAGTATATTGACCTACAGCTAGAGCTACTTTTTTATGGGGTCCAAGGAAAAGTCAATCAAGGAACAGGGGGAGAGAGATGAGTTTGCAACTGAAGAACCATATTCGCTTCGTTACAGCATCAAGCCTTTTTGATGGACATGATGCGTCCATCAATATTATGCGGCGTATTCTGCAAGCCAATGGCGCGGAAGTGATTCATCTGGGGCATAACCGCTCTGTGGAAGAAGTGGTGAATGCAGCCATTCAAGAGGATGTCCAAGGAATCGCGATTTCCTCTTACCAAGGTGGACATGTGGAGTATTTTAAATATATGCATGATCTTCTGCAGGAACGTGGTGCAGGCCATATCCGCATTTATGGCGGTGGGGGCGGCGTAATCATTCCTAAGGAAATAAAAGAACTACATCAATATGGGATTGCCCGGATCTTTTCTCCCGAAGACGGAAGATTACTTGGTCTAGAAGGCATGATTCAGCAGATGTTGAAAGAATGTGACTTTCCAACGGTCGGTCCTGAGATTGCTCAGGAGCTAGACAAATTGGCAAATGGCGATGTTTTAACTGTTTCAAAATTGATTACGTTAGCAGAGCAGCAGGTTGGCGTAAAGACAGGTTCGGTTCCTAATGGAGATAACAAGGAAACAGCCGCGTCGGTCGAGGCAGTACTTGAAAAGGTAAAATCCTTCAGCAAAGACGTACCGGTTGTGGGCATTACCGGAACAGGGGGTGCTGGAAAAAGCTCTCTTACAGATGAGCTAATCAGAAGGTTTCTGAATGAAATCCCTGAAAAAAAGGTGGCAATTTTATCCGTTGACCCAACGAAGCAAAAGACAGGTGGAGCTTTACTTGGCGACCGAATTCGCATGAATGCGATATTCTCGCCACGTGTTTATATGCGCAGCCTGGCAACGCGGAAAGCACGGTCGGAATTATCGCTCGCGATTCAGGATGCGATTCAGGTTGCGAAGGCTGCAGGCTTTGACTTAATCATTGTAGAAACAAGTGGCATCGGACAAGGGGATGCAGGGATTACCGATGTTTGTGATGTATCGATGTATGTGATGACAAGTGAATTTGGAGCGCCATCACAATTAGAGAAGATCGATATGATCGATTTTGCGGATTTGATTGTCATCAATAAGTTTGAGCGCAAAGGCTCTGAAGATGCATTGCGTCAAGTTCAAAAGCAATATCAGCGCAGTCATCTCTTATTCGATCAGGAACTCGACACGATGCCGGTTTACGGAACGATTGCTAGTCAGTTTAATGATCCAGGTACGAATGCCTTATTTGCCGCGCTCGTTGATAAAATCAATACTGCAGTCGGGACAGATTGGACAACGAGCTTCACAACGAAAGCAAAAGTAGAAAAGCAAAATATCATTATTCCAAATGACCGCCGCTATTATCTACGGGAAATCACAGAGGCGGTGCGTGGTCATCATCGCCATGCCACCGAGCAAGCTGAGATTGCACGCCGTTTGTTCCAAGTCGAAGGTGCCATTGAATCGGTGAAGGAGCAGGGCAATGAGGGGGAAGCAATTGCTTCACTTGAACAGATAAAAGCAGGACTTGAAGAGAAGCTAACAGCTGAATCGAAAAAGATTTTAAACGGATGGGCGGAGTTGAAAGAAAAGTATGCAGCCGATCGCTTTGTCACAAAGATCCGTGATACAGAGATTGTAACTGAGCTTCGTACGACCAGTCTCTCAGGGTTATCAATTCCGAAGGTAAGTCTGCCACGCTATAAAGATTATGGCGAGATCTTACGCTGGGTGTATCTTGAAAATGTTCCTGGTGCATTCCCGTATACTGCCGGAGTGTTTCCGTTTAAGCGTGAAGGCGAGGACCCGAAGCGTCAGTTTGCTGGGGAAGGAACACCAGAGAGAACGAATCGCCGGTTTCACTATCTTTCCAAAGATGATTCTGCGAAACGCTTGAGCACGGCCTTTGATTCAGTCACGCTTTACGGGGAAGACCCGGATCATCGTCCAGATATTTATGGCAAGGTTGGCGAAAGTGGCGTGAATGTGTGTACACTCGAAGATATGAAAAAGCTGTACGCTGGTTTTGATTTATGTGCACCGTCAACATCGGTCTCGATGACCATCAATGGACCAGCGCCGATTATTCTTGCGATGTTCATGAACACTGCCGTCCAACAGCAGGTTGATAAAAAGGAGGCCGAACTTGGTCGGAAGCTGACAGACAAGGAGTATGTCGAAGTCAAAGCTTGGACATTGAGCACCGTGCGTGGGACGGTTCAAGCGGATATTTTAAAAGAAGATCAAGGTCAAAATACGTGTATCTTCTCAACTGAGTTTGCGTTACGGATGATGGGGGATATCCAGCAATACTTTATTGACTATAAGGTTCGCAACTATTATTCAGTTTCCATTTCTGGCTATCATATCGCTGAAGCGGGGGCAAATCCGATTTCGCAGCTGGCGTTTACGTTGTCGAATGGATTTACGTATGTTGAGTATTACTTGAGCCGTGGCATGCATATTGATGATTTTGCGCCTAACTTAAGTTTCTTCTTCTCGAACGGACTTGATCCAGAGTATACCGTGATTGGCCGGGTGGCACGACGTATCTGGGCAATGGTGATGAAAAATAAATATGGTGCTAATGAGCGAAGTCAAAAGTTAAAATACCATGTTCAGACAAGTGGGCGTTCGCTGCATGCGCAGGAAATTGATTTTAATGATATTCGGACTACGCTACAGGCGTTAATGGCGCTGCATGATAACTGTAATTCGCTTCATACAAATGCGTATGATGAGGCGATCACCACGCCAACGGAAGAATCGGTACGTCGCGCGATGGCGATTCAAATGATTATTACAAAAGAGCATGGATTAACGAAGAACGAAAATCCTTTGCAAGGCTCGTTTATTATTGAGGAGCTGACGGACTTGGTGGAGGAAGCAGTCCTTCAGGAGTTTGAGCGAATTAATGATCGCGGCGGTGTGCTTGGGGCGATGGAAACACAGTATCAACGGGGCAAAATTCAAGATGAGTCAATGTTCTATGAAATGAAAAAGCATACTGGAGAACTTCCAATTATCGGGGTGAATACGTATTTGAACCCGAATCCTCCTTCCGAGGAAGCTGTAGATAATATGGAATTAGCACGTGCGACAAAAGAAGAGAAAGAGTTGCAAATTTCTAATTTAAATCAATTTAAAGCTAAAAATGAAGATCAAAGCGCAGAAGCACTCAAACGCTTAAAGCAAGCCGCTGTCAATGGAGGCAACGTCTTTGCTGAGTTAATGGAAACCGTACAATATGCTAGTCTTGGTCAAATTACGAGAGCTCTCTATGAAGTCGGCGGTCAATATCGTCGAAATATGTAAATTTTAGCTAATACAGGCTTGTAGATTCTTACAGGCCTTTTTTTTACGCTCCTTTCGTTTGCTCGGTAACATTTAGAAATAGATTTTGAACTATTCTCTGAAAAGTAGCCTTATTCTGCTAGAAAAGAGCCTACGAACTCTATTTTAAAAAAGAAAATAGCTTCTTCACTGTTAGAATCGGCAGTAGAAATTGTAACAACCATTTTTAACAGTCTTTTTTTCATACTTAGGGGGAAACTAGCTTAAATAAGTAGAATGAATCATATATAATAAAAGCGATACATATTCTTTTTGAATTCCTATTGGGAAGTGAAGTTGTGAGAGTCTTGTTAACCGTGATTGGAGCAATTGTGGCCATTGCAATCTTATATACCTTATATCAAATGCAACTAGGTGCGATCTCTTTCTTCTTATTGTCGATTTTTTGCTTCACTTTGTCTGCAATTCTTTTTAAAAAAAGGAAAGTCAAAGGGATAGACAGAAGAGATAAAAGGCTATGACTACAAAAAACCGCAAGGACAATAGATTTAGCTAGCATAAACAGGATGAATTTGTTTATAATGAAGAATATGCTTTTGGGAGATTTTCCATATTTCGGATTTCAAACTCTATAAGAGTATGAATAGAGAAAGGAAGTGCAAGTGTTGAGTGTAAATCAGTACTCAATGGAAGAATTAAAAGAAACAGCTTGGATTGAAATAGCATTTGAACTTTTGCAAGAAAAGAAACAAGCGGTTTCTTTCGAAGAATTAGTAGCAGATGTACTTAAAGTGCTAAAGCTGAATAAAAAAGAAACTAGCGAGAAAATGATTCAATTTTATACAGATCTAAATTTAGATGGTCGTTTCTTAGGAATAGGGGATAACCGTTGGGGTCTTCGTGTTTGGTATCCTGTGGACCAAGCGGAAGAGGATACAGTAACGCCTATTAAGCCACGTAAGAAAAAGGCGAAGAAAGCAGCTGTTGATGAGGTCGATGGCTTCGATGAAATCGATGAAGAAGATGTATTCGATGATTTTGATGAAGATGATGATGATCTTCTTGATGATGACGATGACTTTGATGACGACGATGATGAAGATGATGATGATGACGACTTCGATGATGACGACATCATTGAGGACGAAGACGAGCTTGAGTTAGACGAAGATGAGCTCGATGACGAGGACGAAGACGAAAGCCTTGATGAGGAAGAAGAGCTGTAAGGAACTGCTTGACATTTCATACAGGCGCAGGTAGAATCGTTTTTGGGCTCCTTAAAAAAGGAACGGTCTTATTAATTAAGCCAAGAAGCGCTCCCCATACTTATGTATGCGGGGCGTTTTTTTTTGTTTATCTGTGCTTGGGAATGATTTCGATCAGGTTGATTAGAGTAAAATCAACGGCCACGATAAAACAATAAGTGAGTTTATGCATATTTGCACTCATCCAATTTTTTTATAAGAAAGACAAGCTTGTAAAATCAATGAAATTGCTCCATATAGAGCAAGCTATATGGAAAAGAGGGGGACCATCATGACAAAGTATATTTTCGTAACAGGCGGGGTTGTCTCGTCACTAGGAAAAGGGATTACCGCAGCTTCCCTTGGCCGTTTGCTCAAAAACAGAGGATTAAAAGTAACGATTCAAAAGTTTGATCCATATATCAACGTGGATCCAGGAACAATGAGTCCTTATCAGCATGGAGAAGTATTCGTAACCGATGACGGTGCGGAAACGGACCTTGATTTAGGCCATTATGAGCGCTTTATTGATATCAACTTAAATAAATATTCCAACGTAACAACAGGAAAAGTGTATTCAACGGTTCTTAAGAAGGAACGTCGTGGGGATTATCTTGGTGGAACGGTTCAGGTTATTCCTCATATCACGAATGAAATCAAAGACAAAGTATTCCGTGCCGGCAAAGAAACGCATGCGGATGTTGTCATCACAGAAATTGGTGGAACGGTTGGGGACATCGAGTCACTTCCATTCCTTGAGGCAATTCGCCAAATCAAAAGTGATATCGGCAACCGCAATGTAATGTATATCCATTGTACGCTTGTTCCTTACATCAAGGCTGCTGGTGAGTTAAAAACAAAACCAACTCAGCACAGTGTAAAAGAACTTCGTAGCTTGGGTATTCAGCCAAATGCGATTGTTTTACGTACAGAAAGACCAATTTCTCAAGACATGAAAGACAAAATTGCTTTGTTCTGCGATATCGAGAAAGAAGCGGTAATCGAGTGTCAAGATGCGGAAACATTATACTCTATTCCGCTTGACTTACAGAGTCAAGGTTTAGACCAAATCGTGTGCAATCATTTGCAATTACAATGCACAGATGCCGATATGGAAGAATGGAAACAGCTAGTTGAGAAGGTAACGAATCTGAAGCACACAACAAAGATTGCCCTTGTAGGGAAATATGTTGAACTTCAAGATGCGTATATTTCTGTTGTAGAATCATTGCGCCATGCTGGTTACGCTTTTGATAGTGATATTGATATCAAATGGATAAACTCTGAAGATGTAACAGCTGAAAATGTAAATGACGTGCTGAAAGACGTTGACGGCATTCTTGTTCCTGGTGGTTTTGGTGACCGCGGAATTGATGGAAAAATATTGGCGATTCAATATGCTCGTGAGCAAAAGGTTCCATTCTTCGGGATTTGCCTTGGCATGCAGCTTGCGTCCATTGAGTTTGCGCGCAACGCAGTGAAATTGGCAGGAGCACACTCTGCTGAAATTCAACCAGAAACACCTTACCCAGTCATTGACCTTTTACCAGAACAAAAAGATGTTGAAGATCTTGGTGGTACATTGCGTCTAGGCTTATATCCATGTAAATTGACTGAAGGCTCAAAAGCAGCTCAAGCATACGGGGAAACGGTTGTTTACGAACGCCACCGTCACCGTTACGAGTTCAATAATGAATATCGTCAACAATTAGAAGAAGCTGGATTTACATTCTCAGGGACAAGCCCAGATGGCCGTCTCGTTGAGATTGTTGAAATTCAAGATCACCCTTGGTTCGTCGCTTGTCAATTCCACCCAGAATTCAAGTCAAGACCAACTCGTCCACAACCATTATTCAGAGATTTTGTGGAAGCTTCATTTAAAAATAGACACTAATATTGCTTAAAGAAGAATGACCGTGATGTGCGGTTGTTCTTCTTTTTTTATTTGCGGATGGGGAATGTGCCCGGGTGACTTAGGGAAAGAGTAAATTGGGACAATGGAAAACGCAACGTGCCCGAAGTGGGGTGGAGCAGGTGGAAAAGGGAACGCTGGAAGATCCAGCGTTCCCGAAGTGAGGTGGAGCAGTTGAAAAAGGGAACGGTGGAAGATCCAGCGTGCCCAAACAGGGTGGAGCAGTTGAAAAAGGGAACGGTGGAAGATCCAGCGTGCCCGAAGTGGGGTGGAGCAGGTGGAAAAGGGAACGGTGGAAGGTCCAGCGTTCCCAAACAGGGTGGAGTAGTTGAAAAAGGGAACGGTGGAAGATCCAGCGTGCCCGAAGTGGGGTGGAGCAGGTGGAAAAGGGAACGAAGGAAGTCCAGCGTGCCCGAAGTGGGGTGGAGCATTTGAAAAAGGGAACGGTGGAAGATCCAGCGTGCCCAAACAGGGTGGAGCAGTTGAAAAAGGGAACGGTGGAAGATCCAGCGTGCCCGAAATGGGGTGGAGCAGTTGAAAAAGGGAACGGTGGAAGATCCAGCGTGCCCGAAGTGGGGTGGAGCAGGTGGAAAAGGGAACGGTGGAAGGTCCAGCGTGCCCAAACAGGGTGGAGTAGTTGAAAAAGGGAACGGTGGAAGATCCAGCGTGCCCGAAGTGGGGTGGAGCAGGTGAAAAAGGGAACGGTGGAAGGTCCAGCGTGCCCAAACAGGGTGGAGTAGTTGAAAAAGGGAACGGCGGAAGATCCAGCGTGCCCGAAGTGGGGTGGAGCAGGTGGAAAAGGGAACGGTGGAAGATCCAGCGTGCCCAAACAGGGTGGAGCAGGTGAAAAAGGGAACGAAGGAAGATCCAGCGTGCCCGAATCAGGGTGGCACTGCTGAAAACGTAAACTTAGATGCTTAAACATCCCCAACCATAAGAAAAAACCTCCTAAAAAAGGAGGTAATCATCAATCTTCATATTCCGTCATGATCTCATCAATGGTAAACTTTAAGCCATAGTAGATAAATAATGCAGCCATTGAGGTCGGTTGACCGAAACGGTTGCCAAATTCATCAGGTAGCATGCCTTTGGTTATTTTAAGGTCTATATGGACATCCGCCAAGGTGTCGAGTCCAGGTGAATCGTCATTCGAAACCGCTGTCGAAATCGCAACAAAGGAATGTCCACTGTCAGTGAGTTCCTGGGCAAGTTTAACCGCTTCTGGGTCGTTTGAGTGACGCGTAACAATCAAGACCCGGTCGGCTGAAGTTACCTCAGATGCCTGCTCTAACTGTAATAAAGCGGCACCTTTTAATGGTTCAACGCCGTGTATTGCTTCTAGGGGAATCGCGCCCATCTCGCCAGCACCATAAAGATAGATAATCCCTTCGCCAGCGGCAGCCTGGGCAAGAAGTCTTGCACCGTCTTCAATGGAAAACTCTTCTTTTTCCTGAAGTCTCTTGAATAATCCGCTTAGCTGAGTTGAAAACATTTTTAACAAGAATATCGCCTCCAACTAGAGATTATAAGCTTAAAAACGAGGAAGGTAAAATCATCGTTTAAGAAAGTTTTAAGAGATAGAGAAGGATTTTCTGAAAAAAAAGCGAAATATACTTTAACTATCCTATTTATGTACACCATTAATTTAATAGAAATTTGGAGGAAAGCGGCATGAAACAAAAAATCTTGATTGTTGACGATCAGTTTGGAATACGCATCTTGCTTAACGAAGTGCTGCAAAAAGAGGGCTATGATACTTTTCAAGCGGCTAATGGAGTTCAAGCACTTGAAATTGTGAAGGAGCACTCACCAGATCTTGTTTTACTAGATATGAAAATTCCAGGCATGGACGGAATTGAAATTTTAAAAAGAATGAAGGTCATTGATGAAGAAATTCGTGTGATTATTATGACTGCCTATGGAGAATTGGATATGATTCAGCAAGCGATGGATCTAGGAGCGCTGACTCATTTTGCCAAACCATTCGACATTGATGATATTCGTGTAGCTGTAAAAAAATATGCACAGGTAGCACAATAAAGATTTCATACATAAAAACAGACCCGCTCAAGCAAAAATGAGCGGGTTTTTGAATAATTAACTCCATTGTCAGACTAGTAAAAATAATGGTAGCGCTTGCTTGTGTCTTTTTTGTAAAACCTGCAAAAACTGGGCTTGTTTCGTGGTATTTCTGAGGATGTTTTGGTATGATAACTAATGAATTCCACAAGATCTCGGGCTCATTCGACTCCATATACATAATCAAGTAGATAAAGGGTAACCTTAAAATGGTAGTCTAGTCAGACGATCTAATAAAGGAGGAAAATCATATGCCTTTAGTTTCAATGACAGAAATGCTAAAGAAAGCAAACGCAGAAGGTTATGCTGTTGGTCAATTCAACATCAATAACCTAGAGTATACTCAAGCAATCCTTCAAGCTGCTGAAGAAGAAAAATCTCCAGTAATCCTTGGAGTATCTGAGGGAGCTGCTCGTTATATCGGGGGCTTCAAAACAGTAGTGAAAATGGTTGAAGGACTTCTTGAAGACTATAAAATCAGTGTTCCAGTTGCCATTCACCTTGACCATGGTTCAAGCTTCGACAAGTGTAAAGAAGCAATTGACGCTGGATTTACTTCCGTTATGATCGACGCTTCTCACGATCCATTCGAGCAAAACATCGAAACAACGAAAAAAGTGGTTGAGTATGCTCATCCAAAAGGTGTTTCTGTTGAAGCAGAGCTTGGAACTGTTGGTGGCCAAGAAGATGACGTTATCGCTGAAGGTGTAATTTATGCAGACGTGAACGAATGTAAAGAGCTTGTTGAGCGCACAGGGATCGATACTCTAGCTCCAGCACTTGGTTCTGTACACGGACCTTACAAAGGTGAACCAAACCTAGGCTTCAAAGAAATGGAAGAAATCAACAAGGTTGCGGGTGTACCTCTAGTTCTTCATGGTGGTACTGGAATCCCAACACATGATATCCAAAAAGCAATTTCTTTTGGAACAGCAAAAATCAACGTAAACACTGAAAACCAAATCGCTTCTACGAAGACAGTTCGTGAAGTATTGGCTGCAGATACAGAAGTTTACGATCCACGTAAATTCTTAGGACCAATGCGCGAAACAATCAAGCAAACGGTTATTGGAAAAATGCGTGAATTTGGTTCTAACCAAAAAGCATAATCAAACAATCGAAACAGGTTACAGGTGAAACCGCCTTTCTAGAGGCGGTTTTCCTTCATTACAAACTAACTGAAAATTATGTCGAATGGAGGCGCTTTATTTATGAAGTTTTTTATTGACACAGCTAATTTTGATGAAATTAAAGAAGCATATGCACTGGGGCTCGTTGCTGGGGTGACGACCAATCCATCTTTAGTCGCAAAAGAAAAGAATGTCAGCTTCCATGATCGATTAAAAGAAATCACTGATTTGGTACCAGGTTCAGTTAGTGCAGAGGTGATTGCTCTTGATGCAGAGGGGATGATTAAAGAAGGCCGTGAATTGGCAGCGATTGCACCAAACATTACGGTAAAAGTACCAATGACTCCTGAAGGCTTAAAAGCAGTTTCAACCTTTGCAAAAGAGGGAATCAAGACAAATGTAACGCTTATTTTCAGCGCCAACCAAGCATTGCTTGCTGCAAGAGCAGGTGCTACATACGTATCTCCATTCCTAGGTAGACTTGATGATATCGGACATAACGGAATGGACTTAGTTTCAACGATTGCTGAAATCTTTGCTATTCACGGGATTGAAACAGAAATCATTGCGGCGTCTATTCGTCATCCACAACATGTAACAGATGCAGCCCTTAACGGAGCGCATATCGCAACCATTCCATACAAAGTATTAATGCAATTATTCAAACATCCTCTAACAGACAAAGGCATCGAGGCTTTCCTTGCGGATTGGGAAAAGCGCGCTTAGTTAACTGTTGTAAGAGATAGACTGTTGATTTTTATCCACCGTTGATTGGGGCAAAAGGCACGAAGACTTCTTCGGGGATCTCAACAGCCAGTAGAGCGCTTAGGTTCTAGGGCGTTGGTCAGGATTACCGGCAAAGCAGGTGCTAAGCCGAAAATCAAAACCCGTGCATAACAAAGCTTTTCCTTTTAAAAAAGTTTCATACACAGTAAACTTATAATATCGTGTAAGATAAAAGAATAGGAATCATCCGGACTATTATATTTTCATCTTTCTTTGTGAATAATGCATAATACAGGCTAAGAGGGCTTTGTTCTGTTTAGGACAAGCCCTCGTGCATGGAAGACTAGAACAGACAACTTGGTTTAGAATAGAAGGGAGTCAAAAATGGAAAAATTAAAGATTGCAGGTGGATACCCATTAAAGGGAACCGTTCGTATTAGTGGAGCCAAGAACAGTGCAGTTGCGTTGATTCCCGCAACAATTTTGGCTGAGTCACCTGTTTCAATTGAAGGTTTACCTGATATATCTGATGTTCATATTCTGAAAGACCTCTTGCAGGAAATCGGTGGCACAGCAACCTTTTCAGAGAATGAAATGACGGTTGATCCCTCATCGATGATCTCCATGCCTTTGCCAAATGGCAAAGTGAAAAAACTCCGTGCTTCCTATTACCTTATGGGTGCGATGCTTGGTCGCTTTAAAAAAGCGGTGATTGGGTTGCCAGGAGGCTGTCATTTAGGACCGAGACCCATTGATCAACATATTAAAGGCTTTGAAGCGCTTGGTGCTAAAATCACCAATGAGCAGGGAGCAATCTATCTTCGTGCCGATGAACTACGTGGTGCTCGGATTTATCTAGATGTCGTCAGCGTTGGGGCAACGATTAATATCATGCTTGCAGCCGTTCGAGCGAAAGGAAGAACGATTATTGAAAATGCTGCCAAGGAACCGGAAATTATTGATGTCGCGACGCTTTTATCCAATATGGGAGCGAAAATCAAAGGCGCCGGAACAGATGTGATTCGAATTGATGGAGTCGATAAGCTCCATGGTTGCCGTCATACTATTATTCCTGACCGTATTGAAGCAGGTACTTATATGATTTTAGCTGCTGCAGTTGGGGAAGGAATCCTCATTGACAATGTCATTCCACTTCATCTTGAATCCTTAATTGCAAAACTGAAAGAAATGGGTGTTCCGATTCAAAACAAGGATGATCAAGTCTATGTTGGTCCTGCAAAAGATTTTAAAGCGGTTGATATTAAAACCCTTGTCTATCCAGGCTTTCCAACAGATCTCCAACAGCCATTTACCTCTTTGTTAACAAAGGCAGAAGGCTCAAGTGTGGTTACAGACACCATTTACGGAGCCCGCTTTAAGCATATTGATGAACTAAGAAGAATGAATGCCACCATCAAGGTAGAGGGACGATCAGCCATCGTGAACGGACCAGTCCAGCTTCAAGGTGCAAAAGTGAAGGCGAGCGATTTGCGTGCTGGAGCCGCACTAGTCATTGCTGGTCTCATTGCCGAAGGAGTAACCGAAATCACCGGCCTTGAGCATATCGACCGTGGCTACAGCCATCTCGTTGAAAAACTAAATGGACTTGGAGCAACCGCATGGCGCGAAGAAATGACAAAAGAAGAACAAGAACAAATGAAAAACGCCTAATCTCGGACGGGTTTAGTCTAAGGGAAACATGGCAACGACACATTCCCAGGTATACTTGCAGTTTGTTTTATAGTAGGGGTGCATAGCCTCGAATCTAGTGATGAAGCAGAATTCCGTAGAGCATTCGATTAGTAACCCAATAGGAAGGCTCCTTTTTCTCCGCACAGTCTAAAGGGAGACCTTCCAATCTGTAAAATTTTGATTGATTCTATTGTATGAACAAGGTACAATTAAGATTATTTTTAAAAGGATCTTCGAACAACTGCTTTTCAATAAATCCTTCTTACATCCTTCAATGGAAACTCTTTTCTTCTTTTTCCATCCATAGTACATGAACTCATTTTTACTTATACAGGTTTATGGAGGAAATCGAAATACTTTTAAGTGTGGTGGCGAAATGGAAGTCAATATATCTAGTTTAGAAAATATGAAATTAAAAGAGCTGTATGAGTTAGCTCGAGAATATAAGGTGTCTTATTACAGCAAACTGTCGAAAAAAGAATTAATATTTGCAATTTTAAAAGCGCGAGCAGAGCGTCAAGGGTACTTTTTTATGGAAGGCGTTTTGGAAATTATTCAGTCAGAAGGCTTTGGTTTCTTACGTCCGATTAATTACTCGCCGAGCTCAGAGGATATTTATATCTCTGCTTCGCAAATCCGTCGTTTTGACCTCCGGAATGGAGACAAAGTCTCTGGTAAGGTTCGTCCACCAAAGGAAAATGAACGCTATTTTGGCTTGCTTCAGGTCGAGGCTGTAAACGGCGATGACCCAGAATCAGCAAAAGAGCGTGTTCACTTTCCTGGCCTAACGCCCCTTTACCCAGACCGTCAAATGAAGCTTGAAACAACGCCAAAGCATATTTCCACAAGAATTATGGACTTGTTGGCGCCAGTTGGTTTTGGACAACGTGGATTGATTGTCGCTCCACCTAAGGCTGGTAAAACAATGCTGCTAAAGGAAATTGCCAACAGTGTTACAACGAATCATCCTGAAGCTGAATTGATCGTGTTACTGATTGATGAACGCCCAGAGGAAGTAACCGATATCGAACGCTCTGTGGCCGGAGATGTGGTTAGCTCAACCTTTGATGAGGTGCCGGAAAACCATATTAAAGTAGCGGAACTTGTTTTAGAGCGGGCAATGCGTCTTGTTGAGCATAAGCGCGATGTTGTCATTCTCATGGACAGCATTACTCGTTTAGCGCGTGCCTATAACCTTGTAATTCCACCGAGTGGTCGTACGCTTTCGGGGGGGATTGACCCGGCGGCGTTCCACCGTCCAAAACGTTTCTTTGGTGCAGCCCGTAATATCGAAGAGGGCGGCAGCTTGACGATTTTAGCAACAGCGCTTGTTGATACAGGCTCACGGATGGATGACGTGATTTACGAGGAATTTAAAGGAACAGGGAATATGGAATTGCATCTAGACCGCTCACTTGCTGAACGTCGGATTTTCCCTGCACTCGACATTCGCCGCTCAGGAACGCGAAAAGAAGAGTTGCTTATTCCGAAAGAGCATCTGGATAAGCTATGGGCAATTCGTAAATCATTATCGGATTCACCGGATTTCGCTGAGAAATTCCTTCGCAGGCTGAAGCAAACGAAATCGAATGAAGAATTCTTTGAAATTTTGAATCAAGAAGCAAAGGCTCGTAAATAATTTTTCTTTTATAAAACTTGAAAGTATAAAAGTTTTAACCTAGAGAATTGTCTAGCTCCAGCGCCCTAGCGGCTAGTGTCCTTCGCTCTCCGCCCTACGATAAGTCAACATCGAATCGCTATCGCTCTTCGTGTTTCCTTTATCTCAGTTGGAGCGCTCCAGGCCATACGCCGCTGACCAGGGCGCTTGCGCTTTTCTGTTGGAAATTATTGTGGTCAAAACAAGCTTGATAAAATGGTATAGCCTTGCTATAATAACAACAGTGTGTTTTTGAAGTATTCACTAGGCACCATTCTCGTGCCCTACAATATAACTCTGTTTCAGCAAATGATTCAGGGCAAAAGGAGATGAAAAGGAATGAAAACAGGAATTCATCCAAACTACAAGACAATTACGGTGACTTGCGCATGTGGAAACACATTCGAAACTGGTTCTGTAAAGAATGAGCTTCGCGTTGAAACTTGCTCTGAGTGCCATCCATTCTATACTGGACGTCAAAAATTCGCTGAAGCTGGTGGACGTGTTGACCGCTTCAACAAAAAATACGGCCTTAAGAACGAACAGTAATTTAAAAATGAAAAAAACAGGCAAGAAGCAACATGACTTGCCTGTTTTTTATTGAGCAAAATAGATAAAAAACCACGCTTCGGGTACATAAACCGAGCTAATTTGATCTTAAGCAAGGAAGGGGAGGGCGTGCCTATGTATGTGATGAAGCACAGCGGCTGGATTGAAATTATTTGCGGCAGCATGTTTTCTGGCAAGTCAGAGGAATTGATTCGCAGGGTGAGAAGGACTCAGTTTGCTAAACAAAAGATTGCTGTTTTTAAACCGTTAATTGATAACCGTTATAGTGAAGAATCGGTCGTTTCGCATAACGGAACGTCTGTGATTGCCAGACCTGTGGCGAATTCCACAGACATTTTTCAGCATATCAGTCCTGAAATTGATGTCATCGCGATCGACGAAGTTCAGTTTTTTGATGAAGAAATCGTTCAGGTTGCTCAGCACCTGGCCAATAGTGGTCACCGAGTCATCCTTGCCGGTCTCGATCAAGACTTCAGAGGCGAACCCTTCGGTCAAATGCCTGCCTTAATGGCTGTTGCCGAACAAGTGACAAAACTCCAGGCTGTGTGTGCTGTCTGTGGTTCACCTGCAAGCAGAACCCAGCGTCTCATCAATGGGGAGCCTGCCTCTTTCTATGACCCCGTCATCCAAGTGGGTGCAGCCGAGTCGTACGAGCCTCGCTGCCGCCATCACCATGAGGTGCCAAAGGCGCCACGTGAACAGGAAGCCAATCCTAAAAGTGATCATGTAAAATAGGATGACGTTAAAAAACCAGCTTCTAGTGTAGAAGCTGGTTTTTTGATTGAGGTTCACAACACAAACTGGGATTTTTCGTTCTAAAATGGGTGTGGATACGGTACGGTGTTGGGTATTTATTCCTGTGCTGGGAATAAAACGTCTCTTAGGGGGAATATAATGCTCGAAACAGGGAATATAATGAGTTTTTTTCAATAAAGGCAGTCTAGATAAGGGTATTTTATGAGGTTTTTAACAGTATAGAGGTCAATTAACGATAAAAATACCCTTCTATAAGGCCCTTTTCTAGTATAGGTCATTAGGTTTTGTGCTTTTTCGGGTTAATGGAGCACAAATTATTAGCTAGCAGGATAAAATATAGGATAGATACCATACACGGTATTCCTTATGCTGAGACTAAAACGCTTAAAATCTCATAAACATCCGGGTTTATTTGCAAAACCTAATACCCACATATTATCATCAACACAATTTGATTTTGACGCAAATTTGTCCCTATACTATAATTAAGTAGTTATGGGTAAAAATGATAATATGAAAAAATCTACTTAATATATAGGCTTTGGTTTCCACAGCCAACATATAAAAATTTGAGGTGAATGACTTTGTTTGATCGTCTTCAAGCCGTAGAGGACCGCTATGAAAGACTAAATGAGCTTTTAAGTGATCCCGAAATTGTAAATGACCCAAAGAAACTTCGTGAATATTCGAAGGAACAGTCTGATATCCAAGAGACTGTCGAAGTTTATCGTGAATACAAAGTAGCAAAAGAACAGTTCCAAGACGCGAAAGCCATGCTTGAGGAAAAGCTAGATGCCGATATGCGCGAAATGGTAAAGGAAGAAATTTCTGAACTCGAGGAACAAATTGAAAATCTAGAAACTCGTCTAAAGATTCTTCTCGTACCAAAGGACCCGAATGATGATAAAAACGTTATTATGGAAATCCGTGGCGCAGCAGGTGGCGATGAAGCGGCGTTGTTTGCCGGTGATTTATACCGCATGTACAGCCGTTTTGCTGAAAGCCAAGGCTGGAAAGTTGAAGTCATGGAGGCTAGCACTACAGGAGTCGGCGGCTATAAAGAAATTATTTTTATGATTAATGGAGCCGGGGCTTATTCGAAAATGAAATTCGAAAACGGTGCTCACCGCGTTCAACGTGTTCCGGAAACAGAATCTGGTGGTCGAATTCATACGTCAACAGCGACAGTTGCCTGCCTTCCAGAGGCGGAAGAAGTTGAGATTGAACTTCATGATAAAGATATCCGTTTTGATGCCTTTGCTTCAAGTGGCGCGGGCGGACAGAGCGTTAACACGACCATGTCAGCTGTGCGTTTAACGCATATTCCTACTGGTATTGTCGTTTCTATCCAGGATGAGAAATCCCAACATAAAAATAAAGACAAAGCGATGAAGGTATTGCGTGCACGTGTTTATGATAAATTCCAGCAAGAAGCTCAAGCTGAATACGATTCTGTGCGTAAATCGGCTGTTGGAACGGGGGACCGTTCGGAGCGAATCCGTACGTATAACTTCCCGCAAAACCGTGTAACCGATCATCGAATTGGCCTAACCATTCAAAAGCTCGACCAAATCCTTCAAGGAAAAATGGATGAAATCATCGACGCTTTGATCATGGAAGACCAGTCTAGCCGTTTAGAGGCAGCATCCAATGAGTAAGAAACTATATGAAGCCCTCAACTGGGCTTCTTCTTTTTTAAAAGAAAAGCAGCGAGACGAGAACGTAGGTGAACTTCTGCTCCGCCATTTTACAGGGATGAGTCGCTCAAGACTATTTGCTGAGATGCGTGAGGATTTGCAGCCAGAAGTACTGGCGCAGTTTGAAGAAGCTGTTCGCCAGCATGAAAAAGGTGTACCTGTACAATATATTATCGGTTCAGAGGAATTTTACGGGCGCTCCTTCAACGTAAATCCAGCAGTACTCATCCCTCGTCCTGAAACAGAAGAATTGGTCTATGGCACGCTTAAACGCTTAGATTCGATGTTTGGCGCTGAGGGGGCTTTGGACCTCGCGGATGTTGGGACAGGCAGTGGGGCAATTTCGATTACGTTAAAATTGGAACAACCTCGCTTGAAGGTTACAGCAACGGACCTGTCTGATCAGGCGTTGGCAACAGCGCAAGAGAATGCAACAAGATTGGGTGCAGAAGTAGAGTTCATTCAAGGTAACTTGTTAGCGCCGTTTATTTCTTCTGGCAAAAAGCTTGATGCAGTGATATCAAACCCACCTTATATCCCAGTCGCAGATCAATTGACCATGTCTGAAATTGTCACCGAGCATGAGCCACATATGGCCCTATTTGCTGGTGACGACGGTCTAGATCTATACCGCAGATTTATGGTTGAATTGCCGCTTGTGTTAAAAGAAAAGGCGCTCGTCGGCTTTGAAATTGGAGCTGGTCAAGGAGAAGCTGTTTCAGACTTGTTAAAACAAACCTTCCCTGGGGCAAAGGTAGAAGTCGTGCTCGACATCAACAGAAAAGACCGAATGGTGTTTGCGGAAATTAGGTAGGGACGGTTCTCCTGTCTTTTTAACAATAAAAAGAACCGTCGGATTTCTCCCTGTTGACAATTCCTCCCATTCTGAGGTACCCTTAAGATAATTTCAAATAACGGAAGGGTGACCCAATAACGATGAAGTTCTAATCCTATTTTTACGAAAACAGATCATTTTAAAGGCATTGATTTAAAAGCAGATGGTTTCTGCGCTTATTTCGTGTTGCCTTTAAGAATTGTTTTCAGAATAGGATTGGATTTCAAGTGGTTGGGCTAAAGGGAGTGGTCTCTTTAGTTTTGTGCACCCATTTTTGACCTCCTATTCTGATTGTAGATAGGAGGCTTTTTATATGCCTCCGTAACAAAAATGGGGGCGATAGCTTGATTAGATTAGAAGCAAATTCATTGAGGTTATCAATAAAAGATCGGGTACTGTTGGATGTGGAAAGGCTGCAGGTAGGCAAAGAGGATCGAATTGGTCTTGTTGGTCGAAATGGAAGTGGAAAAACGACCTTGTTAGAGGTGTTTGCAGGGTTGCACTCACCTGAAGAGGGAACGGTCACCCATACTGGGAGTGTCGAGCTGTTACCGCAGTTAAAAAGGAATGATACTCATAAAAGTGGAGGCGAAGTGACCCAGGAATACATTAATAAAGCGTTGGTTCGAAAGGCTGACTTGTTGTTAGCAGACGAACCGACCACTCATTTGGATACAGAACATATTGAGTGGTTGGAAAAGAAGCTGAAGAGATGGCAGGGCGCACTTATTTTAGTCTCGCATGACCGGGTATTTTTAGATGCTATATGTACGAAAATCTGGGAAATCCACGAAGGAAAGGTAAAGGAGTACCCAGGAAATTACTCCGCTTACGCTGAACAAAAAGAAGTAGAGCGTCGTCAACACGAACAGGCGTATGAAAAATATGAGAAACAAAAGCAGCAGTTAGAGGACGCGATAAAATTAAAGGAAAAGAAAGCGGCAAGAGCCACGAAGGCACCCAAAAAGGTTAGTCCTTCAGAAGCGCGAATCACAGGTGCGAAGCCCTATTTTGCAAAGAAACAAAAGAAACTTGAAAAAACCGCCAGTGCGTTTAAAACAAGGTTAGAGAAGCTTGATAAGGTAGATAAGGTGAAAGAAGTGGAACCCGTTAAAATGAATCTACCAAATGAAGAAACGTTTAAAGGTCGAATCGTTCTTCGAGTCGAGAATGTTGGCGGGGTTGTTGGGAAACGTGTGTTGTGGAAGCCGGTTAGTTTTACCGTTAAAGGCGGCGAGAAGTTGGCGATTATTGGCCCGAATGGAAGTGGCAAAACGACGCTGGTGAAGAAAATCTTACAGAGAGAGGCAGGGATTACGGTTTCCCCAGCGGTCCAAATGGGGTATTTTAGTCAAACGATTGAGACCTTAGTTGTGGAAAAAAGTATCCTGGAGAACGTAAGCAGCACTTCGGTCCAGACGGAAACGTTTATCCGTACGGTATTGGCAAGACTTCACTTCTATCGGGAGGATGTCTATAAACCTGTTCAGGTACTGAGTGGCGGTGAGCGAATCAAGGTAGCCTTGGCAAAGTTGTTTGTGAGTGAGATCAACACGCTAATACTAGATGAACCAACAAACTTCCTTGATCTTGATTCTGTTGAGGCACTTGAGTCACTGCTGCAAGATTATGAAGGAACAATTATCTTTGTTTCGCACGACCGGCGGTTTATTGAGAAGGTAGGGACTAGAATATTGGTGATTGAGAATAAAGGTATTCACGTTTTTGAGGGTACTTATGAGGAATATAAAAACTATGAACCTCAAGAGCAGCGGGATCATACTGAAGATAAGCGAATGCTACTGGAAACAAAAATCACCGAAGTACTGAGCCGATTGAGTATCGCGCAATCTGAGGAGTTAGAGAAAGAATTTCAGACGTTGTTAGCGGAGAAGCGTGCGTTGAGGGCTAAGGGGGAGTAGGTTCTGGGGGTAATGGCGGTGAACAGTCCCACGTGCGGGAAAGAGGTCCATCGTGCCCAAAAGGAGGGGTGAACTATCTAAAAGGTAATGGAGGAAATTCCAGCGTGCCCAAAAAGAGTGTTCACTCATCCAAAAGGTAACGCAGGAGAATCCAGCGAGCCCAAAAGGGGTGTCTACTCATCCAAAAGGTAACGCAGGAGAATCCAGCATGCCCAAAAGGGTGCCCATCCAACAAAAAGGTAACGCAGGAGAATCCAGCATGTCCGAAAGGATGGGTGGACCGACCAAAAGGGAACGTAGGAAAGTCCAGCGTGCCCAAATGACTGTCCACCCAACAAAAAGGTAACGCAGGGAAATCCTTCGTGCCCAAAAAGGGTGTCCACCCACCAAAAAGGGAACGTAGAAAACCTAGGCTTGCTCAAAAAAGCATCCAATCAGTAATCTAAAAAAACAGATCAAAAAATCTTAAATTTACTAGTTTAAGAATCTAGCAATCTGTCCACACTGTGACTAGTGAAGGGATGGTGCTAGAAGATGAAAATCAAACAAAAGCGATTAGCTGAACTATATATTATGTTATTATGTGCTGCTACTATTTTAAATTTATATATGCCAACTACAGAGGCAACCTCACAAGATCCAATGGTGATTCCAAATGAAGCGATTCGGTTAAGAATCTTAGCGGACAGTGATTTGGAAAAGGATCAGGAAATCAAGCGTAAGGTTCGCGATGCGGTAAACGCGGAAATCACGAGTTGGGTAGAGAATCTAGTATCACTAGAAGAGGCTCGAAACGTGATTAAGGAAGGGATTCCTGAGTTACAGAAGATAGCGGAAGATGTCGTTGCTGAACATGGAAGCAATCAAACGGTGAAAACAGAGTTTAATAAAGTAAAGTTTCCGACCAAGCTATATGGTCAGTACTTGTACCCAGCAGGTGAATATGAAGCCGTTCTCATCACACTTGGAGAAGGGACCGGGTCCAACTGGTGGTGTGTCCTATTTCCACCACTATGCTTTCTAGACTTTTCAAATGGAGAAGCAACAAGTCCTGGGTTTGAAAACGGAAAAGCAGTTGAGGCCAGTTCAACGGAGAAAGTAGAATCAAAAGAAGCAGGAGAGCAAGTAGAAGAAGTAGAAGCAAACGAGGAAATAGAGGCAGAAGAGCAAGTAGAATCAAAAGGAACAGAAGAGCAGGTTGAAGAAGTAGAAGTCGTAAAGCAAGTTGCGGAGGTAGTAGTAGAAGAACAGCTTGAAGAAACGGTAGAAGAAAAGCAAGTTGAGAAAGGAGAAATCGAAGAACAGGTTGAAGAAATAGTAACCGAAGTGCAAGTAGAAGAAGTAGAAGCTGCTGAAAAGCTAGTTGAAGAAGATGTAGCTCCTACTGCAACTGCAGAAGAGCAAGAAGCTAATGAGTCCAAAAAGGAATCTAAAGTGCAACACGAAGAAAAAGAGGCAGACAACCTCGTAGCGGAAGAATCCGCACCGCTTTATGAAGACGAAGAGGAAGAGAAGGTTGAAGTGAAATTCTTCGTTGTGGAAATTTGGAATAAGATTTTTAGTTAAGGCTATCTTTCTTCAAATGCAATGGCACTATAGAAAAACACAATTTGAGAGAATAGAGCCAGTTAACATAAGATTTTTTTCAGCATTACCATCTCTATTAGGGTGTTAACTCAACCACCTTGAAACAAAACGAGCCTGAACTCAAAACAACAGTTTGAGTCAGGCTCGTTTCGTTTGAAAGCTTAAAGATCCTGCGCAAAACGCTCATCAGGGATCTTACTTAGCATTACATATAAAGAAACCGGTACAGATCCGGTGTTTTTGAACGCCATTTTTTCTTGGTTGCGGCAGTGAATCACTTCATTTTGTTGAACGACAGTGTCCTCACCGTCTACGTTAAACGTTCCTTCACCTTGCATCATTTGAATAAACACTTCACTGCCTGGATGGGCATGTGGTGGAAGCTCTTGTCCTGGTAAAAAGTTCAGTAAAAACACGGTACTATCGCCCTTTTTAAAGACAATACGTTTTGTGAATCGTTCTTCGCTAAACTCTTGATAGTGACTCAATGTTTGTTTTTCCATATAAATACCCTCCAAATAGTAGAATCTAGTATTAGTATATTCTTTCTACTGAAAAGAGTAGTGAAGCATATCACTACTTGAGAAAAAGATACGAAATGGTTCTATCTTTTCTACAATGCCCATACCTATATAGTAGAATTCAAAAAATGGGGTGGAAAAATGGAAGAGACCATTCGTAAGGCAGAGAAAAAGGATGTTAAAAGGTTAGAGTCGTTTTTATTAGAGGCTAACTTAAATACTGAAGGAGTAGCCGAAGCGATTGACTACTATTCGCTACTAGAAACAAAAAGTGGCGCCTTGAAGGCGTGCATCGGCATTGAGCCCGTGAATGGAGTGGGCATGCTGCGATCCTTTGTTGTTTCTGAGGGAACGTCCCAAGTGCAAATCCTCTTGTTATTTGACCGAGTAATTCGGATTGCGGAGGGGAATAATCTAAAGGCTCTCTATCTCGCAACCAATAAGGAAAGTGCCGTTTCCTTTTTTAATAAAATTGGATTTAATACGGTAAAAGATATTCCTGTGGCCCTTTACAACCATCCACATTTTGAGCAAGTATCCAATGTGGACAATACGATTATAATGGAAATGAAGGTAGGGATTGTGGATAACTCCTGATTTGTGGAGAAGTTTGGGGAAAATGTGGATATATCTAAAAAGTTATCCACTATTTTGACGATGTTATACACAATTTGTGGATAGAAACTTGTCATCGATTGTTTCTTCTTTTATACTTTCATAGAAATTGCATTCCTTAACCCCTAAAATATAGGGATAAAAGAACTAAACTGGGGACAATCGTCTCATTAATAAAAGGTGGACAAGTATGTTAACAAGTATGTGGAAAGTGGATAAAGATGTGGATAGGTTAATCACATATCCACAAATTGTCGAAGCGGCGCAAATTTTGACGAAAAATGAAGTAGTAGCTCTCCCGACTGAAACGGTTTATGGGCTAGGTGGAAATGCAGAAAGTGATGAGGCAGTTGCAAAAATTTTTGCTGCAAAAGGAAGGCCGAGTGATAATCCGCTGATTATTCATATCGCGAATCTCAACCAGCTAGGTGAAATTGTCAAAGAAATACCCGACATGGCGAAAAAGTTAATAGATGCGTTCTGGCCAGGACCTTTAACGCTTATTTTTAATAAAAAGATAGGCAAACTCTCAGAAAAGGCGACAGCGGGATTATCCACAGTTGCGGTCCGCATGCCGAATCATCCTGTTGCCTTGGCTCTAATCGAGGCTGCACAATTGCCAATTGCCGCACCAAGTGCCAATCTATCAGGTCGTCCAAGCCCTACCACAGCGCAACATGTCCATGATGATTTAAATGGAAGAATTGCAGGGATAATGGACGGAGGACCAACGGGTGTTGGAGTAGAATCCACTGTTGTGGACTGTACAGGGGATATCCCTGTGATTTTACGGCCAGGTGGAATTACGAAAGAACAGCTTGAAGGCGTGATCGGGGAAGTGTCAACGGACCCTGCTTTAACCGATCATACTCAAGCGCCAAAGTCGCCGGGAATGAAGTATCGCCACTATTCTCCGAATGCTCCATTGTATTTGGTTGCAGATGGTGTGAACAAAATCCAAGAGCTTGTAAATGAAAAACGAGCGGAAGGCATGAAGGTTGGTGTGATGACCACCGAAGAAAATGTCGAAAACTATCAAGCGGATGTGATCTTTCCATGTGGACGCCGAGTTCAGCTCGAAACCGTTGCGGAGGCCCTTTATGACACACTAAGAGCTTTTAATGAGGTTGATGTGGATATCATCTTCGGTGAGATATTCCCCGAAACAGGTGTCGGCGTTGCAATTATGAATCGATTAACAAAAGCATCGGGTTATCCGATTATCTAAACGTGGGAACGTACCCTTTATTTCCTTTACGGGGTGCATTTTCAAGGAACGGATAGAACTGGCTTCTAAACTCTGGAGGACGTGCATATGTTGAAATAGCAAGTCCACGTATGTCCAGGGAGGCTAGAAGATGGGAGCAATACTCGGAGAACTCGTAACACTATTGTTGATGGCCTTTGCGCTAGGAATGGATGCTTTTTCGGTTGGTTTAGGCATGGGGATGTTTAGGCTATCGTTAAGGCAAATTGCTAAAATAGGAATCATGATTGGAATCTTTCATGTTTGGATGCCTCTCGTTGGCATGATCGCCGGACGTTTTTTATCTGAACAATTCGGAGCAATCGCCAGCTATCTTGGTGGAGGATTGCTGATTTTATTAGGGATCCAAATGGTTCGGTCTAGTTTTAAGGAAGAGGAAGAAAGTTTAATTGCACCGGTTGGCAAAGGTTTACTATTTTTTGCCTTCGGAGTGAGTCTGGATAGCTTTTCAGCCGGATTGACACTTGGGATATACGGTGCAAAAACGATTCTCGTGCTGATTTGCTTTGGAGCAGTCGCAACAATGTTAACTTGGTTGGGCTTGTTGCTGGGGCGAAGAGTCCAGGGTTGGCTTGGACAGTATAGCGAAGCGTTAGGCGGCGGAATTCTCCTTGCTTTTGGTTTGAAATTGTTATTTTAAAATAAAGAAAACCTCATATAGGGGAAAGAACTATTTTTCAATTGTTTCATACATATAAAAATAGTGTAATATTTTGCTGGACACCTACATTTGGGTGTCTTTTTTTTCTGTTTTTCAACATTAAAACGTATAATAATTGTACAAGGTAAAAATAAAGGAGGCTGACGCATGAAAAAGGTTTTGTTTGTTTGTACAGGAAATACTTGTCGGAGTCCGATGGCAGAGGCAATTTTAAAAAGTAAAAACATCCCTGGTCTTGAGGTAAAATCAGCGGGGGTATTTGCCGCTGAAGGGAGCGCAGCCTCGGCGAATGCTGGAAAGGTGCTGACGGAAAATGAAATTGATTATAACCATCAGTCAACCCAGCTTTCGGCAAAGGAAATCGACTGGGCATCCATTGTTCTGACGATGACCACTAGTCATAAAGACGCGGTATTAAGTCACTTTCCACAAGCAAACGAGAAAACGTTCACTTTAAGTGAATTTGCTGGTCAGGAAGGGCGAAATATTGCAGATCCATATGGAGGTAGCATTGAAATCTATCGTGCTGCATTTAGAGAAATTAAAGATGCGATTGAAAAAGCAGAGGAAAAGTGGAAACAATAAGCTGTGATTTCAATAAGGAAATCTTTTTATTTTAATAGGTTTGTGAGAAAATAACGGTGGAATTAGGATGGAATGAGGAGGAATGTAAGGATGAAGGTTGCAATTGCGTCCGACCACGGCGGCTTAAATATCCGTGAAGAGATCAAACAGCAGATGGAAGAAATGGGCATTGAGTATGAAGATTTCGGGTGTGACTGCGACACATCAGTCGATTATCCCGATTATGCACTTCCAGTTGCAGAGAAAGTCGCAGCAGGAGAGTTCGATCGAGGAATTTTAATTTGTGGCACAGGAATCGGAATGAGCATTGCGGCGAACAAGGTTAAGGGCATTCGTTGTGCACTTGTTCATGATGTTTTTAGTGCAAAGGTGACTCGTCAGCATAATGACAGCAACATCATTGCGATGGGTGAGCGCGTTATCGGCCCAGGCCTGGCACGCGAGATCGCTAAAGCTTGGTTAACATCTGACTTCGAAGGCGGTCGACACGCTAACCGTGTTGGGAAGATTACCGAATACGAGAATAAGTAAGAGATCTGAGGGGAAAGCATCTTAAACACAGAAAGGATGTGGGTTGGATTGATTAATCAATGGGAAGAGGAATTCAATAGAGTCCTTTCTGAGTTCAAGGATCAGGTAAAGTTGAGCGAGCACCATGTGCTTGTGATTGGCTGCAGCACGAGTGAAATCATCGGTGAAAAAATCGGCACAGCAGGCTCAGAGGAAGTGGCATCATTTGTGTTTCGTCAGCTAAAACAGCTGCAGGTAGAAACAGGTGTTCAACTGGCGTTTCAGTGCTGTGAGCATTTGAACAGAGCACTTGTTGTGGAACGCAAAACCGCTTATGAGCGACAGTTAGAAGAGGTCACTGTCATTCCTGTCCGGACAGCTGGCGGAGCAATGGCTACGTATGCCTATGGAAACATGAGTGACCCGGTTGTGGTCGAGTTTATCAAAGCAGACTCAGGGATTGATATTGGCAGCACTCTTATTGGTATGCATCTGAAACATGTTGCCGTACCATTAAGAGTTTCGCAAAAGACCGTTGGACAAGCCTACGTGACGCTCGCTAAAACAAGAGCGAAGCTCATCGGTGGTAGTCGAGCAGTATATGAAAAAAATTACGAGAACGAGTCTTGCTAATAGAAGAAGCTCCATAGGTGGGGCTTTTTTCTTTTGGGGGTGGATTGGTTGAGGGGGAGAGCTGTTCCTAGAGGAGGTTAACTTTTAAATAAATTTCCTGTGCAAATAGGAGGCCAATATCTGCAAATAGAACCCGGAATTCCACAAATAGAAAAGGGATTGCTGCAAATAGAAGTTCGGTTTACGTAAATAAAAATACAGCTTGCAAATAGAAGGGTCATCTCAGCAAATAGGACCTCCATCTTTGCAAATGGACCCCGGAATTCCACAAATAGAAAAGGGATTTCTGCAAATAGAAGTTCGGTTTACGTAAATAAAAATACAGCTTGCAAATAGAAGGGTCATCTCTGCAAATAGGACCTCCATCTTTGCAAATGGACCCCGGAATTCCACAAATAGAAAAGGGATTTCTGCAAATAGAAGTTCGGTTTTATGTAAATAAAAGTACAGCTTGCAAATAGAAGGGTCATCTCTGCAAATAGGACCTTCATCTTTGCAAATAGAACCCCAAATTCCACAAATAGAAAAGGGATTTCTGCAAATAGAAGTTCGGTTTACGTAAATAAAAGTACAGCTTGCAAATAGAGGGTCATCTCTGCAAATAGGACCTCCGTCTTTGCAAATGGACCCCGGAATTCCACAAATAGAAAAGGGATTCCTGCAAATAGAAGTTCGGTTTTATGTAAATAAAAGTACAGCTTGCAAATAGAAGGGTCATTTCTGCAAATAGGACCTCCATCTCTGCAAATAGAACCCCAAATTCCACAAATAGAAAAGGGATTTATGCAAATAGAAGTTCGGTTTTATGTAAATAAAAGTACAGCTTGAAAATAGAAGGGTCATCTCTACAAATAGGACCTCCATCTTTGCAAATAGATCCCGGAATTCCACAAATAGAAAAGGGATTCCTGCAAATACAAACCCAAGTCCAACAACTACGACCAAGTTTTACACAACTACCAAAACAAAGTAAGCCGATTAGCCCCTCTGAAATAACTATCTAAAATCCCGCAAAAAACCCGAACATTATCATCCCATAATCAGGAAAGAATCGTATTTTACAAAAAAAGATGAAAAGCAACCGTTTACATGAAAAGAACCACCTTTCTTTTCCGCACAAGTTGGGCTACAATAAAAAAGAATTTTCACACTAATCATGAACAGATCTACATACTTTCTAAGACATCTGTCAATATAAAAGGGGGATAAACATGAAGCATCTTAAAGAGCAGGATAGCCAAGTATTCGAGGCAATCCAGAAGGAATTAGGACGTCAGCGTACAAAGATTGAATTGATTGCCTCAGAGAACTTTGTCAGTGAAGCAGTGATGGAAGCCCAAGGGTCTGTTTTAACCAATAAATATGCAGAAGGATACCCAGCGAAACGTTATTACGGTGGCTGTGAGTATGTGGATGTTGTTGAGAATATTGCGCGTGACCGTGCGAAAGAAATCTTTGGTGCGGAGCATGTAAATGTTCAGCCGCACTCAGGTGCACAGGCGAACATGGCGGTTTATTTTACAATTCTTGAACAAGGGGACACGGTTCTTGGGATGAATCTTTCTCATGGCGGTCACTTAACACATGGAAGCCCAGTTAACTTCAGCGGTATTCAATATAACTTCGTTGAATACGGTGTTGATGAGACAACGCACACAATCAACTACGAAGATGTTCGTCAAAAGGCAGTTGAGCATAAGCCGAAGCTGATCGTTGCAGGTGCGAGTGCGTATCCTCGTGAGATTGATTTTAAAAAGTTTAAAGAAATTGCCGACGAAGTAGGAGCTTACCTAATGGTCGATATGGCGCATATTGCGGGTTTAGTTGCAACTGGTCTTCATCAGAACCCAGTTCCTTATGCAGATTTCGTCACGACGACTACTCATAAAACGCTTCGCGGTCCACGTGGTGGCATGATTCTTTGCCGAGAAGAGTTTGCGAAGAAAATTGATAAATCCATCTTCCCTGGAATTCAGGGTGGTCCGTTGATGCATGTTATTTCTGCGAAGGCGGTTGCGTTTGGCGAAGCGCTACAAGCTGATTTTAAAGTGTATGCTGAGAATATTGTCGCGAACGCTAAGCGTCTTGCTGAAAGCCTTCAAAAAGAGGGGATTACACTTGTTTCAGGTGGAACAGATAATCACTTAGTACTCATCGATACGCGTTCTCTTGATCTTACAGGTAAAGTTGCCGAGAAGGTTCTTGATGAGGTCGGCATCACCGTGAATAAAAATACGATTCCATTTGATCCAGCAAGCCCATTTGTTACCAGCGGAATCCGAATTGGAACGGCTGCCGTTACAAGCCGTGGTTTCGGTCTTGAGGATATGGATGAGATTGCTGCGATTATCGCATTCACTCTTAAAAATCATGAAAATGAGGAAAAGCTGGCTGAGGCTAGCAAGCGCGTGGAAGCTTTATCAAGCAAGTACGTACTTTATCCTGAATATTAAAAGTCAACGTAGAAGCGGTTCTCAATGGGAGGACTGCTTCTTTTTGTGAGTTTTCTTTTTAAAACGAAAATTTCCTATACTAGGTTGTTGCTCTTACAAATGTTTTTCTGTAAAATTAGACGGAGTGTAAACAGAGATTATTTTACATAATAAGACAAAATTCTACTTTTAAGGAGAGATTCGATGGCAAAGGTATTTGTGTTTGACCACCCACTAATCCAACATAAGTTAACGTATATTCGTGATAAGAACACAGGAACGAAGGAGTTCCGTGAATTGGTTGATGAAGTAGGGACCCTGATGGCATTTGAAATTACTCGTGATATGCCGTTACAGGACATCGAAGTCGAAACTCCAGTCCAAGAAACAACTTCAAAAGTTCTCGCTGGTAAGAAACTTGGTCTTGTTCCAATTTTACGTGCGGGAATTGGCATGGTAGATGGAATTCTGAAATTGATTCCAGCGGCAAAAGTTGGACATGTCGGACTTTACCGTGATCCTAAAACGCTAAAGCCAGTTGAATATTACGTGAAGCTTCCAAGCGATGTGGAAGAGCGTGATTTCATCGTCATCGACCCAATGCTTGCAACAGGTGGCTCAGCCATTGAAGCGATTAACTCATTAAAAACGCGTGGCGCAAAGCATATCAAGTTTATGTGTCTGATTGCGGCTCCTGAAGGTGTTGAAGCTTTAAAGGAAGCTCATCCGGATGTTGATATCTATATCGCAGCCCTTGATGAAAAGCTCAATGACCATGGCTATATCGTGCCAGGTCTAGGTGACGCCGGCGACCGCCTATTCGGCACAAAATAAGAACCTACAAGGAACCTCCCTTTCAGCCAAAAGAAAGGGAGGTTTTTGCATTAGTGAAAGTACCACTAGTGATTGAATTGACATGTAAAAAGGTGACAATCTTCACATCCTAATTAGAGGTATTTCCGTAGAATAAAGAATGTTACATTACCTCTTCCAAAATAACTGTCTGAAAAAGCGACTTGTACCATCAAAACAATAGACCTTAGAAACACTATATAAATAGAAGAAAAGTGAATATTCAGTAAGATAAAACACTGTATAAAACGACAAACTACATAATATTCGCGATAAACAAGCTTGACTTCTATGCATAGTCCGCACGTACTTTGTTCACCATAAGAAGTAAAAAGTAGGTGTGCGCATGCGAAACTTCGTCTACATAACGGTATTAACAATTTTACTATTGGCTACAGTGACCCCAACGTGGACGAATGCGAAAGAGGATGTCACATGGGGAAGTGATCAACCGGAAAGTATAACCTCTAGGCTAGCAGATTCAAAGGTAACAAAGGATACACCTACGCAGAACCTACACCACCCACAAATACCAGCAGAAGATAAGCAAGTAAACAAGGTTGCCATTGTACTAACAGATGAATTCCAAACAGAAGCAAACATAAAAAAACAATTGGCTCAACTTCCTAATATAAAACTTCGGAGAGTGTTTAAATACGCATTACCCGGTTATTCGGTTGAGGGTCCACTTCACGAGTTAGAAAGGATTCAGGGAGCGAAGCAAGTGTCACCTGTTCAATCCTATAAGGCGGAGGCGACTGCAACCAACATTGAACTCATTGGCGGAGAAAGGGTTCGTGGAATTTTCGATGCCAACGGACAGCGCTTGTCAGGTAAAGGTATTAAAATTGGCGTTATTGATACCGGGATTGATTATGACCATCCAGATTTGCACCGCAACTATGGGGGTGGTCATGATTTGGTCGATGGGGACAAAGACCCGATGGAAACAAAGGGGACCATCGGCGGCAGTACTCTTCATGGCACCCATGTCGCAGGGATTATTGCAGCGAACGGAAGGATTACCGGCGTGGCCCCCGACGCCAAACTGATTGCCTATCGGGCACTAGGTCCTGGAGGGATGGGCACAACCGAACAGGTTCTTGCCGCCATTGACCAGGCGATAAAGGACAAAGTAGACGTACTCAACCTGTCGCTGGGCAATGATATTAATGGACCAGACCTCCCAATCTCGCTTGCCATTAATAAAGCAGTTGAACACGGAATTACCGCCGTCACGTCTTCAGGCAACTCTGGCCCGAATAAGTGGACAGTCGGCTCGCCAGGCACAGCAACAAAGGCGATTTCTGTGGGAGCCTCGACGCCACCGCTTCTCGTTCCTTATCTTAGTGTCACAGGTCTTACAGATAAAATAAGACTAGAACCACTGATGGGTTCAGAAGGCTGGAAGCTAGACAGAAGTATCGAAATAGTAGATGGCGGCATCGGCCGGAAAAGCCAGGTTAAAGGAGCAGAAGGAAAACTAGTTTTAATCAAAAGAGGCGAGCTTACGTTTACAGAAAAAGCAAAGAATGCGGCTAAGGCCGGGGCAAGAGGCGTGATTATTTTTAACAATACGAAAGGTGGTTTCCTTGGAAACCTTGAAGAGCCTCTCGATATTCCTGTCGCCTCCATCACGATGCAAGAAGGAGAAAAGCTGAAAAAGGCAATCAAAGAAGCAAAGGGATTTGCCAGAAAGGATCTTGTAGAAGAAAAGGATCTCTTAGCCGACTTTAGTTCGCGTGGTCCGGTAACGAACACTTGGGAAATCAAGCCGGATGTTGTTGCACCAGGGGTTGCAATTAATAGTACGATTCCCGGTGGATACCTTGCCTTGCAGGGGACGAGCATGGCGGCACCTCATGTTGCAGGTGCAAGTGCTCTGATTAAGCAGGCACACCCTGACTGGAGTCCAGAACAAATCAAAGCCGCTTTAATGAATACGTCCCTTCCGATTAAAAATCGAGAAGGCATTGGTTACCATACTTATGAACAAGGAGCTGGGCGGATTCAAGTAGAAAAAGCAGTAAATACGGAGTCGCTTGTCTTACCGGCATCGTTACAGTTTGGGAAATTCAGGCTTGCTGATCGCCTTCACAGGCATACCACTGTCATTGAAGTTCAAAACCACGGCGCTAAAACAAAAAAGTATTCTTTTACCTTACCGAAAAGAGAAGAAGGCATTGAGTGGGAGATGCCAATGAGCTTCGAAGTAGCACCAGGGAAAAAGAAGAAAGTGGAAATAAGCATGATTGTGGATCCTTCAGCCTTTAAAGGCAAAATTCACGACGGTTATCTTACCTTGAATGAGGCTTCAAATAAAATTAGCATTCCATACTTGTATGTTTTAGAAGAACCCGACTACCCACGCGTAATGGGCTTTGCGCTTGCTCCTGCTGATAAACCGGGTCATCTTCGCTATGAGGTTTATCTTCCGGGTGGGGCAGACGAATTTGGAATCGCTTTGTTTGATCCAGATGATTATCGATTTATCGGATTTCTTGATTCAAAAAGGAAAGTAAAGAAGGGAATGCTAGAGCAGGAGTTAAAGCCAGAAGACCTTCCTCCACCTGGAGGGTATATCGCCAAGGTTTTTGCTAAAAAAGCAGGTCAGGAAGATCGGATTGATATCCAATTCTTTATTCCGCCACGACCCGAATAAATGTCACCGGAGGGACACAAAATCCTCCGGTTTTTTTTGGAAAACATGGTATAATACTTCCTATGAATATTTTGCTAGTAATTTGAAAACTATGTGAACTTTTTAGCTATAATGGATTGACATTGACATAGTGCTATTGTATGCTTACAAAGGATATAATGATAAGGGTTTCAGTGACCAAATCTATCAATTTATTCAATCCCGTACCGCAATCGTTTCGGATGGGAGCTGTGGAAAAATGCGTCAAAATAACCGGCATCCATTACAGGCATACGCCCTAATGTCAGCGATTCTTGCTCAACTTGCAGGATCCGTGCTGATTGGTGTATTTGTAGGAAGGTGGCTGGACCGGGTATTCGGTGTTGAGCCATTTTTCTTAATATTAGGATTATTAATTTGCTTAGCCGCAGGTGTTTACGCGATGATCCGACTTGTCCAACATTTCTATTCAGGAGAATAAACAGCTATGCCGGAGATACGGGTAATGTTTGAACGTCAGCGAAAATACATATTGTTTCTATTATCTTTTTACTTTTTAGGGTGGGCTTTTTTTACAGATTATCAATCACTGTTTGCAGGTCTGATTGTTGGTACTGCCGTCAGTTTGTACAACCTATGGTTGCTGGCGAGAAGGACCTGGAACTTCGGAGACGCAGTCCTTCAAGGCAAGAAAATACGTTCCCTCGGTTCGTTTTCTCGTTTTGCTGCAGCGGGATTAGTGATTTTTATTGCTCTTGAGTATCCTGAGCATGTCCATCTTATTAGTGCTGTTTTGGGATTAGTGACATCCTATTTTGTCATTATGATAGATTTTTTGATCCAGTCTTTTCATATACGTCGATAGCGGGGAAGAGAGGTGAATACTGGTGCATCATGAAGCTCCTATAGTACCATTTTTAGGACTCTATTTTAATTTGGCAAACGTGTTAATGATAACGGTTGCCAGTCTAATTGTTTTTATTATTGCTGTTCTATCCACTCGTACTCTAGCAATGAAGCCATCCGGAATCCAGAATTTTATGGAATGGGTCATGGACTTCGTTAAAAACATTATTAACAGTGCGATGGATTGGAAGGATGGCGGAAGATTCCATGTACTTGGGATTACATTGATTATGTATATCTTTGTATCCAATATGTTGGGGCTTCCATTCTCAATTGTCATTGACGGAACGCTATGGTGGAAATCACCGACAGCAGACCCAGTCGTGACGATGACTCTTGCAACAATGGTTGTTTTACTTTCCCATTATTATGGGGTGAAGCTTAAGGGGACAGCCGCTTATGGAAGAGAATTCCTCAAGCCGTTCTCATTCATGTTTCCAATTAAGATTATTGAAGAATTTGCAAACACACTTACGCTTGGACTTCGTCTTTACGGTAACATCTACGCAGGTGAAATCCTGTTGACGTTGATTGCTGGAAGTTTAGCGACAGGGATAGGTGGTACTCTGGCCGCAATTGTCCCAATGCTTGCATGGCAAGGTTTCTCCATCTTTGTTGGAGCCATTCAATCATTTATCTTTGTTATGTTAACGATGGTCTATCTATCACATAAAGTTAGTGCCGACCATTAATATATTCACACCTGTTCATTTTTGAACAAAAACACATTTATCTTTCATACATTTAAAGGAGGAACACTTATAATGGGTCTATTAGCAGCAGCAATCGCAATTGGTTTAGCCGCACTAGGTGCTGGTATTGGTAACGGTCTTATCGTATCACGTACAGTTGAAGGAATCGCACGTCAGCCGGAAGCTCGTGGTATGCTTCAAACTACAATGTTCATCGGGGTTGCATTAGTCGAGGCGATTCCAATCATCGCGGTTGTTATCGCGTTCATGGTTGTTGGTCAATAATAATTAAAGTGTCGTTAACATGGCGAAGATCATTCCAAAGCGAACCTTCGCCATTCATTTATGTCCTTACTTGTTTTTAATAGAATGAAATGAAGAATCTTTTCGTATGAAGCGACTCTTGAAGGGAGTGAATCGAGGGTGTTAACAAACAGTTTAAATAGTTTGGTCCTAGGCGCAGCCGAAGGCACACACGATGCCTTTTTAAATACTGGGGATATCGTATTCCAGTTACTTATGTTCCTCATCCTTTTAGCATTGCTGAAAAAGTATGCATGGGGTCCATTAATGGGCATCATGAAACAGCGTGAAGAGCATATTGCTGGGGAAATAGATGCAGCAGAACAAAGTCGTAAAGAAGCAAGCAAGAACCTAGAAGAACAACGTGAGCTATTAAAGCAGGCTCGCTTAGAAGCGCAAAGCCTAATTGAAAATGCAAAGAAACAGGGCGATATTCAACGCGACGAAATTATTGCGTTAGCACGTACTGAATCTGATCGCATTAAAGAATCAGCTAAAGCTGAAATCGAGCGTGAAAAAGATCAGGCTGTTGAAGCGATTCGT
This sequence comes from Mesobacillus maritimus, assembly GCF_019749255.1. Classification (GTDB taxonomy): domain Bacteria; phylum Bacillota; class Bacilli; order Bacillales; family Cytobacillaceae; genus Mesobacillus_B; species Mesobacillus_B maritimus_A. The sequence continues at coordinate 221,699 of NZ_JACWFH010000012.1, read as the reverse complement.
GAGCAATTGGCTTCAATTTCAGTCATGATTGCTTCGAAGGTAATTGAAAAAGAACTAAGTGTAGCCGACCAAGAAAAGTTGGTTAATGACTATATTAAAGAGGCAGGAGAAGGTCGATGAGCAACCCGACAATCGCAAATCGTTATGCGCGGGCTCTTTTTCAAGTAGCCTCAGAGCAAAACCAACTTGATACTGTCGAAAGCGAACTGCGTGTTGTGAAAGAAGTCTTTCAAACCAATGCAGCACTGGCATCGGTTTTAGCTTCTCCTAAGGTTCCACTTGATAAGAAAAAAGAGCTTTTAACACAAGCCTTTGCATCAGCGAGTCCTTATGTTCTAAATACGTTGATGTTACTAGTTGATCGTCACCGTATAGGGTTAACTACAGAAATAGCAGACCAGTTCATAGAGCTTGTTAATGATACAAAAGGTGTTGCAGAAGCTACAGTTTACAGTGTCACGCAACTAACGGATGCCCAGAAAGAAGCCTTGTCCTTGGCTTTCGCACCAAAGGTTGGTAAAAAGGCACTTGATATTGAAAACATTACAGATTCCAATTTACTAGGTGGCGTCAAGCTACGTGTTGGGAACCGTATTTTTGACGGATCATTACGCGGGAAGCTCGATCGTCTTGAACGTAAATTGCTAGGCTAAGATTCGTAGATAGGGGTGAAACTCATGAGCATCAAAGCTGAAGAAATAAGTGCGCTGATAAAGTCGCAAATTGAAAACTATCAGTCGGAAATTCAAGTAAGTGATGTTGGTACAGTCATCTCCGTAGGTGATGGTATCGCTCGTGTTCATGGCCTGGATAATGCTATGGCTGGAGAACTTGTTGAATTTTCAAACGGCGTTATGGGTATGGCGCAAAACCTTGAAGAAAGTAACGTCGGTATTATCATCCTTGGACCTTTCACAGAAATCCGTGAAGGCGATGAGGTCCGCCGCACAGGCCGCATCATGGAGGTTCCTGTAGGTGAGGAACTAATCGGTCGTGTAGTAAACCCACTTGGACAACCAGTTGATGGCATGGGTCCAATTAATACAACAAAAAGTCGTCCAATCGAATACAATGCACCAGGCGTAATGGATCGTAAATCCGTTCATGAGCCATTGCAAACAGGTATTAAAGCGATTGACGCTCTTGTTCCAATCGGTCGTGGTCAGCGTGAGTTGATCATCGGAGACCGTCAAACAGGGAAAACATCTGTTGCAATCGATACAATCTTGAACCAAAAAGGTCAAGATATGATTTGTATTTACGTAGCAATCGGCCAGAAGGAATCAACGGTTCGTAACGCAGTTGAAACCCTTCGTAAGCACGGTGCACTAGAATACTCAATCGTTGTGACTGCGGCTGCTTCTCAGCCTGCACCACTTTTATACTTAGCTCCTTATGCTGGTGTATCTATGGCAGAAGAGTTTATGTACCAAGGCAAGCATGTTCTTGTAATCTATGATGACTTAACAAAACAAGCATCTGCATACCGTGAACTTTCCTTGCTCCTTCGTCGTCCTCCAGGTCGTGAAGCATATCCAGGGGATGTCTTCTACCTACATAGCCGCTTACTCGAGCGTGCTGCAAAATTGAGTGACGCAAAAGGTGCTGGTTCAATCACTGCGCTACCATTTATCGAAACACAAGCAGGGGACGTTTCGGCTTACATTCCGACAAACGTTATCTCCATCACTGACGGACAGATATTCTTACAATCTGACTTGTTCTTCTCCGGCGTACGTCCGGCGATCAACGCTGGTCTTTCTGTATCCCGTGTTGGTGGATCTGCACAGATTAAAGCAATGAAAAAGGTTGCCGGTACATTGCGTCTTGACCTAGCTTCTTATCGTGAGCTTGAGTCATTTGCACAGTTCGGTTCTGACCTTGATAAAGCAACTCAAGCGAAACTTAACCGTGGAGCGCGTACCGTTGAAGTTCTAAAGCAGGACTTGAACAAGCCGCTATCTGTTGAGAAGCAAGTTGCCATCCTATATGCACTAACGAAAGGATTCCTTGATGATATTCCATTAACGGACATCCGTCGTTTTGAAAGTGAATTCCATGCTTGGTTAGACGCCAACCGTAAAGAAGTGTTAGACCATATTCGTACAACGAAAGAACTTCCGAAGGACGAAGATATGGTTTCTGCAATCAACGACTTTAAAAAGACGTTTGCAGTATCTGAGTAAAACGAAAAGCGGAGCCGACTGGTCAGCCTCGACAAGCGCTGGAGGGCCAGCAGTTGAAGTCGTTCTTTGACTTCATCGGATGGACCGAAGCGACTCGAGAGGCTAGGAGCCGGAGCTGGACAACGAAAACGAGGTCCCCAGCCGCCGCGCGGCCGACCTCATCAGATTAACAATTTCTTTAAAAGGGTGGTGAGAACCTATGGCATCTTTACGTGATATAAAAAACCGGATCACTTCGACGAAAAAGACAAGCCAGATTACAAAAGCAATGGAAATGGTGTCTTCTTCTAAGTGGAACCGTGGAGTGATGAATGCAAAAGCTTTCGTCCCTTACATGGAAAAAATGCAGGAAGTGACAGCATCTATTGCGATGGGCAGTAAGGATGTAAATCATCCAATGCTTCAAAGTCGTCCGGTCAAAAAGACGGGTTATCTGGTCATCACATCGGACCGTGGGCTTGCTGGTGCATTTAACAGCAACGTCATCCGCCAAGTGTATCAGACAATCCAAGAACGTCATAAATCGAATGATGAGTTTGCCATCATCGCCATTGGCCGGGTTGGACGTGACTTCTTTGCGAAACAGGGAATGAACGTTGTCCTTGAAATCATTGGAGTAGCTGACCAGCCTTCTTTTAGCGAAATCCACGATATTACCAGCAGCACAGTTGGGATGTTCGAAGATGGTACATTCGACGAATTGTATGTTTATTACAATCATTATGTCAGTGCGATTTCACAGGAAGTAACGGAGAAGAAACTTCTGCCGTTAACGGATATTGAAGTTCCTACAAAAATGACTTCCTATGAATTCGAACCAAATGCGGAAGAAATTTTAGAGGTTCTCTTACCTCAATATGCTGAGAGCTTAATCTTCGGTTCATTACTGGACAGCAAAGCTAGTGAGCACGCTGCCCGTATGAACGCAATGAAGAATGCTACAGACAACGCAAATGAGCTGATTAAATCACTTAGCCTTAGCTATAACCGTGCCCGTCAGGCGGCAATTACCCAGGAAATTACTGAGATTGTTGGCGGTGCGGCGGCACTAGAGTAGAACTTTATTGGGATGTGGTTAAGTGTTACCCCACATCCCCTCATGATGTATATACATTGAAAGAAGCTAGTTAGGAGGGAACAAGATGAACAAAGGACGCGTTCTCCAAGTTATGGGTCCGGTCGTTGACGTTAAGTTCGAAAGCGGCAACCTTCCTGAGATCTATAACGCATTGAGGATCGAAACGAAACCGCAGAATGAAACAGAAGTTCAAATCAATTTGACTCTTGAAGTAGCCCTTCATTTAGGCGATGATACTGTTCGTACAATTGCGATGTCATCAACTGATGGACTTCAGCGTGGAGTCGAAGTAGTGGATACCGGTGCTGCTATCTCTGTACCAGTTGGGGATGCGACACTTGGTCGTGTATTCAACGTACTGGGTGAATCAATTGACCTTGATGAGCCAATTGCAGCAGATGTACGCCGTGATGCTATCCATAGGGAAGCTCCTACATTTGAACAATTATCAACAGAAGTTGAAATTCTTGAAACTGGAATTAAGGTTGTTGACCTTCTTGCTCCTTATATCAAAGGTGGTAAAATCGGTCTCTTCGGTGGTGCCGGTGTTGGTAAAACCGTATTAATCCAGGAATTGATCAATAACATCGCCCAAGAGCATAGCGGAATTTCCGTATTTGCTGGAGTTGGTGAGCGTACGCGTGAAGGAAATGACCTTTACCACGAGATGACTGACTCAGGCGTTATCAAGCAAACAGCGATGGTATTCGGACAGATGAACGAGCCACCAGGTGCACGTATGCGTGTTGCCCTAACTGGTTTGACAATGGCTGAATATTTCCGTGATGAGCAAGGACAGGACGTTCTTTTCTTCATGGATAACATTTTCCGATTCACACAAGCAGGTTCAGAGGTTTCTGCCCTTCTAGGCCGTATGCCATCTGCCGTTGGTTACCAGCCAACACTTGCGACTGAAATGGGTAAATTACAGGAACGTATCACATCTACTAACGTAGGTTCTGTTACTTCCATCCAAGCAATCTATGTACCAGCCGATGACTACACTGACCCGGCTCCGGCGACAACTTTCGCCCACTTAGATGCAACTACAAACCTTGAGCGTAAGCTTTCTGAAATGGGTATCTACCCTGCGGTGGATCCACTTGCCTCTACTTCTCGCGCGCTTTCTCCAGAAATCGTTGGCGAAGAGCATTATGAAGTAGCTCGTCAGGTTCAGTCTACGCTTCAGCGTTACCGCGAATTACAGGATATCATTGCCATCCTTGGTATGGATGAGCTAGGTGATGAGGACAAGCTTGTCGTACACCGTGCTCGTCGTATCCAGTTCTTCTTATCACAAAACTTCCACGTGGCCGAGCAGTTCACAGGACAGCCTGGTTCTTACGTGCCAGTTAAAGAAACAGTTAAAGGCTTCAAGGATATCCTTGCAGGCAAATATGACCACCTTCCAGAAGATGCATTCCGTCTTGTAGGTCGTATTGAAGACGTTATTGAAAGTGCGAAGAGCATGGGTGTAGAGGTTTAAAACGGACCAGGAGGGTAAAAAATGAAGACGATGAAAGTCAATGTTGTTACTCCTGATGGACCGGTTTATGAATCTGACGTTGAAATGGTCAGCACCAAAGCTCAAACTGGGGAGCTTGGAATTTTGCCAGGCCATATACCAATGGTAGCGCCTCTTGAAATTGGTGCAGTCCGTATGAAACATGACGGGAAGACCGAATTGGTTGCGGTCAGTGGTGGTTTCCTTGAAGTTCGCCCTGACACGGTTACGATTCTGGCTCAAACTGCTGAGACTTCAGACGAAATCGATGTTGAGCGCGCCATCCGTGCGAAAGAACGTGCGGAACAACGCCTGCGTGAAAGACAGCAGGAGAACGTTGATTTTAGACGTGCCGAGCTAGCGCTTCAACGCGCGATCAACCGGATCTCCATTTCCCAGGGAAAATTATAAAAATTGACATGTTAAGAGTGTCCTGAAATTATTTCAGGGCACTCTTTTTCGTTATATATAGAAACAGATTTAAGGGCAGATAATGGTTGGAGAAGAAGTTCATCACAGTGTAAAGAGTGCATTGTGTCTAGAATTAGAAGGGAAATAGTGGGGGCTGTCAGAGTTAATTATATAGAACTGAGGAATAGCGAGACGGTAGGAAACATGAAATCATCATAGAGCAGTATTAAGAGGAAAACAGTGAAAAAAGTGCTCCATGAAAGCATGATAGAGCAGTTTTAGAAGGATAGCAGTGAAAAAAGTGCTCCATGAAATCATCATAGAGCAGTTTAAAGAGGAAAACAGTGAAAAAAGTGCTCCATGAAAGCTTCATAAAGCAGTTTAAAGAGGAAAACAGTGAAAAAAGTGCTCCATGAAATCATCATAGAGCAGTTTTAGAAGGATAGCAGTGAAAAAAGTGCTCCATGAAATCATCATAGAGCAGTTTAAAGAGGAAAACAGTGAAAAAAGTGCTCCATGAAATCATCATAGAGCAGTTTAACGAGGAAAACAGAGAAAAAAGTGCTCCATGAAATCATCATAGAGCAGTTTAAAGAGGAAAACAGTGAAAAAAGAGCTCCATGAAATCATCATAAAGCAGTATTAAGAGGAAAACAGTGAAAAAAGTGCTCCATGAAAGCATGATAGAGCAGTTTTAAGAAAAACAGTGAAAAAAATACTCCTTGAAACACTACAGGCTATTATTATTCACGAAAATCCCTCATTTCTGCATACCACCATGTGGACAGGAATAATGTTTAGTACATAGGTCTTTCACCAAAAAAAGTAGTTTCAAAGATTTGGAATTTAATTTCTCAGATTATTAAGGCTTTATCGACACATTTTGGTAACAATGATATAATTGGTATCGATTACAATTTTAATAATCTGAATTTATTTTACAACAATGGGGGGTTAGGCATGGAACTTTTGAATTTATATCAAAATAATTATTTGATCGTTTTTGTGTTCCTATGTCTCGGTGTTTTGTTACCTGTAGTTGCTTTGTTTGCAGCGAAACTTCTTCGCCCGAAATACAAGGCGATTGACTCGAAGTACACTACATACGAGAGCGGAATCGAGCCATTCCACGATGCGCGGGTGCAATTCAATGTCCGCTATTATGTGTTTGCCCTAATGTTCGTTATTTTTGATGTGGAAACAGTTTTCTTGTACCCATGGGCGATTGCTTATGAAAAATTGGGCATCTTTGCTCTGATTGAAATGTTAATCTTTGTTGTGATGCTTCTGATTGGCCTCATCTATGCTTGGAAAAAGGGTGTGCTGAAATGGATTTAAATTTGGAGTTTTTATCACAAGAGGAGATCGAAGAAGTAAGAAGAAATGTGTTTTTTGGGAAACTTGAAGAGGTAAAAGGATGGGCTCGAAGTGCATCGCTATGGCCGATGACTTTCGGTCTTGCTTGTTGTGCCATCGAAATGATGGGAACAAGCTCAGCGCATTACGATATTGAGCGTTTCGGAACATTCTATAGAAACTCTCCGCGTCAATCCGATGTCATGATCGTTTCCGGAACCGTTACGAAAAAAATGGCTCCAACTGTTCGTAGACTGTATGACCAGATGGCAGAGCCAAAATGGGTGGTCGCAATGGGTTCTTGTGCAACAGCAGGTGGACCATATGTAAAATCCTACTCTGTTGTTAAAGGAGTCGACCAAATCGTCCCAGTAGATGTATACATACCAGGCTGTCCGCCAAATCCGGCAGCGCTAATTTACGGGATTAATAAATTAAAAGAGAAGATCCGTTATGAGGCGAAAACCGGGAAGAAGGTGATCTAACCGATGAGCGGGGAAAAAGATCTTGAACAATTGAAAAAGGAAGCAGTAGCGAAGGCAAAAGCGGCCGCAGCTGCAAAAAGAAAAGCGAAAGAACTAGCTGAAAGTGGAGCAAAGGAAGAAGAAGCAGCTCCAGCAGAAGCAACCGGCGATGACCTAGCAAAACAAAAGGCAGCAGCAGTAGCGAAGGCAAAAGCGGCCACGGCCGCAAAACGCAAAGCAAAAGAACTAGCTGAGAGTGGAGCTAGTGAAGAATCTCCATCAGCAGAAGATGATGATCTAGCGAAGAAAAAGGCAGCAGCAGTAGCAAAGGCAAAAGCAGCCGCAGCCGCAAAGCGAAAAGCGATGGGTCAAGCATCCGAAGGGGAAGAAGCATCTGCAGGCGGGGACGATGATCTAGCGAAGAAAAAGGCAGCAGCAGTGGCGAAAGCAAAAGCAGCCGCCGCCGCAAAGCGAAAAGCAATGGGTCAAGAAGCTGGAGGGGAAGAAACCTCAGGTGGAGATGACGACCTAGCGAAGAAAAAAGCTGCAGCGATCGCCAAAGCAAAGGCCGCAGCCGCTGCGAAAAAGAAAGCAGCTGAAGGTGGAGCAGCTTCCGGTGATGACGCAAAAGCGAAAGCGATTGCAGCCGCAAAGGCAAAAGCAGCCGCTGCAGCACGAGCAAAAGGTGGAAAAGCCTCAGCAGCCGATGAACCAGAAGCACCAAAAGCACCATCACCTAACCAAAAATATCTAGATAAGTATGTTGAAATCATTAAGAAACATCTAGGCGAAGATGTTTTAGAAGATTCCTATATTAACAATCTTTCGAAGGATGTTCCGACGCTTGTGGCAAAGAGAGACTCCTATTATAAAGTAGCTGAGTTCCTCAAGTTTAATGAGAGTCTTAGCTTTGACTATTTATCAGAGATTCATGGGTCTGATTTTGAAACACATATGGAAGTCTATGCTCACTTTTATTCTTATAAAAACCGTCAGTCTGTTGCCCTTAAAGTCAAACTTGACCGTGATCAACCTGAGATTGAATCACTAGCAAAACTTTGGGCCGGAGCCGAATGGCCAGAGTGCGAAGCTTATGATTTAGTAGGAATCCACTTTACTGGACATCCGAATTTGCGCCGCATCATGCTTGGTGAAGACTGGATCGGACACCCATTAAGAAAAGATTATGAACCGTATGATGTGGAGGTGTAGCCGGTGGTACGCACAGAAGAAATACTCTTGAACGTTGGCCCGCAGCATCCAAGTACTCACGGCGTGTTCCGTCTAGTTTTAACCCTTGACGGCGAAGTCATTACAGATGCCAAACCAGTAATCGGTTATTTGCACCGCGGGACAGAAAAAATTGCCGAAAATCTTCAATATACTCAAATCATTCCTTATACGGACCGAATGGATTATGTCTCAGCGATGACCAACAACTATGTTCTGGTTCATGCCGTTGAAACCATGATGGGGACGGAAATCCCAGAACGTGCCGAGTACTTACGCATCTTGGCAATGGAACTGAACAGGGTGGCGAGCCATCTGTTGTGGTGGGGGACCTTTATCCTTGATTTCGGGGCAACGAGTCCACTACTGTATGCGTTCCGTGAACGGGAAATGATTCTGAATCTATTAAATGAACTTTCAGGTGCACGTCTTACCTTCAACTATATGCGTGTTGGCGGCGTGAAATGGGATGCACCAGAAGGTTGGATTGAGAAGGTTCAAGAATTTGTTCCATATATGAGAAAACAGCTAAAAGGCTACCATGATTTAGTTTCAGGCAATGAAATCTTCCTCAGCCGTACAAAAAATATTGGTACCTATACGAAAGAGGATGCCCTTAACTATAGCTTAAGCGGTGTAAACCTTAGAAGTACCGGTGTAAAATGGGACTTGAGGAAAGATGAGTCATACTCCATTTATGATCGGTTTGATTTTGACGTCGTTACTCGCGACGCTGGCGATGCGTTTGCTCGTTATGAGTGCCGCCTTGAAGAAATCTTAGAATCTCTTAAAATCATTGAACAGGCATGTGAGCAATTCCCGCAAGATGGGCCGATTATGGCGAAAGTGCCAAAAATCATTAAAGCACCAAAAGGAGAAGCATTTGTCCGAATTGAAGGCTCTCGAGGAGAAATCGGATGTTATATTGCAAGTGATGGAAAGAAAGAACCATATCGCTTGAAGTTCAGAAGACCGTCTTTCTATAACCTACAAATCCTCCCTAAGCTATTAAAAGGGGAAAACATCTCGAACCTTATTTCGATTTTAGGAGCCATTGACATCGTTCTTGGGGAGGTTGACGGATAATGATTCAGGATTTGCTCCATTCGAGCCCTGGTATACTCAACTTTGGAATCTTCTTCGTGCTGGCTCTATTATTTTTATTTGTGATTCTTGGCTTTGTTACTTACGCCATCCTTGCTGAGCGAAAGGTGCTAGGTTTCATGCAAGGGCGGATTGGACCGAACCACCTCGGTGGTCGTTGGGGTCTCCTGCAGACAGTAGCGGACGTTTTGAAGCTTCTTGTAAAAGAAGACTTGATTCCAAAAGCAGCGGACCGGCCACTCTTTATTCTTGCACCAGTAATTGCGTTTGCGCCATCGTTTATCGTTGTCGCAACGATTCCGTTTACGGATAAGCTGCAATTTGCTGACCTGAATGTTGGCTTGCTCTATTATATCGCCATCTCGGGTATCTCAATTATTGGGACGCTAATGGCGGCATGGGCTTCGAACAATAAGTATTCCTTGATCGGTGGAATGCGTGCTGCGGCACAGATGGTTTCCTACGAAATTCCGCTTGTTATGAGTGGACTTGGAATTGTTCTTTTAACAGGCAGTTTAAACTTGAATGAGATTGTCGCACAACAACAAGAGGCAGGATGGTTTATCTTATGGCAACCAATTGCGTTTGTCGTCTTCTTTATCTCAGCAACCGCTGAGTTATACAGGGTTCCATTTGACCTTGCTGAAGCCGAAAACGAGCTTGTTGCCGGTTTCCATACCGAGTATTCAGGTTTCCGCTGGGCAATGTTCATGCTATCTGAATATGTGTACATGTTTGCAATGGCTTCGCTCATTTCCGTCCTATTCTTAGGAGGTTGGCTGCCACCATTTGAATTCTTAGGATTTATTCCTGGAGCTGTATGGTTTGCACTTAAATTCAGCCTTGTGGTTTATATCTTAATCTGGTTCCGAGCTACTTTCCCGAGATTAAGAGCCGACCAGTTAATGGAATTTGCTTGGAAGGTATTGCTGCCAGTTGCATTAGCAAACATCTTCTTAACCGCTTTATTAAAAGAATTGCTAAGTATTTTCTAAAAGGCTCTTTCTCTAGCTGAAAATAGCCATTTTACATTACGTCTAGCAGCAGCGCCTAGCCCTTATAGGGCGCTACCGCTTAACAAACAAGGGGTGAAAAAAACGTGCTAGGATGGACGAAAGGATTAGCTTATACCCTTAAAAACCTGAGCAAGGAAAAGGTTACGTACGATTATCCAAATGAGCCGTTGCCGCTTCCAGACCGGTTCAGGGGGATTCAGAAGTTTTATCCAGAAAAATGTATTGTCTGCAATCAGTGCGCCAATATTTGCCCAACAGACTGCATTCAATTAACCGGAAAAAAACACCCTGATCCAACTAAAAGAGGGAAAATCATCGATACCTATGATATTAACTTTGAAATTTGTATCCTTTGTGATCTATGTACAGAGGTCTGCCCGACAGAGGCCATTGTCATGACAAACGAATTTGAACTCGCAGAATACAGTCGGGATGATTTATTTAAAAACCTTGAGTGGCTCGATGAAAATGACGAGAACATACGGAAGGTGAATAAGGCATGACGTTTTCAGGCGAATTTTTAGCATTTATCCTGCTGGCTTTAGTAGCAATTAGCGGCGGCGTGCTTCTCTTGAACCTAACCAAAGTAGTTCATATGGTAGTGGCACTCGTCTTTACGTTTATCAGTATTGCTGGCATTTATATTCTGTTGTCGGCTGAATTCCTTGCTGTTGTCCAGGTATTGATCTACTCTGGGGCGATTTCAATCATCATGCTCTTTGGGATCATGTTAACCAAGCATAATGATGAGGAAGAGGCAACAGCTAAAGGTGGTAAGTGGCGAAAAGCCTTTCTACTATTAGGGGTCCTTGCCTTTGGTGCTGTCTTTTACGCTGGAATCTATAATCTTGACTTTGGCAGTACACCGGTTGCACTTCATGAAAACAATGCAGAGCAAATCGGGATTTCGCTGTTTAGTGATTATGTGATCCCATTTGAGTTAATGTCCGTCCTTCTGTTAGTAGCCTTTGTGGGTGCTATCGTTCTTTCTAAGAAGGATGAGGAAAAGGAGGGTGAGAAGGAATGAATGGTGTTCCGGTTTCAGCCTATCTCGCACTTGCCTTAATTTTATTTTGTATCGGACTTTATGGAGCACTAACGAAGAGAAACACGATCATCGTGTTGATTTCCATTGAATTGATGTTGAATGCCGTGAATATTAACTTAATCACCTTCAGTAAAATGGGAATCGCTCCATCGATTACGGGTCAAATATTTGCAGTCTTTGTTATTGCCGTTGCCGCTGCAGAAGTAGCCGTGGGAATTGCCATCTTACTGGCTTTATACCGCAACCGCAAGACAGTCAATATTGATGAAATGAACGAATTGAAACATTAATGAAGAAAACCGCTAAAAACGGTGCTTAAAAAAAGAACTATCGCCCCAAACTGGGCACAATCTGACGCGCAAAGACATGAAAGGTAGCGCGTTCAAAAAAAGGGGATTGTGATATCATGGAGAATGCTTGGCTCATTCCGCTCTTCCCGCTTTTATCATTTCTAGTTCTCCTTCTGTTCGGCAAAAGGCTGAAAGAAGCGAGTGCGTATGTAGGGATTTTGCTGACCCTTGCCTCTTTGGTCTTTTCAGTCATCGTGCTGGTGGCGCGTCTTACAGATGCTACCTTCAAAGCCGAAGCTGATTGGCTACAAATAGGAGATCTGCAATTAACAGTGGGATTTGAGGTAAATCAATTAAACGCATTGATGCTGGTGATTGTGTCACTAGTCAGCTTTCTAGTACATACTTATTCAAAGGGCTACATGCATGGGGACGAGCGCTTTCCGGTGTTTTATGCGTATCTTGGCCTATTCACATTTGCGATGCTCGGGCTTGTTCTCTCCCCAAACCTCTTGCAAACTTATATTTTCTGGGAGCTTGTAGGGGTAGGTTCCTTCCTGCTGATTGGTTTTTATTTTAATAAGGAAAGTGCCAAAGCTGCAGCGAAGAAAGCCTTTATCATGACTAGAATTGGGGATGTCGGTCTCTTGATTGGGATGATCCTATTATTCTGGCAAACTGGTAGCTTTGAATATGATGAAATCTTTGCAAGTGTTCACGCTGGCGAAGTTTCAGGAACAATGATTACACTAACTTCAATTTTAATTTTTATCGGAGCGGTCGGAAAATCCGGTCAGTTTCCGCTTCATACCTGGCTTCCTGATGCGATGGAAGGTCCAACGCCTGTATCGGCCTTGATCCACGCAGCGACGATGGTTGCCGCCGGTGTTTATTTAGTGGCGACAATGTTTCCACTGTTTGCAGCAAGTGATACGGCCATGTCCACTGTGGCCATTGTTGGTGCTTTTACAGCCATCTTTGCCGCAACCATTGGTCTTACGCAAACAGATATTAAAAGAGTACTAGCTTACTCTACAGTCAGTCAGCTAGGGTATATGATGCTTGCCCTCGGAGCAGCCGGTTATGTGGCGGGTGTATTCCATTTAATGACGCATGCCTTTTTCAAAGCGTTGCTGTTCTTGGCAGCAGGAAGTGTGATTCATGCGGTTCATACACAGGACATTGAAAAAATGGGTGGTCTTTGGAAGAAGCTTTCGTTTACGGCTCCATTATTTTTAATTGGAACGTTAGCAATCAGCGGGGTACCGTTGTTCTCCGGATTCTTTAGTAAAGATGAAATTCTGATTGCCGCTTGGGCAAATGGAAATTATGTGTTGTTCTGGCTAGCTGTCATCGCTGCTTTCTTTACTGCTTTTTATATGTTCCGATTGTTCTTCATGGTGTTTGCCGGCAAAGAGCGAAGCGATATGAAGAAGGTTCATGAATCGCCGTTCACAATGACAGGACCAATGATTGTTCTTGGAATTTTGGCCGTTGTCAGTGGGTATGTCAATACGCCATGGTTCGGTACATTCCTAGGAGATTGGCTTGTTGATGGAAATGAAGCATTAGGGCACGGTCATATTGAAGGGCCAGCCTGGATTATGATTGTTGCAACGGTTGTTTCATTAGCAGGAATTTACTTAGCTTATCTAATGTACAGCAAAAAGACGCTTGCACGTGATTGGTTCACAAGCCGTGCGCCAACATTGTACAGCATCGTCGTAAACAAATACTTTATTGATGAAATCTACAACAGTACGTTTGTATATGCAACAAAGGCTGTTAGTCTCTTCTTACGCTTTATCGAGCTCTTCCTTGTTGAAGGGTTAGTAAAAAGTGTTACTGGAATTGTAAAAGGTCTTGGGAAGACGGGCTCGAAGCTCCAAAGTGGTCAGGTTCAAACCTATAGTACCGTGGCGTTTGTTGGACTTGCGGTGCTGTTGATCATCTTCGCGTTAACAGGGGGGTATTTCTAATGGATAGTTTCTACTTAAGCCTACTCGTTTTCTCCCCGTTATTAGGCATTGTATTATTGGCATTTATGCCAAAGGCAAATGAAAATGGTTTGAAAATGCTTGGCGTGTTAGGCACAGTGCCTGCAGTCATCCTTGCATTAATGGCATACTTCTCGTATTTAGGTGGGAAGAGCCTTGAAAGCTTTGCTGAACAGGTGAACTGGATTCAGTTTGGCAGCTTCGGTGCCCTTGATCCAAACCTATTTACAGTCAAATATGAGCTAGGAATAGATGGTTTTGCACTGTTGATGATTGTGTTAACCTCGGTGCTAGCGTTGTTAGCGGCGATTGCCTCCTTTCATATTAAAAAAGAATGGAAAGGCTATTTCATGCTTTTCTTGCTTTTAGAAATAGGGATGCTAGGGGTATTCACCGCACAAAACTTAATTTTATTCTTTATCTTCTTTGAAGTGACGTTGATCCCAATGTTCTTCTTGATTGGAAAATGGGGTTATTTTGACAAAGAGAAAGCAGCCTACAGCTTCTTAATCTACAACGGATTAGGTTCAGCCGTTCTATTGATTGTCATCATGGTGTTATTTGCAAAAACAGGCACAACGAATATTGAAGCACTGAAGGTGTTAGTGAATTCACCTGAGCAAGTATTAACACCAATCTCAGAATCTTTAAAAATGGGCCTTTTCATTGCGTTATTAATCGCATTTGGGGTCAAACTGCCAATCTTCCCTTTGCATAGCTGGATGCTGCGTGTGCACGTTGAAGCACCGCCATCAATTGTTATGCTGCACTCTGGGATTCTCTTGAAAATTGGTGCATTTGGTCTCATCCGCTTTGGAATGGGGATTTTCCCAGAACAATTTCAACAGCTTGCTGTGTTAATCGCGGTTCTCGGGGTCGTGAATCTGCTCTACGGGGCATTTCTAGCCTTGATTCAAACAGACTTTAAAATGGTCCTAGCTTATTCCTCGATTTCTCATATGGGAATCGTCTTGATCGGCTTAGGAGCTTACAATGAAGCAGGGGTTCAGGGAGCAATTTTCCAAGTTGTCTCTCACGGGTTAATCTCAGCCCTATTATTTTTCTTGGTTAGCGTCTTGTATGAGCGGGTCCAGACAACGCATCTTAAAAATCTTGGTGGATTAGCGAAGGGCATGCCAATTGTTTCCGGCTTCTTGCTAGCGGGGGCGATGGCGTCACTTGGTTTACCCGGGATGTCTGGATTTGTTAGTGAATTTATGGCCTTCCTTGGCTTGTTTAAGGAAATGCCAATCTTAGCAGCAGTTGGAGCACTCGGCATTATTTTGACGGCGGTTTACTTGCTTCGTGCGGTTCTTGCGATCACGTACGGAAAATCGAACCGCGAATATGCCGGCATCCGTGACCTCCGTTCCTATGAATGGGCACCGGTCCTTGTCCTTATTGGACTAATCATCCTAATTGGCGTATATCCAGCTGTGTTAAGTCAGCCATTAGAAACATTAGTGCTAGGGATAGGAGGGTGATGAAGGATGGATTTAGAGAAATTACTATCATTTGACTGGGGTTTGATGGCACCAGAATTCATCATTCTCATCGCCACAGTGCTATTAACCTTGCTTGATTTATTTTTACCGAAAAAAGTCAACCGTAGGATTCTCGGCTGGATTGCGTTTGCCTCTGTCCTTGTTGCCATTGCGGCACTTGGTGGATTGCTTGGCGAGCAAGTCGGCTCGATTTTACATGATACCTTTAGGTTAGACTCATTTGCCAAAGCGTTCAAATTGCTCCTACTAGTCGGCTCCGCGCTTGTTCTATTGTTAGCGATTGATTATCAACCAAAAGAAGGCTTAAACGAGTACCGTGGCGAGTTTTATTACCTGTTCTTAACGGGTCTCCTCGGAACCATGATTATGTCTTCAAGCGGTGACTTGATCACACTATTTGTTGGACTCGAGTTGCTTTCAATTTCTTCCTATATACTAGCGGGCTTGAGAAAGAAAAACTTGAAGTCGAATGAATCGGCTATGAAGTATGTGATCAATGGAAGTATTTCCACGGCAATTACATTGTTCGGGATGAGTTATTTATATGGAATCACTGGTTCAACCAATTTGAAGGCAATGGCTGGGACGTTAACGACCTTGAACGACCCTCAGTACATTTACCTTCTGGGACTCTCGTTCTTCATGATTTTTGTTGGGTTGTCCTTTAAGCTTGCGTCCGTACCGTTTCATATGTGGGCACCAGATGTGTATGAAGGGGCACCAACACCGGTTACAGCATTCTTGAGTGTTGTTTCGAAAATCGCTGGATTTGTCATCTTGATTCGTGTCATGGTCTCGATTTACTCGGCGATTCCGATGGAAGATGGGACAACACCGATGTTGTTTGGCTTGCAGGACTTCATTGGCTTCCTTGCGGCTGTAACGATGATTGTCGGGAACTTGGTTGCTCTTAGGCAGCGAAATATCAAACGGTTATTTGCCTACTCAAGTATTGCGCATGCCGGGTATCTGCTTGTCGCGTTTACCGCGATGTCTTATGTGATGTTCGACAGCATTTGGTTCTATATGCTTGCCTATGTGTTTATGAACTTAGGGGCATTTGCCATCATCCAGCTCGTTACAACAAAAGTGGGATCAGAGGATATTGCTCATTTTGCTGGTCTATACCGCCGAGCGCCAATTTTAGCGGTGACGATGGCTGTATTTATCCTCTCACTTGCTGGAATTCCAGGAACAGCTGGGTTTATCGGAAAGCTAAACATTTTCCTTGGAGCTTTGATGGTAAGCCCATCGCATTATGTACTTGCATCCATCATGATTGCCACATCCGTGATCTCGTATTTCTACTATTTTGGCATCATGACACAAATGTTCTTCCGCCCTCGTGCAGAGGAAGGAAAGCTAAAGGTTCCAGCGGCAACAACCGCAGTGCTGATCATTTGTGCCGCGGCAACGATTCTTTTTGGAGTCATGCCACAATTGGCGTTTGATTTCTTGCAATCAAACTTCAATCAGTTCTTAGATTTTATGGGTTAATAACGGTCGTCCGAATTGGGGGATTTGGATGACGTGGTTTAACAAAGGGGTAAACATATAGTGTAAAAAAGAAGCTGGCCTTGGGGGAGGTCAGCTTCTTTTGTTAGGCCCATTCGAATCTGCCGATAAAAAACTGGATTTTTAAAACAAACTTAACGAAATCAACCAGATTCATGGTAATATAGAAAAAGGAAAGAAATTCGACAATATTCTACATTCGTTCACAAAATGTTCATAAATTAAAAGCAGTATTTTTTATAGGATTTAAATAATAAAATGAAACCTTTTTACGGGGGTTCCGTCATATAATTATGGAGTAGTTCGCTCTAAAAGGGGGGAAAGGATTTGTGATTTCAGATTTTGGCTCACAGTCTTTGCTTAGTATTATTTCACATCTTGCTTTTATTGCTTTAGCATGGTGGGCACTTCAGGCACTTCATTTTGACAAGCTGCTGCGAGCGCATCGCGTGATACAAGCTAGAGTACTGTACATACTGCTTTCCATTGTGATTGGGTCAACGGTAAGTAATTTCTTCCTTGATTATTTGTTATGGTCTCAGCAATTGCCAACTTTATTTCAGTAAAGTTTTCCTACCCAAATGGTAAAAAATTAGGTATTAATACATGTTTTCAAATCATGTATTATTGAGTAAGATTGTTTTTGGATTGATTTTATTGTGAAACGTGTAGCATGCGAATAGACTATTACTTATTCGCAGTACAACATGAATGACTTTATACAAACAGCAAACCACAGGGACTCATACAGCCTCACAATAAAAACAGTTTGATCTTGTAAGAGTCTTTTTATTATTAGGTGCACGCCTGGTTCGGTTGTCCCAAATTACTAAATGTCAAAAAGTGACGACAATTCCCTAGTATGCTCCTTCCCAAAACGGTAAAAATGGTAGTAAGGGGAGGAGAGATAGAGATGAAAAAGTGGTCATTTTATTTAGTAGTTATTGGCATTATTAGTTTTATCGTGTTCCAGGTAGGGAATAAAACCATCGTAGCAGACTCGGACCAAGATTTATTAACGCTGGTCTCTGTCTTACAAGACGAACATATTTTAATCAACGAGTGGTCTTTATATTCAAGGCAAATAGTGGAAAATGTAGAATCAGATCAAATCATTTCCGACTTAAAAGCCCAATTGGCTGGCTGGTCTTGGAGCGAGTCTAAAGAGGGCGATCAGCAGACCGTTACAGCCACTGCAGCTTCGTCAAACTACCATGAGAAAATAAAGATTGTGATGAACCAACCCCAAACTCATATCATGTATGAAGTGAAGGGCCAAAAATGGGATGAGCAATCTGAAGCGTTCATCACAAAAGAGTGGCAAGAACAACTTCTTACCATATTTGATGGTCAGGCTTCAACTTTTTCTTGTATAAAAGGCGAGTTCGGTGATAAGATGGATGAGGCTTTGCCGGTTTTTATGAATGAACTCTTAGAAGCTTTTGATGCGGAAGAAATTGAAGCATTAGATGAAGAGAACTTTTTATCTACATCGGCTTATTCTCCATTATTTACTGGAAGTATTAGCGAAGACCATGATATGAATTTACAACTTGGACTTAGAAAACCAGACGGAATGGGCGGAAATACTACCCTCGTAGTTGGCACACCCATCATAACGATTGAATATTAATATAGAGAAATTGGACGCGGAGGGGAATACATTTGGAAAAAATCATCGTCCGCGGCGGAAAAAGGCTTAGCGGCACAGTTAAAGTTGAGGGAGCAAAAAATGCCGTACTGCCCGTTATCGCTGCAACATTATTAGCAAGTGATGGAAAAAGTATAATTCGTGATGTGCCAACGCTCTCCGATGTATATACGATCAACCAGGTACTACGATCTTTAAACGCCGAAGTGGAGTTTAAAAATAATACAATAGTTGTCGATGCATCTCGAGAGTTGAAAATTGAGGCACCATTTGAATATGTTCGGAAAATGCGTGCTTCCGTTTTAGTAATGGGATCTTTGCTTGCCCGTAATGGCCGTGCTCGTGTGGCTCTGCCTGGAGGCTGTGCAATTGGTTCCCGTCCAATCGACCAGCACCTTAAAGGCTTTGAAGCAATGGGTGCAAAAGTAAAGGTTGGAAATGGATTTATTGAAGCAGAAGCACCAGAAGGTCTTCACGGTGCAAAGATTTATCTTGATTTCCCAAGTGTGGGAGCAACAGAAAACATCATGATGGCTGCAGTACTTGCAAATGGCCTAACAACGATTGAAAACGTAGCGAAAGAACCAGAAATTGTCGACCTTGCGAACTTCCTAAATAAAATGGGAGCGAAAGTAAAAGGAGCCGGCACTGGAACGATTAAAATTGAAGGCGTAAAAATGCTCTTTGGAGCAGATCATAACATCATCCCTGACCGCATTGAAGCTGGGACCTTTATGGTTGCTTCAGCGATTACAGGTGGGAACGTCCTTGTCAAAGGTGCTGTTCCAGAACATCTTTCTTCATTGATTGCCAAAATGCAAGAAATGGGTGTAATCATTGAAGAGGAAGCAGAAGGCATTCGTGTCATTGGACCTGATAAGCTTAAGGCTGTGGATATCAAAACGATGCCACATCCAGGATTTCCAACAGATATGCAATCGCAAATGATGGCGCTACTTCTTCGTGCTGAAGGCACAAGTATGATTACGGAGACAGTGTTTGAAAACCGTTTCATGCATGTTGAAGAATTCCGCCGAATGAATGCACAAATTAAAATTGATGGCCGCTCAGTGATCATGAATGGTCCTTCTAATTTACAAGGTGCAGAAGTAGCAGCAACAGACCTACGTGCAGCGGCGTCCCTTATTTTAACAGGATTAGTTGCTGATGGAATCACACGCGTTACGGAGCTAAAGCATTTAGACCGTGGATACGTAGATTTCCATGACAAACTCGCTGGATTAGGTGCAGATATCGAACGCGTAAAAGAAGTCGAGGAAATGGAAGAAACTCAAACCTTCATTTCCGATCTAAATGCGTAAGATAGGTAAACATGAGAATAAAATCCCCATTAAACCGGAGAATCCAGCGAGATTCTGCGGTTTTTTGCTGTTAATTCAAAATTGAATTTTTATATCCATATGGGGAAATAGGCAAATTCATTCGTAAAAGTATGGAATATGATGAAATTGTAAAAAAGTTACCGAAGTT
Source organism: Mesobacillus maritimus (assembly GCF_019749255.1). GTDB lineage: Bacteria > Bacillota > Bacilli > Bacillales > Cytobacillaceae > Mesobacillus_B > Mesobacillus_B maritimus_A. The sequence continues at coordinate 201,853 of NZ_JACWFH010000012.1, read as the reverse complement.
GGATAAGTTGTAACCTAAATTTCATCTAATTTAGAAGGTAGGTTGATGACATAAATGCTTGTCCTGCACCATATGATTGAAGGGAGACGGGTACTTCTCCGTTTAAATAATTCAATCGTTATGGAGGCCATTCATGAAAAAAAAATTCAACCCAATCTTCGTCCTAGCAGCTCTTCTATTTACAGTTACCCTCCTAATTCCAACTGTCCTGGTGCTTCCCTTTAGTGGAGATCAGACAAGTGGTGAACTTAGTGAAGAGGTGAACACCACCACTGAAGTTGAGGTCTCTGCCGAACCATCCGCAGACTCAAGCGTCGAGGTCGCCGTCTTCCGTACCGCTCAGTCCCAAGTGGAGAAAGTGCCACTCAATGAATACTTAATTGGCGTCGTCGCAGCTGAAATGCCAGCCGAATTTGAATTGGAGGCATTAAAGGCACAAGCGCTTACGGCAAGAACATACTATGTGAAACAAATGATGGGATCAGGAACAAAGGGTTTACCAGATGGCGCCCATGTCACCGATACCCAAGCCCATCAGGTTTATAAAAATAAAGCGGAATTGCAGCAGCAATGGGGATCTGCTTTTACGCAAAAGTATGCAAAAGTGAAAGAGGCCGTTCAAGCAACCGATGGGCAGATATTAACCTATGATGGCGAGCCAATTGAGGCAACGTTCTTTTCAACCAGCAATGGCTTTACTGAAAACTCAGAAGATTATTGGTCAAATAATATCCCTTATCTCCGTAGTGTAAAGAGCCCTTGGGATAAAAATTCTCCTAAATATACAGAGCAAAAAATCATCCCTATTCGTGAGTTTGAAAATAAGCTTGGCGTTAAACTGTCAAATCGAAGCGAGGTTGGCACGATTACGCAAAAGACAGAAGGCAATCGCGTCGGAAAAGTGGAAATCGCCGGTAAAGTTTTAAGCGGAAAAGTGGTCCGTGAGACGCTCGGATTAAATTCTAGTGATTTTAAATGGTATGCCAAAGGCGACAACATCGTGATTGAAACAAAAGGTTACGGACACGGCGTCGGCATGAGCCAATACGGCGCAAATGGCATGGCCGCCGAAGGCAAGAACTATAAAGATATCGTCCAGCACTATTACCAAGGAGTCGAAATCGCCTCAGGCGAAAGCACCTTGGCCCAAGTAACGGCGAAGAAGTAAGGGTGAACCAGGGCTTATATGCTCTGGTTTTTTCTATTGAAGGTCATGGAGGTGTTGTCTATTATAAGTCATTTTTTCGTTAACCTATAGTATCGTGCTTCTAGTTGGTCAAGGAAATCGGTAGGAAGTTGGTAGATGCGCCCTTTTTTCTGGCCAGTGCTAGGTAAATCCAAGAATAACAAGAGCTTACTCGCTGTTTTTATGCAGTCGATTCCTAAATATTCTCTTAGTTCTTTGTTGGTGATGGTCTGTTTATTGAAAAGGAAGTAATCTAGTATCGCGTCATGGTATGCATCATAGGAATGGTTTAAACAATGAGGACATATCCAAGTGCGATCCTTCCTCACCATTTTGGAAGTAGGACAATTAGGACACCGCACCCCAGGGAGGATGTCTTGTGGTGAAATTGCGTAAGTTTTTTTGATTTCTGGGTAGAGAGGAGTGTCGTCTTGTAGGAGAAGTCTAGAGATTTTTTTAAACAACTTATCTGTCAGAACGTCCTTCGTATAATGATTAGTGAGATGGATGGTTTTACTTTTAAGATTCTCAACTTTACAAACCTGTTGAAGAATGACTGGATCATCACTTTTGATGATGGCCGACGGGTTGCTAAGAACGACAAGGGGGATTATCGGGATAGTTAAAGGGAGTTTATGAGTCTTTAGCCAATCTTGTAACTGCTCTTTATGACGGTTTACTTGTACAATCGGATTTTTATAACCCTTTTTTCCATAATAAGAGTTTTGGCTAAATTGCTCAGGACTAAAATCTAGTTCACCACCCATGTTTTTGGTTTCGAGAATGAGAATATACTTACGCGTGAGGATAGGTGTGTCCATTTGGAAGTAGTGCTGTTCGTGAGGGAGACGCAAACCACCGAATAGATGATGTTTTTTGTCATCTAGGAACGTTAAATGGTATTCAGTCGCCTTTTCACCACGATACCCTGACATATAACTGCGGATTTCTCTTTCTAATTGAGGTATTTTTGGATGGTCGGGCCTTAGTCTGGGGATTAGAGCATGGCAAAACAGCACATTTAGGGGGATTGGGCGAGGTTTTATATACAAATTGAGTCCTCCTTATTGGGTTTGATAGTAAAATACGGCACCGCGGGGCGGTTTCCTTCATGGAACTGCTTGATATTTGTGAAAGCTTTGTGACGATATAGGGGTGGGGGTAAATTATATTACCCTTAGGGAGAATATAATAAAGAGGTGCAAAATTATAATCCCCCTTAGAACAGATATATTCCCCCTTACGAGGCATATATTCGCCCTAGGGGGAATATACGTTTCAACATAATCGCCCTAGAGTGATTAAATAGGCGGGATATTCCCTCTAGGGGAATAAAAATCACCTCACCCGCTCAGCAAACTTCCTCAACCAATCCCCCAACACACCAAACTTCCCACTAAAATAAGCATGATGCATAAAATGAGAAGCAACCAACACCCCAATCGTATCTTTGACAAAGTCGATCACCGTCGCAGAACGATAAGGCACGAAGGATTGATGAATTTCATCGACAAGTCCATAGCTAATCGCGACTCCCATAAAAATAAAACTCATTAAGGGTTTAAAGTTTTTAAAGGTAAGCCCCGCTAAAAACAGCAAAACATACAAAATACCAAACTCAACAAGGTGAAGACTTTCTTTAATAAAAGCATCGATCCCCTTATCTGGTAACTCAACAACGGCGTCTGAGGGCATGCTTGAAAGAATCCAAATAAACACCATATAAACGACGGGCAAAATCCTGATGACGTATTTCATAAAAAGCCTCCAAATTAATTTTTAATAAAAAGTGTATAATTCTGCAAGGTTTGTCGAAAAATAAGCAGTAAAAAATTTTTAACTCAATGTATATATTTTTTGTAATCTGTTGAGAATGATTGCTGAGGTGATGAAAATGAGAGAGGAAAAATCTTCTCAAGAAAAGAGCTTTAAACGCTTTTTTAAGAAGCGGTGGGTGTACCCAGCAATTTATTTGGCAAGTGCCGCAATCATACTAACAGGTGTTCTTTACTTCCAAGGCAGCGGTGAACAACAAAGTACAGATGAACTAGCGACGGATAATCCGAGCAGACAGTTCAATGACGAACCAGCATTAGAAGTAAATACGTCTTTGGAAAATTTCACAATGCCAGTGGAAGATGTCGACAATGCTGTTGTCAAAATGCAATTCTATGACAACAACAGCGACAAAGCAGAGCAAGAAGCTGCACTAGTAGTTTACAATAACCAGTATCATCCAAACACAGGAATTGATATTGCCGATAAAGAAGGCAAAGAATTTGATGTTGTTGCATCTTTAAGCGGAGAAGTAACAATGGTTAAAGAAGATTCACTGCTAGGTAACGTAATCGAAATCGAACACGACAATGGAATTGTAACACAGTATCAGTCAATTAAAAATATGAAAGTAAAAGCAGGCGACACTGTTAAGCAAGGTGATCAAATCGCAACTGCTGGTACTAGCCAGTTTAATGAAAAAGCCGGTATTCATGTACACTTTGAGATCCGCAAAGACGGTACTCCTGTAAATCCACTTGACTATTTGGACAAGCCAGTAAGTGCCCTTGAGGATGCAAAGATTGAAACTGAAGGCGATGCAGGTAAAGCTGAAGCAGGCGAAGAATCGAATATGGATGAAGATACTTCAACTGAATCAAGCGGAACAAGTACTGATGAGGAATCTTCAACTGAAGAAGGTACTGATACAGAAGAAGGAGCTTCAACTGAGGAAGGTACTGACAAAGAAGAAGGCTCTTCAACTGAAGAAGGAACTGACACAGAAGAAGAAACTCCAGCTGATGACTCTAAAGAGGAAACAAACTCTACTGAATCTAGTAACTCTTAATGCCATGTGATTAATAGAATCAAGAAACCCACCATTTTGGTGGGTTTTTTTAGTGGAACATGCATAAATGTGGTAATATTTAGACCAAAGGGGGGAATCACATTGAAAAAAGCAATCATCCTGATCACCATTCTTTTAACGATTTTGATTGCCGGGTGCTCGAGCAAGGAGCCAACACCCGAAGAGAGATTTTCAGAGTATGTGAATCTCTGGAATGAACAAAAATTTGAAGAAATGTATGAACTACTTTCACAGCCAGCAAGAGATACCATCACAAAGGAAGATTTTGTCGGTCGCTATAATAAAATTTATCAGGACCTCGAAATTGGAGAGCTTGATGTTGAATTCAGTCCGCCTGAAGAAGAAACAGATGCGGAGGAACAAGCCAGTTTTGCTTATTCAGCAAGTATGGAAAGTGCAGCTGGACCAATAGAGTTTGATAATACTGCCGTTCTTGTAAAAGAAGAACGAGAGGAAACCAACAATTGGTATGTGAATTGGGATACCACCTACATATTCCCAGACCTGCAGGAAGGCGATAAAATTAGCTTTGATACCCAGCCTGCTGTGCGAGGAGACATTATTGACCGCAAAGGAAATGGACTAGCCATTAATGGAACGGCATTACAAATTGGCGTAGTTCCTGGGAAAATGTCTGAGAACTCCGTCAAGCAGCTGAGTGAAACGTTAAAAATGTCTGAAGAGCAAATCAATAAAGCAATAAATGCTTCTTGGGTAAAACCAGAGTTATTTGTGCCACTTAAAAATATTTCAAAAACAGATGAGGATTTGAAGGATAAAGTGTTCTCCATAGATGGCGTTACCAATACGGAAGTTGGGGCGCGGGAATACCCATATGGGGAGGCTGCATCTCATCTCGTTGGTTATGTATCAGAGGTAACAGCGGAGGATCTCGAGAAAAATGAGGGGAAAGGCTACACCGCCCAAGATTTTATCGGCAAACGCGGCCTCGAGCAGGTTTTTGAAGAGAAGTTAAAAGGAACAAACGGCGTTAAAATCTCGATTGTAAAAGAAGATGGGACTGAAAAAGTCCTAGCTGAAAAACCAGTAGAAAATGGAGAAAATGTTCAACTTACGATTGATATTGTGCTCCAACAGAAAATTTATGATCAACTAAAAGGCGACGCCGGAACAGCCGCAGCGATGAATTCAGTTACCGGGGAAACATTAGCTCTGGTAAGTGCTCCTGGTTTTGACCCGAATGCAGAAACGCTAGGAATTTCGGTTGCAGAACGGACGGCGCTAGAGGATGATCCTTTAAAACCGTACCTTAATCGTTTCAAGGTGACGTATGTTCCAGGATCTGTCATTAAGCCGATTACAGCAGCAATTGGATTGAATACCGGTAAAATCAATCTTGATACCGCATATGAAATCAATGATAAACAATGGCAGCCGGACGATTCATGGGGAGATTACAAAGTAACCCGTGTGACAAATTTGCCAGGTAAGGTGAACCTTGAGAAGGCGCTCATTTACTCAGATAATATTTATTTTGCTCGTACTGCATTGGAAATTGGCAAGGATGATCTTGCAGATGGGTTACGAAAATTTGGGTTTGAAAAGATGGAATATCCATATCCGCTAGAAGCTTCTCAAATAGGCGAGCTTGGTAGTGAAATGCTAGTGGCCGATTCTGGTTACGGTCAAGGACATGTGGAGATGAACATCCTGCACTTGGCAGCGGCCTACACGCCACTCGTCAATAACGGGAACTTAATCAAACCGATTTTATTATCAGAGGAAGAACAAAAGCAGGTGTGGGCAGAAGGGCTTGTGAGTGCGGAGAACGCTGCAGGACTCAACTCCATGCTGAAAAAGGTTGTTAGTGATCCAAATGGAACCGCACATATCGCTAGAATTGAAGGTCTCCCTCTTGCCGGTAAAACGGGAACGGCTGAAATCAAGGAGGAACAGGGAACAAAAGGCCGTGAACTCGGCTGGTTCGTCGGCTATAATCCCGATAACCCAAATCTATTGATTTCCATGATGCTTGAAGACGCACAAGACATCGACCGCTCAAAGTCAGCAACCGTTCGCGTTAAGAATGTGTTTGTTGCCGAAAAAGAATAAAGTTTTTTAGGAGTAGACCAGTGGGGTGCCCACTGGTCTTTCTTGTGTGGATTGCTCGCCTAGAATGGCTGGTGCAAGTTCATCGGTAGGTTGAGTTGATAGCCTAACTGAGTGAAGGAAAGGTAAACTAGTCACCAATACGTGTTGTTGGTGACCTATCTAGGTTGAAAGAAAGGCAGAAGGGTAACCAATGGGTGCAGTTGGATACCTAACTAGGTTGCAAGATATTCAGAAAGGTCGTCAATGGAGGTCGTTGGTGACCTAACTAGGGTGCAAGAAACTCAGAAAGGTCGTCAATGAAGGTTGTTGGTGACCTAACTGGGGTGCAAGAAACTCAGAAAGGTCGTCAATGGAGGTTGTTGGTGACCTAACTGGGGTGCAAGAAACTCAGAAAGGTCGTCAATGGAGGTCGTTGGTGACCTAACTAGGGTGCAAGAAACTCAGAAAGGTCGTCAATAGGTGTAGTTGGTAACCTATCTAGGTTGAAAGAAAGCTAGATAGGTCATCAATAGAGATGCTTTGCTCCTTAATAGGGTAAAGAGGAAGGCCAGTAAGGTCACCAATAAGGTGGTTGATGCCCTATCTCTATCTACGTTGAAAGCAAAGCAGCAGAGTAAACAACGCATCTAGCCAAACTAAATATTTCCGGAAAAGTATTCACCCTCACCCACTTAGCAAAGCGCTAAAATACAAAAAAGCTAGTTCATTAAAATACTAGTATCCAATCCCCTCAACCCCCCATTTTTTTTTCGACAAAGAGCAGAGTGGTGGAACCCTTTTCCTCATGGGGCTGAGGAAAAAATAGGTTGGACGTGTCGACAGGACTGTCCTAAATTTCGTCGTTTTTTTTTCTTGACCATGAGGTATGAAGCATGGATAATAAAAATTACAATTTTCTAAAAATTAAATAAACTGAACGTAGTGTGCAAAAGTAATTTGATTTGTTTCATTTATCAAACATATTTGGTAGCGCTTACAAGGAGGTGTCTATTATGTTCGTATTTATACTCTTAATCTTGATTACAGGAGTGTCTTTGGTGATGGCGTTACGTAAGAAGAAATCTTATTTCCTTGCGGTGCCTTTCATTAGCATCTTTTTATACTTTCTGATTGAAATCATTATGGTGCCAGAGCCATTTTTTGATACAGTCAAATTTATTTTCAGCTTAAGTTGATGGGTACCGTAGGGAGAGGAGGTGACGATACATAACAGGTAAAAACCAATTTTTATCATAAAAAGGGGTGGAAGTATGAAGAAAATTGATAAAGCAGTTGCGGACCAATATTTTCGTGAAAAGAACCGCTATATGGTGATTTATTTCATTATTTGGTTCATCGTCTCGTACGGATGCGTACTATTAGCTGAGCCACTCAGCAGTATTACGATTATGGGCGGATTTCCGTTCCACTATTTCATGGGTGCTCAAGGAGCGGTCGTCAGCTTCATTATTCTGTTGTTTATTAACGCCAAGGTTGGCGACATGATTGATAAAAAATACGGCATTGATGAAGAACAAAACATTAAGCTCAGTGCTGGGAAAAGTGTTGATCACTAAAAAGTAAGCCAGTAGAGGGGGAGAATACTTGGATACACAGTTTTTGGTCTCATTTTCAATTATTATCGCGACATTTGCACTCTATATTGGAATTGCGATTTACAATAAAGCCCGAGCAACATCGGATTTTTATGTAGCGAGCCGCGGTGTGCCACCTGTTTTTAACGGTATGGCCATCGGGGCTGACTGGATGAGCGCCGCTTCGTTCATCGGGATGGCCGGAACGATTATGTTGCTCGGGTATGACGGGCTTGCGTATATTATGGGCTGGACCGGTGGTTACCTGCTATTAACCTTCCTCCTTGCTCCGCAACTTCGAAAGTATGGACGCTATACGGTACCAGAATTTATCGGCGATCGCTTTGATAGCCATACAGCTCGTGTTATCGCAGCGATCTGTACGATTATCATTTCCTTTACGTATTCAATCGGTCAGCTGTCTGGATCAGGCGTCGTTATTGGTCGTTTGTTTGAAATTGATGCTAAGCTCGGCACGATGATTGGTGTGGTCCTCATTGCCTTCTACGCAGCCTTCGGTGGAATGAAGGGGATTACCTGGACACAGGTAGCACAGTATCTTGTATTAATCATTGCGTACTTAATCCCAGTTATTTTTATGAGCTTGCAGTTAACAAACAGTGCCCTCCCATGGCTTTCTTACGGAGAGCTAGTTGGAAAAATGGGAGAGCTTGATCGTGAGCTCGGCATCTCCGAATATTTTGCACCATTTACGAACGGCACGAAATGGCAGTTTCTCGCACTAATGTTTACGCTGATGTGTGGAACAGCTGGTTTGCCGCACGTAATTGTCCGTTTTTACACGGTATCAACCATGAAAGCGGCTCGTTGGTCTGGAGCTTGGGCATTACTCTTTATCGGACTTTTATATCTATCTGCGCCGGCTTATGCGGCGTTTTCAAGATTTATTTTAATGACAAAAATTGCTGGAAGTGCGATTACCGACCTTCCTGCCTGGACGAAATCATGGATTGATACCGGAAAGCTTCAGCTTGCTGATGGAAATGGCGATGGCGTCCTGCAATGGAGCGAGCTGATCATCTCGAATGACATTGTCGTTATGGCGACTCCGGAGATTGCGAACCTTGGTGTGTTCGTCATCGGGCTTGTTGCGGCGGGTGCAATGGCAGCGGCATTATCGACCGCTGGTGGGTTAATGATTTCAATTTCATCTTCTTTCGCTCATGATATTTTCTACCGTGTGTGGAAGCCGAATGCGACGGAAAAAACTCGTCTTTCTGTAGCGCGTTGGAGTATCGTCATAGCGACTTTATTTGCAGGTTTGATTGCGTTGAATCCTCCAGGGGCGATTACGCAAATTGTTGCCTGGGCGTTCGCACTTGCAACCGGAACCTTCTTCCCAGCACTTGTGCTTGGGGTTTGGTGGAAGCGTTCGAATGCACAAGGTGTTATTGCAGGACTTTTAGTTGGTTTGGCTGTGACGCTTGGCTACATTTTTGCGGCGAAATACGGCGGGTTCACCATTCTTGGCATCATTGACACTGGCGCGGGTGTCTTTGGAGCAGCGGCGGCGTTCTTAACGAACATCATTGTATCGCTTGCCACCCCAGCACCATCGCAAAAAATCCAAGAAGAAGTTCTCGACTTGCGTTATCCAGAGCAGATGGTCTACAAGGATGGCGAAGTGTGGATGAATGAAGATGGATCCACAAAAGCATAAAAACTTATATGAGGCTGTGCGACTTCACCCCCTTTTTCAGGGGCTGGAGCACCGTGCAGCTTTTTCCCTTGTCCAGAAGTGTGAGCAGCGGGATTTTAAAAAACAAGAAATCATTGAACCGCGCGAAGGTCTGTTGGTGATTTTATCAGGTTTAGCAGAGGTCTTTGTTGAAGAGGAGGTACTAGAAATCCTTCAAAAGGGGGAATTAATAGGATTCTCAAATTTAGCTGAAGTGGTAGGAAAAGAATTTCAGGTGCCGGAGATTCAGGCAATGGTCCAGGTACGGGCTGTGGAGGACATTAGAGCGTTATTTATTCCCATTGAGGTTGTGGAAAGCAGGTGGAAGGAACCGGGTGTAATGGAGTACTTGCTGGCGCAGGTGACGGTGCGGTTAAGGGATGTCTATGCTTCGCTTGCTGAACAAGTCAAATTAGCAAGTGATTTCGGTGAGAAAACTCCTTTTATGCTGAGAGTACAAGACATCATGATCGAGAGGCTTGTGACCGTCGACCCGGAGACAACCGTTCAAGAAGTTGCTCAAACGATGTCAGAGAATCACACGAGCTCTGTGCTGGTAATGGAGAAGGAACAGCTCGCAGGAATCATTACCGAGCGCGACATCGTCTCGCGGCTTGTTGCGAAGGGGAAGTCCTACCAGACCACCGCAAGTGAGTTGATGACCCCAAATCCAAGAACCATTTCTCGTTTTGCTTACTATTATGAGGCCATCTCAGAAATGCTGTTGAACGGTATTAAGCATTTGCCTGTTAAGGATGATAAAAAAACAATCGGCATCGTGACTTTATCTGACTTGTTTCGTAAAAAAAATGCCAGCGTTATGAGAAGGTTAAAAAGTATTGAGGAAGGTGACGAAGAGTCACTAGGTCAGATAAAGGAAGCAATTTATGAACTAACAGACACCTTGATAAAAGAAAAAGTCCCTGCGTTTACCTTATTAGAAGTTGTCACGACACTCTATGATCGCGTAGTGGTGCGCGTGGTTGAACTTGCAGAAGCGAAGGTATGGAAGGAAGAAGAGAATGGGACGGCCGACCGTCAAGGTAAACCACCATCATTTGCTTTCTTCCAAATGGGTTCTAGCGGTCGGGGAGAGCAGTTTATGCTGACCGACCAAGACCATTTTCTTGTTTATGAAGATACAGGTGACCCTATTTATTTTAAAAGGCTCGGAATGGAGATCACGAGATTGTTTGAAAAAGCAGGTTATGCGCGCTGTCCAGGCTTGATGATGGCGAGCGAATCTGCTTGGCGAAGTTCAGTTAGTCAGTGGCAGGAGCGCGTCCGGCAATGGATGCTAACATCAACAAATGAAAATCTGCTGTTGGCACAGAACTTCTTCTCCTACCGGTTTGTTGCCGGCGATGAGAGGGTTTCGCGAATGTTAGATGTTGGCTTGGAAGAGTTGGTTGGAAGGTCAAAAATCTTTCTCTATCAGCTTGCTCAGATTGAAAGAGTCCAAGGGAAAATCCCCGAATTGGACCAACCGATGATTTCATTGTTTAAAAAGAGTCGCAAGAGCATCGATATGAAAAAGGAAGTGCTGTTTCCTTATCATCATAGTCTGCAAATCTTAGCGCTCATGAATGGGATTTTAACAGGAACGCCATTAGAGAAAATTGAGCTATTGCAGGAAAAGGGTGTGTTTACGGCGGATTTTGCTGACAACTTAAAGTCTGGTATTGAGCAGATTCTTGCAATTTATATTCGGTTGAGATGGGGTGGTGCCGGGTCAATTCTAGCATTAAATACGCTTTCTACTAGGGAGAAAGATGAGTTAGCATTAAGCCTTCATACCCTAAGGGGGCTTCAAAGTATGGTATTTGCGAGATTTTCATCATAGAGTTGGCCACTATTTTAGGAAAGACCAACCCAATTACCTTTATAAAATCTAGCAATAAAAAAGGAGGTTTCGATGGTATTTCGTAAAAAAGCGATGATGTCTTGTCCGGTTTCGTATCAGTCTATTCCTCTTTCAACTCCAGTAGAGGATTTAACGTTTATCGTCTTTGATACAGAGACAACAGGCTTTAATGTGGGGGCCAATGACCGATTGATTGAGATTGGGGCCGTATGTATTCAAGGGTTAAAGGTTTTAGAAGAAGATACGTTCCAGACGTATGTGAACCCCAAACGACAAATTTCTCAGGAAATAACCCAACTAACGTCGATTACACAGGAAAAAGTCGAAACCGCACCAAAGGCACTTCAGGCAATTGAAAAATTTTTTCAATATGTAAAAATCCGTGAAGCCGTTTCGCTGGTGGGGCATTATGTTAGCTTTGACCATCTCGTTTTTACCAATGAATTAAAGCGGGCAAAGTTTACATTAAAAGAAATGCACACACTCGATACCCTCGACTTGATCGGGTATATTGCGCCATCTTATGATATGCGCGATCTTGAACGATACGCGAGGGCATTCGGGACGAGGATGTACGATCGCCACAGTGCGATTGGGGATGCCTTAACAACCGCGTTTCTTTTTACCGAGCTTCTTCATCTTTTTAGAATGAGGGGGGGCAATACCTGGGGTGAACTGATTCAGGCAGTAAGTAAGAGTAGTTCAAGCACTTAGTAAAAGTGGAACACGAAGCAATTTCTTCTAAAAAACACACAAATAATTATAATTTTCTGAAAAAATATAAGGTTTCCTCGTCCTTATTGTGTTTTTCGTGCATATTCCCGTATCCAAGCTAATAGAATGGTTACAAACCTGTCAAAGAGAGTGTTTGAGGTGAGGAGTCGTTTGCAGAATATGGGGATTTAGCCGGAGTCTTGATTATTTCCAGTAATGTCTAGAAGGCCAGGCCTTCTTGCCGCACAGTTTTTTTAAAAAAAACAGGTTTGTGCGGTTACAGTATACTATGAGGAAAAGCGAGTCTCATTTCACACTTCTCACATCCAATTTAGGGAGGGCGAGTGGTGTGCACGATTACATCAAAGAGAGAACCATCAAGATTGGAAAGTATATCGTGGAGACGAAAAAAACGGTTCGCGTAATCGCGAAGGAGTTTGGCGTATCCAAAAGTACAGTCCATAAAGACTTGACGGAAAGACTGCCTGAGATCAACCCGGAACTTGCGAATGAAGTAAAGGAAATTCTCGATTATCATAAATCGATTCGCCACTTAAGGGGTGGCGAAGCAACAAAGTTAAAGTACCGAAAAGAAGAGAGGGAAGGAGAGCCCGTGAAATAATCCAGAACCAAACCTTTCTGTCTCCAATCGATGGTGATGCTTTTAAAAGACTTACTTTTAACATGCAAAGGAGAATATGGCATGTCCGGAGGAATCAACTGGGCAGGACAAAAGGCGAGTTGCCCTCTAGGCAGTCGCCTTTTTGTGTGCCTATGATTAGGGATAAACCACCACCGAGTGGAGACAAATAGAATGTAAACCAAGTCCTCCACAACCAATTTTGCAAAAACTGTCGATTTTCTTCGATTAATATTACCCTTAATGCTAGAGGTGTGGTAAAATTGAAAATTAGGTGAATATGGTACGAAGGTAATGGCCGCGCGTCTGCTTAATAGATGAAGCAATCCTTGTCTAGTTGTTGGTAGAGGTGAGGATGAACCAGCCGCAGCCAGCCATTTGTCAAGGAGGTTAAGGAGTAAATGTTAGCAAGGGATATTGGAATTGACCTTGGTACAGCTAATGTGTTGATACACGTTAAAGGCCGTGGGATTGTTTTAAATGAGCCGTCTGTTGTGGCAATTGATAAAAATACAAACAAAGTTTTAGCAGTCGGTGAAGAAGCTCGTCAGATGGTAGGACGTACGCCAGGAAACATCGTTGCGATTCGTCCATTGAAGGATGGGGTCATCGCAGACTTTGATGTAACCGAAGCGATGCTAAAGCATTTTATTAACAAATTAAATGTAAAAGGTCTGCTTTCTAAGCCACGCATTTTGATATGCTGCCCAACGAATATTACAAGTGTTGAGCAAAAGGCAATCAAAGAAGCGGCAGAGAAAAGTGGCGGTAAGAAGATTTATCTTGAAGAAGAACCAAAAGTAGCGGCGATTGGTGCCGGAATGGACATCTTCCAACCTAGTGGGAACATGGTCGTTGACATCGGTGGTGGTACGACAGATGTGGCCGTTCTTTCCATGGGGGACATCGTTACGTCTTCTTCCATTAAAATGGCTGGGGACAAGTTTGACGCTGAGATTTTAAACTATATTAAGCGTGAGTACAAGCTATTGATTGGTGAGCGCACAGCGGAAAACATTAAGGTCAATATTGGGACATGCTTCCCAGGCTCACGGAATGAGGAAATGGATATCCGTGGCCGTGACATGGTATCTGGTTTGCCAAGAACGATTACGGTTCGTTCAGAAGAAATCGAAGGTGCACTTAGAGAATCTGTGGCTGTGATTGTTCATGCAGCGAAAACAGTCCTTGAAAAGACCCCACCTGAGCTTTCTGCAGATATTATTGACCGTGGAGTGATTTTAACTGGCGGTGGCGCATTGCTTCATGGCATTGATACGCTTCTTGCTGAAGAATTAAAAGTTCCTGTACTCGTTGCTGAGCAGCCAATGGAATGCGTAGCACTCGGAACAGGCATCATGCTTGATAATCTAGATAAGATTAGTCGCAGAAAGATTGTGTAATTTGTGAAAAAACTATGGTTCAGAAAGGCTGAGCCATAGTTTTTTTATTTTTAAAAAGGCTCCTTTCTCAAGACTAATGAAAAGAGCTTGCCAATTTAATTGAAAATATTATAAAACACGCTAAAATGAGCTTTATGATTTTACCAATAATCTATACAAAAACATCCTTTTTAAAAGAAAAATTGCAAATTTCTACAATTTACTAATGCTTCTTCTTGCATTTTTTTTTATAATAAGGGATAGTGAAAAATAATAATACCTGAATGAACTCTTTTAAAAGGGGAAGAGCAGTATGGCAATGGATGGCAAACAAGCGGTATTAACGCGGGAACAAGTGAAAAAGGAGAAGGTAAAGGGGCAACAACAAGAGCGGGAGAAAATTCGCGTTCGAGTGCGCCTTATTCCAATCTGGCTTCGGCTTCTAATGGTCATTGCATTATTTGCTCTTAGCATTGTGGTCGGTGCCATAGTAGGCTATGGTGTGCTAGGGAATGGAGATCCAATGGATGTTTTTGAAAAATCAACCTGGACACATGTAATGGACTTAATTCAAAAATAGATAAATTTTTTGAAGGAAGGGAGAATTCCCTTCCTTTTTATGTACCTCTTTTAGTACAATGGGGTAAGAACCTAATATTAGTAGGAGGTACTAATAAACATGTTAGATATAAATGAAATCAAAGAAATCATTCCTCATCGCTATCCTTTTTTATTAATTGATAAAATTATTGAGGTGGAAGACGGAAAACGCGCAATTGGCTTAAAAAACGTGACCGCAAATGAAGAATTTTTTAACGGCCATTTTCCTGACTATCCTGTCATGCCAGGCGTTTTGATTGTGGAAGCTCTCGCGCAAGTAGGCGCAGTCGCGATGTTAATACCAGAGGCAAACCGTGGAAAGCTGGCGTTTTTCGCAGGCATCGATAACTGCCGCTTTAAAAGACAAGTCAAGCCAGGCGACCAATTGCGCCTAGAAGTTGAAATGATCAAAGTTCGCGGACCAATGGGCAAAGGCAAAGGCATTGCCACTGTCGACGGAGAAATTGCTTGTGAAACAGAGATTATGTTTGCTCTGAAATAGAAGTGTAGGGATGTTTTATAGAAGTTTAGGACTAGCCTTGCTCCATTTTTAAAGGAGTAATTCGGTCCTAAGCTTTTTTTTATTTAAGAAATAACCTCGAATATGTCTAACAGAAAGGCGCTGGTGCCTTTCTTATAATATTTTCCTGCAAGTTCTCGTTTGCTCTCGGGCAATATAACATCAGGCCCTTGCTGGTCACCTTGTAACAAACATCAAAGGATAGAAAGGGGTTCATTACATGAATAACAAGCTGTTGAAAATAGTCGGGGGATCTGCCCTTGCTGCTATGCTACTTGCTGGATGTGGAGCTAACGATAATGATCCACCTCCAAATGATGGGGGTACAGGAACAGATGACGGTACTACAGAGATTAACGATTTAAATCGTAACGACCGTGATAACCGTATCTTCAACAACAACCGCAATACTGGCGACAATGATCTGTTTGATAACAACAATCGAAACAACGGCAACCTAAACAACTACAACAACGATGGCAACAATGGTGCTGGGTTGTTTAACGATAATAACAGAAGAACAAATGATACCAATACAGATAACGATTTAGATATGAGCAGAGATTTAAACACTCCTGATGAGGAAGGTCTAGAAGATAGATTAGACCTTAATGATAAGGACAACAAAGACCGTTAAGTAAAATCTATTGACCACAAAAGGGTCTAACTAGCAAGAGCAGGGATGCTGTCCCTGCTCTTTTTACACTTTCTTCGGCAAAAGAATTCGCGGCCGAGCAATGATTTTTTCTTTAAATTCAGATAATAAGGCGTCTCCTGTTAGTCCTTGGTCAAGCAGATGCTCGAGGAGCATGGCTGGATAGTCATTTTTTATTTTTGTCAGATGGCCCTCAAGTAAGATGCTAGCATAGCCATTCACTCTACTCACACTGCAAACCTTGGATTTAAAAGCAGCGGGGTCATTTTCTTTCTTTGTAATCACAACTTGAACAATAATTTCATTCTGACCGGAGCAGGCATGTTCAAAATACTCAATGTATTTTTCTTCCACAAACACTTCAATCAGCCAAGTACCGCTATCATCTTCCTTGTTAATAATTAAACCTTCAGTAAATTCAATATCCGTTAATTGGTCTTTATCGGCAATTTGCATGGAGATCAGCCTGAATGATTTCATGTGCGCCCTCCTATCCTTACTTTTAAAAAAATTATAACACACTGTGAAAAAGGATTGCGAATCAGCTATTTGTCGAAAATTCTTTCAAGTGGAGGTGAAATTTTTATATAAAAAATGTTCTGCAATTCAAATCATAAATTTCCACTCAGAAAACCATAGAAGGTGGGGATTTTTGTCATATTTTATTATATTTTGCGGATTTTACGCTAGTTTGATTCGGAGGTAAGATGAAATCATCTAAAAGAAAGGAGAAAGCAAATGATCAATCAGGTCATTCTAGTAGGGCGGTTGACGCGTGATCCTGAACTGAAACATACCAGTGACGGTCGAGCATATACCAATGTCACCATCGCTGTGACACGCCAATTTCGAAATGTAGATGGTGAGCATGATACCGATTTTGTTCAATGCATCCTCTGGCGAAAAACCGCAGAAAACACAGCCCTCTATTGCCGTAAAGGCTCCGTTGTTGGCGTGACAGGTAGAATCCAAACCCGTTTTTATGAAAACCAAGAACGGAAGCGGGTGTACGTCACCGAAGTCATGGCCGAACATGTCCAATTTCTTAGTAAAAAAACAACTGAAACCCGAGTAGTACAACCAGTAGCAGAAGCGGAGGTTATGCCGATTGAACCGCTCCCATTCTGAGTTGGATGGATTGGAAAAGCTACTAGAAAGCCTCATCAAAATGGTGGGGAGAACGAATGAAAAGGTAGATGGACTGTCCAAACGAGTCCATCAGCTCGAAGTAGCCGCGAGCGAGCAATCCTTTCCCAAGGTTTATTCCTTTATCGCGGACGCAGCCAAGCCTGAAGAATTGGAAAATGCATAACCCTCCCAATCCTTCAAAAACATTACGCTAATAGAGAAAATCAAACCCTATCTCCAATATCCCCCTCATTTAGCCGGCTAAGAAATTAGCCGGTTTTTTTGTGTGGGGGAGTATCCTTTGGGTTCAGGGGAAACTAGGGACGTACCAATAGTACTGAAAAAGAGTTCCGTTACATCGGGTGAATCCGTCTTTAAAGCAATCTACTTCGCTCTTCATATGATTTGTTTTTCAGTAGGATCATGTACTCTTTGTAGCTTCAATACCAGTGTGTAAGAAGTGGGAGGACTAAGATTAAGATACAAGAGGTCGGTGACCTAACCGCTGGAACGCATCAAGAAGAAATTTCTCTGACCCACAAATTTTTTATTAAGCTTAAAGGGACAGAGCTGCATGATGGAGAATGTAACGGAGGATAAGAATTGTATACCTAGGAGGAGAATAAGTATGGGAACAACTATAGTAAGGGTAGGGACTATTTACATACCGGTGAATGAAGTAAACTTATCGGCAGAGTGGTACGTTGAGAAGCTCGGAGCAGAGATAAGCTATCAAGACGAAGACAAAGCAATTATAAATTTTGCCAATCTAAGCTTTTTTTTAGTGAAGGCTGCTGAAAATCAAACTGCAAACTTCATGGATAGCCACGGCAAAGAGCGATTCTCGGTAACCTTTGAGGTCGATGGTCTAGAGGCGTTAACATCTCTTCATCAGGAATTGGCCGAAAAAGGAGTAAAGGTAGGGGAAATTGAGGATAGAGGTCATCCAGGAAACAATTTTGTTTTTTACGATTTTAATGGCAATATATTTGATGTATGGAGTGAATTGAGCCCAACGTTTAAGGACAAGGGGACAGGTTCACTGTCTTAGAGAATTGCCCCGCTACATAATAGACTGAACTTGGAAAAGGAGATTGAAGATGCAAACGCAAAGAATTGAAAGAATAGGGGAACGTTTTTGGTACCAAACACCTGTATCAGAAACGGACCGTCCGATACTAGGAATGGTGGTTGGGGGCAAGAAAACGCTGATGATTGATGCAGGAAATTCAGAGGCTCACACCCGTTATTTTTTAAAAGAATTGGCAGATAGGCAAGTACAGAAGCCTGGTCTTCTTGCTTTGACCCATTGGCATTGGGATCATATCTTTGGATTGTCTGCCTTAGACGGTGTCGTTTCGTTTGCCTATCACGAAACGAAAGAGGCCATGGAAAAACTCATACCGCTTTCTTGGTCGAATGAAGCGTTAGATGAGCGAGTTCAAGCAGGAACGGAGATTGAATTTTGTGCTACGGCGATTAAAAAAGAGTTTCCCGAGGAGCGGAATATTACGATTGCTTTGCCTACCGTCACATTTGAGGGGCGAATGGAAATGGACCTTGGCGGACTGACTTGTGTTTTGCAGCATGTTGGCGGAGACCATGCTTCTGATTCCGTGGTGATTTACATAAAAGAAGAAAAAATCCTCTTTTTAGGCGACTGCATTTATGCTGATATTTTTTCACCGAAAACGAACTATACGATAGAGAAAACACGTGAATTATTGAATCAGCTTGATACATTTGATGCAGAGACCTATATCCTTTCACACTCGGGAGCAATCTCGAGAGAAGAATACCAGCAAGAAGTAACACTTCTAAGAATGATGGCAAGTTTGACTGAAGAATTTCAAGGGGACTCAGTAAAAATCAAACAAGCTTATGAAGAGCAACTAGGACGAGAACTAAATGAAGATGAGCTTGAAACGATGCAATACTTTGTAAATGGTTGGTAAGGAACAATAGGTTCATCGACCTGGAGTGGGACACGGTGCCTGTCCCCTTTTCCCTTGAGCTGAACTAGCGACATAATTGGATGAAGCCCCCATCCAATTATTTGGAAATCCACATTCTTCATGGATTCTTTGTTTTCGGGAAAAATAACCTTGTCTTCATATAAATCTACAATAGGGAGCTGGCATATGTGAGCAAGGTTACGAATGTCTTTTGGATTTCCCTCGTGATTGCGAGTGCGTTTGTCATATGGGGTGTCGTCGCTCCGGTTCAGCTAGGCGAGATGATGGGTGTAGCGAAGGCTTTCTTTTTAGAAACGTTCGGATGGTTTTATCAGTTAGCAGCCTCATTCTTCCTACTTTTTGCGTTGTTCTTGATTTTTAGCAAGTATGGAAAAATAAAACTAGGAAAAGATGACGACCAACCACAATTTAAACGGCCAACTTGGTTTGCGATGCTATTTAGTGCCGGCATGGGGATCGGGTTGTTGTTTTACGGGGTATCAGAACCGATTTCTCACTTTGCGCTTCCTCCATTTGGAGAAGGTGGGACATCAGAAGCTGCATCGGTTGCCCTACGTTATACGTATTTACATTGGGGATTTCATGCATGGGCGATATATTCCGTCATCGCGCTGGTGATCGCCTACTATAAGTTTCGAAAGGATAAGCCAGGCTTGATGAGTGTGTCGCTGATTCCGCTGATTGGCGACCGAGCAAAGGGTCCGATTGGCACAGCGGTTGATGTTGTGGCCGTTTTTGCTACCATTTTTGGGGTTGCGGCTTCGCTCGGACTAGGGGCAGCGCAAATTAATGGAGGATTAAACTATGTGGCAGGAGTACCGAATAATTTTACCGTACAGTTAATCATTATTGCGGTGGTCACAGTGTTGTTTATTCTATCAGCCAGCACAGGGCTTCAAAAGGGAATCAAGTATTTGAGTAATACGAATCTCGTGCTAGCGGTCATTCTGTTGTTTACCTTTTTGTTTTTAGGACCAACAGGATTTGTACTCGATTTATTTGTCACCACATTAGGAAGCTATATTCAAAACCTGCCTAGTATGGGATTAAGGTTATCGCCATTCAATCAAGAGCGGGCGACTTGGATCCAAGACTGGACGATTTTCTACTGGGCCTGGTGGATTGCTTGGGCACCATTTGTTGGGACGTTTATCGCGCGGGTGTCGAGAGGAAGAACGGTTCGGGAATTTATGATTGCCGTACTCGTAATTCCAACCTTGGTTTGTGCCTTTTGGTTCGCGGTCTTTGGAGGGACAGCCATCTACTTTGACTTCTTTGAAGGAACAAATATCGCAGGAGAAAACCTCGAAACAGCGCTATTTGCTGTATTTAATCTCCTTCCGCTCTCAGGGGTATTAGTCGTGGTCACGCTGATTCTCATTTCTACCTTTTTCATTACATCAGCTGACTCTGCCACCTTTGTACTAGGCATCCAAACGACTCGCGGAGATATGGACCCACCGAACTTTGTAAAAGTAACATGGGGACTGTTTTTATCCGCATCGGCCATCGTGCTCATGCTCTCAGGTGGACTCGATGCAATGCAAACTGCAATCATTGTCAGTGCCTTTCCACTGACCTTCGTGCTCATCGCCATGTCCTTTTCTGTGTTAAAAGATTTCCGAAAAGAAATCCCACCCGTACCAGCAACAGAAAAGAAGCGGCGAAAAGCACCCAAACGAGAAGAAGAGCCAGACCCAGTCTAGGAGACAAGGGGACAGGCCCGTTGTCCCAGCATGGGACACGGTGCCTGTCCCCTTGTCTCTGTGGTAAAATAAAAGAAAAACCAGACAGTAGGTTAGGGGTCTTGAATTGAAACTGAAGCGTCGCACGAGATATTATGTTCTTCGATTTGTTCGCTTGAAGGCCAATCCCCATCAGGTTGCGTTAGGGGTAACGTTAGGTTTTATCCCAAATTGGTTTCCGACATTCGGTCTCGGTCCAATTCTTTCGATGGGATTAGCCAAACTAAGTAAAGGAAATGTTTTCGCTGCAGCGCTTGGGGGAATTGTTGGGGTTCCTCTTTGGCCAGTGTTATTTTGGCTTAATTATCAGATTGGCGGACTGTTCCATGATAAACCATCACAGGTAGATGAGATTGAAGAAGTAGAGTACATAGAAGCCATCAATGATACCGTAGAGAGCATTCAAACTGGGAGCGAACAATTTTTGACGGGAGCTATTATGAACATTTTGGTTTCCTCCGTCATTCTTTATATTCTCACTTTTGTGCTCTTTTCCAAATATCGCAGGAGACAGGGGCACAATCTCTAAAGGAATGGGCAGGCAATCCGGTTACCGGAATTGGTATTTGTCCAGTTCGCCATCAAGATTTTTACATAAAATAAAGTAGGACAAGAAAAAGGTTGGGGTGAAGGATTGGGGTATATTGAGGATTTGCGAAAAATAGTTGGACATCGCCCGTTAATTTTAGTGGGAGCTGTTGCCGTCATTGTCGATGACTCAGGTCGAATTCTCTTGGAGCAAAGAAGGTTTCCAAAAGAAACATGGGGTCTCCCGGGTGGCCTAATGGAGCTCGGGGAATCGACTGAAGAGGTGGCCAAGCGTGAGGTCCTAGAAGAGACCGGCTTAACCGTGAACGACTTAAAGCTCATCAATGTGTACTCAGGCGCCAATCACTTTGTGAAGGCAGAAAACGGCGATGAATTTTACGTTGTGACAGTGGCTTACTACACGGAAACCTTTGAGGGAAAGGTAAAAGTCGACAAGAAAGAATCTATTTCATTTGAGTTTTTTGAACCAGACAAGCTCCCGTCTAAAATGGTGAAAAGTCATAAACAGATGATCGATGAGTTTTTAATAAAACATGCGAACCATGGATAAGTGGAAAACCCTGGCACAACCCCGGGGTTTTTCCATTTTACGCTTCCATTTTGCTATACTGTAAATGATAGAAACTAAACCGACAAAAAGAAGCTAAAATCAATCTAATACATTGTTAAAAACAAAGGGGATGTAGCATGAACTTAGCGCAATTTCCAAGACGTCGATATACGCCAGGGTTTACACCGCTTGAATATTTGCCTCACCTTACAAAGGCGCTCGGCGGACCTTCGATCTATTTTAAAAGAGATGATCAGCTTGGTCTAACCGGAGGCGGCAATAAAACAAGAAAGTTGGAGTTTCTCGTTGCCGATGCCCTTAAAAAAGGGGCAGACACCATCATTACCAGTGGGGCGATTCAATCCAATCATTGCCGTCTGACACTTTCCGCCGCCGTAAAAGAAGATATGAAGTGCATTCTCGTGCTGGAAGAAGGCGTTACGCCCAATATGGATCCAGATTTCAATGGCAATTATTTTCTCTATCACCTGCTTGGGGCGGAGCAAATCAAGATTGTCCCGCATGGAACAGACTTGAACAAGGAAATGCAGAAGATTGCAGCGAATTTAAAAGAAGAAGGTCGTCAGCCATACATGATTCCAGTTGGCGGCAGCAATTTTATTGGCGCTAAGGGGTATGTGTCATGTGCCCATGAAATTCTTACCCAGACCTTTGAACAGGGAATCAATCTGAGTGCGGTCGTCTGTGTGAGCGGAAGCGGCGGGATGCATGCAGGATTGGTCACTGGATTGCAGGGGTTGCAAAGCAATATTCCGGTCATTGGCATTAATGTGAGCCGAGGAAAACCTGAACAAGAAGAGAAAGTGTTTAAACTGGTTAATGAAACCTCCGCTCATATGGGAATTCCGAATCCGGTTCAGCGGGAAGCCATCACTTGCTTTGAAGAATACGTCGGTCCAGGCTATGCCGAACCAACGCCAGAAATGATTGAGGCGGTAAAACTTGTGGCGAAAACAGAGGGCATTTTGCTAGACCCCGTTTATACGGGTAAAGCCGTAGCCGGCATGATGGACCTAATCCGCAAAGGCATCTTTAAAAAAGAAGATTCATTGTTATTCATCCATTCAGGCGGATCGCCATCGCTCTATGCGAATACAGAATTATTTCGATAGGTGAGAGACAAGGGGACAGGTCCTTTGTCCCAGCATGGGACACGGTGCCTGTCCCCTTGTCCCAGAAGGGAGTAAATAAAGTGATTTCACAAAAAGACGTAATTGAAAAACTGAGCCTCGCGAAATACCCAAAAAAGGTGATTCTAAACATCCCTGAGGATATCGAGGACTTTCGTGAATTAGACTATGATGTTGAATTTACGAAGGACCATTATGATCTCATCTTTGCGTTTGTTTTTACTATAGAGGAGTACGAGCAACACCTGAAAGAGGTCATCGATAAAAATCTGTTAAAGGAAAATGGCTATTTGTACTTTGCCTACCCGAAAAAAGGGAACAAAAAGTATGACCAGTACATAGAGCGTGATGTCATCTATACCGAAAAGTATTACAATGAGGAACGCTTTATTCATGGTAGTACATTGAAGTTTGCAAGAATGGCTAGCTTCAATGATGTGTTTACGGTCATCGGGATTAAAGCACAACCGGAGAAAAAGAAGGCAACCACGACCACTAAGGCGAGCCAATGTGTGGATGATTATATTGAGCATATTGACGACCTTAAGAAACACTTCGCAGACAATGAAGCTATCTTGAAGATCTACAATGAGTTAACCCCTGGCTATCAAAAGGATTGGGCGCGCTATGTGTATAGCGCAAAGCGACAGGCAACGCGGGAGAAGCGGTTGGGTGAGATGGAGACTGTGCTTGCAGCTGGGTATAAGACGATGGAACTTTATAGGCAGCGAGGGAAGTAGGACAAGGTCCTTGTCCCAACGGGGGACAAGGACCTTGTCTTATTTATGAGAAATCTATTGAAAAAAGTGCTGTATGAAGCGGTCATAGAGCATGTTTAGAAGAAATCCAGCGAAAAAAGTGCTGTATGAAGCGGTCATAGAGCATGTTTAGAAGAAATCCAGCGGAAAAAGTGCTGTATGAAGCGGTCATAGAGCATGTTTAGAAGGAATTCAGCGAAAAAAGTGCTGTATGAAGCGGTCATAGAGCACGTTTAGAAGAAATCCAGCGAAAAAAGTGCTGTATGAAGCGGTCATAGAGCATGTTTATGAGAAATCCAGCGAAAAAGGTGCTGTATGAAGTGGTCATAGAGCATGTTTAGGAGAAATTCAGCGAAAAAAGTGCTGTATGAAGTGGTCATAGAGCATGTTTAGAAGAAATCCAGCAAAGAAAGTGCTGTATGAAGCCCAAATAGACTAATTCACGCAAAAAGACCCTGCAAGTCACCTCACAGAGTCAATCCAGACAAGAGGACAATGGACCTGTCCCTCTGTCTTACCCCAACCTAACTAACTCTTCCAACTCACCGGTAGAAAGCTCGGTCATCCAGGTATCACTTTGTATGATTTGGTCATTTAGGGTTTGTTTCTTTTCAAGCATCGCGTCGATTTTCTCTTCAAGCGTGCCGGTGGCGATGAGCTTATGGACGTGAACGAACCGGCTTTGGCCAATCCGATACGCTCTGTCTGTCGCTTGGTTCTCGACCGCTGGATTCCACCAGCGATCATAATGGATCACGTGGTTGGCGGCCGTTAGGTTCAAGCCGGTTCCGCCAGCTTTTAACGACAGCAAGAAGAATGGAAACTCGCGGTTTTGGAATTGTTCAATCAACTGATCGCGCTTCGTTTTCGGCAAGCTTCCGTGTAAAAATGGAACGTCGACGCCGAATTCCTTCTGCAACACACTCTGAATCATTTCACCCATGCCAATATATTGGGTGAAAATCAAGCAGCTTTCATCCTGCTCGCGCACCGCACCAACCAGCTCCATCAACTTCTCTAACTTCGCCGAGCGCGTCACAAGCTGAGTTGGCTCGGGTTCTTTTAGATAAAGCGCAGGGTGGTTGCAGAGTTGCTTCAAGCGGCCAAGCATTTGTAGGATTAAGCCTTTGCGCTCAAACCCCGACAACTTTTCAATCTCACCAAAGGTGTCTTTCACCAATTGCTCATAAAGCGAGGCCTGTTCTGCGGTCAATGGACAATATTCTTTCTGCTCGATTTTATCCGGAAGATTCAAGGCCACATCTTCGTCCTTCTTCGTCCGGCGCAGCAAGAACGGTCGAATCAAGCCTTGAAGCTGGCGGATGCGCTCGGTCTCGCCGTCTTTCTCGATCGGTACAATAAACCGCTTCTGGAACTGGCCGGCACTTCCAAGATAGCCACGATTGGTAAAATCAAAAATCGACCATAGCTCTGACAGGCGGTTTTCCATTGGCGTCCCAGTCAAAGCAATATGATGGCGACCCTTCAACTTACGAACCGCACGCGACTGCTTTGTGTCGGCATTTTTAATATTCTGGGCTTCATCAATTGCGACCGCACTCCACTCAACATGTTCAAGCTCTTCAAAATCAAGATGAGTCAACCCGTAAGAAGTGAGAACCACATCGGCACTCCGCGTCCGCTCCAGCAATTCTTCTCCTTTAAGCCGGTTCGAGCCGTAATGCAACATCACGTCTAACTCAGGCGCAAAGCGTTCAATTTCCTTTTGCCAGTTTCCAAGAACGGAAGTCGGGCAGATAATCAACGCCGGACCGCTGTCAGCTTCTTGATCTTTGACGGCCAACAGATAGGAAATCAGCTGAATCGTTTTTCCAAGACCCATATCATCGGCTAACACCGCGCCAAATCCGTATTTTCGTAAAAATAACAACCAGTTCATTCCGAGTTTTTGATAAGGACGAAGCTCGCCTTGGAGCCCAGCAGGAACAGGTTGATCCGGAATCGACTTCGTTTCGGACAGCTGCTTCATCATCTGCTTCCAATGGCGATTCAACTCAATTTGGATTTTCGCAAATGCACGTGGATCCTCGAGCTGATCAGACGGTTCGTCGCCTTCTTCTTGTAGTTCTTGCTGCAGCAGGTCGCGAATATGCAAGCCTTCTTTATCTGCTTTTTTCATCAAATCCTGAATCTGACGGATAAACCCTTGGTCGAGCTTGATCCAACGCCCACGCACAAACACAAGTCGGCGCTTTTCATTCACTAAACGCTGGAATTCATCTTCATCAAGGTCGACGCCATTCATTGAGAAGCGCCAGTCATAATCAAGCAGGGCGTTGAGGCCAACAAACGAACGGCGGTACCCGCCCTGGCTCTTCAACTTCGCCTTCACTTTTAACTGCGAATTGCGAATCGCTTCCCACCAAGAAGGGAGGAGAATCTCAATCCCAAGGGCAATCAAGGTTTCGCTTGTCTCGGTTAAAAATTGCCATGCTTCTTCCTCGGTCAACGACCTTTTGAGGCGAATGTCATCTGCACCACGATCGCCTTCCTCAGATAACCATGGGAACACCTTAGCCAAGCGCTCTTCCTCAGCATCAATTTTATCGTAAAAGCCGTCCCAGTCAGCTGGATACTCAGCATAATTACCCGCGTCAATCACCATGCCATTATGGCCTCGTAAAAATAACCCAAGCTGCCAGTCGCCCTCGCCGTCTTCCGGCTCTTGCAAGCGGAGCCCAATATGATACGGAGCAGGGTTTTCTTTTATACCAATCCACTCAAGCCAGCGTGTCTCATCAAAATAGGCCGCAAGCTCTCTGCCTGAGAGCTCATTGTTGCGCAATAACTCGAGCTTTTCTCCAAGCAGGTATTTAAGCGATTCATTTTCATTAAAATAAGCATCTAGTGCGTAGTGAAACAAGTCGGAGATAAACTCTTCCACCTGCCAAGACTCTCCGTCCTGGTGGATGGTATCGTCCCAGAAATTATCACCAAACTCGTCTTTCACTTGTTCAGGAAGCATCCAACGGAACGCACGCGATTCGGTAATAGGGGCAGCGGTACGGCGACTAGTTTCCCCGGCGTCAAGCTCCTCATTTCCACCATCAAGCGCACGAAAATCCGGATGCCAATCTTTTTCATGGATCGCGTCATAGATCGCAAGGGCAGACGCGAGACAGAGATGGGAAAGTTCATCCCATTCCCACTCGACAATCCGGTTGAAGCCTTCCTCAGCAAAGAGCGTGACAAGCTGCCAGCCGCTGATGAACACACCAACCGCCCCGTTAAGCCGACCGTCCTCAAGCATCGTGCCATAATAGCTTTCCTTGTGACGGTTAAACAGCAGATGCCTCCATGTTGATAGCTCCAGATCACGCCCATCAGCATCCATGGCATAGAGGAAAAAGCTCCCATCCTCCAACGGCTTCATATGAATCGATATCAGTTTCATCTGCAGCATTCACAGCCGCTCCTTTCCTCAGGTCTTAGGTGACAGGCACCATCCAGTTTCTGGATGGTGCCTGTCACCCCCCTTAGTCATTCACAATCAATTTCCCACGCTCACACTCGGCGTGGAAGGCGCGTAGGCGTTTGTTGCGGTCGAGAAGTTTGGCGAAGAACGTTTCCCACTCGGGGACGCGCTTTAGTTTTTTATAAGCGGCCCGGAGTTTTTTCAGCAAGCGCACGGCTTGTTTATAGCTCGCTCGGTTCTTTTGTGCAATCAAACCATCAACGGCCTGATGAAGAATCGGTAGTAGCACTTCAGGATCTTCTTTCTGAAGGACTTTGATTTTATCGTTCGGCACACTTAACGACTCGAAGTTCGCATATGTAAACAGCTCGCCCCATTTGTCATACTGACCTTTTGTAAATAAAAAGTCTTCGTATTCAATAAAACTGTAGGGGAGGGACTGCGATAACATTTTTTCATAGAGGTCTTCACGTCCACCTGAACGAAAATACGGCATCGAGGTCCGTAGTGCATGGCGCGTAAAGTCTCGAGCTTGATGATACTGGTCCATTTGGACGACTGCTGTCCGCATATGCTGGGTCATGTATTCAATAAAAACGCCAGCGCGGTTAAAATCTCCTTGCGAATTCAGCTCTTCAATCCAATAAAACGTAAACGGCAGCGTATGGATGCCCATCTTTTTCAAATGGTCTAGTGTATCCCGGTCCTGGGTAGCTAGAAAATACTGATGAGCGAGGGCAATGTCCTCAGCTTGTGTTCGCTTGTCGTCGCCAAATGCCTCAAGCCGCTTGCGCTCGTCATCGCGCCAGCCTTTCTTTTTTAACAAATGGCTCCACAGCAACCGGTATAAATTCATGCGCTCAAAATTGAACTGGTCGTCGCGTTCCACCAAATCAGCGGTCTCTTGCTTCAACTCTTCCATAAACGGGTCAAAGTCAAACGGCAAGGAATGCACCGATAGCGATGCAACCAAGTCTTCAATATCTTCTTCTAATGTATCGAATAAATAGCGATAATAGCGGTCAACCGTTTCACCTGAGTGGCCAAGCTGCTCACTTAAAATCGTTAATTGCTTAAAAGCATAGATGTTCCCAACCAGCTCATACAACGCTTTCCACTCTTTCTGAAGCGGTGCTGAGGCCCGGAGCTTGCGCATATAAGCATGCAAAAGACTTGCAATCACGTATGGTGTCGGTTTGCCTTGACCGAGAACGATCTCCTCAAAGCTGTCAACGAACTCCTCGACCCAACGAGCATAATCATGACTGTCACTTTGCCTAGCCTTCATTAAATCCTTGGCCTTTTTCATGCCCCATTCCTCAGCTTGTTGACTTTCCTTTGCCGGCTTACGCCAATCTTCCACCCATTCGGCGACGTTATCAACCTGGCTATAAGCATGGAAAAACGCAGCCATGCGATGACGGCAAAATCCGTAGGCAGGACAGGTACATGTACTGTCCTCGGGACGCTCAAGACTCACATACACGCGAACCGGCGTCACATCCTGAACCGTCGCCCACACCGAGCCACCGATAAATTTCACATGATGAACAAGGCCCTGACGGTAAAGCATCAGTCCCTTCTGGACAACTTTTGCATCTTCTTCAGATTCCGGCCGCAGCAGCTTCCGTAGCTCACCAGCCGCCTGCCGCACCTCTCCCTCTGGAACCATCGTCACCGTCATTCCTCCTTTAAAAATAGCATGTTAAACGTAGGTTGAATTTTCTCCAGGCACATCGGATTCAGAGTGCTGTATACTCCAATCAACGAAATAAGAGTTATTCAACCATCTTTTATGTATGTAAAAACACCTTGTCGCAGGCTGTTTTCGGATAGATTATAAAGCCAAATGTAACGTACTGAACGTAGCTCTTTCGTACGTTCTAGTAAGTTCCAAGCTCTATTCTCATCTTATAAGGATGAAACACTTCAATTTCTACCTTACCCGTAAAAAACAATATTCCTTTATTATACCCTATAAATCCCAGTAAGAGGAGTCTTGAGCGAATTTGAAATCAATAGAGGATTTTCCTGTCTTGAAAAAGAATATCAATGTATATATGTTCACAATTAATTAGCCTTTCCATATAAAGCAATAGGCAGTCTTCGTAACAATGGTTTCTTAAATGTTAACGCAAGAGAGTACTTCAAATGAGCAAGCTCTCTTCTCGTAAATATCATTTATATTTTATCCGCAATTGCAACAAAGATTGAGAAAAGAACGATAAAAAACACCAACAAGTCCAACAAGCTGGGAGGGAATCCAACATGATGTTCCAAATTCGCCTGATGCGCGGATTAAAGCACCCAAATTATTTTACGTACGAGCTGAGTACAACCGAGAGTGTGGGGAAGGTGTGGCGGCATGTTCTAATCATGGCCCTCATCAGCGGGTTGGTGTTTGGAGTGAGCGGATACTTCGGGATAGGGTCAGAATACCTGGCAAAAAAATTTCTCATCCTTAGCCCAGAAGAATTTCAGCTTCAAAAAGCTTTGTTCGTTGCCGGGCAAATGCTTTGGGGGCTCTTTTATGGGATGGTCATCTTGTACATAAGTGCCTTCTGGTTTTGGAGCATGACCGACACAGAGCTGAATCGCTTTGTTGTGATGCAGCTTCTTGTCTTGATTGTTCTCTTGCTAGAGAGGGTAGTCTTGATTCCCGTCAGCCTTCTTCTCGGAGTCCCAGAGGTTAGCTCACCATTCTCACTTGGGCCGATTGCCCAAACGCTCACAGACAATAGCTTTGCGGTTAACTTTTTCGGAGGAGTTTCTCTCTTTAAAGGATGGGTGATCATCATTCAGTACCTTTATGTTCGGGCTTTGACAGGAAAGTCACGCATCATCGTCCTATCATTAGTCCTTAGTTTGAATCTCATCTATTGGTTATTATCTGCATTTTTTTCCATCATTCAGTTTGAGAAAGTCATATAGAACGGCAGGTGATGTTCATGAAAAAACATTCGGGATTACTCCTAGCTGCAGGAGCGTTATTGATTGCGACGAACGTGTTTCTCACTTTGCAGAACGACAGCAAGGTGAGCCGCACCAACTTTCTCACAGGCTGGTTTGTAGCGAAGACCGAGACTTTGACGGAAACGCTCCAAACTGCGGGCGTCGTGACACCGGTCGAGGAACATCCGGTTTATTTTAATGGAGAAGAAGGCGGTTTTCAGCAATTCTATGTAAAAAAAGGCGAAGCCGTCATAGCGGGAACGCCACTATATGAATATAAATCAGCGCAGGTTGATGCTGACCGGCAAAGGCTGGAGAATGAAATCAATCAGTTGAGCAGGGAAGTGGCGTTGATTGAGGACCAAATTCAGCAGCTAGAATACTTGCAGACTGTTTCTGCTAGAAGTTCGTCCACCAGTGTTCCAGTGAGTGGTGACGGACTAGTAACGCCGCCGGTGCCGGGGTTGCAATTAGAGACGCTCGTGGAAGTCACGATCGAAAAGGAAATTTACGACAAAGAAGGCGAGCTCCGTGACCTTGAGGATGAAATTCAGGAACATGAAGACAATCTAGCGGCACTTGTAGCCAACAACGAGCTGGACGTGAACAGCCAGGTGAATGGCACGGTAAAAGAGATCAATTTGGACCTGAAAAATCCGATTATGACGATCATCTCGGATGACCCAAAGGTTCAGGGGAATTTTACTGAGAGTGATTTGGCCGTTGTGACAGAGGGCATGGAGGCGTATATCACATCCGATCTCATCAAGGACAAGCTCCCAGGCAGGCTTTCGAAAATTGCTAGTCATTCTAAGGAAGACCCGGATGTTGATAAAGAGAGTGAGTTTAGCTTTGAAATTGAATTGGACCCACAGCCAGCCTACGATAGCGAGACGCTCATTGCTTCAAGCGAGGGTATGGAGGAATCAGAAATCGAAGTGCCTGAGGAAACCGACTTTCAAGACCCCACGGAAAATTCAGGCAGTGACCTAAAGACTGAAGAAGACTCCCAACCCACCAAGCTCGTCCATGGCCAACATGTCGACATCACCATCGTCACTGATCAAAGGGTAGGAGCTGTAACGGTCTCGAATGAGCAAATCCAAAGCGGCAGCTACGCGTATGTGCTCACTCGAACGGGGAAAGTGGAGCGCAGGTTCATTAAACAGGGCCTCGAGGTAGACGGTCGCATCGAAATCATTGACGGACTGCAAGAAGGCGAAACGGTCGTGGAACATTCCAGCCAAATTGCGCAAGCAGATACGCCGTTCATCACCAGGCTCGATTTCCTCCGACTCAACTTAAACTTACTAAAAAACGGCGAACCCATGGATTGGGTAAAAGCCATTGGCGTTGGGTTTTCGAAACAATAAAGAATCAGGCGTTACCCATGATCCAACAGAGCAAGGTCAAAGAGCGAGCCTCTCGATACCCATACTTCTCTCATTCAACAGAGAATGAGAGAAGAGAGGCCCCCCTCGGTACCCATACTCCTTTCATTCAACAGAGAAAGGTCAAAGAGCGAGCCTCTCGGTACCCATACTCCTTTCATTCAACAGAGAATGGTCAAAGAGAGGCCCCCTCGGTACCCAACCTGTACATTCTCAAACAATCAAATTTGTGGTCATACCCACCCATACTCCTTCCTTTTCTCAAAAAAGTCATACTCCAACCTTACTCGCCAACAACTCTAGCATTCCTTGCTTAAACACCTCAATCTCCTCGAGGGTGTTATAAGGGGCCAAGCCGACACGAATCCAACCGCCATCCTTATTCACCCCGAGCTTGTTTGCCATCGTGGAAGCATAGAAATCGCCATCTGCTATACAAAGCTGATGCTTGTCGGCAAACCACCGGCAAACTTCTCTGGAGTTGCGCCCTTCAATGGTAAACGCAAAGGTCGGTGTCCGCGGACCACTAAGTGCACGATAAAGCTTCACACCAGCCAACCCACGCAAAAAGCTCTCTATCTCTTGCCCTAGCATACTCTCATACATATCAATTGTCTCAACACCCGAAACCAACCGTTCACGCCGGGTCGCTCCCTCACCAAGACTCTCAATAAACTGAATCGCCCCAGCTAACCCGGC
This sequence comes from Mesobacillus maritimus, assembly GCF_019749255.1. Lineage (GTDB taxonomy): Bacteria > Bacillota > Bacilli > Bacillales > Cytobacillaceae > Mesobacillus_B > Mesobacillus_B maritimus_A. Next base: position 169,745 of record NZ_JACWFH010000012.1, on the reverse strand, counting down.
AATGCCTTCATGGTTCTGCGTTCCAGTTTCGAGTTTAAACGGAATCTCCCCAGGAGCGGGCTCAAGCTTATAGATAGGGAGTTTCTCAAATAGGTCCGCCCGTATTGCGGCAATGCCAACATGTGGGCCGAAAAACTTATACCCCGAGCACAGCAACACATCACAACCAATTTCTTTAAAATCGATCGGGATATGCGGCACGGCATGAACAGCATCTACGAACATCAGCGCCCCAACTTCTCGAGCTCGAGCGCTAATTTTCGCCACATCGCTCACCGTTCCCGTGACATTCGAACTCATCCCAGCGGCCACAAGCTTTGTTTTAGCTGTTATTACATTTTCTAAGTTTTCTAGATTCAACGTATAAGTCTCAGGGTTTACTTCAATAAACTTCACCTCGGCACCGCAATCCCGCGCGAGCGTCAACCAAGGATCGACATTGGCACGGTGGTCAAGCTCTGTCACGACAATCTCATCGCCTTCGTTGATAAGAGAAGCCAAAGACCGCGCAATCGCAAACGCAAGGGTCGTCATATTGGGGCCAAACGCGACTTCACGTGCCTCACATCCCAGCAGATCTGCAACAGCTGCGCGTGTGTCATCTAGCAACTGATCGGTCGCAATGCTTGTCGCAAACGTCCCGTGTAAGTTCGCCATCCCATTTGAGATATACATCATCATCCTGTTTGCCGCATCTTCCACCATTTGCGTTCCACCAGGTCCATCAAAGTAAATAAGCGGTGATCCATCAACGGTTCGATTTAACGCAGGAAACTTTGCGCGTATCTGTTCAATCGGAAATTGAGCTTGATTCAAGAAGAAACCCTCCTTTTAAAATATGTAATTATCTTAATTTTAAGTTAGTTAGGGAACACCAATCAATCTTTTTGTAAATAAAACAGGGAAGCTTCATGAAATATAAAAAAAGATCCACCGTAATCGGTGAATCTTCAATCGTTAAACTCATATCAAAATTGGACTGTATTATTTATGCTTCGCGCTCCTTTTCACTAACTCATCGCGGTCTGCGGCCATTGGAGGCTGTTCCATCCAGCCGTTTTTAATCATAATATTGGCCCCATCTTCGGAATACAATTGGACCTCGACAGATAATCGATTGTACATGACGCCAATATCGGCACGCGGACTTTGGGCAATGGCGGTTCCATAGTAGCCGACACTCAGACTAATCATCCCTGATGTAAGAAACATCATCAGTTTGTCCGAAAAGGTAGGAGAGGTACTCTCCGTGACTTCTGCGGCCCATGTTGTCGGGATTGGGAGCTTGCTTTCTCTTAGTTTTTCACCAAATAGCTTCGTATGCTTTTGCGCAATCTCAATCCCTTTCACAAGAAACTGCTTCACGTCCTTGGACTGAGCTACCTGACTAAACCCTGTTATGGTTGCTTCACCTAACGCATTTCGTTGGTGATTCGAGAACAGGTTCGCTACCTCAGCGGCAATTAAAGGTCGCTTTTCACCAATGACGTCTAGAATAAAGCCTTGTTTTTTGACATAATCAATTTCCGTTAAGTTTGGAAGGAAAGGGGACCGAATGTATAGACCTTTAGCTAAAAGCAGCTCCTTGGAGATCTTAAATAACTCCATGGTTTCAGTCATACATTCCATATAATAGTCCGTAATATCGGCCCTTGTCGTCCCAGCAACGGCGGCCGCATAGTTCGTTAGCCCAATTTTAGCCATCATATTGATAAAATAAATGACGTAGGTGTCTGAGTACAGCCTCGGTGCTTGGAGATTCACATCCGTTTCCACCTTAAACCCATCCGGTACGATATGCTTTTCTTCGTTAAAGATGCTTGTCAGCTTGTCAATATGATTTTTCGAAAGGGTTAAAGCGTGATCAATAATGGGTTTAATTTCTTCATCCTCAGCTTTTTCTAAAAAAAACGTAAGCAAACAGACGCTTCCGCTATCGTTCATATACTGTGCCCAAAGTTGGGAAATTTCAGAGGAAGTTAGCCGAACCTGACCTCCAGTACTCATATCATCACTCCAATTTTGAAGTCTCTAGTCCATCTTTTCCATTTTTGATACGCATTATGTATTTCCAGATAAGAAAACAGACCTTTCTCAGCGAGAGAGCAGTCTATTTTATTTATGGGGTATTTGAGTTAACCTAGGCCGTTGATTTCCGTTACAGGCACTTCGCTTTCCGCGGGCGTGACGGGGAGCCTCCAAGGCGCTATAGCGCCTTAGGAGTCTCCCCAGTCCCGTACTCCCGCAGGAGTCTTCGTGCCTTCCACTACAATCAACGGAGATGAAAAACTTAATGTTTACGGTAACAAAGAATAATTAAATCACCCATCCAAGCCAAGCGGCTGTGAGCGTGAGAAGGACAGAAGAGCCAACATACATCGCAGCCAGCTTAAGTTTGTTAGCCACGATCAACTGTACAGTCTCATTTCCAAAGGTGGAAAAGGTGGTATAGGCGCCACAAAAACCTACTCCGAAGAGTGACATAGCCCAATCTTGGATCAGTCCTTGAGTATGTAAGTTAAATAAAAGACCAAGTAAAAACGAACCAGTTATGTTGATAATCCACGTACCGCGTGGGAATGTATCCTGGTAATTACGCATAACCGCAAGCCCAAGGATATACCGACATATCGCCCCGAACGCACCACCAATGCCAATCAGAAGATAACTCATACAGTTTCATCTCCCTTATGGGCAAGCTTGAAGCCAAGAAACGAAAGTATTATCCCCACGAAAACGGAGAGGAGAACATAAAGCAGTGCAACCAGGATTCGTCCAGCAGTAAGAAGATTTACTGTTTCGACTGAAAACGTTGAAAATGTTGTAAACGAGCCTAAAAATCCTGTACCTATTAGTAGAACTGTTTCACCACGTAACCCTTTCTGCTTCGCAAAAGCTAAAAACCAGCCCAGTACCAAACAACCAAGCAAATTAACACCCAATGTTCCAAGTGGAAATCCGTTATCACTATGCAACCATTCCCCAATCATAAACCGTGAAATCGCTCCGAAAAAACCACCTAAACCTACTAAAAATAATTTCATGGTGACACCCCCCAGTAAGGAGAAAAATAAAGGACAGCTTTACTTTAGCATATACCTTCCCCTAGCGGACTGCCCATACTTTTTACAACGGCAAGGGAGGATATAAATATCTATACAATTGGGACAAAATAAAACGGCAGGGATTGTTGTTTCCTTAAGCAATCGGAACTATAATGAATCTATCAATTAAAGGAGGTGAAATTTTGTGGGGAAGGAAACGAGAAGAGTCATCCAAAAACTTGAAAATACGATGAATGAGAGACTCACCAAACAAGATGAAATGATGCAGCAACTCATTCATCTGGTAGCAAAAAATACAGAGCGAATAATCGCAATGGATGAGCGATTCGATGGTGTGGACCAGAGGTTTAACAAGGTAGACGAGCGCTTCGATGAAGTGAACCAGAGATTTATCAAGGTGGACGAGCGCTTCGATGAAGTGAATCAGAGATTTATCAAGGTAGACGAGCGCTTCGATGAAGTGAATCAGAGATTTATCAAGGTGGATGAGCGCTTCGATGAAGTGAACCAAAGATTTATCAAGGTGGACGAGCGCTTCGATGTAGTGGACCAAAGATTTATCAAGGTGGATGAGCACTTCGATGAAGTGAACCAGAGATTTATCACGGTGGATGAGCACTTCGGTGAAGTGAACCAGAGATTTAACGAGGTAGACAAGCGCCTAGGTCGGGTAGAAGCAGCGTTAACCAGAATTGAGGAAAATGAACCAGCGAATATGACAGCTATGCTAAAGCAAATAAACAGCAAGCTTGATGAAAGCAGAAGTGGGATCCAAGCTTTAAATGAACGATTATTAAAATCGGAATCAAAAATTGAGAGACTTTCGAAAAAGTAAAATTTACCCTTTCATGTTTAGGTACTCTATAGTTCTTTTCTACGTTTTTTTCAAAAGAAAACACTTTTTCCCATCAATGAAATTCAAACTTCAATATAATGTAATAAAATCCCTTTTTTTCGGTAGGATTGCAGAAGTAAATAGGTAAATTATACCTACGCAAGGCAATCATTTTACCTATTTACTTCAATCTCAGAGCCAACAAACCCTGATACATCAAGGCAAAATCAATCAAACGTTTGAAAGACCAATTACATTTCATATTCCTCCGCACATTTTCTCATCACTCGATTAATTGCCTGAACCAACTCAGGCTGACTCGAAAAAAACAACACGACTTCTTTAGAGTTCTCTTCACGATCAAGATGAATTTCTGCTTTGATGCGAATCCTTATTTTCTTTCCTCGGAATCGAACAGTATAGCAACCGAGCTCACCTACTTCATTGTCTTCATTCATTTGGTCAATCATCGATTGGATAGCGTGGACGTCGGCGACTTTGAAACCAGAATCAAAAATCGCAGATAACCGACAGAAAAAGGGCGGCACATCTTCAGAATTGAAATTCATCGTCGCTACTGCAGAATCACGAAAGTCCTTCTTAATTACCATCACAACCACAGCCGCAAGTAAAAGCAGTCCCCAAAGCACAAAACTAAAGTCAGGCATCCTCATACACACCTTCCAAGTTCGTACTATCTTCATAACCTGAATGAATCCATGCAGCTAAAGAAAATTTACAAAGTAAAAATAACTTCCTTATATGAGTATGATGAAAAGTCCCATTCCATGTTTTTACATTCATGAGAATCGCGTTTCATCATTTTGTAGGGAATAAAATTGAATTCGAATGAAACAAGAGAAACGTCCCTTGTTTACCCAATAATCACTTTCTCCCTAGGGAAATGATACAAATCGTCTGCCCCTGGTCTTGAGATAATCGTAATAAAGGACAGAATACCAATTCGACCGATGAACATGAGGAGAATAATAATCATCTTCCCAGTGGGACTTAGTTCAGGTGTGATGCCCATCGATAAACCAGTTGTCCCAAACGCCGAAGCGACCTCGAAGATCAGTTGCATCGTCGAGAACGGCTCAGTAATCGATAGAACGATGACAGCAATAAAGCACAACAGCAAAGCCGTCGACATCACGGCCATCGACTTTAAAATATCCTCTGGCTCGAATTCACGATTGAATACTTTCACCGACTTCCGCCCGCGAGCAAAGCTATATAAAAACAACAGGATAATCGCGACCGTCGTTGTCCGTACGCCTCCACCGACAGAGCTAGGAGAAGCACCAATGAACATCAATCCACTAATTACGAGTAGCGTAGGATTGGTAAACAAGCTCACATCCACCGTCGCCAAGCCTCCATTCCTCGTCGTCGACGATTGGAAGAAGGCATAGAAAAACGATTCATGCCAAGTTTTATCCGCGAAGAAATGATTGAATTCTAATAGTAAAATTGCAAGTGTCCCAAACAGCATCAAACCAAAAAAGGTGGTTGTCGTTAGTTTCGTATATAAAGAAAAATGGGCCCGTTTCCGCGTGTTTCTCGAGGCAAAGTAATCCTTTAACTCAATCAGGACCGGAAAACCAATCGCTCCTAAAGTGAGGAGGACAATGTTCACAGTTTGCACATAGTAATCATGCGCAAACGGGATCAACGATTGTCCGGTAATATCAAAGCCAGCATTGGTCGTAGCACTCACAGAGGCAAACATACCTTGTAAAAACGCCTCCTGCCAAGTAGGGAAATAGCCTAAAAAGTAAGTCCCCAACAGTAAACCTCCAACAAGTTCGATGACCACAATGATGATTAAAATATTTTTCATCAAAATGACAAGTCCGGATAGAGACGATTGATTCTGGTCAGTCTTAATCAGCTGTCGTTCTTTTAAGCCAATCTTTCTCCCTAAAATCAACCAGAAAAAGGTCCCCAACGTCATGATTCCGATGCCACCAAACTGGAGGATAAACATCAAAATAAAGATCCCCGTTGTACTAAATGTGTCTGGAGTGGAAACAACCGCCAAGCCCGTCACGCTAATCGCACTCACCGCCGTAAACAGCACATCAATAAACGACCACTCCACCCCCGGCTTTAAGGCAATCGGCAAGCTCAGTAAAGCGACCGAGATCAAGACAGCAAAAAAGTAAAACGAGACAATCAGTTGTGAAGGGGACAGCTTTTCAAACCGCATTCGCAAAGGTACCATGTTAGAAACTCCTTATGGAAAGACACTAGGTCCAGATGTAATAGATAATCACATTGTAAAGATTAGCGAAGGAGAAAGAAAGTTTTTTCTTGATTCAAAAGCAGATTTCCATTCTACTAAGGACAGAATATATTCCCCATACAGGGAATAAAAAGCTGTTACCCTTAATTATATTCCCCATACAGGGAATAAAAAGCTGTTACCCTTAATTATATTCCCCATACAGGGAATAAAAAGCTGTTAACCCTCAATTATATTCCCGTATAGGGAATATAACGTCTCTTAGGGGGAATAAAGGCCAAAGTCCCCTCAATATATTCTCCTAGGGGGAATATATATTACCCCTTACCGTATCTAATGACCTTTTTTCAGCTAAAACCCAACCCCAACACGCTAAAACTAAGCCTCAACACAAAAAAAGAGCTATAATCCTATATAAAAATTAGGGAAAAGCTCTTTCTTTTAGCATTTATCTTAGCAACCAAAGCACAATTAGCCCCCAAAAAGATGTAAATGCTCTGGGGTATGCCAGCCCCTGCTACGCAGTTGGTGCCTGACCCCCGTTACATTAAAGCGTCAAACCGCTCCAGCCCCAGCCACTTCTTTCCGTTCCTGCTGTTCCTTCGCAGCCTCATACATCGAGGAAAACCGCGCCTCAACCTTGGCAAAGATGGTCCCCTCAGGGTATTGGCCATCCTCACCACGCACATTTCCTGCCGGAACTCCGGTTAAAATCTCAATTCCTTCAGATATATGACCAATCTCCCATATATGAAATTCTCCACGTTCGACAGCAGCGACGACTTCTTTAGCCAGCATCAGGTTGCGGACATTCTGTTTCGGAATGATCACGCCTTGCTTCCCGGTTAAACCTTGCTCCACACAAATATGAAAAAAGCCTCCGCATCTTTTCATAAAAAGATGCGGAGGAGAGGATGGCTATGTTTTTCAGAAGGGAGACCGATGCAAAAACATATTTCAACGGATTGCGTGATTTTGAAAAAGACCCTATGTAGAAAAACAAAATAAAAAGTCGAAGATTGCATTTCCGAGGAAATATTTAGCTGATTTTGTATAGGGAGTCTATTAAATACCTGAATGTTCAGGGGTTCTATTAAATGATCAAGGGGGAACTTCTTTATGTGGATGGCGTATCGCAGGGCGATATAAGGAAGCTTTAATAAAATCCACATTCAATAAATGTAAGTGAGTATCAGGAAAAACATGAGGTATAGCCATTTTGGTGATGTATCGCTCAACCTAGAATCAAAGCGTCCATATTGCTATCCGATATGGACAGAAGACCTTCCGAAAGGGCTTTGATCCTTCTGAGGTTGTTGTAGCGCTATTCAATATGGTGATTGATGATAGGCTGTGCATCTTGAAGTTTCGAAGGAAATCGCGGGAGGGGCATATATATGTGTGTGGATGATTGAAATGGTGGAATACCAATCGTATACAAAATCTCTTGTATCGGTATGCGATACGGTAAACTCACCTTGAAGGACAATACAGGGTTGCATCGTGTGACCATTAACTGAATGAGAGTGAAATGTAGTGTGATATAATTCAGGGATGTGCAAGCTAAGAATGTACTAATGAAAATTGTCCGATACAACAGTACTTGAGAGTCATGCTTGACTTCTCGGAATCTTTGTATCGCCATGCAATACGGTAAGCTCACTTTTAGGAGTAAAACAATGCCGTTATCGTGGACCAATAACTGTATGGGGGTAGAATTTACTGGGAATCTATTTCAGAAATATGTAAGCTAAGGTAGTACTAATCTGATATGCTTGATACAAATGTACTTGAGAGTCCTGCTTGGACTCCTCAGATTGTTTGTATCGCAATGCGATATGACTAGTTACCTTGAAGAGCAAAGCAAGGCTGCATCGTGTAACCAATAACTGAATGGGAGTGTTGTGGCATCTAAGATATGTAGACTAGAATCTACTAATCTAAAAGTACTCTATACAACGTACTTGGGACTAATGATTGGCCTCCTCAGAATCTTTATATCGCTATACGATATGGGTAAGCTTCACCTTCTAGAGCAACCAATACTGCGTAGTGTACCAATAACTGAATGGGGGTATAGCGGCATCTAATTCAACGATATATAAGCTAAGAATGAACTAATTTAAAAGCGCTCGATACACCGTCCTTGAAATTATTGTTTGAAATCCTAAGAATATTTGTATCGCTAGGCGATATGTCTCTTGCAAATTCAATTGAAAACGTTCATATTTAATAGAAAAGGAGGCTCGATATGCGAAGCGATATTCAACCTTATGAACTATCTTTCTCTTCCAAGGAGGTTGCGGAAAAAGCAGGGATCGCGTCACCTACTGTTCGGAAGTATGCCCAGATCTTAGAGAGAAATGGCTATGAATTTTTAAAAGAGGGCGATCGGCGAGTCTTTGTTCAATCCGATATTGAAGTGCTTGTAGCGTTACGCGATACGGACAAGCCCCTAGAAGATGAAGCGAAAGAGCTTGCTTCTCAACAGAAAGCAAGATTAATAGGCTCAACTGAAATTGAAGTGGCTGTACCCGATACATACAACAATATGCTCCAAGACCCGAATCAGTTAAAAGAGATGTTCTCTTTTTTAGCCAATGAGCTTGCAGCAACACGGGAAATGAATGTCCAACTAACAAACGATATGTCCCAACTGAAAGTAACCGTTTCGCGGCTTCAGCAAGATCATCATGATTTGGGGGCAAATATTCGAAACTCTGCACAAAAAACCCAACTAAAAATTGAAAAACTAGCGGAACAAGAACGAACCCATTACGAAGAAATGTTGCAGCAAGAAAAAGAAAAAAATGACGTTTTACAAAGGGAACTCCAAACATTAAGGGAAGAACAGAGTAAAGTATGGCGTTCACAAAATGAGCTTAATAGAAAGATTGAAGAAGTGGTTCAAAAACAGCCCAAGGATCCATGGGGGAAACTTCTTTCCATCTTCCGTAAATAAGGTGCCTATTAAAGGCTCTTTTTTTTACATTCTTTTTTACCTATCATCCATCCATTTAAGAAAATTTCTTCTTTACTATCACCTCCACATGCTGAAAGTTTTCAAACCCTAATGAAAAAATAAAACAGCCGTTTTCACCTTCAAATTCAAAGGGATCGGCTGTTTTAACTGTCTTACCTAAATAATCCCCAAAAGACTCACTTAAGCTGTTCATTCAACACACTATTTTCTAGAACAGAAAATTTATCTCCATATACTTTCGTTAAATGGTTTTCGCCCCATGCACAAAGTGAATTTAGGATCCCTTCTAAGCTTCGTCCATATTCACTTAGCTCGTATTCTACTTTTGGTGGAACTTGATTATAGACGATTCGATTGATGACACCATCCTCTTCTAGCTCGCGCAGCTGTTGGGTAAGCATTTTTTGGGTGATATTTGGCATGAGGCGCTTTAATTCGCTGGTACGTTTTTTTCCATGAGTGAGATGGCAGAGAATCACACATTTCCACTTCCCACCGATGACTTCTAAGGTTGCTTCAACTGAAATATTGTATTTCTTCTTTTGCATTTTTAGCTTCCTCCCGATAGGCACTATAAAGTACCTATATTACTTTATGGTATCTATAGAACTTTAAAGTGCGTACTTTTCTTTATGGGTGATAGAGATCATAATAACATTTGCCGGCCGAATCACACTATACTTTCTTTCTGAATTTATTATTCGCTGAAAGATAAGTTTCGATTTATATAACAGAAAAAAGGAGGAAATAATATGGCTTTAAGTAAAAAGCAAAGTACGTTAGCATTGCTTGCTTTAGCAGTTAGTGCGTTTGCAATCGGAACGACTGAATTCATCAGTGTCGGGTTGCTGCCTATGATTGCAAAGGATTTAAGTATTCCAGTCACCACGGCAGGGTTAACGGTATCGTTATATGCTTTAGGGGTCACATTTGGAGCACCTATATTTACATCTGCGACATCGAGCATGTCACGTAAGACGTTGTTACTTTGGATTATGATTGTCTTCATTATAGGCAATACTCTTGCTGCCATCTCTTCGACAATTGGGGTGTTGCTAGTAGCACGTGTAATTTCAGCCTTTTCACATGGGGTGTTCATGTCAATCGGATCGACCATAGCGGCCGATTTAGTTCCAGAAAATCGCAGAGCTAGCGCGATTTCCATTATGTTTACAGGTCTTACAGTAGCGACGGTAACGGGTGTCCCATTTGGCACCTTTATTGGGCAGCAGCTAGGGTGGAGAACAGCCTTTATGACTATTGTCATCATTGGTGTCATTGCCTTGATTGCAAACAGCATTCTTGTCCCATCTAACTTACGAAAAGGAGTAAAAACAAGCTTTCATGATCAGCTTAAGCTTGTAACCAATGGCCGATTATTGCTTGTATTCATTATTACAGCCTTAGGGTATGGCGGAACATTTGTTGTGTTTACCTTCTTATCCCCATTGCTTCAAGAAATTACGGGGTTTAAAGAAGGAACTGTGGCTGTCATTTTATTAGCGTATGGCATTGCGATTGCGATTGGAAATATGATTGGAGGAAAGCTATCGAATCAAAATCCAATTCGTGCATTGTTTTATATGTTTATTGTACAGGCAGTCGTCTTATTTGTTTTGATGTTTACAGCACCATTTAAAATGGCAGGATTAATCACGATTCTGGTGATGGGGCTGTTCGCATTTATGAATGTGCCAGGATTACAAGTATATGTGGTGATGCTGGCAGAGCGCTTCGTTCCGAGTGCAGTGGATGTTGCATCGGCCATAAATATTGCGGCCTTTAATGCCGGGATTGCCATAGGCTCTTATTTGGGCGGCGTGATTACAGATTCAATTGGACTGATTCATACGTCCTGGATTGGAGCACTGATGGTTTTAATGGCTGCAGTGTTAACTGGATTTAGCAAAGCGATGGAACAAAAAGATCAAGTAAGGAAAGCAGCATAATATTTTAGGAGGAATCATGATGGTAAAAAATTTACAAGATACAACAACATTAAATAATGGTGTGAAAATGCCTTGGTTTGGACTAGGAGTTTTTAAAGTTGAAGAAGGTCCTGAATTGGTAAACGCAGTAAAAACAGCGATTCAACATGGATACCGCAGTGTGGATACAGCAGCGATTTATCAGAATGAAGAAGGTGTTGGCAAAGGGATCCAAGAAGGCTTAAAAGAAGCTGGTATTTCAAGAGAAGAGTTATTTGTCACTTCAAAGGTTTGGAACTCGGATTTAGGCTATGAGTCAACCCTTGCTGCTTATGAAACAAGCTTAAAGAAATTGGGCCTAGAGTATTTGGATTTATATTTGATTCATTGGCCGGTTGAAGGAAAATATAAAGATGCTTGGAGAGCGTTAGAAACTCTTTATAAAGAAGGCAAAGTAAAAGCAATCGGTGTAAGTAATTTCCAAATTCATCATTTGGAAGACCTAATGAAGGATGCTGAGATTAAGCCTATGGTCAATCAAGTCGAATACCATCCGCGCTTAACGCAAAAAGAGCTGCAAGCATTTTGCCGTGACAACGGAATTCAGCTTGAAGCATGGTCCCCATTAATGCAAGGTCAATTGCTAGACAACGAAGTGTTACAGGAAATTGCGGACAAACATCATAAGTCTGTTGCCCAAATTATTTTGCGTTGGGACTTGCAAAACGGAGTGGTTACCATTCCAAAATCAACAAAAGAGCATCGAATTGCTGAAAATGCGAATGTGTTTGATTTTGAATTATCGACAGAGGAAATGGAGATCGTTGATGGCTTAAATCAAAACCATCGTGTAGGGCCAGACCCAGATAATTTTGATTTTTAATATATGTAGAACTCAGAGTGTAGGGATTCTTTCTCTACACTCTTTTTTATAAAAAAAACAGTCTAAACCAATAGGCTGTTCATTCTCCTGATCTTATACGATCTTAAACGTAACCCCAATATTGCCTCTTGTTGCATTAGAGTATGGACATACTTGGTGAGCGGACTCAACAAGTTTTTGAGCTGTTTCCTTCGTTACTCCCTCGATTTCTACCTCTAGCTCTACCGCTAGTTTGAAGCCGTTATTTTCTTCCTTTAAGATGGAAACATGTGCAGTGACCGCTGTTGCTGATACATCTTTCACCTTTTCTGCACGAATCACAAGGTTTAAAGCAGAGTCAAAGCAAGCAGAATAGCCAGCTGCAAATAATTGCTCAGGGTTTGTTCCATAACCACCAGTCCCACCAAGCTCTTTTGGATAAGTTTTTTAAAAAGACAAAAAAACGGTATACTTTCACGGAAACAAGTAAAATAGAGAAAGTAGTAACTTTTGAAAAAAGGGTGAACAAATTGAAGGATTCTTTCATTTTAGAAAATCAACTGTGTTTCTCCGTTTATGAAGTAAATAGCCAGTTTAATAAATTGTACACAAAAGTTCTGCAGGATTTTGGTCTTACGTATCCTCAGTATTTAACCTTATTAGTTCTTTGGGAGAAGAACGGTCTTACTGTAAAAGAAATCGGGGAGCGGCTTAATTTAGGTACAGGAACTTTAACACCGATGATTAAAAGGATGGAAGCCAATGGCTGGGTGAAAAAAGAACGTTCTAGCGTTGATGAGCGCAAAGTCTCCACTTTTCTTCAACCAAAAGCAATAAAAGAAAAACAAGCAATTATAGAAAAAATTGCGGCGGAGGTTAATTCTTGCAACATTGAATTCCAAGAATACGCAAAATTAATGTCCCAATTAAATCTTCTTCATAAGAAGTTAGAGCAACAAAATAAATCTTTGAGTAAGTGATGATGATCGGTCACGTGTGGGATGGCCATTTACATGGTAGACTTGAACATAGAGGATAAAGAAAGTGGGGAAAGGGAAAATGGGAATTTCAATTTTCGATGGGATCTTTTTGATCATCATCATTTATATGCTGACGAAAATTAGCAAAATGGAACACCGCATCCAAGCGATGCAAAAGACCATTGACCAGCTCACCTCCAAGGTGAAACTTCCAGAACCAGCAATCAATAAGGAACTCCGGCAGCTCCTGAAAGATGGGAAAGATGTTGAAGCAATCAGGCAAGCACGCAACGAGTTCGGCCTTTCCCTATTGGAAGGAAAACAGTATGTGGATAAGCTGAAAAGTGGGAACTAGCATATGAAGAAAATCGCTGATAGAGCATTGTATATCTATTTGGTCGTGGTCTTTACGATGCTAATGAAGAGTTTCCTTCCTTTAGGGGAGACCATTCAAACGTTTCTTAGCTTCCTTGCTGTTGTGGTCGTGCTTTTTGTGTTTATTGTGGAGAAGAAGGTTCATAGGAAACGCTAATGCACTTTCTATTATCGTAATTGAGCTTTTACAGGTAGTTTTTGAGCATTATATTCTCTCTAGGAGAATATAACGCTCAAAAATATAAACTATATTCCCGATTAGGGAATATAACGTCCCCCAGGGGGAATATAACGTCCCCCAGGGGGAATATAACGTCCCCCAGGGGGAATAAAACGTCCCCCAGGGGGAATAAAACGTCTCTCAGGGGGAATATAAAATCCCTTAGAGGGAATAAAAGTGTAAGCACACCCAATATATTCCCCGTAGAGGAATAAAATATACCCCAAACCGTATTTTAATCACCTTTTTTCAGATAAACCCAACCCCAAACCCTATAAAATCTGCTAAAACCCCAAGAAAAAGAGCCAAATCCAGAGAAAAACAGCACCAAAGCTCTTTCTAGTACCGTAATTAAGGTTTTAACCCCACCACCACAGCACAATTAAAGTCTAAAACAGCCATATACCCCTCTCGAAATGAGGCGGACCATCGTCAATCGCCGGACCTCCCACCCCAACTTGAAAACAATCCCGAATAAAACAAGTTCTTCTCCGCATAAGGATGAACTAATCGTTGATCAGAAGCTTCGAAAGGGGCTGGTTGCTTCGAGAAGAAATCGAAACATGCCGATCATTTTGTTCATGGGTGCGTCCTTGCTGATCTTTCTACTTGTCAATCTCCTTAGCAGTCTTAGAATCTATGTCGTGTACAGTTCTGGGATCGGACCGTTTTTGTTCATTGGCTTCGTCCTTGTCGTCATGGTCATGCTTTATATAAAAGGAATGAGATTTTAAACAAGAAGGAGCGCTAATCCCCAGCGCTCCTTCTTTACATCTTCATAAAATGATAATCTTATAGAAAAAACGAAAGCCAAACACATAACATCTGCGTCTAATCTACGAGAAAGCAAAGGGAAAGGTGTCCCATTGCTTCAGACACAAGGGGGTGGCAGTGATTTTAGAACGAATACATAAAGCTCAAAACGGAGATGATGAGGCGTTTTTGGAGCTGTTTCAAAAATATGAGCAGGATTTATACCGCATGGCGTTTGTCTATGTAAAGAATCAGGACGATGCCCTGGATGTGCTCCAGGAGACTGCTTATAAGGCGTTTAAAAACATCGAAACCTTACGTGAACCACGATATCTAAAAACATGGCTAATCAAGATTGCTATTAGCTGTGCGACGGATTTAATCAGAAAACGGAAGAATGTCGTGTACCTCAACCAAACTGATATGGAGCTGGCAAGCAAAGACAGCACCGATGTCACGATGACCATTACCATGCAGCAAATTCTTGAAACATTGGACGAGCTTGAGAAATCAATCGTCTTTCTAAAATACTACAGTGAGTTGACATTTAAAGAAATCGCGGAATTGAAGGACCTGCCATTGGGGACGGTCAAAACCACGCTGTACAGGGCATTAGCCAAGCTACGGGTTGAAATGAAAGGGGCGGATCTTTTATGAGTAATAACATCAAAAGCGAATTAGAGAAAATAGAAATCCCAGCACAGCTTCATGACCGAGTCAAACTGGGCGTCAAGCAAGCAAAGCAAGAGAAGTTGCAAGAAAAGAAACAACCAGTAAAGAAGCTCCCACCTAAAAGAAACAAGTGGAAAGTCGGCGGCATTGCAGCGGCGGCAATCCTAACCATCACACTTTCATCCGGTTTTATCAACCCAAGCATGAATCAAGTATTAGCAAGTACACCATTACTCGGCGGAATCTACGAGCAGTTCGGCGATAAAATGGGCATGCATCTAGCCGAACAAAACCTCGTTACGCAAATAAACCAAGAGGTCACCAAGAACGGCGTCACCATAAAATTAACCAATGTGTATTTTGACGGCGATGTGGTCAGTGTCACTGGAGTGATAAGTGGCGACCTATCAAAAGGTCATAACGAACCTGGCGAAGTGAGCATGGACGTGAACTTTGAGAACAACAAAGGCGACAATGACCCATGGTTAAGAGGGATGTCTACCGACATGCAAAAATCAGACGGAAGCTACGAGTTCCAGTGGAAGATGAATTATCCATATAAGGAGATCAAAGAATCGTACAAGCTACCAATCACCATTCACAACATCAATGGAATAGAAGGTAGTTGGACCTTTAATGTCCCGGTAAACCAAGAGGCTAGCCTAGCAAGGACCCTTGGCCATTCACAGCACTACGAGAATGAAGGTGTCACAGTAAAGCTACAAGAACTAAAGCAATCCAAGGCTTCATCGTCCCTGACATTTGAAACCATCACCAGCTTTGAAGGAGATTACATTGAGCTTTATAAAGCAGAGGATGAAAACGGGAAGGTCTTGTTCCATTATGAAAATGATACGATCCTTACAAAGAGCAAAGAAGACGATGGCTATCATCACACCTTACGCAAAACGTTTGACCAAATCGCCGAAGGCACAAAGGCCATTACCTTCTATCCATCACTCACGATTGCCGACCCAACCGTCCAACAAAAGCTGGACCAGAATAGCTTCGCGTTAGAAAGCGAGCGAACGGACTTAGCCATTCAGGTCAACAAGGTCACACTGGAAGGCGACAAGCTAATTCTTGATTATGAGTTCCAAGGACTAGGGGAAAACGTAAGCAACCACAAGTTTGAAAACATTCATCATAACCTGTCTTATGCGTTTAATCTAATCGACAAAGACTTTATCGATAAAATCGACCCAGAAAACCCTTTCCCACCAAAAGGTCACAGCATCTCACGCAACGAGGTCAAGGTCATCGATAAAAACAACCACCAGTTCCAGTCTGTTTTTGATTTAAAAGGAGAAGAGAAGTTCGAGAACTTCTTACTAGAAGACACCGTGTTACAATTGGACTTTAATAGCTTTATTGGAAACAAAGAATTAGCGTCATTTACGGTGGAGCTACCAAGTCAAATGGGACTTAGGGACGGTTCTCTTGTCCCATAAACCAACAAAAAGAGTGATATTTAATGACTACATTTCAAACCAGAAGAAGATTATATGGGATAGCTCTCGTACTAACAATCCTACTAGGGCTAGCCTCAAGGAGATACGGGGAGTTCCTTCCAGTATTGGTTGCGGAAAATGCAGGAGACACGTTGTGGGCAATGATGGTTTACTTTGGATTCCGGTTCTTGTTAGTAGATAAAAGCTTATCCTACTCTTTCTGGCTAAGCATCTTGTTCAGCTTCGGCATCGAATTAAGCCAACTTTATCAGGCAGGCTGGATCAATCAGATTCGCGGTACAACAATCGGAGCATTGGTGCTAGGGAAGGGATTTCTGTTAGTAGACTTGCTCCGGTATACAATCGGGGTTTTCCTAGCCGCCAGTTTAGATAAAAAGGTCCAAACTAGTCATTCAAAAAAGCAAAAATAGAGGGAACGAAAAGGAGGCCAAGCACGCGAAAGCATGCTGACCTCCTTCTTTTAGATAAACCTTAATAAGAGCCGTCTCTTTGTTTCCATAACTCATCAGCGGTTTTTGAATACATATAATCAAAAAAATGGATGGTCTTGAAATCAGGATCCCTCTCAAAAGGTGGCTGCTTTAGGAGCAACTCGTGTAATACATCTGCATAGGATGGATCCCCAGTTTCAAAAAAATAGAGAACCCCCAAAGCATAAACAGCGCTTGATTCATAGGGTACCGCAGGTTCTAGGCTCCCTTTTTGATACGCTCCAAATAGTTTCCCTTTTGAGTCCAATTCCTTCTTCAGCCACTGATCAAATTCAGTGGGCACTTTCCCGGTCCATTTGTGATATTGGATGGCAATTAAGAGCTGGTCAATCATATTGACATTCTTTTGATCAGCGGCTTGATAAACCTTGTTTTCAACATCATAGATTTCATAAAAAAACGGAGAATCTACCGCACCTCGCAATAAGTGTAGGTATGCATCGGTCTTGGTGGATTCAAAGGCTTGCAAAACGTTGTGATTGAGATAACTTAAGTGCAAAGTGGTGGTTGCTTTTTCTAATTCCCAATCATAAAAATCAACCATCATCCCACTGATGGATTGTTTCAGTTCGATGGTCTTTTTCAATTTTGCAGCTAATTCGCTATAGCTAGGTTCCTGAAAAAGTTCTCCACCTTCCGATAAAGCCTCAATAATTCGCAAGTCATCCACCAAAGCGTTGGTCGCAGTACCCTCTGCCAATTGCCATTTGATATAAACCTGTCCATCTTTTTCAACCAGATAATTCTTTTTAAGAACATCTACCTGCTGGTTAAATTCAGCATGATCCTCGATGAGCAATAAGTAGGTCATGTATTGCCCGATACTTTCGGAAAGGTATTGAATGTCTTGGTCTTTCCCATAGCTTTTTATCCACTTTTGCTCATTCATATATTCGGACGAAACCACAGATTTTACCTCAGACTTTTTAAAATGATGGAATAAGAAGAAGCCAATGCCCCCGATACAGATCGTAAAAAATGCCAAGAATAAAACCACAAACCTCCTACTCACGAACATCATCCTTTTTAAACCGCTTTGTTTTATCCCAAGCGATGGTTGTATTCGTTATTCGGCTCCAAGTGTACGCAATGGCGCTGCGTAGCAGTAAAAGCAAAAACACCTGTGCATAGGTAAAGTACATGAGAAGTCCAACTAAAATATTGTAGGGAGAAATCGAATTCTCCAGCACCATGGCACTGATTACTTGCGCCGTATAGACCACATAGCTCATAAACCAGAACAACAATAACGGTGAATCAAAGTGTGGCAGTTGATATCCTAGGAGCCCAAGGATAAACCAACTATTCGAAAACAGCAGGAACACCACAAAAAAGAAATAGGTGAGAGCATGCTGAAGTGAATGAACAAAGGTTTTTCCCTTCCAAAAGCTCCACTCATGTAGAGATTTCTCCAGCAGATAGAGATTCCCAGTCAACCAACGGGTGCGCTGGCGGACAAACACCCCTAAATTCTCCGGCTCTTGTTCCCAAGTGACAGAGTAATGAACAACCGGCAAAGTTTTATTCATGGCCGTAATCCGCATTGTTAATTCTGCATCTTCTGCTAAGGCATAGAGGTCATAGCCACCGGCTTGATTTAAGACTTCGCGTTTTAGGAGCATATTGGTCCCGGCCAAGGAACCCGTTTTAAACGCGAGCCAGCGTCCACTTTGCATGAGCAACTGGAAAACTTGAAATTCAATCGCAATCATGCGCGTTAATAAATTTTGATCGGCGTTAATCGTCTTAACGTATCCAACCGCCCCAGCGGCATCCTGTGTCGTTTCCGCTGCATGGACCAGTTCGATGACGGCATACCTCTCAGGTTGGTTATCTGCGTCAAATACAAGGAAGTATTCAGACTGTGTAATGGATAAGCCGTAATTTAAAACACGGGATTTTCCCTTAGGAGAACCAGGTGGAACGTTAACATAATGAATACGTATGAACAGTTTGGCAAATTCCTTAACGATTTCAGGCGTATCGTCGCTTGAATCATCATCGAGTACGTAAACATTTAGTTCTCCAGGATAAGTCAGCTTGACCATGGCGTCCAATGTCTCTTTCATTACAAGCCCTTCATTATGGGCGGGAATCAAAACAGCTACAGAAGGATAGGTGTCCAGCTTAATCTTCTGTTTCCCCTTTAGTCGCTGAATGACCCCCGCAACCGTAAGAAAGGAATAATACATCAGCATGGTCCAGAAGAACAGCATAATGAAGATCAAAATGATTTTCATATCGCATCAGTCTCCATCATGAAGGATAGGGTATCAACCTTGTTAATTTCATCTTCCTTACTAATGGTAAAAGAAACAGGGAGTTCGCTCTGCTCCAAATTCTTTCTAAGAGATTGAAACAGCCGGTTCACAACAATCTGACATCCGTTTTCGTCTGTATTCTGTAGGAATAGAAGGTAGGACCCATCTTCTAGCTTGGTGACCAAGTCAAACTGTGCTCGAACGGTGTCTAATATCACTTGTGAAAATACGTGATCGAGGGCATCTTTTGTCACGTCATTCCTCGAGAGGGTAAACAAGACAAAATAGTTTTCCTCGCCTCTTCTCCTTGTACCAGTGGAAATGATTTGCACCCGGTTTTTAAACTCTTGCCTCGTCAATAAATGGAAGGATCCCTCATATTTCTCTAGTTCATTAATCCTCTTTTTTAGAACCGTTACATCCTCTTGTAATCCTTTAACGGTAGAAAACAGTAACCAAATAAGGATAAGAGAAGCCGTCTGCAAGATATGTTGTAGGATGTAATCAATCTGAGAAGATAGAGTCGCTCCTTTAAAGAACTGATAAAACAACAACACAAAACCTGTGGTTAACGTAATTGTCAAAACTAAAATGAAATTCTTAGAGGTAGACAACATATTCATCGCAACAATAGAAGCAAGAATAATGACTAGGTCAATGTATAAGATCATTCCATCAGCAAACAGGAACAAGCCAGTAAGAGTAAACAGTAGGAATGCAATCAATAGAGATAGCGAAGGCAAGGTTTTGGATAATGGCAAGAAAATCTCATCCTTTATGTGGAAAATAGAAGCTAAAATTAGTATGTACAAGATCATAAAAACTAACTACAGTAGTAGCATAAAGCGCTTTACTTCAATATTGGAGTAAAACAAAGAAGGTCCTTCACTTCTATATAAAAAGCATTAGCTCATTAATGACACTTATAAACACCTATATAATAGAAGAAACTAGGTAAGCGTTTACAAGAGTGTGAATAAGATTACAAGAAGAAATGCATAGAACAAACTATGCAAAAAAAGAAGCACCCAAAAAGGTGCTTCCCATAAGTCTTAGTTTAATAGAATCGCTTAAAGCTATCAAAATGCTTTTTATAATAGCTGTTGTTCAAGCTTGAAATTTCAACGGCATCATTGCCAGCGTGAATGAACTCGTTGTTTCCTAAATAGATACCCACATGTGAAATGCCTTTTTTGTAGGTATTTTCAAAGAATACCAGATCACCTGGTTGTGCCTTGTCCACATAATAGGAACGACTAAAGTATCCTTCAGCTGATGTACGAGCTAACCCTTTGCCTGACTTGTTATAGACATAATAGATAAAACCACTGCAATCAAAGCCTTTTGGTGAGCTGCCACCCCATGCATAAGGGGTACCAAGTAAGGCTTTCGCATCTTTAATCAGCTGGTCAGAGCTAGTTGAAGATGCCACCTCTTTAGCCGGCTCGCTACTAGTTGCTTGTCCAGAAACCTTTAGTGTTTTGCCTGCATAAATTAAATCTGAAGATAGATTATTTAATGCTTTTAGCTGTGCAACCGTCATATTGTGCTTTTGGGCAATCTTGCCTAATGTATCGCCAGACTGAATCTTATAAGTCGATGCCGTTCCATTCGATGGAGCTGTTGTTGTTGGTGCCTGTGGTGCGCTCGGTGCAGGCGCTGGTGTTGATGTGGAACCTTTGGCAGGGTCAGAGACAGAAAGCTTCTGTCCAGGGAAGATCAAGTCACTTGTCAGCTTGTTCCAGCTCTTAAGATTCGCGACAGATACCTTATGTTTAGATGCAATCGCACTCAAGGTGTCCCCGCTTTTAATGGTATATGTACTTGTTCCGGTAGTGGTCGTGGTGCTTGGCGTACTTGGTGCAGGGGTAGAAGGTTTTGCTTCAGTTGTTTTAGAGACTGTTAGCTTTTGATTTGGATAGATTAGGTCCGACTTCAATCCGTTCAGGTTTTTCAGATTGCTAACAGTTGTGGAGTAGTTTCTCGCAATATGGGAGAGTGTATCTCCTTTTTTGACGGTGTATGTATCAGCAAAGGCAGTTGAGGCGAATGCCGATGACAGAATCGCAGCCGTAGCGATGGTGGCGACTTTTTTCTTCATTTTTTGTAAATCACTCCTATGATTGTATTTATTTATCAATAGTTTACCATAGCGGAAGGGACGAGGACATAAAATTCTGTCAATATCCCCTATCGTTTCCTAGGAAAAGGAGTAATTTCTGGAAAAGGATTTACAAATGATCGGAATTTTAATAGAATGATGTCAGAAAACCACGGAGGATAAGACGATTGAATAGTGAAATGTCGGAATTGAGTGAAAAGCAAGACGAGTTTTTCGACTTGCTGAAACGCACGTATGAAAAAGGGATAACGGAGAAAGAAATGACCGTTGAACGGTTATTAGAAGATTTGAAGATTGATATTCGCAGGGTGATTGCGAAGTAAGAAAGGCGTGATGAACGCCTTTTTTCTATGCCTTTATCCTTCTATGGAACTATGAACAGCATGTGAACATGGTTCTAGATAAAAGAGGATTTCCATCTAAATCCCTCTGTTCTTCTCGGGCCTATGTCGATATAATGAAAACTATGTTTTTAAAAGGCAAAATCACTGAAAGGTGATGACGCAAAGCTATAGGGGCCTCCGCACGACCTGCAAGGCTAGCCAGTTGCCATCATAATCGAAAAGGAGATGAAAATGATGTCGAAAACGTATTTTATGACACCAGAAGAAAGAATGAGAAAAAAGGCACGGGATAAGAAGCTCCTGTATGCTTCACTCATTGTAGTGACAGTTTTTTTAAGCACAGCCGTGACATTCCTAGCGAATCAATTATAGATACAAGAAAAAGGAGCTGACCCATTCAGGAAGCTCCTTTTCTATTATTCCCTTACTCTTCAATAAAATAATCCACAATAAACTCTGCCCATACTTGATGTCCTTTTTCACTAGGGGTTGTGGATTCATCACCATCTGTTAAAAAAGCTTGAATGTCCTTGCTGTCAGGATCGGCCCAGGCAGTCCAGTGATTCAGATAAGGAATGTCCTCTTCGTCAGCATACTTTTGTAAGGCCTCTACTTGAACAGGGTAGTAGTTTGCTTGATAGAGAGGGTTTGGTGGTTGCAGCATCAAAACATGTTCAGGGTTTGCCTCTGCTAACGCAGACCTGATTTCCTCTATTGTTTGATGTGATTCGCTAATCATGACATTGCCATTGTCCATTAAAGTAAAAGGTTCGAGAAGCGTTACATCCGGCTGGACTGTAATGAGCTCGGCAAGTTTGTCTTCAGCTATAAACTGCCTCGAGGTAAGGTCATAGCTTTTGACAATGACTTGAATAGTTTCGCCGTAGGCTTGTTCAAGTTCTTTTTTTACGATAGTGCTCCAAGCTGTATCGTCTAATCCAAGAGCATTAGAAGAACCGGCAATTAAAATCGTAAAAGGTCTACCTTCTTTAAGAGCTAGTTGATAATTCTTTTTTGCTTGTTCTGGCCAGTTTGCAGCGAGCTTGATGAAAGCTTCTTCAGAATCTATTTCAGGCTCTTCTGTTTTCACCTTCACTTCTTGTTTGTTTCTCTCTGCTGCAACGAAGGTTTTCTCTTTCCAGTGTTTGTTTCCGGCAATGAGAACTGCGATGCAGCCAATCGCGAGGAGTGTGACAAGAAACCGTTTCATAAAGATTCACCTTCACTTCCAGTTAAATGTAAATTATGCCATGTTCTCAAAAGGACTTAAAATAATCATCAATCCATGTTTTAATATAGAAGTGTTAACAGCACATGACATATTTATTAAAATTATTACAAATAACGGCAATATTTACAAGTTCTTGTGATATAATACCAAAAGATTTGTAGAAAAAGAGCGGAGGATACCATGGAAGAAACAATTAGTTTAAAAGAGTTGCTGCAGACGTTGAAAAAACGTTTAGCCTTAATCTTAGCGATTACCTTAACAGCTGTCATTATCTCTGGAGTAGTCAGCTTTTTCTTTTTAACGCCGATTTATCAGGCCTCAACACAGCTTCTTGTTAACCAAAAGAAAAACGATCAGGCAATGCTGAATACGAATGAATTACAAACGAACTTACAATTGATTAATACTTATAATGTCATCATAAAGAGTCCTGCAATTCTTGATCTTGTTGCAAAAGAATTAGGCACTGGACTTACAGCACAGCAATTAAATGGCAAAATTACGGTCTCAAATGAATCAGAGTCTCAAGTTGTGAATATCTCCGTTCAGGATGAAGACCCTACTATGGCTGCGGATATTGCAAATACCGTTGCGACTGTTTTTTCAAAGGAAATTGTTGAGTTAATGAGTGTGGACAATGTGAGTATTCTCTCACCAGCCGTTGTAACAGATGGACAGGCACCAATTAAGCCACAACCATTGCTAAATATCGCGATTGCGTTAGTAGTTGGCTTAATGGCAGGTGTTGGACTTGCGTTCCTATTAGAGTACTTTGACAATACAGTTAAAAATGAGCAAGATGTTGAGAAAAACCTTGGGCTTCCTATCTTAGGTGTTATTTCAGTTATTGATGAAACGAAGATGGAAGAAGCAACTGCTAGACGTCAAGCACGTAAAACAAAAGCAAGAGGTGAGACAGTTGGGTCTTAAGAATAAAGGAAAAAAACTTACAACAGAACGACGTAAATTGATTACATCGATTGACCCTAAGTCACCGATATCAGAGCAATACCGTACAGTACGGACAAATATACAGTTTTCTGCAGTTGATGAAGAGATTCAAACGATTATGGTTACTTCTGCTGGACCAGCTGAAGGGAAATCAACAACGGCGGCGAACCTTGCTGTTACATTTGCGCAACAAGAGAAAAAGGTCCTAATTGTTGATGGGGATTTACGGAAACCGACGATGCACTACACGTTAAACCAAACGAATACATTTGGTTTAACAACAGTGTTAGCTGGTCAGATACCATTGGAAGAGGCAGTAAATCCAACAGATGTATTTAATTTATCTGTGCTAACAAGCGGTCCAATTCCACCAAACCCAGCAGAGCTGATGGGTTCCAAAAGCATGGAGCGGTTTTTAAAGGCGGCTAAGGAACGGTATGACATCATTATATTTGATACTCCGCCAATTCTAGCGGTGACAGATGCACAAGTACTTGCCAACTCATGTGATGGAACTGTTCTTGTTGTTTATAGTGGTAAAACGGAAATGGAAGAAGCAGCTAAGGCGAAAGAACTACTTTCCGCAACAAAAGGGAAATTGCTAGGAGCAGTATTGAATCATAAAAAGCTTGAGAACTCGGATTATTACTATTATTACGGAAATAAATAATCACTATACTACTTTTTTGACATGTTTCGACAAAATACCCCCTTTGACCAGTGTTTAGGTCGGTGGTACCATGTTAAAAGATGCAAATTTCGACAAATGGAAAGGGGGGATCGTGATGATAGACTTACATTGTCATATACTTCCAGGAATTGATGATGGTGCACAAAGTGATAAGGAAAGTCTTGCAATGGCAAGATTAGCCGTACAAGAAGGCATTACCACGATCATTGCGACCCCTCATCATAAAAATGGTCGATATTTTAATTCAAAACAAGATGTGTTGGTGAAGGTAGCAGAGTTAAATAAACTGCTGACAGAGGAAAAGATAGCTTTAAAAATCTTACCTGGACAAGAGTCGGCCATCAATGGTGAAATGATTGAAGATTTCAACAACGGTCAGATTATGACGCTGAATGATACGAATTATGTATTTGTAGAGTTGCCATCCGATCATGTGCCTAGATATACGGAGAAGATGCTATTTGATCTTCAATTGAAAGGTTTGATTCCAATCATTGTTCATCCAGAGCGGAATCGGGAAATTCATGAACGCCCGGAGATGTTGTATAAGCTTGTTGAGAAGGGCGCATTAGCTCAATTAACAGCAGGGAGCATATGTGGACGGTTTGGGAAAAAGATTAAGAGTTTCTCAGAGCAATTGATTGAAGCAAATCTAGTTCACTTCATTGCATCGGATGCTCATAACGTCACAAGTCGTGCATTTCATTTAGGACAGGCTAATGACCTCGTTGAAAAACAGTATGGGGTAGATATGGTTTATCTGTTTACTGAGAATGCTGAGTTGGTTGTTGAGGGATTGAATGTTTATAAAGAACAGCCTCAACGAGTGAAGCGCAAAAAGTTTTTGGGTATATTTTGATATTGAGATTTTAGGGGTCGGAACTTCCGTTCCGCGTATAGTAACAAAAACACATTATTAATAGCATGGTGGAACTTCGTTCCTTTATGGAACAATGAACTGGATTGTTGTTAGGGAATAGGTAGAAGATATTTGAATAATGAACATTGGCATTCTTGACAATACAACTTCAAATAGAAAAATCTAGCTTTGTAACAACTTCTTCAGGAGAAACTCTCCTGACCGGCGATGTCTCCTGCCCGTTATACCGGAGGCACTCGATTATGCTGTGGGATGCATTTGTGTAGGCCTTAGACGCGTTATGTCGTCAAGAGTATGATGTGAGGGTGGGTTCGATGCCCATTACTATAATAAGCCAAATGATAAATATCTAATGGAGGTACATATCTACTATTTATATGTACTTCCGTTAGGTATTTATTTTTGCGGATACCACTGTAAATATGTTGATATAGAAATAATTTAAATAATGGGGGAAGAAAAGTGAAAAAGGTTCGTAAAGCGATTATCCCTGCAGCGGGGTTAGGGACAAGGTTTTTACCGGCAACAAAAGCAATGCCGAAAGAAATGCTACCAATTGTGGATAAACCAACCATTCAGTACATTATAGAAGAGGCTGTTGCATCAGGAATTGAAGACATTATTATAGTAACGGGAAAAGGAAAAAGAGCAATTGAAGACCATTTTGATTATGCTCCGGAGCTTGAGCAAAACCTAGAATCAAAAGGGAAATACGACATTCTGGATAGAGTGCGTTATTCTACTAATCTAGCAGATATTCATTATATCCGCCAGAAAGAACCAATGGGATTAGGGCATGCTGTATGGTGTGCAAGGAACTTTATTGGGGACGAGCCATTTGCTGTTCTATTAGGTGATGATATTGTGCAAAGTGATACGCCATGCTTACGCCAACTTATTAATGAATTCGAAGAAACTTTATCTTCTGTTATTGGTGTGCAGACAGTTGGTGATAACGAAACACATCGTTATGGGATCATTGATCCTGCTACAAAAGATGGAAGAAGATATCAAGTGAGTAACTTTGTTGAAAAACCAGCTTCGGGTACTGCACCTTCTAACCTGGCTATCATGGGACGTTACGTGTTGACACCTGAAATATTTATGTTTCTTGAAAAGCAACAAACAGGTGCTGGTGGAGAAATTCAATTAACAGATGCGATTCAAAAATTAAATGAAATTCAGAGAGTTTTTGCATATGACTTTGTAGGTCAACGCTATGACGTAGGAGAAAAGTTTGGATTTGTGAAAACAACGATTGAATTTGCATTGCAAAACAGGGATATGAAAGATCAACTTCTGGAGTATTTACAACAATTAGTAGAAAATATAACTGTTAAGTCCTAATTGTCTGGAAGGGGTAATATTTATGAAAACAAAATATGAGAATATAGACTTTTTTCAAGAATACGCTTCAACACCAAAGGTATTAAACTATGAGAAACAAAGAAATATCTATACTGTGTATTTATTTATAAAAAGAATTACAGATATATTATTTTCCTTAGTAGGTCTAATTTTAACCTTTCCAATAATTCTTGTAGTTGGTTTATTAATAAGGTTAGAAACACCAGGTCCAGCTTTTTTTAAGCAAGAAAGGGTTGGTTTGAACGGGAAATATTTCAATGTTATAAAATTACGTTCTATGGGTGTAGATGCAGAAAAAAATGGTGCGATGTGGGCACAAAAAAACGACCCAAGGGTAACGAAAATTGGTAGTTTTATACGTAAAACTAGAATTGACGAACTTCCACAACTATGGAATGTTCTAATGGGAGATATGAGCCTAATCGGTCCAAGACCAGAAAGGCCAACTTTTACTGCACAGTTTAACCGTGATATCCCAGGTTTTATTGATCGGGTAACTGTCAAGCCAGGAATAACGGGTTGGGCACAAATAAACGGAGGTTATGACATAACTCCAAGGGAAAAACTCGAATATGATAGATACTATATAAAGAATATGAATATTTTCCTTGATATAAAAATTATACTAATTACAGTAAAAGTTTGTATTACTGGTAGTGGAGCTAGGTAGGGGGTTGACATGAAAAAGATAATGATATTGGTTAATAATGATATATGGTTGTATAAACTTAGGAAAGAAATAATTAAACGGTTACTTGAAGAAGGGTATGAAGTTTATATATCTGTACCTAATGGGGAATATGTACAGACTTTAGTTGAGTGGGGCTGTAAATTTGTTGAAACTGAAGTGGATCGAAGAGGAAAAAACCCATTAAACGATCTAAGTTTATTTATACATTATATAAAAATACTAAGGAAATTTAAACCTGATGTAATCCTTGCATATACTATTAAACCGAATCTATATGGTAGCCTTGCTGGACGAATACTAAACATACCGTATATTAATAATATAACAGGTTTAGGAAGTGGATTCATTAAAGAATCTTTGATGAAACGTACTTTAACAATATTATATAAGATAAGTTTAAAAAATTCATATTGTGTATTTTTCCAAAATGACTCAGATCGTAAACTTTTTGAAAGTGAAAAAATAGTACATGATAATAACTCTGAACTAATTCCTGGTTCTGGAGTCAACCTAAAAGAGTATAAATTTAAAAACTTTCCGGAAGAGGGGAAAATAACATTTAACTTTATTGGGAGAATTATGAAAGATAAAGGTATTGATGAATACCTTGAATGCGCAAAACAGATTAAGGAGAATTACCCCAATACACAGTTTAATGTACTTGGTTTTGTTGAGAAAACACAGTTTCATTATCAAGAAATTCTAAATAATTACCATGATAAGGGTTATATAAATTATCTAGGCTTTCAAACTGATGTGAAGCCTTTCATTGAGGACTCACATTGTCTCATTCAACCATCCCACGGTGGTGAGGGCATATCGAATGTATTACTAGAATCAGGCGCATTAGGCAGAGTACTAATAGCTTCTAATATACCAGGTTGTAGGGAAACGATTGTTTATGGGGAAAATGGATATACTTTTAATGCAAAAGATAGTGGTAGCTTAGTAGAAAAGATAGAAATGTTCATTAATCTACCATTGGATATAAAGGAGAAAATGGGAAAAAACTCTAGAGAATTAATAGAGCGCGAGTTCAATCGAGATTTTGTAGTTAGTGCATATATAAATAAGATAAGTCAACTAATAAATTAATAATTTGATTTTAACCTTTCAAAAAATCAGTTGTGACTAATTTACTCTAATAGGGGTTAAATATCGGACAATTACGCGCTACCTCTTCCAAATATAATGAGTATAAATTCAATGGCCTACTAGATTTTACTAAACCAAAATTAATCATGTTTTATCTTTTATTCAGGGATTGTCTTGACAGAAGTAAGGAACACCATATCATAAGCTTGTGAACTAAAAGCAAAATGTTTTTAACATTAGGTTTTCCAATATTACCCATGCTCAGTGAGGCTATTCAAGCTAAATAGCCTCTCAATAGGCAATACCCACTTAAAGAAATCTGATTCGGGTCACAAATAAAGTTAAGCGTCGATGATTAAGTAATATATTGTAAACAAATATGGTCTAGAAATAATAGAAAAGGTTGAGCATTAATTTAATAAGAAGATAGTATTAGACACTGTTATTAAAGGAAGTCCAAAAGAGGTTGTTGAGCTATAATAAATGTTTATTATAAGGATTCTGAATTAGGACCTTACTAAAATGGGGTTAGAGACTATTTTGCGGCTAAAGTCTGTATCAAGTACTTCTTTTTAACATTATAAGGGTTAAGATTATTTATTGGGGAAACATAGACGTTATATTATCATGGAATCAGATCTAAAATGATTAATTTTGTAAAAATTAAAGGTAGGAAAATTATGTTAATTTATTGGCTAAATTTACTGTTTTTACTGATTTGGTCCTTACTAGCAATACTAAGTAATAAGTTGTCGAGAGTTTTTTACTCTTTGATATTTTTACAGTTACTTTTATTATTAGTATTGAGATCAAACACCGTTGGTTCTGATACAAATGCTTATCTTGCTTTATTTGAAAAAGGTAAATCATTCCCTTTTTGGGACTTTGAATACAGTAGATCGGAAGTAGGATACTTATTTCTAAATAAATTACTATCTTTTGTGGAAAGTGGACAATTAGTTTTAATGGTGTTCGCAACAATTCCAATGTTGATTTTCTTTAGGTCCATTTTAAAGGAATCAAAGATCCCTTGGTTAAGTTTATATTTATTTATAACTATAGGTTTGTATGCTTTGGTATTTAATATACTTAGACAAGTTATTGCGATGGCAATGATTTTTGTTTCATTTAAATATTTAGTTAAAAATGACTTTAAGAGATTTTTTGTTTTGGTGGCAATTGCCTCATTGTTTCATGCTTCAGCATTAATATTTTTACTAACATATTTCTTTAGGAATATGAAATTGACGTTTAGAAATACGGTTATTTATGTTTTTTTAGCTATGGGTTTATATGTTTTCTCTCAACCAATTTTAGTGTTTTTAATAAATCGGTTTAGTACAGTGCAGTATGAACTTAATTCTGGAGGCGATTTACCCTTACTCCTTGTAATGTTGCTTACGCTAGTAGCAGGTTTGGTTTTTAGTAAATCTGTAATAAAAAGCAATCCAAGGGCAATTGTACTATATAATATTTTATATTTGGGAATATTATTTCAGATACTGGCTCTGGAATTTACAACATTTAGCAGAGTCACAACCTATTTTATGATGTTTATGGTAATCTTTATTCCGGAAGTTATTTCATCAATTAAAGATAGACAGTTGAAAATTGTAGGTTTTATTCTTGTAATAATATTAACCGGAATACAGTATTATATTACTCTTATTGTTGACCCTAATGGAATTGTACCCTATAGCTTTTTTAGGTAGATCATATATAGAGGTTTTTAGCTCATGTCGAAAATATTATTTTTAAAAATAGTATATAGGTATGGAAAAAATATTACTAGGGAAATGAAAAAAAATTCGAAAGGAAGTTGAAGATTTCTATGAGAGTGCTCCACGTGTTAGGAGGATTGGATAGAGGCGGTGCTGAAACAATGATTATGAACTTGTACCGTAATATTGACCGAGAAAACTTACAATTTGACTTCATTATTCATACCGACAAGAAATGTGACTATGAAGATGAAATAACCTCTTTGGGTGGGAACGTATATACTATTCCTAGGTATAAAGGTAAGAATCATTTACAATATATAAAAGCTTGGCATAACTTCTTTAGACAAAATACTCAATATAAAATTGTCCATGGGCATATGAGAAGTACAGCATATTTATATTTAAGCATCGCAAAAAAGTATGGGCTTAAAACTATCGCTCATAGTCACAACACTTCCTCTGGAAAAGGCTTCCCTTCATTAGTTAAGAGTATTTTACAGTACCCAATTAGGTATAATGCTGATTATTTATTAGCTTGTTCGAAATATGCAGGGTTATGGTTGTTTGGCAAAAAAGCTTGCGAAATGGGTAATTTTTATGTGCTAAACAATGCGATAGATACTAAAAAATTCAATTATAATGAAAAAGTACGAGAATATAAGCGGGAAGAGCTAGGAATTAAAGATAAATTTGTAATTGGGCATATTGGAAGATTTCATGAACAAAAAAATCATGAGTATCTAATTGATATTTTCTCATCAGTATATAAAAAAAATAAAGATGCGGTGTTAATTTTAGTTGGAGATGGGCCAAAAAAGAACGCAATAATGAAAAAGGTGGATATGTTAGGATTAACGGAAAATGTATTATTTACAGGGGTAAGAACGGATATTCCCGAATTATTTCAAACCATGGATATTTTTGTATTCCCATCATTATATGAAGGGTTACCTGTAACTCTAATTGAGGCCCAAGCAAGTGGTTTACAATGTATTATAGCTGATAATATTACTAAAGAGGTTAATATAACAGGCGCTATAAACTATATTTCTATAACAAAACCATCATCTTTTTGGGCAGAAGAGATTATTAATAGAAGTAGATATACAAGACAAAGTACATCAACAACCATTTCTGAAGCGGGGTATGATGTTAAACTTAATGCTAAATGGTTACAGAACTTTTATCAAGAGATACAAGGAGAATGAAGGAATGAGATTAAATATAGCATATTCCACGGATGAAAATTACGTAAGACATTTAGGGGTTTCAATGATCTCTCTTTTTGAAAATAATGTTGAATTTAGTGAAATATTTGTATATATAATTGAAAATGATATTAGCAACAAAAGTAAAAGAACTTTGGAGGAAATATCGGAGAGATATAATAGAAATCTAAAGTTTATATCCTTTAAAGGACTAGCTCAAAATTTAACTGTTGATGACTCTTTCTCTAAAATGTCGTATGGAAGACTTTTTTTAGGACAAATAAATGATATTGATAAAATTATTTATTTAGATTGTGATTCAATTGTGGCAGGTTCATTTTACGATTTATGGATGAAAGACATTTCAGATTATTATATTGCAGCTGTACAGGATACGGTAAATAGTTTTTATATAAAAAGTATTGGATTATCTAACTCTAATAGATATATTAATGCTGGCTTTTTATTAGTGAACTTAAAAAGGTGGAGGATGGATAATTTAGAAGACAGTTTTATAAATTTTATAAATGAATATAACGGGAGTGTTCCACATCATGACCAAGGCACATTAAATGCAATTTGTAAGGACAGAGTATTAATTTTAGAACCAAAATACAATTTGCAGTGCCCAATGTTTCACTTTAGCGCAAAACAGATAAAAAAATTAGATAATCTAAGGTTTTATTATACTCAGGAACAATTAAATGATGCTATAAGTGAACCAGTTTTTATACACTTTACTAATGGTTATTTTAATAGGCCTTGGAATAGAGGTTGTACACACCCGATGGCTCATATATACCTAGGATATCTTGATAAGTCACCTTGGAAAAACTCACTTCTTGAAGGTAAATTAAATAGAAATGCCAAAATTATGAAGTTTATTTATGAAAACTCTCCATTCTCAATTTATAGAATGGCCTCTAAATTAATAACATATAGAAAAGCAAGAAAGCTTCAAAAGCAATTTCAAACTAATTAGCAAGTTATAATATTCTTAGCATGTGGCAGACGGTAACTTGTAATAATATAGTTGAATGGGGGAGTACTGATAATTGAATAAAAATTGTGATGATTATAAACAAAAAACATTATTTCTATGGAATGATAAATCATTTATTCTATCAAGAGAGGCAATGAACAGAAATATTAACGTTGATGTAGTATATAAATTAAACACGAAGTTATTTGATTATATAAGAAATAGGTATGAAAGATTTAACCTACCGCTTTTGTCCCTTTTATATAATGGCTGGAAGAAGGATCTAGATAAATATACAACTATTATTGTTCATGATTTTATCTCCCCAAATGTCTTAAAATATATTAATAGACAGAATCCTAATATTAGGGTTATTGTTTGGTACTGGAATACAGTTAATAGGAGCATTAATATAAAGGAATATTTAAAATATAATTGTGAAATATGGTCTTTCGATGAAGATGACTGTAAAAAATATGGTTTATTCTATAACACACAATATTATTCAAAAAGTATTTATTTGAATAATAAAAAAATAGATACTGACATATTCTTCGTTGGTAAAGATAAAGGAAGATTAAAGTATATACTAGAATTGGAAAAAAAGGTTAATAAGATTGGGTTGAAAACAAACTTTCATATTACCAAAAGTGGACGTTCTTCGAATTCGAAAGATATAAACTATAAATATAAGGGTAAAATATCCTATGAGGAAATATTAGATTACATTGCGAAAAGTAAATGTATACTAGATATTGTATCTAAGGACCAATCGGGCCTGACATTACGACCTTTGGAGGCGTTATTTTTCTCAAAAAAACTCATTACCAATGACAAAAGTATATCTAAAAGGGATTTCTATCATAATGATAATATTTTTATTTTAGGAGTTGACAATCTTTCAGAACTCCCACGTTTTCTTGAAAAAGAGTATCATAAAATAGATGAAAGTATTTTATTAAAATACGATATTGATGTTTGGTTTAGTAGATTCTTTAAAATATAATTATTTACATTTATTTTGAAACTCGTGCTTAAAGAGGTTTAAGAAACTTATAATTCGGATTTTTTTATTAGAGGGGCTAGCATTGAATAATAAGGCTATTACTTTCATGAAAAACTTTTCATATACTCTCTCGTCAAATTTAATATCGATGATTATATCAACAATTGTAATTTTAGTCGTACCAAAGTTGATAGGGGTAGAGGAATATGGTTTTTGGCAAATATATTTATTTTATTCTGCTTATATTGGTTTTATGCATTTTGGTTGGAACGATGGCATTTACCTTAGGTATGGGGGAAAAGATTATAGTGATTTAAATAAGGATTTGTTTTTTTCCCAGTTTTGGATGTTATTTATTTTCCAGTTATTAATAGGTAGTGTTATAATTGGGGGTTCATATACCTTTAATATATCCGATAATAATATGCGATTTATTCTCCTGATGACTGTAATTTGCATGTTGATTGTAAATGTAAGACTAATGTTAATTTATATCTTACAGTGTACTAATAGAATCAAAGAATATGCACAAATAGTAATGATGGAAAAATTCCTGTATTGTTTCCTAATTGTACTTTTTTTATTAGTTGGTACCAGGGAATATAAAATTTTAATTATTGCAGATATTGCCGGAAAATTAATAACATTATTATACTCAGTATATTGCTGTAAGGATATAGTGTTTAAAAAGATATCAAATTTCTATTTTAATTATAGAGAAACTGCAAGAAATGTTAGTGTGGGACTCAAACTTATGCTTGCTAATATTGCCAGCATGCTTATTATAGGTATAGTTCGTTTTGGAATTGAACGGACATGGGATGTTTCAACTTTTGGCAAAGTATCATTAACTCTGAGTATTTCTAATCTTATGATGGTATTTGTGAACGCAATAGGTATTATAATGTTTCCGGTTTTAAGACGAACTAGTGAAGATAAACTTCCCAATGTATATATAACGATGAGAACATTGTTGATGGTCTTTTTGTTTGGTTTACTTATTTCGTACTATCCGTTGAAGGCTTTTTTATTAGCATGGTTACCGCAATATGCTGATAGTCTGCTTTATATGGCACTTCTTTTTCCTATGTGTGTATATGAAGGTAAGATGGCATTATTAATT
The DNA here is from genome assembly GCF_019749255.1 of Mesobacillus maritimus. Taxonomy (GTDB): domain Bacteria; phylum Bacillota; class Bacilli; order Bacillales; family Cytobacillaceae; genus Mesobacillus_B; species Mesobacillus_B maritimus_A. The sequence goes on along the minus strand of NZ_JACWFH010000012.1, from coordinate 135,184 downwards.
AATACCTATATGAAAACTTTGCGCAAAGAGAGGTTGATGCTTCTTATTAATTTGGTATCTGTGTTGCTGAGTATCATACTTACTCTCTTGTTAGTTATTGTTTTTAAAAACCTATTATTATCTGTTGTATCAATTGTTGTACTATTAGCCTTTCGTAGTGCTTTAGCAGAGGTGTTTTTATCTAGGATAATTAACGTAACAGTATATAAAGACATTTTATTAGAATTTTTTATGTCTTTAATATTTATACTAATAGGTTGGTTTATGTATTCTTGGTTTGGAGCTGCTCTCTATTTACTTGCTCTCAGTTTTTATATATTTATAAAGAAAAAGGATATTAAAGAAATGTTTAAGAACATTAAACAATTAGTTATAGGTTAGATATATGTATATATTGGCCTTAAACTTTAAGTTATTGGAATTTGTAATTATTATTACCTTAATAACAAGAAGATTTTTAACATGTAGATAAACATATAGAAAGGGGCAATCAATAGATGAAAGGAATTATTCTAGCAGGAGGTAGTGGTACTAGGCTGTATCCTTTAACGATGGTCACTAGTAAACAATTACTCCCTGTTTATGATAAACCAATGGTTTTTTATCCGCTTTCAACTTTAATGCTTGCAGGAATAAAGGATATCTTAATTATTTCTACCCCAGAAGATACTCCGCGCTTTGAGGCACTATTGGGTAACGGTTCACAATTTGGGTTAAATCTAGAATACAAAGTTCAACCAAGCCCTGATGGATTAGCTCAGGCTTTTTTAATTGGTGAAGAGTTTATTGGAAATGAATCAGTTGCCATGATCTTAGGAGATAATATTTATTATGGTAATGGTATGAGGAAAATACTCCGTCGTGCTGCAGATAAGGTAAGTGGTGCGACTGTCTTTGGATATCATGTACAAGATCCACAACGGTTTGGAGTGGTAGAGTTTAATGAGAATGGTAAAGTAACTAGTGTTGAAGAAAAACCAGAAAAACCAAAGTCTAATTATGCTATTACTGGATTATATTTTTATGACAATCATGTAGTTGATATAGCTAAAAATGTCAAACCCTCTGTCCGAGGTGAACTAGAAATAACCTCAATAAATGAGGCTTATTTAAAAACAGGAGAATTAGAAGTGGAGTTATTAGGTAGAGGTTTTACGTGGTTAGATACTGGTACACATCAAAGTTTAGTTGAAGCAACAAATTTTGTTAAGACAGTTGAGGAACATCAAGGCATTAAGATTGCTGCCCCTGAGGAAATTGCTTTTATAAATGGTTGGATTACTAAGGAGCAATTATGGGAAAGTGGTGAAAAACTTGGTAAAACTGGTTATGGCCAATATTTAATGAAAGTTGCAAATGGTGAAATACAATATTAGTAAATGTAGAGGTGATTTGAAGGGTGAAATTTATTAAAACCCATTTGGATGGGGTTGTCGTTGTAGAACCAAAGGTTTTTGGGGATTATCGTGGTTGGTTTATGGAAACGCATAATGAGTCGAATTTTTTAAAAGCAGGAATAGATGTAAATTTTGTTCAGGATAATCAATCTTTTTCCGCGGCTAAAGGAACTCTAAGAGGATTGCATTATCAATTAAACCCGAGAGCACAGACTAAGTTAGTACGTTGTACTAAGGGAGCAATTTATGATGTTGCAATTGATATTAGAAAGGCTAGTTCAACATTTGGAAAGTGGTTTGGATTAGAATTAACTGCAGAAAATAAAAAACAATTATTAATTCCAAAAGGATTTGCACATGGATTTATGACTTTAACTGAAGATGTAGAAGTTCAATATAAAGTAGACGAGCTTTATGCACCTGAATGTGACAGAGGTATCATTTGGAATGATCCTGAAATTGGAATTGAATGGCCAATAAATATAAAGCCAATATTATCAGAAAAAGATGAAAAGGCGCCCCTACTAAAAGATGCTGAAAATAATTTCTTTTACGGGGAAGTGTTATGAAAGTTTTAGTAACAGGATACACAGGCCAACTTGGTTATGATGTTGTTCACCAAGGACTGCAACTAGGTTTAATTATGGTAGGAATAGGATCAAAGGATTTAGATATAACGAATAAAGAGGCAGTGTTTCAGTATGTTAAAAAAGAGAAACCAGATGCGATTATCCATTGCGCAGCATATACAGCTGTTGATAAGGCAGAAGAAAATAAGATTACATGCCAACGTGTCAATGTTAATGGTACAAGTAATTTAGCTGAAGTAGCTAGAGAAATAAATTCTAAATTTATGTATATTAGTACAGATTATGTATTTAATGGAGAAGGACAAACGCCATTTCAGGAAACTGATGAAACGAGTCCAATAGGATACTATGGGAGAACGAAGTTAGAAGGTGAAGATGCAGTAAAACAACTATTGGATAAATGGTTTATTATCCGTATATCTTGGGTTTTTGGAATCAATGGTAACAACTTTGTTAAAACAATGCTAAGGTTAGCAGAAACTAGGGATGAATTGAATGTTGTAGGTGATCAGTTTGGTTCACCTACATATACATCAGATTTAGCAAAATTACTAATTGATATGATTAAAACTGATAAATACGGAATCTACCATGCATCCAATGAAGGTTTTTGCAGTTGGGCAGATTTTGCTCAAGAGGTATTTAGACAAGCAAAAATTAAAGTGAAAGTGAATTCTATTTCAACAGAGGAATACCCTACACGAGCTGTGCGGCCAAAGAATTCACGAATGTCAAAACAAAAACTTGTTGAAAATGGCTTTAACTCATTACCTGAATGGCAAAATGCAGTAGAGCGATACCTGAAACAATTAACACAAGAGGTGAAATAGATGTCAAAGAAGAAAGTACTTGTAACGGGTGGCGCAGGATTTATTGGTGGAAATTTTGTCCAATATATGGTTTCGAAATATCCTGATTATGATATATATAATTTGGATTTATTAACATATGCTGGGGATTTAACCAAACATCGTGATAATGAAACAATGGAAAACTATCATTTTATTAAAGCAGATATTGCAAATCGTGATACAATAATACCTCTTTTTGAAAAAGTGAAGTTCGATTATGTAGTTCACTTTGCAGCAGAAAGCCACGTTGATCGTTCTATTACAGACCCGGGAGTATTCGTTCAAACTAATGTACTTGGAACTCAAGTGTTGTTAGACGCTTCAAAGCATGTAGGAGTTACAAAATTTGTCCATGTATCAACCGATGAAGTTTATGGTGAACTAGACTTTGACCCGACGACATTTTTTACTGAAGAAACTCCGCTACAACCCAACAGTCCATATAGTGCAAGTAAAGCAGCTTCTGATCTATTAGTCCGTGCTTATCATGAAACCTATAACTTGCCAATCAATATAACACGCTGCTCAAATAACTATGGTCCTTATCACTTTCCTGAAAAATTAATTCCATTAACGATATCACGTGTACTAAATGATGAAAAGGTTCCAGTATATGGTGATGGAAAGAACATTCGTGATTGGTTACATGTTATTGATCATTGTTCTGCAATTGATCTTGTACTACATGAGGGTTTGAACGGTGAGGTTTATAATGTTGGTGGACATAATGAACGGACAAATTTAGAGGTAGTAAAGACAATTATTAGTACATTAGGGAAGTCAGAGGATTTAATAGAGTTTGTAAAGGACCGTCTTGGGCATGATAAACGCTATGCTATAGACCCAGCTAAATTAGAACAATTAGGTTGGAAACCAACTTATACCTTTGAAACAGGAATAGCTCAAACAATTCAATGGTACCTTGATAACAAAGAATGGTGGGAGCAAATTATTAGCGGTGATTATCAAAATTATTTTGAAAACCAATATAAATTAAATAGGTAAGATATTATTATGAAGGATTCGGCTAACAAGACTTGTCGGGTCTTTTTTATTTGGAAATAAAATGGTACTACAATTTCAAAAGAAGTATTGTAAAATGATTATATTGGGCATTTAATTGTTTGAATAAAATTTGCTATTTTTGAATAGTAGAAAATAAATGGTGAGAGTTTATATATTGTAATTTAATAAAAGGGAAGTCGATACTATGTACAAAATAGCAGTAGCAGGAACAGGCTATGTAGGCTTAGTAGCAGGTGTATGTTTTGCTGAAAAAGGCCATCAAGTAACATGTGTTGATATTGATAGAAATAAAGTAAATGTAATGAAGTCTGGTATCTCTCCAATCTATGAAGAAGGATTAGAAGAGTTAATGCAAAAGAATTATGCGGAGGGCAGACTAGATTATACAATTGATTATCAATCAGCATATAAAGACGCAGACGCAATTTTCATCGGTGTAGGGACTCCAGAACAACCAGATGGTTCTGCCAACCTTTCATATATTGCAACGGTTGCTAGACAAATTGCGGAGTCCGTAGAGAAGGACTGTCTAGTTGTTGTTAAATCTACTGTTCCGGTTGGCACGAATGATAAAGTAGAACAGTTTATTAATGACTTCTTAGTCAATGATGTAAGAGTGGAAGTAGCCTCAAACCCTGAATTCCTAGCGCAGGGTTCTGCGGTACATGATACCTTGTATGCAGAAAGAGTCATCATCGGAACGGAAAGTAAGTGGGCAGAAGAACTGTTAATGAATATCTATGAACCCTTCCATTTACCAATCGTTTCTGTTAATAGAAGATCAGCAGAAATGATTAAGTATGCTTCTAATGATTTTCTTGCTCTAAAAATATCTTATATGAATGATATCGCGAACTTATGCGAATTAGTAGGTGCAGATATACAGGATGTCGCAAGAGGGATGAGCTTTGATGAACGGATTGGAAGAAAATTTTTAAATGCGGGAATTGGATATGGTGGTTCTTGCTTCCCTAAGGATACCAAGGCACTTGAATATATTGCTAAACAGAATGGGTATGAGCTTAAAACGGTTACAGCTGCAATTAATGTGAACAACGAACAAAAGACTTTGTTATATAAGAAAGCTAGTAAGAGATTAATCACTTTTAATGGCCTTAAAGTTGCCGTACTGGGATTAACCTTTAAGCCTGGTACAGATGATTTAAGGGAAGCTGCTTCTTTAGAAAATGTACCTTTATTATTAGAACAAGGTGCAGACATTTATGCTTTTGATCCAGTTGGTGCTGAAAACTTTGCTAAAGTTTATCCAGAAGGAAAGAATGGAAAAGGAAGCATTACCTATGTATCTAGTCCAGAAGATGCGTTAAAAAATGCGAATGTATGCTTTATCTTTACTGAATGGGGCGAAGTAAAAGCAGTTACTCCAGAGACTTATAAGAAGTTAATGAGAACTTCCTTGGTTTTTGATGGACGAAATATTTATAAAGTTGATGAGATGGGTGAAGCTGGTGTTGAATATCACTCTGTTGGAAGAAAAGTAGCTATCCCTACAAGTAAAAAGGAAGCAAAGGAGTTTGGCCATATTGACACAGACCTACAACCAGTTGGATACTAATAAAACCTACTTCATTACTGGAGCAGCAGGGTTTATCGGATTCTATTTATCTAAGAAGTTGCTAGAGCAAGGATGCAAGGTTATAGGAATTGATAATTTAAATGATTACTATGATGTGAATCTTAAGTATAATCGTCTAGATCAGTTGAAGCCTTTGGATAACTTTACTTTTATTGAAGGGGATATTTCAAATAAAGAGGCTGTCACGAATGTATTTGAAAAGTATAAGCCTAATATTGTAGTCAATCTAGCTGCACAAGCAGGTGTACGCTATTCCATTGAAAACCCAGATGTTTATATTCAAAGCAATGTAATTGGCTTCTATAATATCCTTGAAGCTTGTAGACATTACCCAGTCGATCACCTTGTTTATGCTTCATCTAGTTCGGTATATGGAGCAAATAAAAAAGTACCATTTGAAGAGTCCGACTTTGTTGATACGCCTGTGTCTTTATATGCTTCAACAAAGAAGTCCAATGAGTTAATGGCTTATACTTATAGTCATCTTTATAAGTTTCCAGCGACTGGTCTTCGCTTCTTTACGGTCTATGGACCAATGGGAAGACCAGATATGGCTTATTTCGGATTTACGGATAAGTACTTTAATAGGGAATCGATTAAGATTTTTAATAACGGCGATTTTGAGAACGACTTATACCGTGACTTCACTTATATTGATGACATCGTAGAGGGAATTGAACGCCTTCTGAGCAACCCTCCTACAGGAGGAAAGACGGTACCTCATAAGGTTTTTAACATAGGAAATAACAATCCTGAGAAGTTGATGGTATTTATTGAGACATTAGAGAAAGCCTTAAGTAATTCTTTAGGAAGAGAAGTACAGTTTGAGAAGGTATTTGAGCCGATTAAACCTGGTGATGTACCGGCTACTTATGCTTCGACAGATCAATTGCAAAAGGCAGTTGGATTTAAACCTACGACTTCTATTGAGGAAGGATTGCAGCAGTTTGCGGATTGGTATGTGGAGTATTATAAGGTGAAGTAAATAGCTTGAGGTTATCAAGGGACAAAATCTAAATGTTTTTGTCTCTTGTTTTTTTATGTTTATACAAATATGGGAATAGTAGAATTTCAATTTATCATAAAGAGTATAGCCCTATTAGAAGAGAAGCACCAAATTCAGACAGATCTAAAGGTATGGTTTAGGTAATCAATGTAGAAGGTATAAGGTTTATTTATACCAGAAGGGAGAGTCTTAGTCATAAGTAATGAGGCGACTACAATTTTTATTGGGGATACTTGGTGAAGGTCCTCATGTCCCATAATAGAGTGAAATCAGGGAAGGTGATTGTGGGGGTATATTGCATTATGAATCTTATTAATGCCTTAGCGGAATATCAGCAATAGGAAGAATTCATAAAAGGATAAAGGTTACTGAAAAGAGACATTACCAGGTAAGGCTTTGTACTAAAAGAAGTTTATTAATAACTTTATCCAACCAAATAATGCAATCCATAATGGTATACTCAAAGAAGTTCCCCACAAAAAACCGACTAGGATATTCTCCTGTTCCTCCAAAAAACATCCCTCCTCAAGTCTGATGACAATACTTCACATAAACGATTAAGGCACATATATTCAGATTTGGTATTTGGTTAAGGGTCTAATATTCAGCTTATTCAAGTACATAAAAATTATTAGAAAGATATGAATGGATTACTCTAATCATACTAAACATTTATTGAGAATAAAGAAGATGCTTGTCATACGCAAAATATTTTTCTTCGACAAAGGTAGCATGAATCCTCACCATCCGAAAAATTTGTAGAAGTTTGTTATTTCAATCACTGCTGAAAGAATCCTTTATCGTCCGGGGTTCGTGTGTAATGGGGTTTACGGAAAAATTTTATAAAGACTATGCAACTGATATAATGCAACTAATAAATCTTGATTTATCATGTGTATCTATACTGGATTTAAAACATTAACAGGAAATATTCAAGTGTTTTTTAGAACGGTACTTCATTCAGGTGCCTGTCACCACCCGATTTTTGTCGAGATTTGTAGAATGATATGTTAGATTGTGGGTGCAATCCACTGTCACCACCCGAAAGAAAGTAAACTTAAATATTTTTATTTTTGAATAAAAGGTTCTAAAAGCACATATTAATAGTGCTACTTTTTAGGAGGATACTATAATGAAGGCCCTAACTGTAATAATTCCTTTATTCATTACTTTAGCTGGTGTATTTATTCCAATTAATGCACTTAATTTAAAAAGTAAATTAGGGAGAACATTTTTTATAGATGAACAGAAGATAAAGGTTAGGTACTTTAATACATTCCTATTTTCATTTATAATGGCTGTCCTAGTTGCCTATTTTTATCTTTTTTTTATTTTGAATAGGTTCAACAATATTCAAATAGAGAGCACTGAGATAGGAGCTGCATTAGGGTTGGGAACTGTAGTCTTTTTCATTTTTCTTCTAATAACCTCTCCGTTATTCACATGGATAAACAATTTTTTTATCAAGGATCAAATTTTATATAAAGTGGTGCCGTCTATTGAGATTGGACCGGTTTATATCCTTAGGATGCATGACAAAGATACTTGTATATGTTCTGAAAATCCTAACGCTGAGTTCTCACAACACGCAGAGTATGTACTTGTTTCGATGGAAGAGATACTAGGTAAAACGCTAATAGAAGTGTATATCCCTAAACCTCCACGTTCATTTTTATCTAGACTTTTTGACTTGTAAATATCTATGGTGCCTGTGCGTTGCGATCTTGAAAGTAACAGTTATAAATTCGGAAATTTGGGGTCAGACCCCCACTCAGCTAAAGTGGAAAGCGTTAATGTGTTAAAGTACTGGTTTTAAAAAAAGGAAACAGCTGGGGAAATGGTGACTGTTTCCTTAGTTTTTTGTTTCTGATTTTCATAGAGTTTTCTTTACATATTACGCGCTAAATTTCAGGATAAATATTTAGAAAAAATAATTATTCATGGATTTGGTGTTCGTCTTCTAGAATTCCCAAATCTAGGCATTCAAGAAAAAGCCTGGTTGCCAGGCGCTATCCAGAAGAATGGTAGTTTAATGGTTTTAGCGTTGGTCTTTTCCGGGCTAGATTTTTTGTCAAAATATGTTGGGATTAAGATTGTATTTTAATAGATTTTTGCATATGTAGGCGCTACAATCATAGTAGCAACTACATAAAGCGGATGGGCGGTTGACCATCTCCCGAATGAAGGGAGGTGGGAATATGACAACGTATGAAGCAATGTCTGTAGCATTTCAATCTAATTTAGTGTTAATTGGAATGATAACAGTGATCATAATGATTGTTGCAAATAGAAAAAAGTAACCGCCCTAAGCCCGACCAAAGGATAAAGGGTTGTTACTTTTTTCAATACACTTTTTAGTTTTTCTAGGTCAGCCGCTCTTCCTGCGGCATGTAGTTGTGTTGACTGAGCATTACCGTGCTCGGTCAATTTCTATTTTATATACTTTCTGAGTTCATTATACACAAAAATATGGTCTAAATAAAGACTTGGGTTCCAGACCCCGCTCATGAATGAAATTGCTGTTTGTGGGTAGGCTTCTTTTTAAAAATTAGCAAGGAAAGCAAGACAGAATAAATGAAAACGATGTATTGAGCGGTCTGTAGCTATGATAAAATAGAAGAAAAAATGGAGGTGAATAGATGAACCGGTGTGAGCGTTGTGATTTGAATAAGGCGAAAGTTCGTTTCCAGATGGACGAGAAAAGCACGTATTTATGTATCCATTGTTATAATGAACTTATGGCAGAGGAGCTTGAAGTAGACCTAGAGCAGCTTATAGAAATCTTTTCTGTGAAGGATTATCAAGGCGTGAGTCGTACCTTTTATGTAGAAAGGCGGGTACATCCAAACGGGATTCTCTTGGAAGCCACGGAAAACGTAGAATTTGGCTATAAATTTGCTGTACATGGAGAATTGAACAGTAATCAGCAAGAAATGCTTTATAAATTAATAGAAAAAACAAGAAAAGGTACGGGAGAGCAACAGGTTGAAACAAAATTCTTCCCTAATGGACAAGCATACAATGACATTTTAAATGATCAAATCAAAGGTCTTATTGAGTATGACGAAACTTCTGATGGCACTCCAATTGTTATTATTGATGGAAAGCCATTTACATGGGAAGAAGTGGGGAAGATGCTTATGACGTACGAAGGTTTCCAGATGAAGCTAACCATTTATGATCCTACGGATGATGTGGAATGAGTAGTCGTGAGTCAGACCCCCGCTCGGTGTTTTTGTGGGAGTTTTCTGCTAATGAGCGGGTGTTTGTTTTAATAAAATTTTAGAAATAGGCAGGAGTAGGGCAGAATTTGTCGAATGGATTATAGTACAGATACCATAGAAAGGTGTGACATGGGATTGTCTAGAAAACACCGAATTTGGTACCCGGGTGCCAAATACCATATTACGAGCCGAGGAAATCGAAGGGCAGCAATTTTTTACGATGATTTTGATCATCAAGCTTATTTAGAAATATTGGAAGAAGTCCGCAACTACTTTCCATTTCAACTTCATTCTTATTGCCTCATGACAAACCACCTCCATCTTCAAATCGAAACCATCCATCACCATCCTAAAGAAATCATGAAGATGCTTAATTCTCAATATGCGATGCATTTTAATAAGCGTCATCACCTTGTTGGCCATGTGTTTCAAGGTCGGTATGGTGCTGAAATTATTGAAACAGCAGAATACTTTTTAGAAGTGAGTCGATATATTCATTTAAATCCTGTCGAAGCAAATATGGTCAAAAACCCTCATGATTACACATGGAGCAGTTATTCTGCTTATATCTCAAATGACTTAAATCCTCATATTACCACCAGTAAAATTCTATCTCATTTTCCTGAACCACAAAAAGAAAGTTACCGCAAATACGTTGAAGGGGCAGATGCTCCCTCAAAACATCATTCATGATCCGATTTTAAAATTTAATAGGGTTGGATGCTTTTATTATGACTGTTCAAGTTTCTAGCGTTGGTTTGAAAGGGCTTGAGGGCTATCTTGAGAAGGACCTGTGGACGGTTCTCAAGCCTCATCTTGGGGTCTAAATGAGGGAGAGAGATGTGTAGGGGGGACGGCTCTGTGCATCCTTTTAAGGCTCTGGTTCTGGATAACAAATCAAGGAGAAGTAAGAAAGAGCCGGGACAGTTACAGGTATTTTCCGATTTGGTATAATTTGCCTTGTTGTTTTCTAGGCAGGTGCCATGAAATTTGTAGAGATTTATATTAGTAGGGTGTTCTCTAGGTTTATATTAATCTTTGTCTTAGTTTGGGAACAGTGCCTTCTGTCACCACCCGAGTTTTGTCGAGATTTGTAGATGATATGTTGTTATATACCTGAGTCTTATTATAAGCTCAGGGTTGAATTATTAGAGGAGGGGTGCTTTTTGTTATTAGACAACGAGAAGCGCTCCTTTTTGTATTTCTTATTCTTTATCACGCGTCTTTTGTGGGGTGGGGACGCTAGCTGATTACAGCCACAAGAATGTACCATCTCTGCCATAGTTTGTACCATCAGTTGCAATGGAATTTACCACTTGCTGTCAACGCATTTAAAAATAGAAAAACCTTAGAGATATTGAATTGAAATAGCCTAACCATCCAATTTTACCGAGGAATTAGGCTTAGGGCTTTCCGCTTTATTTCTATACATAAATTTTCTGCTTTTTAAAAAGGACATGGAGACGGTTCTCAGGTCCCATTCCGGGGTCTAAATCAAGGGAGAGGGACGTGTAGGGGCATTGCTCTATGCATCTTTTAACCAAGTTTCGGTGGCTGTGCATCAATTTTGTTAAATTGCTGGGCTTACAGGTGTATCAAGTTATTTGAGCTAGAGTGATGCCTCAAAAGTGAGCGATTTCATTCTAAGTTACTTCCATATCTAGGGAAGTATTGGTAGTTTAGGGTAACTCACCCTTCAAGGCAAAGATACCCTAATCAACCGACTTATTGGACATCATACGGAAATGACCATTTAGATTTATCCCAAATTAGGAGTTGGAGACAATTCCTTGTTTGTTAGCATGATAGAGATATACAAAGGCATTATTTGAAAGTCTATCCATAAGGTTTTCTCTATTTTTTAAATATGCACCACCAATAACTATACTTCCTGTAAGACCAGCTCCAATTGTAGTTGTATCAATCGGTAGTTTAGTATCTAAAGGAGTTAGGAGGTCGGTTAACAAATTGGGTGTTTGTGTATTTACAAGCGAATAAAGGGAAGAAAATATAAATTTAATCTGTGATCCACGCAATGCTTTAGCTACTTCATTAGTTCCGAACTCAATCTTTTCTTTGTATGTAACAACCTTTTCTTTCACCTCATGAAAGGACTCTGATAGTCCAATTTCATTTTCAAATTCACTTATAATGGTTCGAAACTGTAATAATTCATCTCTATGCCTCTTTTTAAAGTCAACTATCTCTTCAAATGGGACATCTCCAACTGGTGTAGGTAAGATATTATTTAATTGGTTACTAAGAATTGGTGTACCTTTATGGTTTTCCGTGGAAGAACTTGATATTGTAGGGTATGTAAAATTATAATAGCCTGCTTGGTCGGTTCCAATAACAGTATGATTTTTATCTATCTTAGCTAAATATTTTGCTAAAAGTGACATATAAAGGTAACCAACTTGTTCCTCAACCGAGACCCATTCTTCCGAATTACCCTCAGATAGAACTCCTTCATTTTTTAATAACTGAATCATCTTGTAGGTAAGTTTATCCCTATAAATATGATAAGAACTTGAATGGTTAATCCAATTGTTTTTTTCTATCTTGATATTAGATAAATAATCTCTTAGCTTTGAGGTCAATTCAGTTTCAAACTCTTCTTTGAGTTTTTCTGTTTGGAGTAGCTTTCCAGGATTAAGCGGTCTGTATTCACCAACACTTAATAAATAATCAAGCTCCGGAGATAATGAATTATTACTATATTCAGGAGTTTCTGGAACAATGGAGCTGATGTCATCCCAATATAATAATGAATTTCTTAACCACTCACCATCTGGAATTTCAATTCTTGGAAAATAAAGAATCGTCCTTTTCAATGAGAACCACCTACCTAAATGAAATTTACATATGATACTTATCATCTTAACTTAAAAATCTATTTTTTATGTATGTTCTCAGTAAGTATAACACACCATTAAATGGCTATGAGTTCCAACTAGAGGGTTTTTTACCTTCTTTGACGGGCCTTTCCAGACCACTTCATAGGTGAGGACGTGGGGACGGTTCTTACGTCCCACTCACTGCCCTAATGCTACTTGGATATGGTGCCTGTCACGCCCCGGTTTTTCACCCCCCCGGTTTTTCTTGTTTCACAGGATGTTCCACAAGTGGATGATCGTTTGGGTTCTCGTGCCTGTGGGTTGCAATCTCGAAAGTAGACAGTTATAAATTCAGATTTACTCTTAGAAACCAGGTCTGATAAGGCTTGGTTCCTTTTTTTCTTCTCATCATTATGAAGTGTCTGAGGTTAGGGTGCCTAGTCCCCACCTGAATTTTGTCAAGAGGCTTAGGAGGGGTTATAAATCCTCCTGTAACCGTCAAGTAGTTTTGAACACTTTTTGCTAATTAATTTTGAACACTTTTGAGTTAAAAATCCCCCACCAAGCCAGCCTTAGGTAGGGAGGGGGAAACTGTTTTTCTAATTTAAAATGGTAATATCCCAAGCTGATCTACTAATTTTCCGTTTTCCTTTTTTAATTCACACACTTCTTGCCTTAGGTCGGCAATTTCCTCTAGTAATCTACTGATCTTTGTTATATCATCTATGCCCTGTTCATAAGCAGTTCCTTCCCACCTATATGCCTCTAAAAAGTTATAGACATCCTCCTCGCTTATGGTATACGTGCCTTTATATTCTTTACTATTAAGTTTACCTTCGCTTAACCATTCCTTTACCTTATTGATGTCGCACTTTATCCCATATGAATGCATGAGTTGGGCAGCCTCTTGTACTGTTAATATATTCATTGTTTGCTCTACCTCCGACTGTTAGTTGACGCTTTATATGCTACGATGCCAAGTACGATTGAACACCTTTTGCTATATCGTTTAAACAATATCATTTTCAAATATCGTGCTTCGATGTTTCATTCGATAACTGTCTTCATCAATATGAATAACTTCCACTCGATGGAGAAGTCTATCTAGAATCGCAGTAGTAATTCCCTTGGTTCGGGTGCCTGTCACCACCCGAGTTATGTCGAGATTTGTAGATTGATAATATATTTGTGTTGTTGGGAAAGGCAGAAGGGAATCCTACTGAGAGGGCCTCTTCTGTCTTTAACTTTTCTAAAAATATTTTTGGTGTTTGAAGGAACTTGATTGTTTCTGTCGAAATGTTACTTGGTAGATTCCTCTTTTCGCTTATAGTTTTTCTTCAATTTTTCTACCCATTGTAGTTTTACTTCTAAATTCTTCTGTTTTGAGCTACTGTTTTTTCCATTCTTTTAATTCCTTTTAAGTACTGAAAACTAAATAGGTTTGGAGGTTTTTTTTGTGACGGTTAAAGTGTCGAGTATTGGTCTTAAAGGGCTTGAGGGGTACCGTGTGCAGGTGGAGGTTCGGATATCACCTGGGACTGAGTCGATGACGATTGTGGGGTTGCTGGTTGCGTCGGTGAAGGAGTCGCGGGAGCGAGTGATTGCGGCATTGAGTCATTTTGGTGCTGATGTGACCGACCAGAAGGTGGTGGTGAACCTTTCTCCTTCTGAGCAAAAGAAAAACGGCCCACTGTTTGATTTAGCGATTGGGATTGCTGCTTTAAAAGAGCTGGGTATGATTGAGAGTGATATTCCTAGAGATACGGCTTTTATTGGGGCTTTATCTCTTGATGGAACGGTCGAGAAAGCGGAAGGAATGCTGCCAGCACTTGTTTCAGCTATGGGTCTTGGGATGAAGCAGGTCTACTTTCCGCACGATCCTTTTATTCCGATTCATATGCTAGAAGGTTTAGATTGTGTAGTTGTTAATCACATTGAAGAGGTGGTCAATCACTTAGAGGGCCAGAGTAGTCTTTCGTTTTTGCCATCTCTAACAATTAGACCCAAATCCTTCGAAGGTTGAACCTTATTCAAAAGACTTTCGCCATGTGATTGGCCATGAATATCCAAAGCGAGCGCTAGAAATTGCAGCTGCGGGGGAACATAATGTATTAATGACTGGTCCACCTGGGTGTGGAAAAAGCCTTCTCGCAGAAACCTTTCCATCTATTCTTCCGTCTCTAACGAGTAAGGCGCAGCTAGAAGTGATGAGTCTCTATCAATTAGCTGGAGAGAAAAGAGGGGTTCATCATCAAGTTCCTTTTCGGCACCCCCATCATTCGGCATCCGCCGTTGCCATTATTGGGGGAGGTTCCTCACCGAGACCAGGAGAAATCTCGCTTGCTCATCGTGGTGTTTTGTTCCTTGATGAAATGGCCGAGTTTACAAAGAAGACGCTAGATATGCTGCGTCAGCCTCTTGAAACCGGGACCGTTACGATTAGCAGAGTCCATTCCACTGTTACCTACCCATCTTCCTTTCTTTTAATTGGAGCCCTGAATCCATGTCCATGCGGATATCTAGGATCCAATCATCATTATTGTACTTGTTCAGAAAAACAAATTCTTTCCTACCGCAATCGAATATCTGGGCCGGTTTATGACCGTATTGATCTATTACTATCACTACAGTCTGTCAATTTGGATCAGGGCGGGAAAAGACAAGAAACTTCGGATGACATTCGTGCTAGAGTAGAGAAAGCACGTGAACTCCAGTATCAGCGCTATCAGGCAGAAATAGCGAATGCTAAGGTTCCATTTGAAAAGTTGACGGAAAGGAGTCCCTTGACGACCGACCAACAACGGTTGCTGCTGAAGGTAGCGGCAAAGCAGAATTGGAGCAATCGGGTCCAAATCAAAATCATTCGTTTGGCGCGTACCATCTCAGACCTGGCTGGGGAAGATACAATTAGCGACAGCTCTCTTTGGGAAGCGTTTAGTCTTAGACGATGGAGTCTCCAAAAACAACAGAGCGTGGCGAGGGAAACATAATGAGTAGACCAAAACGAATCTTCCTCCCTAATCGTTATTATCATGTTGTTTGCCGAGGAAACCGCCGAGATCCGCTTTTTCGAAATGTGACCGATTTTGAAGCCATGCTGTATATTCTTCATCAGCTTCATGAAAAATACCCTTTTGAAATCACGTCCTATTGTTTTATGACCAACCATTTTCACCTTCAAATTTGCAGCAAGGAAGCCTCTCTTTCAAAGCTAATGTCACTTGTGAATAAACGCTATGCAAACTACTATAATACAAAATACCGGATCACCGGACATGTCTTTGAAAAACGTTTTTACGACAAACTGATTGAGGATAAAGAGGGAATGCTTGAAGTTAGTCGCTATATTCATTTAAATCCCGTAGCAGCGAAAATGGTCAAGCAACCTGAACATTATCCGTGGAGTAGTTTTCATTATTATCTTAATCCCCACGTGGTTCCGCTTCGGTTTGTCCAGCTTAATAGAATACTTGACTATTATGAAGGAACCGATAGGGAAAAGCGGGGGAAGTATTGCAGGAGTGTCCTAAATAAATTGGAACATCTTTAGGTTGATTGGAAAATAACAGATTCATTCCTTCCTATTGCCCCTTGAGTTTGTACCATCATATTTCGAATAAAAGGGGAGGACCAACCATTCCTCCTCCTTTTGTGGTCATTATGTTCTAATTGGTTCTTCTTCTTCTGATGTTCCCTCAACCCAATTATAAAAAGGGACAGGTCGGGTAGGGATGATTTTATACATCTTTTTTCTGCCGTTTTTACAATCGAATGAATGAACCATGTTGCTAATGGCGGCATGGGCATAGGAAGGGATGTTATCGACTGGGATGTTTTTGAATCTTCCGGTTTTAACTGTTTCCTCTACAAAGGATTCAATCAAAGTTTGCCAGGCTTGTTTGCTCCATCTTCCTGGTGCGAACTTAGAGTAGAGCTCGTGACAGGCAGCTGTTAGTGCTTGTTTAAAATCATCTCCTTCAAGAAAAGCGCTAGTCTGTTGTAAATTAACAATGTTTCTTTGATTCTTGTTTATTTGTTTACTCTTTCTTTGTGGTTCTGTATTTAATAGCTGCTCGTTTTCAACAGTTGAACTTGAATTGTTGAGATTCGACTGTTGAGAATCGACATTTGAAGAAGTGCAGACATTTTCCGTTCTTTTACCAGGAAGCAAATGAAGAAAATGCTCACTAATGTTATTCACCCGAAAACCAGCTTCACAGAGTTCTTTAATCATGAGGGTAACTTCGGAGTCGGTAAAAGGCACATCTGAAATATGATAAGCATGGATATTCTTGCTCCCGTCACGAAAGGTAATGTGGACCCAATATTTATGCTCCTCGAGGACGCCGATTCCGTTCGTAACAGGTGCACGACCAAATTTGCTATAAAGATGCGTTTTGCGGATGACCCACTCGGTTGGCATGGACATTAAGTGAGCAATCAAGCCAATTGCTCGGATATCTGAAATGCTTTGTAAAACATGGTTGTGGATTTGAGCAAAATTCGTAGTTTTCCGGCGTTTAATAATTCCAGTCATGTTGTTTTCTCCTTTTGGTCTAGTAGATTCTCTATGCTCTGGGTCTTGTTTGTCTTATTTCTATGCGGGAAAGATTTTAGCCTGGTTCTTTTGATCTAACTGAGACAGTGAACCTGTCCCAGTTATTTATCTTCTTTCGCAGGTCTCTTCTTTGGGTCTAGAACAAAGGTAAAGGGTGGAAGGATAATACCTGCCGTCATCTTTTCTAATTGCTCAGCATTTTTAAGTTTGGTGTTGAAGGAGGCTAGGCGTATTGGAACCAATATGGTTGTGCCGTTATTAAATAGAATCATTGTTTTGCGGTTAAAGCTTAGTGTTCGTTTAATTTGTTGAGGGTTAAACCAGATGGTGTCTTCGTGGTGATGTGACCGTGTTGGAAATACGACTATTCGGTAGATTGGATTAATCATAATCGGATACATGTGGATTTCGCCAAGTAGCTTTTTGGATGTCTCGAGGGCGCCGCGATAATTAAATCCAATCTGTTGAATGCTCTCATTTAGAACTTGAACAGGTGACTGGTCGACGATAAAA
The DNA here is from genome assembly GCF_019749255.1 of Mesobacillus maritimus. Lineage (GTDB taxonomy): Bacteria > Bacillota > Bacilli > Bacillales > Cytobacillaceae > Mesobacillus_B > Mesobacillus_B maritimus_A. The sequence goes on along the minus strand of NZ_JACWFH010000012.1, from coordinate 117,585 downwards.
GTTCCTTTTGTGCTTGTAACTTGCGCGCATGGATTCCCGCACCGGTCATAATGCGTCATCATAAACATAAACTTTGTGTCGATGAAGTAGTGATCCTTAATGAACAAGTAGTTCGACTCCTTTGTAGCAATCTGCTAGTTTATTTTATAAATCGTTATGGTCTGGTGTATAAACAGAGTCTCTAAATCGGGCTAATCAATCATATCTATTTTGATTCCACCTTTGAGATGAGAAGATTTACTTTTTTAATATCTATTGATAAAGAAAAAGTAGCGCATTGAAGGTCATTCTTAAGATCAGGAAAATCGAAAGGAGAGGACAAGTTTGTCGTTCTTGGTGAGAGTAAGGCAGAAGAAGAGAAGGGGACCCTCTAATCTTCTGGGTTGCTACAATTTAAAAAGGTAAGACTTTCAACGGGTCGGTTCTTTAACCATTTTTATAATCATTATAGATTAATCTCATTAAATCCATAAAATCAATGTCTAAACCAATGGCAAGTGCCAGGAGCGTACTCAAGGTTGGCTCGTGTTTATCTTGTTCAAGACTACCTATGTGTCCTCGATCAAGAGAACTTTGATTGGCTAAGTCATCCTGCGACATTTGCTTGCTCATTCTTAGTTTCTTCAATACCCTTCCAATATGAACAGGCTCATTATTCTTCATGGAAAATCCCCTTTTCCTTCATTACACATGAAGGGGAAAAGGTTATCCTCGGGGTATATCCTACAAAAGTTTGGGTAGGGCAAGAATGTTTACATAGAGCAATAATTTGTCGCTCAATGTGTATTTACAGGGTTGATAAAATGGCGTCCTTATAGGGTTTTAGAGTCATGTTTAGTGCAGAGAGGGAAAGCGGGGAAGCATGTTAAAATATGGCGAAATTTGGAGAATTTGTCGGGACAGAGGGACAGGTTCGTTGTCCCAGCTGAAAAGGGATGTGAAGTGCTAAAGGAATTGGTCGGAATTTGGGAATAGCGAAGATACTCATACGAAGGCTCACGAGTGAAGATAGGATGTGGAAGATTAAGAGGGAAAGGGACACGAGATAAACCCGTGTCCCTTAACATCAAGCTCGTTCTCTCATTCGTTCGGGCAGGCTCTGAATCGATTCTACGACATTGTCTAGCTTGGCTTCGATTCTGTTCAGCAAGTACAATGTGACGACGATTGGGAACCCTACTTCACTAATTAGTGGGATGAGCTCTTGCATGTCCAGTTCCTCCTTACCTATTTTCAGTAGAAAAGCCGGTTCCTATTGGAAACCGGCCTCATTCCTATTACACGATTTCATAGTCGGTGACGTTGCGTTCGACAACCCGAGCGCTGTTTACACCAACTAAATTCCCATAGCTTGAGAAAAAGGCATTGGAAGCAACAATGCTTTCCATCGCTAGCTTTACAGCAGTTGGATCAACAGGCTCAGTGGGATTATCGACCGTTAGACGAGCGACTCTGCCAAATTCGGTCACAAATTGTAATTCTAGTGTTTTAGCCATTCTAAGCACCTCCTTCCTTCAGCATTAAATAGGATTAAATAATGTCTTGATTGTCGGTACGTTCCACAGAGCTTAGTGGGTACGCACAGAGACCTCCAAGGGCCGTTGCGGCTTGATGAAGCTGATCCGCTGTTGCTTCTTTACGGACATTTGCATAAGACTTTCCTTTAAAGATGGGTTCGCCCTTTTCATTTAAGCCTGTTTCAAACAATAGTGTAAGGCGCGAATTCTTTAACATTGCTTGAGCCATGTTGCTCACCCCCTTTCACTCTTTATATAGTGTGGAAGGGGAAAAACGGACATGGTATGTTGCCTGTCACCACCCGGGTTTTGTCGAGATTTGTTCATATAGAGGTTGGGGTGTACCTTATGCATTGTCCCAATTAAAGATCATCATAACGTATTGGTAGTGGCAGCCACACAATTCACGAAATTATTAGAAAAGAAATTTAGGGAATACCGTCGTCGAACAGTACTTATATAGGATGAAAGGCCCCGGCAAGAAAAGCGCTTGCCGGGGTCTTTCAACTGTAGAGGGGATTTGTCGAAATATAAGAGGATAAAAATAAAAAGATAGGTTGATTTTTTTTTGAAATGTCAAAACTGTAATAGCTTTGATAGTATGTTCAGGTTTATGTACGTGGATAGAAATAAGAAGCTTTTAACTGAAGGGGAGTTAGCTGCCTTTGGGATCCTTCATCCAGAAGAGAAGGGGGAATTCTATCGAAAAATTTTACTTTGCGGAATTTGTTATAGCCAACTGAGTGGACAAGCGAACAGAGTACTCAAAGGGACTGTGCTATCTACATCCAAACCATTACCAAGAAAGAACCCCTCTAATAGGAAAATAGACCATTATTATAAATGCCCCTTCTGTAAAACCCATAAAGAACCCTTAAGGAATACTTGCCAAAAATGTGCACGTGTTTTATTTAGTACTGGATATGGAACCAAAATGGGTCTCTTCTACTGGTGTTAACTTGAGTGGAAAGAGTAAACAGAAAAGCCATAGCATTGATAGGAAAAAGGTATTTATCCTACTTGTTGTCCTTTTGGCGGTGAATTAGTAATGGATTAAACTACCCGAATTATTCCTGTTGTAAGAAGGAAGTTAATGTGCTGTAACAAGTAATATGTATTTATGTGGGACGGAGGAACCCTCCGTCCCTATGTTTTCCTACTTACAAATTGACTTTTTTAGCTCCTAAATAACGAGCCTTCCAGTAAGAATTGTTCATGTCTGTGATTGTTACACCTGTTGATGAACCCGCATGGATAAACTTGTTGTTGCCCATGTAAATTCCTGCATGACTTGGTCCTGCTTTATACGTTGTGAAGAATACGAGATCGCCCGCTTGTGGTGAAGATACTTTTGTAATTGCATTCCAAATTGTTTCAACGGTGCGTGGGATTGAAACTCCCGCTTTTGCATACACGTAATTCAAGAAACCAGAGCAGTCAAATCCCTTTGTAGTGGTCCCACCCCAAACATACGGAACACCAATATGTTTCTGTGCTTCTGAAAGTAACAAATCAACATTCAACGATTTCTTCACTTCCGGTGTTGGTGTTTGTCCTGCTGTTAGATTCAATACTTGTCCAACAGAAAGAATATCACTTTTTAATCCGTTGAATGATTTTAATTGATCAACCGTTAATCCGTTGTTTGTCGCAATTCTCCATAATGAGTCTCCTGGTTGAACTGTATATGTTTTTGCTTGTTGAGTTATATTAGGAGTTACTGATGATGATTGATTAGGAATTTGGAGGACTTGTCCAACTTTAATTAAGTCAGAAGTTAAGTTGTTCATGTGTTTGATGTCATTTACTGTTGTGTTGTGGATTTTAGCAATGAGCGATAAAGAATCTCCCGCTTTTACTGTGTAAGAAGTAGTTTGTGGTGCTTCGGATACAATAAGTGTTTGTCCAGCTTTAATAGTATCTGATGTTAATTGATTCCAAGACTTAATATCTACAACACTCACTTTATACTGTTGAGAGATTTTCCAAAGGGTATCACCAGATTGTACCGTATGTGAAAGGTCTGCTGCTTCAGCTTTATTGAAGAATGGTGAGGCCATGATCGAGGTTGCTAATGCAAACGTTACTATATATTTTTTATTCATGTTATTCCCCCTGTGATGTCGTTTTTGTTCTACAACAACGTTTAACCATGGACTATTATTACATGTGATTTTGAGTATTTACAATATGTATTATTTGCCAAGGACGTGGGGATGGTTCTCAAGTCCCAGTTAGGGGTCTAAATTAAGGGAGATGGATGTGTAGGGTGGAAGGCTCTATGCATCCTTTTTACTTATTCTTTTGGTATGAATTAGGGGGTGGCCAGTCACCACCCGAGTTTTATCGAGATTTGTAGAATTTGGGGTTGGAATTAGATGATATAATGGGTCGTCCATTTGCTATAGCAGATGGGCTATTTTTGTGATATTGATGTCCACTAATCTTTCCTAAAGAGATAGATTTGTATAAATAAATGGAAATTATCCAGTTCATAAGCACTAGAAGTGGTACTATTAGATTAGTGGGAATTGTTCGTTTCCTTTCTGATAAATTTTGCAGTTGGTAATGGGATATTTTAAATCCATAATTCTATGAGATTAAATTTAAAACAATCCAATTTTTTGATGTTCTTTAATACTTTATTGCAGATTAACAGACTGACTAACGCTTAGGAGGTGGATGTAATATGCCTAGGTTTGCATATATTCCATATATTGAAGAGTACCAACAAAAATTTCCTAATTCAATCAAGGATGACTTCCAAGACAAGTTTGTGTTAAAAGTCGATTCAACTACTTTTACAGATGAAGAAAATAAGATATTAAAGAATAAGTTAAAGGAAAGTATATATTGCTATTCTTGCGATTCTAGTATGTACTTCAGAAAACAAAATGGGCGCCATAATCACTTTGTTCATACTAATAAAAAGGAATGTTTCGAAGCTGAGAGTTTAGCTCATGCATCAGTAAAAAGAAACCTTTATGAAAGATTTAAAAGTAGAGGTTATGAGGTTTTTGCGGAGCGAGTATTTAAATCCAAAAGGAAACAGGTTCGTACAGATGTAGCAGTAATTAAGAACAAGGATGTCTTGGCCATAGAAGTACAAGCCAGTCCAACAATAAAGTGTTCTACAATAGCAGAAAGAACAAATACATATACTGAGGTAGGAATCCCTACAGCGTGGGTTATTGTCTTAGATTCATTTTTTGGAGAAGGGAATTTTACCTCTACTAAGGAGCAGGTATTAGTTCAATATGAGGATGGAACATCTAGTTATGAGGAAAGGGTACTGCCTTTTTCAGTTCCGTCACCATTTGTTGTTAAAGGGGCCATCCCTAAAAGCTTTTACTATATCATGGATACCTATAAATATGTGGTTGCGGTAAATCATGAGGGGCATTTCTTCATTATTAGAAAAACAGATGTTTTAGAAGAATCATTGGAGATTTTCCGAATGCAACAAGAATTAGTAGTGGATTCTTTATTAGCAACTGATATAAAAAGTATGGAATATGAAGCAGCAAAGAACAATGAAGAATATTCATATGAGTTAAAGCATACAGAGGGGATTCATACAATTGAAAAGGAATTCTCTGGGGAGGATATCCTAAAAGAGCTAGGAACTGAAATAGATTTTAAGACTGCACACGATGAAGAGCTTGAACAATTAAAGGATGAGCAACCTCTGGATATCCTTCAGATAATCGATGAGACGAAAAAAAGAGATAAACTATATGCCAAGAAGCAATATATTTTGAACAACATTGAGGAACAGTTAAGTGCCTTGATGGATGAAAAGAAAAAAGTAGATAAGACTTATGAAGAGTTAAATGAGTTGCTAAATGTTCTGAGAAATAAGTTATTAGAACCTCAAGAGGAATCGAAAGCAAAAGAGGAGCACCAGAACAATGTAGAAAACCATAATTATGGACATAAGCAACGTTATAGAAATCATAAGGCTTCGAAGGTTTATTCAGGTGGGGAAATACTAAAAAAACTGGGAGTTAATCTGAAGATTGCATCCGAAGAAGGGCACGTACAGTACGCGGAGCCTTTAGAGAATGTTCCGGGAATAAGTGAGACGGAAAAAAATGAAATCTTATATGCTAAGAAACATTTCATACTAGAAGGACTAGAGGATCAGCTAAATAGTTTGATGAAAGAAGTGCAGCGAGTAGATAAAATTTATGATGAGTTAAACGAATTGCAAATAAATCAATACGAAAAGATAGAACTTCATGAAAAGAAAAATAACGAAGTAGCGGGAATAAAGATAAGGGATGAAAATTTAACTCAAACAGGGACCTCCCAAGGGGATAGTATAGGAAGGGTAGAAGGAATCTTTCAGCACAATTTAAAAACTTTGAAACCTATGAAGCAAATTTTACTTTCCATGGTAAAGGAAATGCTATCTGAAAGGAAACTGGAGCAATTAAGTCCATATACAACAAAGGGTTCACCTTATTTGGCTGATTCTTTATTATCTTTTATATCTGAGAGGTTAAAGAAAAAGATTAAAGATTTAACGAGTATTGATATAAATGATATTTATGGCTCCTATAATATCGCCTCAATGGAAGTTGGTTTAATTTTAAATGAGGTAATCGATCTAAAGGTAAAAGAAGGTCGGGAAATAATGAAATTACACAACCAAGAGAAAAAGAAAAAGGAGGTTGAAACATTAGAGGAAAAAGCTTTAAAGAATATAAAACTTCAAGAAGAGTTATCACGTGAAAGTCAATTTAAGGATAATCTATGTGCAGAGATAGAAAAGATGCAAAGTGAGACCGGACTTAATATAGTTAAAGATGTAAATTTATTACGAAGGAGAAATATTCAAACGATAAAAAATGCCCATAAAAGTGTCAAAGTAGATTATGAAAGGATGACACAACTTTCTTTGTTTTAATTGTTTAGGTTTTGTCTTTGATTTACAATCCTCAAAAACTATCTTCTTCAATACTGAATATTAGTTTGAACGGAGTAAAATTTAGGATTGAAAGATAACGAGATGCATCAGGTACTTTCTTGTTTCACAGAAATGTTTTCACAGTGGGTATTAAATATTTTGGAGGAGATATAATGTCTCGCTTGTATCTATTAGGAACCTTTTTGTTGTTTTCTGTCCTTCAATTTGGGTGTTCACTAGATTCCTCTCCTGCCGAGGCTAATAATGGCAATGAACAGAAAAGTAGACTTTCAACTAATAAAAATCCCTCAAAAAGTATGGTGCTTACAGAAAAAGACATCAAAGAGGATCAAGGAGAAAATAGTAGAAATGATTCTGTAATAACGATACAAGAAAAGAAACAGGTCTCTCTCGAAGAAATGGAACCTTTAAAAGAAACGCTACGGACCTTTATATTTGATGAATATATGGGTAGCTCAGAGTATGTTTATGCAAAGGGAATAAATTGGTCTGAAAATTTTTTTGATAATCTAACTGCTGAAGAGGTTTGGACTATTATAGAGGAACATAAGGAAGAGAATAACGGAGAGACCGGAACATTATTTGAACAAGCTCATTATCTTTCAGTGCATGCACCCATAAAAAATAATTGGAAAGAACTATTTTTAGAGGAGTGGTATAGTGGCCCCTACTCTGAAGAAATAGAAACAATGATTGATAAAGGTGACTCCGTGTGGATCTTTACAGAAACGATACCCTATACGGGTGAGGAGGATAACTATCCAATCATTACATTATATAAGAATACTGGTAGTTGGAATGGATAGTACATCCGAGTTTGGTGGCTGTCGTGGACTTCTTGGTAAAATGATGTGCTAATCCAAAATTGGACGAAATTTAAATGAGAATATTAGTATATTTTGTGGAGGGGAAAATGAAATTAAATCCTATTATTCTTAGATTTGATGATTGTTTTCCTCTTGTATCTACTTTCTTTTCTTTCAAGCATTCTTCTTTTCAGTGTTGTTTTTTCATATCTTCCCATCATTTAGTCAGTCTCTTCTATTCTTTCTCTTTTCTGAATTTCCTTTATAAAAACCATAATTTTTATTTATTTGTTGCTTCCATTCCTTTTATTTTTTATCCATAAATTCTTCTATTTATTGTATCTAATTTGGGAAAACTGCCTACTTACCACCCGATTACTTTCGAAAATTCATAGAGTAGCTGTTTGTTAAAACCCTGAGACTTTAATCAAGCTCAGGGTTATTATTTTAGTAGGAAAGATGTATTTCTGTAGGATGGGAGAATCGTCCCTATTTTTCTTAATGTTTTCACGTCCTCGTGACCAGCATGAGTTTTTGCTATATACTGAACAAATGGACAACTTGAGGGGGATTCTTATGAAAAAAGTTCTTACAATTGGGAGTGCTTTTATTGGAGTAATTGTTGGCGCCGGATTTGCTTCGGGGCAGGAAGTTCTTCAATATTTTACTAGCTTTGGCCTGATGGGAATTTTGGGTTCAGTGGTTGCGACCGTTTTATTTTCCTTTGCTGGAATGACGCTTGTATGGCTGGGCAGCAGTATGAAAACCTCATCCCATAAAGATGTCCTCTATAAGATTAGCGGTAGATATTTAGGGGCCATTATTGATTATATTCTGATCTTTACTGTATTTGGTGTAGGCGTTGTGATGATAGCGGGTGCTGGGTCTAATTTGAATCAGCAATTTGGTTTGCCGGTTCTTGCGGGGACAATTCTTATGACGCTCCTTATCCTTCTGACTGGAATGTTGAAGGTTGACCGTGTTGTAGGAATCATTAGCGGAATAACGCCATTTTTGATTTTATTTGTAGCGATTATTTCGATCTATAGTTTCATGAATATGGATGGTTCATTCGCCTCTTTAGATCATATTGCCAAGGAGCAGCCGACTACTTTGCCAAATTGGTTTATTTCTGGCATCAATTATGTATCCTTTAACGTGGCGGTAGGTGCATCAATGGCCATTGTAATGGGTGGAGCGGAAACCAACAGAAGAACAGCAGCATTAGGTGGATTGGTCGGAGGAATCGGGCTTGGCATTCTCATTCTGGTGAGCCACCTGGCTATTTTTTCAAAAATTGAAAGTGTGGCAGGCATGGACATGCCGATGCTGAGGATTGTGAATAATCTTTCGCCTGTCCTTGGCACCATTATGTCGCTTGTTCTATTTGCAATGATTTTCAGCACAGCGATCAGCATGTTCTACTCCTTTGTGGCTCGTTTCGTTAAGGTGGGAACTCCTAGTTTTAAAAGGTTCTTCGTTGGAACCATGATTGTCGCGTTTGCCGCTAGTTTCGTCGGGTTCACCGATCTTGTTAGTTACTTCTACCCGCTAATTGGTTATCTAGGATTGGTTCTGATAGCTGTATTGATTTATGCACCAATTCGAATGAAGAAGATTCAAAAAGAAGAATACAACCAAAGCAAAGCAGTGTCCAAAAAATAGTGTAGAGCATGTGACCTAGGGAGGACGTGGGGACGGTTCTCATGTCCCATTTGACTTATGCTATTGAGTTGTAAAATGACATACTGGGATAACCCTGAGTCTCATAAGAAGCACATGGTTGTATTGATTAGAGGAGGGAGGCTATTTGTTATTAACTAACAAGAAGCGTTCCTTTTTGTTTTTGTATTTCGTTATCTCTTATCTTTTAGTAGGATAAAGCACTAATGTGAAAGGTTTATTGCTAATCCACGGTCATATCTCTTAACTGTTCAAGCGGTTTTTAGTTTTGTATTAGGATGCTAATCTTAATGGCAAGAGTGAGAGTGGAGTTGTTATGAAATGGGACGAGGGTCTTTCGATTGTTGCTGGTCGTTCTTCTTATCGGATATGGATTAGCCAAATGGTGTCTTCATGTTTAGGTAAAGGGGGAGGGAACAAGACGATTTGCTGTATGGGTTAAGAATTGCTATGTCTGTCACCACCGAGTTTTCTCGATATTTGTAGATTGAGAAGTTGATATAAATAGATATCATGCCCTTTTGCTTTGTAGGGAAAGGGTTCTTTTGTAAACACGGAAGCAATATTAGCCTTTCTTTATCCCGGGACATGGTACCTGTCCCTCTGTCTCTCGCTAGGACATTCCTAGTTCATCTCCAAAATCGATAAGGGTTGAGAAAAGTGCCAAAGGGAAAGACGGTTCTGGTGAAGGAACCGTCTAAATGTGGCTTATTTCTTTGTATCGAAACTAACGTTAGCAACTAAGGTCTTTCCTGTAGTTGTCCAGTTTACTTTTACTCCAAGCAGGTCATCAATAACGGAAATTGGAACGTGGAGCTCATCGTTGATGACGACTGGAATGGCGTCAAGCTGCAGTTCTTTTCCGTCCACTGTATAGATAACAGACTTTTCAACGAATGTTGTTTTTTGAGATCCTGTAGTTGTCGTAACATTGACAGCACCTTTTTTATGATTGGTTTTCGTTTTGCCTCCTAAGCTCTCAATTAGGGAATCAATCGAGACATAGAATTCATCGTTGGCTAGTTTAGAGTCAATTTTATTTTCATCGACATACACTTCTAATTCTAGATTATCAATGAAATGCCTTTTTTCAATTAATGCATGAATTCCTTTCGTTTTATCCACGACCTGGGACACTTCATAATCGGTTGTAGCACTCATATAGGCCATAGCCGTTGCGCGATCCATTCCAAGCTTTTCGTTTAAAAAGCCTACAGCTTCGCGGACGCTTTCTTTCATCGCTTCATCTAAATCCTCATCAAGGCCAATTGGAATCCAGTAATCTTCTGTTTCGGCAAATGGTTGAGTAAACTCACCGTTGTTCGGAAGGGAAGGGTCATCCTGCTTTACTACCGTTAAACGGAAGGTACCACGTAAAGATGCTTCCCAAGCAGTTAAGGCAACTTCGCCATCCCCCTGTGCAAAGTGAGGGTCTCCAGTGAAGAAGAGGGCATCTTTCACTTGGACTGGCAGGTATAAAGTGGATCCAACGCCTAGTTCATTGATATCAATATTGCCTCCAGTTTCAATAGGAGGAACAGAACTAAGCTTATCGCTTGTATTAGGAGCAACCCCCATCATTCCCATAAAAGGCTTTACAGGGAAGCGAACCTCTCCGCCTGTTTCAATTGGTAATACCCCATAGTATTTTCCGTTGATCTCTTCTAATGGGGTAAACTTCGAGACGTTGTTGTAAAGCTCAGGATGTTCAGCACTTGCGCCTTCTTGGCGGCCTTCGTTTTCAGGGAATTCACCTGGAAGTGCTCCTTTATAGTGGCGGTTCGAAATAACGCCATACGGGACCCTTGGTGCTAAGGATAAAACCTCTACCTTTAACACATCACCTGGTTCCGCCCCTTCCACTGCAACCGGGCCTGTAACGATATGGGGTCCATGAGCATCAAAATCATGTTCGATATCAGAACTAGTTATTTCAATCGCCTCTTCTAATATTTGCTCCTCGCTTATACCAAATTGACTAAAGTATTCAACTGGATCACGTCCTTGGTCTTCAAGGATTCCTTCATGTGATAGAGTGTCAACCGTGATGGTGCTTCCTGAAGGGATGCTCATAATAGGCTTGCTATCACGGTTTGGCAGATGCCCCCATTGCATCGTATCCAATGAAGTTGGAAGATAGTATTTTCCTTCCACCTTATCTGCCGTTGTTGTTTGAAGAATTTTAAAGGACTCCTCCTTTTGAGTCTTAGCTCCGCTTGTAGGGTTGTTTAATACTAGTGTTGCGGTTATGAGCGTAGCTGCAGTTACACCGATGATGCCGATTGTTTTTACCTTCTTTTTATTCCCCATTGTCATCTCCTCTTTCTTCCCTATGTCTTTTATTTTCTATATAAAAGGTAACAAAGGGAGGGAGATGGATTCTATAAGTGTGTGAGGTTTTATTACATAAAATGTGAAGGACGTGGGGACGGTTCTGGAGTTCCATTCGGGAAAAGATAGGTGTATTGAATAACCCACCAACCACTGATTGTGTTGTCAGTTACAGTCCACACACTATGAGGCATTAAGTAAATTGTAGTCCATAAAGATAAGAGGGCCTTATCCTTGGTGGATAAGGCCTTTTAGCAGAGAGAAGTTACTTCTTGAAATGATTCGATTCTTGAATGATATGCAAGAACCTTCCCTAAGTTTCATGCAAGTGAGGCCATTTGGGATGAACTGAAGACTCATAATTAGTAAAATTTAAGAATCAAAAGTAAGGATCATTATAGGGATCACTCTGTCTGGTGATGGGGGGATTTATTATTGGTTAAAACTCGGGAAGTATTAAAGGGGTATTTAAGGGGATTTGGTATTGGGTGACAATTTAATTGTCATAGGGTTTCAATGACTTTTATCAAATGTGGCAGAATTATGTCGAAGGAACACGAACGATTTTCCACTTTGAGTTGGGAATTTTATGGTAAAATACACCTACAAAAGGATTAGAAAAAGGCAAACTTCTCGAAAGATTAGGACGCAAAACTTCAGGTCTAAGGTGAATCACTAGGACGGCTGAGTTGCCTAAAATAGTACATATTTTAGGAGGTTATGATGGTTACAGCAGTGTCAGAACAGGAATTAACCCTAGACCTTGAATGGGTGGAACTCATCAAAGAGGCTTTAGACCTAGGAATTCCTATTGAGGATATCAGAGCTTTCCTTAATCAATGATAATTGGACCTTAAGGGGTCCTTTTTTCGTTCTATGAAGGAAATTTATGTCCTTGTCGACCATTTCCACTCATTGGAAATGCTTCCTTTGCTTTCTTGCTGCATATACCTGGTCGTACCCAATGTTACTCACTCTATATAGAAGAAAGTTGGAAAGAGGACAGGGGGGAGGGAAAGTTTTTTGGGAACATAGGGACTGTTTCGAGATGACTGAAAACAAATCAAATATGAAGACCGATATGTAGTGCTTAAGAAGGTGAAAATTGACGGAGGGGCTTGCTAGGGTGGATGAAGCCGAAATCTAGTTAGGAATTGCCAAGAAACCTTCTTCATAATGCGGATGAAGCCGAAATCTGGCTAGCAATCGGAAAGAAACCCGCTTCATAGAACCGATGAAGTCGAAATCTAGTTAGGAATCAACAAGAAACTAGCTTCATAAGGCAGATGAAGCTTAAATCTAGCTAGCAATTACTAAGAAACCCGCCTCATAGAACCAATGAAGCCGAAATCTAGTTAGGAATCATCAAGAAACAAGCTAACTTAACAGATGCTGAATCGACAGGTTCGATTGGGTTCTTTACTGAATATATAGGAAAGGACCCATGTAAGCGTACGATGTGTAATGAAAAAAGTAAGTTAAATTAACTGAATATTCTAATTCAATACAACGGCTAGTATACATACTAATAGCTCCACATAAACCACCTGTCTACAGAAACATCAAGAATAGGAGGGGATTGGAATGTCTGCCATTTGGTTGGCGGTAATTGGTACAGTTGTTTTTATATTAGGATATCGTTATTATTCAAAGTTTGTCGCAGAGAAGATTTATCGGCTTGACCCAAACTATGTGACGCCTGCACATGAATTCCGTGATGATGTTGATTTTGTTCCTACAAATAAAATCGTCTTATGGGGTCACCATTTTACATCGGTTGCTGGAGCTGCGCCGATTGTTGGACCAGCGATTGCTGTCTATTGGGGCTGGCTGCCTGCACTACTGTGGGTCGTGCTCGGTACGGTGTTTGCTGCCGGGGTTCATGACTTTGGCACCCTTGTCTTATCGGTAAGAAACAAAGGTCAGTCTGTTGGAACGCTCGCGCATAAGCTTATTGGCAAGCGGGCAAAGATCTTATTTTTATTTATCATCTTGATTCTTGTCCTCATGGTGAATGCAGTCTTTGCCTGGGTAATCTCCAATCTATTTGTAAAATTCCCAGCCAGTGTCATTCCGGTTTTTATTCAAATCCCATTGGCCGTTTGGATAGGGTATGCCGTCTATAAAAGGCAAAAGAAAATGCTTATTCCGTCACTGATTGCCTTGGCTGTCATGTACCTAGCTGCCATCGTCACAAGCCGAGTCCCTGCCTTGCAAATTGACTTGGTTTCTTATTTCGGTGGAGAGGAAGCGGTTACATTATTTGGGCTGAATGGTGTATCCATGGCCTTCTTCGTCTGGATTATCATTCTCATGGTTTATTGTTACATCGCTTCGACCTTGCCTGTATGGAAATTGCTTCAGCCGCGTGACTTTATCAACTCTCACCAACTTGTTGTGGGATTAGGAATTATGTATTTGGGTTTATTGTTTTTAAATCCAGATGTAACCGCGCCGGCGATCAATCCGGCGGCGACGGATAAGTCTTGGTTCCCATTGCTCTTTATTACGATTGCTTGTGGGGCCATCTCCGGTTTTCATGGTCTCGTGTCATCGGGAACGTCTTCGAAACAATTAAATAAAGAAACCGATGCGCGGTTTGTCGGCTATCTTGGTGCTGTCGGGGAAGGATTCCTTGCGCTGATTTCGATCATTGCGGTTGTCACCTTGTTTGCAAATGCCGGTGATTTTTCCGCAGCTTACTCAAGTTTCAGTGCTGCAAACGGCGGCGGCCTAGGGAATTTTATTAACGGAGGAGCAAACCTTGCTTCGGGAATTGGTATTCCGGCAGATATCGCGATGACGATTATTTCGGTTATCGTCGTCAGCTTTGCCGCTACGACTTTGGATTCGTCGGTCCGGTTAATGCGTTATATCATCACGGAGCTGGCAGATGAGTATAATTTTAAACCATTAACGAAACCACACGCTGCGACTAGCTTTGCGGTTATCGCAAGTGCCGCGTTAGTGTTGTTGCCAAAGGGGCCAAACGGATTTGGTTCTGGTGGCTATCTGTTATGGCCATTGTTCGGTACCGCCAACCAGCTGCTTGCAGCCATCAGTTTAATGCTCATCTCCATTTGGCTAAAGCGACTTGGTCGAAACTATTTAGTGACGTTTGTGCCAATGGTCTTTTTACTCGTCATGACGGTTTGGGCAATGATCCAACAGGTTGTCTTTGAATGGTCTGGTCTCGGGGCGACAGATATGAACTTGCTGCTGTTTGTCTTCGGTGCAATCATTCTCGTGTTTGCACTCTGGATTACATTGACGGCGATGTTGGAATTATCAAAACGAAGTAATCTCAATAAATAAAGGTATAGAAGGAACCTAGTTAGAGCTAGGTTTCCTTTTTCCTTTTATAAAAGTGGGGAAGGGTTATGAACGAAAAATTTAGCTTTAAAAAATTGATTCAGCTTTATGAAGAAATCATCTCGGTCAACCATCGAACTGAGATTGCCCGTGAATTGCGTGATGAAGATGATTTGTTTTTGTTTCTCTGTTTGTCAGAGACGCTAGGACTGCCGAATCCAGCGTACTACTACACATTAGAGCTTTATCCATACATGCTTGAAAAATTTCATGAGTGGCATTTGCGTATGGGGATGGATAAATCGCCATTAACTGGATTTCGTTGTTGTTAGCTGATAGAAAAGGAGTACTGATCATGATAGACCAGAAAAACGTACTATTTGTCGGTGGAAAAGGTGGTGTCGGGAAGTCAACAAGTGCAGCGGCGATTGCTCTAACGTTAGCCCAGAACAGCAAGAAGACATTGCTTGTTTCGACGGACCCCGCTCATAATGTTGGCGATCTTTTTCACCAGCCTTTAAAAAATAAAGCAGTTGAAGTGCGCCCGAATTTGGATGCAATTGAAATTGATCCTTCGATTGAGTCAAGGAACTATATTAATAATGTCAAAGAAAACATTAAAGGGGTCGTAAGTGCGCAAATGCAGCAGGAAGTGAACAGGCAAATTGATGCCGCCAGCTCTTCACCAGGTGCGGAGGAAGCGGCAATGTTCGACCGCATCGTTTCGTTAATTCTTGATGAGCGTGAGCGGTATGATTGCATCGTTTTTGATACAGCCCCGACCGGTCATACAATTAGGCTCTTAACACTTCCAGAAATTATGGGGGTCTGGATTGACGGGATGCTTGAAAGACGGAAGAAACGAAATGAAAACTATACTCAATTGTTGAACGATGGCGAGCCGATTGATGATCCGATTTATCAAGTACTCCAAACTCGAAAGTCACGCTTCGCTGCTGTCCGGGAAATTTTATTAGACGAAAAGCAGACAGGCTTTATCTTTGTCCTCAATCCCGAACGGCTCCCAATCATTGAAACATCAAAGGCCATTGATATGTTGAAGAAACATGAGTTAGCGGTCGATACACTAATTATCAATAAAGTTCTTTCTGACGAAGTCGATGGGGTGTTCTGGCAGAAACGCAAAGAAAACGAGAGAGGGTACCTAGCTTGGATTGAACAGAAGTTTCCGACCCAACAAAAACATTACATCCCATTATTTCCCACCGATATCCATTCCGTTCAGCTACTAGAGCAATACGCAAAGTATTTATGAGGGACAAGGGGACAGGCACCATGTCCCAGTAGATTCATAGAAGATCAGGGGCGGTCCGGAATGGATCGTCCCTATATTCGTGATTAGAAATCAATCCACATTTGTGATACGTTGCCTCCATTTAACTTAGATAGGTAGGATAGAAGGAAGAGTCTTTGAATAGATAGTGAAGTGTAAATAGAACCTGGTAAATTGCAAATAGAAGTGCTGAATGTGCAAATAGACAGGGGAATTCTGCAAATAGAGGTGAGAAGTCGTTAAATAGAAAGAGAAGTGCAAATAGATCCTGAAAAAGTGCAAATTGAAGTGCTGAATGTGCAAATAGACAGGGGAATTCTGCAAATAGAGGTGAGAAGTCGTTAAATAGAAAGAGAAGTGCAAATAGATCCTGAAAAAGTGCAAATAGACGTGCTGAATGTGCAAATAGACAGGGGAATTCTGCAAATAGAAGTGAGAAGTCGTTAAATAGAAAAAAGAAGTACAAATAGAACCTGGAAAAGTGCAAATAGAAGTGCTGAGTGTGCAAATAGACAAAGGAATTCTGCAAATAGAAGTGGGAAAACTGCAAATAGAACAAGGAACTTGGCATCTTATCCCAGATTCGTCCACATCATCCGTGCTTCATCGATAATTTTCGGACAATAAATCTGTTTCTGTGTATTTTGGTATTTTGTTTAATTTTACGGAAGTTACACCCGTTATTTCATGATTTTTAATACAAAACACGAATAATATGGTGGTTATTAAAATAAACGTTCATATAATTATTGATATTTCATTTCAAGTTTGTTATATTTGCATAGTAATTAAATTAAATAGCACGACTCGTATATGCTCGGTAATATGGTCTGAGCGTTTCTACCTGGTTCCCACTGAAAGAACTAGACTACGAGTTAAAGTATAAGGCTTATTTGCTATACTTTGACTTTCGTAGGTTTAGAGGGGTACCTGTCTAAACCTTTTTGTTTTGGCCAAATTCTCCGAGTGTAACAAACACATTTAAAAAGGAGAGATTTTTATGTTGAAAAAGTTCATTGCATTTGCAGCGATTGCTGTATTGTTGCTTTCAGGTTGCAGTGCTAATTCTCAAATGGAAACAGAAGTCGAAAGTGCACAGAGGCCAATCATTATTCAAGGTCCAATGCCAATCGAGGCGGAAAACTTTGCTGAAAGATTAGACAAAGTGAAAGTGGAAAAGTCAGGAACATTTGTCTTTTATAAAGGGAAGGTAAATAATTATCCAGTTATCGTGGTAAAGACAGGTAAGGGAATGGAAAATACAGCGGCAGCGACTGCTTTAGCGATTGAAAAATATGACCCAATTGCCATCATCAACCAAGGAACTTCTGGCGGACATGACCCAAGTTTGAACGTGTTTGATATTGTTTTAGGGAAAAAGGTAACAAACATCGGTTCATTGAAAACAGGGAGTTTGGGTGAAAATGAAGGAATCGAACCAACGAATTGGATTCCAATGGATTTAATGGCTTCCGAGGGAAGTGCCGGGGAAGATCCTGATGCGGAAAAAATCCGTTACTACGAAGGCGACAAAGAGTTACTTGCAGCTGCTCATGCAGTAAAGGATAAGTACACGAAGGGGAAAATCGTCGAGGGTACCATCGGTTCTGCAGACCTTTGGAATAATGAAGTTGATCGTATTAATTGGTTCCATGAGAAATATGGTACATCCGTAGAAGAAATGGAAGGCGCATCAGCTGCCCAAATCGCTACACAGTATGAGGTACCTTCATTGGTGATTAGAATTCTATCTAATAATAAAACGAATGGCGGTCAATATAACCCAGATACGGCAGCAGCAAACCAAGATTATGTGTACGAAGTAGTGAAACAGTATATATCACAGATTACGAACAAAAAGTAATTCTTCACCGTTAAAAGAGCTGTTTAAAGCAGCTCTTTTTTGTTTTCAGTTTGGTCAATCGAATACCAGAGGGACGCAGGGACTGGCCTTGTCCCTGATCAACATTTTCACGGAGTTTATTAGTGGTAAAAGGGATCCCTTTGGACAAGGAACCCAGCCCTTTTACTTAATGTTCATTCTCTAGTTCATCTCTCTTCTTTTCAACATCCTCATCATATCTTTTCACTAGCTTGTAAGGTCGAACTTGAAAGGCTTCGTATGGAATGCATTTTCCTTTCAATCCATCCAATACCCTAGGAATGAATTTCCCTCTTTTAATGTAGGTAGAAACATTACTAGGGTTGAGGCGAACGAATCGTACATCTTGGGTTTCTTCCGAGGTCGTAAGTTTCCCGCCCATCATTGTCCCTCGAAAAACAATGGCGATGGTCTTTCCGTTTGAATAAACACCTGTAATGCCGGATAGCCTCACCATAATCCCAGTTTCTTCTTTAATTTCGCGGCATAATGCTTGGTCAAGCGTTTCACCATCTTCTACTCCCCCTCCAGGAAGCTCCCATGTATCATTTCTCCAATAGGTTCGAACTAAAAGGACCTCTCCTACTTCATTGGTAATAAAACCACTAACTGTGACGTTTTGTTTTGAAGTTTCGTTATCTCCTAGCGCAGTTAAATCATCCTCGAAGGATTGTAAAAATGGTTTTCCAAAGCGATGTACTTGCTCCTGCATTTTCTTCATTATTTCATCCTTATGGACTCGCTGCAGTATTTTTTGATATTCCTCCGGGCTTGGATATTCCCAGATCACCATAATCTCCTCTGACTCCGTTAGCCACTTGCCAACTAATTTGGCCCCGTTTTTAACCTGAACCGGCAGGAGGAATTTCTCGAAGAATTGTTGAAACTCCTCTACCTTTTCAGGGAGAATTTTGTATGTTTCTCTTCTGTGATACATAACAACCCTCTCTTTACATATCTAAATTACTGCATTGTATGTAGATTACAACCAAGGGTTAACGAGAATGGGGTGCCAGGCACCATCCAGATAATTTCCAATTAGGTTGAATCTTAAGTCTGTTTTTCTAACATTTGATTTGTTGGTTTCTGGGCGTGCACGGGAAATTATATTGGAACAAAAACAGGTCTTATCGGTTCCAACAACAAACAACATGATAATAATTAAAACCTGAGACCTTGTTTATGAACTCAGGTTTTTTGTAACGGCCAGGAATTTGCTTTTACTAATTCATGCGTGAATCATTTTGTTGAGAAACGAGAAAAACAGAGGTCCTAAATACCGTTACGAATGACTTAGTCTGCATTTAACCCCTCATAAAAAAATACTGGAGGGATAGGAATGTTTATTTCCATTGTGGTCCTCTAAGGGGGGAGTAAAGTGCGTCTGGGATAAGGTAAGAGGTTCATTGTCCCAGCCGAAAGGGGATGACTAGAATCTAAGGAATTGTAGTGATTTGTTAGTAGAGTGATACTTATAGCTTACGAAACCTAGGAGTAAAGATAGGATAAGGAAGATTAAGAGGGAAAGGGACCCGGAATACACCCATGTCCCTTAACAACATCAAGCCCGTTCTTTCATTCGCTCGGGCAGGCTCTGGATTGACGCTACGACATTGTCAAGCTTAGCTTCAATTCTGTAAAGCAAGTACAATGTGACGACGACTGGGAACCCTACTTCACTAATCAGTGGGATGAGCTCTTGCATGCCTGTTTCCTCCATTCCCAGATATAATAGAAAAGCCGGTTCCTAGCGGATACCGGCTTTATTGCTATTACACAATTTCATATTCCGTTACATTGCGTTCAACAACGCGTGCGCCACTTACAGCAACCAAATCCCCATAGCTAGAGAAAAAGGCGTTTGACGCCACAATGCTTTCCATTGCCAGCTTAACAGCAGCTGAATCTACAGGTTCAATTGGGTTATCCACTGTAAGGCGAGCGATTCTTCCAAATTCAGTCGTAAATTGCAATTCCAATGTTTTTGCCATTCTATTCACCTCCTTCCTACATTAAAAGTAGATTAAATAATGTCGTGATTGTCAGTGCGTTCCACAGAGCTTACTGGGTACGCACAAAGACTTGCAAGGGCCGTTGCAGCTTGATGGAGCTGGTCAGCCGTTGCCTCTTTACGAACATTTGCATAAGATTTTCCCTTAAAGATGGGTTCTCCCTTCTCATTCATGCCTGTTTCAAACAAAAGTGTTATGCGTGAATTCTTTAACATCGCTTGTGCCATGTTGCTCACCTCCTTTCACTCTTTATATAGAGGGGAAGACGAAAAGAAGACAGGGCATAATGAAATTTTTTGGGACAGGGGGACAGGCACTGTGTCCCAATCAGCAGGCTATCAAAATGGAAAAATAGTAAAGGAGTTTTCAAAGTAATTGATAAGGATGGTAAAGGGGGTGAAGTGCCGTCATTCCCGAAGGAAAATTTTTTTAACGTGGTTCTCTTCTTAGGGACAACTCGTTTTTTTTCTGTTTATAGTAATCTATAAATCTTTCAATCTTCTCACTTAATGCGAGCAAAATGGACCGACATGAAAACCCGTCTAAAACTAAATGTTAGACGGGTTAATATGCATTTCAATATAAGGGTTTTACCTAATATTGGGGCCTGCTGTTAAAGGGATTGATAATCGTGCTACTCTGGTTTATATGGTGTATTTAACGATTCCTTATAATAATTCCACGTAGCTTCTGTTTCTTGTCCTAAGCTCCAGATTCCAGTCCCTTTTAAATTATATTTTTGTACTAAAGCTAATTTAGCTTTTATAGAATCTTTATTTTCGTACCATAATGTATAGGTTCCTGGTGTAAGTATTTTTTCCCACTTTTCTATTTCAGACCAATCATCATTTTCTTCAATGGTAAATGTAGCAACGGGGGATTGAAGTTCCTGATCATATTCTACATACCCATCGTATTTTTCTATTAATTCTTCAACGATTTTTAGCGAAACATCAAGTCCTAGGACGGTTCCATCGTCTTTCCAAATCCTCCCGTAAAAGGGAATCCCTAATAGGAGTTTTTCGGATGGGACGTTTTTTGATAGGGCGTACTGGATTGATCTTTCTACGAATGAAAGACTTGCGACAGGTCCAGGAGTTTCATGGGACTGAAAATGTTCATCATAGGCCATCAACATGAGCTCATCACTTGCTTGGGCTAAGGCAGAATAATCATAAGCCCCATGCCAGCCATCGGTCCATCCTTCAGGATTCGCAGCGACTGCTACTGAAACTTTCTTTTCTCCAGTCAGGCTCTCTCTTAAGCGTTTTACAAGGTCATTATAGTCGGCTCTATCTTCTTTTGTTACATGCTCAATATCCACATTAACCCCATCAAGATTATACTGTTCGATCATGTCCACAACTTGGGAGACTAGTTCTTCTTTGTTATCAAGTGCTGCCCGGGCTACTTCTTTATTCCATTGATCACTTAAAAACGGGACAACCTTGACCGATTCTTTATGCATGGCTTCAATAAATTCGTGACTGATTCTCCGCGTTTCATCCAATGTCCCTTCTGGAG
Organism: Mesobacillus maritimus; assembly: GCF_019749255.1. Classification (GTDB taxonomy): domain Bacteria; phylum Bacillota; class Bacilli; order Bacillales; family Cytobacillaceae; genus Mesobacillus_B; species Mesobacillus_B maritimus_A. The sequence continues at coordinate 96,291 of NZ_JACWFH010000012.1, read as the reverse complement.
TTAAGGTGAAATAAGCGGGAGACACTTCATCTAGCTCTTTTACCGTGTGTTTGATTTCTTCAGCATAGGCTTCAGGGGAAAGGGCAAGATTCTTATCATAAATATAAGACATGATAAATTTGTTGTCGGTGTTTTGATCCATCTCTTCTAAGCCTTCTTCCATTTTAGATATCCTACTGCTATCTTGATTTGAACAAGCCGTTAGCTGGGACAACAAGGCGATCAACAAAAAAACAAAGGGAACAATCAGGTGTTTCTTTTGAAATGCCATTTGATGGTACTTCACCTCCTAACAGGGTGCCTATATAGGCACCCTTCATGATTGAGCAAAGATTAAGCTCCTTTTTCTACGTTTTTCACAGGAAGCTGAACGTTTCCGGAACGTTTCAACTTGTTCCAGCCAACTAACACTCCTCTTGCAGCGAATGTGAATGACTTCCATACCGTAAAAGTTAAAAATTGACGGTAAACGAAGCGTTGGATAAAAAGTAATAAAAGTGGTCTTGTCTTGACCTTCTCTAGCCTAAAGGAATAGATGGAAACAAGTAAATCTAACGCAAGAAACGCAAAATAGAACGTAAGGATTTTTGGTGTATCTCCAAACAGGCCGATGATAAACACAATATCTGCTAGAGGTGCTAATGCCTGAAGAACATATTGGGCCCACATATTTGGAAGGCCGATGAATCCTAATGCTTTTTGTTTTGGATTAAACATGGCACCTCGGTGTTTCCATAAACATTGCAAGATTCCATAGGACCAGCGGAAGCGTTGTTTGATAAAGCTATTTAGATTTTCTGGGGCCTCCGTATAAGCATAGGCATTTGGTTCGAACGTGATCCGGTACCCTTTGCGTAGAAGCTTTAATGTAATATCCGTATCTTCCGCTAGTGTGTCTTCTTCAAAATAGCCTACTTCTGCAATAGCACTCTTGCGCCATGCACCGATGGCACCAGGAACAACCGTAATACTATTGATTTGGTCAAAGGCGCGTTTTTCCAGGTTAAACCCTGTTACATATTCTACATGCTGCCATAAGGTTAGAAGGTTCCGTACATTTCCAATTTTTACGTTCCCGGACACGGCTGCTACGCGTTCATCCGCAAAATAATCTGCAAGCAAGGAAATTGCGTTAGGAGCAATAGAAGTATCTGCATCCAAAATGATAATAACCTCACCGTCAGATTCAACGGATCCCTGATTAATGGCAGAGGACTTCCCGCCATTTACTTTTGTAATGAGGCGCACTCTTGGCTCTTCACTAAATGCCTTCGCCACAACACCGGACGTATTGTCGGTAGAGCCATCATCAACAACAATAACTTCAAAATTAGGATAGTCGCTTTTTAAAATCGAATGAACGGTTTTTTCGACTACTTTTTCCTCGTTGTATGCAGGGATAATCACGCTTACTAAAGGTGTAAAGCCAGTGTTTCTTTTCCGTTTTTGATGGTTTCGTTTATGTCTGTAACTAAGGAACAATAGTACCACAAGACGCAGGATCCCAAACCCTATCCCTACAGTGAAGAATACTAGACAAAACTTGGTAGCAAAGATATATAGAGAGTCTGCTATTTTATAAAAGAACATATAGCCACTTGCACTCTCGTTCACGGTAGTCATGACGTCACCCCGGCCTTTATCAACCAGGTCAGTAGCTCTGACAAACTTATACCCCTCAGCGCGTAGGGAATCAATTAACTTAGGAAGAGCTTCGACAGTAGTTGATCGATCGCCGCCAGAGTCATGGAGAAGGATGATATTTCCGTTCGAAACCCTTTCTGTGACGTGTTTAACAATTTCATCACTTGATCCACTTTGCCAGTCCCGAGTATCGATGAATGACCCAACCATCGTGTAGCCCATTTCCTGTGCTTTTATGATAGGTGTAATATCCTCTACGTTATTTTCAGCATCAGTCGTATAAGGGGGGCGGAACAAACTAGTTGAGTGGCCTGTTGCTTGTTGAATTAACCACTGAGTAGAATTCATCTCTAATTGTAAGGTCGTGGAGCTGTCTTTTACGATATTCGAATGGCTGAACGTATGGCTGCCAATTTCATGACCTTCTCTATGGATTCGTTCAACGATGTTAGGATAAAGGGCTGTTTGTTTCCCTAGAACGAAGAAAGTTGCCGGTACTTGCTTTTCACTTAAGATATCAAGAATTTCAGGCGTGTAAGCCGGATTTGGACCATCATCAAATGACAATACCACTTCTTTTTCAGCCGAGTCCCCATACTTTTTAATGTAATAAGGGAGTGGATATTTTTCGTATGTTTCTTGTTGAATGAACCCATTTTCATCTAACTCAATTTGACGAAGCCCTTCTTGAGAGTTTGATGTAATCTGGATGAACTCTCCAGATCCTATGCTGACAACAGGGATTGGGTTGTGCATTGATTGTAGTTTCTGAGCATGGCTTTCCATTTTCGCTGTGTTGCTGACAAATTTCCATAAACCAGGATCCTCGTAGCCAAGCTGGTGGACAGCCATTCCTTTTATCCCATGTTCGAGCGCTAGTTTTAGTTGGTTATAGGACGTTACAGCATCCAAAAACCAGATGATGTGCTGTTCCTCGCCTTTTTTGTATCGGATGTAAGGGCTTCTGCTAGCCTCATCCCAGTTTGCTTTCAGCTCTGATGAATGTGCTGTTTCCATCGTTTCATGAAAGGTAACGAATTGGCCAGCTTGTGTGCTGGTAGTAGTCCAATCGTACCCAAAGTTGCCCAGTGAGACGATTAACTTTTCAGCGGGAATCGGTAATTGTTTTAATGTTTCTTGAGTCCAGTGAACAGATGCAAGTGGACCTGGTCCAGTATTTTCGTGATGCTCATCAAAAAGCATGACAATCATTCGATCAACTATTTCTGAAAGAGCTGCATAATCATAGGGTCCGCCAACCGGTGTAACCGTTAATGTAACCTTCAGATTATTCGCGTGAAATTGTTGGGATAACTCAGACATAAAAGTCGTAAGCAATTCTTTATCTTCACCATTTATCCCTCGGAAGTCGATATTAATTCCAGTGTAACCATCATTTATTACTTGCTGATAAAGAGAATGAATCATTGCTTCACGGGATTGGGAAGAATTGAGCATTTTATGTAAAAGCTCTCCATTGTTTGGATCTTTTAAATAGAGACGCGGCATAATTTTTACATTGTTCTTTTTGGCAAAAGCATCAATACTTTGTTCCGAATCCTTTGTAATTTCCTTATCTGACTCCAAGTAATACCAGTTAGGGATCACAACACCGAGAGAATCAATGTTGTTTTCTAAAGATTCTTTGCTTAAATGGTCGTTGGAGATATAAAAGCCGTAAATCTCATCCTTACTTATTTGTGAAGGTGCCTTATGTTTATCGAAAATAAGCTCGGGCATCTCTTCAGCAGAAGCGGGTATTGGCTTATTTAATGGAAGTATATCCTTTGTCTCTTCTAACTCTAATGGCGACAAGGATGGAGTTCTAAAGAGACTTACAACAATTACTGAAACAACAACAGACAGACAGATAAAACTTAGAATGGAAATGAGCCTTACCACTGGCCAACGTTTACCAGAAGAATCTTGAAACACAAAATCTTTGTTCTTTTTTTCATGGGACCTTTTTAACAAAAATACCACTTCCTATTTTGTAAATGGCGTTGCAAATTACTCTAGCTATGCAAGAGGAGTTTAATTTTTATTATTCAACCGTTACACTTTTGGCTAGGTTTCTTGGTTTATCTACATCGTATCCTCTGTGCAAAGTGGCATAATAAGCTAGTAATTGAAGAGGAACAACCGAAACAAGAGGTGTTAGGTGTTCGTGTACCTCTGGAACTGTGAATTGATCGCTTTCGTTGTTTATCCCTTCCATGGATATCGTCAATACATTGGCACCGCGCGCGATGACCTCTTTCGCATTGCTGCGAATGCTGGCGCTGACGTGTTGCTGAGTGACTAAAGCAATGACAGGGGTTCGGTCCTCAATGAGTGCAATGGTTCCATGCTTTAGTTCCCCTCCGGCAAACCCTTCAGCTTGAATATAGGAGATTTCCTTTAGCTTCAAAGCTCCTTCTAGACAAACGAAATAATCTAAACCGCGGCCAATGTAGAAAGCATTTCGGGTCATACCTAAGAACTCCCATACAAGGTTTTCGATTTTCTCTTTTTGATTCACAATCACTTCCATGGCATTAGCAGCTAAACTTAGTTCCTTTAAAGGATTAAAGTCATTGTCCAAGCCTTTTAATTTCCCTATATCGCAAGCAAGTAAAGCGAAAACAGCCATTTGCGCAGTATAAGCTTTTGTGGAAGCAACAGCTATTTCAGGACCTGCATATGTATAAAGGGTAAAGTCTGCCTCGCGGGATAGCGTTGAGCTCGGCACATTGGTGATCGTTAATGTACGATGGCCCAGCTTTTTCATTTCAACTAATACACCACGGCAATCGGCCGTTTCTCCGCTTTGCGAAATAAAAATAAAGAGCGGGTTTTTCGATAATAACGGTAAATTATATAGAAATTCACTTGCAACATGGACTTCTACAGGGATTTGGCTGTACTTTTCAATCAGTTGTTTCCCCACTAATCCAGCGTGATAACTTGTTCCGCAAGCAATCATATAAATCCGGTCGGCTCCTATTACCGAGGAACGGATCTTTTCATCAATCGAAAGTTCACCGAACTCGTTTTGGTATTTGGAGAGAATAGTCCGAATTACAAGCGGCTGTTCATCAATTTCTTTTAACATGTAATGCGGGTACGTTCCCTTTTCAATATCACTTGCGTCTAATTCTGTTCGGTAGGGGCTTCGAGTGATGTTTTCGCCCTGTAAGTTCTTAATCGATAATGAATCTTGTTTTAATACCGCGATTTCCTTATCCATTAACTCAATAAATTGATCTGTCACTTGCAGCATGGCAATGGCATCACTTGAGACTACATGGAAACCTTCTCCAATCCCGATAAGCAGAGGACTTTTATTTTTTGCAATATAAATCGCTTCAGTATTTTCTTGATCTAAAAGAGCGAGAGCATAAGAGCCTTTTACTATTTTTAAGGTTTCCAGGAATGCTGGCTCCGTATCAAGTCCATCCTTAACAAAACGGTCCATTAAATGTGCGATTACCTCGGTATCTGTATCACTGACGTGTTCCACATCAGGTAAATATGTTTTCTTTATTTCCTCATAATTTTCAATAATGCCGTTATGAACGATTGTGAAACGCCCACTAGAGCTTTGGTGCGGATGAGCGTTCGTTCGACTTGGTTGACCATGAGTAGCCCATCGTGTATGACCGATACCTATGTCGGCCATAACATCTTGATTGATACAAGCTCGCAGTGCGGCAATTCTTCCTTTTTCTTTGAAAATCTGCAGGCCTTCATTGTTCATTAAGGCAATTCCAGCAGAGTCGTAGCCCCGGTATTCTAGCTTCTCTAACCCTTTGACAAGGATCTCCTTGGCATCCTCGTGACCAATATACCCAACAATTCCACACATTCCTTAAGTCCCCCCTAGATTATTTCTCCAATTCTCTTATTGTTCTTTATGTAGAATACGTACTTTATAGAGAACACAATTGAAGTATAAGGCAAAAGACTATGGGACTAAAATCCCATATTTATTCAAAAAACCGCATTTAGAGCGGTAAATCACCTGTTTCACTTCCTATTTCTCGGTTTTTCTTTCATTTACCGGGCTTTATAAAGAACTAAAACGTTTTATATAATGAACAAGCGTAGCTAGAAGTACTCGATAGGAGGGAAGCTTATTTAATGATTGGTAAACGAATTAGAGAGCAAAGGGTAAATAAGGGACTTTCGTTATCGCAGCTTGCGATACAAGCTGGGGTAGCGAAGTCTTACTTATCTAGTTTAGAAAGAGGACAGCAACAGAACCCGTCAATTGAGATTTTAAAAAAGATTTCTATCCAATTAAATGTGGACATAGATAGTTTGATCGGGGAGGGTGCTCTTGAACATGAACGGACAGGGAATGTAAAGGAGAAAGGGGAAGGGAATAAGGAATAAGAAGTTCGGGAGTTCGGCAAATTGATTGAACACTACAACTGTCACTCTAGTAAAGAATAACTACTAATCAAGGGATTGAACTTAGAGGAGGGAAGTAAAGGATTTCCCTTTCGTATCTAGAACCTATATGCTCAACTCCACAAAGATTGGTGGATAACGATATAACTGCTTATTCTTACCGTCAAATCAATACATGGAAAAATGAACACTAAGGAGTTGGAGTTGAGTTGAGAAAAAAACTAGTATTCATACAATTTTCTCGTGCGTTAGTCCCTATGATGGTTATGCTTTTTCATATATCAGAGAATATGAAGGATTATTTCCAATTTAATTTATTAGGAATTTCATATCTTCCCATATCAGGTGGTGTAAACTACTTTTTTGCTCTATCTGGTTTTATGCTCTACTACATATATCGAGGTAAAATTGGGGATAGTAACCATATTAAAGGATTTCTACTCAGTCGGTTTATCCGAATTTATCCACTCTATTGGGTTCTTACTTTAGTGGCTGTACCAGTTTTATTTCTTTTTCCTTCTCTCGGCACAGGACAGGCAATCACTTTCAAATCTATTATTTTTTCACTCCTGCTTTTTCCTAATGAACTTGATCCTATCCTTGATGTAGCTTGGTCATTAGTGCACACAGTCTATTTTTACTGGATTTTTTCTTTTTTATTTTTCCGAAGTGTCAAGCTTTCAAAATTGATCCTGGCTTTTTGGGGAATAACCTCTTTAGGATTTTTTATGGGGATATTCTGGTCAAATCATAAGATGATGTACTTTTTCTTTAACCAGTATAATTTAATTTTCTTGGCTGGGATTTTGTCTGCTTATTTGATTACAAGATATAAATTTAATTTTAAAATGTCTGTTATTCTTACCGTAATCGGTATGTTAGGATTCCCCTTAACATGGCTGAATTATGTTTATAAAGTTGTAAATATTGATTTCGACCTTGGTACTGGTTTATCTTCCATTCTTATTATTTTTGGATTAGCCTCTATAGATATACAAAAAAACATCAAAATTCCAAGGGTATTTAACTATTTGGGGAATGCGGCATTCGCCATTTACTTATCCCATAACCTATTTTTAAATGCTTTTTCTGAGCTGTTTAGCAGATTCTCTATTTTTGAGTCAATAGGCGGAGCGTTGACAAGTATTAGTTTCCTTGTATTAATCTTATGTACAGGATGTTTGGTACATTCTTTCATTGAGAAACCTCTTATTTCTAAAATGAAATGGATGATCCCGAAGAATAATACTGCGGTTACTAAAGTTAATGGTGCAGAAAATCCTTCAAGCCTGAACGTGTCATAAATGAGTTTCTAAAATTTAATCCAACATCCTGAAAAAGGCATGATTCCTGTAATATAGGAATCATGCCTTTTTCACTCAACCCATTTATTTACCAATCGTTTTTCTAATTCCCTTTTTGCCAGGTCTTTCTCCCACTGAGGATAGTCATGGTCGAGAATCCATTGTAGTTGATAACTGTCCATAATGGATAACAATTGATGAAAGAACATCACCTTCCATTTGTGCGGCCACATATTTTTTTCCATCCTCCTCTTATCGAAATCAGTATCTTCCTCTCCTGAGTATGAACGTAAAATCAGCTTATTATAAATTGTGTTTTTCAATACCCGTTTATATATACTTTTAAACCAAGTTTTGGGATATTTTCTGTTCAGGTATCTTCACTAGTCGCGGTTTGACGAGAGTAATGAAGAAATTTACTTGTATTTTACACTGAGGTGAGAGGGAAATTTGTAATCAATAATGTGGGTAAGCCAAGAATCCTTCCTGTGTTCCCTTAAATTATTATACTGGTATAATTTACCTTGAGGGAATAATTGGGTTCCCTGTTATAATTTATTGAGCAATGACTATCGTCATAGTTCTATTGTTCTAAAGGTCTATGCGTTTCTTAAAAGGGAGGAGTTTTTTTAATGTGGAAAGGTATTTTTGCATTCGTTTGCCTGATTCTCATACTTTCAACTATTTCTAGTGTGACTTTGGTTCAGGCAGAAGAGGAATATTTGGTTTATGATGATTTTGAATCATCCGAACTTACTCAATCTCCAGCTTCAACAGGTGCGATTGGAGATTATATGATAGAGCCCTATACGAATCAAGATGGTGTGGAATGGCTAAACAATGAAGAGGAAAACTTTGCTCAGATTGTCCAAGATCCTTTAAATGGAGGGAACACCGCCTTAATGCTTATGGATAAACAAGACAGCGATATAAGCAAGGGCGGGGCAACGAGAATTGTTCACGATCGTTTTTCAACGCAAGCAAAGGATTCAGCTGTAGTGGTAGAGTTCAATTTTATGGCAGAAGAAATTGGTTCTAACTCTCGATTCCGTTTGATGAATAAGGGTGGAAATCATGCCATGGTTTCTCTTGAAACAGATGGGGATACCCTAGTTTATCGTACAAAAGATGGAGGTAAGGCAACTCTCATTGAGAACCTTACGCCCAATACTTGGTACCATGTAAGTATCAAAGCGGATATGCCAACGATGAAGTATGATGTTGTCATTACTGGTGGGGGAAATGCAGAGGTACATAATCTTGATTTCTATCAATCTGTTTCTGATTATGGTCGGTTTGATGTTAATACTGGGAACAGCTCGACTTCTGTTTACTATCTAGACAATGTTCATATGTTTAATACTCCGACTACCCCAGTGGCACCAACTGAGGTGCCAGATGTCACTGCTCCTGGAGAATATCTGATTCAAGATGATTTTGAAGGAAGCTGGCCGACAGAACCAACCAATACCAAAACACATTCATTCGGAAATTATGACATCACCATTTCAAGTAATAAAGGCAGAAATTGGGTATATGACCCTAGTGAAAACTATGCCCAAATTGTCCAAACGCCAACTCTGGAAGAGAACCTAGCGTTGAAACTACATGATAGCAATGGCTCCTCCGCTACTGAGGGAGGGTTAACTCGTGCAATTCATCAGAACTTCCTTCCACAAACTTTGGACAAAGTGGTCGTAGTTGAATTTGATCTGTTGGGTGAAGCATTTGGTTCCAACAGCCGTGTTCGACTCATGAATAAAGGTGGAAGTAAGGCGTTAGTTTCTCTGGAAACTTCAAGAAATGGTTTAGAGTATCGTACAGCAGATGGGAAGAAAGAGTTAGTTGAGGATCTCCAAGAGAATACATGGTACCATTTTAAAATTGTTCTGGATATGCAGTTACAGAAGTATAACTTAATGATTACCGGTGGTAGTGAGGTTGAGCTTCGTAATCAACCATTCTATCAAAATGCAGCAGATCTAGGTAGACTCGATTTGAATACTGGACATAGTTCTATTTCCACGCTCTACTTTGACAATATCCAAATGTACGACCCTGCCCAAGCTCCTACCCAACCTACTGAAGAAGCTGGGGAAACACCAGTGGAACCGACGGAAGAGGAGCAACAACCAGCCGAACAGTTGGAAGAAGAAGAGCCGCAACCAGTTGATCAGGTGACAGAAGAAGCAGGCGAAAACAGTAATCATCCAGAAGAACCAATTGAGCAGCCAGACAAGGAACAATCAGATGTTGTAGTTCCTACTGATAAAGAGCAGAGTCATAAGGATAAAAATGTTGCATTAGAGCAGAAAAACGAAGAAACTGTTCAAGAGCAAACTGACAGAGAAACTTTGGAAAGCAACGAAAGAGTCGATGCTTCGGAGGTTACTCAAAGTACCGAGAATGTAGAAAATGTTGAAGACATCGGGAATAATGAACTTCCTAATACAGCTACGAACGCAGGTAATCTTCTAGCAATGGGGATCGTGCTTATTTTTGCTGGGGTGGGTTTATTCGCTTTAGGAAGAAAGCCTAGAAGAGAATTTTAATGATGTTGCCTGATATCACAGAAAGTATATCTGTATAATAATATATTGAGGGTCCTTTCGCGTTTAGCGGGAGGGCTATTTTTTAATTCCTCAGAAAGTGGATAATTTTATCGCTTCTTTGACAATTAAAAAACGAATGGAATTTGGCTAGGGGAAACAAATGACCTAATCTGCGCTTCTTGTAAATAGATATTGCTATATTGGTATAACTTACCACTGGAAAATTATTGTTATTTTGGTATAATTCAATTGTGATAAATATCACCTGAGTTCTGTAGCTATTCTATGGCTGTGGGGCTTTTTTTTACCTAATTCACAAGTCTATATACCTATAAAAATCCCGAAAAGTGGTTATAGGTAGGGGCTAATTGTACCAGATTTCCTAATAGGAAGAAGGAGGGATAGACAGGAATTAGATTGCACAAACCATAAACTGTTTTTATTCAGGAATGGTGGTGCAATAGGATTTACTACTAAAAAGTCGGAAAAAGGCAAACTATCTCGAAAGGGTAGGACGCAAAGCCGCGGGTCTAAGGTGCTAACGCTATGACAGCTGGGTTACCCGGCGAGGTGAAGGGGAGACTTTTTAGTGAAGAAATTTTTCAGGATATTTTTAAGTGTACTGATAGTCATGCAGGGACTTTTGGGTGTGGGGGTGTCTGTTAATGCGGCCACTCTGCCACAAAGTGGCGAAACCTACAATTATGACTTTTCAGATTTGAAGTCATACGGAAATGGTAATCCAATCGATCAGGTGATGTCATCGGATGGTTTGGTAACAATCAATAGTAATGGGGCCAAGATATATTATCACGGTGAAGAACATGGCCTCGCAGTGAGAAAAGGGAATAGTTTTGACATAAAAGTGGCAGGTAATGCAAAAATTTCTTTTATCTTATGTCAGTATAGTAAAGAAGGAACGATTGATGTTTCTGGCGGTGCTCCAGGGAGCCATTTATTTAATGAAAGCACTCCATTAAAAGTACCTACAGATGGTGAGAAAGTGAGTTTCACTTATTCCGGTGATGCAACGACGTTAACCTTCACAGTTAACAGTGGTGATGGTGAAAGCTATGTTCACGGAATCGAAGTCGAAAACCTACCAGAAGGAGTAGATATTACTCCATGGGTTCCTAAAGACTTTTCCCTTCAAATCGGACAAGAAACTTTAGCAATCAAAGGGGCGGCTTCAAAATCAGATGCTACAACAGCAAACATCACTTCTGGTTCTGTTTACAATACTACAAGTGAGAGTGCGTACATAAGTACTGATTTAAAAGGGAAAATTTTAAGTTCATCTGAGGTAAAGAACCTTAGCTCAGATGTTGTGAAGAATATAAAAGTGGAATCGGACGGGATTGTTGTTACGTTTGCCGACCAAGCTACAAATCCAAAAGAGTTTCGCATCAAGGTTCAAGATCGTGGTTCTTTTAAAACTCCAGATAAAGGAGAAGAATTCTCCTTTGATTTAGCTGGAGGAGACATTCCGACTGAGATCTTGCTTGATACCTATACAACAGACAATGGAATTTTAGCGTTTGGAAAAGGCAATGATAAGAGCCCTAAATGGCACGACAGTTCTCACGGGTTATCTGTGTTCAATGGGAACTATTTTGATGTAAAAGTAGCTGGAGATGCTGATATCACTTTTGTCATCTGTGCATATAGCAAAGAGGGACATTTAGAGGTGACGAATCTAGCAGCTGGCGGAGAAGGTTCTTTTGATAGGAATATCTTTAAGGCCGGTACAGACGGGGAAGAGATTACTTATTCTTATACTGGGGATGCTACGACACTACGCTTCACACTTCAAGGTGATACAGGGGAAAATTATCTTCATGCCATTAAGGTGAGTAACAAAGGCCAAGCAGAGGGTTCACCAGTAGTTGAGGAACAAGGCTCTATGCCATATGAAATTGATGAAAATGAATCATTAAATGTGATTCCGGATGGACATCGATTATATGTCAATCACACTGATTCTAATGCCAATATTGAGACATTAAGTAACATTGGATACTATGTCTTTGATGGTCGAACAGATGCTACGACAATCGAGGCAGATATCGAAATCCAAGAGGTTGGAAACACAAGTAAGAATGGTGTGTTCTTCGGATTGTTTGAGGATGCAGACCAGATTTCTACGATTGCTTCTGTGGGACTTCGCGGAGATAAAAAAATTAGAAATGTCTACAATAAAAAAGAAACACCAACTATCGCAACTGCTGGAAGCATGGATATCCAATATGCTGTTGGGGATGTGATTCACCTTGTTTCTACAAAAGGCCAAAATGGCTGGAATACAGAAGCTACAGTGAATGGGGAAACTAATAACGCAACAATTGCTTATTCTAAACTTGCTAATATCAGTGAGAATCAGAGCGTCAGACATGGTTTTGCTTTTGCGAACGTTCGTGCAGTTGTGACGAACTTACGTTTAAAGGATGAAAATGGCAAAGAGTTATATAGTCAAACGAAAGCCTATGAAGCAGTGGGGAGTGCACCGACTGTAACGTCTGTAGCAGAGCCTACGATTTCACCTGACCGAAAGACCGTTACTGTAAACTGGAGCGGAGATAAGGCTGAAGGCGATGGAGCCTACGTTGTCGAGCTATCCACTGATGGAGGAAAAACGTATTCCATATTAGACAACTATGTGATGGACAATACGTATAGTGTTGATGTTGTAAAAGATGGAACGTATCAGTTTAAAATCTATGGAAGTATTCGTGATGAAAAGACCCCTGCAATGGAGTCAGCTGCGATTGAGGTATTAGTTCCGCTTGCTAATCCTGAACTTAGCATTGAGAGTGGAGATGGAGTTTTAACTCTGAACTGGAAAGCCGTTGCTAAGGCAACAAGCTATGAAATTTACCGCAAATCATCGGAACAAGCTGATTATTCTTTGTTAGCTGAAGTCTCTGAGACAACCTATGAGGATACAGATGTAGTCAACGAGACACCGTATTCTTATTATCTCATTGCAAAATCAGCAACTAACTCAAGCGTTGCTTCCGAACCTACTCTGTCTGTTCCCTCGGCAGGCCGAGTTGGGAAATATGCGTACGAGGACGAAGCAACTGCCATCACCATTACGATGAAACCAAATGACACGGTTTACACCAATCAAGTTATGCTTCAAGGTAAGGTAGAAAAAGCCGGTACAATGGAATTGGTTGTAAATGGTGAAAAGCGTGAAGCTCTTCCTTTAGTAGCTGGTCAAATGTTTGGTTATGCGGTCAACCTAGACCAGGGTCGAAACGATGTTAATCTGTATTTTACAGATGAAGAGGGAAAGGTGACTAAAAAAACCTTTAACTTTGTTTATCTAACCAATTATGACATGGTGGTAGATTCAAGCTATACAGGTGAGGAAGGCGCGGTTTCTGCAGAACAACCTGGTGTTCAACAGTTTAGTACGGTTCAAGCAGCAGTTAATGCAGTACCAAGCGATAATCAAGAGAGAGTCGTCATTTTGGTAAAAGCCGGAACATATGTTGAGCATTTAAGAGTAACTTCACCATTTATTAGTTTAATTGGGGAAGATCGCGATCTAGTGAATATTCAGTTCTACGATCCAGTTTTATCACCAGAAGGTGGAGATACAGCTCTTCGTAATGCAGTGTATATAATGAAATCGGCAACAGGTTTCTCGGCGGAAAACCTAACAATTGAAAATACCTATGAATATCTTGGGGATGGCACAAAGTCAAATGAATCAGCCGATGCACTACGAGTAGATGCTGATCTAAGTACTTTTGTAAATGTTAAATTGGTCGGGTATCAAGATACTTTGTATGCAAGTTCAAATCGCCAGTATTACTACAAGAGCTATATTGTTGGAAACGTAGATTTCATCTACGGAGCAGCGCAAGCGCTGATTGATGATTCAGATGTTGTGTTCCGCTACAATGCGACTAAAAATAGTGGCTATGTAACGGCACCTAAAACAGATGCTGATAAAAAATATGGGTTTATTTTCAATAATAGTAGAATCACCGCAGAGGACGGGGCATCTGGTTCAAAATATTTATTAGCTCGTCCATGGGGACCAGACGGTGGGGCAACCTTTATTAACACTTATATGAGTGGAATTATCAACAAGGACACTCCTTATAATGACATGAGTGGAAATCTTGCTGAGAATGCACGATTCTATGAATATTACACGTACGGTGAAGGGTTCTCGATTCATAGTGGTCGCCCACAGATTTCTAAGAGTCAAGCTGAAGAAATGTTAACAACTTCTTTCTTAGGATGGGATCCATACACAACCATCAAGGATCTTTCAACTTTCTATGTGGGAGACATCCTAGCAGAAACTCCAGAAGAGGAGACGCCTGCTGAGGAAACTCCAGTGGAAACTCCGGCAGAAGAGACACCAGCTGAGGAAGTTCCAGTGGAGACACCAGGAGAAGAGACGCCAGTTGAGGAAGTTCCAGTCGAGACACCGGGGGAAGAGACACCGGTTGAGGAAGTTCCAGTCGAGACACCAGGAGAAGAGACACCAGTTGAGGAAACGCCAGTGGAGACTCCAGGAGAAGAGACACCAGTTGAGGAAACGCCAGTGGAAACTCCAGGAGAAGAGACGCCAGCAGAGGAAACTCCGGTTGAAACTCCGGCAGAAGAGACACCAGCTAAACAAGAGCAATCTGTTGTTGTTGCGGTAGCTGAAGTTACTAAAGGCAAGGCAACCATTTCGGATCGCGACGTTGCTAAAGTAACAACTAACGGAACTTTTAAAGTGAACCTTGAAGATGAAGAAATCGAAAAGGTTTCAGTTGTTTTAACTAAAGAGCAAGTAGAAGAGTTAATGGCTAAAGATGCTACCCTTTCTATTGAAAATAAAGGGGTGATGGTTGAATTGCCAATTAGCATCTTTGAAGAAGAAGGTATGAGTGTTTTATTAGAGAAACTGCCAGCTGTAAACCATGCACATAGTGATGTTTATGATTTCACTATCACACAAGGTGATCGCGTTGTCAGTGACTTCGGTGAGCCTGTCACATTATCATTTGATGTTAACCTTGATGGAGTAGAAGATCCTTCGAAACTAAAGGTATTCTATTTAAATGAAGAGACAGGGGAATGGGAGAAAATTGGTGGAAGCTATGAAAATGGCGTCGTTACCGCTCAAACGTATCATTTCAGTCGCTACACTGTATTTGAGGAATCTGACATAATTGTTGCGGACCAAGGTGAGCAGAGTCAAGAGGTAGTAACAAGTGAAACTCCACAACCTTCAGATGAGAAAACAGAAACAGAAGGAACAACTTCTGAAAAAACTAGTGATGAAGCTTCTGATAAAAATCGTGAATCTGCTCCAACCGTTGCGACAGACTCAGAGGCGACTCAAAGTGTTAAAGAAGCAGACGCAACTGGTAGTAGGAATGATGTTAACGAAAATAATGAACTACCAAACACAGCAACCAATACAGGTAACATTCTAGCTATGGGTATCTTATTCGCTGTCGCAGGTATTGTATTGTTCTTTATGAGAAGAAAAACTAGAAAAGAAGTTTAAAAGGGACAGAGGGACAGGTACCTTGTCCCAGAAGTTCAAAACAAGAAAAAGACCTCTTCGCTATCAAGCGAAAGGTCTTTTTTTGGGGACAGAGGGTCAGGCGCAGTGTCTAAGCGCTTTTGCTGGTATTAAACTTATATCCATGCATATTGGAATCTGGTCAAGTGTGCAAAAACTTTTTGCTCCTGAAATGGTGTATGGCAATAAAAATAATATTTAATAAGCGATTTCTATACTAAGATAATATTCGTTCTTGTGAGGTAGCCTCTTTGAACAAAACATACTTCTAAATCGGTATTATAAACGAAAATCTTTATATTTAAGGGTTTTAGCTACCTAAATAAGTGCGCAATCTTACATGTTTATTTTATAATGGGTGTTTTTATAAGTGAAATATTATTTTATTTGAATAATATTTACCGCATAATGGTATTTTTATAGTAAAATACACATGGTATAAAAGTAGTGGATAATTTTGGGGGATCTGACAGTGAAATTGAAAATCTTATCTTATATTTTAGGTTTGCTTCTTCTGAGTTCTTTGTTCTTTATTGGATTTCTCCTTAGTGTGAATAAGGAGATGTCTGAGGAGAGGCATACCACTCTTTACGATCAAAATGGGAATGAATTGTTCTCTAATAATCATTGGATTAGCATCGGGCAATTGCCATCCTTTATAGTAGAATATCTTGAAAACGAGATACTGGTGGACCGAACAGCAGAATTGCTTTATCCAAGCCAAGATATCAAGAAAATGCTAAGTAAAATGCTTTTGAAACATAGTTATACTGAAGAAGAGATATTTGAGATTTATGTAAATAAACTTTACTTTGGCAATGGTTTGGTTGGGTTTGAAAATGCATCCCAATATTATTTTGAAAGGCCAAGTAAAGATCTAAACGAATTGGAACAGATATTTTTATTATTTAAATCCCAGGTGGGAGAATCCATGAGTATGCAACAGGATTTAGAGGTATTCTTGGCTGAATTAATGGAAAAAGATTATCTATTAGATTATCGGGAATTTTCTACATTAAATTCAGAGGTCCCCGATCTTTTAGAAGGATTGAATCGTAGAAACACTAATTATCAGTCTTATGTTCAACAGGTGACCAAGGAATTGATTTCCACTTTTGATATAACAGAAGGCGAACTTTACAGAAGAGGTTTTGAAGTAAACACCCATTTGGACCGAGATATACAAAATAATATTTATGAAACATTCCAAGATAGAACGAGTTTTCTTGAACATGATCAAGCATTTGTAGAAGGTGGGATGGCGATTGTTGAACATCAAACTGGGAAGGTTATTGGTCTGATGGGTGGACGTGAATATTATAAGTCCACTTTTAATAGGGCTACAGAAACCACGAGACAACCAGCATCCACCTTCAAACCCTTAATGGTTTTTGGACCTGCCCTTGAAACCGGATGGAAACCGGATGATTTATTAAAAGATGTCCCGATGAAATTTGGAGATTTCAAGCCCAGAAACTACGATTATCGATATAGGGGAGAGGTTTCTATTAAGGACGCCTTGGTGAAGTCATATAATGTACCAACTACGTGGTTACTATACAAAATAGGGTTAGATAAAGGACTAGAGTATATTGATAAATTTAATCTATTTCAGATTGACCCAAAAGATGGGTATGGATTGGCACTAGGATTTACAAGTGTTGGAACCTCGCCGCTGTCAATTGCACAAGCATATACCGTTTTTCCTAATGAAGGAAAAATGCAGGAGATACACACCGTAGAATCCGTCAATTTCCAAGGGGAGGTTGCCTACAAGACAAAAGGAGAAGAAGAAAGGATATTCTCTAAACAGACTGCTGAAACTGTGACATCTTTGCTAAGGAGTGTAGTAACAGATGGAACGGGAAAAGCTGCCCAAATTAAGGGGAAACAAATTGCTGGTAAGACTGGTACCACCTCTTATGATGGTTGGTTTGTTGGATTCGATGATCGGTATATAGGAGCGGTATGGATGGGGCCAGATGAGGTTATCCCCGAGAACAGAATGAACTTGGATGAGGATAAATATGCCCCAAAATTATTCAAAGAGGTTTTTAAAAAGGTAGAGTAAAGAATGTCCGGAGGATTTTGTATGCAATGGTTTGTTTTTATTTTTTTGGCAGCTATTTTTATTTTTTCGCCCTATGAAAGAGGGTTGTATTTTACAGATGATTTCTACGGCTTAAGTATTTTGATTTCGGTGTTATATATCCTTTATTTTCTAAGTTCTCTCATAAGGAAAGAAGGGTTCGGTGCAAAAAGGACTTGGATTATTCTCCTTTTACCTTTATGTAATCTCATTTCAATTCCATTTGCTGAGACTCCGAGAGGGGCATGGGAGACTGCTTCTAAATGGATTACTTATGCTGTTTTTTTTCTCCTTCTTTACTGGGTCTCACATAATCATAAAATCAAGAAATGGATGCCTTTTGTCTTTCAACTAACGGGAATTTGGCTTTCCTTCTTTATGTTTGGTTGTTTTTACAGACTTTTTGATTTTCATCAATCGATGGTTGCAGGGAGGTTTGCAGGGGTTTTTCAATATCCAAATACCTTTGGCATGGTGATGGGCCTTTTCTTTATTTATTCTCTTGTCCACCTTACAAAGGAAAAACTGAAAATAAGAGATTTAATGCTCTATTCAGTCCCTCTCGTTCCATTTTTTGTTAGTTTTATCTACTCCTATTCCAGGGGGATGATGTTAGTTCTGCCAATTGTATGGTTTATCGGACTAATCTTGTTTTCAATGAAAAAACAGGTTGAATATATTGTGTATTCCCTCATTAGTATCGGAACTTCATATTTCGTTTACAGGTCTATTTTACAAGGAGTAGCGGAGAAGAAGGCTTCTCCTGGTTTGTGGGTTCTTGTTGGGATGATCCTACTATCGGCGTTTGCGATTTACCTGTTTAAATATACGATGGTAAAAAAAATATCAATGCTACCTTGGGTTAACAGGGAACAACTGCGTTTCCTTTTGCCTAGTTTGTTCGTTATTTTCGGGCTGGCTGGACTGGCCGACGTGACTAATCAAGGATTGATCTATCGCAGCTTACCTCATACTCTTCAAGAGAGAGTCGAGAGTATAAGTCTAACCACCTCAACAGCCGTAGAACGGATTACTTTTCTTGAAGACGCAATTGAAATGAGTAAGGAATCTCCACTATTTGGATTTGGAGGTGAGGGGTGGGCTGCGGGGTATAAGAATTATCAACAAAACCCGTATGTATCGAATAAAATTCATAACGGCTATGCCGAGTGGCTTATCAACACGGGTACTATTGGGGTTCTCTCCTATCTTGTTACATTTGGATTCTTGTTATATTCCGTATTTTGTCACTATAGAAAGTCAAAAGAACGTTCTCTCAATGTTGCTGTGATTTTAGGTTTATTATCTGTGATTTTTCATAGTTTTATTGATTTTAATTTTTCATATAGTACCGTTTGGTTTATTGTCTTATGGCTATTTGTCTTAGGACTACCAACTCCACTGCCGCAATTAAAAAGAGAGTTTAGTAGTTTTCCAACCAAAATAAATTTAAACCATTTTGTTCCGGTTATATTATGTTTGCTTTTACTTTTAAATATTGTCTTTTCATATCGATTTATGATTGCTGCTCAGTCTTATGAACAAGCAAAGCAAGCTAGAACGTATCCTGAGCGTATAGAGTTAGCGGAAAAGGCAACTAAATACCATCCTACCCAAACAAAATATAGATTCTTTCTTGCGGAAACCTATATTTCTGCTATGAAAAATACCCCAGAAAAAGATTATTATATGGAAATTCACCATTTGGTGAATAAAGTGACAGCGCTCGAGCCTAGAAACTCGTCTGTACTGCATAAGGCAGCTTTAATAGCAGGAAAGGCTGAGTTTACTTTGCAAACAATTGACCTATTCGATTCCGCCTTAATGGTAGATCACTATAATACAAAGCTTTATGAAGACAGTATTAAGACGAAGACTGGTTTTGCTGTTACACATCTAAAAGAAGATCAAAAATGGTCTAGGGAAATGGCGAAATCCGCTATACGAGATTACGAGCAAATGATTTATTGGCATAAAACAGTACTTGGTAAAAAATTAAGTAAGTCACAAAATAGTCGTGATTTTGTTGTCTCTAATGAAGTTTATTATCATGCAGCATTATCCTTTTACCTTTTAAATCAATACAGTGATAGTTTAGTGATTATAGACAAGATGGCTGAACCAGATATGAAAACAACTGCAATAGCCATATTATCTTTTGAGAAAATAGGAGAAGTGGAGAAAGCAAAGGAGTTATATGAAAAAAGTAATAATAGAAACGATTTAAAAAACCTAATTTATAAAATTAAGGGAATTACTGCATAATTTGGTAAAAAATATTAGACTTACTGGGAAAAATAAGTTATATTAATATAGGTGTTTAGGTAATTAGTACTATTACTATAATAATAGTAGTATTAACTTCCTAACATAAAAACATAATATAGGAGGAAATGGAAAGAAAATGAGAAAAAAACTATCATTTTTAAGCGGTATGGCAGCATTCACTCTTTTATTTGCTCCGATTGCTACCAACACAAGTGCAGCTGAACTGAATGCTCAAGATGAAGCGGCTGTAGAATTTGTAAGAGGGGACGTATACGATGTAAGAGAAGACGTATACGATGTAAGAGAAGACGTATACGGAGTAACAGAAGATGTATACGGAGTAACAGAAGATGTATACGGAGTAACAGAAGACGTATACGGAGTAACAGAAGACGTATACGGAGTAACAGAAGACGTATACGGAGTAACAGAAGACGTATACGGAGTAACAGAGGACGTATACGGAGTAACAGATGTCGTTTATTTCAGTGAAACTTATACTAGCGAACAACTAAATGATCTTCGCGAGTCTGGAAAACCTCTAGTGGTTACAGGAAACGTTGAAGTCACGATTCCTATTTCTCTACTAAAAGGTGCTGAAGAAGTAACAGTTAATGTAAATAAGATTACTGTTGATGGTTCTTTAGCTACATATGATTTTTCTATTTTAACAGCCGATGGGAAATACATCAGCAAATTCGACGAACCAGTAACCCTTAAATTTGTCATTGATCCATCTAAAGTAACAAATTGGAATGATTTGAAAGTTTATTATATTGTAGATGGTGAAAGAACAAACGAATATTACCAGCCTATTAAGTTTGACTCAACTACAGGTGAAGTATGGGTAGAGGTATCACATTTTAGTGCTTACGGAGTGTTTGAAGTAGCAATTGCTAATAATAATACTCAAGCTCCTGCGTCCACGAACAATCAAACTGACAAAGCAGGGTCTGGAGATAATGGCGCTTCTAACGAAACTAATTCTGGTAAGAATGGTTCGAATGTAGAAGCTACAGGTACTACAACTACTACAACTTCTGAAACAAGTGAAGGAAATGAATTACCTAATACAGCAACTAACAACTTTAATCTGTTAGCATTAGGTTTATTAGTAACTGTTATGGGTGGAGCACTATTGTTCATTTCAAGAACGAAAAGAGCTTAATACCTACTATATAAAACATGAATTCATCCCCCTTGGTGTTATGAGGGGGATTTTTTTATTTAATACTAGGGAGGAGAGGATGCACATGTACCAAAAACTTATCGCCACCCTTATTATCCTATTAGGTGTAGGAATCATAGGGTATGCTGGTTGGGAAATTTTCGATTCAATATCCCAGTCAGAAGAGTCCATTTTAAAAGCAAGGAAAGTAGTTGCTGAGGGAACTAAGACTAATGAAGAAGAGTCTGATAGGGAAGGGCAGGTATCAGCCAATAACGGGGAAGTTATCGGGGTATTGTCTATCCCTAGTGTATCTTCTGAACTTGCAGTAGTTGAAGGGACTAACCCTGATGACTTGGAAAAAGGAGTAGGGCATTATAAAGGGTCATCCTATCCAGGGGACAATGGCCAAATCGTTCTTTCAGGACATCGTGATACGGTTTTTCAAAGATTGGGAGAGTTGGAGTTTGGCGATGAATTAATTTTGGATCTTGCAAACGGTACCTTTAGCTATGAAATAGTGGACACAAAGATAGTTGATGCTGATGACAGGAGTATTATTACGCTACAAAAGGAAAAAGAGGAACTTATCCTCACAACTTGTTATCCTTTTGGATATATTGGCAATGCCCCACAAAGATATATTATCTATGCAGAGAAAAAGTGAATGTTTTTTTCCCTCCACTAGTTATATCAGTGGCCGCAGGGAAGGTCTAATGGTACAGCTGAATCTTAGTAGAACTAATTTTTGGAATAGACATTAAAGGTTGGGATTTTGATTGAGTCCAATGAATAAAATCATCCCTATTAAGATGGCGTTCTTTATTCCAAATGCCAACAGATGCTTGAACCATCCAATTCGTTCTTGCATGATTCTTCCCACTTTTGATACAGCAACGGGTGGTGGGTTTTATCAGGGCGAACAACAATATAGCATGAAGAAGTTTGACCTTTTTTCTCTTCTCATAACATAATGTTTCTTGTAAAAGGAAATAATAAAGAAAAGTCATAAAGGTACGAGGACCGAGTAATGAATCGAAACTATGCGGTTGATTTTATCAAGTTTTTTGCTATTTTGGCGGTTGTCATTATTCATACGTTTCCTGTAGATACAAAGTTTGGCTACTTTATGCTTGATAATCTTTCAAGATTTGCGGTTCCTTATTTTTTTGCCGCTTCTGGCTATTTGTTTGGGATTAAAGTGATCAATAATCCAACCTCTTACACCTATTTTAAAAAGTACGTCATTAAAATAGTAAAAATCTATGCAAGCTGGTTTCTGTTCTATTTTTTATATGATGTTTTGAGGATAGTCTTAGCGGGTGGAAACGTGAGAGCGGAACTTTCGAAATATCTTGGCCAATTCACACCTTTAGATTTGGTTTATTATGGTCAAGGAACAAGCGGGTATCAATTGTGGTTTGTGATCGCGCTAGTATGGAGCGTTTCGGTGCTTTATCTATTTTTCAGGATGAATAAAATTACGCTCTTATTAATCGCCGCTCTATGTTTCAATTTACTAGGTCTTTTTGGACAGTCTTATTCTATATTCTATGAATTGACAGTAAGGACAACACGGGATGCCTTCTTCATTGGCTTGTTTTACACCACCCTTGGATTCTGGTTTGCCCATGCATCTCCTTTCAAACAGTATCGAGATGTTTCGATGAAGACTTCCCTTTACCTGTTCTGCTTCTTCCTTGTTCTACAGGTCGCAGAAGGATACTTTCTCGAAAAAGGATTAGATGCCAAACATGGAGAATACTTTCTATCCACTATATTTCTAACGGTCTTTTTGTTTTCACTAACCATCCAGCATCCTCAGCTCGGGAAAGGGTTATGGATATCAAAAATTGGTGGAAACGCCTTAGGAATCTATGCGATTCATGTATTATTTATTGATCTAGTCGATTTAGCCGTTAACACTTTGGGACTGAAAAACATCGGTCATTTCCTTATTTGGAACATGACCGATACATTCCTTGTCTTTACACTGTCTTATCTATCCTATCGGTATATTCAGAAATTCAAGAAGGGTATGTTGGTTTAGCCCCGGGACAAGGGGACAGGCACCTTGTCCTGGTTGTTGATAGGGTGGAAATTTGGAGGAAACTTTTAATGCTGAAACTCTTTTTATTTCAAGGATAAGATATTTTAGGATGATAAAACCGGTAGGGCGAGCCTACGGGTTTTATTTTTACTTGGGGGTAGAGCTCTAGGAATGTGGTCATATCAAAGGGAAACTAATCAAACGTTTAATGAATAGATTGAGAGGAAGATATTCTAGGAGAATAGATAGGCCTAAAAGAGAGAGGGTCTACTTATACTGATGTAGGAGTATGTAAACTATAGGGGTAATTCCTTTTTAAAGCAAAATCATGGGAGAGAGGGTTAGAGTGGGCGTCAGATGACGCCCCTCAGCCATTAGTATATCACATGGTACATATGAGACGGTTCAAGACTACTGAATACGTTACTTCCAAGCAAGATATCGGCTTCATCGGCATGATGAAGCGAGTTTCTGGCGATTCCAAGCAAGATATCGGCTTCATCGGCATGATGAAGCAGGTTTCTTGGGGATTCCCAGCAGATTTCGGTTTCATAGGTATGATGATGCGGGTTTCATGGCGATTCCCAGCAAGATATCGGCTTCATAGGCATGATGAAGCAGGTTTCTTGGCAAATCCCAGTAAGATATCGGCTTCATCGGCATGATGAGTCGGGTTTCATGGCGATTCCCAGCAAGATTTCGGTTTCATAGGCATGATGAAACGGGTTTCTTGGCAATCCCAGTAAGATATCGGCTTCATCGGCATGATGAAGCGGGTTTCATGGCGATTCCCAGCAAGATTTCGGTTTCATAGGCATGATGAAGCGGGTTTCTTGGGGATTCCCAGCAAGATATCGGCTTCATCGGCATGATGAAGCGGGTTTCAGGCGATTCCAAGCAAGATATCGGTTTCATCGGCATGATGAAGCAGGTTTCTTGCGGATTCCAAGCAAGATATCGTGTTCATCCGCCCTAGCAAGACGAGTAGCCATACAGGCATAGCATCTTAAAAACTAAGGTTATTTGAAAGTATTAATGAAGGGATAGAAGATCAATTCTTTTCTTAGTTAAGGTGCCCGCTTAATTAAGCAATTTCTTCTCGATTGATAAGGTCGTTATAATGTTCTAATTGCTCTTGAAGAATGGCTATATATTCCATCATGGCGACTCTAACGATAGTAGGATAATAACGACTATTAAGCTCTAACTGGCACTCCTCTAAATCCATCTTTTTTATGGCCAAAATCTTATTCAATTCCTCTTTGCTCACAGTTAATCCTCCTTGTTATCAAATTACATTTCTCCTATATTCCAAAACTAGTAACATAGTTCAAGTATGGACAACATTTACATAGCTTATTCAAAAGTTTAATCTTTTAGTTCTTGCGGCATACTAGAGTGATTTCAATGTTTGGGTGTTGGCAACGCCTGAGTCTTAGGGATTTGTAGATCGGTAGAATAGTTATCTTTGTGGTAAGGTGAATAAGGGAAATCCTATGGAGTGCGACATATTCTAGAGGTAGGTGGAGAATACATCCAACCTTATTTAGTGAGGATATTGAAAAGAAAAAGCTAGCAGCCAAACTTCCAGAAAGGAAGGAGAACTGCTAGCTTTATTTTTATTCGACTACTTTAAGGGTAATCGTCATCGCTTCATGATCTTCCATCGCACCGCAAACGGTTGAACATATTAATTCGTATTCGCCTACGGCATCAGCTGTGAATTCTACAGGTGCGTCAGCGGTAAGTTCGATTCCTAATTCTTCATTTGCTATTGTATGAAAGCCTTCTTTGTTGACTAAGTTCAATTCAACCGTAGAGCCTTTCTTGATGACCAACTCATTATTGGAACTGAAATCCCAGTTTGTTGCCGTAATGGTAAATGAATCAGCATCAGAAGCTGTTGTTGCGGTGTCAGTGCTTGTTTCTTCTTGTTGCGTAGCGGGAGTTTCTTCGCTTGCTGGTGTACTCGCTTCTTCCTCTGTTCCGCCGCAAGCTGCTAATGCTAATGTTAATGCGCTAGTGATTAAAAATAATCCAAGCTTTTTCATTATGATCTGTCTCCTTTTTCCTATAGCTTTTTATGTGTGTACAAAAGGGGGTCTAATCCAGCCCCATTATGTTCCGATGGCTCTATAGTAAGCCAGATCCGCGATCTTTTCTGTGATTAGAATCAAAAATTCAAAATGGATGAGGAGGTGACTTCCTTCCAGATGTCGCCTTTTATAGAGAAGAGATAGGGTGTATTGTTCTTCTAAAGTTGATAGAAAAATAGTCCATTAAGATAAGGATGAAGTATCCAACTAGGGAGGCCCACCATACCTGAAATTTGGAGACTTTGGTAACGAACTAAAGATGGTGAATCCCAGTCCTAGCGCCGTTATTCCAACCTTTTACAGAACTGGTATTAAGCCCCGATGAGTCCTTAATTTAGTTAGTTAATTCAGTAGACAAACTAACAAGCTAGTGGTAAAATCATTAACAAGTAAATAAGCAAGCGTTTGCATAATGAATTTAAATAATAGAAATCGTGAGTACAAAATTGGAAGGAGGATAAAGACAGTTTTTCATTACAAGGATAAGGGATCCAAACACCTGTGAATGTAAGCGGATACTGGTCCCAATAATATGAAGATTCAATTCTATGAAAAACTGTTCTTTAGACAATCATGAAAAAACAACGTAATGGGCTTTATATTTTTGCACTTACTCTTGTTGCTGCTATTGGAGGATTGCTGTTTGGGTATGATACGGCTGTTATCTCTGGTGCAGAAGGTTCGATTGAAGAATATTTAATTAACAGCTTAGGCTTAGGATCTTTAGCGCATGGTGCCACTACATCTAGTGCCTTAATCGGATGTATTATTGGGGGCTTAATTTCAGGAGTATTCGCTTCGAAGTTTGGGCGTAAAAAATCCTTGATTGTGGCAGCGATTTTGTTTTTTGTATCCGCTTTAGGTTCAGCATTTCCGGAGTTCTTGTTCTTTACAAAGGGAGAACCAACCTTAGCACTGTTGCTAACGTTTAATGTATATCGTGTAATTGGTGGAATTGGGGTTGGATTAGCTTCTGCTGTTACACCAATGTATATTGGGGAAATTGCACCAGCGGATATTCGCGGAAAGATGGTTTCTTTTAACCAGTTTATGATTATTTTCGGGATGCTTGTCGTTTACTTTGTAAACTGGGGCATTGCCAATGGTCAAACCATTGAATGGATCAATGACATTGGTTGGAGATACATGTTTGCTTCAGAAGCGATTCCTGCTTTAATCTTTGGTTTGTTGTTGTTCCTTGTTCCAGAAACACCACGTTATTTAGCGATGCAAAATCAAGATCAGAAGGCATTAACTGTTTTAACTAAAATCAATGGTGCTTCAGAGGCGAAGTCGATTTTAGCTGAAATTAAGAATAACGTTCGTACAGCGGATCAGGCAAAGAAGGCAAAGTTATTTGCTTATGGAAAGCTTGTCATTGTGGTCGGAATCTTGCTTTCTATTTTCCAACAGTTTGTAGGAATTAACGTAGCACTTTATTATGCTCCACGTATTTTTGAAAGCATGGGAGCGGCAAAAGACGCTTCAATGCTACAGACGATTGTTATGGGTCTAGTTAATGTTGTTTTCACTGTTATAGCGATTTTCACAGTGGATAAATGGGGCCGAAAGCCGTTGTTGATTACAGGCTCCATCGGAATGGCTCTTGGAATGTTCGGAGTTGCAGGTCTAGCATTTGCCAACGTGATTGGAATCTCTACTCTAGTGTTTATCATTATTTATACCGCTTCATTCATGATGTCATGGGGACCAATTTGTTGGGTGTTGATTTCAGAAATCTTCCCTAATAAAATCCGCGGACAAGCCGTTGCGATTGCAGTAGCAGCACAATGGGCTGCCAACTATTTCATCTCCTCTACGTATCCAATGATGATGGAATACAGCGGAGGTATGACTTACGGATTTTATGGAGTCATGAGTGTTCTTTCCGCCATCTTCGTCTGGAAATGGGTACCTGAGACAAAAGGGAAAACACTTGAGCAAATGGAAACATTGTGGATGAAAAAGTCTGTACAGAAGCAAAAAGCATCATAATAGAAAGAGAGGCTACCCACATAGGGTAGTCTTTTTTTGCGTTGAGGGATTTCCGGCGTATAAAAACCTAAGTTCGTGAGGAAATCCAGCTATCCTCCTTTTGTGACACTTTTGTAAAATACAAGGTTCAAACCTCCTGGATTTATTTTACATTAAATGTAAGTAGTTTGAGCCTAAGTATTCATTATTTTTCAGTTTGACTGAATGTTGGAAAATTATATTGAAATAATGGAAATAATTGATACAATTGGAAATCGTTGAGGAGGTGAGAAGATGAACGCTTTAGGAATTCATTACTATAAGATTCAAAAATATGTCCTTTATACTGCATTGATAGCTACTATTACCCTATTGGCACTAGTTTTTATAGGAAACATGGCAGTGGGTGAAGCCGGCATAGGATTGAATTATTATATGAATACGCATGGTGCAACGCCATCAGAAGGATTAGTGGCAGGAGGCATCACTCTATATTCAAGCTATGTGATGGGCCTTGCATGGGGTGGTCCTGTTGGAGTGGCAGTAGGACTATAAAATAATTTGCAGCATTGGGAACAGGGGGATAAAAATGGTTAAAAAAATGAATCTATCAAACTTAAAACTTTATACGATAGCGTTATTATTACTTAATTTAGTAGTTTTTACTGGTTTAAAGGTTGCTAACGTATATCTAGCAGGTGGATATTATTTATCTAAAAGTGGTGCAAGTGCCGGCACAATGCTAGGTTACGATACAGCTGCATTAGTACATACTGCAATTTGGGGCGTCGTTAGTGGAGGAGCAGCTCTGGCACTAGGAGCTTAAAGAGATAGAGAAGGGAATAAATAGTAAACATGCCCCGTTTACTATTTATCCCTTTTATATTAGGGAGAAAATGATGCGGAAATTTTATATTATTTCTTTTCTTGTTTTTTTGACTTCATTTATTTTAGGAATCGTTTTTTATAGTCCTGACATCTTTATTCCAACGAACAAAACGGACTCTGAAGTGGTGGTCGGGATCAAGGATTTTTACCATATTGCATTGAATAACTTAACGGTCCTTTTATCTCTTTTTTTGGGCTTTTTTTCATTTGGTCTTCTTTCTTTAGGGATTCTGATTTATAACGGATTTATGTTTGGTGTGATTTTTACAAATTTACATGTCAACGGGATCCCTTTAAAAATCATTTTGAGTGGTTCTGTTGCTCATGGAGTGATTGAAATAACAGCATTTATCATCGCTGCTGCATGGGGGTTGAAGGGCTTTTTGTTACTCAGACAAATAGACAAAATGTTTGAGGAAGGGCGTTTCTTTAAGGAAACTAAGTTCCTGAAATCTATTACAGGCTGCACGGCTTTGATTATTTTGGCCGCAGCCATTGAGTATTTTATATCGTTTCGACTAATAGGATTATGGTGATTAAAATGGACTATATACAAGAGCATAAAAAGTTTGTACATATTGTTTCAATTATACCGGTTTTATTAATAGTACTTTTCAACTATTTAACTTTCGGTGAGTTATCAAATAAACTGGAGATAGACGAAAAATTCGGTGATACGGCGTTTTATAATTTTACCTCTATGATCAATCTAGTTGTCGGGATTGCCACAACCTTATTAATTTGGGTGTTATTCTCTCTGGCGGTCTTTATTGGGCTGAAATTATTCTCAAACCAAACCTCTACCTTTTCGCAAGTATTAAGGACGGTTGCCATTTCCTTTACCCCATTATTACTAACCACGATTGGGGTCTATATCATTACAAAACTTAGTCATTTCAATTTGGATTTGTCGAACATTCAAGACTTTCAAAATCAACTGGACCAATCAAATTATAAAAAAATAACAGCCGATACCCGTATGTTAGGATACATCTTTAGTTCGGTACTATGCTTTTTCCTTATTAAATGGAGATTCAAACTAAGCGTCTGGGCATCGTTGATTATTGTATATGTCCCCTTGCTGCTATTGGGAAGTACCTTTTTCATGGCGCAAATATTTATAGGTAGGTGATTGTCATTCTTACATCAAGAGCTGCAAAACTTATAATGGCTGTATGTATATGCCTTTCTTTCTTATATCCACTAAATGTGGATGCAACGGAAAAAAGTAGTGTCAAAATTGAGTTGCATGTAACCGGTGAAACCAATTTTGTTGTCTATAGAGTTCCGGATGAGGTCATAGAGACTTCGCAACAGGATTTAAAAAGTGAATTAATCCAGTCTATATCAAGAATGTGGAATGTTAAAAATGAAAGAAGCGAAAGTTATCATGGTGGGATCAAGTATACGATTTTTTTAAATGATTTCTTTACATCAAAACAAAAAACGAATCTTTCATTTGATATGGATCCAGGACTTTTAACAGAACCATTTCATCCAAATCAAACGATTCAGTTTGATTTGATTTCCAACAAGCTAATCGAGTGGGATGTAAATAATGCGTCTATTTTTTCTATTGGTTTTACTAAAGAGTTTTCGCCATTGAGTGAACAAAAGTACATGTACTCAGGTACCGTAGATTCTTTCAATTCCTTTGAAAATCAAAGCTATCTGGGAGCTATGAATACCCAGAAAGTAATCTCTCATACAATCATCTATTATTCTTTTACAATCATGGTCATATTTTGTGGATTTATAATGGCACAAAGATTTAAATACCACGTTTTAAAGCATCCGCATAAGAAGAACGAGTTGCGGAAAATTGGCCAGAAGTTTCAAGTGCCTGTCCTAATTACCATCATGATTCAATTCTTATTCACGATGACAACGGGCACCATTATTGTTTATGAATATTTTTATGGGTTATCTCTAGGGATATTATTGTCTTTCGCTCCTTTATTGATCAGTGCCTTCTCTATGATTATATTCTTCGTTAGAACTCAGCAGAAAATAGTAGTAGAACTAGAAGGTGACGAGAATACACATAAATCCTCAAAGGAACTTTGGAGTAACTTTGTACCGTTTGTCGTACCTTTAACGTTAACCATATTTTTAAATTTCCTTTTATATATTTTTCCTTGGGGTTTATTTAACTCTGATTCTAGTATGATGAATCTGACCATCGTCCATTTGATTGAACTGGTCATTATTTCACTGGCCTTTTTGTCTGCTCCACTCTTCTACAATCTGTTGCTGCCCAAAAAGGTTTTATCTGAGGAATTATTGAAAGAAAAGATAAATAAATTATGTGCTCAGCATCAGGTTAAATTTAACAAGATCTATATTATCCCATCAAGAGAATACAGAATGGCAAATGCCATGGTTTCTGGGTATTTTAATAAAAACTTATACATCTATGACTATTTATTAGACCAACTAGACGATGATGAATTGGAGGCTGTCATCCTCCATGAGATTGGACATGTGAAAAAGAGACATCTGACAAAAAACTTTGGCGTGATTTTAGCCATCCTGATTGTATTTCAAATGGTCTTTTATTTCATTCCAACCCTTGGATGGTATGGCCTGTTAATCTACTTTAGCACGCTTTCCTTAATCGTTACTGCTGTTATGAGAAGGTTTGAATTTCAAGCAGATGAATTTGCTGTAAAACATATGAATAATACAAATAAGATGATTGATGCCTTAAAGAAAATAACCACTGCCAACTACATGGAAAGTAAGGAAGGAAAGTATTCCAGAATCCTAAAAACACATCCGAGTGTGGAACAAAGAATTAGTAATTTGAAGAGTTGACTTAAAAAATTTGTATAAAAGGGAAAAGCACCTCGACCTATGGTGCGGTGAGAGGATTGGAAATCACTGCGGCTAGGAAGAGGTGTTTCCTTTGCCCGAGATGAAAGGGCAATACAAGGAATAATATAGCAGGTGTTTGATATGAAAAAGATAGTGATAGCGGCAGGAATACTACTTGTAGTCAGCGTTATGGTTGGGATAAATGTTGTTCGCTCTATCCAAACCGATCAATTTGAGGTAACAACGAGCACATTGCAGGTAAAAGAGTTAACAGAAACTGTAACGGTACCAGGGGCATTATCCATTGCAGAAGAACAATTCATCTTCTACTCACCTGAAAAAGGGGAAGTCTCTGAAATTTTAGTTGGAGAAGGGGAAAAGGTGGATGTAGGTACGCCTCTTGTAAAATATCGAAATGACCAGTTGGCCATTGAACGCAAAAAACATTCGTTAATGATCGAATCAGGATATATAAAGATTAATAACATTGAAGACCAAGAAGATCGTTTACAAGAGAAAGAAGAAGAATTAGCAAAACAAGTTGGTGAAGAGGAAGCAGCAAAACAAGTAGATCCGGAATATGATCAGCTAACAACAGAAAAAAGAATGGCGAACCTCGACGTACGACAATTGCTCCTACAACAAGAATTTTATGATAAGCAGGTAGAAGACATGGAAGTGAGAAGCGAGATAAAAGGAACTGTCATAAAGGTCGATGAAAATGTAGCTGGCCCGGATCCTACGAACATGAATTCTTTGCTTCATATTGCAGATTTAGATTCCTATTTTGTATCTGGTGTAATCTCAGAATATGATGCTCTGAAAATAAAAGCAGGAGATAATGTTGTGATTACGAGTGATACATGGCCAGAACGCACATGGAAGGGCAAAGTGGAATTCATTTCAATTTTACCCCAAAAACAAACTAATGGACTAGAAAACAACAGCACAGATTTTACCCAATACCCCATTAAGGTCTCGATCAATCAGCCAGAAAGTTTAAAGCCGGGTTTCCAGCTTATGATGGAAATAGAGACAAACAAACGCGAGGTTTCTGTCTTGCCTACTGAAGCAATAAAACAAGATGGTGATAAACAAACAGTATTTATCATAAAAGACGGCAAAGCGGTTCGCCGTGAAGTGAAGACGGGATTGAGTGAAGGGGAGCTTATTGAAGTTGTAGCAGGTTTAGGCCCTGATGACCAAGTGATTGTAAACCCTCCACAAGGTCTTAAAGAAGGGGCGGGTGTGACACTTAAATGATTAAGTGAGTCCATCAATAAAAGGTATGGCGATGGAAAAGAAGATGTTCAGGTTTTACAGGGTCTCAACCTCACCATAACTTCTTAAACCTTCAGCACCAATTTTTCCATATCCTTTTATCCAGCTGTCAACTACTGACTTTGACTTGATCCCGTGTTTGTTGGCTAGGGGTCTTTTCCCTAATTTTCCTTCTTGATCTCTCTGACCACCATTCGTTTCAACTCATCACTATCTTTCTTAGCCAACATAAACACCCCAAAGGATTAGATTTTGACCCTAACTTTTGGGGTGCACCTTAGAACAGTCCCCTGTGTCCCTATAAACGGCTGGCCTTGACCGATGCTTAGGGACTTGTTGATAAAGTTCCTATTAGACAGGAAGATGTACCCTGTCCAGGTTTATTGTTCTATTTTTTCAATCGATACGCCTGGAATGGATATTTCTCCACCCATTGTTGATTCGTAAGTAATGAGTCCGGCTGATACTCCCATAATGGTAATGACATCATCTTCTAAAACTCTTGAATCTAGAATGGAAGAATCAAATTCTCCGAAAAGAACCGTATCGTAATTGTCATTCACTGCTAATCTTATTTGAGTGGTACCGTCACCTTCCATTACCTGAACGACCTTGCCTTTAAATTTGACCTTTTCTGCAATGTAATCATCAGGTGTTCTTGCTAGTTGATCATAGGTGATTCCTGTCTCATACCCTTTCTTTTCTTTCTCCTCTGCCAAACGCTTTTCTTCAGCAGCTTTCGCTTCAGCTGCCTTCTGCTCAGCTTCTTCCTTTTCCTTTTCTTCAGCTAAACGTTTTTCTTCGGCAGCCTTCGCTTCAGCTTCTTTTTGCTTCCGTTCTTCTTCTTTCAATTTAAAGAAGGGCTCTGCTTCCTTCACTTTTGCTTCTAGTTCGGCAATTTTCGTTGCAGATTCACTGTTTAGTGATTCTAGTTCATCAATTTCCTCTGTCATGCCTTTGTTTACCTTTATTGCGGTATCCATTGCTGCTTGGGAGGGACCTACAGTTGAGCCAATCCATAGAGCAAGAAGGGCTACAAGAGTATATCTCCAATTCTTTTTAGCAAAAGATAAAATACGTTTCATCTTTAAAACTCCTTTTATAGTAAATTTGTGAATAGGATAATTTTACTATATTAAAAATTATTCAGAGATACTAAAGATGAAGGATATGTGAATTTTTAACATTTCTTAGTTGGTCATTCTTACTACTACTTTCTGACTCACACTGCAACAATTACTTTCTTTAAATTCAACCTTCACTCAACCAATGATAAAAAGGACAGGTAATCTAAAGAAGAGCTTATGATTTTCTAGCATAATGTTGCTGTTCCGGAAGGGGAGCGGTGGCCTTTGGGCCACTCGTGTTGTAAAAATGCGAATTTAATCATAAATGCTGTGAAGGAAAATTTTTTTAAATTTTTTGGGGTATGGTTCTACTAGTTTTATTCTATTTGAATAGTGTTATTGAGAAGGAAAAGGGAAGGATGGGGTAAATCTTGCTGGTTTTCTGCAACACTTCAAGCAAATGGCTGTTCATCAATACATATAGCACAGAATCATGCTACTTAAATGATTACATCTATAAACCTCCCCGTCTAAAATATGCCCCTGTTCCTTTTTGTTTTTCGCAAAAAAACAACAGAAAACAGCTCAATTCGGCACTTATTGTGCCGTGTTGACGGCTATTTGCTTTTGTCTTACGATGTTAGTGAAATAATTCACAAATGAAAAGGCATAAGGAAACCACACATCTTTATGTTGAAAAGTTCACATCGCTTTACATGATTTCCTTATTTTTTTCTTTATATATGTGAAGGTATTCACAAAAACAACTAAGGAGTGAATAGACATGACAAAAGTGATTTCAGCAGCGAAAGCGGCAGAGTTGATTAAGGATGGGGATACGGTTGCGGCTAGTGGGTTTGGATTATCGTGCTGGGCCGAAGAAATGGGGATTTCCATTGAAGAGCGTTTCTTGCAAACAGGGCATCCACAAAATTTGACTGTTATGCATTCAAGTGCCGTCGGAAACAGACGAGATAAAGGGATGAGCCATTTAGGCTATGAAGGCTTGGTGAAACGGTGGATTGGTGGGATTGCCATTGCCTCCCCGGGAATGGCGCGATTAATTGAAGAGGATAAATGTGAAGCTTACAATCTCCCGCAAGGTGTCATCACGCAACTCTACCGTGAAATTGCGGCGAAGCGCCCAGGTGTGATTACAAAGGTAGGGATGGGTACTTTTGTTGACCCTCGCGTTGAAGGGGGAAAGATGTCCCCGTCCACAAAAGAGGACATCGTGAAAGTCATTGAAATTGAAGGAGATGAATGGCTGTATTACAAGTCCTTCCCAATCCAAGTCGGGTTAATTCGCGGAACGACTGCAGATGAAAACGGAAATTTAACCCTTGAAAAAGAAGGTCTTCATATGGAGGTTCTCCCAATTGCTCAAGCTGTTCGCAACTCGGGTGGAATCGTGATTGCCCAAGTTGAGACGGTTGCAAAGAACGGAACGTTAAGTCCAAAGGATATTAAAGTACCAGGCATTTTAGTCGACTATGTTGTCGTCGCTAAACCGGAAAATCATTTCCAAACAGAGAACACGTATTATAATCCAGCTTTCTCTGGACAAGTAAAAATTCCAGTTGGCGGAATTGAGCCACTTCCACTCGATGAACGGAAAGTGATAGCACGTCGTTCGGCAGCGGAACTGTTGCCAAATACTATCTTAAATCTTGGTGTGGGGATTCCGGCAAGTGTCGGAACAATTGCGGCAGAAGAGGATGTGAGTGATCAACTCATGCTTACAACCGAAGCAGGCTCCATTGGTGGTGTACCTGCTGGCTTAAAGGATTTTGGTCATGCGTATAACTCTGAGGCAATCGTTGACCATGATTCCCAGTTTGATTTTTACGATGGTGGCGGAATTGATTTGTCTGTTCTTGGCTTGGCTCAAACGGACCAGTTTGGGAACGTAAACGTCAGTAAGTTTGGCTCTCGTGTCGCTGGATGTGGCGGTTTCATCAATATCTCTCAATCGGCGAAAAAGCTCGTCTTTGCGGGTACCTTTACAGCTGGTGGGTTACAGGTGAAAGTCGAAAATGGCAAATTGCAAATTGTCCAAGAAGGAAAGGCAAAGAAGTTTATTAAAAACGTTCAACAGATTACGTTTAGTGGTGCTTATGCGAGCGAGATTAAG
Organism: Mesobacillus maritimus; assembly: GCF_019749255.1. Lineage (GTDB taxonomy): Bacteria > Bacillota > Bacilli > Bacillales > Cytobacillaceae > Mesobacillus_B > Mesobacillus_B maritimus_A. The sequence goes on along the minus strand of NZ_JACWFH010000012.1, from coordinate 61,022 downwards.
CAACCTGTTGTCTACGTGACTGAGCGCGCGGTGTTTGAACTAGTGGAAGGGAAAATGACGCTAACTGAACTGGCACCAGGAGTGGACTTGCAAAAGGACATTCTTGATCAAATGGAATTTGCACCGGTGATTTCCCCTAATTTAAAAGAAATGGATGCGGGCATCTTCGAAGAGAGCTGGGGGAAATTAAGGTCCATTATTGAGGAAAACGCGCACGAGGCTAGTAAGCCAGAGCCAGTACTAGTAGGGTAAACATTCTATCAGCAAACAAAGGGGTGCAAATGCTCCTTTGTCTGCCACTTTAAAATAGAGAGGAACATGATTGTGAATATGGAGCTAAATCGGTGGAGAATCCTTATTGCCTCAACTTTGATTAATATTTGCGTTGGTGCGGTTTACGCATTCAGTATTTTTGCCCTGCCATTAACCAATGTTTTTAACGCAACCATGCCGGAAATCATGATGGCCTTTACCATTAATGCTGCCATTTCGCCTATTCCAATGATTTTAGGCGGGAAGTTGGTCGATAAAGGTGGCGCGAAAACCGCCATTATCCTTGGTGGATCGATGTTTGGCATTGGGTTTATTTTATCAGGCTTAGCAACTGCGCCTTGGATGCTTTACATTACGTACGGTTTAATTGCCGGTATCGGACAAGGAGTTGTCTATTCTGCTACGATTGGGAACACAGTTAAGCTCTTTCCTGATAAAAGGGGTCTTGGAACTGGAATTGTTACTGCAGGTTATGGTGGTGGGACAATCGTCATTGCCCCTATTGCGAACGCCTTAATTACAAATAACGGTGTTCAGTCAGCCCTTGTAACGCTTGGAATTGTTTTCTTGGTTGTTATTTTAGGCGCAAGCTTTTTCTTCCAAGCTGCTCCTGTTGGCTATGCTCCAAAAGGGTGGACACCGCCAGTGGTTGCAGGTGCCAAGAAAAATGGTGTGAATATCCCGTGGAATGAAATGCTGAAAAAGCCAATCTTTTACGTGATTGCTAGTTTGTTTTTAATCGGTGCTCTCTCTGGAATGATGGTTACATCGAATGCTTCAGTCATCGGACAGACCATGTTTGGACTTTCCGCAGCTACAGCGGCATTATATGTTAGTTTGTATTCTCTAAGCAACTGTCTTGGTCGGGTTTTCTGGGGAGCTATTTCCGATAAAATTGGCCGCACAAAATGTTTAATGGTCATCTACATCGTCATTGCGGCAATGATGTTAACGATCGCATTATCCACTTCGGTCCTTGGCTTTGCTGTTGCAATCGTTGGGATCGGGTTATGTTTCGGCGGAACCATGGGGATTTTCCCATCGATTGTTGGGGAGAAATTCGGGATGAAGTATTACGGTGTGAACTATGGGGTCACCTTTATCGGTTACTCCGGGGCGGCTTTCTTTGGACCAAGAATTGCGAATAGCGTGGCCGCTGCAAACAGTGGAAGCTTTACAAATGCCTTTTATATCGCGTTAGTTATTTCACTTATTGGTTTCGCTTTAACCTTTGTATTTAAAGCCATGGAAAACAAAAAATCAACAACGACAATCTCAAAAATAGCTTAGAGGAGGAAATGAACATGAATATAACAACATTACTAGGAATTAAATATCCAATTTTTCAAGGAGGGATGGCGCAAATTGCGTTACATCCACTCGTAGGAGCTGTTTCAAATGCTGGAGGTTTAGGACTTATCGGATCAGGAGGATTAACAGCAGACAGCCTTCGTGAGGAAATCCGTAAAACAAAAGAAATCACGGATAAGCCATTTGGTGTAAATCTAATGTTAATGATGAAGAATATCCCAGAATTGATTGAAGTCATCATAGAAGAAGGCGTTAAAATTGTCACAACTGGTGCTGGAACGCCTGCTCCTTATATGGCCACTTTTAAAGAGCATGGAATTAAAGTCATTCCGGTTGTCCCTTCTGTAAAAATTGCCAAGAAAATGGAAGCGTTAGGAGTCGATGCGATTGTAGCTGAAGGAACGGAAGCAGGAGGGCATGTGGGCGAAACAACAACGATGGCATTATTGCCACAGATTACAAGTGCTGTCTCCATTCCAGTTGTCGCAGCTGGTGGAATTGCCGATGGGCGCGGAATCGCTGCTGCCTTTGCGCTCGGTGCTCAAGGTGTCCAGGTTGGAACTCGCTTCCTTGCTACCGTTGAGTGCCCGACACATGAAAATTTTAAACTCGCAGTGGTTAATGCAGATGATACAAGTACAATCGTTACCGGCCGTAGCATAGGCGGTCCAGTGCGAAGCATTAAAAATAGTATGGTTGAAGAGTTTCTAAAGCTAGAAAAACAAAATGCCTCTCGTGATGAATTGGAACATATTTCTTTAGGCTCTCTGCGTAAGGCGGTGTTCGAAGGAGATACAGATCGAGGCTCCGTCATGGCTGGTCAAATCTGTGGGTTAGTCAAGGAGATTACCACGGTAGAAGAAATGATTACAACTATGTTTGCTGAAGCCCAGGAAGTTTTAAATAAACTAGGGAATACAACGATTGTTGAAAGAGAATTGGTACACGCATAATCGTTTGCAAGCCAAATGGAATGATCTATTCCATTTGGCTTTTTTTTAGGTAAAATGTCACATTCTATCCACGGTAATTCGATAGAATTGAACGTATAATGGATGAAGGAAGTGTAGGTAAGAGGAGGAAAAGGTATGGGGAAAAAGACTTCTGACAAAAATCACTTGGCCGTTAAAAATCATCATGATTTACCTTCAACTTTATTTGTAACGGACGCAAAGGGCAACATCCTCATTTCCAACGAATTCACCGCATTAACCCTTGGCTTAACTCTCGAAGAATTACTAAAAATGAATGTCGAGGACTTGGTCAAAGCTGGTTATTATAAACATTCAATTACGATCGAGGCCATTACAACCAAGCAAAAGGTATCCCGCACCGTGGACACCCATCGGGGCTTTCATATAAGATCGACCGCAATACCTATCTTCCAGAAGGATGGAGAGGTCCAGCTTGTCGTGACTACCTCAAATGAGTACAATGGAAAACAGCCATTTTTTGATGTCGACCCGAGTATCGTAAATCAATCGAATAAAAATAAAGAACAACTGCAGCAACCCGCAATACCCGGTATTGTTGCGGAGAGCTTAGCAATGAAGCAAATTGTAAAGGTATGCAACCAGATTGCTGCTTATGATAGCAAGATCTATATCCATGGCGAATCAGGAACAGGCAAAGAAGTGATTGCCCGGTATATTTACCAACGAAGCAACCGTACACAAGGTCCGTTCTTAACCATTAATTGCGCCTCGATTCCTTCAGCCATGTTTGAGCAGGAGTTGTTTGGCTATGAAAAGGGAGCTTTTGTCGGAGCGACAGAGGCGAAAAAGGGAATCTTTGAGCTGGCGAATGATGGGATATTATTTTTAGATGAGATTGCTGAAATGCCACTCGCCCTGCAGGCAAAACTGTTGCGGGTGATTGATCATAATGAAGTAAGGCGAATCGGCGGTGTCCAAAATGTGCCAATCAATTGCCGAATTATTACGGCAACGAATAAAGACTTGTGGAAGCTTGTAAAAAAAGGGGTGTTCCGTGAGGATTTATATTATCGCATCAATGTTATTCCCATTCATATCCCGCCTCTCCGTGATCGAAAGCTCGATCTTATCGGTTTAATTTCCTATTTTCTCGCAGAATTCAATGGAAAATATGGGGAAAGGCTCGTCTTAAGTGCAGATGAATTTCAAAAGATGCTGAAAAATGACTGGCCGGGAAATGCAAGAGAACTGAGAAATTATATTGAGAGATTAGTCGTGACCTCCCAGAATGAACCAGACACATCAAAAGAGGATGCGGCGACCGACTGGTTCACACTCGATCATTTTATTAAAAACAATTTGTGTAAACTGAACAACTTAAAAGACTTTGCTGCCGTTGCTGAAGGCCGATATATTACAAACGTGCTTGAAACCTGCAATGGGAAAGGAATCGAAGCCGCCAAAAAGCTAGGCGTAGACCGGTCCGTCATCTACCGAAAATTAAAAAAAATGGACGAAGTCCTCGGGAACTGAGGGAGTGGGACAGGCACCTTGTTTCAGTGCTCTTAACCAATTGATTGCTATCTAGATTTGTAGAGTATTCGTTTAGGATAATCATGGGAAATAACATTCGTAGAGAAAATCAGCTAATCGTTTAACAAAGCGAGCCCCTATTCGGGCTCGCTTTTTCCGTGGTTAGTGGAAGGAATGCTCCTTCTCCTCTCTCCGTTTCACGGGACATTTTCATGGTGAACTGCGCATATAATCCAATGGTCACATTTTCTTAGACCTGTAATAGGTAAAAAGGAGGATACCAGATGAGCGATTTGCAATCAAAGTTAGGTGGAGGGTTAAATAGAATTCAAGATTCTCTGCAACAAGGGAAACAGAAATTACATACGGCCCAGGAAATGAATCAGTATAAACGGGTCATTCAGGAAAATAGTGAAAAGCGGGCGGAAATCATTCAAAAACTGGGAGAAGCCGTTTATAAAAAAGTACGGAGCGGTGAATATGAGGATGCTGACCTAATAACCATTACTCAAGATGTAATCAAGCTTGACCAGCTGGTCTATCGTGCAGAGGTAGAATTAGAAAAATTACAGAAGAAATCCATTCATAACCTTTCGTGCCCAAGTTGCAATACCCCCATTCTTCCAGGCGATAAGTTTTGCGGAGCATGTGGTTCGAAGGTCGAAGAGGCAAAAGGGGAGGAGAACGTAGAAAAGGCTCCCTGTCCGACCTGTGAAGAACATGTACCTGTTCATGCAACATTTTGCGGATGCTGTGGGAATGTATTAGCTGGGTAAGGGAGGTGGTGAATACATGTTTTGTAAAACATGCGGTGAAAAATGTCCATCCCTAGGGAATTACTGTCTAAATGATGGAACGTACTTTTCGCAGGAACGTGTGGACTTTAAATTAAATGGAAAACGAAAATTTTGCCAGGATTGTGGAACAGAAGGAGGTTCGGGGCAAAATTACTGCTTATCCTGTGGGGCCGATTTGAAGCTGTATACAAAGAAGGCAAAGCATGCATATCAAGAACCATCAAACAAAGAGCAGGCTACTAAAAGGAAAAGCCCAACAACACCGGTAGCTTTACCAAAATTCTCGCTTGAAAATTTGAAACTGGCAATCATTCCAGCCTTTATTTCCATCGTAATTTTAACAGTGATTTCATTTGGCGTGTTAAGCATGTCGCAAAGCTATGTGACAGATCTCTTACTCACCGGAGATTCAGAACTAAGTGAAATAACAGAGTTCCTTGGGGTGATGGGAGAAGAAACCGACGCGAACGTACCTGATTTATCAAACATCATTGGGTTGACCGATATTATGATGTATTCAACTCTGCAAGGTTCAACTTTTGAATTCGAAGCAACGAGTAGCGACGGAGTAGATGGGTCAACTCGAGCGAGTATTGACCTTCCAAATGGAACTTTCCTCTATATCCTCATTCCGTTTGTTTCTCTGTTTATTGGTGGCACGGTCCTTGGTGCTCGTAACCGTGACAAACAAGGGAGTTTGCTAGGGTTAAATCTTTCAATGGCAGTGATCGTTGCGGTCATTCTAGCGATTGTTTCCATTTTCGCGGGGTTTTCTTATAAAGCGAAAATGGCCAGTGAGTTTTTCAATGTGAACATTCAAATGGCGAATAACTATTCTTTTATAGGTACGCTTCTAATCAGTTTTCTTTTTGCCTTGGTTTTTGGCGGATTAGGGGTTTTATTTTCACGGAATTACCGTAAAATCACTGGGCACTTACCAGACCTAATGCCTTATGGTGTAGCCGTGCACCAGGCATTCTCGACGATGGTACGCGGAATGACTTTGTTGTTTGTTGTGTTTACGGTTTACTTTGCAACCAAGGTTCATGAGTTGAAAGACAGCCTGGGGATGTTTTTAGCTGGCAGTGGGATCGAAACATTGCTAGAAAAAAGTTCTTTGTTTGTGGTGTCCCTATCCGCCCAGTTAAGTAATTATGTGTGGAACTTGTTGCATGGGGCTCCATTCCACTTAACGGCAAAAGATGACGGTGAAGAGATGTCCCTTGGCTATTCCATTTTTAAAGGTCTGACTAGCAGTGGAGAACAAGAAAGTGAGATTTTCTTCCTCCAACAAATGCTTGAAGGAAGCAGTCTCGGCTTATCTCTCAAAATCGCGTTGCTTTTACCAATTTTATTATTTGTCTGGGCTGGCTATCAGATGGCAAAAGGGCATGAAAATCAGCTGAAACAAGTGGCGGTCTTTAGTCTGGTGTATTCGATATGTATGGGTGGTTTGGCTCACTTCACTGATCTTAGCTTTGCTGTGAAAATCAGCGAAACTGGTTATGGCAGTGAAGAGGTGAGCGCTTCGCTAGGGTTTAGCGGTGTGGGTGTTCTGATTCGGAGCTTCATAGTTGCGTTTTTCTTCTCCTACGCAGGGACATGGGTACGCAAACTTAAATCATAAATTTATTCCTATTTTTTCGGTTAAAAGAATAAAGGAGTGATGGGATGGATTTCTGTCGAGAGTGTGGAGCGAAGCTAGATCATAACCAAGATTTTTGTCCGCAATGTGGGGGAAAAGTGGAGCGGACCCAAGCGGCAGTATCTTCTAAAAGCGAAAATACCAGAACCTCCAGCAACCCTAGGCAGCCTATTTTTAAAAATAAAAAATCAAAGCTTTTCGCATTAGTAGGGGTCCTTGTATTAGCGTTATTGGTCTCGGGTTATTTTATCGGCAGGCATATGACTGCACCAATGACTGTTGCCGATGCCTTTATTGAAGCAGTTAAAACAAAAGATAGCGCTACCGTTGCCAAGATAGTCAATAGTGGCCAGGGTGAATACGAAGAAGTTGACGAAACTCAAATAAAAACGTTTTTAACTTATGTGGATGAACATCCCCGTGTCCTAGCATCGATTTCAGAAGGATTAAGAAAAGATGCGAAGAAGGTAGAAGGAAATGTCTTTTCTAAAAAAGAGTCAGAAACGCCCCCAATAGTCGAGCTAATGGAAAATGGGTCAAAGTGGGTTGTTTTTGATGACTATGCTGTGAAAATCCAAACCTTTTATCTAGATGTAGCATCAGATTTAGACCAAACAAATATATATATTAATAATGAACAAGCAGGAACCATTGAGGATGAGGAAACGTTCGGTCCGCTTTTGCCGGGTGAATACACGATAAAAGCTGTGTATGCGGGGGATTATGGAAAAGTGGAGCAGCAGGAAAAAATCGATACCGCGGATTTCGAGAACGAATCCGCTAGCCTTGATTTTCAGTGGGGAGATTACTTTATTCCAGTTGCTTCGAATTATGAGGATGCCATTTTGTATGTGAATAATCAGAGCACCAAGATGCAAATAGGTGAATTAGCTGAAATTGGACCTGTTCCGCTAGACGGGTCTGTCAAAGTTTCGGTACAGAAGAAGTTTAACGATAAAGTGAGAAAGAGTGATGAAATTCAGTTAACAGAGAAGGTGACCCAAGCCAATTTGGCGATTGATTATCAAGAACCAGAACCGGAGCCAGAGTCAAAGCCGGATCCTAAGCCAGAACCAAAGCCAGCACAAGAACCAGTCAAGGTCGTGATTAACAATCATTCCTCGCAAAATAGTGGGTGGAGTGAAGGAACGTATCCTACTGATGACTATGCCATTCAAGAGGCTATTTTAAGTCATTACAACAGTATTTCGGAAGATAATTATCGCGCAGCTTATGAGTTGTTTTCATCCGAGCGCAAGTCCAAAGTAACCTATGCGGGCTGGGAAAAGGGGTTGAAAAATAATATTCAAGACGTTGTGACCATGTTGAATGTAACGGATATGAATGGAGGTAGCGCAAAGGCATACATGGAGATGACATCTTATGATCATCAATCTGATGGAAGTATATTGGTTCAAGAATGGAAGGGAAGTTGGAAACTGATAAAGGAGAGCGATGGCTGGAAGCTTCATAGTGCAGATATCAAGAAAACAGCATCCTGGACTGAATGATGCAAATAAACCGAAGAACCTTTTTATATTTTATTCTAGGTCTGGTCATGGTGGTTTTGCTGGGAGGATGTGTGGCATCCCAGCAGCCAGACTTTGTTGAAGAAAATCATCATGAGTCAGAGCAGAGTGTAAAGGAACCTGAAACCCAACCCCCTTCGCAATCAAAACCTGAAGAGAATCAAGAAGTGGAGGAGGAGGTCGAGACTGAGGAAGAACCTGAGGAGGCGGAATCAACCTTTTTACCAAAGGAAGACGTAATTGAGAAACTCGTTGCAAAGATGACGCTTGAAGAAAAAATTGGTCAGCTTCTAGTCGTTGGGTTTCACAGCAAACAGGTAAATCCCCATATTCGTAGCATGATTCAGGAATATAAGGTGGGCGGGGTGATTTTATATGACCGCAATATGGAGTCAAAAGAGCAGGTATCGCAATTAACGGAGGACCTGCAGCAGTTGGCGTCTGAAAATGACCAGCCTATTCCGCTCATGATTACGATTGACCAAGAAGGCGGGCAGATTGTCCGAATGAGAGATCAAGTTGCCGTTAAACCGTCCCAGCAGGAGCTCGGTATGCGGGGGGACGCAAGTGCAGTTTACGATACCAATTTCCAAACGGGCGAAGAACTAGTAGAGATGGGAATTGATGTCAACCATGCCCCGGTCCTCGATTTATCTGCGACCGACAGCCGCTCGTTTGGAGAAGACCCAAAGAAAGCTGAAGCACTTGGGACGCAAGCGATTCAGGGGCTGAATGATGCCGGGGTTGCGGCGACAATCAAGCACTTTCCAGGGAATGGCCGTAGCAATATCGATCCGCATTACGAAACATCCTCCGTCGACGCGAATCAATTAGACCTGGAAAACAAGGACATCTATCCTTTTAAAAAGATCATTGAGACCATGGACCACGAACAGCTTTTTGTCATGGTCACACATCTGAAATACCCAGCTTATGACGAGGATAACCCAGCAAGCATTTCACCTGTTATTATCCAAGACCTTTTACGGGGAAAACTTGGTTACAATGGGATTGTCGTCACTGATGACCTCGAAATGGGCGCCGTGAACAAATATTTTACCTATAAGGATTTAGGCTATAGCGCCGTCCATGCAGGAAATGATCTTCTCTTAGTTTGTCATACCTTTGAAAGCCAGAAGCAAGTCATTCAAGGCATCCGCGAAGCGGTTGAAACAAACAAACTATCTGAGGAACGAATCGATGAATCTGTGAAGCGCATCTTGAGGTATAAGATGAGGTGAGACAAGGTTACTTGCTCACGTTTCAGTTGGGGTAGACAGAGACACTGTCCCGTAAAGGGTGAATCGAGAGAACCAAGATGTTTCACTACCTAAATAGAGAGTTTAGATGAAAGGCCTGGCAAGCCAACCACTTGCCAGGCCTTTCATTTTGGAATGACGGGGGAGAAAGGGCGCAGTGTCCAATAGTTTCATAGAATGTTTGAGCCTTACAAGCTCGATAAAACTGGGACAGTGAACCTGTCCCCTTGTCTCAACCATTTATTGTAATCGAGCTGTAGGTTTTATATGATGGATAAAGAGAGTTTACTAGACTTAATGATTCAAGGGAGGATTTTCGAATGAAGTACCGTAGAGTAGGCAATAGTGGCTTGAAAGTAAGTGAAATTGCATTAGGCAGCTGGTTAACCTATGGAAAGACTGTTCAAGACCAAACAGCCTATGATTGTATTAAGAGAGCGTATGAATTAGGGATTAACTTTTTTGATACAGCCAATGCCTATGAACGAGGCAAAGCGGAGGAAGTTCTTGGGGAAGGTTTGAAAGCGTATCCAAGGAGTAGTTATGTTGTGGCGACAAAGGTTTTCTTTCCAATGGGGGAAGGTCCAAATGATCGCGGGCTCTCCAGAAAACATATCATTGAACAATGTGATGCTAGTTTAAAACGATTAGGAATGGATTATATCGATTTATATCAATGTCACCGTTTTGACCCTGAGGTACCGATGGAAGAAACGTTGTATGCACTAGATGACCTGGTCAGGCAAGGGAAGGTCTTGTATACCGGTGTAAGTGAATGGAGTGCTGCGCAGATTGAACAGGCCGCTGGAATTCGTAAAGAACATAAATTAAGACCGCTTATCTCGAACCAGCCGATCTACAATATGCTTGAGCGTTACATAGAAGATGAGATTATCGATGTTTCCCATAAAAATGGGATGAGTCAAATTGTGTTCTCTCCATTAGCTCAAGGAGTGTTAACAGGTAAATACAAACCGAACAGTGAAAAACCTGTGGACAGCAGAGCAGCAAATGATACAACAAATTTTGTGATAAACAGTTATTTTCAAAATGACGTATTAGAGTGTGTTCAAAGATTAAATACGTTAGCGAGTGAGATGGATCTTACATTAAGTCAATTATCTTTAGCATGGATATTAAGTCACCAAGAAATCAGCTCTGCCATTATCGGAGCGAGCAGGCCATCACAGGTTGAAGAAAACGTAAAGGCAGTCGATGTGGTTCTGACAGATGACGTTTTATCTGAAATTGAGGTAATTCTTGAAGAGGTGAAAGACTTTTCACCTGCAAGGTAGTGGATTGGAAGAGAAAACAGCTGGAGTTAGGGATAGCATCAAGAAGAATCTATCCTTTTCCTAGTATAGTAAAGTAAATGCCGGTGGGTAGCCTCACCGGTTTTATTTTTACTTAGGTCGAAAGTATCGAAGGGGTGATTAGATTAGGTCATAATAACCATACGTTTTGTTTAGTAGGTTCTGTGAAAGGGGTTCATCCAACAATTCATAGTCATATGTCCTTCTCTTTACAGGGAAAAAAGTTGTACGAACTAGTTAAGATCAAAAGTGTAAGAAACCATATCTAGACATGCGCATTTTAAAAGTAAGGTAGACAAATGCTGCACCACCCCAGTCATTATATAGTTTCAGTACTTGTTATAAAAAAAGATGAAATATGATATTATACTTGTACGAACAAATTTATTCCTGTGGATGGATGGAGTGTTTTTTTGTGAATGGAACAAAATACAGCAAGGTTAAAAATTGGATAAAGTCCGAAATATTATGCGGTACTTTTGAGTCAAAACAGAAGATACCATCAGAAACTGAGTTGATGGAGCGGTTCAATTATAGCAGACATACAATTAGGCTAGCCTTAGGAGAATTAGTAAGTGAAGGATGGCTTTATAAAGAGCAAGGAGCAGGTACGTATGTCTCTGAGCGAACAGAAACTGAAATCAAGGCTCCCACTACACCCAATAAAAGAAATATTGCCATCATTGTGACCTATATTTCAGATTATATCTTCCCTTCTATTATCCGTGGAGCAGAGAGTGTATTAAGTCAAGAAGGCTACCAGGTGAGTCTATTTAGTACAAATAACGATCATGAAAACGAAAGAAAGATATTAGAAACCATTATCGCCCAACGATTTGATGGCGTAATTGTTGAGCCGACAAAAAGTGCAATCTCTAATCCTAATATTATTTATTATTTACAATTAGAAGCCTTAAAGATTCCTTATGTCATGATTAATGCTGCTTATGATGAGTTAGAACCAGTAAGTGTTTTATTAGATGATGTAAAGGGAGGATATATTCAGGCTAACCATTTAATAGGTTTAGGTCATAGAAATATAATAGGTTTCTTTAAAACAGACGATTTACAAGGGTTAAAAAGGATGAAAGGTTATTTAAAGGCTATGCGTGAAAATGGAGTTCCGATTAATCCGAAACATATTGTAACGTATTCAACAGGCGAAAAAATGAGTAAACCTATTAAAGGATTAGAAACTATTATTAAAAAGTCATCAGAGGTTCCGACTGGCATTGTTTGTTATAACGATGAACTTGCGTTGAAATTAATCGATGTGCTAAGACAAAATAATCTACGTGTACCCGAGGATCTATCCATTATAGGGTTTGATGATTCGTTTTTTGCTGATATTTCAGAGGTGAAATTAACAACTGTAAGGCATCCCAAGAATGAACTAGGTGAGATGGCAGCTACAAAAATCATTCAATTAGTTGAAGGGAAATCCAATCAAAAAGCGGTCGGTACAATGGATGAATCCTTTCATTTTGAGCCTACCATTGTTCATCGAAATTCGATAAAAGAAATGACGAAGAACCTTCAGTTGCCCCTTAGTTACTCTAATTAACTTACGCATGAACATATAAACGAACTCTTAGGCTTAGATGAAAAGGCCCCAATAGAAGATCTTATTGTACAATATCTTGTACGTACAAAACTATCATACTTATTCGTGATTTATAATTTCACGTTCATATTACCTATTTATAGTTGACATGTACGTATATGTTATTTAAAATATCAGTAAAGGTGAATGCGTTTTCATAATAATATCTGAAGATTGCATTTATACATAAAGTGAAGGAGTGATTCTGCAGTTTAATTATTTGGTAGATTGTTAGTTTTTTCACTGAACGAAAAAAGTAAAGGTGGGAATGATCATGAATAGAAAAGGTCTTTCAATTTTTAGTGCCCTGCTATTATCCTTAGTGCTTGTACTTTCTGCATGTAGTGGCGGAGGGAACAGCTCGGAACCTGCAACAACTTCTGATGATACAAAAACTGCTGGTGAAGATATTGAGAATGCAACAGAATTAAGTTTTTGGACGTTTGCTGGAACACACGCTGATTTTTATGTAAATGCAGCTGAAAGATGGAATGAACAACATAAGGATAAGCCAATCAAATTAAAGGTTGAAAATTATCCGTTTGATCAAATGCATAATAATCTATTGATGGCATTACAATCTGGATCTGGCGCACCCGATTTAGTAGATATCGAGTTAGCTAAATTTCCAAACTTCTTAAAAGGGGATATTCAGTTAGAACCTCTTAATGATTTGATTGAGCCTGAATTAGATAAGTTTACTGAAAGAATCAATATCTATCAAAAAGATGGAAACTTCTACGGAGCTCCAACGCACTTAGGTGCTTCAGTCGTGTACTATAATACTGAAATCATGGATCAAGCTGGTGTAGATATTGACTCGATTATTACTTGGGATGATTATGTAGAAGCTGGTAAAAAGGTAGTTGAAGCAACAGGTAAGCCAATGACAACAATCGCTACAAACTGGTACGGAATTTGGCCATATGTTGCACAAAGAGGCTCTGATTTCTTTGATGAAAATGGAAAAATCACATTAGATAGCGAAAAAAATATCGAAACTTTAGAATTTATTAATGACATGGTGAACAAACATAAAATTGCGGAACTTACTCCAGGAGGAAATTATCATACTGAAGAATTCTATGGAGCTATGAATCAAGGTTCCCAAGCATCATTAGTAATTCCAATGTACTACATGAAGGATTTCACAACATACATGCCTGACCTTAAGGGCAAAATGCAAATCCGTCCTATGCCAAAATGGTCTGATTCTGATTACCAATCTGTAACGATGGGTGGAACAGGTACTGCTGTAACAAATCAATCAGAACACGTTGAATTAGCGAAAGAGTTTTTATACTTTGCAAAATTGTCTAAAGAAGGGAATATCCAGTTGTGGAAAGAATTAGGATTTGACCCTCCACGTTGGGATGTTTGGGAAGATCCACAAATGAGAGAAGATAACGTATTCTATCAGTACTTCCACGATGATATTTTTGATATCTTACTAGATATTAGGGAAAATATCGCTCCTATTCAATTAAACGAGTTTACACCTGACATTTTAACAGAAATTGACTCTAATGTTATGCATAGCGTACTTAGAGAACAAAATCTAACTCCAGAAGAAGCATTGAAACAGTCAGCAGATACTGTACGGCAGAAAGCTGGGGAGTAATATTAAAGAATAATAAAGATGATTATGGACAGGTTTATCCTGTCCATAATATCTAATTTACAATGTAAGAAGGGATAAAATGGCCGAATTAAAAGCGAATAACAGGAATAACACTGTGCCTTTAGGAAAAGAAAAAAAGCCGAATAAAGTACTGGGATTTTTGAATTCCAAAAAGGTAGTGCCCTATGTTTTTGTGTTACCGTTTATTGTCTCCTTTGCAGTCCTGACGTTATATCCTACAATACAAGCGATTATTATGAGCTTTCAGAGGATTTTACCAGGGCAAATTGAATTTATTGGCTTGCAAAACTATCAAAGGATCTTAAATCCGGCTTTTTACAAGGCATTAACGAATTCTACCGTCTATATGCTTCTTACTGTTTTGATTCTAGTCACGATACCTATTATTCTAGCAATCCTGTTAGATTCTAAGTTAGTTCGATTCAAAACATTCTTTCGTTCTGCATTATTTATTCCGGCATTAACTTCAATCGTCGTTGCTGGTGTTATTTTTCGATTGGTTTCTGGGGAATCAGAGTTTGCAGTTTTGAACCAAATCATCGGGTTCTTTGGTTTTGAACCGATAAGCTGGCAATTCAACGCATGGTCTGGGATGCTTTTGATGGTTTTCATGGCTTCTTGGAGATGGATGGGAGTCAATGTCTTATACTTTTTAGCCGGTTTACAGAGCATTCCTAAGGAATTATATGAATCAGCTGAAATGGATGGGGCAAACATGTTCCACAAGTTTAGACACGTTACTCTCCCATTTTTAAAACCAATTATTATTTTCGTTACGACAATTAGTATCATTGGTGGTTTCCGAGTGTTTGAAGAAAGTTATGTGATTTGGGAAGGGAACTCACCAGGAAATATTGGTTTGACACTTGTTGGATTATTATATCAGCAGGGGATTCAGCAAAATGATATGGGATTTGGTGCTGCGATTGGGGTCGTGCTTCTACTTCTAATCTTTATCGTAAGTATTATTTATTTGTTGCTGACAGGTGCATTTAAAAGAGGTGACGAGTAGTATGAAAAAAAACACAACCTTAACAAAATGGATAGTAAATATATTTTTTGTAGTGGTATCTCTCATTGCCTTATTTCCACTATTAAGCTTAATCATCTCCTCGTTCCGTCCATCATCAGAGCTAATGAGAAACGGGATTACTTTTTCAATCAATTGGAGTGAACTCTCTCTATACAATTACATTCATATCTTTACACAATCACCTGCCTACTGGGAATGGTACGGAAATAGTTTGATTATTTCCACATTAACCATTGTATTATCCTTGTTTTTCTCTTCTATGGTTGGCTATGCAATGGCGTTGTATGATTTTAAAGGGAGAAATTTCCTTTTCCTATGTGTTCTGGTTATCATAATGATCCCGTTTGAAGTCTTAATGTTGCCACTTTATCAATTAATGATTAATGTGAATTTAATCAATACGTATACCGGTGTGATGTTACCGTTAATTGTTGCACCAACGGCTGTATTTTTCTTTAGACAATATGCAATGGGGCTTCCTGCAGAATTGATGGACGCTGCAAGAATTGATGGATGTACAGAATATGGGATTTATTTTAAAATCATGGCGCCATTGATGTTGCCTTCTTTCTCAGCAATGGCCATCCTACAGGGGCTAAACAGTTGGAATAACTTCTTATGGCCATTACTTGTTATCCGTTCGAATGATTTATTTACATTACCAATCGGATTGGCAACATTGTTAACACCATATGGAAATAACTATGATACCTTGATTGCCGGGTCGGTCATGACCATCATTCCGATCATTGTTCTCTTTATTTTCTTCCAACGATATTTTGTTGCAGGTTTAGCTTCGGGTAGCGTAAAAGGATAATTTAAGCGAGAAATAGAAAGGTGAAAAAAGATGAAGAGCCAGCAGATTGTTACAACTCTAGACAGAATCTTTACATGGATCACGCGGTTGGTCGTCTTAAATGTATTGTGGTTTTTTTATACATTGATGGGTCTAATTGTTGGGGGGATTTTCCCCGCAACGCTGACTGTACTAAAAATTTCTAGAAAGTGGATCATGGGAGAGGATCAATTTCCGATTTGGGGTACCTTTAAGCAAGAATACCGTAAAGAATTTGTTAAATCGAACCTAGTTGGTTGGATTCTAACGATTGCAGGAGTGATTCTTTATTTGAATTACCTGGTCCTTAAAGGGATGGGCGATATGAACATTGTTTTTTACGTTGCTTTCTATCTTATCATTCTATTCTATTTGAATTTAGTCATATGGTCATTCCCGCAATTAGCCCATTATAATGGAAAGGTTAAACATTTTTTTAAGAATGCAATCATTTTAGGCTTCGGGCGATTCCACTTTACGATCGCGATCATGGTTTATATTTTTATCGTATTGTATATTTCGTTAAGGTTTCCTGGTGTTCTTCCTTTTTTCACAATAAGTATAGCTACATATGGTTGGATATGGATGTCAATGAAAGTGTTTCAGAAGGTGAATATCAAATTAATTGACTAAAAGCTAGTTAGAAAGGTGAACGAAATGACTTTGAATACTACTTCCAAGGCAAAGATGATTATCGATAAATCTTTTAAAATATCTGAAGTGAACCCAAGGATCTATGGGTCTTTTATCGAGCAGTTAGGTCGTGCGGTTTATGGGGGAATCTTTGAACCTACTCATGCTACTGCTGATGAGGATGGTTTCCGTCAAGATGTAATCAACCTAGTAAAAGAATTAAACGTCCCGATTATTCGTTATCCTGGTGGCAACATGGTATCCGCATACAACTGGGAAGATGGAGTTGGACCAAAAGAATCTAGACCTAAGCGCTTAGATTTGGCCTGGAATTCATTAGAAACGAATGAAGTCGGCACAAATGAGTTTGTTTCATGGGCAAAAAAAGTGGATGCTGAAGTCATGATGGCGGTGAACTTAGGTACACGTGGCATTGATGCTGCACGAAATTTAGTCGAATATAGTAATCATCCAGGAGGAACGTACTGGAGTGATTTAAGAAAGTCGCATGGCTATCAAGATCCTCATAATATAAAAGTCTGGTGTTTAGGAAATGAAATGGACGGTCCTTGGCAAATCGGCATGAAAACGGCCTATGAATATGGCCGACTAGCTGCTGAAACGGCAAAAGCAATGAGATTGGTTGATCCTACAATTGAACTCGTTAGTTGCGGAAGTTCAGGTTCAGGGATGGAAACGTTCCCTCAGTGGGAAGCAGAAACGCTGGAGCATACGTATGAATATGCTGATTATATTTCTCTCCATCAATATTATGGAAATAGAGACAATGATACAGCGAACTACATCGCGAACACGTTAGATATGGATAATTTCATTAAAACAGTCATTGCGACTTGTGATTATATGAAAGCCAAGAAACGTAGTAAGAAAACAATGAATTTAAGTTTTGATGAATGGAATGTATGGTTCCACTCAAATGATCAAGATAAGCAAGTTGAGCCTTGGTCTGTCGCTCCACCGTTATTAGAGGATATTTACACATTTGAAGATGCCATTCTTGTAGGGAGCATGCTAAATACATTGCTCAAACACTCAGATCGAGTGAAAATGGCTTGTATGGCACAGTTAGTCAATGTTATCGCTCCAATTATGACTGAAACAGGTGGTGGGATTTGGAAGCAAACAATCTTCTATCCATACTACTATACTTCTGTATATGGACGCGGGACTGCGCTTCATTCGATTGTGGATTCTCCAAAGTATGATAGTAAAGACTATACAGATGTACCATATTTGGACCAATCTGTTGTTTATAATGAAGAAACTGAAGAATTGGTTATTTTTGCAGTCAATCGTAATCTAGAAAATCAATTGTTGGTAGATGTTGATATTCGTTCATTTGAAGGATACGGATTAGTCGAACATGTTGTTCTTGAAAATGAAGATCCAAAAGCGATTAACACAATTACAAATGAACAAGTAAAACCACACACGAATTCTAAGTCTTATATCGAAAACGGTACTTTAACGGCGGTATTGCCTAAGTTGTCATGGAATATGTTGCGTCTTAAGAAAAATGAAGAGAAATAAATCTGAACGTCATAAAATAACCCACTTTACATTTCTTTAGAGTTTTGTAGAGTGGGTTATTTTTATTGTGGTGTAGCTACTAAAAAATGGTCGGTACCCTTAGAGGACCGACCATTTATTAATATCTCCATTGTAACTAGTTTTCAATTATAGGCTTTTTCATTTCGGTTGTTGAACTTCTAATTACTAGTTCTGGTTCGTAGACAATAGGCGCTGGAACATCATTGGATGGCCCGTTTTCGATTGCGTTCACGATCCATTTTGCTGCTGCAATCCCCATGTCTTCTTTAGGATGCTTTACGCTCGTCAGTTTAATTTCGGAAGCCTCTGCTAAAAAGGAATCATCAAATCCAACGATGGATATTTCTTCAGGGATTTTGATGTCTAAGTCCCGTAATAAATTGATGATGTTTAAGGCAATCTGGTCATTGTAGCACACAATTGCGGTCGGTTTCTCTCCGAGAGGGGTGAAGAGATGTCTTATTTGCTGTAAAGTACTTTCTTTATTTTCTGTTGAAAATGTAAAAATCATATCTGGAAAAATGGGTGTGTGATTTTCACGGAAGGCGCGAATAAACCCCTGCATTCGGTTGAACCCTTGCAAATCATCGTTTTTAAAAATCCCAATGATTTTCTCGTGCCCTAGTTTAATTAAATGATCGGTGGCAATAAACCCGCCTTTTTCATCATCCATAATAAGATGAGGAGGATTTAATTGAGGGTAATATTGGTTAATCATTAAATAGGGAATCTCATCCTTCTCTAACTCTAAATAGTAGTTAATGTTTGGATTGAAGCTACCGCTTCTAGTAGGTTCCACGATCAGCCCATCAATTTTTCTATTTAACATACTTTGCAAACATTGTTTTTCTGTTTCCACATCGTTATTGGTACTGGCAAAAGTAAGGGTATATCCCTTTTCGGTCAAATAAGATTCAATTCCTCTAATAATAGAGGGGAAAATATAATCGGATATATAGGTAGTAATGACACCGATGTTTTTGCTATTGGTTTTCACTTCTTGCTTTATTGGCTCCGATTGCTGAATGGTTTTCGAACAAAAGGTACCAGCGCCTTGTTCTCGATACAGCCAACCTTCATGAACGAGCTCTCCAATTGCTTGTCGAATGGTATGTCGACTTACCTGAAAAAGTTTTACCAACTCATTTTCGGAGCGTACCTTTTCCCCTGGTTGAACTTCTCCAGTAGTAATCCACTCTTTAATCTTTTCTTTTACCATTATATATTTGGCTTGTCCCGCCATAATTCCACCACTTTCAATTTGTATAACAAGTCTATACGTACAACTTTTGATTCTAATTAGTATGGTATCAAATTCGTACCATTTCTCCAACTTTAAAATTCCTGCTTTTAATATTTTTTCAGGAAGATAGCGCAAGCGAGAAGCCTTGTACGAGTACTTTCGTTCGAACAGTTGGGTATCTGAAATGATTGAGGCCGATAGAAAGGTAAATCATTTTCTTCATGATATGATCCATTCTCTTTCTAGTTTAATAGAGAAAGAGATAGAAAGAAATATAATTCTATTACACTTGTACGATTGTGTAAGGTTTTTTATTGACAAATGTACGTACAAGTAAATATACTTAAGTTGTAAATAACATTTAGATAAAAGCACTTCCTTACCATTCAGAGTAGAAAAAAATCACTAATTAAGAGGGGATTAAATGAAAACGGATACAGTAGGGATGAAACAGGCTATTACCAGCGGAGAGACTTCACTTGGTATTGAATTCGGGTCCACACGCATTAAAGCCATTTTAATTAATAAGGATTTCCAAACGATCGCATCTGGGAGTTATGAGTGGGAGAACCGTTTGGAAGATGGCTTTTGGACGTACAACTTAGTAGATATTATCACTGGCTTACAAACGGCTTATCGTGAATTAAAAAATGAAGTGGAACGACAATATGGCGTCACCATCCGAACAATTGGTTCAATTGGAGTCTCTGCGATGATGCATGGCTATTTGGCTTTTGACAACACAGGGGAGTTACTGGTTCCGTTTCGAACCTGGCGTAACTCAACAACCGGTGAATCTGCTAAAAAATTAACAGAGCTATTCCAATTCAATATTCCTGAACGTTGGAGCGTTGCCCACCTGTATCAAGCGATTTTGAACAAAGAGTATCATCTACCGCGGATTGACTTTATTACCACTTTATCTGGGTTCATTCATTGGTTATTAACAGGCAAGAAAGCCATTGGGATTGGCGATGCTTCAGGGATGTTCCCAATTGATGAATCCACTGGAGACTACAATGAATCTATGGTGAAGCAGTTTGATGAATTAATCGGTGACGAAGGTTTTCTTTGGAAGATAAAAGACATCCTGCCTAAAGTCTACGTTTCGGGCGAGCAAGCAGGAGAGTTAACGGAGGTTGGGGCAAGAATTCTTGACCAATCTAGGAATCTACAAGCGGGTATTCCAGTTTGTCCTCCAGAAGGCGATGCTGGTACAGGGATGGTTGCGACAAATAGTGTAAGGAAACGTACTGGAAATGTTTCAGTTGGAACTTCCGTTTTTGCGATGATTGTTTTAGAGAATGAACTGTCAAAAGTATATCCAGAGATTGATATGGTCACGACGCCAACTGGTAGTCCTGTTGCGATGGTTCATGCGAATAACTGCTCAAGTGATCTCAATGCATGGCTTGGGTTGTTCCGTGAATTTTATGAGGCAATGGGGGAAAAGGCGGATAACAATAAATTATTTGAAGTATTGCTAAACAAAGCTTTGGAAGCGGATCCAGATGGTGGTGGTTTGCTAAGTTACGGCTATTACTCTGGTGAAAATATTACAGGCTTGGAAAACGGCCGACCGTTATTTGTCCGCTCCCCTGAAAGTCGTTTCAATTTAGCAAACTTCATGAGGGCCCACCTTTTCACCGCTTTTGGTGCGTTGAAAATTGGGATGGATATCCTGACAAAAGAAGAGCATGTTGCCATTGATAGCATTTTAGCTCACGGAGGGTTATTTAAAACGCCTCTTGTTGGACAGAAAATGGTTGCAGCGGCGATGAACACGCCAGTATCGGTGATGTCAACAGCCGGAGAAGGCGGGGCGTGGGGAATGGCGATTTTAGCTTCTTATATGCTGAACAAAGATCCACAAGAAGGGTTAGAAGACTTCCTTGATGACAAGGTGTTTGCAGAGGTTGATGGGCAAGAAATTTTCCCGGATGCCGTTGATGTAAAAGGGTTTGAAACATTTATTGAACGTTATAAAAAAGGGTTAGTGATTGAGCAGTCTGCAGTAGATCATTTGGTTTTATAGGTGAAAAACGGGAGGGATTTACGTGTTAGAACAGCTAAAGGAAGATGTCTATCAAGCAAATTTAGACTTACCTAAATATGGACTCGTGAAATATACATGGGGAAATGCAAGCGCCATTGACCGTGAGAGTGGTTTATTCGTGATTAAGCCGAGCGGTGTTGATTATGAAAGAATGCAGCCTAGTGATATGGTCGTGGTTGATTTAGATGGCAATGTTGTTGAGGGAGAGATGAGGCCTTCATCCGATACAGCCACACATGCCGTTCTATACAAGCATTACCAAGAAATTGGGGGCATTGTTCATACACATTCCACATGGGCCACCATTTGGGCTCAAGCCGGACTTGATGTACCCGCAATGGGAACGACGCATGCGGATACCTTCTATGGTTCTGTTCCATGTGCCCGCTACTTGACCCAAGAGGAGATTGATCGTGGGTACGAGGTCGAAACGGGAAATGTGATTATCGAAACATTTGAAGAGCGTGGGTTGGATGTCTTAGCTGTTCCTGGAGTCTTACTTCATGGACATGGACCTTTTACATGGGGCAAAGACGTAAAGTCCGCAGTATTAAACAGTGTGGTGTTGGATGAAGTTGCAAAAATGAATTATTACACACGAGATTTAAATTCATTTGCCAAGGAGTTACCACAAGGGATTTTAGATAAACATTATCTTCGAAAGCATGGTAAATACGCTTATTACGGTCAGAAGTAAAATCAAACTATCAGACAAGGGGACGGTTCCCTTGTCCCGAGGAAAAGAGGATGAATATGTTAACTACTGGAAGAAAAGAATTTTGGTTTGTCGTAGGTTCACAACATCTTTATGGGGAAGAAGCATTAGCGGAGGTCAAGGCGCATGCGCAAGCCATGACGGATGCATTAAATGAAAGCGGTGTTTTGGCTTATCCGATCGTATTGCAAGATTTAGCTGTGACTGCAGATAAAATTACAACGATTATGAAAGAAGTCAACTATCGTGACGAAGTTGCTGGTGTCATTACGTGGATGCATACATTCTCACCTGCAAAAATGTGGATTCGTGGAACAAAATTACTACAAAAACCATTGCTCCATTTAGCCACACAATACAATGAAAGCATTCCTTGGGCAACGATTGATATGGACTTTATGAACCTAAACCAAGCGGCTCATGGAGATCGTGAGTATGGGTTTATCAATGCCCGTTTGAAAAAGCAAAATAAAATTGTTGTTGGCTATTGGGAGCGACCTGAAGTGCAAAAGCAGATTGCAGATTGGATGGACGTAGCGGTTGCTTACAACGAAAGCTTCAACCTTAAGGTTGCTCGCTTTGGTGACAACATGCGTAACGTTGCCGTAACTGAAGGCGATAAGGTAGAGGCACAAATTCAATTTGGTTGGACGGTTGACTATTTCGGAATTGGCGACCTTGTTCAATACGTAAACGCTGTTACGGACGAGGAAATCAATGACCTTTTAGCAGAATACGCAGATCTTTATGATTTCGAGTATGGTACATACAGTCAGGAAGATTGGGAGAAGAGTGTAAAAGTTCAAGCAAGCTATGAAATTGCGATCAAGCGTTTCCTAGATGATGGTGGATACACAGCCTTCACTTCAAACTTCGAAGACTTATATGGGATGAAACAGCTCCCAGGTCTTGCAGTTCAACGTTTGATGGCACAAGGGTATGGCTTTGCGGGTGAAGGAGATTGGAAGACGGCAGCACTTGATCGCTTGTTAAAAGTGATGAGCCATAATCAATCAACTGGTTTTATGGAAGATTACACGTATGAATTAGCTGCCGGCCAAGAATCGATCCTTCAGTCACATATGCTTGAAGTCGACCCATCTTTAGCTAGCTCAAAACCGAAAATTGTGGTATCTCCTTTAGGGATTGGCGACCGTGAAGACCCAGCGCGTCTAGTGTTTGACGGAAAAGCAGGCGACGGTGTGGTTGTGTCCATGGCTGACTTTGGCGCCAACTTCAAACTATTAATCAACGAAATTTCGGCATTTGAGCCAACTGTTCCAGCACCAAACCTTC
This sequence comes from Mesobacillus maritimus, assembly GCF_019749255.1. Lineage (GTDB taxonomy): Bacteria > Bacillota > Bacilli > Bacillales > Cytobacillaceae > Mesobacillus_B > Mesobacillus_B maritimus_A. The sequence goes on along the minus strand of NZ_JACWFH010000012.1, from coordinate 37,799 downwards.
CAGTGGCCCGTGTGCTATGGGAAGTGAAGCCAAACTTCCAAGACGGAGTTCGCGCTTGGATTGAGAATGGCGGCGGTCACCATACTGTCGTTTCGTTGAACTTAACAACTGATCAAATCATTACCTATGCAAAATTAGTTGGCTTAGAGTATGTAGTGATTAGATAAAGTTTCAATCTCATGAGGTGTGGTGGGACACAGGGACAGGCACCTTGTCCCAAAAGTTGTCTATGAGAGTATTTTTCTATAATTTCAATTGAAGAAACTGAGAGGTCCGGCAGCGTTGCCGGGCCTTTTTTAGCTTGCAAACAAATTGGAACCCCTAATTAGCAGTACTCCTTTACGGAAACAGCCTCTACAATTTGAATAGATTAAATGGTAGGATGTGTAAAAAGGTGTCTAGAGTGGCGGCACAAGGTGCAAATACCACTCAGACCCATTAAAAATGAGTAGGGAATGAAGTCGATGAAATTATTGAACATCCACCACGTAGCAATCATTTGCTCAGACTACGAAAAATCTAAAGATTTTTATGTGAGAATCCTCGGGTTGGTCCCGATTCGCGAGGTTTATCGCGAGGAGAGGGATTCTTACAAGCTTGACTTAGAAGTCAACGGCCAGTATCAGATTGAGCTATTTTCCTTTCGTAATCCACCAGCGCGTCCAAGTTATCCTGAGGCAGCTGGTTTAAGGCATTTGGCGTTTGCAGTTGAAAACGTGGAGGAAGCGGTACGTTATTTATCGGAGCAAGGCGTCGAGGTAGAGGACATACGTGTTGACCCTTATACGGATAAAAAATTTACGTTCTTTGCGGACCCAGATGGGTTGCCTATTGAGATTTATAATAGTTGAACTAATGATCAAGCACTTTAGATAAGAAAAGAAATCTAGGTGATTCCATGAAGAAAGGTTATACGGTTTATTCTATTGCTAGAAAACCACATACTGCTGGAAGTGGGCATGAGGTGCTTTCGTTTGAAGGTACAAAAGAGGACTTTTTAGATTTAATGTGCACCTTCATTCTTTCTGAGTATGGGTGTTATCAGGTGAAAGTTTTACAAGATAAGAAAAACAGTATGCATCTTGTGGGGATTAAAAGGCGAGGCAGAAGAAAGGAGTTTAGGGTTTTTAATAAAAACGCTCAGAAAAAATTCTGAGCGACTTAACCTGCTAGTTAGCTTTTAATTTGTAATCTCAATAGGTTGCTATTAACCAGTTTTAGGGCCCCAATGGCCGTGCTCCTCTTTTACTTTGCCTCTGATTTAGGTTCGCGACGCTCCGGGAAACAGACAATATTTCTTCGCTCTAACTCTCGTGCTAATAACTTCAGGAAGTCCTCTTCTAAGTTCATCTCTATTGCCTTCTTGTAGGCGCTGATCAATTCATGGTCTATTAGAAGTAACATCGATTTCCTCCTGTTGTTTTCCATACCCTTCATCTTGTTTTGTATTCAAAAGCAACAGAATTTTATGAAGTTAAGCTTGCCATTCTTGTTGCAATCTTCCATCGGTAATGCGGTACACCTTTCACAATAATCAATCAAGCGTGTGTCATGGGTGACCACAATAGTTGTTTTATTGTTTTCAGTGGTTACTTTTCGCAGCATTTCCATCACTTCAAAGGCACGCTCGGAATCGAGTGATGCGGTCGGTTCATCTTCTAAAATAGTGCTCGGGTCCGAGTACAAAGCTTTGGCAATTGCCACTCGTTGGCGTTGTCCACCAGATAACTCTGACGGGAAGCTGTTCATTAACTCTTGGATACCCAAGGAATGATAAACCTGTTCCCGCTTTTGAGGGGAGAGATTGTTCTTTTTCACTTTGTCTAGTAAGTTCATTTGCTGTTGAACAGATAAAAATGGAACCAGATTAGAAGATGGGAATAGGGAGATTTTCTGAGACGGTTCTGGGGCAGTTTAAACCGCCCCTAAAAAATGGAGAATGATCTTAACCCAACCTAGAAATGCAATCCATAATGGTATACTCAAAGAAGTTCCCCATAATAGTCCAACTAAGAAATGATCTTGTTTCTCCATTTGAACAACTCCTTTCCTATTCCATGCATTTCTAGAAAGTATATGTTCTTACTAACATACCAAACGATGATGAAGAAATAAGAAGAAGTTTGTCCGGAATGAAATGATTTATTTCGACAAAGGCAGATGTTTAGGTTGGGTTCCTGTGGCCACCCAATTCTACCAAAAGCGGTGAAGGGTCTATAGGGTCATTATGGATTTAAAACTACTATTGAAGGAACCGTGCCACGCGTGAATACTAGCCTTCTACCTCGCCCAAGTCGATTACGCTTCTTTGCATTCTTTTATTTTTAAAATAGCCAAAGCAAGTCGTCATAAATAGTATTCCTACAACCATGATGATGATACTGCTCATTAAATAGGATGAATCAATCCTTAGTAATACATTATTTCTAAACCAAGATTGGAATGGCAATCCTAAGCCGAGTAAAACACCGAAGAACAAAACTTTGCTCTTCCAGCCTTTTCCTTTCATCTTTTTAATTGAGCGGTTGACGAACAACCGTAATAATCCTAACCCCATACCAACGGCAAAGAAAATAAGTAAAAATACTTTAGCCTCTTCATTGAGAATGAACGCCTTCGCAAGCATTCCAACAGCGATTAATAATGTGATAACCATGATACTAGTTGATTTTTTCATTATGATCACCTTTTGTTCGATTTTTTACCACCCAACATGGTGTTGAGTGGTATGTATATCATTCTATTTTGTTGATACAATCTAAGCAATAAACAAAAAACATGATGTTGTTCAGTGGTATGGAGGGAATGACATGGCGTCTATCTATGATGAAATGAATGAAAAGACGAAAGAAAATATTCAGAAAAGCTTTTTGCAGTTGCTAAAGGAAAAGCCTTTCGTGAAAGTATCTGTTCGGGATATTACAACCATTGCAGCGATTAATAGAGGGACTTTTTACTTGCATTATGAGGACAAATACGATCTTCTTCATCAAATGGAGGATACCTTGCTTAGGGGACTCGAAGTGCACTTGCAGCGTCTGAAACCGGATGTCTTACTTTTAGAAGCAGAAAAGGGGAACATATCAAGGTTTTCCGTTGAAGTATTCCGTTACATACAAGAGAATGTGGAACTCTTCCAAGTGCTATTAGGGGAACATAATCAGTTTGGTTTCCATAAGCGGCTCAAACACTTCTTCGGCAATCACTTTATTGAAAAAATCGTACAGAACCAGCACTTCTTTCAAGACTTAACCATCCCAAAGGATTATTTGTCATCGTTTGCAATTTCGGCTTTTTTAGGATTGGTCGAGCAGTGGCTTGATAATTCGTTAGCTGAATCTCCAGAAGAAATGGCCGATATGTATATTCAGATTATCTTTTTTATAAGGAAGATGTGATCTCTCTATAAGGGTTTCATCTGGATTTATTTTAGAGAATAGTGAGATCATTTGATCTTCACAACTGAACGAGAAGAGGATGTTCAAAAAGGTAGGGCTACCTTGTTTGAACATCCTCTTCTTTATCATTGGGAATGCACGTTGAACCTTAAAAATCTGGCAGAAATAAGTTGGTGAACATGTCCCTAAGTTCTGCTTTAATCGTGTGATTATTTGTATAATTATGGTATTATTAAAGGATAGAACTAGATTTCCAAACAAGTAGATTTGAATTCTTAGTGGGGAAGAGAGACAGCTTGTCTCACTAGATCAAACCAGGTGTAAAACAAGTGTTTATAGTAGAAATCTACAGCTAAATAATTACATAAGGAGAGTTTCCGGTGGATAAAATTCGATGGGGTATTCTAAGTACAGCACATATTGCAAGAACACAGTTGATTCCTGCAATTTGGAGGGCTGACAACGCGGAGGTTGTAGCAATTGCGAGTCGGGGCAGTAAAGTTCATGAGGTTGCCGCAGAGCTTCAGATTGCCAAAGCATATGAAAGCTATGAGGAATTGTTAAATGATGCTGAGATCGATGCAGTGTACATTCCACTTCCAAATCATCTACATAAAGAATGGGTTCTAAAGGCAGCGCAAAAAGGAAAGCATGTTCTATGTGAAAAGCCAATCGCGTTGACAGCTCAAGAAGCGGAGGAAATCGTTCAAGCTTGTGAGGAGCATGGAGTGAAATTTATGGAAGCGTTTATGTATCAGCTTCATCCTCAACATCAACGTGTGCGCGAAATCATGGAATCTGGTGAAATTGGCGAAATTAAATTGTTTAAATCAAGCCACTCCTTCTTTTTACAAAACCGTGAAGGAGATATCCGGATGAAGAAAGAGATGGGCGGAGGCGCACTTTATGATGTAGGATGTTATTCTCTTCATGTGCTTCGTACCGTTCTCCAATCCGAGCCAGTTCAAGTCAGAGGCGTGGGTCAACTAGATTCCAAAACGGCAGTGGATCTTTCCTCCTTCTTGTATCTAGAAATGGAAAATGGGATTCCCGCTGTGATTGACTCCAGCTTTGATATGGTTAGCCGCAATGAGTATGAAGTGGTTGGGACGAAGGGAAGCATTAAAGTACCATACGCGTTTCGCCCTGATGTAAATGGGGGAATTGGCAAAGTTGTGGTCAAGCATAACGGGATGACTCGTGAAGAAAGCATTCCTGGGGATATTTATCGATTGGAAGTAGAACATTTCTCACAAGCTATCTTAAATGACCATCAACCTGTTCAGACCGGTGCTTCATCGATTCAAAATATGCGCGTCATCGATGCCTGTTACAAAGCCATTCAGACCGGGGAGATTGTTACCCTTTAAGGCTCAGCAGGAACTCCTAGATAGGGGAGTGCAGCTTAATCCTTTTAAGCTCATTACAATGCTTTTTAATCTAGAGAAAATAAACCGGTTGGGTCCCCAACCGGTTTCTTCTTTCGTTAAAGGCTGCTTCTATCAATAACAACCAATTAATAGATTTGTGAATAAGCTCAGGTGCGGGGCAGGGAATCAGTTCCGTTGTCCCTCTCCATATTTTTATACTCTTCCTCTAAATCAGTTAAAGATAATTCGTATAAATGTTTATTCCCCTTTTTAAAGATCCCTGATTGGATCATCTTATTAATCAATTTTTCCTTTTTTATTTGAACTGTATATCGTAGTGTGTGATTCATTTGTGACACCTCGTTTATTGTGTTATTGAGAATTTATTATGTAGGAGTTGGTTTAGAAGCTTTAGAGGAACTCCTTTATACAACTCCTTACCCTTTCACTTGGCTAGTATAAACAAGGTTATTAAATAAAGCTGTCGATTGAAATCGAAAATAAAATTCTTAACGAAAACGTTACCTTTTTATTATGAAAGTAAAGAATGAAATAAATGAGACAGGGGGACAGATACTTAATCACTTTTGTCCCGGTAGGATAGGTAGACAGCCACGTAGAAGATTGGTTTTATAATAAAATAGCAAAAACGAAGCGATAACCTCATTGGTGATGATTAATACTTAGGGACAAAGTCCTGTAAGGCTTGATAAATTAAGTTGGTTTTGATCAAACGTTTGATTAATAGAGTTGGAAAAAGGTATGCCGAGAAAATAGTGGAACAAATGAATCATCCCGAGACTCCTAAAATGCAAATCATACGAAGACCGATGTGGGCTATTAAGAAGAAAAGGGTGGGGCTTCCAAGGACAGATGAAGCCGAGATCAAGGTAGGAATCACCAAGAAATCCTCTTCATAAGGTCGATGAAGACGGAATAAAGCTAGGAATTGCTAAGAAACCTGCTTCATAAGGTCGATGAAGCTGAAATCTTGTAAGGTATCGAAAAGAACCCAGATTCAAAAACCGATGACCCACGAAATCTATACGAAGTGACTTTTACAGTGGTTTTGGACCATTTCCAGCTTCCCTAGATGCAAAGTGCCTGTCCCCTTGTCTCACCGTTATAGTTTTTAGCTATAACAACTTACAGCTTTTATCAGTTACGCTATAACTCTTTTTTCATGGTAGTATACAACAATAGTATTACATAAGAGAAAGAGGGATTTGAATGAAAACAGCTAGTCAATCAATTTTCCGTGCGGATCAGGTTGGAAGTCTATTACGATCCGATGCAATTAAAAATGCGCGCTTGCAAAGAGTGGAAGGGAAAATCTCTGCAGAACAACTTCGTCAGGTTGAGGATACTGAGATTGCAAGAATTGTGGAGAAACAGAAAGAAGTGGGTCTAGAAGCGGTGACCGACGGTGAATTCCGCAGAGCTTGGTGGCATTTTGATTTCCTTGAAAACTTAGTCGGTGTGGATGGCTATTGGGCAGGGAACGGAATTCAGTTCCAGCAAAAGCAAACAAAGTCTCGGGCAATTAAAGTTACTAGTAAACTAGATTTTGGACATCATCCAATGCTGGAAGATTTTAAGTTTCTCCATCAAGCAGCTGGAGATCATACAGCGAAGTTTACGATTCCAAGTCCGAGCATGCTTCATTTCCGTGGTGAAGTTGATCGATCCGTTTATCCGGATGAAGCGGAATTCTTCGATGATTTAGCTCAAACGTATAAAAAAGGGATTCAAGCATTTTACGATGCTGGCTGCCGTTACCTACAGCTTGATGATACAGCCTGGGCTTATTTATGTTCTGAGGAACAAAAACAACAGCTTCGCGCTAAAGGATTGGATCCTGATTATTTAATCAAAATGTACCTAGAGACACTGAACAAAGCGGTTGCGGACCGTCCAGATGATTTGAAGATCACAATGCATATCTGCCGCGGGAATTTCCGCTCTACTTGGATTTCTTCAGGCGGATACGAACCGATAGCGGAGCAATTATTTGGACACTTAAATATCGATGGCTTCTTCCTCGAATATGACAATGATCGCTCAGGTGGATTTGAACCACTTCGTTTTGTTAACAGACCAGATTTGAGCATTGTTTTAGGCCTTGTTACTTCAAAATTTGGCGAACTGGAAGATAAAGATGTCATTAAAAAGAGAATTGAAGAAGCAGCACAATATGTTGATTTAAATCAACTTGCGCTTAGTCCACAATGCGGATTTGCTTCTACTGAAGAAGGAAACTTGCTAACAGAGGAACAGCAATGGGCGAAGCTTCAGCACGTTGTAGAAATTTCAAAGGATGTCTGGAAATAAAAATGTAAGAGAATACAAGCAAGATGAGGAGGAAGCCAATGCGTATCGTTCAGACCTCTCAGGTGATCGCTGAAAGCAAGTTTAATAAGTTTCATCTAGTCGTTTTTCTATGGTGCTTTTACGCCATTGCTTTTGATGGCTATGATATTGCCTTGTACGGCATCGGCTTGCCGATGATGGTGGAGGATTTTCAACTAACTCTTGTAGAAGCGGGCGCAATTGGAAGTTACACGCTGGTTGGGATGATGATTGGTTCCTTCCTCCTTGGTTCGCTAGCAGATGTAATTGGTCGAAAAAGAATTCTTGCCATTTGCATGGGAATATTTAGCGTCTTTTCTCTTTTAGCAGGGTTCGCACCCAATGCACTTATTTTTACAATTATGCGTTTTATTGCCGCTTTAGGGATGGGTGGTTTGATGCCCGCTGTTATTGCGGTCATGACCGAATACTCTCCTAAGAAAAACCGGGCACTGATTGTCGCATCCATGTATACTGGCTACTCAATCGGGGCGATTCTGGCTTCACTCATCGGAATGTACCTAATGGAAAGCCTGGGATGGAGATTTTTATATTGGATCGGGATTATCCCGCTCTTTACACTTCCATTTTTCCTAAAATTCTTTCCTGAATCGATGTCCTTTCATATTTTACGGAATCAAGGGGATAAGATTGCTGGGATCCTAAATAAAGTCAATCCGAAAGGGAAGTATCAGGCTACAGACGATTTTGAATATGCTAGTGTGAAGGAGCGCACAAAAGGTTTTCCCGCCAAAAAGCTGTTTTCCGACAATCGGGCCGTTAGTACGCTAGCGTTTTGGGCGGTTGTATTGAGTTGCCTTCTCATGATCTATGGCCTTAATACATGGCTTCCGAAAATCATGCAGAGCTCAGGATATGGGATATCTTCCAGCTTATCCTTCAGCCTTGTACTGGGAGTTGGCCAAATCGGCGGATCCTTGCTGGGCGGTTATTTAGTGGAACGATTGGGGCATCGAAAAGTGTTGATGTTCATGTTTCTAATCGGGGCAATCTGCTTTGTGTCTTTAAGTGTTACGACCCATGCGCTGTTGTTATACGTGTTAATCGCGATTGGCGGGGCGTGCACAGGCGGGACGCAAAACCTGGTGAACCCCTATATATCAGAATTCTACCCGCGGGAAATCCGCACAACAGGACTTAGCGTCACAGTTGGGATTGGTCGAATTGGAGCCATCATGGCTCCTCTCATCATTGGACTCCTGCTCGCAACAAATCTGGAGCCACAGCAGGCGTTCATGGCATTCGCCATCCCTAGCATAATCGGCGGCCTAGCCCTTATGCTCGTCCAAGAAAAACATGGAAGCTTCGACAGAGTTGGGACAGAGGGACAGGCACCTAGTCCCGGTAAGGGGATTATGAATTATTCCGAGAGGGCAGGGGGATCCTTGTAAAAGAATCCTCGCAGTTAAGCTCCACCTGTTAAAGTAATACGCAGCTACGCAGCCTACCAATTTATAGAAAAAATAACAAAACCGGTTGGGTTCCCCAACCGGTTTTGTCATAACTTTTATTTAAATTGTTAACGAGTTTGTCTTATAAACGTTATGCTTTATAGTAGATGCTTGAAAGAGATTTAAGAGCAGGGGGACAGGACACGGTGCCTGTCCCCTTGTCTCAAAAGTTAATTTAATATTTACGCCTTATAATTCAGAATGTAAACTATAGGAGTTGCCTATTGTTTGTTCTTTTTGATTATGTCGGAACTTAAAAGATTAGGAGCCAATATTATGGGGTTTGTTTATATTAATCACCATGTTTTAGATAATCTTTTTTATATTTTAGTAGGTTTGTTTGCTTATTTTATCTTAATCGATCATTCAAAAAGATTGAAACGGTATAAAAGGACGCTGATAACTGCGTGTATGAGCGTTCCAATTATTCTATGTATGAGATTTTCCATTTATATTGATGAATATTGTGTTCACGATTTAAGGCAGATTCCTCTTTTCATCGGAACCCTTTATGGCGGATGGCCTGTAGGGGCCGTTTTGTTAGTCATCACATTAATAGGAAGGTTTTATCTATATGGATTCAATTTTCTTACACTGATTGTTTATCTTGTGATTTTTGTCGCAACGGCCCTTTTTGCCAATCAGTTCAATGGGTTCAAACGTAAGGGGAAAGTGCTGGGATCCTCCCTGCTTGCTTTCGTGGTTGGAGTCCTGACCACGCTTATAGCAGTTTCATTCTCTGACTTCTTTCAAGTAACAGAGGCTTATTTATTTTATTTTGTCCTTATGCCTCCATTCGTTATGTTTACTTTCGTCTATTTGGCTGAAATCATGCAAGACGCCATTAGTATTAAGCCCAAAATGGTAAAGTTAGAAAAAATGGAAGTGGTCAGCCAGCTTGCTGCAAGTATTTCCCATGAAGTTAGAAACCCATTAACAGTAGTGAAGGGATTTATTGATTTATTAAAGGACCCAAATCTGTCTCAAGATAAGCGGGACGAGTATATTGAACATATCAACCGAGAGGTCCAAAGTGCTGAATCGATTATTAGTGATTATTTAGCATTTGCGAAGCCCGCTACTGAACAAAAGGATCCTATTTTCGTCGACCGTGAAATAAGTAGTATTCTTCAAATGATTAAACCTTGGGCGAATATGAAATCGGTCCGCATATCAGATGAGTTGTCTCCTGGAGTGATCTACGGGAATACACAGCATTTTAAGCAATGCTTTTTAAACTTAATTAAAAACGGGATAGAAGCGATGCCTGAAGGTGGAGAGCTTCGAGTCATTACTTCTACAAGTAAAAACCATATAACGATTAAAATAGAAGATTCCGGGGTTGGAATGACAAAAGAACAGCTTACCCGCTTTGGTGAACCTTATTACAGCAGTAAAGAAAAGGGGACAGGCTTAGGCTCTATGGTCGTCGTCCGCACGATACAGACCATGAACGGGACTCTTGATATCAACAGTGTCCTTCATAAAGGAACCACCATTACAGTAAAACTACCAGAAATGGCAATCAGACGTCCGCTGAGTTGAATGGGACAAGGTGGTACCTATTCCCGACGTAAAGGAATGAACACCCATATGAATTGTGAGGGAAATCGTTTAAACCGGCAGAGAGGTATAGAGGGGGAGCGATGATTTATATCTTTTTTGAATCATCCTTTTCGGTTAAGATACAATATTATCTCTGAAAGATAGTGTTGTAGCATCGGTTATTAATAATAGAATTCTAAAAATCACAAACCGGTTGGATTCCCCAACCGGTTTGTGATTTCAATAAGGTAAAAGATTGAAGGGATAAAATTCTTATCCAAGACAAGCCTTAAACCGTAGAGTCCTAAATAAGCATAGGTGCGGGGCAGGGTGACAGGGTGCCTGTCCCCTTGTCCCACTAATTTTTTACCTTCTCCCGCTTTTTCTTCATCTGTTTTTCATGTGCACGTTGGTGAGCGCGATGGCGGTCTTCTTCTACCTCATTGGATATTTGGATCCCCATTGGGACTGTTGAAGTAGCGATTTCTTGTATTCCTTTTTGGTTCTTTTCATAAATAAAGGAAGCTCGAGTGGATATATCCGCTCCTGGCTGTTTGACGTAAGGAAGTACACGGTAGTCAGCACGCCACTGTTGCGGAGTGACCCGGCAGCGTACATAGCCCCGGAAATTGTTAAAGAACTTGATATTTTGATTTTGCGCTAACGTTTTCTCTGTATCAGCTCGCCAGTCGGACCCATCTGCCCCAGAAGAAATTGAGGTACCCACAAATTCTGCTCCGAAGATTGGCGCATCTGGATTATTATAATCGGTCATGAGATTGGAGGCCCAGCTTGCATGAACATCGCCTGTCAAGACAATCAGGTTGTTCATGTCTTTCTCGGTGACGAAATTGGTGATTCGTTCACGGGCAGCTGGGTAACCATCCCAAGAATCCATGCTGAATGTTGGAGCATCGCTTGTCCCAAAGTTCCGCTGGGCAAAGAAAATTTGCTGTGCGAGCACATTCCACTGGGCGGAAGAGCCTCCAAGATGATTGAGTAGCCATTTCTCTTGTTCTGTACCTAGGAGTGTCCGTTTAGGATCTAATGATTCAGGAGAATGGGGTTTGCTTCCATCGCCATTTGCTTGATCATCGCGGTATTGGCGCGTATCTAAAACATAGAAGGAAGCTAAATTCCCATAATTGAAATCCCGATATAATTGCATGCCGCCTTCATGTGGAAGGGAGGACTTGCGAAGCGGCATATGCTCGTAGTATGCCTGGTAGGCTGCGGCTCGGCGTTTGACGAATTCCTCCACAGACTGCCCTTTTTCAGGAGTCACATTGGCATAGTTGTTTTCAACCTCATGGTCATCCCACGTCACAATCCATGGAAATGCCGCATGTGCCGCTCTCAAGTCTGCATCTGAGCGGTATTGTGCATATCGGTTGCGGTAATCTTCAATACTGATGATTTCTTCGCCATTATGAGTGCGGACATTGCCGCCGGATGCTACATATTCATTTGCCCCATATTCATAAATATAATCGCCAAGATGGAACACTAGGTCTAAGTCTTCATTGGCCATATGTTTATAAGCTGTAAAATAGCCATGTTCAAACTGCTGGCAGGATGCAAACGCAAAGGTCAGGCTTGAGACAGGGTCGCCTTTGGCTGGAAGAGTTTTAGTTCTTCCAACGGGGCTGAGTTCGTTTCCACTTTTAAAACGATAATAATAAACTGTTTTCGGCTTCAAGCCGGTGACTTCAACGTGAACGGAATGGGCAAGAGCTGGAGAGGCTTGTTCGGTCCCACGCTTGATTACATTGCGGAAGTTTTCATCCGTTGCAAGCTCCCATTGAACAGGAACCACATGAGATGGCATCCCGCCGCCATTCAGCGGATCTGGAGCCAATCTTGTCCATAACACAACGCTGTCAGAAAGTGGGTCACCGGAAGCCACACCTAAGGTAAACGGGTATTGGCTGAACTTCGGTGCCGCATCAACGGAAAACCCACCTAACGACTGAGCAATCGTTAGACCGAGGGAAAGCCCCGCAATCTTCCCGGTCGTTTCGAGAAACCTACGGCGGTCCATATTCTTGCTTAACGTTCCTTCATTCAATTTCTTCATCATTTCTTCTAAAGTGCGATCATTTGTCATTTGGTATCCCTCCTTGAAATTCACTAACTGGTAAACAGTATAGAGGGGAAATGTTAATGGGATGTAAATATATGTAAAGAGGAATACGAGACTTTAAGAGAAAGGAGAGAAAATAGAATTAGTACATAAGTAGCGAATGAATCAATTTCAACATTTCGTTTAAAAAATACCCACATTCCCAGCCCAATGGCACACGACAAAATAAGTCTTTATTATTGTCATTCTTCATAAAATCTTAAAAAAACATTAAAACTTGGGACAAGGGGACAGGCACCTTGTCCCAAAAGGGATTTAATCGTTTACGAGATATAAACGTTTTCTCCCATTTTTCCTGACTGCTATTTATCTATCTCCCTCAGCTAAGCGCCAAATCAGACCTAAAGATAGAGTTGAAGCACTTCGAAACCTTTCGATCATAGAAAATCAAAAACCGGTTGGATTCCCCAACCGGTTTTGTTTATTGCTTTAAAAGAATTTTATTAGAACAGGCGACACGCTGTGCCTATCCCCTTAAGATTTCTTCTTATTGATAATATCAAACGCAACTGCTGCTAGTAGTACTAAGCCTTTAATGGCTTGTTGCCAGTCGATTCCTAGACCAAGGATGGACATCCCGTTGTTCATGACACCCATTACTAGACCACCGATGACGGCGCCAACGACTGTACCTACACCGCCGTATGCAGATGCCCCACCGATGAATACAGCTGCGATTGCATCAAGTTCAAAAAGGTTACCAGCTCTTGGAGTTGCTGCATTTAGACGAGCTGCGAAGATTAAACCAGATAAAGCAGCGAGCACACCCATGTTTACGAAAACACCGAAGGTTACTTTTTTCGTTTGAACACCAGATAGGGAGGCAGCTTTTAGATTTCCACCAACAGCGTAAACATGACGACCAATAATGGTCTTTTTCATTACAAACGTATACGCGACAATGATTGCAAAGAGGATAACTAAAATGTTTGGAAGCCCTTTATACGTTGCTAATACGTATGTGAACGTATTGACTACTGCAAAGATTGCGACAAGCTTTGCATAAAATAACCCTTTTGAACCTACTTCGAAGTTATATCTCAATTGGTTGTTACGACCTTTGATCTCTAATCCAATCAAGATGAGGGAAACGGCCACACCAATGATGATCGAAAGGATATGAATGTCAGTTCCACCGAAAAAGTCAGGAAGGAAACCGTTACTGATTTTTTGGAATGACTCTGGATATGGCGCAATGGATTGACCTTGTAAGACAACTAATGTTAAACCTCTAAATAGTAACATCCCCGCAAGGGTTACGATAAAGGCTGGGATCCCAACATAAGCAATCCAGAAACCTTGCCATGCACCGATTAAGGCACCAACAGCAAGACAGATGATTGTAGCAAGAAACGGGTTCATTTCCATGTTAATCATTAGAATCGCTGATATCGCACCAACAAAGGCAGCAACCGAACCAACGGATAAATCAATATGACCGGTGATGATGACGAGCACCATTCCAACTGCTAGGATGAGAATGTAACTGTTTTGTAGAATAAGGTTGGTAATGTTTAAGGGCTTTAATAGCGTTCCGTCCGTTAAAACTTGGAACAATAAGGTAATTAAGACTAAAGCAATGACCATACTAGATTGCTTTAGGTTCTTTTTTAATAAACTAGTAATTGAATTCATTATGAGTTACCCCCTACTATTTGTCATATACTTCATGAGAACTTCTTGTGTTGCGTTAGCTTTCTCCACTTCACCAGTGATCTGTCCTTCACTCATGACGTAGATTCTGTCACACATCCCGATTATTTCTGGGAGTTCGGATGAAATTACGAGAATTCCTTTTCCTTGACTCGCTAACTCATTCATAATCGTATAAATTTCATATTTTGCGCCAACGTCAATTCCTCTTGTTGGTTCATCTAAAATCAGAAGGTCTGGTTCAGAGAACATCCATTTACTTAAAACAACCTTTTGCTGATTCCCACCACTTAAATTCCCGACTGTTTGGTTTACACTAGGGGTCTTAATATTCATTTTCGTACGGTATTCTTCAGCTACGACATACTCTTTGCTATCATTGATTACATTTTTACTAGCAATCTTGTTTAAGCTTGCGAGAGAGATATTTTCTTTTATATCATTCATTAAAATTAATCCGTATTCTTTGCGATCCTCGCTCACATAGGCAATTCCTTCTTTAATGGCTTTCGAAACAGTAGATAAATCTAATTGTTTGCCATCTTTATAGACTTCGCCAGTTGTCTTTTTGCCATAGGATTTCCCAAAGATACTCATCGCAAGTTCGGTTCTTCCTGAGCCCATTAACCCAGCAATCCCAACAATTTCGCCCTTTTTAATATGGAGATTGACGTCTTTTACGATTTGTCGTTCACTTTGGATTGGGTGGTACGTATTCCAATGTTTCACTTCAAAGAAGGTTTCACCTATGTTTGGTTGTCTTTCTGGATAACGGTTTGTTAAGCTACGGCCAACCATCCCGTTAATAATTCGATCTTCTGTAATATCTGCTGTCGCGATCGTTTCAATGGATTGACCATCGCGGATGATGGTAACAGAATTCGCTACTTTTTTAATTTCATTTAATTTGTGAGAAATAATAATCGATGTCATCCCTTGAGTTCGTAATTCCATCAAGAGGTTTAAGAGATTCTCACTATCATTTTCGTTAAGTGCAGCTGTTGGTTCATCTAGAATGAGGAGCTTTACATTTTTCGACAAAGCTTTCGCAATTTCAACTAATTGCTGCTTTCCAACACCAATATCTTTGATTAACGTATTAGGTGATTCCTGCAAGCCAACTTTGATTAGTAATTCTCTAGCTTTGCTAATGGTTTCATTCCAGTTAATTACACCTTTACTCGCTTGTTCATTGCCAAGAAAGATATTTTCAGCAATGGATAGCTCAGGAATCAGTGCTAATTCTTGGTGGATAATAACGATCCCTAAATCTTCACTTTGTTTAATATCCTTAAATTCACATAGTTGGTCTTTAAAGAGAATCTCTCCCTCATATGTTCCGTAAGGATAGACCCCACTTAGTACTTTCATTAAAGTGGATTTACCTGCACCATTTTCCCCGCAGATGGCATGAATTTCCGCTTCGACAACTTTTAAATTCACGTTATCTAAAGCCTTTACACCAGGGAATTCTTTTGTGATGCTTTTCATTTCTAAAATGGTTGATTCCGATTTCATATCATCACACCCTCTTGTTTTTCAGAAATAGTAGTCTATATCGCAACTAGTAAGATCGAACAGTTACCAGTGGAAATTCCTAATTTATTGAATCATTTAGCATTCGGTTGAAATGCGTTCAAGTATTTATAAAAATAAAGAATGATAGTAAAAAAAGTTCTTTATTAATTTGGGACTGTGTTAAAGAACATGTTGATTGGAGCGGAAGGCACGAAGACTCCTGCGGGAGTACGGGGCAGGGGAGACCCACAGGCGCTTATAGCGCCGAGGAGGCTCCACGGGCACGCCCTAAGGTGCGCGAAGTGCCTGGAGCGGAAATCAACATACTCATCTAACACAGCCAACCTATTATCGATTCTTTTCAATTGAGTATTTAGTTACCTAATAACATTTCTTCATAGTCCTTATCTAAAAAAGGAGTAATCACCACCAGGTTAATTACTCCAGCATATCCTTTTGTTCAATGATCAATTATTGAAGCTGATCTTCTGTATAATATCCGCTGTCAATGATGACTTCTTTATAGTTTTCAGCATCTACGTATACTGGCTCTAATAGGAATGAAGGAACTACTTTTTTACCGTTATCGTATGTTTTCGTATCATTCACTTCAGCTTCTTCTCCAGCAACAATCGCTTGAACCATTTCTACTACTTTTTCTGCTAGTTTACGAGTGTCTTTAAATACTGTCATAGACTGGTCACCAGAGATGATTGCTTTCAATGATTGAAGCTCAGCATCTTGTCCAGTGATGTATGGCAGGTCAGTGTAGCCAATGTTCTTAAGTGCAGAGATGATTCCAATTGCTAGTCCATCATTTGGAGATAATACAGCGTCTACTTTATCGTCTGTGTAGTATGTGCTTAAAAGGTTATCCATTCTTGATTGTGCGTTTGCAGCACTCCAAGTCATCGTGGAAACCTTATCCATGCCAACTTGTCCACTCTTCACCACTAATTTACCTTCGTCAATGTAAGGCTGTAATACAGACATTGCACCATCATAGAAGAAGTATGCATTGTTATCGTCCGGAGATCCGCCGAATAATTCGATGTTGAATGGACCTGCTTGGTTTTCTAAATCTAACGCTTCAACAAGGTAATTCCCTTGTGTTACACCAACTTTGAAGTTATCAAATGTTGCATAATAAGAAACGTGCTCAGAACCTTTGATTAAACGGTCGTAAGCGATTACAGGAATTTCCGAATCAGCAGCCATTTGAAGGACGTTTGTTAATGCCTCACCATCGATGGCAGCAACGACAAGAACGTCAACGCCTTTTGTAATCATGTTTTCAATTTGTGATACTTGCGTTTCAACCACATCTTCTGCATATTGCAAATCGACTTTATAACCAGTTTTTTCTAATTCCTTTACCATGTTGTCTCCGTCGTGTACCCATCTTTCAAGAGACTTAGAAGGCATTGATACACCGATGAATCCAGCTTCCTCTTTTGAACCAGAAGCTTTGTCGCCTCCGCCACAAGCTGTTAAGACCGTAGCGATTACAACTGCGATCAATAATAGACTTAGTTTCTTCATGTTATTTCCCCCTCTTTATAGGTTTAATGAAATCGCTTACAGTCTTCATTTTATGGTACAAAGGTCATTAATAAAATCTAAAAGTATAGCAAATTAATATGTCTTTCTTGAAAATATTAGATTTGCAGAATGTTAATTGTGCTAATCTTCAATATTTATAGGACTATTTTAATGATGTAGCATTTTTTTAATCAAACCTTGGCGGTAAACATAAAAAAGTTCTAGCCAAATGCTAGAACTTTACTCTGCAATGATGAAAAACTTTTACTCTAGTAAACGGATTGTCGAAAATCACTTGGGGTAACTCCTGTGTATTTTTTAAACACTCGACTAAAGTAATTAGGGTCTTTATAGCCAACATGAAAACAGACTTCTTTTACACTTTTTTGCATTGAACGAATGAGTTCTTTTGCGTGTTCAACCCTTAATTCTGTTAAATAATCAATAAATGAACATCCTGAACGCTCTTTAAAGGTTTTACTAAAATACTGAGGGCTGAGATTCACAGCCTCGGCTACTTCTTCTAGCGTGATGGCCTTGTCAAAGTGATCTGCAATAAATTCCTTTGCCTGGACCATGATATCCCGAGATTGTGAGTAATACATCGAATGAATGTGATTCGCGATACTCAATAGTTCTTCCTGAAGTTTAAACACACTGTTTCCTTCTAATAAATGTCGGTTAACGGCAATCGAAATGCCTGAGTCCATAATTTGGCGGCTTAATAGAACTAAAAACTCAGAGATTTTCTCTTCCATTTCTTTTGTATTTTTCGTATAGGCAACAAGGGAGTCGAGATATTTTTTAAAATGAGTAGGTACGTCATCGACATGCCCCGAAGTAACACCATCCAATAATTTCTTCTCCAAATCGTAAGGGTAGGTATTCTCTTGCTGATTCTCTTGATCTGCTAGTAGTTGACTATAGAAATGAACTTGATAGGGACGTTTGAGAGAAGAAAGAGTATAGAGTGCTTCATGGTAGGATTGTACAAACTTTTCAACTTCATCATATATACGCCCAATCCCAATCGAGAACTTGAAGTCTGGAAAGGCTTGTCTCATCTTAGAAATCAGTTCCCTTCCAGACGCCGTCGCCAACTCCTTCAACTTTGGTTTCTGACCTATATTTTTTTCATCTACCTGAATCAAGATCGGGATTTTATTCATCGTTTCCTCTCCCAAGAAATAGCTTGGAAAGTAGTGGTTCAATCCTGATTGGATATAAGAGATAAATTCACTAGGTTCATGTTGGGTGAGCGTTTCATTCTTTTTCAGCCATTCTACGACCATCACAAAGCTTTCCTTCTGGAATGTTTCCTCTAAATCTAGTGCGATGACATTTTGTTTGTTCGAAGCTTGCATGAACATTGATGTGATGACGCGTGACTGGACAATCGATAACGCACGGCGATAATTATCCTTTAACGTGAGTTCTTCCGTTCTTTTAGCTTTTTCCTGTTCAATTTCCTGTATGGCTTTCTGAAAGGGCTCGATAATTTCTTCACGGTTATAGGGTTTAAGGATATAGTCCTGTACGCCAATTTTCATCAACTGTCGCGCGTATTCGAATTTGTCAAACGCGGTTAACATAAAAATGTTAACGGAACGATTCATCTTCTTCATTTCTTTTGCCGCTTCTACGCCATCAATACCAGGCATTTTTATATCTAAAAAGATGATATCTGGTCGAAATTCTTCTGCTTTTAAAATAGCGGAACGGCCGCTGTCTGCTTCCTCAATTTCAATGGAGGGGAAGTTTCCCTTAAGAATCATTTCCAGTCCTTTTCGCTCGATTGCTTCATCATCCACGATTAATACCCTATACATGGTTAGTCAACCTCCAACGTAAAATTTTTAGGAAATACTAACTCAATGGTGGTCCCTCTTCCAATCTCCGATTCAATGGAAATTCGTTCTTTTGATTGATAAAATAATTCTAATCGTCTAAATACATTTTTCACTCCTAAACCTGTGGAATGCCCAGTTGACCGTGACGTACTCGTAGATTTATCTAAAAGCATACGGTTGGTTTCAGGATCCATTCCAATTCCATTGTCCCTTATTTTCAACACAACATTATCCTCACGTGCGTACCCTTCGATTTCGATCACTCCTTTTTGCTCATACGGTTCAATTCCGTGAATAAACGCATTTTCTACCAAAGGTTGTAGGGTAAGAATCGGTAGCTTTAGAGATAAGCATTCATCGGAAACGTTTACAACAAAATCCACTCGGTCCTGGAACCTTGTTTTTTGAATGTAAAAGTACTCTTGAACCACACTAATCTCGTCTGCTAGAGTGACAGGTTTGTCCATTGATCCAAGATTATATCGTAGTAATTTTGAAATTGAGTTAATAAGTTTATAGATTTGTTCTGACCCATGAATCAGGGCATACTTTGAAATGGTATTCAGCGTATTAAATAAGAAATGAGGGTTGATTTGACTTTGTAGACTTTTCAATTCCATTTCTTTCAAAAGTTTTTCTTGTTCTGACTTTTCCTTTAGTTGACGTACATTATGTTCTAAATCTCGGCGCATTTTATTAAAGGTTTTCGATAAAAAGCCAATCTCATCGTTTGATTCAGGAAGGGTGGGGCCGTCTAATTTTCCCCGAGCTACTTCTCGAGCAGCATGTGTTAATCGATAAATGGGACGAGTAATATTTTGACTGAACAAATAAGTGATGATTAAACCAAAAGACAACGCGGCAATCGTCATAAACACCAAGGTAAGCTGCACATAGTCATTTCTTTTGTTAATCGCATTATAATAAGTCTGAAACATCGATAGGTCTTCATTTAATAGAGTTAAGGTCTGATCCTGAATAAAACCAATTAGCATGAAGGCTTCTTTTTGGCTTGCAGAATAAGCTTCGATGTCCCCCTCTAATAAAGAATAGACAGCAGAATCACTTTCTTCTATAAAGCTATCAATGATATTTTGGTAATTTTTCGTTTCGATAAAGTTGAGTTCATTTTGAAAGTTCGTTTCTAATCTGCTCTTTGCAGTGTTAAGTTCTTTACGGCTAGCTTGGTATTGGTCTAAATCGGTTGGAAGCTGCCTGATCAAAAAGGTTTCCATCGCTTCATACGTTTGTGCAGACTTTTGCGAAACATCGTTTAGCAAAAAAAAGCGTTCCTGAATGGTTGTATATTGCTGGATGGTTTGATTGTTATTGTAAACGACAAACAAGGAAAAGCTAATCATGATTAAAAATAAGATAATGAAAAAGAAGATGAATTTCGTTCTGACGGAAATGGATAGGTTAGGAAACGGTTTCATTCTCAACATCTTCTTTCGTTAAAATGCTTATTGGAGTATAAATATTGTCCTCAATTTCTTTCCCTTGAATAGTGTCCAGCAGTAAATTTACACCTGTGTATCCCATTTGGTAGGGTTCCTGCTTAAGAGCAGAATGAATTTCCCCTGTTTTTAATAGATCAATCGTTTCTTCAAGGACATCAAATGCGTAAACTCGTACCTCTGAGGCGTGGTTCGCTTTTTTAATCCCCTCAACAATGCCAAAGCTATCTAATGCGCTAGTCCCAAACATGATGGAAATATCCGGGTGGCTCTTCAACATACGATACGTTTTTTCAGCTCCCTGAATTTTACTTAAATTGGAACTTTCAATCGCGACCACTTGCATTCGATCTTCTGTCCCTATGGCATCAAGGAAGCCTTGTACTCGTTCTTCTAAATTGCTATTAATTAAATTTCCGTTCAAAATTCCAACCTTTGTTTTACCAGAGGTTTCCTCAAGCACGGTTACCCCCATCTCATAACCAGCCTGGTAATTGTCGGTACCAACATAAGTACGCTTATCATTATTCTCTATATCAGAATCCACATAGATAACCGGTATCCCACTTTCCACAGCTTTATTAATAACAGGCTCAAACTCGTGAGTGAGACCTTGCGTTAAAATTCCATCCACCTTCGAAGCGATAGCCATTTCAATTAGCTTAATATGATCATCCACATTCGTTTGTGCTGTACCCCAGAACTCAATTGTCACATCCTTCTCCCCAGCCGCAGCCTTTGCACCTGCATAAAGTTCCTGCAAATAAGGATTTTCTAACTCTTGTATGATCAGAACAAAATGCTTATCTCCCTCGCTCGCCACACCCTTTCCGTTCATAGGTGTCTCAATATGAATCGTCTCTTTAAAGAAATAGAAAGTCAGAATCACAGAAATAAACAAAACGATGATGAGGGAAGGGACAAGGGCCCCTTGAGGGACAAGAGTTCGATGGCTCAAGTTATAAAAGTGCTTTCGTGACTTCATCAGAAAAATCTCCTTCGATGTATGTGTTCCATAAGGGTCTTGGCAGAAAACGCTTTCCGTTCACCGCTTCCTCTAGTATAGAGGGGAGAAGGAGGTGGGACAAGGGGACAGGCACCATGTCCCAGAATTTTTTTTGATCTCAAGTTCCTAGGAAAAGTCAGACACTGTATTGCTCTGCTCTAAAATAGTTTTAATTGAAGGGAGGTACCAATAAAAAAACCTTCATCATCTCAATGAAGGACAATAGAGGGTAATTGGTAACTTAGTTAGGTGCTTATGACTACTACTACAACCAAGAAAAATCCCTAGCAAGAGTGTGGAGAGTACAAGTTTGAAAGATTCACATCTAAAATGAGCTAATTCCTAAAGAATTGTTTGGGCGTTTTGTCCCTAAGTCCTTGAAGAACTGGTACAAGGCACAACTCCCTCAATTTATGACTATCCCGCTTCTAACAAACCTGCCATATATTGTATCAATCGATTTATTTAAATGAGGTGGGCTATGTGAACGCAATTCCAGATGATATCCGATCTGTACAATTCGCTTTTTGTAAACATTCAAAAGGGAGGAGGCTTGTTACCTGCGCCTTTCTCGCATGTATGGCTACTATTCTTCAAGCAGCAGGTGGCTTTTTACCGGGAATCGGCTATATGATTAGCCCATTTGCCACTCTGCCAATTCTTATTGGCGCAATGTTTGCCTTACGGATGGGAGTGTTGTCTTACTCTCTTACCACCTTATTGCTTCTGATTCTGGTTCCAAGTGAATTATTTATTTTTCCTTTTACAACAGGGCTGTTAGGGATTGGAATCGGCGCGGCTTTTTCCCTTTTTAATAAAAAATCAAGCATTATTGTGACGGGAGCCAGCTTTTTAACGGTTGGGATAATGAGTCTGCTCTATCTATTCCATTATCCCGTTCTTGGTCCAGTATTATCTGGATCCTTTTCCTTCCGAGCTTCAGTTGGGATCTTTTTATTTTCCTTTTTTTATAGTTGGATTTGGGTAGAGATAGGATTATTCTTTTTTATAAAATTAAAGTCCATTTTCGCATAAGGAATCGGCCGAGTAAAAAAACTGGACTTACTGATAATATTTCAGGGAACAATCTCAAAAACTGTACCTTTGTAGGAATCTGTTACTCTCATTGATTCATAGACCCCTAAAAATAGCCTTGTTTGATGTTGATTCGCTCCCAAGCTAACATAATAGGCAGATTTAGTTCCATAATCATAATCGGTTTGGATTACTCGATAATCGTTTGGTCTGCCATCAGCTCTTATGGTGGTAAATGCCAAAGCCCCTCGCTGAGGGTGAGCATCTTTCCGAGCAAGATCGGTAAACACAAGTTTTCCGCTAAGAGCAGAAATGCTATTCCCGCTATAGGCTTGCACTCCGGTCAGAGCAGTTCCAGCAAACTTATCCGATCTAGGATCCTTATGAAAATAACTGGTTAAAGGGTGAAGACGACTTCCGGAAAGAGAGATTGCTTCATTGTAAAAAACCATTGTTTTCTCATCTAAATCTGAGGTTTCACTGCAACCTCTTACCAGAGCAGTTGGTAAATCACCTTCCCATCCTCGCCACCCAAGGTTGATCAATCCACTTTGGTCGGAATGAACATTCATTGCAGCCGCTTGAACAAGCTGAGTAACCAGTAGCGGTTTATAAGTTCTAAATGAAAAAATGGACTCGACCAACTCCTGACCAACATTGCCAACATATTTTCTATACTGCTGATGAAACCTTTGATAGGAAATACCAGGGATGTTGCGAACTCCTTTGACCATAACAGAGAGCGTTTCCTGGATAGGAATGGGAAGTTCATTAAAACGTGTCACAACCGGTGTTTGAAGGTCGGAGGGGTAGTTGTTAACATCGATTTCAATGATTTTACCGGCAATCTCTACATCATTCTGAGCTAGGTTAAAGGGATCAAAGCCAGAACCACCATCTCCGGTCGTTAACACTAGTTTTCCTGTCTCAGGTGAGAAGGTTAAGCTATTGACCCCGTTATGGTTTGAAAACGGGCGTCTCAAGTTAAGAAGTGCCCGGCGCTTTTGCGGTTGGCCATTTCTTTGAATCGTCCATTCTTCTACAGTATCAATATGATCAAAGTCCCTTTCTCGATTTTGCCAATGTAGGTTTAACGTATCAGGATCACACGGGTTCGGTTCAAAACCATCAGAAAGTGCACCAGGACCTTGTGTTCCAGCTACAGAATAATGAAGATAAAATAGACCATTTGAATAAAATTTAGGATGAAACGCAAGCCCCAGCAACCCCCGTTCATCATAGCCGCCTGAAGCACCTAATTTAATAATCCGCGAGGAAAGATCAACAAACGTTCTTACACTTCCGTTTCGTATGTAGAAAATTTCCCCCACCTGTGTAGCGACAAATATGCTTTCAATCGAATCACCCGGAAGAAAGGCTGTTTTGATCACAGTAGGCAAATTAAGCCTACTCACAACTGGCCGCAACCGAACCCTAACGTTCATCAATCCCATTCCACCCCTTCATAGCCTTTTTACAAAAAAGATATGTTTAAAGGAGGCCTATTAGTACGGGGACAAGGGGACAGGCACCTTGTCCCGTGCTTTGTAATTTTATTGTAAAGAATAGATGAACCTTATCGTTTCAACAAAAATTGGTTGTATGATTGTTGTAAAATTGATTAATTTTGCAGCGTATAGGGGATGGTGTAGTGAGTGTTTAGGCAAATATTCATTGTGATGTTGATGGTTCAGCTTTTGTTTTATGGAGGTTTTTCTAATTCTGTTCTGGCTCAGACTTCGAGCGCAATAGACGTTGAAAATCAGGAAGAGGGTCAGATTGGTAACGTTGCGATTGGCCAAGATCAGAAGATGGAAACAGGTAATCATACAGATTATATTGTTCAAAATCAAGACGTCACAGGTGAGGACGAACAGCATGTGTATGATGGTAATGAAGAATGGTCTCAAGAAAATAAGGATAATCACCCAATTAAACAAGAGCAATCCATTGAATTGGCTGTAGAACAAGGGCAAACAGTATCAGATGTTGACCAGGTAGAGGCAGAACAGGAACAGAACGTAACGGTAGAATCCAATCAGTTGTTGAAGGTTGAGCAGAAGAAAGCTCAAAGTCAGCATACAAAGATTGTGACAGACCAAAATCAATCTTTTAGCACAGAACATAAGACTGATTATCTTGAGCAAACGGTAGAAGCAGAAATACATACAGAACAAGAAAATCGGACCGATAAAATAGGAGACTCAAATGATTCTAGTCAAGACTCAACAATTCACGTTCGGCAGAGTCATCAATCTGAAACTTCAGGACAAGCTACGGTCCAGCAAAACCAAAGTGTGGAAGTACAAGCGGATTATGATCAAACAGAAGAGGAAGAGGGAAGGGTAACAGCAGCAACTTCAAATGGGTTAAAGGTTATTAAGGAAGTAACGCATTTTGTGGTGAGAATTTTTCAATCTATCATGGTCAATGATGAAGAAGTAGATTCCTTTGAGGAAGAACTGGTGGTTGACCATAATGAGGTCGAAAAAGAACAAAAGTATTCTCGCACTTTTGATTGGGGTTCTCTATCAATCTTAAACAAAGTTCGGGTTAATCAAAACAATGATTCTGATTTGCAATCGTCGTTAGAAAGTATTATTGATCTAAATTTCTTTGCTCATTACAACAAAAACGATGATGACGAAGATATTCCGGGTAAAGAGAGCCCAGAACGGCCCGAGGATGAAGGACCGAAGGAGGAAGTTCCAGCTGCACCTGGAAAAGAAGGGTTAAATGAGGAAGCTCCAGGAACATCTGGAGAAGAAGGACCGAATGAAGAAGTTCCGACAACTGGAGAAGGAAGCTCATCAGAAAATAACCCCCAATCATCAGAGAAATATTCAAAAAGTATAAACCTTTCTAAAGGAGATACTCCAATCGTTCGAAATAAGTCTATCAACCATGATTGGGACAACGATGGTGTACCCAATCAATTAGAGATTCATAAGTTTAAAACAAACCCTTACAAAGCGGATACTGATGGAGATGGGTTAAGTGACCATTTTGAAATCGTCTTTCATTCTGAAATTAGTTTCCTATTTACTTTAGAATGCATGGAATATGATTGGAAACACTTTGTCTCTGACAGTGGTGATAACATAAGTGAAGAAGAGAAAGAGAAACAAAAGCATATTAAGTTAAATCCATTAATTTCCGATACAAATAACAATGGGATCCTTGATCATGAAGAAGACTTTGATCAAGATGGGCTGAACCATGAGAAGGAACAAGAGAAAGAAACCAATCCATATATAAACAATGAGAATGGACAGTATTATGGTCCATCGGGGGTTGAATTCTATATATCCGCTTTAAATGGGGAACTAATTAGTGAATGCTGAACAAGCTAGTGATGAAACGATAATATGATATATAGAAGAAAGAGGTAAACATTCTTTTTATATCTTGAATGTTTACCTCTTTTTAATAGGGAGTATATGGTGAAATATTCAATTCATCCATTGTTTATGTATTAATTCTAGCAAGCTTTCATCTATTAATAGAAACACAGTTGCTTATGAGGAAGGTATCATATTCCGACTGAGCCAGGATAGCGTCCCAACTTCATCTCTCTTCTGCAGGTATAAAAGTGAGATATCCTGTGTCGGTTTATCACGGCTTGCTAAAGTGGTAATTGTTGGTTTTCATTTAAAAGCCCACGACGTCATCTTTCCTCCTACATAGGTATGAGATAGAAGGAGTCGATGCTAATATGGTGAAAATTTTTATTGACCCTGGCCACGGCGGTACAGATTCAGGTGCTGTGGGGAATGGGCTACAGGAAAAGAATTTGACGTTGCAGATTGCAAAAAGGATGCAACAACTGTTGCTAACATATGAAAATGTCCAAGTGAAGTTAAGTCGTGAAACAGACAAACCGTTGTCTCTTCGGCAACGGACAGATATGGCGAATAATTGGAATGCTGACTACCTGATATCGGTACACATCAACGCTGGAGGAGGAAATGGATTTGAGACATTTATTTTTCCCGGCATTGGTGGGATGACCAAAAGAAACCAAGATATCCTCCATGCGGAAGTAATGAAGGAATTAGATGGTGTGCGTGATCGTGGAAAGAAAACTGCTGACTTTCATATGCTACGTGAAAGTAGAATGGATGCAATTTTAACGGAAAACTTGTTCATAGACAACTCAGGCGATGCTGCGAAGCTTAAAATGAGTTCCATTATTAATAAGATTGCTCAGGGGCATGTAAATGGGGTGGTCAAATCATATGGTTTGAGAAAAAAGGAAGTAGCTAAACCAGCGCCAGCAAAACCGGCACCAACGCCAACGCCGAAACCAGCACCAGCAAAACCGGCACCAATCCCAACGCCGAAACCGGCGCCAGCAAAACCGGCACCAACGCCAACGCCGAAACCAGCGCCAGCAAAACCGGCACCAACCCCAGTGCCGAAACCAGTGCCTGCTAAGCCAACGCCAACACAATCTAACGGAGGATCGGCTTTGTTGGATAAGGCAATTGTGATAGGTAGTTATCCAGATTTTGCGTCAGCTGAACTGTTAGCCGCCAGTTTAAAAGCACCAATTTATACAAGAGCGGCACTGCCAAACGGCAAGGTTGCCAAAGAATTGTATGTGGTTGGCGGTTCAACTAGTGGTTTGCAAGCAGATAAGATTATTTCCTTAACCGGAAAAGACCGTTTTGAAGTGGCAGCGGCCGTAGCAGAGTTTTTGAATCGGTAAGTGGTTTGGTTCGGTTACCTATGCGTTGTGATTCTAAAAAGGTGAAGACAGGTCCCTGGGACAAGGGACCTGTCCCTTTGTCCCTTAATACTTCTTCTCCAAGTAAGAAAGGGAAACTTGCAGATTGGCATTGCGTTCGCGGATTCTATCTAGCAAATCTTTATCCTTTGTTTCTTCTTTACTACGAATATCAAATGTATAGCGAATCATGGTTCCGAGGTTGGTGGTTTCTACTTGGCGAAGAATATAACTATTCGTATGGGATACAAGAATGTCATCAAACAAATTTTCGTGATTCAAATTTTCAGGGACCGTTACTTTTAACACTTGAGTATCTCGGCCTTTCCCATAATCGAATTTATAAAGTAGGTAAAAAACCAAACTTGCCATAACAGTTAACATGATGGCCAGGCTGATTTGAAACAAACCACAAGTCATCCCGACACATAAACCAAAGAAGATATAGGCAATGTCTTTCGCGTCAGTCACGGCACTACGGAAGCGAATCAGTGAAAAGACGGCAAATAAACCGAATGCGACGCCTGCGTTTCCACTTACAACATTCATCACGACAGAAACAACCACACTCATCATCACAATCGTGTGTACAAAGGACTGGGAATAATGTTCCCCTGTAAAAGTGATTTGGTATACCTTCGTAATAATCAAGCTTAATCCTGTGGCTGCAATCATCGCTAAAAAACTCATCCATATCGTTTGTTCCCCAGCGGAACCAAATGTTAGTAATTCATTCATGGTTATCTTCCTCCTACTAATACGGCTTCTTTTATAGCTTCATTTAGAACCGGGAGTGTTTCCCCCTTTAATAGTTCCAAGCTTGTGCAGAATTTTGAGGCACTACGTTGCTCGCATTCTAGTGATTGCAGAATACGTGCCAACCATAACGGAACACTGTGTGTTACTTTCACCTCAAGGACGACAAGATCTGGATCAATAAAGTTCTGACCGTATGACCCATTTTCAATCCTCAGGTCCTCGTTCCGGCAACGCAAATTCAAGTCAAAGGTCACCCGTAAATCGGGATCCGTTATGCAATGAAAGGCGTGACGATCATAGCTAACGACCATCTCGGGTCTTAAATCATAGTATTTTCGAAAATAATCAATCTCCTTCATGATTTGCGGATTGGAGACATCGTAATAAACTGGTGACGCATGTTCATAGGGCGAGTTTAGATAGTGATAAGCCTGGACTAGCGGAATCCCTGTGCGTCTTTTGTTGACGACCTTATTATGCTTTTGCTTGATTTCAAAAAAAGCAGTTCCATTTAAGTCGGTATCGTTATAGATTCGTAGTCTCAACTTTTGGCGAAACTTTAATTTATTCTTTACCTCATAATAAATTTTGTTCTCTGGATTCTCAAAATACAGACTTGTCACCGTATACCTTCCTTGGTCGCCAAACTTATCGTAGCGCATATACGGTCCCATCATTTCGACCAGCAATTCATATTGCTTGCGTGTAATCAAATACTTCTGCTCTCTGCGACTAAACACTTCTAAAGCCATCTCGTTGTTCCTCCCACTCTTTCTTTTTTCTAAGTTCATATCCTTAAGTTCATATCCTTAAGTTCATATCCTTATATTACCGGTTGACAATGAGTATATATGGTGAAGGAAATGAGAAGTTGATGAGAAGTGGGGAACGGTAACTTTCACCATCCAAGTGTTGTCACAGAGCTGGAAAAAAGGTTTAGCAATTAGTAATGAATTGAGGAGACCGAAAGCAAAAGGAGGAAGGTTCTTGGATTTTTACCTAATTGGTAGGAGATCGCTTTTTTTGCGGGCCAACTGTAGAGGAATATAGAAGGAAAATGATCATTTATTTTTTTAGGGTATTAGCCCCTTAAACCTACACTCCAATTGTTAGATCATGTTGTCTAACAATTGGGTGCAGTTCAAACCATATCCCGAGGTTTTATCTTAAGTATTCATTACTGAGACAATGAACCTCTGTCTCTATCAAAAACGGAGGAAAATTGAAACGAATGAACCTGAACCATTTGATTTTGAAGGGATGGTCCGCCTTCAATGGAGGCTTGAAAGTGGTATACGCTAGTTGTGTTGCTTTGGGATTGTATGAGAGTAGCAGCATCTTCCGTCTTCGTACTTTGTTCCATCAAGCCTGAACCTTTGGTTTCTTGTTTTAGTTCCGTTGAGTCGGTCGTTAGTTTGCTGTCTACATCCATGTTCAGTTCACTACTTTGTGTGGCAGTCGCTTCACCTTTAGATTGTCCATTTTGAAGTTGGTGGCTTCTCATATTGACGGAGTGTCTTTGCAGAGAGCTAGCGGCACCTTTGAATTCATTCTTGAACGTGTCCATTTTATTTCTTTTTATCTCCATCATTTTTTCCCAACCTTCATTTGATTGAACAAGGAAGCTCAAACAGCGTTACACAGGTTCAATTAGGATCTAATGATGATCAAAATCAAAATTCAGAAGTGATCACTAGCCAAACATCTAATTCTACTGGTGATAACAATGCAGTGGCACAAACAAGTACGAATGATACAACTCAAATGCAAAATGTTGCGGAAGGAATTGACGCCGCGCAAAACCAGAGCTCTGATGTCACAACAACACAATCTGCGATTTCAGTAGGCGATGACGTAAACCAAAATCAATCTTCCAGCTTTACCATCGTTCAAGGTCAATCTGCAAACTAAGGTGATTTCACTTATTTCAGCTCCATCTAGTTTTTTATTGGATGGAGCTTTCTACATTCAAATGAAAAACACATTAAGGGGGAAACGATCATTGTTTAAAAAAGTAATTGGGGCATTTATCGTTGCTTCAGTCTTAAGCATTAGTTTCAGCAGTGTTGCAAGTGAGGCAAGTGAGTGGAATCAGTCTTCTATCAAAAAGGAGCACTAGCACCTTGTCCATTCATAGTAGAAGAACCTTGGTTTTGAACCGTTTCATTTAGGCCCAATTGGTTTTGGTCTAAGCCGTTATAAACATATTGATCGTGATGAATCTCATCACCGGCTACTACTCCACTTTGTTCGGTTGCATTTGAAGAACCTTGTGATTGATAAGCACCAGAATATCCTGCTTGCGTTTGAGTTGTATCTGTTTCACCATATTCAATCAAGTAGTTTCCATTGCCAGTTACATCCGCACCTTGACCTGTAAGGTTTGTTGAAGCTTGGTCTTGATGAACATTTCCGACTTCTCCAGTTTGATTTTGATGATTAAAATTGTAAGAAGATTGGTCAGCATCGTTCTGATTGCCAGCAACAGTCGTTATTTGTTCTGACACATTATCTGCTAGTTGATCTTGTGTCATTTCACTTCCAGACGCTTCTTGCCCTTGAATTGTTCCATTGTAGATATCTTGGAAAGGATAGTTCCCGTTCCCTGTAGTTTGTTGATTTTGGATGTGGGTGTCATATGCGCCTTGAAGTTGATGAATAAGATCCCCATCTGCACTTTGGCTCGCATCCGAATCATTGTAGGCGAATTGATCTTGTGTATTTCCATTTCCAGTATTACTTTGGTTTTGGGTATTGGATTTAAGCGAGTCTTGAATTTGACTAAGGCGAGAACCGAAACCTGCCTTTAGTTGATCAATTTCACTTAAAATATCTTGTGTCTGGCTATTGTTTGTCCCAATTGTATATTGGGTTTGAGCATTTTCATTAAAGGATAATTGATCTTGAATCAACTCATTTCCATCACCTGTTTGGTCTTGAAGTTCGACAATATCCGTCGCTTGATCTTGTTCATTCTCTTCGCTCTGACCAGCTTGTTCTAGTGTGGAGAAGCTATCAGATGCTTGTGTTTGCATGATTTGATTTCCTTTTGCAGTTGACATTTGTTCTGCCCAAAGAGCTAAACGTTGTTTTTGAACGGCCTTTTTTGACTGGATATTTTGTAAGACATTTGCAAAGTCGTTATCAGTTTGATCTTGATAAATCAATTGACCTTTGTTCACCCGATCCTGAAAACCATATTTAGTTGTTTCTTGATCTTGGTCAACTGCCGCAAATGCAGAAGTAGTACTGAACAGCGAGCCTGCGATCACGCTAACACCAACAATCTTCTTCCAATTGAGTACGTTTTTCATCTCAGTCATTTTCTTGTTCATCGCTCTTGTAATACCTCCAATAAAAATAGTAGTAAAAGCATTTGTAGTATAAGTCTTCAAAGCTAGAATAAAAAAATAGGATTGATCCGCATTAACTCGTTATTAAACTCTTTTTCCTCTGAAATGCTAGATTATTCTCCATTTTCCATAGATACCATATATTTACAAAACCTTATCAATCTTTACACCAGCTCAATTATTTTTACAAACGATCAACACAAAGGTGGGACAAGGGGACAGGCACTGTGTCTTACTAGGTAGGGGATGACAATTTATCATCCAATATGTTGAGGGCTCTTCTGTTTAATAGAGTACGAATTAGAGAAAGAACAAATCACTGAAAGAAATTGATAGGGTAACTTTAATGCATCATAACCGCTATGCCAAAACAGGTGTGGTGAGGTTACACCGGTAAGAAGTGTTATGGGGGAAATGAGAATTAGTCAATCTTTTTATTTCATCTTAAGAGACAGATAGAGTCAATACACTCTATACGAATTACAACCTATTACGTTAAAAACCTTTTAGTAAAATAACCTGTTTATTACCGCGGTTAATTTACTAAAATATTTAGTTAAAATTTTAGTAAAAAATATTGACTGTTCTACATGTATATACTATTATTACGTTGAAGGCGCTTTCACATTCATGTGTGTTGAAAGTAACAATGGGATAATAGAAAGGGGAACCACAGCATGAAAAAAATATCAAAGTGGCTCGCACTAGTAGTAACTGTATTTTTAGTATTAGCTGGTTGTTCAGGAGGCGGAGATTCCTCTGAAAAGTCAGGAAAAGGCGAAAATGGAAAAGTTCAGATTTCCTTCATCAATGGCTTTACTGGTGGCGACGGAGCTTATATGAAAAAGATTACCGACGCTTTCAACGCTTCACAAGATAAGTATGAAGTAGTGGAATTACAAGAAAAAGACCATTATACAAAATTCAAATCCGGCAATTATGACCTTGTAGTGATCCACGGTAATAATCTTGAAACATATAAACAAGATGGGTTAATTCAAGACATCACACCAGTTCTTGAAAAGGCTGGTATTAGTGAAGCTGACTTTCATCAAGCAGGGATCGATGCGGTAAAACTAGACGATGCGATGTATGCTGTTCCGCTTGATATCCATCCTTTAACAATGTTCTACAACAAAGAATTTGTAAAAGAAGCACCAAAAACATATGAAGATTTAGTAAAACTTAACGGTGAGCTACAAGCTCAAAGTAAGGATCTTTATGCTTTAGGCGTCCCTTCAAGTGGCTTAGTTGAATTCTATATGCTTATGATTGCTGCCCAAAATGGAATTGATATCGACAAAGATGGGTACATGAATTTTGCTCAACCAGAGTATGCAGACGCGTTAATGCAATTCCATGACATGATTTGGAAAGATAAAGTTTCACCAGCTGGTCTTGGTTTAGATGGTGAGTTCCAAACGTTTATGAAAGAAGCACAAGAAGGAAAAGCATATCAAACTGCTGTAGCCCTTACAGGACCTTGGTTCTACGGTGGTGCAAAAGAAAAGTATGCTGATAACCTAGGAGTTGCGCCAATTCCACAAATTGGTTCACAGGCTGGTGCCTATGGAAACTCCCACACAATCGCTCTTCCTACAAATGTAAAAGATGAAGAAAAACTAGCTGGTATTGCAGAATACTTGAAGTTTATGTATACACCTGAAAACTTAATTAACTGGGCAGATGGTGGACAAGCTCCAGTACATTTAGCAACATTAGAAAAAATCAGCGCAGATCAAGATACGTACCAAATTGCGTACCAGAACTCTCAACAGTTCGATGATTATGTAAGTGCTCCGCAAGTGTACCAATTCGGAGAGCAAATGCGTTATATGAATGAATCTGTATTTAGTAAATTGGTTACGACTGAAAAGATCACAAAAGACGATTTAATGAAAGAATTAGAGCAAGCAACCGAAATGGCGAAACAAATTGCTGCTACTGCTCCACAGCAGTAAGGATAAACAGGGAGAATGGCTCACTGGCCATTCCTTCCTCTATATAAGCAAGGGTATAAGTTAAACATAGAGAATTGTCTTGCTCCAGCGCCCTAGCGGCTAGTGTCCTTCGCTCTCCGCCCTACGATAAGTCAAGCACGAATGCGCTAACGCTCTTCGTGTTTCCTTTATCTCAGTTGGAGGGCTCCAGGCCATACGCTGCTGAACAGGGCGATTGCGCATTTCTCATAACTTTGAAGACAAGGAAAGAGTGGTGATGTCTTGAGACAGAATCCACTCTTTATTTTCTAATAGAGAAAGATAATTGAAACAAAAGGGAAAGGACGAAGTGTTCTTTCGAATGGAGGACAAACGATGTATAAAGGAGCTTCCTATAAAATCTGGTCGGTACTGATGGTTTCCCCATTTGTCATTTTCTTCTTGCTATTTTGGGCGCTACCATTAGGGTTGGGCATATGGATCAGTTTCCACAACTGGAACGTTTCTGCGGGGAATTTAGGCTTTGTTGGCCTTGATAACTATAAGATGATTCTCACGTCCGGCACAATTTACAATAATTTATTTATCACTGGTTTAAAAAATACACTGTATTTCGTTGTGATTAGTGTTCCGCCCTTGGTGCTCATTGCCTTAGGTTTAGCATTAATTATTGACAATCTTCCTGATAAGTTCAAAACCATTTATCGAACGATCTTCTTTATTTCTTATTCCATATCCGTAACAGCTGTATCTGCCATTTTCCTTTGGCTCTTTAACAATAACGGTGGATTTGTCAATAATGTCTTGATGTCTCTAGGGATGAAGGATGCGGTAAACTGGCTCGGTGAACAACCTTATGCCTGGTTAACGATTTTAATTGCAACCGTTTGGTGGACCATTGGTTTTAACATGATGCTGTTTATTAATGCATTGAATGAAGTGGACAGCTCCTTATATGAGGCCGCTGATCTAGATGGAGCAGGTGCATGGGCGAAGTTTCGATATGTCACGTATCCTCAGATTAAAAATGTAGGCTTCTTCATTGTCATTATGACGGTGATTGCTTCCTTTAACCTCTATGGACAAACCCGTTTGATTACCAATGGTGGTCCGGAACAATCAACGAACTCTCTCATCATGAATATTCAAACATCCGTATTTGGGATGAATCAGCTTGGTATTGGTTCTGCTATGGCCCTGTTAATGGGTATTATTATGACCGTCATTCTCGGTTTTCAATACTGGTTGAACTACCGAAAGAAAGACTAAAAGGAAGTGATGAAGATGAAAAGATCAACGCGTAAAGCGATCCCGCTCTTAACCTTGGCGACTATCATTGCAATATTATTCCTCTTGCCGCTCATCTGGATGGTGTTTACTTCTTTTAAAACATTGAGTGAGTCAATGGCGAGTTCAAGTATTTTACCGCAAGTTTGGACGTTGGAAAATTATACCGGCATATTCTCTTCTGTGACAGAAGCACCGATTTTCCGCTGGTTATTTAATACAACTTTCATCACAGCAATTGGAACGATTATCGTAGTAGTTGTCGACATTCTAGCTGCTTACGCATTAGCACGATTAAATGTTCCTGGTAAAAAAGTGATTTTAGGAATGATTTTCGCGGCATTGGCGGTTCCTGGTATCGTTACCTTGTTCCCAGCCTTCTACATGTTTAAAGAGGTAGGACTATTAGATAGTTATATTCCGCTCATTATGCCTTATACGGCAAGTACAATGGGGGTTTTCTTGGTTTACAATTTCCTATTGTCGTTCCCGAAAGACTTGGAGGAAGCAGCCTATCTAGATGGAGCTTCTCAATGGCAAATTCTATACCATGTTATTTTTCCGGCGATTAAACCAGTTGCGATGACACTGGCTGTTATTACCTTCCTAGCAATCTATAATGACTACCTATGGCCATCTCTTGTCACCAATTCAAATGAGATGAAGACGATTACGCTAGGGATTGCGACGTTGATTCAAGGCTCCAATTTCGTCAACCCAGCAAAAATGATGGCTTCAACCGTGATTGCGACGATTCCAGCCGTTGTTATCTTCTTATTGGCCAATAAACATATTGTGAAAAGTGTAACCAATACCGGAATCAAATAGGATTGGACGGAAGCGCTAGCTACCCTATAAAATAGAAGGTGAGTAAGATGGAAGTAGGATTCAGAAGTGTTAAAAAGGTAAAAAGAGACCAGATTCATATGAGAGATCCCTTTATTTTTACCTCTCATGAAGAACAAAAATATTATCTGTTTGGAACAACCTTCGCCGATGGGTGTGGCGACAAGGACCCAATCTTTGAAGTGTATGTAGGCGATAATCTTGAAGAGTGGGAAGGACCTTATGTTGCTTTTGACCCACCGAAAGGGTTCTGGGGAGTACGGCATTACTGGGCGCCAGAAGTGTTCGAAATCGATGGTCGTTTTTATATGTTCGCTTCGTTTAAAGGTGGAATTGGTGAACATCGCGGAACCGGAATTCTCGCTGCGGATCATCCAGCGGGTCCATATGTTCCTCATAGTGAAGGGTCCATTACACCAAACGGGTGGGAATGCCTAGACGGGACTTATTATCAAGATGAAAATGGAGAGCGATGGATGGTCTTTTGCCATGAATGGACGCAACTTCATGAGGGCAGGATCAAGGCAATTCGTTTATCAAAAGACCTGAAAACAGCAGTTGGCGAGCCGATTGAAATTTTAAATGCAGCGGACATGCCATGGATTCGGAAATTTGGTGATCCGCGTATTGAGAAAACTGGATATCTAACAGATGCACCATTTTTATATAAAGCGAAGAATGGTGAGTTAATTCTCCTGTGGTCTAGCTATTCAGTCCCGAACTACGGAGACGAAGGCCTTGGCGGTTATACCGTTGCCATTGCAAGGTCGAAGAATGGGGATATGACCGGGGAGTGGGAGCATGATGAGAAGTTATTGATGGATCGAAATGCAGGGCACTCAAGTCTATTCCGTGACCTAAAGATGCAACTTCATCTTTGCACCCATTATCCAGATACCCCTCATGGTAGTGAACGACCGTTCTTTATTAAAGTAGAGGAAATTGAGAACGGATTAAAGTTAACGGAAGGCCTATAATGCTTATCAAGCCTCTCCTTTATTGAGAGGTTCCGTTTTTTATAAAAATCAGAAGGAGAGTACGATGGCGACAATTAAAGATATTGCCGAAAAAGTTGGCGTCTCGATTGCAACTGTGTCAAGGGTACTCAATCATGATGCCAGTTTATCGGTTGGAGAAGAAACAAAGCAACGTGTGTTTGAAGTAGCGGAAGCGTTGAACTATCGGAAAAAAGCAGCCAAGAAACCAACTTCCTATAAAGTGGCGATTGTCACCTGGTACACCGAAGAGGAAGAACTAGATGATATGTATTACCACTCCATCCGTTTAGGTGTTGAAAACCGCTGCGAGGCCTTAAACATACAGACAACGAAATTGTTGATGGAGAATTTAAAAGTAACAGAAGAAATTCAGGGCATTATCGCTATTGGAAAATTTAGTTTGAAACAAGCGCTTGAATTGCGGAAGCAGTCGGAGAATATTGTGTTTGTTGATTCTTCACCGGATGAAGACCAATTCGATGCTGTTTTAAGTAATTTTTATCGTGCAACAGAAAATGTTCTGCAATACTTTCTAGACCATGGTCATAAAAAAATCGGGTATATTGGCGGAAGAGAAACGTTTAAAGACCAGACAGCGGTGATTGAGGATCCGCGTAGGATTAGCTTTGAACGGTTTCTGATGAATAAAGACCTTTATGATCCATCGCTAGTTTACATGGGTAGTTTCTCGGTCAACGATGGCTATGGGTTGATGAAGCAAGCGATCGCTGAACATGAAAATCAACTGCCATCTGCCTTCTTCTTGGGGAATGATTCGATGGCGATCGGTGCACTTAAAGCGCTTCATGAAGCTCAGGTGTCTGTCCCAGACCAAGTAAGTGTTATTGGTGTCAATGATATTAGTGTTTCGAAATATCTTCACCCACCACTCAGCACCGTAAAAATCTTCACAGAAGTCATGGGTGAAACTGCAGTTGACTTGCTACTAGAAAAGCTTGACGATCGAAAAATTACTAAGCAAGTCATTCTTTCAACCAAGTTAGAAATACGCGAGAGCAGTAAGTAAAAAAGAGGCGATTCTCAAGATTATTGGGAAAGGCCTCTTTTTTTGTTTGAGTGACTGAACCGAAGGATGCGTTGACTGGTTTAATGTGCCTGGAATTTTATTGAGATTAGAGAATCGGATGCCTTCAGACAGAGCAGGCGAGAAAAAGGAGGACTGAGTCCGAATAGAGGTTGCCTTCGGACAGGAGAGGCAGGGAAAGGGAGGACTGAGTCCGAATAGAGGTTGCCTTCGGACAGGAGAGGAGAGAAAAAGGAGGACTGAGTCCGAATAGAGATTGCCTTCGGACAGAGCAGGCGAGAAAAAGGAGGACTGAGTCCGAATAGAGATTGCCTTCGGACAGGAGAGGCAGGGAAAGGGAGGTTTGAGTCTGAATAGAGGTTGCCTTCGGACAGAGCAGGCGAGAAAAAGGCGGGCTGAGTCCGAATAGAAGTTGCCTTCGGACAGAGTAGGCAAGAAAAAGGAGGACTGAGTCCGAATAGAGGTTGCCTTCTATAAATGTCAATGTAATCATGTACATTTTTG
>NZ_JACWFH010000011.1:58917-59790 GCF_019749255.1 Mesobacillus maritimus | reverse complement strand
ATACAAGTATTACTTTTACTTCTTACACATTATCTAGTTTTGAGGGAACAAAGATTTTTGCGTAAGCAAAATATCTCCCCTTTCCTTCCCGCGTCTGGTGGCGATAGCGAGAAGGTCACACCCGTTCCCATGCCGAACACGGAAGTTAAGCTTCTCAGCGCCAATGGTAGTTGGGGGTTTCCCCCTGTGAGAGTAGGACGTTGCCAGGCTCAAAAATATGGAGGATTAGCTCAGCTGGGAGAGCATCTGCCTTACAAGCAGAGGGTCGGCGGTTCGATCCCGTCATCCTCCACCATAATTTTTTCGCGTAAGCGAAAATAATATTCCATTTTGCCGGCCTAGCTCAATTGGTAGAGCAACTGACTTGTAATCAGTAGGTTGGGGGTTCAAGTCCTCTGGCCGGCACCAGTTTCCAATTCTAGTAGAACTTATCTTACTAGTCTTAAGAGCCATTAGCTCAGTTGGTAGAGCATCTGACTTTTAATCAGAGGGTCGAAGGTTCGAGTCCTTCATGGCTCACCAAAGTTTTTTCACGCTAGTGAAAATAACTTTCCATCTTTTTCGCGCTAGCGAAATAATCATTAATATGCGGGTGTGGCGGAATTGGCAGACGCACTAGACTTAGGATCTAGCGCCGCGAGGCGTGGGGGTTCGACTCCCTTCACCCGCACCAAATTTTTTCTTGCTATAATTAAATTAATTGCGGAAGTAGTTCAGTGGTAGAATACAACCTTGCCAAGGTTGGGGTCGCGGGTTCGAATCCCGTCTTCCGCTCCATTGAAATGCCGGGGTGGCGGAACTGGCAGACGCACAGGACTTAAAATCCTGCGGTAGGTGACTACCGTACCGGTTCGATTCCGGTCCTCGGCACCA
>NZ_JACWFH010000011.1:1510-58824 GCF_019749255.1 Mesobacillus maritimus | reverse complement strand
ATTATGCGCCCGTAGCTCAATTGGATAGAGCGTTTGACTACGGATCAAAAGGTTAGGGGTTCGACTCCTCTCGGGCGCGCCATTTTTTACGGGAAGTAGCTCAGCTTGGTAGAGCACTTGGTTTGGGACCAAGGGGTCGCAGGTTCGAATCCTGTCTTCCCGACCAGTTGTATTGTTTTTAATATATTTACCATGGGGCCTTAGCTCAGCTGGGAGAGCGCCTGCTTTGCACGCAGGAGGTCAGCGGTTCGATCCCGCTAGGCTCCACCAATGAATAAATAATATGGCGGTGTAGCTCAGCTGGCTAGAGCATTCGGTTCATACCCGAAAGGTCGTGGGTTCGACTCCCTCCGCCGCTACCATATTTTCAATTTAGAGACTTCCTGGACCTTTAGCTCAGCTGGTTAGAGCAGACGGCTCATAACCGTCCGGTCGTAGGTTCGAGTCCTACAAGGTCCACCATAGTTTTTTGCATACGCAAAATAACTTTTAATTTCTTTTCTTGGAGGAATACCCAAGTCCGGCTGAAGGGATCGGTCTTGAAAACCGACAGGCGAGTCAAATCGCGCAGGGGTTCGAATCCCCTTTCCTCCTCCATTTACTCTTATAATATTATTATCGCGGGGTGGAGCAGTCCGGTAGCTCGTCGGGCTCATAACCCGAAGGTCGCAGGTTCAAATCCTGCCCCCGCAATCAATGTAAGTTGTTTTCAAGCTTTGCTTGAAAATACTTTGGTCCGGTAGTTCAGTTGGTTAGAATGCCTGCCTGTCACGCAGGAGGTCGCGGGTTCGAGTCCCGTCCGGACCGCCATTTTTAGATTTAACTAAGGCTCAGTAGCTCAGTCGGTAGAGCAATGGACTGAAAATCCATGTGTCGGCGGTTCGATTCCGTCCTGAGCCACCACTTTAAGCGGGTGTAGTTTACTGGTAAAACCTCAGCCTTCCAAGCTGATGTAGTGGGTTCGATTCCCATCACCCGCTCCATTATGGGCCTATAGCTCAGCTGGTTAGAGCGCACGCCTGATAAGCGTGAGGTCGGTGGTTCGAGTCCACTTAGGCCCACCATTTTTAATTAAATCGTTCCGCAGTAGCTCAGTGGTAGAGCATTCGGCTGTTAACCGAACGGTCGTAGGTTCGAATCCTACCTGCGGAGCCATATGGGGAAGTACTCAAGTGGCTGAAGAGGCGCCCCTGCTAAGGGTGTAGGTCGGGCAACCGGCGCGAGGGTTCAAATCCCTCCTTCTCCGCCATAAGGCCCCTTGGTCAAGCGGTTAAGACACCGCCCTTTCACGGCGGTAACACGGGTTCGAATCCCGTAGGGGTCATACAAAAAAGCTGTAGACATTATGTCTACAGCTTTTTTGTATGACTTTTTTTGTTCATCTGCAATGCTCTTCGTTTTATTATTCCTTATCATTTTATCTTCTACAACATCCTCTATTTAGATCCAAACTAATTATAGTTCCTTTACATATTATTTTTCATAAAAAAGTTTTTTGTTTTGTCACAATTATAAATCCCGATATTA
Organism: Mesobacillus maritimus; assembly: GCF_019749255.1. GTDB lineage: Bacteria > Bacillota > Bacilli > Bacillales > Cytobacillaceae > Mesobacillus_B > Mesobacillus_B maritimus_A. The sequence goes on along the minus strand of NZ_JACWFH010000011.1, from coordinate 57,297 downwards.
AAACAATGGAAGCGCTATTATCAAAATTTGTCGAAATTAGGCGAACAAATTAATCAATGTTAGCAAGGTATTTTATCAGGAATCTAGAATAGTAATGAAAAAGTAGAAAGGCAGGTGTGTGGATGTTAGCACATCCAACGGATTATCAGCTTCATTTATTTCATGAAGGCTCGCTGTATCAGAGCTATGAATTATTTGGAGCACATATCATAAATAATGATTCAAAGAAATATACTCGTTTTTGTGTTTGGGCACCAGCTGCACGTAGTGTAAGGTTGGTTGGCGATTTTAATAATTGGAATGGTGATGGTTTTGAATTTCAGAAAGTGAATGGAGAAGGGGTTTGGGTTTTCCTATTCGACGGCGATTTAACAGGAGCTATTTATAAATATGAACTGACTAATCCATCAGGCGCTATAAAGCTAAAGGCTGATCCTTATGCATATTATTCTGAGCTTAGGCCAAATACTGCGTCCGTTGTTTACCCATTAACCGGCTACAAGTGGAATGACAGCCAATGGATGAAAAAAAGAGAGAAAAAGCAAATAAGAACAGAAGCAATGGCAATTTATGAGGTCCATCTAGGATCCTGGAAGTTAGCTGAGGATGGATCCTTGCTTACCTACAACCAATTAGCAAATGAACTAATTCCGTATGTCCTATCCCACGGGTACACCCATATTGAATTGTTGCCTCTAACTGAGCATCCGCTCGACATTTCCTGGGGATACCAGGGAACTGGTTATTACTCCGTAACAAGTCGTTTCGGAACACCTCATGAGTTTATGTCCTTTGTTGATCAATGTCATCAAAATGGTATTGGGGTCATTTTAGATTGGGTCCCAGGCCACTTTTGTAAAGATGCGCATGGTCTCTATTGTTTTGATGGGAGCTATGCATATGATTATCGAAACTATCTTGACCGTGAGAACGAGGTTTGGGGTACAGCTAATTTTGATTTAGGGAAGACAGAGGTGCAAAGTTTTCTTATTTCAAATGCTCTTTTTTGGTTAGAAAAATATCATATTGACGGCTTTCGTGTAGATGCGGTGGCAAATATTATCTACTGGCCAAATTCAAACCAGGAGGTAAATCCTTATGGGGTTGAATTCTTAAAAAAGTTAAATTCCGCTGTTGCATCTCACTTTCCTAGTGCTTCCATGATTGCAGAGGACTCAACTGAATGGCCAAAAGTAACCACGCCAGTTGAGGATGGAGGATTAGGATTTACGTTTAAATGGAATATGGGCTGGATGAATGACATGTTGACATACATGGAAACAGGTCCGGATCAGAGAAAACATCAACATAATAAAGTTACATTCTCATTGTTATATGCATTTTCTGAGTCATTTATTTTACCTTTCTCACATGATGAGGTCGTTCATGGGAAAAAGTCCCTTCTCAATAAGATGCCCGGCGATTATTGGCAAAAGTTTGCACAGTTAAGGCTATTACTGGGGTATATGACGGCTCATCCAGGTAAAAAACTTACTTTTATGGGAACAGAACTTGGTCAATTTGCTGAATGGAAAGATCAAGAACAACTAGATTGGCATTTACTCGGATACGAGATGCATGAGAAAGTAAATCTCTTTGTTAAAGAATTGTTGAAAGTATATAAGCTGAACAAAGCTTTCTACGAACTGGATCATTCTCAAGAAGGTTTTGAATGGATTGATGCAAATAATCAACAGCAGTCAGTCTTTTCGTTCATTCGTAAAGGGAAGAATCCAGAAGATTTTCTTGTCATTGTTTGTAATTTCACCCCCGAAACATACTCGAATTATAGAATTGGAGTGCCCAACAACAGAACGTACCGCGAAATCTTGAATAGTGACGATTCTGCTTTTGGTGGATCTGGGGTTATAAATAAAAAAACAGTCAAAGCTGAAGAAATTGAATTTCATGGACGGCCTTTTTCGATTGAAGTTAGCATCCCTCCATTTGGGGTATCGATCTTTCGTCCAGTTAAAAAGAGGAAGGGGAAAGTAACTGATGCAAAAGAAAAAAATCGTAGCGATGCTCCTCGCAGGCGGACAGGGGAGTCGACTCAACTCATTAACAAAAGACCTCGCTAAACCTGCTGTCCCATTTGGAGGAAAGTATCGTATCATAGATTTTCCTTTAAGTAATTGCACAAACTCCGGAATTTATACTGTGGGAGTGTTAACACAGTACCAACCTTTAATCCTAAACTCTTATATTGGGATTGGAAGTGCATGGGACTTGGATAGGAAAGATGGTGGAGTAACCGTCCTTCCTCCATACACGGCATCTACAGAGATGAAATGGTACACAGGGACAGCAAGTGCCATTTACCAGAATTTAAACTATCTACACCAATATAACCCTGATTATGTCTTAATTTTATCAGGAGATCATATTTACAAAATGAACTATGAGTTGATGCTCGAACATCACATTAAAAAGGGTGCCGATGTAACAATCTCAGTCATTCCAGTTCCATGGGAAGAAGCTAACCGTTTTGGGATCCTTAATACAGATGAAGAGTTAAGGGTAACAGAGTTTGATGAAAAGCCAAAAAACCCTAAGAGTAATCTAGCTTCTATGGGGATTTATATCTTCAAATGGAAGATGCTTGAAGAATATTTGGAACAAGATAACTTAAACTCAAGTTCTAGCCATGACTTTGGGAAAGACATTTTGCCACAGATGTTAAAGGATAGGAAAAACCTTTTTGCGTATCCTTTTAAAGGTTATTGGAAAGATGTTGGAACCGTACAGAGTCTGTGGGAGGCAAATATGGATTTACTAGAAGATTCTAATGAGCTTAACTTATTTGACCAAAATTGGCGGATCTATTCAGTTAACCCGAATCAACCTCCTCAGTTCATTAGCCAGGAAGCAAAGTTAACAGACTCCCTTGTCAATGAAGGATGTGTAATTAAAGGGAATGTTTCTAGAACGGTTGTGTTCCAAGGGGTAACGATTGAAACAGATGCAGTCGTAAAAGAATCCGTGATTATGCCGGATGCTGTTATCGGAAAAGGGTGCCTTATCGAAAAGGCTATTGTTTCTTCGGGGATTAACATTCCAGATGGATCCGTTATTCGCCCAAAAATTGATGGTGAAATTCTTCTCGTTTCTGAAGAAACATTAGAAGAAATGGTCACCAATTAGTTCAGGAGGTATCTAAAGTTGAAAAAACGTTTATTAGGTGTTATAGATGCGACCACATATTCTGAGAACCTTAAAGATTTAACGCCACACCGCTCTGTCGCGGCTATCCCTTTTGGAGGACGGTATCGTCTCATCGACTTTATTTTATCCAATATGGTGAACTCGGGAATACAGAGTGTCGCCATCTTTCCAAAATACGAATACCGTTCTTTGATGGACCATCTAGGCTCTGGGAAGAACTGGGATCTTAACCGTAAGCGGGATGGATTATTCTTTTTCCCTTCACCAAGACTTGATAAACCTGTTTTTGGAATTGATTCGTTTGAACATTTTGCGGCAAATATTGATTTCCTGAACAGAAGTACTCAAGATTATTGCTTAATTGCTAGTGCCAATACCATTTTTAATATGGATTTTTATCCAGTTCTAGAATGGCATATGGAGCAGGGCTGTGACATTACTGAAGTTCGAAACGCCGGAGAATCCCTGAACATTTTCCTTGTGAAAACCTCATTACTACTTGAATTGATTCATACTAGAAATGAAACCGGCTATTTGAATATGAGGGATGTTGTGAAGGATATCAATAGCCCCTATAGGCTTTGTTATTACCCTTATGAAGGCTATGCCCTTACCGTTGACTCAATAGATCATTATTATTTAGCGAGTATGGAACTATTAAACCCTATGGTTTGGAAGCAACTATTTTTAAAAGATCGACCTATTTTAACAAAGGTAAAAGATGAACCACCTACTCATTATTCGAAGAATGCTGTGGTCCACAATTCGATGATTGCCAATGGGGCTATTATTGAGGGCACCGTTGAAAATAGTATTATCGCCAGAGGTGTAAAAATTGCAAAAGGTGCAATTGTCAAAAATAGTATCATTATGCAAAAAACACAAATTGGGGAAAATTGTATTTTAGATCATGTCATTCTTGATAAGGATGTAAAGGTGGAATCTGGTGTCTCCATTGCGGGAACAAAAGAGGTACCGAGGATTTTACAGAAGGGTTCAATCGCAAAGGGAGAGTGTGTGAATACGTGAAGGTTTTGTTTGCAGTAGCTGAATGTGTCCCATTTATTAAATCAGGAGGACTTGCAGATGTAGCTGGGGCACTTCCTAAAGAGTTACAAGGAATAGGTACTGATGTTCGAGTCATCTTACCAAAATATCAGTTAATTCCTGATGAATATAAGAAGCAAATGAAAAAAATAGCGGAATTTTCTGTAGCTGTTGGTTGGCGTAATCAATATTGTGGAATTGAAGAACTCGAACTTGATGGCGTTACCTATTATTTTATAGACAATGAATACTACTTTAAACGGAGTCAAATGTATGGGGACTTTGATGAAGGGGAGCAGTTTGCCTATTTTAATCGTGCGATCCTTGATAGCATAAGAGAAATTGATTTTTACCCAGATGTCATTCATTGCCATGATTGGCATACAGGGATGGTTCCTTTTTTACTAAATGAACAATATCGAGACAGAAAGGGATATGAGTCCATTCGTACTGTGTTTACCATTCACAATCTGCAATTCCAAGGAATTTTCCCGAAAGGAATTTTAGGTGACTTGTTTGGTTTAGATGACCGCTATTATCATCCAGATCAATTGGAGTTCCATGGGAATGTATCTTTTATGAAAGCAGCCCTGATTTCAGCAGATAAAATTACTACAGTTAGTCCGACCTATATGGAAGAGATTCAAACAGCTTACTTTGGAGAAAGATTGGATGGAGTATTGCGAGAGCGGAGATCAGATCTTCTAGGGATATTAAATGGGATTGATAATGATTTGTATGATCCTGAAACAGATATCGCATTAATCAAAACGTACGGGCCGATGGACCATAAAGCCCGTCTCTTAAATAAAAAGCAACTTCAAAGACAGTTTGAGCTTCCAGAAGAAGAAGAAACGCCCTTAATGGTTATGGTAACGAGACTGACTAAACAAAAAGGGTTAGAGCTTGTCCGTGGTGTCTTTCATGAGATCATGGCCACAGGGGTTCAATTGATTGTGCTTGGTACAGGTGATCGAGAATTTGAATATTTCTTCAGTCATATGGCTGCACAATATCCAAATCAATGTAAGGTGTTTATCGGTTTTGATGAAGACTTGGCTCATCGTGTGTATGCTGGTGCAGATTTATTCTTAATGCCATCAAAATTTGAGCCGTGTGGCCTTAGCCAACTAATCGCCCTACGCTATGGTTCGATTCCAATTGTACGTGAAACAGGTGGATTGAATGATACGGTCAAGTCGTACAATGGCGAAGCAGGTAAAGGAAACGGATTTACATTTACAAACTTTAATGCACATGACATGCTTTTTACAATTGATAGAGCCTTAAGTTACTACGAAGATACGGCTTCATGGAACAAGTTAGTTGAGAATGTCATGCAGATGGACTTTAGTTGGGCTCGGTCTGCGAAAATTTACCAGCAATTATATGCTGACCTAGTCAAGGAGTGATTAGCCTGTTTTCCAATAAAGCAGAGTTTAAAGCCGTATTTTTACAGAAACTAGAAATGACGTTTGGAACAAGCTTTGGAGAAAGTACGAAACGTGAACAGTTTCAAACCCTTGGACATATGATACGAGAATATGTTAGTTCAGATTGGATTCAAACCAATGAACAGTACCGATCTACTGGAAAAAAACAAGTCTATTATTTATCCATCGAGTTCTTGCTTGGGCGTTTGCTTCGTCATAATCTAATGAACCTTGGAATCGAAACTGTGGTTATGGAAGGGTTACAGGAACTAGGCATCGACTTAGAGGATTTGGAGGAAATTGAAGCTGACGCAGGGCTTGGCAATGGCGGGCTAGGTCGATTAGCAGCGTGTTTCCTAGATTCACTAGCTTCATTAAATTTACCAGGACATGGCTGTGGAATTCGCTATAAGCACGGACTATTTGAGCAAAAAATAGTAGACGGATATCAGGTTGAACTTCCGGAGCAATGGCTTAGACATGGCCATGTATGGGAAGTGCGAAAATCGGATGATTCGATTGAAATCCCGTTTTGGGGGAAAGTAGAGAGCTACCAAGAGAATGGGAAGCTAATGTTTCGCCATTTACAAGCTGAAACGGTAACAGCTGTTCCGTATGACCTACCAGTGATAGGATACCAGACTGAGACGGTGAACACCCTTCGCCTTTGGAGTGCTGAGCCATCGCGATTCACAGCAAATACGGATATATTAAGGTATAAAAAGGAAACAGAATCAATTTCTGAACTGCTCTACCCAGACGATACTCATGATGAAGGAAAAATTCTTCGTTTAAAGCAACAATACCTACTGGTTGCAGCTAGCTTGCAATCCATTGTCTCTTCCTATAAAAAACAAAAGCGGAGTCTTCTAGAATTTCATCAATTTGTAGGCATTCATATTAATGATACTCATCCAGCCCTAGCAGTCCCAGAGCTAATGAGAATTCTAATGGATGAGGAAGGCTTAGGGTGGAATGAGGCATGGTATATCACTGTTAACACTCTATCCTACACGAATCATACGACATTATCGGAAGCACTAGAGAAATGGCCAATGAGAATATTCCAGCCGCTTCTCCCAAGAATCTATATGATTATAGAGGAAATCAATGAACGCTTTTGCCAAGAGCTTTGGGAAAAATACCCTGGAGACTGGGGGCATATTGAAAGCATGGCAATCCTTGCTCATGGAGAAGTGAGGATGGCTCCACTCGCCATTGTCGGAAGTCATAGTGTCAATGGAGTAGCTAGTCTACACACAGAGATTTTAAAAGAGAGGGAAATGAATGCTTATTATCAAGTGTTTCCCGAAAGATTTAACAATAAAACAAATGGAATTACCCATCGTCGCTGGCTAATAAAATCTAATCCAAAACTAACAAATCTTATTACCGATTCGATTGGTCCAAAATGGATTGAGGATACGGAGAACTTAGAAAATCTTCTAGCTTTCAGGAAGGATCAAGCTTTTTTAACGGAACTAGGGGATATAAAAAAGGCGAATAAAGAAAAGCTTGCGAAAATCATTCATGAAAAGTCAGGGATATTGGTTGATACAAATTCAATTTTTGATGTACAGGTTAAACGATTGCATGCCTATAAGCGTCAGCTATTAAATGTGCTACATATCATGTACTTGTATAATCGTTTGAAGACAGATCCAGGGTATTCCCTTTACCCTAGAACATTCATTTTTGGAGCAAAGGCATCGCCAGGCTACTACTTTGCGAAAAAAGTGATCAAGTTAATTAACACAGTGGCGGACAAGGTGAACCATGATCCTGATGTAAATGACAGGCTGAAAGTGGTTTTCCTTGAAAATTACCGTGTATCCTTAGCGGAGGATATTTTTCCTGCAGCGGAGGTTAGCCAACAAATCTCAACCGCTAGTAAAGAGGCATCCGGAACAGGAAATATGAAGTTTATGATGAATGGTGCTTTGACTGTGGGTACGCTAGATGGGGCAAATGTAGAGATTACGGAATTAGTTGGAGAAGAAAATATTTTCCTATTCGGTCTTCGTGCTCAAGAGGTTTTAAACTTTCAGAAAAATGGTGGCTATAACTCACGAGAGTATTATCATTATGATACGAGGATTCGTGAAGTTACAGAGCAATTAGTAAATGGTTTCTTCCCTGATACAGAAGGTGAGTTTACTGCCATTTATGATTCTTTATTAAACCATAATGATCAATATTTTGTTTTACGTGACTTTGCTTCCTATGTTCAAATTCAAGAACAAGTAAGTGAAGCATACAGAGATAGAAGCAAGTGGTTAGAAAAGAGCCTTGTGAATATCGCCAAATCTGGATACTTCTCTAGTGATCGGACCATTCAAGAATATGCGAATAACATTTGGAAAATTAAACCGATAAAATAAATAACGAAAAACGTTGAACCGACAGCATTGTCGGTTCTTTTTTGTTGAATTCCTGTTTTTTACTGCCCTTTATGGGTAACATAACAATATTTAGAGAATGCCTTTATTACTTTTTGTAAAAGGACTTAAGTAAGGGGGAACAAAAATGAAATTAACCCATGAGCAGAGAGTGGAATTACACGGGTTTAATAACTTAACAAAGTCTTTAAGTTTTAATATGTATGATATTTGCTATACTAAAACGAAAAAAGAGCGGGAAGCTTATATTGAATATATTGATGAACAATACAATGCCGACCGTTTGACGAATATCTTGACAAATGTTGCTGATATCATTGGTGCCCATGTGTTAAACGTTGCAAAGCAGGATTACGTTCCTCAGGGAGCAAGTGTGACGGTGCTTGTATCGGAAGGACCTGTTGTGGAGGTTCCAAAAGACACCTATGCCGAGTCACCAGGGCCACTACCTGACAATGTGGTTCTCCAGTTGGACAAAAGCCATATTACGGTCCATACCTATCCTGAATATCATCCCGACGAAGGAATTAGTACCTTCCGAGCTGATATTGATGTATCGACTTGCGGAGAAATATCTCCATTAAAAGCACTAAATTATTTAATCCGTTCTTTTGATACAGATATTATGACGATCGATTTTCGAGTTCGTGGTTTTACTCGAGATAAAAATGGTTATAAGTTATTTATTGACCATGATATCAGCTCGATTCAAAATTATATTCCTGATGATATTAAAGAAATGTTCCATATGTTTGATGTCAATGTGTATCAGGAAAACATCTTCCATACCAAATGTAAATTAAAAGACTTTGACTTAAATAACTATTTATTTGGTTATACCAAAGAGAAGCTTTCCCCTGAAGAAAGAGAGGAAATAACCGAAAGCCTTAAACTAGAGATGGATGAAATTTTTTATGGTAAAAATATATTGAATTAAAAAGAAAAGCGCAAGCGTCTTGCCCAGGGGCTTATGACCCGAGCCCCTAGGAGTTGGAGCTAGACAATAGAAAAGTGAAAGCGCCCTGATCAGGGGCGTATGACCTTTTGCCCATAGGAAAAGCGCTTGGATTTCTCCAAGCGCTTTTCACTTAGCTAGATATAACTGATAAATAATCCAACTGATAACAGCAGGGCAAAGAATGTATTTGTTTGTGCTGTTGCTTTCATTGCAGGCATCATTTCTAATGGGTTTTTTCCTGTTTTAAAGACCTTAACCGCTGTTAGGGCTTTAGGAATACTTAAAACAACAACTGCTAGCCACGGAGTTGAAACGCCAGTTAGGATAAGCGCGAAAATCCAGGCATAGGAGACGATAAACATCCCAGCTAAAACGCGTACGGCATTCTTTTTCCCAACTAGAATCGCTAATGTCTTCCTTCCAAATTCTTTGTCTCCATCAAAATCACGGATATTATTTGATAGGAGGATACCACCAACTAGGATAAAGCTTGGAATCGACACAAGGATGCTTGTCGTTGTAACCGAACCAGTTTGTATATAGAAAGAAATTAGGATAATTAGAAGTCCCATGAAAAAGCCAGCGAATATCTCGCCAAAAGGAGTGTAAGCAATTGGAAGCGGGCCACCGGTGTAGAGGTAACCAATTAGCATTCCTACCAGTCCAATCGCTGCAAGCCACCAAGTAGTATTCATGCAAATATAAATACCAATTAAAATCGCAATACCGTACAGTCCAAGTGCTAGCCCGAGGACTGTTGCAGGTTTAATCCCATTGCGAACGATTGCGCCCCCAATCCCAATTGATTCTTCGGTATCGAGACCCCTCTTAAAGTCATAATATTCATTAAACATATTGGTTGCAGCCTGAATGATCAAGCAGGCTAGTAGTGTAGCTAAAAACAAGAAAATATCAATAGATGTTATTTCAATAGCAAGCGCTGTACCAAGAAGGACAGGTGCAAATGCAGCAGTCAATGTATGAGGGCGTGCTAATTGCCACCATTTTTGAAAGCCATGATCTCTTGCTATTGGAGAAGAACCAGGTTGAAGTGGTGTTTGCATAATACCAATTCTCTCCCTTTATTTTATATTTATCGACCAAACCTTATTATAATATCAAAAAGTCTTGATTCTGTCAAAAACGATAGCCTATCTCTCTAAACTATTTCCTACAATTAAAGTGTATGACGGGGCGGGTAGACTGTCAAATACTACTTCAAGGATAGAATGGATGTTTTTCCCTAATATCTAAAAGCTTAAAGATAACGACAGTTGAGTATCATATAATAAGGATATAACTAGGCGTAACCACGGCGGTTTTATTGACATTGAGAATGAGGAAGTGTATCTTAAAATAAGTTTGAACACGTGTCATAACAGATGAGAGGCTGTTATTGGGGGGATTATTTTGGTTACCATACATGATACAGAATTGAGGCAGGGAATCGTTACTGCGATTGAAAAGTCTAAACATTTATCTCAATCCATCATGGTAAGCGAAGTCCAAAAGATTGAAGGAATTGATCCTTTATATTTTTTTGCGGCTGGCCGCAACCGCTTCTTAGGAGAGAGATTTTTTTGGAAAAACCCAAGCGGAGATCAGGTTATTGTTGGAATTGGAGTTGCAAAACAACTACAAAGTGATCAAGCAATGGGACGTTTCGACAGAATTGAAGATGAATGGAAACAACTAGTTGGACATGCGGTTACATGTGGTGAAAAGACAATACCGGGGACAGGACCGACAATTTTTGGTGGATTTGCCTTTGACCCGTTAAAGAAAAAGACAGACTTGTGGTCAAAGTTTTCAGATTCACTTTTCCATATACCGAAATATATGCTTTCCTTTATTGACGGTGAATGCTATTTTACAACGAATGTTTTTTGTACACAACATGATGATCGCGAGTTGTTCGATAAAGTGTATCAAGACAGGCAAGCTCTTTTAGGAGCTGTTAGTGAAAAACAGGAATTCGCTTACCCTTCTATAGTAAAGATGGAAGAAATAAAAGCAGACGAATGGAAAAAATCAGTTTCTTCATTAGTTGAGTCATTTTCTGATAGCCAGTTAAGAAAGGTAGTTGTAGCCAGAGAGTTAAGGCTTCATTTTGAAAGTGCCGTTCAGATTGAAAAAGTGTTAACACATTTAATAGAGGAACAAAAGGAGAGTTTTATCTTTGCTTTTGAAGTAAATGGCGATTGCTTTATTGGCGCTTCACCAGAGCGATTGGTCAAAAAGGAAGATACGAGAGTCTTTTCAACCTGTCTAGCAGGTTCGATTGCTCGAGGGAGTACGTTGGAAGAGGACCAATTATTAGGGCAAACCTTACTTGAAGACCAAAAGAATTTAGTTGAACACCAGTATGTCGTGGATATGATTAAGGAAGCCATGGAAGAAACCTGTGAGGATGTGACACTTCCTGCTGAACCTCAATTGATGAAAACTAAATATATCCAACATTTATATACACCTGTAATAGGACAAAGCCGTGAAGGGACATCGTTACTTGAAATCGTAAACAGACTTCACCCTACGCCTGCTCTCGGGGGAGTTCCTAAAGAACTGGCTGTTACGAAAATTAGGGAAGTAGAAGAGCTCGACCGTGGTTTTTATGCGGCACCTATTGGTTGGCAGGATTCCCGGGAAAATGGGGAATTTGCTGTGGCCATACGTTCTGCCTTAATCCAAGGCGAAGAAGCTTCACTTTTTGCCGGTTGTGGTGTCGTGGCTGATTCAGAAGCAGAGAGCGAATATATAGAAACCAGCATCAAGTTTCGTCCGATGCTGACTGCGCTTGGAGGAAAACAAAAATGAATCATCAGGAAGGATTAACCGCTTATATTGCAGCATTTGTTGCAGAACTAGTCCATGCCGGTGTAAAAGATATTGTCATAAGTCCAGGATCTCGGTCAACTCCGATTGCATTAGTCATGGCAGAGCACCCAGAGCTTAACCTTCATATTCATGTGGATGAACGCTCAGCTGCTTTTTTTGGATTAGGCATTGCAAAAGCAACGAAAAAACCAGTTGCGATTCTATGTACGTCAGGAACAGCGGCAGCTAATTACTATCCAGCGATTATCGAGGCAACCATTTCGAGGGTTCCTCTGATGGTGTTAACGGCTGACCGCCCTCATGAACTAAGGGATGTGGGTGCTCCTCAGGCCATCGATCAAATTCATTTATATGGACATAATGTGAAGTGGTTTGTAGAAATGTCACCTCCCGAAGGAAAAGAAGAAATGATTCGCTATGCCCGGACTGTATGTGCAAGAGCGGCAGCAACAGCTACTCGTTATCCTGCTGGTCCAGTGCATTTGAACTTTCCTTTACGGGAGCCTTTGATTCCTAATCTCTATGAGGAAATGTTTGAGCTGCCAGAACGAACAAATGGGTATGTCGATATTCATGATGGTAAACTTTCATTATCAACTGAAACGATTAAAAACCTCGCTACTATGTTGAATGCGGAGAAACACGGTGTAATTATTTGTGGACCGATAGAGGATGCAGCGTTTACGGAGACAGTAGTTTCTTTTGCTAAATTACTTCAGTTCCCTATTCTAGCAGATCCTTTATCACAATTGCGAAGTGGCCTTCATGAGCAAGAACTAATAATTGATGCCTATGATACTTTCCTTCGCTTCGAAGATTCAAAAGAAGCACTAAAACCTAACGTAGTGATTAGATTCGGGGCAATGCCAGTTTCTAAAGCGCTAACCATCTTTTTGAAGGAAAATCGGGATGTTCCACAAATTGTTGTTGATGGCGGAAGTGGATGGCGCGACCCACTCACAGCAGCAACTGAAATGGTCTATTGTGATGAAAGTTTTTTATGTAGAGATGTAAGTAAATACATTGAACCTCGAGAAGAACAGTCAAGTTATCTTGAGAAATGGATAAGCATTAACAAGCATACGAAAATGAATTTATCATCCATTAGGGATATACCTAAGCTTAGTGAAGGGAAGCTTTTTCATTTATTGGCAGATCTCTTGCCGGAAAACGCAACCTTGTTTGTCGGGAATAGTATGCCAATTCGTGATTTGGATTCGTTCTTTTTTGCAAATAAAAAGGGTATTAAGGTAATGGGGAACAGGGGGGCAAACGGAATTGATGGCATTGTTTCCACCGCATTAGGTGCAGCAACGGTTTCTCAACCCCTTTACTTGGTGTTAGGGGACCTAACATTTTTCCACGATTTAAATGGTCTGCTGGCAGCAAAGCTATTTAAATTAAATGTAACTGTCCTATTAATCAATAATAATGGAGGAGGAATCTTCTCTTTCCTACCCCAGGCTGAACACCCAAAACATTTTGAAATGCTTTTCGGGACTCCGCTTGAATTAGATTTTCGCCATGTAATTGAAATGTATGGAGGATCATATGAGAAAGTTGTGGATTGGGACCATTTTCACCATGTATTCGCTAAGGACTTGGAAGCAAAAGGCCTGAGGGTATTGGAGATATCGACAGATAGGGACACAAACTTAAGCGAACATCGAGATTTGTGGAATTCTGTTTCCCAGGAAATAAGTAAAGTCATAAAGAGTGGGAAATATGAAGGTTAAGCTGAATGATGTCCATTATTTTGTTGAAAAAAGGGGAACTGGATTTCCGCTGCTTCTTCTTCATGGGTTTACTGGTTCATCTGCTACATGGTATCCGCTTGCTCCTAACCTTGAACAAACCTCAACCATGATTATGGTTGACTTACTAGGTCATGGGGAAACAGAAGCGCCTCCAATATCAGAGAGGTACGACATTTTACATTCAGCCGCTGACTTGAAAATATTGCTAGATAAATTAGGTATTGAAAAAGTTGATCTTTTAGGTTACTCAATGGGAGGAAGACTGGCAATCACCTTTGCGGTCACTTATCCAGAGAGGGTTCGTAAATTAGTTCTTGAAAGTACCACACCTGGATTGAAGACTGAAGATGAGCGTGTGGCACGCCGTGAGCAAGATGCCAAACTCGCAGCAAAAATCCAGGTGGAAGGAATTGAATCCTTTGTAAAACACTGGGAAAGTATACCTTTGTTTCGAACCCAAAAGAATTTATCAATTGAAAAAAGGGAAGAAATAAGAAAGCAGCGATTAAAGAATAATGCAACAGGCTTAGCAAATAGTTTGCTTGGGATGGGCACAGGCGCTCAGCCTTCTTGGTGGAGTTCGCTAGTAAAATTCCCATTTGAGACACTGATTCTAGTTGGAGAGCAAGATTTGAAGTTTTATAAAATTGGTGAAGAAATGCTTTCTAAACTGCCTAGAGGAAACCTTTTGACTATTAAAAATACTGGGCATGCGATTCATGTGGAAGAACCCGAAAAATTTGGTACAATAGTAAGTGGGTTTCTGTCCGAGGGAAACTAAGGCAGGCCTAACAGATTTGTACCATTTTTTTAGTACATAAAAGGAGGATTTTAAATTGGCAGTTGAGTGGGTATCAGAACGTACTTACGAAGATATATTATATGAGACATATAATGGTATCGCAAAAATAACAATTAATCGTCCAGAAGTACGGAACGCTTTTCGTCCCAAAACCGTAATGGAGTTGCTTGACGCATTCGCATGTGCTCGTGATGATTCCAAAGTTGGTGTGATTGTATTAACTGGTGCAGGCGATAAGGCATTTTGTTCTGGTGGAGACCAAAGCGTTCGAGGACATGGTGGTTATGTAGGTGAGGACCAAATTCCTCGTCTAAATGTATTGGATCTACAACGCTTAATACGCGTTATTCCGAAGCCTGTTATTGCAATGGTGCGTGGATATGCAATCGGAGGAGGACATGTTCTTCATGTAGTATGTGATTTGACGATTGCAGCAGATAACGCTATCTTTGGCCAAACAGGACCTAAAGTTGGTAGTTTTGATGCAGGATATGGCTCAGGCTATTTAGCTAGAATTATCGGTCATAAAAAAGCTCGTGAAATTTGGTATCTTTGCCGTCAATATAATGCCCAAGAAGCGCTTGATATGGGACTTGTGAATACGGTTGTACCACTAGATCAAGTTGAAGAGGAAACCATTAAATGGTGTGAAGAAATTCTAGAGAAAAGCCCAACTGCACTTCGTTTCTTGAAGGCAGCTATGAATGCTGATACAGATGGACTTGCTGGTATTCAGCAATTTGCTGGGGATGCTACATTGCTTTACTATACCACTGACGAAGCAAAAGAAGGGCGCGATGCCTTTAAAGAAAAGCGCAAGCCAGACTTTGGTCAGTTCCCGCGTTTCCCTTAATACCGTTATCAATTAAAGTAGCTTGGTGGATTTCCATCAGGCTCCTTTTTATCTTAAGCTCAATAAGCTCAAACTAAAACACCTTTTATTGAAGGAAGAATGTATGTTCAATTTTTAGAATGCAAGGACCAGATGTGTCAAAGAAAATTACGGGTCATTATCCGAGTCACTTGTGTTTTCTATTAAAATGGGAGTGTCATGAATGAAACAGATTGTCCCTAATTGGCTAAAAAAACGTGCAGAATTAACTCCAAATCGAATCGCAATTATGTTTGAGGATGAAACGTATACGTTCAAACAAGTTTTCGAATCCGCCAAAAAAATAGCGGGTCAACTAACGAATTTTGGACTTGAAAAGGGCAGTTCTGCTGCCGTTCTAATTTCTAATCACGCTGATTCAG
Organism: Mesobacillus maritimus; assembly: GCF_019749255.1. Lineage (GTDB taxonomy): Bacteria > Bacillota > Bacilli > Bacillales > Cytobacillaceae > Mesobacillus_B > Mesobacillus_B maritimus_A. The sequence goes on along the minus strand of NZ_JACWFH010000011.1, from coordinate 41,644 downwards.
TTATGATTCTATATGCTTTGCAAATGTTAGGAGTTAGGACCGTCATCCTAAATAACAGACTGACTTCAAAAGAATTACTATGGCAGCTTGAGGATTCGAAGGCGGAAATTCTGCTATATGAAAATGCCTTTGTGGAAAAAATATCAACTATTAAAAATACATATCAGCATGTCGTAGTGGAGAAAGAAGCCTTGTTCAAGGAGAAAATCGCAAATGCTGTTCTTCAAGAAGAGTATGATTTAGACGATGTCACGACAATTATGTACACTTCCGGAACGACGGGCAACCCTAAGGGGGTGTTACAAACCTTTGGAAACCATTGGTGGAGTGCAACTGCATCAGCTTTAAACCTGGGCTTGTCGGATAGCGAGCGCTGGCTTTGCGCCGTGCCGATTTTCCATATTAGTGGCTACTCTATTTTAATGCGTAGTTTAATATACGGGATGACAATCATCTTGCATCATAGTTTTAAAGAAAAAGATGCGATTGAAGAAATCCTCTCTAACTCTGTTACCATGATGTCTGTTGTCAGTACAATGCTAATGAAGATAAACGATTTACTAGAAGTTGGCCAACTGCCTGAAAGCTTTAGAGGGATGCTCCTAGGTGGGGGACCTGCACCACTTTCATTATTAGAAGACTGTAAACGAAAGGGGATTCCAGTCTACCAATCTTACGGGATGACTGAAACGGCTTCGCAATTTGCTACCCTCGCACCTGAATACAGTATTGAGAAGCTGGGCTCTGCAGGAAAAGCCTTGTTCCCTAACCAAATAAAAATCATTGATGAAGCTGAAACTGAGTTAGCTAATGGGTCTGAAGGAGAAATTCTTGTGAAGGGTCCAAATGTAACACCAGGTTATCTGAACCGTGAACAAGAAACAAGCAAGAAAATGAAAAATGGTTGGTTCCATACTGGGGATATAGGGTATTTGGATGGAGATGGCTTTCTTTATGTACTTGACCGGCGTTCTGACTTAATCATATCCGGTGGGGAGAACATTTATCCTGCGGAGATTGAAAGTGTTTTAGTGTCACATGAGGATGTTGTTGAAGCAGGAATTGTCGGAATGGACCATCCTAGTTGGGGGCAGGTCCCAGCTGCTTTTGTTGTGAAAAAAAAGGAGTCCACAATTTCAGAAAATGATTTGAAAGAGTATTGTATGGAGAGGTTGGCAAAATATAAGGTGCCTAAGCTCATCACCTTTGTGGAGGAGTTGCCTCGTAATGCATCCAGGAAACTTTTAAGAAAAGATCTTCGGGAGTGGTTGAAGAGGGAGTTAACTTAAAATGAAGATAGACTATATTCATCTGAGCATCGTCAAAATGCCATTAAAAAGTCCTTTTGCCACCCATCTTGAAACAGTCACTGATCGTGAAGCCATTATTGTTGAGGTGACCGATAGAGACGGATTACAAGGATATGGTGAAGGAGTGGCATTCTCTTCACCCTGGTATACAGAAGAGACAGTCAAAACCTCTTTTCATATGCTAAAGGACTTCCTCATTCCACTATTAAAGAATAGTCCCATAAATCATCCAGCTGAAGCAACAGAATTGTTCAGTAAGATTCGAAGAAATCATATGGCAAAGGCGGCTCTGGAAACTGCATTATGGGATTTATATGCAAAAGAGCAGAACCTTTCACTTTCTAGTCTTATTGGGGGGAAGGTGAACAGCATTCCTTCTGGAGTCGTTGTGGCTACCTCTTCTTTACCTGAGGCAATCAAACAAACGGAGAATTACTTAGAACAAGGCTACCAGCGAGTGAAAATTAAAATATCACCTAAAAATGATATTGAATTTGTATCTGAACTTCGGAAAAGATTCCCCTCACTGGAATTAATGGCAGACGCAAATTCATCCTACACCATGAAAGACTTACATCGGTTAAAAGCGCTTGATGAATATGGATTATTGATGATCGAACAACCACTTGGGCATGACGATATTATCGATCATTCTTTTATACAAAAAGAGTTAACGACCCCAATTTGCTTAGACGAAAGTATTGTGTCTTTTGAAGACGCAAGAAAAGCTATCCAGTTTGGTAGTTGTCGGGTTGTCAATATTAAAATTGGAAGAGTCGGCGGTCTCGAGACTGCTTTAAAAATACATGATTTTTGTCTTGATAAAGGGATACCAGTTTGGTGTGGGGGAATGATTGAATTCGGGATCTCTCGGGCGCATAACATTGCCTTAGCCACGTTACCAGGATTTACAATTCCAGGTGATATATCGGGTTCAAATAGGTACTGGGAAGAAGACATTATTGAACCCGAAGTAAGTGTTAGAAATGGATATATAGAGGTTCCAAAGGAGCATGGGATAGGATTTAAAGTTAATAAGAAGAAACTTAATAAAAAGGCAATCTTCAAAGAAGGATTTTGTTTGGACTAAGGAGAGTAATCTGTTCTGGAAGTATATAGGTCACTATTTTATTATGAATTCTTTCTTTGGTACAATACCTTCGAAGTTGATTAGCAAGAAAATGGATAAAAATAATCGAAAACCAGGCGCTTAAAAGAAGCTACCTGGTTTTTTTGAATTGCTTAAAGTAACCACTGTAAATGGAACTTTAACTCAATGTTTCTTCAATTGGTTCAAAGGTATGGCAATCGGTTTCTCTCATGGTATCAGCGGTCTCACCGGTGTGACTGACAACATAGATTCGCTCTGCGCTGCATAGATTTCCTTGGGCCCAGTACTGACAATTGTTTACTTCACAAAGAACATCTTTTGCCATTCGTATCACTCCTCAAATTTGGTTGATACGGTTTTATGTTTCGCTTAATAGTTGAGGTTAATACTTAGCAATATTTAGGATTGCGCTATTCCGCAAAGTCCACCAGTTAGTTGGTAGGAACATTTTGGAGTAACAAAACAAAAAACCTCCTAAGATGGAGGTTATTCGTTTAAGGCTTTTTCCAATGTTTCAAGGTTTTTTTCCATTAGACTAAAATAGGTTTCATTATTTGCGAGATCGTTTTCTGTTAGTACAGACAGGTTATGAAGAGTTAAAGGTTGAGCTCCCAATTCTTTTTGGACAATCTCCGCTAATTTAGAATCGTAGTTCTGTTCGGAGATGACATATTTTAGGCCGGCCTCTTTTCCATGTTCAATTAATGTCTGCAATTCTTTTTGTGAAGGTTCGCTCGTTGTGGACATCCCAGAAATACTTATTTGTTTAATGCCATAACGAGTTTCCCAATATCCATAAGCAGAATGAGCAACAATGATTTCTTTATGTTTAGCTGTTGTAACCAGTTCAGTAAATTGTGCGTCTAAAGTGTCTAAATTCTTAGTGAGCTCTTCAAAGTTTTGCTCAAAGGTTTCACTGTGAGCAGGAAGCTGTTCTGTTAACTGATCTTTAATGGATTCAGCAAGTTCTTTGCTATAAATAGGATCAATCCAGACATGTGGGTCTACGCCACCGTGGTCATGTGCTTCATCTTCTGAATGATGAGAATGAGAATCCTCATCATGATGTGCTTCATCCTCTAGATGCTCCTCTTCATGATTAGTGTCATCATGATTTAGGTGAATGTGTTCCCCTGCACCAAGAAGGACAACATTCTCGTTTTGAAACGTGCCTTTCACTTTCTCAACGAATCCTTCTAGTCCTAGGCCAACATAGAAAAATACATCGGCATCAGCGATTTTCATCATATCCTTCTGGGAAGGTTCAAATGTATGCTCATCTGCACCAGGAGGATAAATCGATGTCACTTCAACATATTCTCCTCCAATTTCTTCAGCAAAGAATTGTAATGGGTAAACTGTTGTATAAATTTGTAGGACATCAGTATTTTTACTTTCTTCTCTTGAATCTTCTGCGCAACCAGTCAGCAAGAGAGCGATTAATAGTCCTATTGCTCCATAAAGGGAGTTTTTCTTCATATGGGTTCCTCCGATCAACCTAAGTAGATTGAATTCTGAAAATATCTTATTAATGACTAATACGTAATGATTACGATTTACTCCTTCTGTATCTTACAAAATTATTCACTGAATTGCAAGGGATTTTTCATTGTGAGAAAATTGCTGTATATTAATAAAAAGATTATTTTTAGAAAGTGGGATGAGGAGTTTGAATTTACTTCAAAATATTTTAGATTTTAATAAAGGTTTTGTGGATGAAAAGAAGTACGAACAGTTTGAAACTACAAAGTTTCCTAATAAAAAAATGGTTATCCTAACATGTATGGACACTAGATTACTGGAACTTTTGCCGAATGCACTTAATGTAAAAAATGGCGATGTGAAAATTGTTAAAAATGCAGGGGCACTTGTTACGCATCCTTTTGGGAGTATTATGAGGAGCTTGTTAGTAGCTGTGTATCAACTACAAGCAAAAGAAGTGTTGGTCATTGGTCATCATGATTGTGGAATGAGTGGAATGAAGCCTGAAGGGATTATGGGTGAAATGAAAAACCGTGGAATCCATGATGAAATATTTGATACCCTCACTTATTCTGGAATCGATGTAAAAGGATGGCTTCATGGATTTGAAAATGTCAATTCAAGCGTTGCTCATAGTGTTGATGTCATTAAAAACCACCCATTAATGGCAAAGGATATCCCTGTACATGGGTTAGTGATTGACCCTTCGACTGGAAAACTTGATTTAGTCGTTAATGGGTATGAGGATTAGACTTTTTTCTTTTTGGCCATTCCTCAGGGACATAATCAAATCCGCCTGGATGGAACGGATGGCATTTCATAATGCGAATAAGGGTTAACCACCCTCCCTTTAATGCACCATGTTTGCTAACGGCCTCTTGACCATAATGCGAACAAGTTGGGTAAAAGCGGCAAGTTGGTGGCTTTAGAGGGGAAATAACGACTTGATAAAGTCGAATGAATGCAAGAAACGTTTTTTTAACCATTTTTCTATCACTCCTATATTTATGTAGATACCATACCATAACTTCGTTTAAATTAGGAAATTCGGTGCATCTTAATGAAATTATGGGTTATTTCGTGTATGATAGGATGAGATATAAAAAGGAGTGAATATTAAATGCCTTCAGTTGAAAGTTTTGAACTTGATCATAACGCCGTCAAAGCTCCTTATGTGAGACATTGTGGTGTCCATAAAGTAGGAAGCGATGGTGTTGTAAATAAATACGATATCCGGTTTTGCCAACCAAACAAACAGGCAATGAAGCCAGACACAATCCATACGTTAGAGCATTTGTTAGCTTTTAATTTACGCGAGCATGCAGAAAAATATAATCATTTTGACATTATTGATATCTCACCGATGGGGTGCCAAACGGGGTATTATTTAGTCGTTAGTGGGACACCAACTGTTGAAGAAATCATTGATTTATTAGAAGATACGATGAAAGCGGCCGTTGAAATCACAGAAATTCCAGCAGCGAATGAAAAACAGTGTGGACAAGCAAAGCTTCATGATTTAGATGGAGCAAAGCGGTTAATGTATTTTTGGTTAACCCAAAGTAAAGAAGAATTAAAGCAAGTGTTTGCATAAAAATAACGAGGCCTTATTCGGCCTCGTTATTTTTTTTCTGTTCTTCATCTGCATTTGATTTTGTCTTTAAATAGGGATTCTCTTCAATGGGGTCGACTGTATGCTTATAAGTATAGGCCTTAGATGTAGTGGTTACAGCTAAAATTAAAACAATAAAGACAATGATAATTGAAATAATAAGAACGGTTAGCATAAAAAGACCTCCTTTGCTTCAAAATGATTGTAGCATGTTTTTTTACATTCTTCATAAGAAAAGGCATTTAAAATGTTTTAGCCTGTCCAAATGAGGGAAGATAGATTATAGGAGGATGATACAATGTCTACCGAATTAATTCAATCTGTGAACAAGCAAGTTGCAACTTGGACTGTGTTGTATACCAAGTTGCATAATTACCATTGGAATGTGAAAGGTCCACATTTCTTTACTTTACATGCAAAATTCGAGGAGCTTTACGATGAAGCCGCAGTGGTTATTGATGAATTTGCGGAGCGTATATTGGCACTTGAAGGAAAGCCTGTCGGTACCTTGAAGGAGTGCTTGGAATTATCATTTGTAGAAGAAGCAACCGATACAGAGAGTGAAGAAGATATGGTTCGAAACTTAAGTGGAGATTTTGCGAAACTTTTAGATGAGCTACAAGCAACCATAAATTTAGCAGAGCAAGCAAATGACGAAGGCACTGCTGATATGCTTCTCGGGGTAAAGAAAAGTGTAAGAAAGCACTTATGGATGTTCAAAGCCTATTTAGGGTAAAAAAATCCGCAAGCGATCATTTGCTTGCGGTTTTTTTTTGTTCTTTTATTAGCTTTGTAAAAGGGCATTTAAACCTTTTCTTCGTTGATAGGAGCGGCAACAACGGTCATATTTACTCATAATAAGAACAACGGAAAGTAAAAAACCCCTGTTATATAAACAGGGGCTAAGTGATTATGTAGAAAATATAATTAGTGAATATTGCGAGATTGAAACAAAGAAGTTCGTTGTTGACCGTATTCCTCTTGAGCAAATTTCCCTTTTAGACTTTCGATTAGATAAACTCCAATCAGGTCATAAAGTTCTTGCGTGTCCAATTCCTTAATAATATGGATTAAGTCTTCTCGGCTCATTTCCTCAAGGAATGCAAACGCAAGCATATCGATATCCTCTTCATCCCCAGTCAACTTATCTCGATACAACTCAAATAGCTCATCAACTAATTTCAATTTTCTCACCCCATTCCTTGCTTTTCTGGCCTATTGCAAATTTGAATTCGTTTTATATATAGTAGATACCCTCCACCAGAATTATTATTCCTATTCGACTTCCCACTTTAATTTTACCATGAAAGTGTTTCAGACTATAGTTTTATCTTCGTTTAGTAAGTGGGAAAGCTGGGGAAACTCATATTCAAAGGAGTGAGTTTCAATGCAGGAAAGTAAGAAAACTTATTACATTGATATTGCTAGTGGAGAAATTACTCAAAGTCCTACTGCCTCAACATGGGATTTTAAAATTGAGGCAAATGATGAAGAAATCACTCAACTAAGGGAAGAGTTCGATTACAATTACAATATGGATGTTCAAAATTTCCTACGAGCCCATATCCCTTTTGATGAGTACCATAATGATAAGGAGAACCATGCTCAGGATGGGAGCCTAATTCGAACTTATGAAATGATCTATCAGTTAGGTGACAATGAAGCGAAAAAACATATTGAAAGCATGGGAATTCTTCCGAAACAATAGTTGGGTATTTTTCTCTTCAGAAAAGAAATAAAAATAGCTGGTTGAAAATTTATTTCCTCTATTGGAGCGCTCTAGGCCATAACGCCGCTGGCTAGGGCGCTTCCGCTTTTCTATTGTCTAGCTCTAGCTGCAGCGGCTAACTCCTTGGGTCATAAGCCCCCCGGAATTGAAGTCTATTCCGGTTTGTCTTATGCCAGTCGAAGTTGAACAATCCGCTTCTGCTTTTCTATTTCTCCATTCATTGTATAATTATTAATAAAAGAATATGCATTCGGTGGAGGATAAAATGAAACATTTTAATGATCTAAATGGTGCGGAAGTAACACTCAGTTTTCAAAAAAATGCCTTCGGACATGAGCCTGATCATGTGTTGGTAATATGTAAATATAATGAAAAATGGGTATTAACGGATCATAAAAAAAGGGGATGGGAGTTCCCTGGTGGCAAAAGAGAAAAAGGTGAGACGTTAGAACAAGCTGCTAATCGGGAGGTCATGGAGGAAACCGGTGGGAAGATTGAGACCCTTCATTTTATTGGTGAATATGAAGTAAGGGATGGGCAGGGGAGCTTTCGAAAGCGAATCTATTACGCTGAACTTAAAGAATTGCTCACACAGCAAAGCTACTTTGAAACAAACGGACCAATTTTTGTTGAGGGAGACCTTCTAAGTGAAGTGTCTAAAAACCATTATAGCTTTATTATGAAAGATGAAGTTATCAGGCTTAGTCTTGAGTATATAAAATAGAAGCAGCTGGGCATTAAGCCGGCCGCTTCTGTAGATACGGATATTTGCAGTTTGGTTTTAAGAATTGTCTAGCCAGAGCAACTACCCCATAGAATCTAATCCACCTCAGATTCGAAGGAAAAGAACTGTTTGTCTAATGCTAGTAGGAATGATGCAACTTCAATCTTGGATTAGCTTCTTCTCAAGAAGGTCTACAAGTTGATACATGATGGTTGCAAAAACAGCAATCACCAATAAGGATAGAAACACAAGTGTAAAGTCAAATACTTGGAAACCGTATATAATCATATATCCCAGTCCCCGTGCAGATGTTAGAAACTCACCAACAATTACTCCGACCCAGGATAATCCGACATTCACCTTCAGTGTAGAAATGATAGTAGGAAACGAAGCCGGTAGAATGGCTTCCTTAAAGCTTTGCGTCCGTGTTGCTCCAAATATTTGGAGTACTTTTGTATAGTTAGGGTCAACTTCCTTAAACGAAGTAAACACAACAATTGTCGTGATAATGACGGATACGAGCGTCCCCATGGCCACGATAGATGTCATATTGGCACCAATTGCCACGATTAAAATTGGACCGAGTGCAACCTTAGGCATGGCATTTAATATGACTAAAAAGGGATCAAGGATTTTTGACAGAATCGGGGACCACCAAAGGAGTGCTGCTAACATCGTTCCCAAGAGTGTACCAGCCAAAAATCCCAATATGGTCTCTGTCACCGTGATTCCAATATTTGCGGCGAGTGACCCGTCAACTGATTTTTGTATAAATAGCTCCCATATCTTAGTTGGGGAACTGAAAATGAGTGGATCGATCCAATGTTGTTGGCTTGCCAATTCCCAGAGCCCAAAAAACAATATGAAGATGAGCACTTGGACAAAGCGGACAATTCTTTTTTCTTTTTTTAGTTTATTTAAATATTGTTCGTGGAGACTTTTTATCTCATTCTTCGTCAAGGGATTCCAGCTCCTTCCAAATAGTCTGGAAAAGCTCGGTATATACAGTGTGGTTTCTAGCACTAAAAGGTGGTAAATTTTTAAGTTCATCAGGGACTAAAAAGGTTTTATGAACCTTTCCAGGACTTGGAGAGAAAAGGATAATTCGGTCACTCATTGCAATCGCTTCACCAATATCGTGGGTAACAAGAATGGCTGTTTTATTGAAATTCTTTAATGTATTGGAAACGAGGTCTTCTAGTTTTAGCTTTGTCTGAAAGTCGAGTGCAGAAAATGGTTCATCGAGCATTAATAGTTTTGGCTCTGTGGCCAATGTACGGACAAGGGCAACGCGCTGACGCATGCCACCTGAAAGTTGTTTTGGGTAAGCAGCCCCAACATGTTCAAGCCCCATTTGTTTAAGCAGATTGGATGTGTTTTCCTTCTTTTCAGGGGTCAACGTACCGTTTATCTTTAGCCCAAGCAGAATATTTTGTTCAATTGTTTTCCATGGGAATAAATAGTCCTGCTGAAGCATATAGCCAATATCATTTTGAGACGTTTTAATTGGTTTATTTTCTAGTAGGACTGAACCTCCGGTAGGGTTAATTAATCCAGCGATAATCGATAAGAGTGTGGTTTTCCCGCAGCCACTCGGGCCAAGAAAGGATATAAACTCACCTTCCTTAACATCTAGGGTAATATCACTGAGAGCAGTCGTTGCTGATGTTTTGGTAAAGTAGGTATGATGCAGGTTTTTAATTGTTAAGAAGTCCATTGGCTGCGTCCTCCTTTTAATTCATCACTTTTTCTGCAATCGTTGTATTAACAAGCTCTTCGTGTAGAACTTCTGTTGGTAGCTCGCCAGCTTCCTCCATAATGTTTTGAAGATTATTCCATTCTTCCTCATCTAGAATCGGGTCAGTAGCAAAGGAACCCTGACTTTTATAGCGGTCTACTGCCATTTCGAGGATTTCGAGATCAGTATCTTCAAAATATGGTTGAATGGCTTCAGCGATTTTTTTAGCATCAGTGTCTGCTACCCATTGTTGTGCTTTATATAAGGCTCTGGTAAATTTCTCAACGGTTTCGTCATTTTCTTCCATGAAACTTTGCTTCGCCATAAACGTTGTATAAGGAACATGACCAGATTCAGTTCCAAAAGAGGCAACGATATGCCCTCTTCCTTCTTTTTCAAAGATACTGGCTTGAGGTTCAAATAATTGGACAAATTCGCCTGTTCCACCCGCAAACGCACTTGAAATATTTGCAAAATCGATATTTTGGATTAAATTCAGGTCGTTCTGTGGGTCAATTCCGTGCTTCTTTAAAACAAACTCCCCAACCATCTGAGGCATACCACCTTTCCGCTGCCCAAGGAAAGTAGAGTCTTTTAATTGGTCCCAAGAAAAGTCCTCAATTTCATTACGTGAAACTAGAAATGTTCCATCGGTTTGGGTAAGTTGACCAAAGTTAATAACTGGATCACTTGCTCCGCGAGCATAAACATAGATAGATGTTTCAGACCCAACAAGGCCAATATCTGCACCATCTGATAAAAGAGAGGTCATGACTTTGTCACCGCCCCATACAGTTGTTAATTCTATATCTAACCCTTCATCTTCAAAAAATCCCTGATCCAGTGCTGCATAGAGTGGTGCATAAAAAATGGAACGTGTAACTTCTGCAATTCGAATCTTTTCCTTCTTTTCCTGTCCACAAGCAGCTAAGGGGATAATAAGAACAAAGCTGAGTAGTAGAGCTAAACCAGGTTTCATCCACTTTTTCACTTTTGTAACCTCCTCTGTTTTGGGCTTAAACTTTTTAAGATATCGTATGATGAGCGAAAAAATGTGTGAATGCCTATAATAAAGGGTGGAACGTTATACAAGAAGGAGAATTCGTAGATGATAGACGGCAAAATGATTTCAAAAGTTAAATTTCCTTCGCCGAATCCAAAAGTTAGTCTATTTGTCATTACGTATATTGCTGGAGGGTTAAAGGTGAAGGGGATGTTAGCAGTCCCACACGAACAAAATGTCAGTGATGGATTTTTATATTTACGTGGTGGAATTAAAAATGTTGGGAAGGTACGACCAGCAAGGATTGCTCAATTTGCTTCTGAAGGGTTTATTGTTTTTGCCCCTTTTTACCGTGGGAATCAAGGTGGGGAAGGGAATGAGGACTTTGCGGGTCAGGATAGACAGGATGCGTTTGCAGGCTATGAGCTACTAAAGTCTCTACCTGAGGTGGAACGAATTCATATTTTCGGATTTTCACGTGGTGGTGTGATGGCATTATGGGCAGCAATTGAGTTCCCAGAAGCTGCCTCTGTTGTTACATGGGGTGGAGTTAGTGACATGTCATTAACTTATATTGAAAGAAAAGATCTAAGAAGAATGATGAAACGAGTTATTGGTGGAACACCTGGGAAATTTCCTATGCGTTACCGCTTTAGAACCCCTTTATATCAACTTGAGCATCTTGAGTCTCCAGTATTAATTATTCATGGGGCAAAAGATAAGAATGTATCACTCGAACATTCAGTGCGCTTAGAAAGACGCCTTAAGGAACTTGATAAGCCGGTCACAAGTTGGTATTTTTCTAACTATACTCATTATTTTCCTCCTGCGGTGAACAGACAAGTTGTAAAAGATTTAGCGGAATGGATGAAAAAACAAGCTGAAAAATGATACTATTAAGGGAGAGAATCCTGGAAGGAGCTGCGTTCGAATGGGGATGCCATTAGAGCTTAACACTATGATTGTGACAAAGGGCCGGGAAGAAAGATTAGAAGAAAACCTATTTCAATTAACAAAAGCAGGTTACAGACTTTATCCGATTGATATTCCTCTAGAAGTAAAAAAGACGATAGAGGGAGAAACAAGTGGAACGGCCATTATAAAAAAGATGGAATGGAAAGAGAAAAACACGATTTTAGTTTACCAGCTAGTATCACTTAATTCTACAAATTGAAGCATAAAAAGAGGCAGCAGCTTTATTTAAGCCCTGCCTCTTTTTATCTATAAAAGGGAATATTATTTAGCGGTTGGTCCACCTTTAGTATCGATATCTGGAGATAAATTACTGAACTTTAGGAAATTTTCTCTGAACTTCCCAGCAAGTTCACGAGCCTTTTCTAGATACGAATCCTCAGATGCCCAGGTTTTAATCGGCTGAAGTACTTCGTCAGGAACACCAGGAACATGTAATGGGATATCAAGGCCGAAAATCTCATCCTTCACGGTCTCTACATTATTTAACTCACCTTCTAGTGCAGCTTGAACCATTGCTCTTGTGTAGGCGAGATTCATTCTTTTGCCAGTACCATATTCTCCACCGGTCCAGCCGGTGTTTACAAGGAATACCCTTGCCCCGTACTCATCAATTTTCTCTCCTAGCATTTCTGCATAGGTAGTTGCTGGCAATGGGAGGAATGGTGACCCAAAACAGGTTGAGAAGGTGGCTTCTGGAGAAGTGACACCTCTTTCTGTACCAGCTAATTTGGAAGTATAGCCGCTTAAGAAGTGATACATGGCCTGTTCTTTGGTTAACTTGGCGATTGGTGGCAAGACCCCGAATGCATCGGCGGTTAAGAAAACAATTGTATTTGGATGCCCAGCTATACTTGGTTCGACAATATTATCGATTGCTTGAATAGGGTATGCTGCACGTGTATTCTCGGTTAGTGTTCCATCATCATAATCTGGAAGACGGCTCTCTTTATTAAGTACAACATTTTCGAGGACTGAGCCGAAACGGATTGCATCAAAGATTTGAGGTTCTTTTTCTTTCGATAGATTAATACATTTGGCATAGCAGCCACCCTCAATATTAAATACGCCATTAGAAGACCAACCATGTTCATCATCCCCAATTAAACGGCGATTAGGATCGGCAGAAAGCGTTGTCTTTCCAGTGCCAGACAATCCGAAGAACAGTGCAACATCTCCTTCGCGTCCAACATTCGCAGAGCAATGCATTGGAAGAATACCATTTTCGGGAAGCAAATAATTCATGACTGAAAAAATCGATTTTTTCATTTCCCCTGCATACTCAGTGCCTCCTATTAAAACAACCCGCTGTTCAAACGAGATAATGATGAACGTTTCCGATTTCGTCCCATCCACCTCGGGATTCGCTTTAAAACCAGGGGCAGAAATAACGGTGAATTCAGATTGATGATCTAAAAGTTCAGCTTCTGTTGGACGGATGAACAACTGATGAACAAACAAGTTATGCCATGCATATTCATTTATCACCTGGATTGGAAGCTGGTGTTTTTTATCTGCACCTGCAAATCCCTTGAAGACATATACTTCATCCCGGTCCTTTAAATAGGCAAGAACCTTTGTGTAAAGATTGGCGAACGCCTCTTCTTCGATAGGTTCATTTACACTGCCCCAATCAATTTTGTCCCTGACTAATGAATCATTGACGATAAACTTATCCTTTGGAGACCTTCCCGTATAAGTGCCCGTCGTTGCACAAATGGCCCCGGTGGCTGTTAACTGTCCTTCGTTTCGGGCAAGTACCTTTTCAACCAATTGAGGAACAGATAGTTGGATTTGAATATTATTCCCTTGCAATAATTGTGACACTTCACTTTTAATTCCTAAATCGTTCATCTGATGAATACCTTCCTTTTTATAGGTTTTAAATGGTCTGAAAGCATACGCATCTGTAAAATTAGTATAACACATTTATTCTAATAGTCTATTCTAATTATTTAAAAAATTCCTTCCGTCATTCCTAAATGGGCTTGTCATCTAAAAAGATTTTTGACATAAAAACAATAATATTTGACATCCATTTTTTGATTACGTATGATTGGGATTTGAACGGATACTCTCTTATCCCGAGCTGGTGGAGGGACAGGCCCAATGAAACCCAGCAACCTGTTATTTGTGAAACTGTGATCAGATTTTTTCTAACAAGGTGCTAACCTGACGCAAGGATTTATCCTTGATCGATAAGAGTGAAAGGCGCTAATTTAGCAAACGAACCTTTCCCTAAAAAGCAGGAGAGGTTTTATTTTTGCGTATTTTTCTCATAAAAGCTCAGTGTTTATTTCATACTACATAGGGAATGAGTTCCGTATCAATTCGGGAGCTGGTAAACTAGAGCTCACGTATTTTATACAAATAGGAGGAAACCAGATGTCAACAAGACGCCGTTTGTTTACTTCTGAATCAGTAACAGAAGGACATCCTGATAAAATTTGTGATCAGATCTCTGATGCGATTCTGGATGCAATTTTAGCGAAGGATGCAAATGCCCGTGTAGCAGCTGAAACATCTGTTACGACTGGTCTCGTACTAGTTGCAGGAGAAATCACGACTTCTACATATGTAGATATCCCAAAAATCGTTCGTGACACAGTAAAAGGTATTGGATATACTCGTGCAAAATATGGCTTTGACTCTGAAACATGTGCTGTCCTAACAGCAATTGATGAACAGTCAGCTGATATTGCTATGGGGGTTGACCAGGCACTGGAAGCAAGAGAAGGTCAAATGTCTGATGAAGAGATTGAAGCGATTGGGGCAGGGGACCAAGGATTGATGTTCGGTTTTGCTTGCAATGAAACGAAAGAACTAATGCCTTTACCAATCTCTTTAGCACACAAATTATCTCGCCGCTTGACAAAAGTGAGAAAAGACGAGATTCTTCCTTATCTTCGTCCGGATGGGAAAACACAAGTTACCGTGGAATATGATGAAAATGATAAGCCTGTCAGAATCGACACGATTGTTATCTCAACACAACATCATCCAGAGGTAACGCTTGAGCAAATACAACGTAATCTTAAAGAACATGTCATCAATCCAGTTGTTCCTGAGGAATTGATTGATGAAAATACAAAATATTTTATTAACCCAACAGGTCGTTTCGTTATTGGTGGACCACAAGGTGATGCGGGCTTAACTGGTCGGAAAATCATTGTTGACACCTATGGTGGCTATGCACGTCACGGAGGGGGAGCCTTCTCTGGAAAGGATCCTACAAAGGTAGACCGCTCTGCTGCTTATGCGGCTCGCTATGTAGCGAAGAATCTAGTTGCTGCGGGCCTTGCAGATAAAGTGGAAGTACAACTTGCCTATGCCATTGGTGTGGCCAAGCCTGTTTCTATTTCAGTTGATACTTTTGGCACTGGTAAAGTAAGTGAGGACGCTTTAACTGAACTTGTCTCTAAAAACTTTGACCTTCGTCCAGCCGGCATTATTAGAATGCTTGACCTCCGTAAACCCATCTATAAAAAGACAGCAGCTTACGGACACTTTGGTCGTACAGACGTTGACTTGCCATGGGAGCGCACTGACAAAGCACAGGCACTCCGCGAGCAAGCTCAATTATAATTCGAAATGGAGGGAGTTACATTTTATAAATGTAACTCCTTTTTACATATTTTGTATGGTGCCTGGCACCAGCCAAGGTTTCCCATTCATCTTTTTTTGTGTCAGGAATGCAAAAAAAATTGAATTAGTGGTAATATAGAGGGATGCATGAAGGACTTTTTATCTTTATAATAACTGAGTGATTTAATTTTAATTTAATGGAGAAGGTGACGTACATAATGTGTGGCTTTATCGGTTGTGTACATGAAAATGCACAAAACTACAGCAATGAGCAAAAGCAGCTGTTTAAAAATATGAATGCTCTAATTACCCACAGAGGGCCTGACGATGAAGGGTACTTTTTTGATGACCATATTCAATTTGGTTTCCGTCGTTTAAGTATCATTGATATTGAATGCGGGTCACAGCCGTTGACCTATGAAAATGAGCGTTACTGGATTATCTTTAACGGCGAAATCTATAATTATGTTGAGCTTCGTGAAGAACTTGTGAAAGAAGGCTTAGAGTTTGCTACCAATTCTGACACAGAGGTAATTATCGCTTTATATAGCCATCTAAAAGAAAAAGCGGTCGAGAAACTTCGTGGGATGTTTGCGTTTATTATTTGGGATAAACAAGAGCAGCTCCTATACGGGGCAAGGGATCCATTTGGAATTAAACCTTTCTTTTATTTTGATGATGGAGAGAAAACATACTTTGCTTCAGAGAAGAAGAGTATTCTCCTTGCGCTAGAAAACGATGTTCTTGATTATGAGGCCCTTCAGCACTACTTGACTTATCAATTTGTTCCTGAGCCAAATACAATGTCAAAAGGGATTCAAAAGCTTGAGCCAGGACATTATTTTACTAAAAAAATCGGTAAACCAATGGAAATGAATCGGTACTGGAAAGCCAATTTCCAACCTGTTCATAAGTCTGAAGATGCCTTTACAAAGGAAATCAGAGATGTTTTATTCGATTCAGTGAAAATTCATATGCGTAGTGATGTTCCTGTTGGATCATTTCTTTCAGGTGGGATAGATTCTTCCATCATTGCTTCGATTGCCAAGGAATTTCATCCAGGCATCAAAACCTTTTCAGTAGGGTTTGAGCAAAATGGATTCAGTGAAATTGATGTTGCGAAAGAAACAGCAGACAAGCTAGGTCTTGAAAATATTAGTTATATCATTACACCGGAAGAATATATGGCAGAGTTGCCAAAAATTATCTGGCATTTGGATGATCCACTTGCTGACCCAGCATGTGTACCACTTTACTTTGTGGCCCGTGAAGCTCGTAAGCATGTAACCGTCGTGCTTTCAGGGGAAGGAGCCGACGAGTTATTTGGTGGGTACAATATTTACCGTGAACCACAGGATCTCGAAATCTTTAATAAAATACCTTCTATCCTAAAATCATTCTTAAAAGTACTAGCAAGGATTATGCCTGAAGGAATGAAGGGGAAGAGCTTCATTGAGCGTGGTGTTACGCCAATGGAAGAACGTTATATCGGAAATGCGAAGATTTTCCGTGAAGATGAAAAGCGTCAGTTGATGACTGCTTATCAGCCTGGACTTCATTATACGGATGTGACCAAACCTCTATATGGAGAGAGCCGTGGATATGACCCTGTTGACCGTATGCAGTATATTGATATTCATACTTGGATGCGTGGAGATATCCTGCTAAAAGCTGATAAAATGACAATGGCTCATTCCTTGGAATTACGTGTACCGTTCCTAGATAAAGCAGTTTTTGATGTAGCTTCTAAAATTCCTACTAGCTTGAAAACAGCAAATGGTACAACCAAATACATTTTACGGAAAGCAGCAGAAGGTGTGGTTCCAGAGCATGTTCTAACTCGAAAGAAACTAGGCTTCCCTGTGCCAATCCGTCACTGGCTTAAAAATGAAATGAATGATTGGGCGAAAACCTTAATTAAAGAAAGCAATACAGATCATTTAATTAATAAAAACTACGTCCTTCAGTTACTAGAAGACCATTGCCAAGATAAAGCGGATAACAGTAGAAAGATTTGGACGGTTCTAGTGTTCATGCTCTGGCATGATATTTATGTTGAAAAGAAATACACTTTCGAAGAAGAAATCTTGCGAACTAAGTCTTTTCAAACGAATTAAAGAAAAAACACCCATGCTTATCAATCATTTAAGCATGGGTGTTTAGTATGGCTTTTTAACAATCTTCTCATGGACATTTCTAGGCTTTTTTACAGGATTATGTCCTTGAGCGGGCTTCTCATGAACATTTCTAAGCCTTCTTTACAGGATTATGTCCTTGAGGGGGTCTATCATGGACATTTTTAGGACTTTTTACAATATTTTGTCCTTGAGGGGGTCTATCATGGACATTTTTAGGCAGTTTTAAAATATTTTGTCCTTGAGTGGGCTTCTCATGAACATTATTGGGCCTTTTTACAATATTTTGTCCTTGAGTGGGCTTCTCATGAACATTATTGGGCCTTTTTACAATATTTTGTCCTTGAACGGGCTTTTCATGGACATTATTAAAGTTAGGCTAAAAAGTGAAAAATTGTCAAAATAGTACCCGTTAATTTTAGAAACCTGCCTTCTTTAATTGCTGTCCCCATCCTTCTGTAATGACTTGTAATATTGTGCTTTTTCCGCGTATTCTCGGGTAATCCGTTGCATATCTTTAATATCTTCATCATTTAGTTCCCGAACTACCTTGGCTGGTCGACCAAATGCGAGAGAATTGGGCGGGATTTTTTTACCTTGAGGCACAAGACTACCAGCGCCGATAAACGAGCCTTCCCCAATTTCGGCTTGATCAAGAATGACTGAACCCATTCCAATAAGAGCATTTTTACGAATAATGCAGCTATGTAAGATAACCTGATGGCCAACAGTCACTTCATCTTCGAGAATAAGAGGGTTCCCTGGACTTTGATGCAGGACCGAATTATCCTGAATGTTCACTTTGTTTCCAATGATCGTTGGGGCAACATCTCCCCGTATCGAACTATTGAACCAGACGCTTGACTCTTCGCCAATCTCTACATCTCCTGTAATAGTGACATAGTCTGCAATAAAAGCAGAGGAAGCAATTTTAGGGGATTTTCCGTTGTAAGGGTAAATCATTTTACACGCACCTCAAATACTGATTTTTTTAAAAGAAAAGGGAAGTTGTCTAAAATTCAAAGTTGTTTGAAGCTTTCCTTTTCTGTTCATTATATAATATAGTTCTCTATATAGTGTACAAAATGGAGGGAAGGATCATGTGGAAGTGGGAAGCAGATGGAGAAGCGAAAGCAGTAATCGTGATGGTACATGGTGAGCTAGAGCATCATGGTCGCTACGGGTGGCTGATTGAGCAATGGCGGTTAGCGGGCTTTCATGTTATCATGGGGGATCTTCCTGGACAAGGGCTGACGTCCCGAGTCAATCGGGGGCATATAGAATCCTTTGATGACTATCTTCATGAAATAAAAGATTGGATACTGGCAGCCTACGAATTTGATCTCCCTGTTTTTCTATTGGGACACAGTATGGGAGGACTAATTGCCATCAGGATGATACAGGAAGAGCATTTAAACTTGGCTGGGGTGATTTTATCTTCTCCGTGTCTCGGGCTGGTTCATAAGCCATCAAAGCTACAAAATGCTAGAGTGCGTTTGATGAGTGTTATGATGCCGACCTATAACCTAAATCCTGGTTTTACGCTGAAAGAAGCAACAAGAAATATTGACGTCCAAGAAGCTGATTTACATGATAATCTTTATGTAAAAAAAGTGTCAGTCGGTTGGTATAGTGAATTGCTTGAAGCAATCCAACAAGCTTTTGAAAAGATTGAAACAACGAAGGATATCCCGATGTTACTGATGCAAGGTGGAGAAGATAAGATTGTTGAAAAAAAGGCCGTGAAGGAATGGTTTAATCATGCTCCACTTTCAGAGAAACGATATAAGGAATGGCCAGGTTTTTATCATGAAATTTTCAACGAACCAGAGCGAAAAGAAGTGTTTGAATATGCATTGGATTTTGCCATTGGTCAACTGAAGTCGATAGGGTATCTATATTAGAAGGAGGACCATATGTCAATTCCGCAAATGCCTGTTAGTTTAATGTACCGTGTTTATCGAAAGGTTCTGCCACAAGTTCACAAAGAGCTAGCTATTTGGAAGCGAAAAGCAGAAGCTATCCCAAATAGTGAGCTTAGAAACCAAGCATTAGCGAGTATTGAGGGAAAAACCTTTCACTGTGAAGGGGGCGCGATTATGAGTTTGATTGCGCTTGGAAATTATCATAAGGCAATCCGTTTTATCGTCGCGTACCAAACCATTAGTGATTATCTTGATAATCTTTGTGATCGGAGCACCTCGCTCGATCCGCTTGATTTCTCGGCCTTGCATGAGTCCATGGAGGATGCGTTGAGCATCGATGGAGGACTTCGGGATTATTACCGAGAGCGAGTGGAAAAAGAGGATGGTGGATATTTAACAGCTCTTGTTCAAACATGTAGGGATGAACTAAAGGAATTGAGCAATTATGGAGCCATCTCCGACCATTTACATGAGTTGTGTCGATACTATTGTGATTTGCAAGTACATAAACATGTTGTCCAACATGAAAGAGTTCCTCGATTAAAAAATTGGTTTAACAGCCATCGTGAACAATTTCCGGAAATGCAATGGTTCGAGTTCTCAGCTTGTACAGGGTCTACACTTGGAATCTTTTGCCTTGTCTCCTATGCTTTAAGAGAGGATTTTAGACCAGAATTTGCCGAAAGCATCCGCGATGGTTATTTTCCTTATATACAAGGTCTTCATATTTTGCTTGACTATTTTATTGACCAGGAAGAGGACAGAAAAGAAGGAGACCTGAACTTTTGCTTTTATTATGAAAGCGAAGAAGCCTTATTTAAGCGAATGAAGCATTTCCTTATTCATGCAGACCATCATACGGCTAAGCTTCCTCATAAAAAATTTCACCAATTGATTAACCGTGGCTTACTTGGTATTTATTTATCTGATGAGAAAGTTCAGCAACAAAAGAAAGTAAAAAAACTAGCCAAAGCCATGATAAAAAGTGGTGGGCCAATTAGCTACTTCTTTTACCTGAATGGGAAGGCTTATCGAACGTTACAAAAGTGGATATCAATCCGAAACCTTGCGAAGAGTTAGGTAAAATGAAAGGAGCAGTGCCTTAAGTTACTCATAAAGCACTGCTCCTTTTTATCTTTTCTCGATTGCAATGATGAACGGCGGGTTGTTTTGTTGATTGAGAAACTGATAATTCAAGACATGTGCGTCTTTTTGGTCAAGTGTTTTAACATACTCCATTAAATGATCACGCTCAATCTGTCCTTCAGGGTGACCATGGTAAATGACAATCACAATGATTCCTTCGGGTGAGAGAAGTTGAAAAATCTGTTTGACAGCAGAAATAGTGGTTTCAGGAGTGGTAACCACACTTTTGTCTCCACCCGGTAAGTACCCTAAATTAAAAACTGCTCCAGTGACTTTTCCGTGGAGGTTCTCAGGAATACAATCCGCTACATGCTGATGTCCTTTATGAAATAAACTAACACGGTCTTGGATGTTTCGGGCCTTTAGTTTTTCACGGCATGACTCTAGTGCTTGTTTTTGAATATCAAATCCGAACACCTTTCCGTTCGTGCCAACAAGTTCAGCTAGAAATACTGTATCATGCCCATTCCCAATGGTGGCATCAATCGCGATGTCTCCAGGTGTTATGGCTTTCTCCAGTAATAACCTTGCGAAGGGGAGAATTCTTTCAAGCTTCATTCCGTAGTCCCTACCATTTCCTTTGTAAAATATTTCCCTTGCCAGCTCCCACGTCTTTTAAGCTCCGCATCAATTGCGTTCAACACTTCCCATTTATTTACACTCCACATCGGACCAACCATTAAATCAATCGGTCCATCTCCGGTAATCCTATGGATAATCATTTCAGGTGGTAATATTTCCAGTTGGTCACATACGAGGTTTACATAATCCTCAAAGGAAAGAAACTCGAGCATCCCTTTTTCATACTGCTTCACCATTGGCGTGCCTTTTAATAAATGCAATAAATGAATTTTAATTCCTTGTACATCTAACTTGGTAACTTCACGTACAGTTTCGATCATCATCTCTGGAGTCTCGAGAGGGAGACCGTTAATGACGTGAGTACAAATACGAATATTATGTTTTCGGAGCTTTTCTACTCCTTCAATATATGTTTGATAATCATGTGCCCGGTTGATTAAGTCGGCCGTTTGCTGATGGACTGTTTGTAGTCCTAACTCCACCCAGAGATACGTTCGCTCGTTTAACTCAGCAAGGTACTCCACAACATCATCTGGTAGGCAGTCGGGCCTTGTGGCAATAGAAAGACCGACAACTCCTTCTTGTTTAAGGACGCTCTCGTACTTCTCCCTCAAAACCTCGACGGGTGCATGTGTATTGGTGAAAGCTTGGAAGTAGGCCATATATTTGCCATCTTTCCATTTTGTATGCATTTTATTCTTTATCTTTAGGAACTGAACTTCAAGATCCTCAGCACGGTTCCCTGCAAAATCACCAGAACCAGACGCACTACAGAAAGTACAGCCGCCATGTGCCACCGTGCCATCACGATTTGGGCAGTCAAAGCCTCCATCAAGGGCAACTTTAAACACTTTATGTCCAAAATGCTGACGTAAATGGTAGTTCCAAGTATGGTAACGCTTATTATCACTAGCGTACAGAAATGGATTTAAGTTATTCAAGGTGTAGACCTCCGTTTTTTATTCTTAGGACTGCTTCTTTTTCTTTACACAGTTGATTAGAACTTAGCACAAAACTCCTGCGGGAAACGGCTTAGGAGATCAATCGCACTTGAGCCCAAGAAAGATACCACGAGGATAGCAAGTTCCTTAGCTTAGGTTATACAGTCCTTCTTTTATTTGTAAAAGTATCGATTTCTTTGCATATTTGGAATTGTACCATGAAGAAAAGGCTTATCCAATTACATTCTTGGAATGGAAGCAAAATACAAAAGAGAAGCGTGATAGGAAAGGCAAATCTGAACAAAATAAGAGAGAAGCAAGTTTTGCTTCATATATTAAGGCTGTTCATACGTTTTGCCTATATAAATGCAAAACCAGAAAGAAACCATACTGGTTTTGTCTAATGGACAAGGGGGGCTTTTCATTGGCGACGCGACAATCAGTCGAAGAACATATCCAACAATGTGAGGATGCAATTAGAAACGCCCAGGAGCAATTCAATAAAGCAAGCATGCAGGAACATTACGAGGATGAATCATTTACTAGCAGCATGCAGCAATTAGAACAAGCTTATAATGATATCTCAAAGCTCGCTCTGAGCTGTAATGGACAACAGCGTGAGCAATTACATCGGATGAGACTCCAGCTTCAACAAGTCCAAAATAATATGATTTTGTTGGATCATTAAGGAGGAGATATCATGAAAAAACGTTCTAAACAAAACAACCCAGAGCAAAAAACGCGTAACGGAGTGAACAATCAGGATATGGAATTCGGGTCTGAGCATGATCCTGTAAAAAAAGCAAAACGCAAATATGAAAAATCAGGTGGTCAGCCTGTCAAGTCGAAGTTCCATCCTGAACCAGAACAGTCTAGGTAACGAGGGATGGACAGATTACCTTAGCCTCATTTCTTTTGAAATGAGGCTTTTTTACTAAACAAGAAAGTCAACAATAACTAATCATTTTTTATTTGAAGATATTGGTGAATTAGCTTGGAATAGGAGGAGTTAGGGGAAGAAATTTTACTATTTCGATAGTGACTTTTCCTATTGCAAGTTACCACTAAAACACCTAAAATTACTTAGTTATTGAAATTAATATAGATGGGAGAAATGGTTATGCCTAGAGCCTTATGGCTGTTGGTAATTGGGATGGCGGTGAATGCGACAGGCTCTTCCTTTTTATGGCCTTTAAATACAATATATATTCATGAACACCTTGGGAAATCTTTAACGGTTGCAGGTTTCGTCCTCATGCTTAATTCTGCAGCAACAGTTGTAGGAAACTTAATCGGAGGATATTTATTTGATAAAATAGGTGGTTACAAATCCATCTTACTTGGAATAGGTATTACGATAATGGCCTTATTTGGTCTCACAATTTGGAATGGGTGGCCACATTATATCATTCTTTTAGTTATTGTTGGCTTTGGCTCAGGGATTGTGTTTCCTTCCATCTTTGCGATGGCAGGATCTGTATGGAAAGAAGGTGGAAGGAAAGCCTTCAACGCCATTTATGTAGCCCAAAATGTTGGGGTGGCGATTGGTTCTGCATTAGGAGGCATCGTAGCTTCGTATTCTTTTCTACACATTTTCTTAGCCAATGCTCTGCTTTATTCCGTATTTCTACTAATAGCCCTTTTCGGTTACCGCGGAATACACTATGTATCTGGTTCACATACAACAGTGCTGCAAGAAAGTGGAGCAGTCCGTAATCGTGCCAAGCTCAATGCTTTATTCATTCTTTGTGTCGGTTATTTACTTTGTTGGGTAGGATATTCCCAATGGTCAGCGACGATCTCTGCTTATACCGTTGAACTGGGAATTCCTCTAAGTCAATACAGTCTATTATGGACGGTAAATGGTGCACTAATCGTTTTAGGACAGCCTATTATGAATAAAGTCGTAAAAGTATTTGAAAAAAACCTAAAGCTTCAAATCCAAATTGGAATGGTCATTTTTATCGGTTCATTTGTTGTGTTAACAGGAGCTCATCAATTTTCAGGCTTTTTAACAGCAATGATCATTTTAACAGTCGGCGAAATGTTGATTTGGCCAGCAGTTCCAACAATTGCAGATTCCTTAGCCCCTAAAGGCAGAGAAGGTTTCTATCAAGGGATTGTTAACAGTACTGCAACAGGTGGAAGAATGATTGGTCCGGTTCTGGGTGGGGTTTTAGTTGATACACATGGGATGCCTGTCTTGTTTATGGTCTTAATGGTCTTAATAGTTGTGGCCATCTTGACAACGGCAGTGTATGATCGGATTTTAAAAAAGCAAACAAGATTGCAAGATTTAGCAACAGATATTGCGAATTAACGAAAGTAAAAAGAGCTGATTCAAGACCAGTGAGGTCAGGAATCAGCTCTTTTTTACTGGTTAGCCTAGGGGATATTTTAGCCCTAGGCATTTGTCGCGTAGCCTAAGAGCCGTCTCCTTAAAGGTCATCAATCAGGATATAAGTTGCTTTAAAAGGTCCATGGACTCCTACGACGAGTTGCAATTCAATGTCGGCTGAGTTACTTGGTCCAGAGATGAAATTTACACAAGCAGGGACCCTTTGTCCATCTTGATGCATTTCCCGCATTTTCTTAGCGGCTTGGGTCATGCGTGGAACGATGCTACTTTTAGGGACTAAAGCGATATACGTCTTAGGAAGAAAACTTACCGTCCTACCTCTATCTTTACTGCTAAATAAGACAACCGTTGCCGATTCTGCCAAGGTCACTTCACTAATTGTGATGCCAACATTAGCCTGCTCTGCCCGTCGGATATTGTCATCGCCTGAAGTGTAATCCCATTCATGATACTCTAATCCTTGCTTCGGCCATTCATTGTTAAAAAGGTCATTGAGCCCCCAGTGGGTAAACCGCTCATCCTTCCAAGTTACGACAGGTCCACCGCCATAGTTTTTAACCGCTTCATTCAAGGCGACAGTAAGACCTGCTTTCGTTGTGGTAATAAAGGTAGTATTTATTTTTTCACAATGAGACTCAAGAACTTCAACAAGGTCATCCACTGTTGCATCAGCGAGTACTTTGTCTTGTGGGTTATACTTCCACTCCGGTTTCTGAAGTGGCTCTTTAAGTCGATCTCGTCCGAGTTGTCTCGCAATATTATTTAAAAAGGATTCCCGGTTTTGGATGGTTCCTGTCATGATTTGCTCTCCCCTTTTTCCCGGTTTTTATACCAATCTCTGAATCTCTCTTTATTAGGTGCAGGGAAATCACGAACATCTGTCCATGCCTTTAATGGTCCCGGACCTTTAGAGATTTTATCGTCAGTTGTGAATGGATTCATAGCAGAAGGGGCGAGTTTTGAACCCCATTTATAAAGTGTTGGCGAAGCCGCACCTAGCCCAAATGCCTTCATTAGTAGTTTTTCAGACACAGGAGCTCTACCTTCCTTTTCCACAATGACTTGACGATGTTTATGCAATAATTCATGAAGTGGAATTTTCACCGGACACACTTCAGTACATGCACCACAAAGGGTTGAGGCATATGGTAGTTCTTTATAATCATCATACCCACCTAGAAGTGGAGACAGAACCGCACCGATTGGACCCGAATAGATTGAACCGTAAGAATGTCCACCTACATGACGGTAAACAGGACAAGCGTTCACACAAGCTGCACAGCGAATGCATTGAAGTACTGATTGAAACTCGGTGCCTAGAATCTTTGATCGTCCATTATCAACAATAACAAGATGAAATTCTTCTGGTCCGTCTACATCCTGTGCTTCTCTTGGTCCAGTTAGCACGGTAACATAACTTGGTAACTTCTGGCCTACAGCACTTCTGGTTAGCATACTGACCAGAACTTCCAATTCTTCAAAGGACGGAACAATTCGCTCCATCCCCATCACGGTTATTTGTGTTTTCGGTAAGGATGTAACAAGGTCTGCATTTCCTTCGTTTGTAACGAGCGCAAAAGAGCCTGTTTCTGCCACCGCAAAATTACAACCCGTAATGCCGACATCAGCTGTTAAATAATCTTGGCGGAGCATTTCTCGTGCATGCCAAGCAAGCTCTGTTGGATCAGATGACTTCTTATATCCAAGCTTTTCAGTAAAAACATCGCGAACTTGTTCTTTGTTTTTATGTAAAGCAGGGGCAACGATATGGGAGGGAGGATCATGGTCATCAATTTGAAGGATGTATTCACCAAGGTCTGTTTCAATCACTTCACACCCAATGTCTTCAAGACTTGAGTTTAAGTTGATTTCTTCCGTTACCATGGATTTTGACTTTACTACTTTTTTAGCTCTTTTCTTCTTAATTACTCCACGAATATAGTCATTCGCTTCTTCAGGAGTGGAGGCAAAATATACATTTCCACCTCGGTTGGCGATATTTTCGCTTAATTGTTCTAAATAATAATCTAGGTTTTCGAGAACATGCTGGCGAATTTCTTCTCCGTGGGACCGCCATTCTTCCCAATTCCCAAGTTCTTCGACTGCATGTAATCGCCGTGCACCAATATTATCCTGAGCACCAGCAACGGCACCGCGCATGAAAGAATTATTGATGCCTTTTCCTACCCGTTCACTGAAATTTTCATTTCCAATTTTCATTGGCATCGAAAATCCCCTCCATTCTTATAAAAATTTTATTGAAATGAAAATGTACGGCTATTTAAAACCTCAGCAATATGCATGACTTTAATAGGTTTTCCTTGGCGATTAATCCGCCCGCCAATATTCATTAAACAGCCAGCATCCGCTCCGATTAAATACTCAGCATCCGTTTCTTCAACATGATGAACCTTTTCATCGACCATCTGTTCGGATATTTGAGACATTTTGACAGAAAAGGTGCCGCCGAATCCACAGCATTGTTCTTTTCCAGGCAACTCGGTAAACTCTAATCCCTTCACATTGCTTAATAGAGTCATAGGCGCTTTTTTTACACCTAGTAATCTGGTCATATGGCAGGAAGTATGGTAGGTTGCTTTTCCTTCAAGCTGTGCGCCAACATCTTCTACCTTTAACACATCGACAATGAATTGAGTTAATTCATAGGTTTTATCTGCGAGTTTTTTTGCCTTTGGCTCCCAGACTGGATCTCCTTTAAAAACGTGCTGGTACTCATGAAACATAAAAGCGCATGAACCAGATGGACAAACAATATACTCTGCGTGCTCAAACGTTTGGATCATTTTTTTCATAGCTTCTTTAGATTCTTTTACATAACCACTGTTATAAGCAGGTTGTCCACAACATACCTGTGACTCTGGAAAATCAATTTCACATCCTAAACGTTCAAGCAGTTCGACCGTTGCTTTTCCAACGTTACTTTGAAACATATCTACTAAACAAGTCGCAAAAAGGGTAACTTTCATCACTCAATCTCTCCCTCTATCTAAAAGGATAGTAACCATCAAAATATCCTAGCCTTTATTTACTATAATTCAGAATATTTAAAGTAATACTACTATAAAAGAAGGAGACATTGAAGGGGATTTCAACTAAATTTCTAAAATGCTTCATAAAAAGCTAAAATTCTTATAACTTTCCTTCATTAATATTTTTATTTCTCCTTATATTGGGTATAATGGTAAGAATGAGGCATCACCTATCGATTTATTGGTGCATAACATAACCAGAAAATGAACCAAAGAAAAGGTATCCAACAGTACATGTCGCGAGCAAATGCAGCTCTTGCATCCAAAGCACAAATTGTTTACAATAAATATACTTTCACTTTCATAACAAATCGACGTTTATGAAGGAGTAGTAGTGATGTAAAGCCTGAATTTAAAAGAGAGCTGACGGTAGGTGCAAGTCAGTCTGGCCCATCATGAACTCGCCTTTTAGTCGCTAGCATGAACTAACAGTAGTGCCAGCCGTTTTCCGCGTTAAGGATGAATGAAGCGAGTGACTCTGTCACTAATGTGGGTGGTACCGCGGGAGAACATACATATCCTCTCGTCCCTTTTATAGGGACGGGAGTTTTTTGTTTTTTGGGCATTTCTCTAAAAAGCTCAAAATATAACATCATATTTTAGTTAGTGAACCAGGAGGTAAGTAAAATGAGCTTTAGCCATCAAGAAATTGAAAAGAAGTGGCAGCAATATTGGGAAGAGAATAAATCATTTAAAACGACTGAAGATGAAGGGAAACGAAAGTTTTATGCGCTTGATATGTTCCCTTACCCATCTGGTGCGGGTCTACATGTTGGGCACCCAGAAGGATATACAGCAACCGATATTCTTTCAAGAATGAAAAGAATGCAAGGCTACAATGTACTTCACCCAATGGGGTGGGATGCGTTTGGACTTCCTGCGGAGCAGTACGCACTTGATACAGGAAACGACCCAGCAGAGTTCACGAAACACAATATTGACAATTTTCGTCGCCAAATTAAGGCACTTGGTTTCTCTTACGATTGGGACCGAGAAGTCAATACGACCGATCCTTCCTATTACAAATGGACACAATGGATCTTTTTAAAATTGTACGAAAAAGGCTTAGCCTATATAGATGAGGTTGCAGTTAACTGGTGTCCAGCTCTTGGCACTGTATTAGCAAACGAAGAGGTTATTGATGGCAAGAGTGAGCGTGGTGGTCATCCAGTCGAACGTCGTCCGATGAGACAGTGGATGTTGAGGATCACTGCTTATGCAGATCGTTTGCTTGATGATTTGGAAGAACTTGATTGGCCTGAAAGTATTAAGGATATGCAGCGTCACTGGATTGGGCGTTCAGAAGGTGCTGAAGTAACTTTTGATATTGAAGGCCATAGTGGAACCTTTACGGTCTTTACAACACGCCCAGATACCTTGTTTGGTGCGACCTATGCTGTATTAGCTCCTGAACATCCACTTGTTTCAGAGATTACATCTGGAGATCAGCGTTCTGCAGTAGATGCATACTTAAACGAAATTAAGAGCAAGAGTGATTTGGAGCGAACTGATCTTGCGAAAGATAAAACAGGAGTGTTTACTGGTGCATACGCAATCAACCCTGCTAACGGTGAAAAGATGCCAATCTGGATTGCCGATTATGTGTTGATGAGCTATGGAACAGGTGCAATTATGGCGGTTCCTGCCCATGATGAGCGCGACTACGAATTTGCGCAAAAGTTCAGTCTTGAAATTAAAGAAGTAGTTGCTGGTGGGAATGTTTCCGAGGAAGCTTATACCGGCGATGGTGAACACGTGAACTCTGAATTTTTAAATGGCCTTAATAAAGAAGAAGCCATTAGCAAAATGATTGCTTGGCTTGAAGAAAAGCAGATTGGTACGAAGAAGGTAACTTACCGTCTACGTGATTGGTTGTTTAGCCGTCAGCGTTATTGGGGTGAGCCGATTCCAATCATTCACTGGGAAGATGGAACAATGTCAGCCGTTTCAGAAGATCAGCTGCCACTTGTTTTACCAAAAACAACGGAAATTAAGCCATCAGGAACTGGCGAGTCTCCACTTGCCAACATTGCGGACTGGGTGAATGTCGTAGATCCGGAAACAGGTAAAAAAGGCCGTCGCGAAACCAATACAATGCCACAATGGGCGGGAAGCTGCTGGTATTTCTTGCGCTATATCGATCCTAAGAATGAAGAGGCATTGGCAGATGCGGAAAAGCTAAAAGAATGGCTTCCAGTTGATATCTATATTGGTGGAGCAGAACACGCGGTATTGCATTTGCTGTATGCACGTTTCTGGCATAAATTCCTTTACGATATCGGTGTTGTTCCAACAAAAGAACCGTTCCAGAAACTATTTAACCAAGGTATGATTCTTGGCGAGAACAATGAAAAGATGAGTAAATCAAAAGGAAATGTTGTTAATCCTGATTCGGTGGTTGATAGCCATGGTGCTGACACATTGAGATTGTATGAAATGTTCATGGGACCTTTGGATGCGAGTATTGCCTGGTCAACAAATGGGCTAGATGGGTCTCGCCGTTTCCTTGATCGAATTTGGCGTTTATTTGTAGAGGAGAACGGCAATCTTAGCGAAAAGATTCAGGACGTTACTGAAGCAGGTAACCTAGAGAAGGTTTACCATCAGACTGTTAAAAAAGTAACAGAGGATTTCGAAGGTCTTCGCTTTAATACTGCGATTTCTCAATTAATGGTGTTTATTAATGAAGCTTACAAAGCAACTGTGCTTCCTAAGAGTTATGTGGAAGGCTTTGTAAAACTATTAGCGCCAATTTGCCCACATATTGCCGAAGAACTTTGGGAGAAACTTGGCCATCAAGAAACTGTTAGCTATGAAGCATGGCCAGCGTATGATGAGGCAAAATTAGTGGACGATGAAATCGAGATTGTCATTCAAATTAACGGAAAAATCAAGGCGAAATTGAAGGTTCCTGCAGATGCAAACAGAGAAACGCTTGAACAAATTGCCATGGGTGACGACTCTGTAAAAGAACAAATCGATGGGAAAACCATTAGAAAAGTCATCGCCGTTCCTGGGAAGCTTGTAAATATCGTAGCAAACTAAAAAATAGGGGGAGCAGATTCTGCTCCACCTAGCTATACATAATCAATAAAGCATCAAGGATGAATTACCGTTCAAAATTGAAGGAGAAGAGGGCATGAAATTTTTGAGAGCCCAATCGTTTCTGGATTATTTTAGGTGCAGATTAGTCAGTAGGGGGTTAATAAATTGGATCATATTGAAAAAATTACTACAGATGAACTTCAAACAAAGCTTGAAGCAGGAGAGAAGCTAGAACTAATCGATGTGAGAGAAGATGAAGAGGTGGCAGCTGGGATGATTCCTGGAGCCAAACATATCCGGATGGGTACGATTCCAGATAACCTAGATTACTTCAATAAGGACAAAGAATATATTTTTATCTGCCGCTCAGGGAACCGCAGTGGCCATGTGTGTCAGTACTTGCACGAACAAGGCTACAAAGTACGGAATATGGTTGGCGGAATGATGAACTGGCAGGGAGAAACAGAATAAGAAACAAACCTAAGCTGATATTTTGATATCGGCTTTTTTTATAGTTTCTTATGAAAGTAAAAGACCATTGTTTGAAACTCATTTCTAATCCTAAGAAAAGAATTTTAAAATAGAAGAAAAAGAGATTGCAAATGTAAATTAAAACCTTGTTCTTAGATGTTCTCACACTGCAGGCATCTTCTGGCTGTTCGTTACGAAACCCGTCTATTATATTAAAAAAACATACGAAGTCCTAGGGAACCTCGTATGTTTGCTTAGATTATTTTTGACTAACCAATTCCTTCTCTTTAACAGGTTGTTCAGTTGCAAGGTAATCGTAGACGATTTCTGTACGCGGAAGAGTCAAATCGGTTAGGATATGGGACGCATAGACGACTTCATGTACAGGTAGATCTGCTAATGGTGCCAGTACATGAGCAAATAATTGTAAACGAGCAGGTGACTTCCAAGATCCTTTTATGGTTACGTCTTTAATTTCCCCACGTACAAGCTCACAGATTCGTGCTTTACCATTTTGACCGCGAAGATGCTTTAGCATAAAATATGGTTTGCAAATTTCCTGACGAGCTTCCTCAACATCTAGTGGAGCATGCTTATAGCCCATTGTTGCGGTCGCCACTCGTAGGGAGCCATAGTCTAATGTTCCTACAAGTGTGTCGGAATCGATGAATAAATTCCCTTTTCCATACTTTTTAGGATAGGCGCCAATTTCACGTCCTGAAGCAATGGCCCCGAAGTTGTCGAGGTACATACAGTGAATATAGTCCCCTTTTTCTCCGTTGTAGGTCACTGGGATTACTTGCCCAACCTCAACATAAGAACCAAGCCCGCTTACGTCTGGCATATTGATGACCTCAAATTTCACAATCGGTTCATCTACTTCTAACGGTTCTGGAACAATTTTCCTTAGTGCTTCAATATCAGTGCGGTAATAGATATTTAGAAACTCTCGATTATTAAATTTGTACGGTCCTTTTGGAAAAGCAGGTGCGTCTAATGGAGTTGCCATTTGTTTGGATACATCTTCTAATTTCATTGTTCTTTCATCCTTTCTTTCGTTTCAAATAAAGTAAAAGTTATTCTTGAATAATAATTTATGTATACCAAAAGATGTCTGATAATCCTGTTCACAGTCTTTATTCTACATGTATGGAACATTTTGTCAACCGAATCTTCAGACTATTTAGAGATTAATTGAATGCTAGGAATCTGCTATTTTACTGGAAATAATTTTTATTAAACCTTGTAAAATAAAGGTTTTAGGGTGCGGTTATATCTACAGAATCTTCTGCTTTGTCCTTGAAATTCAAGTCTTTATCCCTGAATTTTCTGTATTAGTCATTTTGTTCATGAGTTAAAAACAAAATAGTTTGGCGAAAAAACTGGAAATTTGAATTGACAGAAAATTATTCGAGGGTATATTATTTTATTATGCAACTACATACCAACCAGTTAGTATAAAGATAATTATTCTCAGGGGGAATGGATGATGAATGGCACGATTGACCAGATCCAAACAGGGGTAGAATTCCTAAATGCTGACGAGGCGATACAAAGAATACCTGAAGGAGCATCGATCATGGTGGGGGGATTCGGTTTCCCAGGAATGCCACGACACTTGTCTAAGGCGTTAGTGAAAAGAACGGAACTAGATCAACTCACTTTAATTATGAATAGCCTTGGGAGTGTATCAACTCTTAATGCCCTTTTTGAGCAAAATCGGATAAAAAAAGTAATTGGTAGTTTCTTTTCAACAAATAAAGAGTTAGTGGTAGCCTATCAAGAAGGCAAAGTAGAAATTGAGTTATTGCCACAAGGTACCTTTACAGAAGCAATCCGTTTAGGCGGAGCTGGAATCCCAGCATTTTTTACACCTACAGCAGCAGGCACGCTTTTAGCTGAAGGAAAAGAATCTAGAATCATTAATGGTCGCGAGCATGTACTTGAGCAGTCATTGACCGCTGATGTTGCCATCATTCGAGCGCACAAAGCTGATAAAGCAGGAAATCTTGTTTATAAAAAAACGGCTCAAAACTTTAATCCAGCTATGGCCACTGCGGCTAAGTTGACCATAGTAGAAGTGGATGAAATCGTAGAAATTGGCGAACTTGATCCGGATTCAATCGTAACACCATTTATCTTTGTTGACATTGTTGTTAAAAGGGAGGAAGTATAATGGGTGTAGATATTAAACAATATATTGCGAAACGCTGTGCGCAGGAACTAACTTCAGGGGTGGTAAATCTAGGGATTGGGATTCCAACACTAGTAGCTGATTATTTACCAAAGGGAAAAGTGACACTTCACTCAGAGAATGGAATCTTAGGTGTTGGACCAGAGCCAGATCCAAATGAGGTTGTGGTTGATCCTGAAACCATTGATCTAGTAAACGCTTCTGGTGTACAACCAATTACCGCACTCTCACATGCTTCGTATTTTGATAGTTCGCTATCTTTTACAATTATGCGTGGCGGTCATCTTGATGCAACAGTGATCGGAGCATTACAAGTTTCTGAGACGGGTGACCTTGCTAGCTGGGCAGTTCCAGGAAAAGCTGTTCTTGGAGTCGGCGGCGCAATGGACCTCGTCATCGGCGCTAAAAGAGTCATTGCTGCCATGTCCCACTTGTCTCCTAAAGGAGAACCTAAGATTTTACCAGAATGTAACTATCCATTAACCGCTAAAAATCGAGTAGATACCATCGTAACTGAATATGCTGTGTTCAAATTCCGCGAAGGTAGAATGTACTTAGTGGAAATGGTCGATGAGGTAACTTTAGAACAGCTAAAAGAAATGACACCAGCTCATTATGAAGTAGCTGAAGACTTTAAAGTCGTGAAACGGGAAGAAGTAGGAGAACCAGCGTTGGTTTGATATTAGAATATTGAGGATGGCCGGTACCCCTGGTTGTGTTTTTTGGGGTATCGGTTTTTTGTTTGAAAGTTTATAGAGAGCACCAAAAGAGGAGGAATCATTTAAAAAGTGCTGTATGAAGAGTTCATAGAGCACCAAAAGAGAAGGAACCATGGAAAAAGCGCTGTATGAGGCAGTCATAGAGCACAAAACGAGAAGGAACCAAGAAAAAAGTGCTATATGAAGAGTTCATAGAGCACCAAAAGAGAAGGAACCAAGAAAAAAGTGCTGTATGAAGAGTTCATAGAGCACCAAAAGAGGAGGAACCATATAAAAAGTGCTGTATAAAGAGTTCATAGAGCACCAAAAGAGAAGGAACCATGGAAAAAGTGCTGTATGGAGAGTTTATAGAGCACAAAACGAGAAGGAACCATGGAGAAAGTGCTGTATGAGGAAGTCATAGAGCACTAAAAGAGAAGAACTAATGGAAAAAGTGCTGTATGAAGCAGTCATAGAGCACTAAAAGAGAAGAACTAATGGAAAAAGTGCTGTATGAAGAGTTCATAGAGCACCAAAAGAGAAGGAACCATGGAAAAAGTGCTGTATGAAAGAATTATAGAGCACCAAAAAACTTATATCATTTATAATTCCCAAACATAAACATCATTCTATAAAATGGGTGAATCTCCCATGACCTATAGGTGTAAAATGATTGAACAATATTCTTCTAAAGGATCGTTGTGACCCAACTCCCCCACACCACTCATAAATTGCAAGAGTCGTAACCTTCCTCTCCGGAAAAAGTAGCATATACTCCTTAACATTTCGCAATAAAGCTGATTCCAGATGTTCTATATGTCCACAGCTGGTACAAACGACTTTCCTTTTCTCGACAGTAGTTAATAAAGAAAAGCAAGTCCCACAAGAGAATCCCTTCTTGATTTGATGATATTTATAGATTGGTATCTTTGAATAACTAGATTCACCTTTATCCTCATCTAATAGTTTTTTAGCCAATAGTTTGTGTTTTTCACTCAATTTTGAAGGTCTTTTATTTAAATTGTTATAGAACCGTTTTAATTGTGTTGGAAAGATGATTGGGAGTTCCGGTGGGACATTGTATAAGTAGAATTCAGGATTGTTAAAAATGAGGGTGCTTTCAATAGGGATATTAAAACCGAGAGTTTGAAGCAGTTGTCGAAGCAAGGTCTCGCATCTTCTTAATTGATGCAAATGATTTTTTGTTTCATTGTCAGAAAGAGTATAGAATCCATCATTTTTATAAATGTAATCTCCTTTGTGGTACTTAACATCAAGCAGATATATTCTGTCTTGAGCAATAATTAGAGTATCGATTTGAAACTGACTATTCTTCATTTCAAAAAGTAAGTTATGTAGAACAAATAATTCTTCTTCTAATTTTTTTACCCAAAGATCATTTAGCTGTTCACCGTGGTGACCTTTCTCCTGCGATAGGTAATACTGTTTTTCTTCTTCTGCTAGTTCCATTCGAGAATTAAGAATCTCTAAAATGACCAACAAACGTGATTTTATCCGGGGCTTTATGATCAAATTCCCACTTCCTTTCTGATTTCTATTTTAAGTAAAATAAATCTACCAAACAAGATAATTACGGATGATTGAAGATTCAGATATATGGCGATACTGCTAAAAAAGGCAAGGGAGAGGAGATTATGATTCAAGTAAAGGTTTTTGACCATGAGCATGAAAAGGATCTTGAAAAAGATATGAATCGCTTTCTAAAACAAATTGATGACGATCAATTGGTTGATATCAAATATAACGTCGCAGCGATGGCAGAAGAGGAAGAGGATGAAGAACAGATATATTGTTTTAGTGCAATGGTCATATATAAGGCCTGACAAAAAATGTCAGGCCGTTCTGCAATGTTTGAAAACAACAAGCGCTCAACTTAGTTAACCGTGATTCATCTGTTTCTTCTCTAGGCCCCGGTTTTCTTTCAACCTCACCTCAACGCATACTCCGCTGCATTTCCCCCTGCAAGCCGCCCGGTCACGAGAGCCGAAGTGATGTTATATCCACCAGTATATCCATGAATATCGAGGATTTCCCCACAGAAAAACAGTCCATCCATCAACCTTGATGCCATGGTTTGTGGTTCAATCTCCTTCACTGATACACCACCGCCAGTTACAAAAGCCTTTTCGAGTGGTTGCGTGCCGTTCACAGTGAACTGGAAGTTTTTGCAGCTATTGACAAAGCTTCTAATTTTCTCTTGTGAAAGCTGACCGCATTGGGATGAAGGATCAATCGCACTTCTCTCTAATAAAAACAAGAGATACCTTTCCGGTAAAAATCCTTTAAGCACATTTTTTACAGCTTTCTTAGGTTCAGCCTTTAATTGCCCATTTATCTCTTGGAAAAGCTGTTCTTGTTTGACATCAGGACAAGCATCGAGATTCATGGTTACCTCCCTAAGCTTCCATTTTTTCATGGCCTTCACGACAAACTGACTGCAACGTAACACAGCTGGTCCACTGACGCCAAAATGGGTGAAAATCATATCCATCTTATGAGTAACCAAAGGCTTTCCTTTCGGATTAAGCACACTCAACTCCACCCCGCGGAGAGATAATCCTTGCAAGACCTTTTCTTTTATAAAAGGCTCATTAGACAGGAGTGGGACCTCTGTTGGAAATAACTCAGTGATGGTATGCCCTGCTTTTTCAGCCCAAGCATATCCATCACCTGTTGACCCTGTGTGTGGGACAGACTTTCCCCCAACAGCAATGACGACGCTACCTGCCGAAACGGTTTCGCCACTTACAAGTTCTAGAGAAACAACCCGACCATCTTCGTAATAAACATCCCGAACAGGAGAATTTACTTTAATCTCGACATCGAGTTCACTTAGCTTCGTTAACAAAGCATCAACAACGGATTGAGCTTTATTGCTAGTTGGGAACATTCGACCATGGTCTTCTTCCTTTAGCTCAATACCCAAGTCCTCAAAAAACGAAATAATGTCTTCATTATTAAAAATTGAAAAGGCACTATATAAAAAACGACCATTGCCAGGGATATGTTTGATAATCTCTTCAACAGGGAGCCTGTTTGTCACATTGCAGCGACCGCCACCGGATATTGCAAGTTTACGACCGAGTTTATTTCCTTTATCAACGAGTAAAACGCTAGCCCCTTTTTCGCCAGCGGCAATGGCTGCCATTAAACCGGAGGGTCCCCCGCCAATGACCACACAATCATACTTAGTTTGTTTCATTTATTTTTCATCCTATCTAAAAAAGATTCTCTCATTATAAAACATTTCCAATATGAAGGGAAACAAACCAGTAGTAAAAGTGGCAGGCGGGGGAAAAGAAGGGTAAACTAAATAATTGTAATCTTGAATGATAAATGTCGTAGTTATTTAGAGTGAGTATGATAAAATAAAAAATTGAGATCTTTAATTAGTGTTTTTATTTAAGGAAGCGTTAACCAGAGTTACGCTTTTTCAAGTAGGAAGGGATTATATGTCAGCATCGAATCTATTAAGAGGGACGTTTATTCTAACCCTTGGGACAATCATCTCAAAGGTTTTAGGCTTATTTTATGTCATTCCGTTTTATGCCATTGTTGGGGATGAAGGAACAGCGCTCTATTCCTTTTCTTATGTTCCATATACCATTTTTATAAGTGTGGCGACTGCGGGTGTCCCACTAGCTGTCTCAAAGTTTATCTCAAAATATAACACACTTGAAGAATATGCCGTCGGAAGGAAACTCTTTAAATCCGGAGTAGCTGTGATGCTGGCAACAGGCTTTGTGAGTTTCTTGATTATGTATTTTACCGCGCCGGGTCTGGCGGAACTCACTTTAAGTACTAGTAAAAATACGGAAGATATCAATCCAAAAGATGTGACAACCGTTATCCGCGCTGTATCCTTTGCTTTAATTGTTGTTCCGTTTATGAGTCTGATTAGAGGCTTTTTCCAGGGTCATCAATCGATGGGACCTTCAGCGGTCTCACAGGTTGTTGAACAAATTGTTCGTATCGTATTTGTTATTGCGGGGGCCTTTATTGTTCTAAACGTAATGGATGGAAGTATCGTCACTGCGGTAAGTGTGGCAACCTTTGCAGCGTTAATCGGTGCCATTGGGAGCTTAGTGGTTTTAGCATGGTATTGGTTTAAACGAAAACCACATCTTGATGAATTGCTTAAACAAGATAAAGGAACAGTGGATATTTCGTTAAAAGAAATCTACAAAGAAATCCTTGTATATGCTGCTCCGTTTGTTTTCGTTGGAATTGCGAATCCATTATTCCAATTTATTGATCAAATGACTTTTGCGAGAGCGATGAAATCAATCGGTCAAGGTGATATCGCAACTGCTGCTTTTTCGGTATTGAATTTTCAAACACATAAATTAGTCATTATTCCAGTTTCCTTAGCTACGGCCTTTTCACTAACGCTAGTACCAAGTATCACAAAGGCGTTTGTTGAAAATAACCGTGCAAGTTTAACACACCAACTTGACCAGACTTTCCAGGTGTTGTTGTACTTAACCGTTCCAGCTACGATTGGGTTATCGTTATTGGCTGAGCCTGCTTTTACGATTTTTTATGAAAATAAAGAGTTAGGTACAGAGGTGTTAAGGCTTTATGCGCCGGTTGCGATTTTATTTGCGTTGTTCTCTGTTACGGCAGCGATTATGCAAGGCATTAATGAACAGCGGTTTACGGTGTTAAGCTTGTTAACAGGGCTTCTTGTAAAACTAAGTTTGAATATCCCACTCATTCAAGCTTTCGAAACGAACGGAGCTGTTTTGGCTACCGCACTTGGGTATTTAGCTGCAATTCTAATTAATTTGTTTGTCATTAAGAAATTTGCAGGATATTCGTTTAAAGTTGTCGGAAGAAGAGTGTTATTGATCTTCATTTTTTCTGGAGTGATGGGTGGTGCTACGTTTGCTGTTTACGAGGCCATTACGCTTTGGGTGGCCCCAGTATCGAAATTCAGCTCGATTATGATCGTAGTGCTATGTGCCGCTGTAGGGGTTGGAATTTATTTCTACCTTGGCTTCCGAACAAAATTAATTTATTTCTTGTTTGGTGATAAGGTTGACCGATTAAAGAAGAAGCTTCGATTGCCGATTTAAAAAATGGTCCCCCGCTAGAGGGACCATTTTTCTTAGTTTTTAATAATACGTTCCATAATCAAATTCAGGACGACTCGAGCCAATTCCTAGACGCCGCTCGATGCGGTCGACACGCCGCTCAAGTTGATCTAATCTTCGGTCGGTCCTTTGAAGTTGACGCTCAAGTTGGTCAAGTCTGCGGTCTACGTTTCCGCCACCGCCCGGGAAGCCACCACCAGGGAATCCGCCGCCAGGAAAGCCGCCGCCGGGAAAGCCACCACCAGGAAAACCTCCTCCGGGAAATCCTGGGAACCCTTGTACTTGCCCTTGTTGACGAAAGTCCATCATAATTCTCATCTCCTTTGTGTTTTGCAGGTAAAGCATGATAATAGTCTATGTGGAAAGAGTAAAAGGGAGTGGGCAAATGCCTATTAGAAAGTGGAGTGATACATATGCGAATTGATAAGATGCTGTCAAATCTCGGTTTTGGCAGTCGGAAAGAAGTAAAAAAATTACTAAAAGATGGAGCTGTTCAGGTTAATCAGAAGGTAATAAAAGACTCAGGTCACCATGTTGACAGTGAGAAAGACGCGGTAACGGTTCATGGGGAAGAAGTGCTATACCGTGAATTTATTTATTTAATGATGAACAAACCTCCTGGGGTGATTTCGGCTACCGAAGACAGTCGCGATCAAACCGTCATCGATTTATTGGAGTTAGAGGACAGCGTGTTAGAGCCTTTTCCAGTTGGCAGACTCGATAAAGATACAGAAGGATTGCTGTTAATTACCAATGATGGCCAACTCGCTCACAAACTTCTGTCTCCTAAAAAACATGTACCCAAAACTTACTTTGCGGTTATCGATGGCGAAGTGACAGAGGAAGATGTACATGCCTTTAAAAAAGGAGTTGTGCTTGATGATGGCTATGAAACGAAACCAGGGGATTTAAACATTCTTAAATCTGGCATTCGTTCCGATATTGAACTAACGATTACAGAAGGTAAGTTTCATCAAGTTAAGCGAATGTTTCAAGCTGTCGGGAAGAGAGTTGTCTACCTGCAGCGCCTTTCGATGGGGCCACTTGCATTAGACGAATCACTTGAGCTAGGGGAATATCGTGAACTAACAGAGGAAGAATTAGAAGCATTAATGAAGTATGAAGTGTGATGATGGTTTAAAAAATAGAACGAGCTATAACAAGCTCGTTCTATTTTTTGTGCGCCTGGCATGGGTGCAATCTAT
>NZ_JACWFH010000011.1:0-1335 GCF_019749255.1 Mesobacillus maritimus | reverse complement strand
ACTGAATCAATTAAGAAGAATCAGCACTTCTTATACGTGTTGCTTGATGAAGCAGAAACATTATCCTTCCTAATGGAGGAAGTGGTGAATCCACGGGGGACATTAGAAGGGCTGAAAGCAACCCCACACAAGAAGAACGACTGATTCACGTAGGAGTTTGAAATCTATGATGGAACAAATCTTATCATATCAGAACGTTACAAGTGCACTCGAGAGAGTGGAACAAAATAAAGGAAGCCATGGGGTAGATGGGATGAGCGTACAAACCCTACGGTCTCATCTCATGGAACACTGGAGTACTTTAAGAACCGAACTGATAAAGGGTACCTACCTTCCCAAACCCGTCCGTCGTGTTGAAATCCCGAAACCGAACGGAGGAGTAAGGAAGCTAGGAATCCCGACAGTGACAGATCGTTTCATCCAACAGGCTATTGCGCAAGTACTCAATAAGGAGTTTGATCCCACGTTCTCTAGACAAAGTTACGGTTTTAGACCCAATAAGCGTGGTCATGATGCAGTCCGACAAGCAAAACGCTATATCAAAGAAGGGTATAGATGGGTTGTGGACATCGACTTAGAGAAATTCTTCGATAAAGTGAATCATGACCGACTTATGAGAATATTAAGCCACCGTATAAAAGACCCAAAAGTGCTCCAATTAATACGAAGATACCTACAGTCAGGTGTAATGGAAAAAGGACTTGTCAGTCCTAACACGGAAGGCACTCCTCAAGGTGGCCCACTAAGCCCTCTCTTGTCAAACATCGTTCTAGATGAACTTGATAAAGAACTCGAGAAAAGAGGATTGCGGTTCGTTCGTTATGCAGATGATTGTAATATCTATGTTCGTTCAAGAAGAGCAGGAGAGAGAATCATGGAAAGCATCACAACTTTCATTGAGAGAAAACTCAAACTAAAAGTAAACCATGAGAAAAGTGCAGTAGACCGACCATGGAAACGTAAGTTTCTAGGTTTCACTTTCACCTTTCATCGAAAGGAACCAAAGGTCCGAATCGCTAAACAGAGTATTCAACGTTTTAAACAGAGAATAAGAGAAATCACTTCGAGAAAATGGTCTATCAGCATGAAAGATAGGATAGAAAAGCTAAACCGCTACTTGGTGGGCTGGCTAGGATATTACCAATTAGCTGATACCCCCTCGGTTCTATCTAAATTAGACGGATGGATTCGGAGAAGACTTCGGATGATTCGATGGAAAGAATGGAAGAAAGTTAAAACCAAACATAGAAACTTAAAGAAGTTAGGTGTTAAGCCTAATAAGGCATGGGAATGGGCAAATACTAGGCTGGGTTATTGGCGTATCGCCAAAAGCCC
>NZ_JACWFH010000010.1 GCF_019749255.1 Mesobacillus maritimus | reverse complement strand
CTTGAACGAACATAGATATTACAATCATCTGCATAACGAACGAACCGCAATCCTCTTTTCTCGAGTTCTTTATCAAGTTCATCTAGAACGATGTTTGACAAGAGAGGGCTTAGTGGCCCACCTTGAGGAGTGCCTTCCGTGTTAGGACTGACAAGTCCTTTTTCCATTACACCTGACTGTAGGTATCTTCGTATTAATTGGAGTACTTTTGGGTCTTTTATACGGTGGCTTAATATTCTCATAAGTCGGTCATGATTCACTTTATCGAAGAATTTCTCTAAGTCGATGTCCACAACCCATCTATACCCTTCTTTGATATAGCGTTTTGCTTGTCGGACTGCATCATGACCACGCTTATTAGGTCTAAAACCGTAACTTTGTCTAGAGAACGTGGGATCAAACTCCTTATTGAGTACTTGCGCAATAGCCTGTTGGATGAAACGATCTATTACTGTCGGGATTCCTAGCTTCCTTACTCCTCCGTTCGGTTTCGGGATTTCGACACGACGGACGGGTTTGGGAAGGTAGGTACCCTTTATCAGTTCGGTTCTTAAAGTACTCCAGTGTTCCATGAGATGAGACCGTAGGGTTTGTACGCTCATCCCATCTACCCCATGGCTTCCTTTATTTCGTTCCACTCTCTCGAGTGCACTTGTAACGTTCTGATATGATAAGATTTGTTCCATCATAGATTTCAAACTCCTACGTGAATCAGTCATTCTTCTTGTGTGGGGTTGCTTTCAGCCCTTCTAATGTCCCCCGTGGATTCACCACTTCCTCCATTAGGAAGGATAATGTTTCTGCTTCATCAAGCAACACGTACAAGAAGTGCTGATTCTTCTTAATTGATTCAGTCCTTCCCAACGGCTCTAGATACCACTGGTACTATGACTTCTGCTGACTTCTGACTGTTCAGCTATTTATCGCTAAATAGGTTACCAAGTGTGCTCGGCTTTCCAGTCAGACCTCCCTGGGTAAGAATGCAATCTTTCCCTCCACCTATCTGCGTCATTTACTTGATATCGCCTTCGGCAGAATGGACTTTGTTTTGTTTCGCAAACTCATCCAACGATACCCTAGCCTTATATGAAGTTTGTGTTCCTCAGACCGGAGGTTTGCCGCTCGCTTCCTTCAGATTCCACGTCACCATGGACACCCTTGCGTTAAGCTAACTGCTACTTCTGCCTTCACAGTTCGGGACTCTCACCCTATAGATTGCACCCATGCCAGGCGCAC
>NZ_JACWFH010000001.1 GCF_019749255.1 Mesobacillus maritimus | reverse complement strand
CACCCTATAGATTGCACCCATGCCAGGCGCACAAAAAAAGAACCGTTCAAAATTGAACGGTTTCTTTTATCTTTCTGATTATTAATAGTAGCTAGCACCTACGATAATCAACAAGATAAACAATACAACAATCAACACAAAGGTTGAACCACCATAGCCGCCACCGTAGCCATAGCCACCATAGCCACCGTAACCTCCAAAGCCGCAACCGAAGCCCATTCGTATCACCTCACTTTTATCAAGTTCACTTATATCATATGTGAAATGTCCAAAAGTGTATGGGCGAGCTAGCTACATCCTTCGAAATGTCAGACTAAAATTTCAACCTTTAGGCTTAAATAATAATGCACCAATAAATCCAAAAACAACAGCGGCAGATATTCCCGAGCTAGTGATTTCAAACATTCCGGTCAATACGCCTACTAGACCATGTTGGTCAGCTTCCTGTAATGCACCATTGACCAGTGAATTCCCGAAGCTCGTAATGGGGATGGTTGCCCCTGCCCCAGCAAAATCAATAAGCGGTTCGTATACCCCAAACCCTCCGAGGATGGCACCAATCACAACAAGGGTGCTCATTGTATGACCTGGTGTTAACTTAAAAACATCAAACATGATTTGCCCAATCACACAAATCAGGCCACCAATTACAAAGGCCCAGAAAAACATTGGAAGCAAGATTATCCCCTCCTACAGTAAAAATGATTCTATTATGGATGTACTTCAATGGATACCGCATGAGCAATACACGGAATACTTTCTTTTTGCTGGAAACTAAGTGGTGAAAGAAGTGCACCTGTTGCAACAAGAAGAATTCTTTGGTACTTTCCGTTTCTCATCTCATTAAAGAGATGACCGTATAACACTGCCGCAGAGCAACCAGCTCCGCTTCCACCAGCTTGTACTTTTTGATCTTTTTGATAAACCATTAATCCGCAATCTTTAAACTTTTCACTATTAATTTGTAGCCCTTCTTTTTGCAAAAGTTCCAGTGCAATCGGACTCCCAATTTTCGCTAAATCCCCTGTAATAATTAGGTCATAATAGGATGGATCAAGCTGTAAGTCTTGAAAATGAGCAATAATCGTATCTGCTGCAGCTGGTGCCATTGCAGCGCCCATATTGAAGGGATCTGATATTCCCAAATCAACTACTTTGCCAATTGTTGCTGAGGTAGTAACTAACTTTCCAGCCTTTTCATCGGTATCTGTTAAAAGTGCGGCACCTGCTCCAGTAACCGTCCATTGAGCGGTAGGAGGTTTTTGACTTCCATATTCTGTTGGGTATCGAAATTGTTTCTCAATTGCAGCGTTATGACTAGATGCACCCGTAACGACCTTCTTTGCCCCTTGATTATTAATAAGAAATGAAGCTAACGCTAGACCTTCCATAGAAGTTGAACAAGCCCCAAACAAACCAAAGTATGGAATTTCCAATGTTCTCGCAGCGAAACTAGAAGGCGTAATTTGGTTAACCAAGTCTCCGGCTAGCATAAAATTGACATCTTCTTTTGTTGCATTTCCTTTTTGAATGGCCGTCTCAATTGCCTCTTCTAATATAAGTTTATGGGCTTTCTCGTATGAATCCTGTCCCATCCATAAATCATCATGAAGAATATCAAAATCATTCGCTAACCTTCCTCTTGCCTCAAACGGCCCCCCTACGGCAGCAGAGGACACAATCACCGGTCTATTGGCAAAAACCCAGGATTGCTTACCTTTCAACATACTGTCGCCCTCCTCTCAAGAAATTTCGCCATTTTTTCATTTCCACTTATATAACCCCCCAGATAAGTAATAAGGTTTTTATAAGGGCTACCACAAAGGCTGAAAATACTCCAAATAAAATGACGGATCCAGCAAGCTTAAA
Source organism: Mesobacillus maritimus (assembly GCF_019749255.1). Taxonomy (GTDB): domain Bacteria; phylum Bacillota; class Bacilli; order Bacillales; family Cytobacillaceae; genus Mesobacillus_B; species Mesobacillus_B maritimus_A. The sequence continues at coordinate 175,844 of NZ_JACWFH010000001.1, read as the reverse complement.
CATATTTCCACCAACCCCAAGAACAAAACCTTCTGTTCGGTGTTCAATTGCAGCAGAAATAACAGAATTACCAAATCCTGTAATCGGCACCGCACTCCCTGCACCGGCAAACTGACCGATTTTGTCATATACACCAAACCCTGTTAGAAGCATCGCAAAGAAAATCATGGTTGCGACAGTTGGATTCCCCGCAGTTTGTTCCGTGAAGTGAAAATAGTACATATAAAAATACGAAACTGCCTGTCCAACTAAGCAAATGGAACCACCCACAAAAAAGGCTTTGATACAATTTTTCACGACTGGCCTTTTGGCTTCATGTTTTTGTTCAATTTTTTCATAACGTTTTTGTTCAGGACTCTTTTGTTTAGCCATTGTTCACCCTCCTTTCTATGTCCGCTCTTTTTTAAACTTTATTATTTTTTTTAGTCGTTCCTCAGCATCTTTACTTGAATAGTCTTTGTCCTTCATCCTATCTTTTAACTCGATTGCTTCAATAAAGATTTTAAAGTCACTAGAGACAATAAAATTTTCTTTTGGATATTTCTTTTCTAGCCTTTTATTAATTTCTCCCTCGATTTTTTTCATGTGGAAACGTTGCATATGCTTAACTTTGTAAGCAACAAGAATTTCATCTTTCCCTTTAATCACTGCCACATCATAAATAGCGGGTACTGATTGAACATCTTTTTTTACCTTTTCAGCAACGTCATGATCACCTTTCTTGACTGCGGTTGCTTCTGGATCTACAGATTGAATCATCGAACTTCTACTCTCTTCAGATGTCTTTTCTCCTTGGTTGCACCCAGACAATAGACTTCCGATAACTAATACTAATAAACCATAGACAACGATTGGTTTTCGTTTCATATTCATTCCCTCACAATTAATCCAAAAGTTTTGTTGTAGATATATTTTTTACTACAAGCTAGATAATTATGATTAGAATTGACGCAGGGAATTTCCAACTTTCCCCAATAGGTCAGTTTTTGCTTTTGAGATCAAATAAACAGGTTCTTTTCTATGGAATAAATAAAAAAACTGCCTCCTTATCGAGACAGCTTTCTTCTCCCTAGCGATTGTTTTTTTGTTGTAGCCCCACAACCACATGTTTTCTTTCGTTTTGGTCGATTTTGAGCTTGTAGTTTTTCACCATGATTTTTCATTACAAAAGCTCCTTTAGTCTTTTTATTTATTATATGAATTAAGGAAGAAATCGTTTGTTTATTCGCCTAACCATTTTCTCACGATTGTTTCAATCACACTCGCAATCCCAGCAATCGCGAGTATTAAGATGAGTGGGGTGAAAATATCTAAAAAAAAGGTATGCCCAGCAACAAGAAACGCACTAACCCAAATCCCAGTACACCAATAACAACTCAATAGTTCCCCAATCCATTTCCTTATTCCCTTTGGTTTTACTACAAGGTAAACTTCATCATCTTCAATTACTTCATCAAAAAAAGGAGAACGAATAAATTCTGTAATTTTATCAAAGACAATAAGCCTCGTTAACCGGAAGGAAGCTAAACCAATGATGAATATCGCCTCTAAACTAAAACTCCCAAACATATACTCACTCCTTTGTAATCGGTGCATAGATTAAACTGTAACCAAAGTTGGGAGGGATACTTTTTGTCAACTAGGAAAATCAAGCATAAACCAGTCTTATATATCAGCCAGCCGACAACTACATTTCCGGATATCATGATGCAAGAGCGCTACTCCACTCGAGATGAATTATCCACAAAAAAAGAAAAGGCTTCTAATGAAATGATAGCTACAAGAAAAGTGGTTCATGAACAACAAACAGAAACAGAGCGATCATTCGAGGAAATTGGTAACCATTCCGATTTAGATATTCATGATTATCATGACGAAGTAGAATCTAGTTCGAATCCTTTTGATACAAAAAGAAAAAAACATTATTCGCTTCAAAGAGTAAAACATTTTAGGGAGATGACTGTTAGCGAAAAAATTGTTTATTTAGAGAATTTCCCTGTGCAACTCGGACCCATATCTTGTTTATACATCACTGAAACAACTACTTATACAGGAATTCTTTTAAATAAATTTGAAGATGAAATTGAGATTAAGCTTCCTAACACCACCAAAGCCACCATTATGATAGAAGATTTGCAAGATATTCGAATGCTCGGTTTTCACCACCATTAAATACATTTCATTCCTAGCTCATATGGGCTAGGTTTTTTTATTCGATAGAAAATCCCCCTACAGAGGCAGATAATCCTGTCTCTTATAGGGGGAATGCTCTCCTGCTAAATTTACTTAGCAAAGGTCAAGGTTTACATCTTCGATACACTGAATAGCGCAGAAGCATGAAAGATCAACTGTTACGCAATCATTTGTTGCCTCAAATTCTTCAACTTTACATACCTTGTCGAAGTCTATGCAGCATTTCCCATGTCCAGATAAATCAACAGGATGATCTTCGCAATCCATTGGCTTTAACACTCTTAGTGTTGCACAACAGTTATCAAATACCTCTTCGACTCGGAAGTAAATGGATACACATGCATCGCTGCACCCTTTAAAGAAAGCATGAAATGGTGATCCATCAGCATTTTTCAGGACAAACACACGAGTGTTAACCCTGTCTTTCATATTCGGGCGAATAGCGCCAAGTGGCTCCATGAAGCAGTTTGATCCGCAACCACAATCATCTTGAACATTATCTTGGATATCTAAAATCGCACGGACTACATCACATACACAGCCGCTAGTTGAGTGTCCGGTTCTTTTTCCACAACCCATAATTTTTGGCCTCCTTTTCTTTATTGGATGTTTACACTATAAGATATTTAAGAAAGGGCATTTGGGTGTCGGACAAAAGCCCTTTTTCACTAAAATTAGGCTGTAATTTTGGTTTGCTCTAGGTGAAAGGAAAACCAGGCTGCGATTTTCCTTTTAACAGCCTGGTTGAAAATTTCCTCCATTAGTGTTTAGAATCAGATTCCATTTCTGACTCAACATCGCCTGAGCTACTTAGGATTGGCAACTGTAAGCCAGCGTTGATTGCAGGTAGAGCAATCGCTATTTTAGGTGCAATTTGGATTGGAAGGACGAAAGCACCGCGTTTAGCATTAACAATTTGTCTGACGTCTCCGCTATTATCTGCTTTTACCTCTGCGCGTTGTGGTTGATTTTGTCCTGTGTTTTGTAGTGTATCATCATCGCTACGGCCACCGCGGCCACCCCTGGAGTTACCCCATTTACTTTCTAACATCTATAAACACACTCCTTTTCAAATTTTTATTCGTGCAATTCGGTAAACGAACGAGTTTTACAATGGAATCATAGTTTATTCGGAATCGGCGTCTGCTGATTTCTCAGGATCCGGAAGTTCAAGTTTAAAAAGGGTACGGTCATTAAATGTTAACTTCACATTTCCCCGCAAATTTCCCTCTACTTTAGGGAGAAACCTTTTATTTTGAAGAAATTGTCCGATTAACGGTAAACCCTTCTGGAGCTCCTTAAGATTTTTCAGGACACTTTCAGCAATACTGTCGTTGACTGCATCCATGATTTTCTGCATATCTTCCTCGCTCAACTTGTAGTCTCCACCTAAGGGATACTCCTTCCCATTGACAAATACAGTTGGGACAGCAACAGTGATATCTTGACTGTCTTCACTCATTCATCTTCACCTCCTTTGCACTTACTACAGTATATAGGGAGAGTGACCAAGCCGTTTCCGCTAATATCTTGGTTCATTCGCACATTTTTTAGATATTTAGCCTTCAAATTAAAAAAAACGTTAGGAATAACCCTAACGGAAGGAGTAAATTTAGATATTGTTTTCGTGAAAATTGTTGTTAAAAACCTAACATAGGTAAAGCGATTTTGTATGTTTCCATATAGGTATGAAGCTCTTTTTCGCTAGTTACGTTGAACTAAAAAAATCGTCGTTCAGCATATTAGATTAGAGAAAAAGCATTACATAATATGGAATCCTGAATCAACATGGATATTTTCACCGGTTATTCCACGCGATAAGTCACTGAAAAGGAATACGGCCGTATCGCCAACTTCTTCAGGAGTTGTGTTTCTACGCAAAGGTGCCTTTTCTTCAATTTCTTTTAGGATTGAATTAAAATCACTTACCCCTTTAGCCGATAACGTACGGATTGGGCCAGCCGAGATTGAATTCACGCGAATATTTTCTTTCCCCAAGTCACTGGCTAAATAACGAACGCTTGCATCCAAGGAAGCCTTTGCCACACCCATGACATTGTAGTTCTCAATTGCTCGTTCTCCCCCTAAATAAGTAAGGGTTACGATACTTCCTCCATCGACCATTAGCTTCTTTGCTTCTTTAGCAACAGCAGTTAGAGAATAGGAACTAATATTATGTGCGAGTAAGAATCCATCGCGAGTAACATTTAAGTAATCCCCATTTAATTCTTCTTTGTTGGCAAACGCAATACAATGAGCAACTCCTTGAATAGTGCCCACTGATTCTTTAATTCCATTAAAGCATGCTGCAATATCCTCATCTTTAGTAACATCACAAGGAAGCACAAGATAGTTTTTATCTAAGGAAGCTGCTAGTTCCCGAACACTTTTTTCTAACCTCTCCCCTGCGTATGTGAAAATAAGATTGGCTCCTGCTCCGTGAAGAGATCGAGCTATTCCCCATGCAATGCTACGTTTATTAGCTACACCCATTACGACATATGTTTTTCCTTCTAAAGAAAAGGTCATTGGTAATCCTCCTGTTAATACAAGTTATTAGTACCTAGTGCTAATATTACAACATATCCTGCTCTTTGAAAAGGGAAAGAACCAAGAAGTAGATTGTACCATGGATTGCGACTAGTGATAATTGGTGTATGTTGTGTGTAAAAAAGCTTGAGTTTTAAATAGATGGCTGTTGGATTTGTAAAGATACACCGTTGAAGTTTGTAGATAGAACATGGATTTAAGAGCGCTAAAAAAATTTATGGGTACCTTCGTGATATATGAAATCCTTTCTCCCAACACACCTACCTTATAAAATAACCCCGCCACTGCAGAATGGCGGGGTAAAGTCTAAATTATCTTGAATATTTCCATATTCCTAACTCAAGTTCCATCTTTAACTCTTCTACATATTCATTTGATCCTGTTACAATCAGACGATCATGTAAACGTAGTTCGGTATCCCCGTGAGGCACAATTGAATCCTTTCCTCTTAGAATACGAACAAAAATGACATCCCCTGTAAACGGAAATCTTCTTAATGTCATCCCATCAAATTGGTCATTCAGCATTTTAATTTCATACAAAGATGATTCCTGATTGGTAAGAATGTTTAATATTCCTGGCGATTCAATTAGAGCACGTAATAGAGTAGTTGTTGACATCAGCACGGAAAACACCTCAATATCCTGCTGTTTCAAACTAGTTTCCAACTCTGGATTTTCAATCCTGGCAATGACCCTTCCAGCCCCATGTTCTCTTGCTGCACGGGCAATCAATGCATTCGTATTTTCATTGCCAGTTGAGATAACAATAATATCTGCATTGTAAATATCCTGTTGCTTAAGCGTATCCGGCGAATAATCTTCCACTTCAAGAATATCAAATAGTGAACTAGATACTTTATTTTCTGCCTTATCTTGTTTTGTATGATATAAAACGGGCTCGTATAAGGAAGAAAGTCCCCTAGTAACGGATAGCGTCATTTGATTTGCTCCAATTAAAGCTACTTTTAACTTCCTATCTTTGCTAGCTGATTGTGGAAATAGTTTCTTAAATACAATTGGTGTTATTACACATGAAATAATCGCCACTAGAATTAAGGTCCCGCTCATTTCAGATGTAATAACTTCCATCCTTTCCCCGATTGTTGCAGCTGCAATAACTAGTGATAGTGTCGAGGTTAGCAAAAAGCCTGAAGCAATCACAGTCTTTGTATCGTACCACTTTCGCAAAATATATATAGGAACTATTTTTGAAAGTAATAATGCGATCAACAGAAGTGGAATCAGTAAAAGCATTTTAGGATCACTTAATAACGACCAGATATCCAAACCTACTCCAATCATCACAAAAAAGATTGGGATAAGAAATCCATATCCAAAAGAATCCAACTTATGAATTAACTCTTGATCAGGTGCTAATAAAGATACGAGTACCCCTGCAAGAAAGGCTCCGAGAATATTTTCTGCACCAACAGTTTCTGATATCGCCACTAAAACGATTAGCAACGTAAAAACAGCCCTTGTTCCAATTTGGGTTGTTCCGGTGGAAAGGGTTGAGACGAATTTACGACTCTTAAAACGATTTCCGATAAAATACAGGACAACCCCCGCTGCGAATAGAAGGAGAAGGAGCCACGTATTTCCACCCTCTGTATCATAAATTGATACAAATACAGCCAGTAGAATCATCGTAACGAGATCTGCAATAACTGCGACAAGTAAGATAATCTGTCCAATGTTTGTCTTCATTAAATGCGCTTCTTTTAATGTCGGTACGACAACGCCTAACGAAATGGTTGAGATAATCAAAGTCATTAAAAAGACATTATCGATAAAACCAGCCAAGACAAATAAATAAGATAAACCTAGCGAAGCGATAAAGATTCCTACAAAAATAACACTTGATATGATAAAGGCATTCGGCTCACTATTTTGAGCTGTTGATTTCTTCCCTTGTTGTTTTTTCACTTTAAAAGCACTAAAGTCTATTTCAAGTCCGCTTAAAAACATGAGGAAAAGAAAACCCAACGTAGACAGGGTCTCAAGCCACATATCGTCATGAACTAAATCAAATCCACTTTTCCCTATAAACAACCCCATAATAATTTCAGCAACAACAACCGGGATAAAATTCAGTTTAAATCGATGCAATAAAATAGGTGTTAAAAAAGCGATGATAATAACAATTAAAAGTGATGTAACGGAAGCATGGTGTTCCATCCTATCCCCCCTTACTTAGTAAGATAACTCATAAATGTAGTGGCAATCCCAAAATAAATTAAAATCGAGATAATATCATTAATCGTTGTGATAAAAGGACCGGAAGCCACTGCCGGATCAATTTTTAAGCGGTGCATGATTAGTGGAATCAGTGACCCTGCTAAAGTTGCAACAATTAAAGTAAAAAAGATTGAAATTCCCACAAGCATGCCCAGGAAAAGGTCCCCGTACCAGAAATAAATAATTAAAGTAATGAGGATCCCACATGTCAAACCAGTAATAACCCCTGTCCCTGCTTCTCTGATAATAATTTTTATTTTACTTTCATTCTCAAGGTCCCCGGTTGCAATTCCGCGTACTGCAACCGCAAGTGCCTGTGTTCCTGTATTTCCTGCCATCCCTGCAATTAACGGGATAAAAATAGCAAGAATTGCTACTTGATCCAACGTTTCCTCAAATCTGCCAATTAAGCTTGCTGTCAACATTCCTAAGAACAACAAAATAACAAGCCATGGCAGCCTTTTTTTAGCCGCTGATAGTGGATTTCGGTCAATTGAGTCTAAATCTGCTAACCCCGCGAGCTTTGAATAGTCATCAGACGCTTCTTCTTCCATTACGTCAATGATGTCATCAACAGTAATAATCCCTAAAAGATGGTCTTGGAAATCTACTACTGGTAAAGCAAGAAAATCATAGTCTCTCATCATTCTTGCTACCTCTTCTTGGTCTTCGCCAACGGATACAGATACAACACGGTCGTACATAATTTCCGAAATCATAACATCATCTTCATTAACAATTAAATCTCTTAGCGTCAACACTCCTGCTAGACGCTTCTCTTCATCAATGACATAAACATAATAAATGGTTTCCGCACTTGGTGCTTTACTTTTCAAAATATGCATCGCTGAACGAACGGTCTGATTCGCTGCAATTGCAATAAATTCGGTTGTCATGATACTTCCTGCCGTGTACTCCTCATAATGGAGTAACTCTTTTATCTCTTGGGCAGAATCTTTGTCCATAATCGTTAAATAACTAACGACTTGATCTTTATTAAGCTCATTAAGAACATCAACTGCATCATCTGCATACATTTTTGAAAGCATATCCGCTGCATAATCTGGCGCCATTTGGGCTAGAACACCACTGTATTCATCATCTTCTATCTCGAGGTTTTCAAAAAGGTTGGCCATTTCCTCTGGAGATAGGAAATGATAAACATGAAGCCGCTCAGCTTCATCTAACTCCTTAAAGAAAGTCGCTTGGTCATAAGAGTGCAACTCAAGAAATTCGGAGCGAAACTTTTCGATGTTGTCAGTTTGAAGAGCATCTAATAGAAGCTCTTTATCGATATGCTGTTTCTGTGAAGACTCCTGCGCTGATTCAGACATAACCATTCCCCCTTTCGAATGTTGGCCCCCTTAGCCTCCTGGGATTCTTTCTCTTTTTAAAAAGCAAGCCCTTAAACTAGAGGCTTGCTTTGCATTAAGATGTTTTTCATATCGTTAGGAAGAGGTGCTGTAAAATCCATCTTATTATGGTGAATTGGATGGATAAATTGTACTGCATGACAATGAAGTGCCTGCCTTGTTATATAATTGTTATTACCACCATAAAGACCATCTCCTATTAACGGGTGGTTTATATAAGACATATGAACACGGATTTGGTGTGTCCGACCAGTTTTCAATTTTAGCTGTAGATAGCAAAAATCGTCAAATTGTTGGAGGACTTGGTAACTTGTGTAAGCATACTGCCCCTCGGGACTCACTTCGCGCTCAATAATACTCGTTTTTTTTCGAGCAATAGGCTCTTCAACGAATCCTGTGGGATTTTCGAAATATCCCTCCGCAATTCCTTGGTAAACGCGTTGTAATGTACCATTCTTTTGTTGTTTACTCATCAAATGATGTACATGACGATGTTTAGCTATTACGACAATTCCCGAGGTGTCTCGGTCCAAGCGTGTGACGATATGGGTGGTCGCTTGAATTCCGTTCTTTTGATAATACCCAATTATTGCATTGGCTAAGCTGCCATTAGGATGCTCTCTAGAAGGTATAGTGTTCATGTTAGCAGGCTTATTTAGGACTAATAAATAGGAATCTTCATATAAGATATCGATGGGAATTCGTTCAGGTTGAACCCCTGTAGATGGTTCTTCTGGAGGAAACCTAACCTCAATGTTGTCCCCGAGCTTGAGTCTATATCGAACCGTCACAACCTCATCATTGACAAGGAGATTTCCACCTTTAAATTTAATATCTGTTAAAGCAGCTTTTGAAATTTCTTGTTCAACTAAAAACTCTCGTAGAAGTTTCCCTTCCATACTCTCAGGAACAGTCCAATTTAAAGTAAAGCATTTATTCATATTCCCACCTGCAATAATCCTTCCGAAGTTTAGATAATATAATGCCTATTCTAATCTGTCAATTATCTGAGATAAACGAATCATGGACTCGTTTCCAAAAAGGAAACGGTCTAAAACGAGCAAAGCGCATTTTCTCATCGGCTACCCTAAACTGAATAGACTTAACATCTTTATGTAATAAGGTTAAATGATCAATTGTCACCTGAAAGTCTGGTCTGTTTACCGGCTTTAGGATACAAGTATGGTGAGCTGGTAAAACAAGGGGGGAACCTACCGTTCTAAATACCCGATTATTGATTGAGGCCATCTCGGTTAACTGAATGGCAGAAAGAGATGGATGAAGAATCGCTCCACCTAAAGCCTTATTATACGCTGTACTACCGGAAGGAGTGGCTACGCATAAGCCATCTCCTCGAAAACGTTCAAAATGCTGACCACGAATCTCTACATCCATAACAAGCGTGCTATCAACCGATTTGACTGTAGATTCATTTAAAGCCAAATAACGAGTCTCTCTTCCTCCGTGTTGGTAACGAATGATTACCTCGAGAAGTGGATATTCAACAACTTGGTATGGCGTTTTGGCTATAGCGATGACAAGCTTTTCAATTTCTTCAGGCACCCAATCAGCATAAAAACCAAGGTGCCCAGTATGCACACCAACGAACGCCGTTTTATCAAGACGACTACTATATCGATGGAAAGCGTATAATAGTGTTCCATCGCCACCGACTGAAATGCAAATATCTGGTTGGTCTTCATCATATTGTAGGTCAAAATCCTGCAGGTAAGTCCTCATCTTATGCATGAGCGTATTAGACCTAGCATCCCCTTTTGAAGTTATAGCAAACCTCATCTTTCAACCACCTCACCTTTTCCAATGCCTACCCGTGGCATCTGTTATTTCTCCTCGTTTTGTTGCAATTCCTTTTTTCTTGAAAAGAAAACCTGTGCTTCTTGTATTTCATCCCTAATTTTAGACATTTCCTCATCAAGATTAAAAGCAGCCTCTGCAGCCCCTTTTAATCTCAGCCTAATTTCCTCTGGGATTTGTCCTTTATATTTATAATTCATGGAATGCTCAATCGTCGCCCAAAAGTTCATGGCAAGTGTTCGTATTTGTATTTCAGCTAATATTTTTTTTTCACCATTTATCGTTTGAACAGGATAGCGAATGACCACATGGTAAGAACGATACCCACTTGCTTTTTTAAAGGATATATAATCCCGTTCTTCAACAATTTCAAAATCATTTCGATTTCGCAGAATTTCAACAACTGGTTTAATGTCATCGACAAACTGACACATGATTCGTAAACCCGCGATGTCTTGCATCTCTTCTTCTAATTTTTCCAATGAGACGCCTTTTTGATTCGCCTTATCAAGGATACTTGCAATAGGTTTTACTCGACCCGTAACAAATTCTATCGGGGAATGGTCCGTATTTTGTTCAAACTGATTTCGCATTCCCCTTAATTTTACCTTGAGTTCTTCAACTGCCTGCTTATACGGTTCTAAGAAATGTTCCCAATGCTTCAAACGCAAGTCACCTCATCCGACCTTTATTCTTCAGATTAATGGGATTTCCCCTCACCCAACCTTTGGTAGAGGAAATCCCTTCATTCATCACGGATGAAGATCTACTCAATTAAAAGTATTTTCGACCTTCTCAACCATCTCTTCTCCGTAATTTGTATTTCCTTTAATATTCTCTATTAGATAATTCATTTCTTCTATAAAAGATTGCAAATGAAGACGTCCATCTTGATTTTCTACATACACTTCATACCCCGACTTCAAACCATTGTTCACAACATGCCATACTTCTTTTGGTATGTTTACATAATTATATTCTCCGTCGAGTTCAGCTATGTAAATAAAGGAGAGGTGATCGGAGTCAACTAACATTTGTCCTGTTGAAATTAATGAATGTAAATGAACTGGTTCATCTGTAAATAACACTAGCTCCTGATTTTTTATTTCTGCGCTTTTAATATGTATTTTTTGTTTCATAACCTTGCCACCCTTCATAAATCCTTTTCCATTTTATCATATAGCGTTAAACTTTACCTAGAAGGAGAGCCTATTCATAACCTCAAATATAAATGCTCCATCCTGCTTCACATAGGAGCTAAGAAAGGAAAACTCACTATGTCACAACACATTGAAATTGAATTTAAAAACCTGATTACGAAAGAAGAATTTATACGTTTATCATCTTACTTACAGTTTCATTCTGAACACTTTAATAAACAAGTGAATCATTATTTCGATACCTTGGATTTTAGTTTGAAAGAGCAAGGGTGCGCACTTAGAGTAAGAAAGAAGTCCACTCATTTTGAGTTAACGTTAAAACAACCTGCTCCTACAGGATTATTGGAAACAAACCAAACGATTTCTGAAACACAGGCGAATTCCATGATAAAAACAGGAATCGTTCCACCGGGACCTGTAGAGAAAGCTCTTTCGCCCCTTCTATACAATCAAGATTTACACTATTTTGGCTCACTAACAACGATCAGAGCTGAAAAGGAATACGAAGGTGGCCTCATCGTGTTAGATCACAGCCTCTATTTAAGTACGGAGGATTATGAAATTGAATATGAGGTAACAGATGAAAAGTCAGGCTACGAGGTATTTAAGGACCTCCTAGCGCAAATGAATATCCCCATACGTAACACCGCTAATAAAATTATGCGATTTTACACACAAAAGAAAGCTGAATTGGGGTCATAAATCATCCTGTCATCAGGAAAATTTATACAATTCATAGCCAATCAAAGCTGTTTGTTTGAGATATGAATTGGGCATTGTTAAAATATAAATCAGAAAGAGAAGCGACTGAATTTTCGCTGGGCTATTTTTATATTAATACAAAAAGGAGTTTTATAATGGTAGAGAATAAGCCTATACCGTTCGAAGCCATCGGCGAGGGTATGCTGCATCAGCTTGTAGACGCTTTTTACATTCGTGTAGCTCAGCATCCTGATCTTGCTCCTATTTTTCCTGATGACTTATCAGAAACTGCCCGCAAACAAAAGCAGTTTTTAACTCAATATTTAGGCGGACCATCTTTATATACCCAGGAACATGGACACCCTATGCTAAGAGCCCGCCATTTGAATTTTGAAATAACCCCTACCAGAGCAAAGGCATGGCTCGCTTGTATGCACGAAGCAATGGATGAAGTCGGGTTCTCCGGAGCGTTAAGAGAAGACTTTTACGCTAGGCTCATCTTTACGGCACAACATATGATTAATACACCTGACCAAGACGAAATAGGTGATGAGTTGTGATTTGGAAACGAGATGAACTATTAAATCAGAAATCGTCTCAAATGCTTCAAAGAAATGAAAAAAAACCATTAGAAATCTATTCTTTCGTTGACCCACTATGTCCTGAATGTTGGGCACTAGAGCCTACAATAAAAAAACTGTTTATTGAGTATGGCAAATATTTTTCGCTACGACATGTGATAAGCGGAAAATTAACCCGGTTGAATTTTGGACAAAGAAAGCAATATGAGAGCATTGCCGAGCTGTGGGAAAAAACCGCTAGTAGAACAGGAATGTCCTGTGATGGGAATCTTTGGCTAGAAAATCCGATTTCCTCTCCCTACTTAGCATCGGTAGCCGTAAAAGCAGCTGAACTTCAAGGTAGAAAAAAAGGGATTCAATTTCTTCGAAAGCTACAAGAAGTGATGTTTCTTGAGAAACAAAACATCTCAAGTATGAATGTGTTAAAAGATTGTGCCCAGGAAGTGGGGCTCGATATACAAGAGTTTTTAACGGACATACATTCCGATAGTGCTTCTAAGGCTTTTCAATGCGATTTAAAGATCACCTCTGAAATGGAGGTACAAGAAATTCCGACTCTTGTCTTCTTTAACGCGAATGTAGAAGAAGAAGGGCTTAAAGTCACCGGACTTTATCCATACGAGGTTTACGTTCAGATTATTGAAGAGATGCTCTCAATGAAACCAGAAGCGGCCACCCCACCACCATTAGAAGAATTTTTAAAACACTATAAAACAGTGGCCACAAAAGAAGTAGCTGTCGTATATAATTTGTCAATTAATAAAGCAGAGAAGGAATTAAAAAAATTGCAATTGAAGCAAAAGGTTGAACAACTCCCAGCAAAATATGGGATGTTTTGGCGTTATACGGAAAGTTGAGGATAAAAATGAAACGACCCTGTAGCAACGGGCTACAGGGTCGTTTTCTATTAATACGAACAAAGGGGATGGGAGAAATTTTTCACGGTCAAACAAAGGGGTATATGTTTGCTTCTGTGAACAACTTCACGTTACTAATATACCACTACTATAAATAATGAACAATAACTTTGTACGTTATTTCACAATATTGTCAAATCTATGATTCATGGATGTCCCTTTATCCACATATAAATGATATACACGATACTTATCAATCGGAGGGAATCCAATGAAAAAAAACTTCCCCTGGATTATTATCATCCTACTAAATCTTTTCTCATTTTGTCTTTATGTATTAGGACTCATGCATATTGTTCCTCTCTTAATTGGTGGTCCTGTTCTGTTTCTATCTCTTCTTTTGTTTTTTATCTTTTTAAATGATCGAAAAAAATTTAAAGGTTTCTAACCCTGGGTTTAAAGTGGAAAGTTCACGAGAAAAGTGATTTGAACACTAGACCACGGTTACATTATTTTAAATACAAATTCATTCAAAAACAACTGGAAAAGAGCTGCCGATTATCGACAGCTCTTTCTATCTTTTCTATGAAAGAAGTGCTTCCATTTCATTCAGCTTTTCTTCAAATACCCTACAAGCATCTTCAATTGGTTTTGGACTAGCCATATCCACTCCTGCTTTTTTCAGAACCTCAATTGGATAATCAGAGCTTCCAGCTTTAAGATAATCCAAATAGCGATCAACTGCCGGTTGTCCTTCCTCCAATATCTGTTTGCTAAGAGCTGTTGCTGCACTGAAACCAGTTGCATACTGGTACACATAGTAATTGTAATAGAAGTGAGGGATTCTTGACCATTCTAAGCCAATTTCCTCATCAATGATAATATCTTCTTCTCCGAAGTACTTTTTATTTAATTCGTAATAATCCTTTGTAAGCGAGTCTGCCGTTAAGGCTTCGTTGTTTTGTACCTTCTGGTGAATGAGGTGTTCAAATTCAGCAAACATTGTCTGTCTGAATACGGTACCTCTAAATCCTTCAAGGTAGTGATTTAGTAGATACAATCTTTTTTGTTCATCATCAATTGATTTTAGGAGGTAATCATTTAATAATGCTTCGTTACATGTTGAAGCAACTTCCGCTACAAAGATGGAATAGTTCCCATATGCATATGGCTGGTTATTCCTTGTGTAGTGACTGTGTAATGAATGCCCCAATTCGTGTGCGAGCGTAAACAAGTTATTCACATTGTCTTGCCAATTCATCAGGATATATGGATTGGTCCCATAAGCCCCTGAAGAGTATGCCCCACTACGCTTCCCTTTATTTTCTTGAACGTCAATCCAGCGATTTTCAAATCCCTCTTTTAGTAAACCAACATACTCTTCCCCCATCGGAGCCAAACCTTTTAGTATCAATTCTTTTGCCTCAGAGTAAGGAACTTCCATTTTTACATTTTTCACAAGTGGTGTGTAAAGGTCGTACATATGAAGTTTATCAACACCAAGGACTTTCTTACGTAGCTTGATATAACGGTGTAGCAAGTGGAGATTGCTGTTCACCGTGCTCACTAGGTTTTCATAAACACTCTCAGGAATATTATTTGCTGCAAGGGCCGCTTCCCGTGCTGATTTATAATGACGAACTCGTGCATTAAAATTATCTTTCTTAATGTTTCCACTTAATGTACTAGCAAAGGTATTGCGAAACTTTCCGTATGTTTCATATACTCCTTTAAAGGCATCCTCTCTGACACGACGATCAGAGCTTTCTAAGAAACGAATATAACGGCCATGCGTAATTTCCGCCTCTTCGCCATTTTCATCCTTAATGGTCGGAAACTCTAGGTCCGCATTATTTAACATCCCAAAGGTATTAGAAGGGGAACCCATTACCTCTGCTGCCTCGGCAAGTAACGCTTCCTGCTCCGCAGATAAGATATGCGGCCGCTGTAGATTGATTTCTTCTATCGCATGCTCATATAGCTTTAATTCTGTTTTTTCTTTAAGAAAGTCCTTTACTTTTTGTTCATCAATTTCAAGAATTTCCGGAACAATATAAGCGAGAGAACTTGCGGCTTGTGAGTATAGGTTACTAATTCGGTCGTTTAAGCCTTGATAAAAAGAATTGGTTGTATCTTGGTCATACCTCATGTGGGCATATGTATACAATTTACCTAGGCGTTCTAAGAGCTTATCTTGATATTGCAGGGCTTCAAAAAGCTGGTCAGCACTTTCTCCTAGCTTGCCTTGAAAATTTTGAACACCTGGGAGTAAGTCTTTTACTTCCTGAAACTCTTTTTCCCAAACCTCGTCACTTGCAAAAATGTCTTCAAGTCTCCATGTATCTTCAACAGGGACTTCACTTCTTGCTGGGAGCTTTTTTACCTGTGATTCGTTCGTCATTCCTCAATCCTCCATCTCAAATTCATTTCAGAATAACCTCTATCCTGATAAGTTCGCTTCAATTCTACGAATTCCTGCATTCCGATAAACATTCAACCCGTACAATTTCCTACATCTGTACTCTTGTGAACCATTCTTGACTATTTTACGCAGCTTTCTACTATTTCATTATATGGCTACGAAAGAAACTGATTCATAATGATTTTATCAAATTTTTCATAAAACTGCTTTTCCGAGCTTACTTGTTGTTCCACCGAGCTAGGGAGATAAAATGGGCGCACCATTTTATAATGATAATCAGCTATTTTTTCTAGGGTTCCAATACTTTCAAGCAAGGTAATATATTCGTTAATTGCCTCAGAAATATCACTACTCTTACATAATGGCATGGTTCGTAAAGTGATTTGCTGTCTCTGTTTTCGAATTAGAAACGCATTACTTACATTCTGCTTCGAAATAATATCCCCGACTTTCATAAAGCGAAGAAGATCAAGATAAAGATAGGTCTGCCAAATCAGAGGTGGCGTTTCAAGAAAGGGTGCAGAAGGTACAGGTAGACCTAATTCAGGTGGAAGCAACTGTAGGTTCATCCTTTTTAGATAAAGCTCGTTTAAGAATCGTTTCTGTGTGAGTGTAGGTTGAATGAAAAAACTTGTTTTGGTTTTCTTGAGTTCATGGAGCATTCCGAAAAGGGGTATTGCTGTTACAGGTGAGGGGGTGAGTAAAACTGATAGGCTCGTTTCATTCCTCTGAAAAGTAGAAATTGAAGCTACCACTTTCTTTGATGACACAGGCATTGTATGTTGAAGAAATATAAAACTTCGGAGATCAGGACAATAAACCGGCATGTTCCACCCTCCTTGTTCTTTTCGTAGAAAAAGATATTGAAAGTGGTTAAAAGAAAATAGATTCGTCCCCATACGCTTTAATTGTTTTCCACCCATAATCCAAATGGGGGTCATTCCGTTTGCTAAATATCCTTGTGTTCTTTTATTAAAGATTTCAGTACTAATAGATGAACATTGAAATTCTAGTGCGTATCTCTTGTGTTTCCACTCAAAAGCAATATCTGCCCTTTGTTTACAGCTGTTTAGATAACTTTCAAGTTCCGCCTTTATTCCTTGCAGTTTAAGCCATTGATAGAGTTGAAGTTTCCCCATCATATGATAGGAGGATTCTCGTTCATAACTTTCTGGACAATTTGCCTCTTTACGATGCGAAAAATGCCAAATTCTTTGGTAACCGAGCTTTAATATCACTAGTTCTCCACAGACCGGACAAAGAAATTCCTCTCTTCTACGATACTCTTCCAATTCATCCCTATCCCGATAATCGGCTAGGGAGAATTTTTCTCCATTTTTTCTATTTGCGACTAACAATTTAGTAGCCTCCCTTCTTCAAATGTTATTCGCCAAAAACAATAATTCCCCTTCCGCCTATGGCTCGTAAAATAAAAAAATCCAGTTCAGAATAGACACTGGATTCTTAGTACCGAAAAAATACTTATATCAAGGCAGGAGCTAAGTTAACTGCTTGGCGGATGGCCTCTTTTAGACTGAGTTCATTCACGATTCCTGTTCCTGCAATATCAAAGGCTGTTCCATGATCAACACTTGTTCGAATAATCGGCAATCCTATGGTGATATTTACACCTGCTTCTAACCCTAATACCTTAATAGGTGCATGCCCTTGATCATGGTACATAGCAACAACAATATCAAAGTCTCCTCTTATTGCACGATAAAATAATGTGTCCGCAGGAAGTGGCCCCTCAACCTGTATACCCTCTTCTTGTGCCTTTATTACTGCAGGTACAATCTTCTCTTCTTCCTCTCCATTCCCAAAAAGCCCGTTTTCCCCTGCATGGGGGTTAATACCACAAACAACGATTTTTGGATTTAAGTTACCAGCCTTCTTTAATGTTTCATAGGCAAGTTTGATCGTTTTATATACCCGCTCTTTTGTAATAAGTTCAATCGCTTTCACTAAGCCAACATGTGTGGTGACATGAATCACCTTTAAATTAGGTGCCGTAAGCATCATTGCGTAGTCCTGTGTTCCAGTTAGTTCCGCTAGTAGCTCTGTATGCCCAGGATAAAGATGCCCACCTTTATGTAATGCTTCCTTACTAATTGGTGCAGTACATATCCCGTGCACCTTATTATTTATTGCTAATTCCATGGCCTTTTCGACATAACAATATGCTGCATGCCCTGCCTCTGCGGATACTTTCCCAAACCCTATGTCTTCGGATACCAAGTTTAAATCAATACAATCCACTTCACCAAATTCAAACTTTGCTTCATCAATGTCTGATATGGAATGAACGCTTAATTGTGTGCCAACAATCTGATCAGCGACCTGTAAAATTTTACTATCGCCTATTACAACTGGATTGCATTGTTGATAGAGTTTTTCATCTTTTAATGCTTTCATAATAATTTCAGGACCAACTCCAGATGGATCTCCCATCGTAATACAAATAATTGGTTTTCTCATCCTTAATCACCTACCTTCGCTTAGTTTAATCTTGCAAATGGCATTGGATAGTGTATCTTCCCTCCCAAATCCTCCTGCTTTCGTAACAAGTTTTAAAGCATGATTCTGCTTATTTTTATAGACAACGAGGGGAATTCCTTCCTCCACTTCTCCAATCATATCGACCTTTTTGATGTTTAATTGATAGCATGTTTGAAAAGCAATGTCTCCACCTGTCAACACCAGCCCGGCTAATCTTATCTTCTGAGTCAAAGTTGCACCAATTCTACCAAACTGAGAGGCTATGTTGTTGCCAATATCATGATTCGTAAGTTGATACAAATCCTTATAAGCTTGAATGTTGATACTTACTTGCTCACTTTGTTTTATTGTTAGAACGATACACTTCTTAGAAATCAATTCTTTTTCAGCTTCATGAATCAGTTGCAATAATTCTTCTTCTCGATTTCTGAGCTCCAATAATAGTAGAGGATCGATTTCAAGAATAGAATAACCATTTTCACGGAGGTATTGAATTTGCCTTCTTGTCGTACTCTTCATACTGCCTGCCAAAACAAGAATAGGTAAACACTCTACTTCCTGTTTCAGCTTTACGCGAGGTTTATCTGTCTTGTTCGGGATAGGTCTGTGCCTTACTAGGGAATTAGCCAGACCTGCAGAACCTACCCATAAAAATTTACTAATAGAAGGACCCATACTTTCAGCAATCTTGTCTAAATCTTCTGTTTCCACACTATCAAGAATAAAGTATTTATACCCTTCCATTAGCTTTTTAGTAAGTAAATTATCAAGTTCTCCGCTTCTGACCTGTTTAATTGATACCTGATATACCTTACTCTTACTTTGATTCGCCAAAATATCAGGTAAGAACGAGTCTTCAATTGGGTTCTTATAATCTCTAGCAAACTCAGTATCTTCTAAAAGCTTATTATTGACAAGCTGGTATCCACCTACAACAATTCTTCCATTTTCAGGATAAGCAGGTGCGATGATTGCTCCTTCTAGGGGAGCAAGACTAAGAATGGCATCAATTTCACTTCCGATATTCCCTCTCATCGTTGAATCGATTTTTTTATAAACGATATCAGCACACGGCCAGTCGAAATTTTTAAAGAGATCTCTAATTTTGCTAGCGGCAGTCTTACTTGTAAGTGCCCTTGTCTCTGTATTAATGACAATACAGTCTTCTATTGGTCCGTCCATAGGTAATCCATCCAGATGTACGCATGTCGGGACATTATGTTTAAATATTTTTACCCCTGTATCATTTGCACCTGTTAAATCATCAGCAATGATCAATATCCCCATTTAACCGCTCCTTAATAGGATGTAGGCCTTCACTTCTTCCTGCTAGATTGGATTGTTTACAATGGAAGAATACATCTTACTATAGTCATTGCTATAATAACCTAACCTTTTACTGAGCCACTTGTTAAACCTTTTACGACTCTCTCCTGTGCAAAAACAAATACAGCAATTAGTGGGATACTAGCTAGAGTTAATGCTGCCATTAATCCAGGAACGTTTACGGAGAATTCGCCATAGAACTTTTGTAACCCAAGTGGTAGAGTCATTTTTTCTGGTGTCTGAATAAGGACTAAAGCAAAGATAAACTCATTCCAAATATGAACGAAGTTATAAATGACAACTGTAGAAATAGCTGGTTTAATATTCGGAAATATAATGCTTGTGAATATTTTCCAATATCCCGCTCCATCAATTTCTGCTGCCTCTTCCATTTCTCGAGGGATTTCCTCCATGAACTGTGAAAAGATAAAGATGGAAATTGGCAAAGCAAAGGCAACATAAGGTCCCAATAAAGCCCAGATGGTATCATAGAAACCAGCTTTATTTGACATAACAAAGATTGGAATTAATGATGCATGGATGGGAATCATCATCCCTACAATAAAAAGTAAAAGGATCGGACGATTCAAACGGAATTTCAATCGACTAAGTGGGTAACTAGCTAATGCTGCTACAAACACGACGATTGCTACTGAAACGACGGAAATGATGATACTGTTAACAAAGTAATGCGTTAACCCCATTTCAAATACAGAAGCATATTGCTCAAAGGTAAACATCTCAGGAATAATCGTAAACGGGTTCACAAAGAACTCCTTCATTGTTTTAAATGAAGTGGCAATCATATATAGAAATGGATAGCTAGTAAAAACAACCAATACTGCTGCTAACACGTATAGAAATACCTTGTTTGAAATCGCTCCAATTCTCATTCTAATATCCCCCGTTTCTTTCGTACGGAATTTGTATACTGAATAATGATGACACTAATTAACGCTAGAATAAACATCACAGAAGCAATCGTGCTACCATAACCCATATTAAAGTTTATAAAACTTTGTCTATACATATAGGTACCTAATATTTCCGTGGCACTACCTGAGCCACCACCAAGCATGACATAGAACATGTCAAACGTTTTTAGTGATCCAACGACCGCTAGGATGGAAGAACTAACAATTGTTGGCATCAGTGCTGGGAATGTTACATGGAAAAACTTTTGTCTGCCATTGGCCCCATCAATTTCCGCTGCTTCATATAGTTCTTCTGCAATTCCAACCATCGATGCTTTAAAAAGAATCATATACATCGGGGCAAATTGCCAAACGATAACGATGAGTACAGCAATAATTGCCATATCACTGGATGCTAACCAGTGAACAGATTCTAGTCCTACAACATTTAATAACTGATTAATCGGTCCTTTTACTGGGTCATACATGAAAATCCATAATAAACCGATAGCAACTGCGGACATTAAGAAAGGCAGGAAATATAATACATTTAAAAGTCTTTTTCCTCTTATTTTACTGAGGACAACTAGAGCCATCACAAGTCCAAGTGGGATTTGGACAAATACAGATACGCCCACTAAATATAAGTTATTTTTAAGTGCTAGCCAAAAGGTAGGATCCGATAATAGTGTTTTAAAATTATCCAAACCTACAAAGGTTTTATCGGCTTGTAGACCATTCCATTGATAAAAGCTATAATTAAAGGTTGAAAAAATTGGATAAAGAATAAAAACAGCATAAATTAGGAGTGCAGGAAGGAGAAATAAGAAAATGGCAGTTGATTTTTTTCGTTGTCTTTTCTTTCGGACTTCTTTTTCTGTACTAACGACTTTGCTACTTTTTGTTTTACTTTCTGTATCGATTATACTCTGTGTACTCATTGTAAGACCCACCCTTCATTGAATATAAAGTTCTGCATCATTGCGGGCTCTTTCCCCACCGATTGAAAGTTGCGCTTCTTATGATTTACTTATCTAAAGCTCCCGTTTAAAGAAAAGAAAGACGAACCCACCTATTAAACACTTTAGATACTCCT
The DNA here is from genome assembly GCF_019749255.1 of Mesobacillus maritimus. Taxonomy (GTDB): domain Bacteria; phylum Bacillota; class Bacilli; order Bacillales; family Cytobacillaceae; genus Mesobacillus_B; species Mesobacillus_B maritimus_A. The sequence continues at coordinate 154,116 of NZ_JACWFH010000001.1, read as the reverse complement.
CCCTATCCTACGTTTTCCTTAAAGCCTAAAGGTAAGAGTCTTACTACTAGTTAAGATGAGATAAAACAGGAGAAAGCTAGATTCACTAACCTTCTCCATGGAATGTTATTTCAAAATCTCTTTTGCCTTTTTCTCCATGGCTTCTGCTGCTTCTTCAGGAGTCATTCCTAGACCAAATAATTCAAAGGTTGTATCCTTATGAAGCTCGCCTAGTTCTGGTGGCAATGTTTGGTCATATGGGAACTGAATGGAATTTGCTTCATTTACCCATTCTGTAAAGGTTTTTACATACTCGTCTTCTACTTCTACACCCTTAATTGCAACCACATTTCCAGAACGGTTCACATAATCTTGAGCTGTTTCTACACTAGTCAATTCATTTAGCAAAGCAACTGCCAATTCAGGATGCTTTGTATCTTTCTTTACGGACCAAGTTGGTGATACCCCTGCACTAATATTGCTTGGATTACCTTTTCCGCCTTCGACAGCAGGAAATTGAAATACGCCTAACTTTTCTTCAAACTCTGGGAACTCTTCACGAACATGGTTAACAAAAGCACCTGTTTGAAGCATCATAGCAGCTTGATCAGAATACATCATTTGTCTCGCTTGACCAGAATCATAAGGAATACCGTTGAATCCAGGGTTAAAGGCATCTAACTCCACTAACTCTTGGATATATTTCCCTGCCTCTACGTAGACTTCATCGTCAAAGCCGCCACCGGTTCTACGATGCGCATTTTGGAATACCTCTTCACCGCCAATTCTGTCCGCAAGATACATGAGATAGAATGCACCTGGCCATTTTGGTTGGTTTGCTAAAGCAAGTGGATAAATATCATTCTTTTTCAATACTTCAATATGAGAAAGAAGTTCACTATAGGTTTTTGGAACCTCTAGTCCATTTTGTTCAAAAATCTCTTTATTATAGAAGAAAGTGTATAGTGAAATCCCTAATGGCAACCCATAGATCTTGTCATCAAATTTAGAGTTATTCAACGCCACTTCAATGAATTTGTCGAATTCAATATCTTGTTCAGTCAAATCCATAACTTTATCAGACTTCACAAACTCTTCTAACCAGCCGCCACCCCAACTAGCAAAAACATCTGGAGCTTCTCCGCCGGACATTGCGATGATGACACGTTGCTTATAATCATCATTGGGTACTTGTACAACATTGACCTTTACATTTGGATTTTTTTCCTCGAAACGTTTAATAGCTGCACCATAAATATCTTTTCTAGCTCCTGTGTCAAAATGCCAAAAATCTAGTTCAATTTGATCTCCAGATCCAGAATTAGAACCACCAGATGCTTCATCTTTGCTTGTTTCCTTAGAACCTGAACATGCTGATAATATTAATGCACTCAACATCGCCAATACAATAAACAGAGATATTTTCTTCAAAACCAATCACCCTTTCTATTATGTTGTTTTATATGTTTTTTTCGAACATCCAATAGATAGTAAGATAAAAAGAATCCAACCTAGGACACAACCGTCTTATTGGTATGTTTCTTTAAGACATTCAGTAAACCATCATTAATTTTACAGTTCTTAAAGGCGAATGATTGCATCACATCATCAATTTTCTCTTCAGACATATTTTTGAAAAGCTTCGCATAGACTGGCTGAATCAAAGCTCCTGTATAAACGGTTAAAACAGACTGAGAAAGTGCTGCAATATTGAAGCTATGATTGATATCCGTGTCCCCAATAACGTTTTCAAGTGTAGTAGCCAAATTGGCTATCGTATTTCTAGCCTCACGTCCCGGAAGCCAAATCATCCAATCATCCGTATTTAATTGATGTTTCATCCTGATAATTGAAGATATCCGTTCCATATATTCTGATTCCGGGTCCAGCATCGCAAGACCCATTACCCCTACATCCTTATAAGTCCAAGTCGTCCAATGGGCTCCAAACTCTTCAAATATTCTAAGTTGATCGTCCATTGCAGCTAATCGGTGAGGAACTTCATCAAGAGGACCATTATAAACGGAGCCAAACTCTCCTACCCACAATGGTACTTGATGCTTCTGAGTGTATTTTGTTCCTTGATGGTCTGTAAATACCTGGAGTTGCTTCTCCCTATCCCAATAGACACCGCTTTCAATTCTTGCCGTTTTCGCATCAGCTATCCCTGGGTATGGACCAGGGCCAAATCCTGCTGCCGTATAATTATGGCTGCTGTATACTAAATTATCTGCAAAAGGCGCTTCCAACCCTTCAAAAAGCTTCGAGTAATTATCACCTTCAAGAAAAATTATATGGTGAGGATCAATCTTTCTGATTGCATCAACAGCTCGTCTATATATCCGATTCATTCGTTCCCAATCAGGCTTATAGTTGGCAAAGAAGTTATGTGGATAATCCCCATGTGGTGTATTCACACAAGGTTCATTCATTAAATTGTACCCAGCAATAACTGCTCTTCCTTGATATCGACGTGCAAATTCTTCCCATAAAGCAATAAAACGATCTTGGTACGTTTTGTCATGCCAGAATAAACTATGCCTGATATCATTATCAGAATGCCAATGAGTATTTTGATACCCTTGAACTGCGTGAAGATCCAAAATTACATATAATCCATGCTTTTCACACAACCCTAGAATCTCATCTAGACGGGTAAACCCTTTTTCTTTATAGGAAAATGGATTCTCATCGTCCTCAAAGTGCCTGTAATTCAAAGGGATTCGTATAGTAGTAGCACCCCAGCTTTTAATGAATTTAATATCTTCTTCCCCAAAGAAGTGATGTTGCATTCTATCAAACAAGAACTCTGCTTTTGTTAATCCTATTTCTTCCCCAACCGCATGGCGCAGTCCATGTTCGGACCCGGTAAAACCATTAATGAAATCCTCCATGTTCATCCATCCGCCAATACAGGTTCCTCTAAGCTGAATTGGATTTCCCTTAGTGTCTGTAATCTTATTTTTATCGACCTTGAGCATTTCCATTTATTCGTACCACCTTTTCGACTGTGTTTTACGATAGAATGATAACGACTACGTAAATCCTCTATCATAGAGAAGTCTTATTTTCTACTAAACTCTGTTCAATATATGAATAAAAACCAAGACAATCCTTCACAAAAACATATTAGTATGGCAGTATGCGCTAGTTTAAAGATAAGGTTTATAGAATATAAAAGCTTCTCTTACCACCACCTTTTAGTTTTCTGTCCGTTCAGTTATTGTTTATTGCCTAACTGTCCGAGCTAAAAACAAACGGTATATTTGTTCACTGGTATGCTCCAACAATATACTGGCATTTCCCATTGCCTCATCCAGTCCCATAGGACCATTAGTAATGCTGAAAGCAGAGGTTAATCCTAATTCTTGAAAAACAGAACCGTCCATCTCTACCTGACCACAAATCGCGACAACTGGTATTTTACTTCGATTAGCTAACGTTGTTAGACCTGCCACTACTTTTCCAAATCCAGTTTGGTAATCAAGTTTCCCTTCTCCTGTGATGACAAGATCAATGTTTCCGTCCGCCAAAATTTCAGGAATCTTTAATGCTTCCATTACAATTTCCACTCCAGGGTGTAAGCTTGCATTCAAAAATGCTAAAAGTCCCCCTGCCGTTCCACCAGCTGCTCCTGCTCCTTTGAGGTCATGGATTCGCCTTCCTGTTTTCTCGTAAACAACGTCAGCAAATACCTTCAAGGCTTGTTCTAATTCAACAATCTGAGCTACTGTTGCTCCCTTTTGCGGACCAAATACATGTGTCGCACCATTTACTCCGATAAAGGGATTATTCACATCACACGCAAGTTGAAAGGTCGCCCGCCTTATGGAAGGGTTTACATTTTTGTCGTCAATAGCAGCTAGATTTCGGAGCGCAAGCCCGCCTTCTGAAAGTTCCATGCCATCTTTATCTAATAACCTAAACCCTAAAGCTTTTAGAATTCCTGCACCGGCATCATTTGTTGCGCTTCCTCCTAAACAAATGATAAAAGAATCGATGCCTTTCTCAAGTGCGTGATTAATTAATTGGCCGGTACCATATGTGGAAGTCACATATGGGTTTAATTCTGATTGCCTTAATAAAGGAAGACCAGAGGCAACGGCCAACTCAATAACTGCAGTACGGCTGTTTCCAAGTATTCCATAATATCCTGTGATTTCCCGGCCGAGTGAATCTAATACGTTTACCTTAATTACCTCTCCATTTGTTGCTTTGATTAAGGCAGTTAATGTTCCCTCTCCCCCATCCGCCATTGGAAGGATCGTAGTATTCGTATGTATATCCACCTTTTTCAAACCAGACTCAATTGCTTTTGCTACATCCAAGGATGTTAAACTTCCTTTGAATGAATCTGGTGCTATCAGGAGTTTCATTTTAAAATTCCTCCGTTAATGTATTCGCTTACAATAATTATAAGATTCTAAAAAGTCATTTTATATAGATAAAAGGTACAATGTTTTTGCTGTTTTTTATCTTTTTTTTGTGCAATATGTATATATTTATAACCAATCAGAAATTTTCAAGTATAGTGAATCATAGAACTTTCTAGGATTATAGCCTGTTAGTTCTTGTATTTTGTTCAACCGGTATAACAAAGTATTGCGGTGAATATATAGTGCTTCCGCTGCTGCTTTTACATTTAGGTCATGAGAAAAGAACACCTCTAATGTCTCTTTCAATTCAGATGTTAACTGTTTTTGGATTCTTTTTTTCACTTGCAAACGTTTGACTTCATTGATGTCATTTAATAGAAGTTGGATCTCCAAGTCTTTTATGTGAATTCTTTGATCGTTTGACAGTTGTAATGCAAGCCTTAACTGATAAAAGGAATCTCTCACTTGTTCTAATTTATCTAATAGATGTCCACTGGCCATACGGACTTGATCATATTTTGTAAGCATATATCTTTCTAAGAGGTTTTGAACTTGGTTCACTACATGGACAGATTTTGAATGAACAAGCAGTAAAAAGGTTTCTGAATCAATAAAAGCATATATACATGAGTAAGGCTCTAAAATAGATCCGATTTCCTTATACATTAATGAGAGAATTACTGGCTTCTCTCGTTCTACATGTTTCAAGGAGAGAGCAATAGGAACATATGGTGCCGAAAGTTTACTATTTAATACTAGTAGCTTTTGGTTAATCTTCCTATGGTTTAAATTTTCGGACATTAGCTCTTCCATTACGGTTTCAATTGTTCGAGATTTCCACTCTACTTCATTCGATAACAACTGTTGTTTTATTAATAACTCAGTCATTAATACAACTAAAGATCCAAAATCTTGAATTTTCTCCGGTATCCCAGAAATCCCGACAACTCCAATGATTTCATCCTGATTGAAAATCGGAAAGTTAATCCCTGGCTTTACACCACGGAACTTTTGTACGTCATCGCTAGAGATGATAAGAGGCTCTCCTGATGTTACCACTTGAAGAGCCCCTTCGTGAAAGGTATCAATTCTCATTTTTTCTCCTGAGCTCAGAACAATCCCATTATGATCAAAAATATTTATATTATGGCCTAATCTTTTCATTGTTTCCTTAACAACAATATCTGCAATCTCTTTGGTAAGCATACAGTCTCACTCCCTATCCACCAAACTTCCTACACTAGATACAAATTCTCCTTTTTCTTAAGGGTATTTTTCATTCCATAATAGCATATGTACTAGCCTTTTAGAGATTGACCCGAAATAAAATGATGCCATAAAATAACAAAAAGCCAGTCTCTGTATAGAAACTGACTTTCAATATTAAGAGAAGTATTTCTTAATGGTCGTAAATACATCCTCAGCAATCACTTTATTCCCATATTCCTCAAGACGATGAACGGTTAGACTCGATTCCTCACCATATTCTAGAAGGATACTTAAATAGTCGTCAATAACGTCTTCGTCCTCTGATTCTTCTTCAGTAAAATCTGTATATAAATAATATCTTCCTTCGTGGCTAAACAAACTAGTCTTAACGTCTATCTTATCAAGATCATGTCTTTTGGATAATGAAATGATATCTTCAAAGTCATTAAAGACAAGTAGATATTCAAGATCGTCACCAAAAGCCGTATCTGAATCTTGAGCTCTCGGATTAAAATGATGGTCAAGCATTTCTTCAATACGATCATCCACTGGCAGATCCTTTAGCTTCTCATCTGAAATCGGAAGTTCGAACTTTTGACCATCTTTCGTTACCTGCGTTTTTGTAACTAAAATCTCCAAGCCCTTTTCAAGTGCCTGTACTTGAATCCAAAGTGGCCCCTCGATGGTAAATTCTGCTTCATGATGAACTTCATCCATCATCTCCCAGAAAAGCTCTTCACTTCGTTCGCGGTTGTACCATATTTCTTCCCGGTCAAAACCTCTTTCTTCTATATCAATGTACGAAATATAAAACTTGACCGTGTTCTCATTGATGCGCTCAATTTCCATTCATTATCTCTCCCTTCCAGGCAAAGAATTGAAGGGACTAAATACCCCCGCAAGACTAACAAGTCCACAATATTTTAACATAACAGATGATGAATCATCTCTCTTTAGACAACCTTATAAGAGGTTGATGATCTTGTACTATTATTTTATGACAAAGCAATGCGTTTTGGAAATAAAAACACTACCCATTTTTAAAATTGGCATCAGCCTAAATAATCCTAGTTTGCCAAAGGTTTATGCTTATATACTAGGGAATAAAACTAGGATATATTCCTTAAATTTTAACAGGTTTTATCGAGTATTTCAAATAGAAACAAAGCCTCCGTTTCCAAATTGGGTCGGAGGCTTGGACTTAATTGACTAACCGCCGAGCTTCTCTCAGCTGATAAGTACGTACTTTTCGTGGTAGAAACCTACGGATTTCGTCTTCATTATAGCCTACTTGTAATCTTTTCTCATCAATAATGATGGGACGACGTAGTAATCCAGGGTTATCTTTGATCAATTCGTATAAATCTTGAAGCGGTAGTGTTTCTAAGTTGACATCTAGTTTCTGGAAAGTCTTTGAGCGAGTTGAAATAATCTCATCCGTTCCATCTTCTGTCATGCGTAGAATCTCTTTAATTTCATCAATTGACAATGGTTCAGAAAAAATATTACGTTCTTGATAAGGGATCTCATGTTCTTCTAGCCATGCTTTGGCTTTCCTGCACGAAGTACAACTTGGTGAAGTGTATAAAGTGACCACAACTAATCACACTCCTTAATATGATAAAGAACTATATATAGATTGCTCAGCAACATGTATGCTTATTCTTAAATTAAAATTAATACAATTTTATAATCTCTACAGTTAAATTATACACCAATCGTCGGACAATGGGTATCCCCTTTCATAAAAAGTTTTATGTAAGAAGGTGCTACACTATATAACGATTGAGAAAGTAATAGGTTTCAAAATTTGTTTAAGAAATTTCTTTTTTTCCCTAAAACCTTATGAGAACCTACAAAATCCTTAGTCTCACGCCTCAATGATTAGCCCAATACACCGTTAATTACCCTACTTTTCAGAACTTCAAACTAGAATAAGTGATTTTTTTTTGTGATTCTCAATTAAACGTTGGAAAATGAAAAAAGCAATCACCCATAGAGTGATTGCCTCCCCACTTAAATATCCTCAAGCAAATCCTCATAATTTTTACGTTTCTTTAAGACCTCATCTACTGGTTGGTAGGATTGACCGTAAAATTCTTTATCCTTATACGTGTGTACCATATTATACGTCTTCTTCATCGCCTCAAAGATTTTCTCTTCAGAATCATTGGTTGGTGACCAATATAGTATTTCAAGCTCATTCATTTTGTTTGTTGCTAACGACCTGCGGCTATAACCAATTGAACGAGCATGCTCAAAGCCTTCACGTTTATAAAATTTCAAGCGCTTCTCTGTATCTGTGTCTTCATAATCTATTGGTTCAACCTCTAAAATAATTGCCTTTTTCTTCTCTTTTAATTTTTCAATCAAGCTATGTCCAAGCCCCTCACCTCTTGCCTCTTTTGACACAAATAGGTAATCAACAAAGACAAAATCTTCCAGTTCCACATACATTAATACATGTTTGGGGCCTTCATCCTTATGATAAATTTCGGGCCGTTCCTTTAATAGCGTTTCCATATGCTCCTTTGACTTCATTTCCTCAACTGGAAAATATTGATTTAACTTTTCATACCAATGCATACTTTAAGCCTCCTTAACAATATTTTCATTCTAAAACGTAATCCTATACAGATTCCTATCTTCTTACGAAATACTTTCTTTTAATACTGAACCATTTCTTTTACAATATATATAGAATAGAAAGTGTTAAACCTATATAATCAGGTTATACGAAACGAATCCCTACTTGGACAGGAGATGGAGGTTTACCATGGGTGGATACATAGTAGATTTTACAATTGTCGCTTTATTAATCATTGGTATTACCGCACTAAATGGTGTAATGAGTAATGCGATTGGATTAAAGGTTTTTGGTGGGAAAAACAAAAATGAAATTGTCGACAAATCCGTTAGCCTACAAACCGGTTGGAAGAGCGTTGGTGGAACGAAGAAAAAATAACCTAATGTCCTTAATTACCCAAAAAGTTCAATTTTAAAACATTGGTCTGAAGTGATCTTCCTTTAGGCCTTTTTCTATTTGTCTTATTTATATTCTTTAAGCAATCGTCTATAAGCTATGACAAAAACCATTTAATTACTAGTGTAGATTGGCTCTAAACCTGCTATATTAAAGCTGTATCGTCACAAGAGGAGCTGTGTAGAAAGTGAAATCTTTTATTCGAAATTATCGATTTACCTTAATCCTTTTAGGTTCTATTTTGCTTGGTGGGGCTATCGGGCTACAATTTGGTCCAAGCGCTCAAGTTCTACAACCACTAGGGGATTTATTCTTAAATTTATTGTTTATGATGATTGTTCCCTTAGTCTTTTTTAGTATTTCCTCAGCGATTGGTAACATGAGCGGAATGAAACGACTCGGAAAAATCATGGGAAGTATCCTGATTGTCTTTTTTCTGACGGCCTTGATTGCAGCAGGTCTGGGCATTTTAGGTACTTCTATTATTAACCCTTTAAAAGAGGCTGACATCTCATCTATTAAAGGCTTCATGACTTCACCAGAAGAATCAGCATCTACGGAAGAAATATCGTTTTTGGGTCAGTTGGTCAATACTTTTACCGTAACTGATTTTTCACTTCTATTCTCTAAAAGCAATATGCTACAACTCATTGTTTTCTCTGTTTTATTTGGAATTGCCACTGCCTTGGCGGGTGATAAGGGCAAACCAATTGCTACTTTGTTATCGTCAGGATCGGCAGTTTTTATGAAAATGGTCAGTATTATCATGTACTATGCACCAATTGGATTAGGAGCGTACTTTGCTTCGATAATCGGACAACTTGGCCCTCAGCTTCTTGAAGGCTATGCAAGGGCGTTTGTCTTGTACTTAGCGATTACTGGTATCTATTTTTTAGGCTTCTTTACTCTATATGCTTTTATTGCTGGGGGAAGTATGGGGGTCAAGGTGTTTTGGAAAAATGCACTTACACCATCCATTTCTGCACTTGCCACCTGTTCAAGTGCAGCGTGTATTCCTATCAATTTAGCCGCAGTTCGTAAAATGGGAGTTCCGACTGATATCGCAGAAACGATTGTTCCACTGGGCGCTAATACCCATAAAGATGGTTCAGTCATTGGCGGCGTCATTAAAATCGTCTTTTTGTTCACTTTATTTGGGAAAGAAATGACTAGCGTCTCGAGCATTTTGAGCATCTTTGCAGTTTCCTTTTTGGTTGGCGCTGTTATGGGTGCCATACCAGGAGGCGGAATGATTGGCGAAATGTTAATTTTAAGTGTATTCGGTTTACCGCCTGAAGTCCTTCCTATCATTGCTGTTATCAGTACCATAATTGATGCACCCGCAACCTTGCTAAACTCAACTGGAAATACAGTATGCGCCATGCTTGTTGCACGGTTAGTCGAGGGGAAAAACTGGTTGAAGGATGCAATAAACAATAAAAACATTGAGGCTCCTTTTTAACAGTAGTACAGAAAAAACACTCGCCTTCTTGATTCTAAACGAATAGTGATTTATAATTTTCTCATTAGAAGATGATAATTAAGGCGTTGACAAAGAGTAGTACACTTGCAGAGGTTTATCAGAGAGTTTGTGGATGGTGTGAACAAACAACCGAACTTGTGGAATGGACTTTCGAGCCTCTACTGTGAAATGAAAGTATCAGTAGACGTTTCCAGCGTTACCGGATCATGCATTGAACGCATGAATGAGAGCTCTTTTTTGGAGTAATTAGGGTGGCACCGCGGACCATTCGTCCCTATTTGATGGGGATGTATGGTCTTTTTTCTATTCTTTTAACATTTCGGAGGTCAAAAAATGAAAACAATCTTCTCAGGAATTCAGCCTAGTGGTACTATTACCCTTGGCAACTATATCGGAGCGATGAAACAATTCGTTGAGCTTCAAGATGAATACAATTGCTATTTCTGCATCGTCGATGAACACGCTATCACTGTTCCTCAAGATAGGCTTCAACTTCGTCAAAATACAAGAAGTCTTGCAGCCTTATACCTTGCTTCTGGCATTGACCCAGAAAAAGCAACACTATTCATCCAATCTGAAGTTCCAGCTCATGCCCAAGCAGGATGGATGTTGCAATGTGTAGCTTATATCGGGGAACTTGAAAGAATGACTCAATTCAAAGATAAGTCTGCAGGTAAAGAGGCAGTAACAGCTGGCCTACTTACCTATCCACCACTTATGGCCGCAGATATTCTACTATACAGCGCTGACCTTGTTCCTGTTGGTGAAGATCAAAAGCAGCATATTGAACTAACAAGAGATTTGGCAGAACGATTTAATAAGAAATATAATGATATCTTTACAATTCCCGAAGCACGAATTCCAAAAGTTGGAGCAAGAATCATGTCCTTACAAGATCCATTAAAGAAAATGAGCAAATCTGATGCTAACACAAAAGGGTTCATTTCAATGCTGGATACTCCAAAACAGATTGAGAAAAAAATCAAAAGTGCGGTCACAGACTCTGAGGGAATCGTAAAATATGATAAAGCAAATAAACCTGGAATCTCTAATCTACTCTCTATCTATTCCATCCTGACCAATCAATCCATTCAAGAGCTTGAGCTAGCTTACGAAGGAAAAGGGTATGGAGACTTCAAATCAGATGTCGCAGAAGTTGTGGTAAAAGCAATTGAACCAGTTCAAACTAGATATCAGGAATTAATGGAGTCCTCAGAGCTTGATGATATTCTTGACAGAGGTGCGGAAAAAGCCAATTTAGTAGCAGGCAAAATGGTGAAAAAGATGGAAAATGCAATGGGACTAGGAAGAAAAAGAAGATAAATTGAATTAAGCCAAAATTAAAAGGAGCCAAATGGCTCCTTTTAATTTACCTTTGATCCGTGTTCCATTTCCCATAGTTTCTCGAAAAATGTTTGGCCTTTAATTAAATTTTCACAGAAAGCATAATGCCTTTTTGACCAACCATATTTCGTTTCATCATATAGCTCTTCCCAAACTTCCTCAAAAGAAAGTTGTTGAATTGTTTCATACTTTTCAGGACTCCATTCAGTCAACCAGTACCTGACCTCGGCAACATTTTGAGAAGAATGCAACTGGTCCATTGCCATAAACAATAACTGCTTTAACTGTCTTTCTTTTCTAGTAAGTCCCCTCATTAAATCTGGGGCTGGTGAAAGAATATGAAAATCTTTTAAGGATGAGTGATCGTTAAAGTTATAGTTACTTGTTTCTTGGTTTTCGAGCATTTCAAAAACTAGTTGTTCCTGTCTTGGAATTAATCTACTTTTTCGGATTGGAATATTATATCCAATCGTATCTACCGCTAGAATCCCAACTCCATCTGATACGACAAAACAATAATCCAATTGTACTCGCTCATGATTCTTCCTTAAAAAGGCTTTTTGATAGATATCATCCATAAGCTGCTGAGGTAATTCTGATAAATCATTTTCTATGTAATTAAATAATAGAGAATCAATTTTTAATAGTGGCACTTGGTCCAAAAGTTCTACACCATCATCTTTTCTCCATTCGTGGAAATGGCAAACATTGTATCCATTTTCTTCACCTTCAAACCAATTCACCCAAACATCGTGAAGATACAACATGATTACAACCCCTCTCAACAAGTTACTCTTTGCACTCAGTATGGGCAGACATAAGTAAAATTATTCCTTATTTCATACAGACCGAACGAATATTAATAAGTAATTTCCTCCCACCATCAGTAAGAATTAAAACAAAAAAACACTGCATACGTTTTGCAGTGGGATATAAAATTCTATATCTTTATAATTCGACATCTTTCACGAACTTTTTAGAGGGTAGGATAAATGATTCCTCGGTGGACAATATATTTTTTTCTTTAAATAGTGTCACAATCTTGTACCCTAGTGCGTAACCAATCATTGGAGGATACTTTTTAAGTCCAAATAATAAATCATCATGCAATCTACTTGTTTTTTTACATTCTAATTGCTCTTTAAATACCTGATTCCAAATCTTCGAAAGCTCTTTAGAAGAATATTGAGTACACCATTTTGCCAAATATTTCTCCCCGCATTGTTCAAAAACAGCATTTTCAGCCAGCCCCTCTAACACAACTGAATCCATTAAGGTATAGTCCTTAACTTTCTTCTTTTGTTTATTCAGCCTGCACACATGATGGTATTCGTGTACAAATAGTGCTTCTAGCTCCTTTTCATCCTCTAACGGCGAAATAAACAGGAATACCTTGTCTTCAAATGAAACACCCGACTTTTGAGTATCCTGGGTCTTTGTTGAGAAGATTCCTCCTATATTTTTTGGAAACAAATAAACTGGAACATCTGGTCCCTGCCACTTGTTCTTATATTTAAGAAAAAGCTTTTCTAAACGTTCCCATGCTTTTTGTTCCTTCAACTCCATAAATGTTTGTTGGGTACGATGATTTGGCCGATACATTCCAAACTCTAATAGATATTGATAAATTCTTTTTGATGAATCCCCTCCGAAAGATTCTCGCATTCTTTCACATATTTCCAATGGACGGTGAAAATCAGTTTCAAGCCACTTATCTGTCTCGACTCCTCCCACACCACTCACCCCCTAAGGAATCTAGTTTTGAACAAATTTCTCATTTTAGTTTATGTAATAAATATTTTATCGTTAATAACATGAAAACTTAGGTGCAAATAAAATGGCCTTAAACCAATGTGATTTAAGGCCATGTACTATTTATTCATTATATTTCTTAAGTGCAATCGTGGCATTATGTCCCCCAAAACCGAGGGAGTTACTAATAGCCGCTTCAATTTCTTGTTTACGAGCTTCGTTAGGTACATAATCAAGGTCACAATCTGGATCAGGTGTTTCATAATTGATTGTAGGAGGTAACATTCCTTCTTTAATTGCTAAAGCTGTGAAGATTGCTTCAATCCCACCTGCGGCACCTAGCAAGTGTCCTGTCATTGATTTAGTCGAGCTTACAGCCACTTTGTATGCATGCTCACCAAACACCTTCTTAATTGCCATTGTTTCAAACTTATCATTATAATCTGTGCTAGTTCCGTGAGCATTAATATAGCCAATTTCATCTGGATTTAAGCCTGCATCATTTAGTGCCATTTTCATTGCACGTGCCCCACCCTCTCCTTCAGGAGCAGGTGCTGTAATATGATAAGCATCCCCTGTTGCACCGTAGCCAACGATTTCCGCGTATATTTTTGCCCCTCTCGCTAATGCATGTTCCAAGTCTTCAAGGACAACAATCCCTGCGCCTTCTCCCATGACAAAGCCATCACGGTTTTTATCAAACGGACGACTTGCCTTCAAAGGATCTTGGTTCGTTGAAAGTGCGGTGTTCGCACAAAAGCCAGCAAAGCTCATTTTTGTTATTGGAGCTTCGGCACCACCACTAACCATAACGTCAGCATCGCCACGCTGGATGACTTTGAATGCATCACCAATAGAGTTTGTCCCTGTTGCACATGCCGTTACAGTACAAGAATTAAATCCACGTGCCCCTAGACTAATTGAGACCTGACCTGTAGCCATATCTGGGATTAGCATGGGCACGAAGAAAGGACTTACACGACGATACCCTCGTTTTTGGAAGTTTTCATACTGTTGTTCAAACGTCTCCATGCCACCAATACCAGATCCAATCCAAACCCCAACCCGTTCAGCATTTTGTTCATTGATTTCTAAATCTGCATCTTTTACAGCCATTAAGGAAGCAGCCACCGCATAATGAGTAAAGCGATCCATCTTTCTTGCTTCTTTTCTATCAACGAAATCTTCTATATTAAAATCTTTTAATTCAGCAGCAACTTTGGCAGGATACTCATCAGCGTTAACTCTCGTTACAGGTCCAATGCCTGATACTCCTGCGAGAATATTTTTCCAAGTTGTCTCAGCATCATTTCCTACAGGGGTCACTGCCCCAATCCCAGTAATCACAACTCTCCGTTTTTCCACTTAAGTCATCTCCTTTTTGATGAACGATTATTTTCCCCAACGCATGGCTATAGCGCCCCAAGTTAGACCGCCTCCGAACCCAACCATGACAATGAGATCTCCATCTTTAATCTTTCCTGCCTCTAGTTCCTCAACCATCGAAATGGGAATAGAAGCTGCAGAGGTATTTCCATATTTATGAACTGTTTTTGACATCTTTTCAACAGGAAGCTCCAGACGCTGCCTTGCAGCTTCCATAATCCGAATATTTGCTTGGTGCGGAATGAGAAAATCAACATCTTCCTTTGTTAATCCTGCCTTTTCTAAGACATTGACACTACTTTCCCCCATTTGTCTAACAGCAAATTTAAAAACCTCTCGGCCATTCATTCTTATATGTGTATCCTGGTAAAGATACTTACCACCAGATCCGTCAGAACCCAATTCAAAGGAAAGAATACCTTTCCCCTCGCTAACAGGTCCCATTACTACAGCTCCAGCACCATCGCCAAACAGGACAGCTGTATTTCGGTCCTCCCAATCGGTTACCTTAGATAATTTCTCCACACCTACTATTAATACATTCTTGTAAACTCCGGTTTCAATAAACTGTTTTGCCGTTACCATTCCGTACATGAAACCTGCACAAGCAGCACTAACATCCATCGCCGCAGCCTTTTTAGCACCTAATTTATCTTGAAGCATGCACGCAACACTAGGAAAAGGTTGATCTGGGGTAACAGTCGCAACCAATATCATGTCTATTTCCTCTGGTGCAACGTTCGCTGCTTCTAGTGCTTTTTTTGCCGCACGATAGCCTAACCCTGATGTATCCATATCATCTCCGGCAATTCTTCTTTCTTCTATACCGGTTCTAGTTCGAATCCATTCATCAGAAGTATCCATTTGTTTTTCAAGGTCAAGATTGGTAACAATATTTTCTGGAATAAAACGACCAACTCCAATTATCCCTGCATTCATAGGGCCATCTCCTTTATATATCTCTTGTCTTTTGTTTTTTAATATCAAATATTATTAGCTGGTACTAATTTTATCAGATGTTGGTATAAACCTGCAACAGGAATTGCCTAGTTTCCGCTAATGACTATGCCGTGTCTTGCCTATCGACATAAACTAAACCAAAAGGAGAATGATGAAAAGGAGGTTCTAAAATGGATTATGATAAAGATGAAAGTATCCAAACAGAAACCGATAGCCCAAACACAATAGAGACCGGGAAGAATGAACAACACCCTTTTGATCGTTTAATGTTTGGTTCAAGTCGAAACAAACATCATGTTGAAGATGAAAAAAGGGCAACAGAAACACCAGCAGAAGACAATCTCCTGAATCAAGTAAACTTAGAGGAAATTCTGATGCATATTGATTCCCTTGTAGGTACCGCCAAACAATTAAAACCGATGTTCAGTAAAATTAAACCTTTATTCGACCAATTTCTAAAAAAGTAGGTATAAGTGCT
This sequence comes from Mesobacillus maritimus, assembly GCF_019749255.1. Classification (GTDB taxonomy): domain Bacteria; phylum Bacillota; class Bacilli; order Bacillales; family Cytobacillaceae; genus Mesobacillus_B; species Mesobacillus_B maritimus_A. Next base: position 138,166 of record NZ_JACWFH010000001.1, on the reverse strand, counting down.
TATTCAGCAGCTATGACCTCTAAGGAAATAAAAAAAGGCTGCAGCAATTCAAATGCCCGCAGCCCAATCACTTTACTCATTGGGTAATTTACCAGTCGCTTTATAGGTGTTCATATGCTGGTGCATGACTTCCCTAAATTCAGGATCAACATTAGGACTGAACTCCCCAAGGGAAATCACTCCATCAGGTATATCGAAATATAAATTTCCTGGTTCTAAATTCTCTTCATTATATTTTGAAGCAACTAGTTCATAAAGGACATCTACATGCTGAACCGTACTAGTTAGCACTGTAGACTCCCCCAAATCTGATTGATCAGAAACATACCCAATTACAAACAAACCTTTTTCTTTTACCCGTTCAATAATTGGAATATTATAGCCATCGCCCGCTGGGTAAATCACGTCAGCTCCTCTTGAGAGTAATCTGTCGAGAATTTCCAATGCCTTTTCATCATGATCCCAATGTCCAACATAATGAATTTCCACTTCAGTGTCATTGTTATAAAACGTTGCTCCTTCATAGAAGCCTTCTACTTCTGGCTGCCATTCAAAAGCCGCAATGACACCAAGATGATTTGATTGCGTCATATGTGCTGCAACCATGCCGCCAAAAAACCCCATCGCATACGCATCAAAATTTAAACTTGTGGTATTTTCATTTTTGGCATCGCCATTAAAACTGATAAAATGGATATCTGGATATTTCTCTGAAATATGATTAAAGTATTCAGCATACTCGTTCCCATGACCATAGATGAGGTTAACACCGTTGTCATCAAATTCTTTTACTGCGGCTTCGACTAAAGCTTCGGATTTCATTCCTTCTTTATAAAAAACATCAATATTAAAACGGGATTGAATTCGCAATAACCCTCGGTAACCCTCGGTACCCCAGACTTGATCGTTAATTGTTTCAGGAACGAGTAGGCCCACTTTTTCAATTTTTCCTGTTGCAAGAGGTTGTCCGCACCCTCCCAACAATAGCAGGCTAAACAAAATAAGCCCAAAACGTTTCAACATTTGCTGCAACTCCTTTTATTGCATCCGTGACTTGGAAATAATAGTAGCTGGCTTTTTCTGTTCGCCTATAATGTGTATATTATTAATTTTACTTTTTAACCATTCATTTGAAAAGGGTTTTCACACTTTAAACCTGATTCCCTCTTGATAGACGTAAATGGTGGTTCCGTTGTTTTTCCAGTCCCTCTAAGATGTCCATTGGTTCTTTTACATAGACTACATCGTATTCTCTACTCAACTTTTGTACCTGATCTAAGGGCGAGTTCATATTTTTCATGTTTTCGAGATTCGTTATACATTTTCCTTCCACTTTACTTAGCTTTGAATTAAATAAGCTATCATATATGCTCTTCAAGCATTTTCTCCAACTATTATTTTCGCCGCTTCGTAAAACAAACTTTCCCTCCTGGTCCTCTTCCAGCAAATCTCTAACCAAGGATGCTGCATCAGCTATATAAATTGCATCACTAGTACATTCTCTTTTGTTCAAAGTTGGAACGTTAATTGTATCTTCACCTAAAGAAAGGAGTTGCTGAAAAAAACAACCTTCGGGTTGCCACGGACCATATAAGGTTGGGACTAGGACTTCTTTGAGTAAGAAACCCTTTGTAGATAAATTCTGCTTAAGCTTAGCTAGCGGCTCGATTTCAAAGGAGTCTTCGTAACCAAGTTGCTCAGGAAGCAACAAGGTTATTGGATGATTCTCCGGAGTTAATGATAATAGCTCTTCCTGAAGAAAGTGATGCTCAAACAGTAGTTCTTCCTCTTCTAGCATATAAAAATCACAAAATGGGATGATCACCGGAATTTGTTCCATTTTATCTTCATTTATCAAAAGATCGCCCTCAAGAAAATTGGCATTTCTGCCAATTTGCATTCGCTTTTCTTCAATAACATTAGGAAACTTCTTACCTACAGAAATTGCATTTACCTCTATTCCCTCATCAAGCATAACGCGGCAAACACTGTACCCTAAAAAACCAAATGCGCCAATAATAATTGCCTTATTCATATACAATCCCCCTGATACATCTTCAATGTATCCTATGACATTAGCTGAAAATTATTGCACCTGGTTTAAAGGTCCTGTTCATGTTTATTAAAGAACTGAACCGTTTGTATTCCTATTTGTGGTTTCTTTTCAGGGACCATATAAAGTACATTGAAGTTAACCTTCTGCTCCTTCCATGTTTGGCTGAACTCTTTTAATAACATAGATTGCTTATAGGCACGATTTCCAGAAAGCACATGGATTACCTTCATAGGTATTTCTGCAGGTATATGAGGGAAATCCTCTTGTTCGGAAAGATACTTTGTGACTTCTTTTGGTTCCAATTGGTAGGCTATAGCTAATTCCTGTAACAACTTTTTATAGAAAAATTTATGCTCTTTTTCCTGTTCCAAGTGCTTGTTTAAAGAAAGCACAGGATTTAGTAATAATAGTGAACGAATTCTTTTCTCTCTTTTCAATAGTTTCAATGCAGTAAGTGCGCCCATTCCTTCTGCAAATACATGTATTTTATCGTTCAAGATTTCGGACCGGCGGATATGTGCACATAATCGTGCTGCTAGATCTACTGCATTTTGGCTTCCCCAATTCATTCCGAATAAATTCGAATAAAATATGGTATATCCAGCTTCTTTAAAATCATGAAGAAGTTTGCGTTTTCCTTCATTTTGCGTCCAAAAACTGTTTTGGCTATCAACAAAATGCCTCTCGTCTCCCAAAATTAAGATACCGAAACCGTTAGGTCTGTGCGGGTAATGTATCATATTCCATTCGGTATCCAGTCTGAAGTTCCGGTTCTCCATTATCTCAAAACTCCTTTAAACAGTTTGTTCATATTAATGTATGAGGTTCTCGACAAAATGAATGGGGATTAGCCTACGGTGGAGAAGGATAAGCTAGTCTTATAGTTGCTAATTTTTATTTATTAATTTTTCACATTATGGTAAGATAAAATGAGAACTTTTGCAGGGTAGAGGTGAAAATCATGCGTTATTTCTGGACTTTATTTTGGACATTCCTTTTGATTCAAATGTTGACTTATGTAACCGGCTCCATGATGGGTGTTGGGTATGACCTCCAAACTGGAATCATTCTTACAGTCGTATCAGCCATTTTGGTATTCATCATTCCATTAGTGCTACCTGCTGATGGTCCTGCTGACCAACATGGATCTCATTAATTTGAGATGAAAAAGTCATCCTAAAATAGGATGACTTTTTTTATTTGACCACCATGTCCACTTGACCGTCGGTAATAGATATTTCAATATGACTCTTTTCACGAATTTTTCCAGCAATAATATCCCTCGCTAGTTTCGTTTCCACATTTCTTTGTATATATCGTTTCAATGGTCTTGCACCATAAACAGGGTCAAACCCGTTAACGGCGATAAATTCCTTAGCCTCTTCGCTAATGGTTATCTGTATGTTCTGGTCTTTTAGTCTATGCTGCAATTCGTCCAATAGTTTCACAACAATTTCTTTTATTTCATTGATCTGAAGTGGTTTAAATAAGATAATCTCATCAATGCGATTTAGAAACTCCGGACGGAAGTGGTTGCGAAGTTGTCCCATTACATTTTCTCTAGCTTCCTCCTTAATTCCTGCTTCAAAATCAGATTGTTCAAGTAAGAAGTGTGAGCCAATATTTGAAGTCATAATGATGACCGTATTTTTAAAGTCCACTGTCCGACCTTGAGAATCAGTAATTCGTCCATCATCAAGCATTTGAAGTAAGATATTAAATACCTCTGGATGTGCCTTTTCAATTTCATCAAATAAAATAACTGAATATGGCTTCCTTCTCACTGCTTCGGTCAATTGACCACCTTCTTCATAGCCAACATAACCAGGAGGTGCTCCTATTAATTTTGAAACCGTGTGTTTTTCCATGTACTCTGACATATCCAGTCGTATCAGTTGTTCTTCACTGTCAAATAATGCTTCAGCCAGCGTTTTAACCAATTCGGTTTTTCCAACTCCTGTCGGACCTAGGAAGATAAAAGACCCAATCGGTTTGTTCGGATCCTTAATCCCCGCTCTTGCCCTAAGAACCGCATCAGAAACAAGTGAAACGGCTTCATCTTGACCAACCACGCGCTTTTGGAGAATTGTTTCTAAGCGGAGTAGTTTTTCTCTCTCTCCCTCAACCAGCTTTGTTACAGGAATGCCCGTCCACCTTGCCACAATAGAAGCAATTTCTTCTTCTGTCACTTCCTCACGAAGAAGTCTGTCTTCCTTATCTCCGTCCGTTACCCGCAGTTCAATTTCCTTTAGTTCATTTTCCAATGCAGGTATACGGCCGTGCCTAAGTTCAGCAGCTCGATTCAAATCATATTCATTTTCTGCCTTTTCTAGTTCATGTCTTAACTTTTCAAGAGTTTCCCTCTTTAACCGGACCTTTTGGATATCCTCTTTTTCTTTTTCCCATTTCCCTTTCATTACACCAGCAGTTTCTCTTAAATTGGCAAGCTCCTTTTGAAGGGTCACTAATCTTTCTTTGCTAGCTTCATCCTTTTCCTTTTGGAGTGCTGCTTCTTCAATTTCCAACTGCATAACGCGACGAGTCACTTCATCAAGCTCGTTTGGCATTGAATCAATTTCTGTACGAATCATGGCACAAGCTTCATCAACAAGGTCGATTGCTTTATCAGGAAGAAAACGGTCGGTAATATATCGATCTGAAAGAGTGGAGGCGGCAACAATTGCTCGATCATGGATATTGACCCCATGATGGATTTCAAACCTTTCCTTCAGTCCCCTTAAGATCGAAATGGTGTCTTCCACATTTGGTTCCTGTACAAGGACTTGTTGAAATCTTCTCTCTAAAGCGGGATCTTTTTCAATATATTTCCGATGTTCATCTAAAGTGGTTGCACCAATGCAATGAAGTTCTCCTCTTGCAAGCATTGGTTTTAACATATTGCCTGCATCCATTGCTCCTTCTGTTTTTCCTGCCCCCACAATTGTGTGGAGTTCATCAATAAACAGGAGGATTTTCCCTTCACTCTTTTTTAATTCATTTAAAACGGCTTTTAATCTTTCTTCAAACTCTCCTCTAAATTTTGCCCCTGCAATTAAAGCACCAATATCCAGTGAAAAAATAGACTTGTCTTTCAAACCTTCCGGAACATCACGTCTAACAATTCTTTGGGCAAGCCCTTCCACTATCGCCGTTTTCCCAACTCCCGGCTCTCCGATTAAAACGGGATTGTTTTTTGTCTTTCGTGAAAGGATCCTGATGACGTTGCGAATTTCGCTGTCCCGACCAATGACTGGATCCATTTTCCCATTTCTAGCTTCTTCCACTAAATCTCTGCCATATTTTTTTAAGGCATCATAACCTGCCTCAGGATTTTGAGAGGTCACTCGTTGATTCCCCCTTATATCTTTAATAACCGATAAAAGCTTTTCTCGACTAATTTTATTCGATAGTAAAAGTCTGTTCGCATCCGTTAACTTTGCTTGTTGCAAAGCTAGTACAATATGTTCAGCTGAAAGGAACTCATCTTGAAACTGCTTCATTTCTTGTTCTGCATGTACTAACAGTTGCTGTAAGTTAGAGGTGATATACAATTTTCCAGCCTCTGTTCCACTTCCTGATACTTGTGGTTTTTTATGTAGGGCAACTGTTAAATCCTTTTTATACGCTTCAACGTCTTCTCCAAGCCTCTCTAGAATAGTACGAGCCAGACTTTCTTCTTGATTAAGCATTGTAAGAAATAAATGGACGTCATCTACTTCCTGATGATGGTTTTCAGCAGCCAATGACTGTGCCTGAAAAACAGCTTGTTGAAGTTTTTCGGTCATCCTGTTTATATCCACCGAAGCTCCTCCTTTTATTCTGACCATTTTTGACCTTTATATTATTATATCTTTGTGTAAACTAAAAATAAAGCCATCCTAGCCGGATGGCTTTACTTTTTTATTGCCTAAGTCGCAAAAACAGGGCACTTCCGCTTTTCTTTGTCTAGCTTCAGCACCCTAGCGGCTAGTGTCCTTCGCTTACCATCCTCCGATAAGTCAACATCGAATCACCTACGGTTCTTCGTGTTTCCTTTATCCTTTATCTCAGGTGGAAGCTCCAGGCTATACGCCGCTAAACAGGGCGCTTCCGCTTTTCTAGGTATGTCTATGGATTTTGTGGTACGTCCATAGTCTGTTGTGATTAGAATTTTCCGGAAAATAATCTCCTGCATTTAATTTAATTTTTTGAGGATTGGTCACATTGCTTCCTGTTTCACCGATTTCAATATAGACACCATTATTAGGTGCCTTTTGTCCTGCACGAAATTGTCGGTTTTGGCCCATATAGCTGCCTCCTCCCTTTCCAATATCTTTGCCATATTATTATTTCCGAACGTGCTGATAACATGAAGGAAAGTTTGCCCAACAATAGTCCACTAAATGAGTTTAGATGCTTAAGCAGAGGAATGCTCATTTCTATTCGCACCATAGCGGTTTCTATCCACCATTTTTAGGGTTCTATTCGCGCAAACTCCATTTCTATTCGCACTTTACATCCTTCTATTCACGCAGATCACCTTTCTATTCGCACCGACCTTTTCTATTCACCTTTATTGAGGTTCTATTCGCGCAAACTCCATTTCTATTCGCACTTTCCACCCTGCTATTCACGCAAATCATCTTTCTATTCGCACCGACCTTTTCTATTCACCTTTATTGAGGTTCTATCCGTGCAAACTCCATTTCTATTCGCACTTTACACCCTTCTATTCACGAAAATCATCTTTCTATTCACACCGACCTTTTCTATTCACCTTTATTGAGGTTCTATCCGTGCAAACTCCATTTCTATTCACACTTTACACCCTTCTATTCGCGCAAATCATCTTTCTATTCGCACCGACCTTTTCTATTCACTAATATCGAGGTTCTATTCGCGCAATTTCCACTTCAATTCGCACTTTCCACCCTTCTATTCACGCAAATCACCTTTCTATTCGCATCGACCTTTTCTATTCACTAATATCGAGGTTCTATTCGCGCAATTCCACTTCAATTCGCACTTTCCACCCTTCTATTCACGCAAATCATCTTTCTATTCGCACCGACCTTCTTTACCCACATTTCCCTTACTTTTTCACGTAAACCCCAGTCTATTTATCCTTCCACATAAAAAAAGCACATGAGATTATAAAAAAATCTCATGTGCTAATGCTTAGTCTTTTAATAATTCAACTAATAATGCCTTTTGTGCATGAAGGCGATTGCCTGCTTGCTCAAATACTACGGAATTAGGTCCGTCAATGACACCTGTAGTTACTTCTTCCTCGCGATGGGCTGGTAAGCAATGCATGAAAAGATAATCCTTCTTTGCGTGACTAACAAGATCCTCATTAATTTGGTATTCATGAAAATCTTTTAAGCGCTGTTCGTTTTCTTCTTCCTGCCCCATACTCGTCCAAACATCTGCGTAAACCGCATCCGCATTTTGAACTGCCTCTACAGGATTAGCGGTAACTGTAATTTTACAGCCTGTTTGTTCGGCAATTTCTTTGCACTTAGAAGTCACTTCCTCATCCGGCCAATAGGACTCAGGTGCAGCGATTGCAAAATCGATGCCCAATTTTGCACAGATAGCCATTAATGAGTTAGCAACATTATTGCCATCCCCTACATAAGCCAATTTTAATCCCCGGACAGCACCCTTCTTTTCTGTTAGTGTAAGAACATCCGCAATGGCCTGACATGGATGTGCTAAATCCGTTAGTCCATTTATAACAGGCACAGTAGAATGATTGGCAAGTTCCTCCACTCGTTCATGTCCATGAGTTCGAATCATTATGGCATTAACATATTGAGATAACACTTGAGCAGTATCAGCAATGGTTTCCCCACGCCCTAGCTGGGAATCCTGGTTATTCATATAGATCGCATGACCTCCAAGCTGGAGCATTCCAGCTTCGAAGGACATCCGTGTTCTTGTCGAATTTTTTTCAAAGATCATTGCGAGAATTTTTCCAGCTAAAGGATTTTGACCTGGTCCTTTCGATTTCAGTTCAATCGCCTTATCAATTAGCAATTGAATTTCCTCAGTAGAAAAATCAAGGATTGTTAGGAAATGTTTCCCCTTCAAAGACAATTTGTTGATTGTCGATTGCTGAGCCTTACTCATTTAACTGCCACACCCTTTTCAATTTGGTTTAACCATTCTCCCATTGGTTTCACGTTCCACTCAGTATTTTTCATTCCTTTTAGATAAGCCTTAAAGGTTTCTTCCTGAGAGAAGATCAGCCTACGTTGGCGAATTGCCCATTGACGAAGAAAAACATCTTCACTGCTACTTCCACTGCATAATACCCCAACAATGTTTTCCGTTGCGATCTCATTTATTTCCCCTTCATAACGAATAAGGTCTATGCCACACTGAGCCGCTTCTTGAATAAGGGTTTGATCACAACTTGTGAAGAGAATTTTATTTCCCTGTAACTTAGTAGACAATGAAGCAAAGTATTTCTTTAAAGCTTCCTCTGTTGTTTGGCCAATACTAATTCCTTCACCAGTTGACATCATTTGTGGACCCGTCTTAATATCGAGGCCTCTTAAGGCGAAGTTGGAAAACACTGGATATTTCAAACAAACATACGGGCTAGGTCCTTCACCAAATACCGGTAATTCATTTTTCGACATCTTGTATTTCCCAAGCAATATTTTTGTCGCTTTATTGACAAGAGGCACGCCTGTCACTTTGCTTACAATTGGCATTGTTCGACTTGAACGTGGATTTACCTCAAGGATATAAACTTCTTCCCCAGAGATAATATACTGTATATTCATCAATCCCTGATAACCTGTATCCTTGATTATTAGAGATGCATATTCAATAATTTTCTTTTTAACTGATATAGATAAACCTTGTGCGGGAATCATCGATAAGCTATCACCAGAGTGAACACCTGTTCTCTCAATATGTTCCATGATTGCAGGGACGATAATATGAGTTCCATCCGCGGCAAGGTCGATTTCAGCTTCTCTTGCCTCTAAAAATTGGTCAATTAGCACAGGATATTGAACGATACTATTAGCTAAATGAGCTTCCAACTTCTCCTGATTTTCAATGACCATCATATCCTGACCACCAATTACATAAGAAGGACGAATTAAAACAGGAAATCCAATTGTAGCTGCAGCATCGACAAGTTCTTGCTGGTTACCAGCAATTAACCCTTTTACCCGTGGAATGTTTAGACGATCAAGAAGACGATAAAACTTATCTCTATCTTCAAATAAATCAATCATTTCCGAACTTGTACCAAGTAATGTTACTCCATGATTCTCTAGGCCTTTTGCTAAGTTTAGAGCCGTTTGTCCTCCGAGTTGAACAATAACTTCCTCTATTCCTTCTACTTCAATCACATCGAGAATTTCTTCTAAGCATAATGGTTCAAAATAAAGTCGGTCAGATAAGGCAAAGTCTGTGCTTACTGTTTCTGGATTATTGTTAATCATAATCGTTTCAATGTTTTCTTCTTTTAACGCAAGAACCCCATGAACGGAACAATAGTCAAATTCGACGCCCTGACCAATGCGAATAGGTCCGCTTCCTACAATTAATACCTTTCTTTTGCTACTTTTCGGCGATTCATTTTCCCCAAAATAACAAGAATAAAAATAATTAGAGCTAGAATCAAATTCTGCAGCACAAGTATCCACCATTTTATAACTTGGTTTTACCCCGAGCTTACTTCTAAGGTTTCTAACCTGCTTTTCGGTCATCTTCCATGCCTTTGCAAGATAATCATCACTGAAACCTTTCTCTTTATATGAAGCTAATTTTTCAGCACTCACCTCAAGAGCATTTTCATTGGCAATTTCGGCTTCAATTTGAATAATACCTTCTAACTTATTTAAGAAAAATAGGTCAATTTTTGTATCATCATGAATGCTCTTTTTGCTTACGCCACGACGTAATAATTCCATTATCACGAAAAGTCGTTCATCTGACTGTTGAGCTAAAATTGATTTTAATTCCTCAGTTGATTTCCCTTCAAATAATGCCAAGGTTAAATTCTGAACATTCATATCTAATGAGCGAACTGCTTTAACCAAAGCACGTTCGAAATTCCGATCGATTCCCATTGCTTCCCCAGTTGCTTTCATTTGCGTACCTAGGCGTCGCTCTATACCAGGAAACTTATCAAAAGGCCATTTAGGAATTTTCACGACAACATAATCAAGTGCCGGCTCGTAACTTGCATACGTATTTCCCGTTACAGGATTTTTTAACTCTGATAACAAATGACCAACAGCAAGCTTTGCAGCCATCCTTGCAATCGGATAACCCGTTGCTTTTGATGCCAATGCCGATGAGCGGCTAACGCGCGGATTTACTTCGATGAGATAGTAATTTTTACTTTCAGGGTCGAGAGCAAACTGAATATTACACCCACCAACAATTCCAAGAGCAGATATAATTTTTACAGCTGCAGATCTAAGCATTTGGTACTCTCGGTCTGTCAACGTCTGCGAGGGAGCAACAACAATCGAATCCCCAGTATGGATTCCCACAGGATCAAAGTTTTCCATATTACATATGGCAATACATGTTCCATTGGCATCCCGCATCATCTCATACTCAACTTCTTTGTACCCGGCAATGCTTTTTTCGATTAAGCATTGATGAATCGGGCTTTCATTGAGGCCACCGGTCACCAAACTAATAAGGTCTTCCTCAGTTGGAGCGATGCCACCACCCGTACCGCCTAGTGTATAAGCAGGTCTAACAATAACGGGATATCCTGTAGCTTTTGCAAACGTTAGGGCTTCATCAACACTATGGACCACTTCACTCTCTGGAACTGGCTCATTGAGTTTATACATCAGGCTTCTAAACGCATCTCGGTCTTCACCTTGCTTAATAGAATCAATCGATGTCCCTAGTACTTTTAGTCCGTATTTCTCAATAATGCCTTGTTCACTCAACTGAAAAGCCATGTTTAAACCTGCCTGGCCCCCAAGTGTGGCAAGGAGCCCGTCCGGCTTTTCCTTTTTGATAATTTTTTCTACACTTTCCACGGTCATTGGTTCAAAATAGATCGCATCCGCAAATTCGGGATCGGTCATGACAGTGGCTGGATTATTATTTAACAAAATCACGCGGTATCCTTCTTCTTTTAAAGCAATACAAGCCTGGGTTCCCGCGTAATCAAATTCGGCTGCCTGCCCAATAATAATTGGGCCGGAACCAATAACTAAGATGGATTGAATGCTAGTATCTTTAGGCATAATTCACTTCTCTCCGCTTCGTTGATTCAACAAGATTGATAAATTCATCAAATACAAAATCGCTGTCTGCCGGTCCTGGATGAGCTTCTGGATGAAATTGGACGGTTACTAGCGGCAATGTTTTATGCGATAGTCCCTCAACAGAACCATCATTACTATTGATAAAACGTGCAGAAAGACCCGCTTTACTAATACTTTGTTCATCAACAACATAGCTATGGTTTTGTGAAGACATAAACACCTTCCCAGTTTGATGATCACAGACTGGCTGGTTGGCCCCCCGATGACCAAATAGCATTTTTTTGGTGTCACCACCAAGCGCAAGAGCAGCTAACTGATGGCCTAAACAAATCCCTAATGTAGGAAGATGTTCAATAACCTTCTTAATTTGTGGGAGTTTTTCTGTTAACTCCTTGGGGTCTCCCGGTCCATTAGACAAGAGTACACCATCAGGTTGAAGAGATTGGATATATTCAAACGTACTATCGTATGGGACGACCGTCACTTTACACCCTTTGTTCAAAAGACTATCTAAGATTGATTTTTTATATCCAAAATCAAAAAGGACAATATGCGGATAACCTTCTCCGTAAACTTTCGGTTTTGAAATTGACACTTGTTTTACCTTCATATCAGGACTTAGCGTAAAGTCTTTCAGAAACTCTTTTTTGTCTGAAAGAATTGCTGGCATTGAGCCATGTTCTCGAATGCTTTTTACAACCGCTCGTGTATCGATATGGGACAGAACAGGAATATTCCATTTTTGTAGATAATCACTCATACTCATTTCTGATTCATAATGAAAACAATGGGTCTCTGCCTCATATACAATTACAGCTGCTGGTTGCGGAACAAGACTCTCGGCATCCTTTTTATTAATACCGTAATTTCCTATTAACGGATAAGTAAAAACGACTATTTGATCTTTATAGGATGGGTCCGTTAACACCTCTTGGTACCCCGTCATCCCAGTAAAAAAGACAACCTCTCCTTTAATTTCCTTATCCGGTTGTTTCCCTACCCATGAGCCTTTATAGGAAATCCCTTCACTTAGATGTAAGTAACCGTCCATAATTCACCTCGTATTTTCGAATAATTATATACACAACCTAATAATTATTCATTTAATCTCTAAAAATATTCGGCTATAATGCTGCCGAAGTTATATTTGTTAATGTAGACTCGAGTATACCTATCGCCTGATTCACTTCAGCCTCTGTTATCGTAAGTGGTGGAAGTAAGCGAATGACCTTTTCCCCTGCAGGCAAAAGTATTAACCCTTTTGTTCGAAGGCTAGAAAGCACTTCTGGAACATTCCCGGATATTTCAATTCCGAGGATCAGCCCCATCCCTCTGATATCTAGAACACCATCTATCTTGCTTATGGTTGTCACAAGTTGGTCATATAGATATTGCCCCATCGCTGTCGTTTCAGTTAATAGTTGTTCAGTGAAAATCATTTCCATAGTAGCAACTGCTGCGGCAATGGCTATTGGGTTTCCACCGAATGTTGATCCATGACTTCCTGGTCCAAAAGCATCTTGAAGCTCTGCTGTTCCGACCACTGCACCAATCGGTAACCCACTTCCTAAACCTTTTGCAGCGGTAATAATATCCGGTTTTATATCGAAATGCTGAAACGCAAAAGGTTTTCCTGTACGTCCAATACCTGTTTGAATTTCATCAATAATGAGCAATGTGCCATTGTCTTTACATGCTTTTTCGATAACCTTCAGAAACTCAGAAGTTGCAACGTTAATTCCACCCTCACCTTGGACAACCTCTAGCACAACTGCTGCGGTATTCTGATCTATTTCTTTTAAGAATGCCTCCACCTGATTAAAAGGCAAATGGATAAAGGTCTCAAGCATTGGTCCAAAACCGTTTTTTATCTTATCTTGACCCGTTACTGCCATCGAACCAAATGTCCGCCCATGGAATGAATTGTTAAATGAAATAATCTTCGATCGGTTCGTTGCTTTCCGTGCAAGCTTTAGTGCAGCCTCATTTGCTTCCGCACCACTGTTTGCAAAGAAAACTAAATCTAACCCTGCTGCATCTGCTAGGAGCTTTGCAGCTTTTTCCTGCATTGATTGTGGAAAGAGATTAGACACATGCCAGAACTTTTTCAGTTGTTCTGTAACGGCCTGCTCGATATGTGGATGGCAATGCCCCAAGTTGCAAACACCAATTCCTGAAGTGAAATCAAGATACTCTTTCCCATCCACTGCCGTAATCTTTGTTCCTTTAGCGCTAGCTGGTTCTATTTCCCAACGGCTATAGGTCGGAAATAAATGGCTCATTATTTAACCCTCTCTTTATTGGTTATTGCCGTTCCAGTCCATCCTCCTTGTTGATAAAAGGCCTTTTTCCCGGAAACAATCATAACCTGATTTATTCCTTTATCCAGAGCTGAAATTGCTGATTCTACTTTTGGAATCATTCCACCGTAGATATGTCCATCAGAAATATATTCTTGGATTTCAGTAGTAGAAGTTTCTTCAATAAGCTCCCCGTTAATTAAGATTCCTTCTACATTTGTTACAAATATACAGCGTTCTGCATCTATTGCTTTTGCAACTGCAGCTGCTGCATAATCTGCATTAATATTTAATCGCTCGCCGTCTTCTGTTGCCCCTATTGGAGTAATAACCGGAATTAAATCTGAATCGATTAATTTATTTATGATTTCCTTATTTACCATCGTAACAGTACCAACAAACCCAAGGTCTTCTTTGTTGATAAAATCCGCAACGAGGCACCCTCCGTCGCTTCCATTCAGTCCAATCGCATTTAATCCACCTTCTGCTAACAGGCTAACAAGCTGTCGGTTTGTTTTACCTGAAAGGACCATTTCAACGACTTCCATTGTCTTGTCACATGTTACTCTAAGCCCATTATGAAACTTTGAATCTATCTTATAGAGGTCGAGCATTGTATTGATTGCCGGACCACCACCATGGACAATAACTGGTTTATAACCATTCTTTTTTAAAGAATGAATGGCTTCAAAAAATGCTGGTGATAACTCATCAAGTACACTACCACCGCATTTGAGTACAATCGATTTCATAGTAACCTCCTATGTTCGATAGCTTGCATTGATTTTGACATAATCATAGCTAAGGTCACAGCCCCAAGCCATTCCAGATCCTGAGCCGACATTAAGGTTTACGGTAATTTCGATTTTCTCTTGCTCCAAGTACGCTTTAGCCTGTTCCTCGGAATAAATCAGTGGATTGCTTGCTTGCAACAATTCCATTGAACCGAGTTTAATGTCAACTGTATCCGGATTGACAAAGGCATTTGCCTGACCTACAGCACCTATTATTCTTCCCCAGTTTGCATCTGCACCATAAATGGCCGTTTTCACTAGGTTGGATCCAACGATTTGCTTTGCAACAGCTCTAGCCTCTTCATTTGAGACTGCACCGATAACGGAAACCTCCACTAGCTTGGTTGCCCCTTCTCCATCTCTAGCAATCTGTTTTGCAAGGCTTTCACAGTTTTCTTTTAATAGCTGGATAAAAATTGGCCACTCTGGATGTTCCGGAGATAACGGCTCATTCCCTGCATGGCCATTAGCCATTACGAGAACCATGTCGTTTGTAGATGTATCTCCGTCCACTGTAATTTGATTAAAAGTGACGTCTGTTAACTCTTTTAAAGCAACGCTTAAATGTTCTGATGAGATATTTGCATCGGTTGTAATGAAGCCTAGCATCGTGGCCATATTGGGATGAATCATCCCCGAACCCTTGGCAGCTCCACCGACAGAGACAGGCTTACCATCAATTTCTGCCTGATAACAACTGCTCTTCATCACTGTATCAGTTGTAAGAATTGCCGTCTGGAACTCCTCTGCGTTCTCCGCTAACAGACCAGGATTTAACGCTTGGATTCCTGTCTCAATTTTATCCATTTGCAGAAACTCTCCAATGACACCAGTAGATGCTACAGCAATGTGATGCTCTGCTATATTAAAGGCTTTAGAGGTCAAAGATCTCATTTTATACGCATCATCCAACCCTTGTTGGCCGGTACAGGCGTTGGCGCAGGCACTATTTACAATGACGGCTTGAATTAACCCTTCCTTGGAAATACTATCCTTTGTCACGATTATTGGGGCCGCTTGAAAAGCACTCGTTGTATAGACTGCCGCACAATTAGCCGGGGTTTCGCTTAGAATGATTCCAACATCTAATTTGCTATATCTAAGACCAGCATGAACCCCACCAGCACGAAAACCTTTTGGACTTAATACACCACCTGCATCGATTTTTCTAATCATCTTCTTTTCTGTCAGTGCCTGTTTCATCGTGTCCTCCTTAAGGATAGATTGGAATAAAGTTCAATCCTGCCTTTTCATCGATTCCGTTCATTAAATTGGCATTCTGTACCGCCTGCCCAGCAGCACCTTTCATTAGATTATCAATTACAGAAACAATGGTAAGGCGCCCTGTTCGTTGATCAACATTGAGTCCAATATCACAAAAGTTAGAACCACAAACTTCTTTAACAGATGGATATTGGTTTTCTTTTCGCACTCTAACGAATGGGTGATTCAAATAAGTTTCCTGGTAAAGTTCGATCACTTCAGCGGTAGTAAGTTCCTTTTTAAGTTGAACGTAGGCGGTCGTCATAATCCCCCTTGTAATCGGGATTAAATGTGTACTGAAGGTAACTGGGGTAATGTGACCATCCCATAATTTGAGTTGCTGTTCTATTTCCGGAATATGCTGATGCTGATTCACCTTATAAATTCTAAAATTATCATTCATTTCCGCAAAGGCAGTTGTTTTTGAGAGTGATTTTCCTGCTCCAGAAACGCCTGATTTCCCGTCAATTATGATTCCTGTGGGTTCAATTAATCCTGCTGCTACCACTGGACCAAGGCCAAGTAAAGCGGCAGTTGGATAGCACCCCGGGTTAGCTAGCAGTCTAGCATTTATTATATTTTCACGATTCCACTCACTTAGTCCATAAACTGCATCAGCTAAGGTTTCTTCATTGACACAGTCGTGTTTATACCATTTTTGATATTCCTCTGCGCTTTTAATTCGAAGGTCTCCAGATAAATCAACAATCTGGATGTCTTTGCCGTAGAATTGTTGCGCTAGTTTTCCTGAAACACCAGATGGCGTCGCTAGAAAAACTAAATCTGCATCCTCAGCAATTTTCTCTGAATCTACCTTTTTCAAAGAGTCTTCAAATATATTTTCGAGATGAGGAAATTCCTCTGTAATTGGCATTTCTTCCCTAGTTGAGTGAATGGAGTGAATGCGGAATATAGGATGATTATGTAATATCCTAATTAATTCGCCCCCACCATATCCTGTTGTGCCGATAACCGCAACCTTCACTCTACTCCCCCTTCCGATTATTGTATAAATAACCATTTATTTTTATATTTATTAATTTCAGTTCTTTTTATTATAAGAACTCCACCTCAGAAACGCAACCAATTTCGTAAAATTCCGCAAACTTTTTTAGAAAAAAGAACCATATTTACAAGCTAGAAGTTTAAATGAAAAGACAAAAAAACACGGCTGTTCGCCGTGTTCAACTATACAGGATGATTGGAAAAAGCATGATGATAAAAAATAGTGCTGCGTTTACAATTTCATACACACCAAGTTTCATCATTCCCAAAGGATTTCCATACAATACAAAGGCTCTGATTAAACTTGGTATGAAAGCAAGGGCTACAATCCACTCGCCAATAATTATCCATAGAATTAACACCACAGCATGGTAAATCCATGATATATATTTGTAACGAATATTTTTCTTTTCACGTACCATCGTCTTTACATACAAGGTACTGCCAACAAAGAAAAGAATTGAGGAGAAAAAAACCAACAAAGCTTCGAGTGTTAGGTTGCCACTTGCAAGATAACTACTTGCAAGGCCTGCAATACTAAAATTTATAATCGCGCTAAGGTCATTCATTAAGGCTCTTTCGTTTTTCTTCCTTGAATAGTAAGTATTAACCGCAAAGAACGGGAGCATCGCTAGACCAAAGTAAACAATAGTCGGCATAGTAAATAACGGGACCATTAGAAAGGCGAGTGCAGGGACTAAATAAATAATCGTCCACTTACGATAGAAAGGAATGTTTTTCTTTTTAAATAAAAGTAGCATGGGATACGTTGCTAAGTATAATAAAAGCCATCCGAGGAAGAACGGAATATGCTGCCATACAATTTCTGTAGCTGCGGCACCAAGCCAGAACGGGATGATTAACATAGCCCATGCACCATGCTGCTTCGGTATAAATAACTTCACAATCATCACTCCCCTACATTTCTATTCTTACTATAAGACACACAGCAATACTATTAAGTGAAACTTGTCACATTTAAGAGCAGCAAGGATTGTGAAGTCACGAAATCGTCAAAAACGAAAAGCAGCAGCACCTTGGTTAGGCCGTAAGTCTAGATGCAACTGAATAGAAGGCGTTCTTCACCTTCAATTCAAGGGGTGGCTTATGACCCAAGGACTTGGCGCTGCAGCTTGACAATTCTCAAGGTATTTTTCTCGATATAAGAAAAAGACATCTTATAGATGCCTTTTAACTAAGTTAAGCTTTAATAGCAATTCTTTTATATATAAATGTGGTTTGGAAATGTAGCCTATTTTATTAGAGAAGGACAGACTAAGCAAAAACAAAAAGATAATCACGATGTGCACTTGTGATAATAATGAGATATCATTTATTAATCTCATATCTGGGTGTAACTGTACAAAGCTTAGAAACCATAAAAACAACTGAGCAATTTCATCATAAAGGTGAATAACCACCAGCCCAGTCAAGGTACATAAAACAAGCAACCACTTTAGTGATCCTGAAAGGATTCTTTCTGTAGTTGTCTTTGTCTTTCCACCGTTTGGAGTTTGCAATTGCCAAATAAGTCCCATCCCAACAATAGCCATCACTGTATAAGGAAAAACGATCCACACCATTTGATACATTCCCATCTTTTCACCTCTGCCACATATTAAAACAGGTACATTTACCTATTTATCTTAACTAGTTAGCAGTGAAAACACAGTGAGAAATATCGCTTGTTTGTCTAAAATACGAATTTTTTTTTACTTTATTAGTCTGATGGATTAGCGTTATTAAAACAAGAAACTGTTGTCTCTACATACTTAATGATCCAAGAGTAAAAACCTTCAACTTCGGAATAGACCGGATAGGGTAAGTCCCTTTGAAGCATGTTGGCCAATTCTGGTTGCCGGCATAGGATGATTTTTATATTGGTTAGCTCTTTAAGCAGGTGCAAATCTCCTTCATCCCGTAGCAGAACACCCTTAGGAAAGACTTCATGCTTATGACCTTCAATCAGGATTGTATCCGGGCTCAAAGCAGAAGCTAGATGAATCTGTTCCGCTAAGCTCCAGTTAGGCTTTTCAGCCTGTAAAAGAACCCTTCCCTCCCCTTCAATGATCGAAGCTAAGGCTCCTGCATTTACATGCCGAGCTGAATCTTTATTTTCAACCATATCTGGTTTGCCACCGTGACCATGGTGTTTTATTGTAACAATTTTATAACCTTTAGTTGAAAGCCTATGAATGACTTCATACATCGTAGTCGTTTTCCCACTATTTTGGTAACCCACCAGCTGAAATAGAACTGGTTTTACCATGGCCATTTGCTGCCTGTCTGATCTTCAAGTAAAAGCACATCTACTTCTACTCCATGTTCAAACCCTCTCGTACCGCCCGGTAAAATCATTAAGGAATTGGCTCCGGCAAGGCTCATGATAATATTCGACTTATCTAAACCACTCGGAGTAACAACCAGCCTTCCGTCTTCAATGGTCAATGCACTTCTTACAAACCGCGTAAATGGATTGGCTTTTGGGAAATCTGCATGTAGTATAGCCTTTTCCTTTCGAAGATGCGGCATGTCTATACTTAACATTGTCCTAAGAATTGGCCTAGCAAAAAGTTCAAAACCTACATAACAAGCTGATGGATTCCCTGAGAGACCAAATAACAGCTTCCCATCAAGGTGTGCGACAGTTGTAACACTGCCCGGCCGCATGGCTACTTTATTGAATAGAACTTCCGCACCGAGCTTTTCATATATTTGTGGCAAGTAATCAAAATCCCCGACAGAGACGCCACCAGTTGTGATAAAAATATCGACTTCTCCAATCGCACTGGCAACCGCCTCAAAACAGGTGTCAAAATCATCTGGAAGTTGACCAAAGTAACGGACCTCCGCTCCAACTCTTTGAATTTGAGCGGCTATCATATAGGAATTGCTATTTCTTATTTTACCTGGCTCAAGGGGCTCATGTACCTCAAGTAACTCGGTTCCCGTTGCATAGAGACCAACTATTGGCTTTTTGGCTACCGGTACCTTAGCAAACCCAAATGTAGCTAGCATTGCTTGAATACCAGGGTTAATAAACGTCCCCTTACTGACTAGCACTTCCCCTTCTTTTGCATCTTCCCCGCGGTAGGAGACATTCTCGCCTTTTTTATGTACCTTTTTAACACTCATATATTTTTTATCTTCTTGACTGGCTTCCTTCGTTAGCTCAAGCATAACTACTGCATCCGCCCCTATTGGCATCTGGGCACCAGTCATAATTCTCACGGCTTGAAATGGTCCAAGCTCTTTGTCAGTTAACATCCCTGCACCGATATGGTCGACAACTTCAAATGTAACGGGAGTGGATTGAGAAGCCTTGCTCGTGTCGATAGCTCGAATCGCATACCCATCGTATGGAGCTCGATCAAAATGAGGCACGTCACTTGTGGCTCTTAAGTCTTCAGACAAGAATCTTCCATAACTTTCATTTATTGAAACCCACTCAGTGGTTCCATTCTTTTTAAACTTCATAATTCTATTTACCGCTTCTCCAATTTGAATCGGTGTTCGTTTCTCTAGCATCATTTTCAGCTCCTAGTATCTGGGCAATTAAACCTAGTAATTCTATTATATTATTATAAGAATAAATAAGGACTCACAACATGACAAATATCACAAATTCTCGGCTAGCCCCCACATTATCTCTTTTAATATTTTCTTCAAGGTGTGATTCATATCACCTACTATTAAAACCATTTCCTTTATGATTAATTTGTAAACAATATTGGATTTCTTAAGGAGGAAAACATACATGCAACTTCCATTTAATGAACATACATTAGTAAGAGACATTGTAAACCTATTTCCTAAATCAAGTGATATCTTTAAAAAGAATCGTATCGACTTTTGTTGCGGCGGCAGCATTCCGTTAACAGAGGCAGCAGAAGAAAAGGCAGTCAATGTTGAAGCGCTTATGGTTGAATTAGGTGATCTATATGAAAAAAACGCCAATTCTGCTGAAGATATGGAGTTCTGGACTCAAACAGAATCTTCTGTATTAGTTAAGCATATCCAAGACCAATACCACCGTACACTTGAAGAAGAGCTTAAGCTAATGAGCCCCTACGTAACAAAGGTTGCTCGTGTTCATGGAGCTAATCATCCAGAACTAATTAAAATGCACGATCTTTTCTATGAATTGAAAAATGAATTACTTGAGCATACTGCAAAAGAAGATGCGACTGTATTCCCTAACCTGCTTTCATTAGATAACCCTGATTTACCAAACCGCGAGGAAATTCTTGATGAGATTCGCGAACTTGAAAAAGAACATGACCATGCTGGTGCAATTCTAAAAGAACTACGTGATGTTACATCTGACTTTAATCCACCAATGGATGCTTGTGGAACATATCGCCTAGTTTACAAGCGTCTTGAAATGCTTGAAGAACACACTTTCATGCATGTTCACTTAGAAAATAATATTTTATTCCCTCGTTATTTTGTAATGTAACAGTTTAATAAAACATAAGATAAAATCAGAAAAAATATAACATACAGTAGACAAGGCTAGGACAGGTTCTTGATTTACTCAAATTTTAATCAACACACGGCAAATTTCCAATTAGGAAATGACGTGTGTTTTTTCTATTATAAAAAGTGTGATTTGATTTGGCATTGAACATTTCAATTTGAAAAATGCATCATTACCTATAATCAATTTTTTACCTGATTTGGGCAATAAAATTTCTCGTCTCCCATACTCTTTGTTTCCTACTTAGTATGGGCATTGAGCTCACCCCTTCCCATACTCTTTGTTTTCCACCTAGTATAGGCATGGAGAGTAACACAACAACTGTTTCTACGTAGCACAAAAAGGTTAGAACTCTATACTAACGCACAAGAGTCTAACCTTTTAAATTGGATATCATCCACCGATATAAGACATTTCAATTTTTTTACGGTTCGCTATGGTTTCCGCTGTTCTTTCGTCAGAGTAACGGTCTCCACGATTATTCCAAATCCTAGCAACCTTTTCTCTTAATTCCTCGTCACTTACACCAGTTCTCATGAAATCACGTAGATCGTGACCATTTCCATTGAAAAGACAAGTGAATATCTGACCGTTTGCCGACAGTCTTGATCTTGTGCAGCTAGAACAGAATGATTCTGAAACAGATGAAATAAATCCTACATGTACATCTGTTCCTTTATAGCGATACCTTTTCGCCACTTCGCCAAAATAAGCTGCGCCAGTATGTTCAAGCTCATAATTTTCCTTCAACATCTCATATATTTCTTTTTTGGTAATGACGTCGTCCATTTTCCAGCCATTCGTACTGCCGACATCCATATACTCAATAAACCGTAGTTCAAGCCCTTCGTTTTTGCAAAACTCAGCCATTGGAAGGATTTCTTGATCATTTAAGCCCTTTTTCACAACCATGTTTATTTTTACGCCAAGACCTGCTTCCTTGGCCGCTCTAATTCCTGTTAAAACGGGACCAGTTTTAACCCCACGGCCATTAATTTGACCAAATAATTCGTCATTTAACGTATCTAAACTAATATTTACTCGCTTTAATCCAGCTGCTTTTAATGGGGCAGCAAGCTTCGGGAGCATAACGCCATTGGTCGTTAAGGCTATATCGGACAATCCTTCTATAACGGATAGTTTTTCGACGAGAATTGGGAGATCCTTACGCATAAGCGGCTCTCCACCTGTTAGTCTAATTTTTTCGACACCCAGGCTAACAAAAACTTTTGCTACTCGTTCAATCTCCTCATATGACAAGAGTTCACTTTTAGGAAGAAAGGCAAAGTCCGGTCCAAAGATATCAGCTGGCATACAGTACGTGCAGCGGAAATTACAACGATCAATCACGGATATGCGCAAATCACGCATCGGTCGATCTAATTTATCTTTAACTAATTGTCTACTCATCTATATCAACTCCATAATGAAGTTTTGCCCGTTCCTAATGAAGGAATAACAAACTATTATAATGATCGTATTCTAATACCTCATTCAAAAGTACTCATTAATGATATTCATCCTATTATCAATGATACTATATATTGAATCATAAAAACTACAGTCATAGTGCAAATAGCTTAAAATGTCATGAGGTTGTCATAAGTTCCAAAGTATAAGGAAACTAAAATTTCAAAGGTTTATTTTTGACTATTTTACTATTAAAAAATGGAGGCGCCTCCAGTTTAGAGGGTCTTAGAGAACAAAGGTTCCACCATTTATTACGAAAGTGTGAACAATCTCACTGAAAAATCGTGACGATTTTTCAACAAGTGCGCTGCAACACGGATTTTCCACTATACGAATGTTATTATTATGAACAAGAAAGATAAATGGACTAAAGGATGGATGAGCATGCCTCAACTAAAAAAAGCAACACATTCCATTGAAATAAAAGAATTACTAAAATTTGCAGATAGAACAATACAGGCTAAGAAAGGGACTTACCTTTTCCAAGAAGGAATGGAGGCAAATGAGCTATACCTCATTCTTTCAGGAAAAGTCCAAATTAGTAAAGTAACGCAAGACGGACGTGAACTCGCCCTCCGTATTTGTGGAGAAAATGACATTTGTGGTGAGCTTACTTTATTTACAGAGTCTCCAAAGTACTTACTAAGTGCCCTCCTACTCGAGGACGCTGAAATCGTCAGCATAAAAAAAGAAGTTTTGGAAAAAGAGATCTTTCAAAACCCCTCACTCGCTTTCGAATTTATGAAATGGATGAGTGATCATTTCCGTAAAACACAAACAAAATTTCGAGATCTTGTTCTTAATGGTAAAAAAGGAGCGCTGTTTTCAACCTTAATTCGAATGACAAACAGTTACGGTATCCATCAAAAGGATGGGATTTTAATTGACCTTCCTCTAACCAACCAAGAACTTGCAAACTTTTGTGGAACATCACGCGAAAGCACAAATCGAATACTCAATGATCTAAAACGCGAACAAATCATTTCTATTAAAAAAGGGAAAATTATTGTTCATGATTTAGAGTTTTTAAAAACCGAAATTGGCTGTGAAAATTGCCCGGCTGTCTTTTGTAGCATTGAATAGGAGTGGAGCCCTTATAACGGTTCCACTCTTTTTCTTTCGTTTTACAAAGTACGATTATTTAAAAAGGGGAACCTGCAGTAGTTGCATTTCCCCTTTTACTTATGATTCTTGTCTTGCTTTTTGTTTTCTCATTGATTTTGGAATATACACACAGAACGGTTCGCTCTCAAGGTAATCCCCTGTCATGGCGTAAGCTCTAGAGCGTGATCCTCCACATACGTATCTAAATTCACATTGACCACATTTGCCTTTATATTCATCAGGATTTCTCAACGATTTAAAGATTGGTGATTCACGATAGATTTCAGCAAGTGGTGTTTCTCTCACATTTCCTGCTTTAACTGGAAGCAACCCACTTGGATACACATCGCCAATATGTGAAATAAACACAAATCCATTGCCATCATTTACCCCTTTAGGGGCTCGTCCCAATCCATCAATAGACCCTGTTAAACCTTGCTGTGTTAAAGCATCAAGATATTTAATATCTTCAGGCTGCTCTTTTGCCTCACGCATTTTATTTTGAATGACAACACGACGATAATGTTGTGCTGCAGTTGTTTTAATATCAAATTTCACTTTTTTACTTAGTTCATATAACCAAATAAATACTTTTTCGTGTTCAGCAGGAGTAATCATATCCTTTTCCTGCCCTCTTCCGGTCGGAACTAGGAAGAACACACTCCATAACACACAGTCCAACTCTTCAATCAGTTTTGCCATTTCATCTAGATAATCATAATTATATCTAGAGATAACCGTATTGATTTGAATTGGAATTTCTAACTCATGTAAATACTTAATTCTTTCCATCGTCAAATCAAATGATCCTGCCGTACCACGAAAATGGTCATGAATCTCAGCAGTTGGACCATCAAGACTAAACGCCCATCTGGAAAGTCCTACATCCTTTGCCTTCTCAATGGCTTCCTTCGTTACATTTGGAGTAGCACTCGGAGTCATGGAAACACGAACCCCTTTTTCTACCGCATATGCAGCAATATCAAAAACGTCTTCTCTCATTAGAGGGTCCCCACCGGTAAAAACAAGCATAGGATTATTCATTTCATATATTTGATCGATTAACGCTTTTCCTTCTTCAAAGCTTAGCTCCCTAGGGTCACGTCTATATTGAGCCTCTGCACGGCAGTGTAGACACTTTAACTGGCAGGCCCTTGTTAATTCCCATATGACAATAAACGGATCTTGATTAAAATCTCTTGAAAACATCTCTTATGGCCCCCTATAGATTATCTTTTATAAGGTAAAGTATAAATAACTTCTCCATAGTGTTAAGTGAGGTTCCTCACAGTAAAAAAACACCTTTTGACAGTTTTGTGAAGTCTTCGCTCAACTTTGTAATGTTGTACTGTAATGAAAGAATCCTTCTGGTCATTTTAATTCAAATAAAAAGAATCAGGGACAAACGTTCCTGATCCATTTTATAAAGAATTATTTAATTTTCACTTCAGCGTTTTTACGCTGATAATAGTACCAGTTAATTGCAATGGATAAGACATAAATAGCGACGAAAATATATAAAGCATTAATCGGTGTTCCAAAGTTGTCAGTAGACCAGCCAAATAACTTTGGAATTAGGAATGATCCGTAAGCAGCAAAGGCAGCGGTAATCCCTAAAACTGGTGCTGATTCTTTTGCTGAGAAAATATTAGGAATCATTTGGAACGTGGATCCTGAGCCCATACCTGCGGCGATAAACAAGAGTAGGAATGCAGTAAGGAATCCCGCAAAGTTCGCTGCATTGGTAAAGTAGATTACAACTAATGCACCTATAGACATAATAGATAAGGTAATAGACGTTACTAAAACGCCGCCGAATTTATCAGATAGCCAACCACCTACTGGTCGAGCAGCTGCCGCTAAGAATGCTCCAATCCAAGCAAGACTGATATATTCAGGAAAAAGATTCTTTAAGACTAACGGGAAGGCCGCACTATAACCAATAAATGATCCGAAAGTAGCAACATACAAAACAGTCATAACCCAAGTATGCTTTCTTTTCAAAACAACAAATTGCTGCGATACAGATTGCTTTGCACCCGGTAAATTATCCATTCCAAAGTAAGCAGCAACAGTCAAAATGACAATTGGGATAACCCATACAAAAGCAGCATTTTGAAGCCATACTTGCGTTCCATCAGGTAGTATTTGACCATCGGTGTTCCCACCGATAAAAGCAAATGTGCTACTTGCAACGACTAATGGAGTGACGAACTGAACTACTGAAACTCCCATATTTCCTAAACCGCCATTAATTCCTAATGCAGTCCCTTTTGCAGCCTTTGGAAAGAACATCGAAATATTTGAAGTAGAAGAAGAAAAGTTTCCTCCACCTAGCCCACATAGAGCTGCAAGTAACGCCATCACCCAAAAAGGTGTTTCAGGATTTTGTACAGCAAAACCAATTCCAAGTGCTGGTACCAGAAGGATACCCGTTGCAAAGACCGTCCAGTTACGGCCACCAAATGCTCCTGTTCCAAATGTATAAACAAATCGAAGCGTTGCTCCCACCAAACCCGGAAGCGCAGCTAAAGTAAACAACTGCTCCTGTGAAAAAGCAAAACCAATATCATTTAAACGAATTGCAACAACTGACCATATTTGCCAAATAATAAAAGCCATCATCAAGGACGGGACTGAAATCCAAAGATTTCGTTGAGCGTGTGCTTTGCCCTCCGCTTCCCAGAATCCTTTATCCTCTGGGTTCCATGTAGTGATTCTAGCCATTTTAATATACCCCCTGTAGGTTTCATATAAACATCATTTCTGTGATTGAAATCATATTAACATGGGGCATATTCATTTGGAGCACACCTCGGTAACAGTACACAATTTTGTAACAAGTGTCGACAAAATTTAGCCACAAATTTACCTTACTTAAATAAAAAAAACGCCTGAACATTCGTTCAGACGTTTAGCCTATATTGTAGATTAATCCCTAACCCCAAGTGCAATTTTAGCGTAACGTGACATCATATCTTTTGACCAAGGTGGGTTGAAAACGATATTCACTTCTGTATCCTTCACTTCAGGAAGGTCGGACATTGCGTGTTTTACTTGGTCAACAATTGTTCCTGCTAGTGGACATCCCATTGAAGTCAATGTCATCGTAACAGTCAATAAGCCCTCTTCATTTATCTCAACATCATACACGAGGCCAAGATTAACAATATCCACTCCAAGTTCAGGGTCAACTACCATTTCTAATGCACCCATGATGCTATCTTTCAGATCCTGATCCAAAACGACTCACTCCTTTTAATACTTCTGTCCCTAATATCTTAACAGTTTTTTCATCCTTTTACAGCCTTTTCACTTTCACAGCCTCTTTTATAAATTGATATGGGAATTACTCTTCTCTCAAAAAACCTGAAAACCGCTATATGAACCTGTTTCATTTGGCTAATTCAGCTAAGTGATTTAGACTTAAGATATATGTTTGCCCTAAGTAATAAAAAAGATAACTTAATTTCATTCGAAGAAAGTTGTTCCAAATGATTTTTCAAAGAAAAAAATGTAAAATGGAGTGCATAAGTTTTTCACCACAAATCATGTCCTCTTATTATACATACAATACACCTTACACCTATAGAATAATGACAAAAGCTAAAAAAAGGAGCTCTTATGACTGAAAAACATTTAATTGCCTTAGACTTAGATGGAACATTACTTACAGACAACAAAAAGATATCCGAAAAAAATAAACGCGTTTTACAAAAAGCCCGTGAGGAAGGGCATATTGTTATGATTGCAACTGGACGGCCTTTTCGCTCTAGTGAAATGTATTACCGTGAATTAGGACTTGATACCCCTATTGTAAATTTTAATGGAGCTTTTGTGCATCATCCAAAAAATCATCAATGGGGTGTACACCATTCCCCGCTCTCAATTGATGTTGCAAAAGATATTGTGGAAGCATTAGACTCTTTTAAATTTCATAACATCATCGCGGAAGTAATCGATGATGTTTACTTTCACTATCATGACGAGAAGCTCATTGATATTTTTAATCTCGGTGAACCTTCCATCACAACAGGGGATTTACGAAAATTCCTGACACAATCGCCAACGAGTATGCTCATTCATACCGAAGAAGATCAGCTTGCTAAAATTCGCAGCCACTTATCTGATGTCCATGCTGAGGTCATTGATCATCGTAGTTGGGCTGCTCCGTTTCACGTTATTGAAATTGTTAAATATGGTTTAAACAAAGCTGTTGGGTTGAAGAAAGCCGCTGACTACTTTAATATTCCGTCTAGTCGCATTATCGCCTTTGGTGATGAGGATAATGACCTTGACATGCTAGAATATGCTGGAAAAGGGATTGCGATGGGAAATGGGATTTCTGCGGTGAAAAATATCGCCAATGAAGTCACTCTTACAAATGAAGAAGATGGTGTCGGTGTTTACTTAAACGATTATTTAAACCTTAAAACCATTTAGAAATTATACATGCATTAATAGGAAAATGACTGTTGTACTAATCCCGGATGTCTAGAGCATACTAAAAAGGAAGCAGGATTCCTTTGCCTGTTTCGTAGCTTGCTCAGATATTGAATGGAGGGGTAAACAATGGGAAGATCGAGTAAATCTAAACGATTTGTCAAGCAAGGAGTAGACACCGTCTCTAAGCATGACGAGCGCATCCCGTACCATACCACTTACGCTGAAGCTGAGGCAAGGAAGATGTCCAATAACCACGATAGTTCCGTGGGAGGGATTTAATTATGGGGAATCGCCTCTTTAAGGAAGCGAAGAAGGCTGTAGCAATGGCACAAAACGATGGTTCCAATCAAGAAGCAATCCATCGCGCTGAGAATGCCCTTTCTTCAGCTTTTGCCAACTCCACCCTTGCTGAAAAAGAACAGCTGCACCAATATCAAGACGAGCTAGATAATCTTAAAGGACAATAAAGAAGAAAAAGGCTGACACTTTCATGTGTCAGCTTTTTTCTTCTACGATGTTAAATAGGATTGTTAAGGTCCATTTATGGAACTCACTCCAGTTACGTGGAATAGTAATAATCTTTAGTAAAACTTCTCCAAGACAACTGAATAATTATGAACAATCTTTTCGTTTTCTCGTTCATATAGATTCAAAATTAACGTACCGTTCTGTGGTAAATGATCATCTGGTATTTTTAATTCAAGTACAAATGTGTTCCATTCGGATGTATCTTTCGAGACGACTTTTTTCGTTTCTTGAATTTGTTGATGATGCCCATCTTCGACTGTATAGTAAAATGTCCCATTCTTCGGTTTTGCTTGACCTTGTACTCGATAGGAGCCATTTTCCCCACTGACCTCTATCTTTTTAAATACAGGGTTCTCAGCTGGAACTGTTACCGTTCTTGTTGTTGACAGCGGTTCGGATGCCACATGGTTAATTCTAACCGCCTTAAGTCCTGCAGATACTTGGTACTCTCCATCGGATAAACCATGATCCTTCCATGTCTCTTGCCAAGATATTTCTTTCCCTGGTTGAAGGTTGATCGTTTTAATTGCTTGTGCAAAAGATTTCCCTTTAGAGAATTGATACTTCTGTTGATTCTCCTGATTATGAACCATGATTTCATAAATTTGCGAACTTGGAAATTCTAAACTTATTGGAGTTTTCGTATCATTTCTTAGCACAAGCTCAAAAGTAATATTCTCTGCAGTTGCGATTGCATCCATATAGAAGATTACCCCTTCAGTATTTAGCTTTTCTTCTCCATGAGCGGCTGTTATTGGAATTAATACTAGTAAAATAAGAATAAAAATAAGAGAATGATTCTTCATGATTTCACCTCAATTCCTTTTTATACTATGATAGAATCTGCCAACTTAGTCCTTTCGAAAAAACCCTAATATCCCAGAGGTTTCAACGATATTCGTAAAAGCATGTGGATCAACATCATTGATGACTCTTTGTAAATCAAATAACTCATAACGGGTTATGACAATAAACATCATATCTTTCTCTTCTTCTGTGTAGCCCCCCTTTGCCGGGACCATCGTAATTCCTCTCGTTAATTTACTGTGAATAGCTTTCTTAAGTTCATTTGCCTTCTTTGTCACAATCATTGCGGTTAATTTCTCATGTCTTGTATGAATTGCGTCTATCACACGAGTCGATACATAAAGTTGAACCAATGTATACAAAGCTTTTTCCCATCCATATATAAAACCAGCAGTAATGATTATGATGCTGTTTAAAGTAAAAAAATAGGTGCCGACTGGACGATCATTTGTCCTTGAAAGAATCATTGCAACTATATCCATTCCTCCCGTCGAGGCCCCCCACTTCAATGTCAACCCTACCCCAACCGCCGCAATCACTCCGCCAAACACAGCATTTAAAAGAATATCTTGTGAAACGTGAATAATAGGCAACAGTTCAAGAAAAAGTGTTGAGAGCAATACAGAAATAAAGCTATAGATTGTAAAGGATCTGCCTACCTTTTTCCAACCAAGAATAATAACAGGAACATTTAAGAGAAAGAGCAAAATACCTGTTGAAAGTTCAAATGGAGTAAATTCATGTAAAATGCTAGACAATAATTGGGCAATTCCTGTAAACCCACTGGCATAAACATTGGCGGGGATTAAAAAGAAGTTCATTGCCATTGCATTTAAAAGTGCTCCGATAAGGACAATAAAGAGCTTTTTAGTATGTAACCAGATCATTTCTATCCTCCTAACCTCTAAGTCCTTATAAGGACAGTTCGCTTTATGTTAGGTTTCCCCTATTTTGTCTAATATCAGTACTTATAATTGTTTTTTTCAAATTTAACCATTAAACTAAAAGCATAAAGCGAGAGTCCATCTGTTGTTAATCCAAGGACAAGATGGTGAAGGTCTGTCGTTTGAATCAGAAAATAAGTTAGTAAGAAGGTGAATTCTTATGGAAGTGAAAATATTAGCAGATAGCGCTTGTGACTTGCCGCTAGAGTTCTACAAAGAAAACAATGTGGCTTTAATCCCATTGAAAGTACTTATAGATGAAGATGAATTTGAAGATTTAAGAACCATTAAACCAATTGAAGTTTATGATAGTATACGTGCGGGGAATCATCCAAAAACATCACAACCTTCCCAATTGGAATTTAGAAACGCTTTTGTTGAACTAGCAAAAAATAAGCAACAAGGGATCTACATAGCGTTTACATCAGAATTATCCGGTACCTATCAAACCGCTGTTATGATTCATGATCAAGTAAAAGAAGAATATCCAGATCTGGATTTAACGATCATTGATACAAAATGCGCATCCCTTGGGGTTGGCTTATGTGTGATGGAAGCTGCCCGTCTGGCAAAAAACAATGCTTCAAAGGAAGAAATCATTCAAGATGTAAAATTCAGAAGTAGCCACATGGAGCATTTATTTACAGTTGAGGATTTAGATTATCTTGCAAAGGGTGGACGTCTTTCAAAAGCGTCTGCATTTCTGGGCGGACTGCTCAATATTAAACCACTCTTAAATGTTGAGAACGGAAAACTTGTGCCAATTGAGAAAATACGTGGCAAAAAGAAGCTTCTTAACCGGATCATTGAAGTGATGAAGGAAAGAGGAACCAATTTTGAGTCCCAAGTAATCGGCATAAGTCATGCCGATGATTTAACCACCGCAAATGAAATGAAAGAAAAATTCATGCAAGAATTTCATCCTAGAGAGGTTATCATTACGTCCGTAGGAGCAGCGATTGGTTCTCATACTGGTCCAGGAACTACAGCATTCTTTTTCTTAAATAAATTGCCATCATAAATTGTTTAGGGCCACCTTTTGGTAGGCCCTTTTTGAATACTTCTTATATAAAAATGACAAGCTAATCTAGAATACAAAATGGAAGGAGATACATTATGCCCCATACTTCAGATAACGATAAAAAAGCGCAAGACCACAATGCCCTCCGCCATGAAAAAAATATGTTAGCTGAAAAAAATCGTAAAGCAGGTAAACATCAGTACTCAAAAAAGACTGATCATTTATAAGAAATAGTCCCTACAGATAGCAACATCAATGAAGGATTTGTCTAAAAAACAAGCGGCCACGTTCGAGGCCGCTTGTTTGCTTATTTTTTATATGTCCAACCTTCCTCCTGGTAGACCTTTCCATCCCTCATCAATCGGCCTAATGCTCTCTTGAAAGAAGACTTGCTCATACCAAATCGCACATTTATATCCTCAGCCATACTTTTATCACCATATGGCATTGCACCATTTCGTGAATCTAGATACTCTAGGATTTTGGTAGCATCTTCGTCAAGTGCCTCTTGTTTCCTTGGTAAAAGAGAGATATTTACGGTTCCATCTTCTTTTACATCAATAATTCTTCCTTCCACTTTTTCCCCGACCCTTGGTTCTTTACTTCTTTGCGATTCATGGATAAACCCTTTAAACCCTTCAGCTGTAATCATCCAACTACCAACTCTCGCAGTTCGATAAATATGCCCATGGACATTTTTATTAAAGTCACTTCTAGTAGCAGAATGAGAAATTTCCTGAATCACTTGATCGCTGGCCATTCGTGCATAGATAAGAAAACTTCGGTTCACTCGCAAGGTTATATAGAGCATATCTCCCTTTTGAGGCCAAACGGACTCCAACACAGGCAGATCATCTTTTCCTAGTAAGACGTCCTTGTTAATCCCTATATCTAAAAATACACCCGTATCTTGTTTCACATCCACGACAGATACCCAGGCATACTCCCCAACTGTAACATGTGGCTTCATCGTAGTTGCTGCAAGTCTCCCTCTCGAATCAACATATAAAAAAACCTCAACCCGTTCTTCTTCCTTGAATTCACGATTTGTATCATTATCATTATGATGAAGTAGAACATCTTCTTCTCCATCTGTTAAAAAGTAGCCAAAATCTGCGATACGCGCCACCGTTAATTCTACTATACGACCTGTATTTTCTTGTAGAGTCATAATCATCCTCCTGTACCTGTATGTAAATAGTATTATTCGGAAAAGTTGTTTGAACTGATTAAGTTTACTATAATAAAGCCAGAATGAAAAATGTTTTCGGAGGTTGAGTAAGTAATGTCTAAAGAGAGTTCATTTGATATTGTATCCAAAGTTGACCTATCTGAAGTCACAAATGCAATTAATATTGCTATGAAAGAAATTAGTACACGCTATGATTTTAAAGGCAGCAAAAGTGACATAAGCCTTGATAAGGAAGAACTCGTACTGATTTCAGACGATGAGTACAAACTTGAGCAACTAAAAGATGTCTTGCTTGGAAAGTTAATCAAACGTGGAGTTCCTGTAAAAAATCTTGATTATGGGAAAATTGAAGGCGCTTCAGGTGGTACCGTTAGACAAAGAGCGAAACTCGTATCAGGTATCGATAAGGAAAATGCCAAAAAAATTACTGCGATTATTAAAAACAGTGGGGTAAAAGTCAAAAGCCAAGTCCAAGATGACCAGGTTCGAGTCACTGGAAAAAGTAGAGATGATCTACAAAAGATTATTTCCTTAGTCAAAGAAGCAGATCTGACTGTTGACGTACAGTTCATGAACTACCGTTAATTGACTAACAAATCTAACCAACCTATGAAACAGTCCAAGTCGGGCTGTTTTTTTCATATATTACCACGTTTTTTCCTCCCTCTTTTAATGAACATTAGTAAAATGACCACTTAATAAGGAGTGACAATATGGCTAATAAACAAAACAACAATGAATTTCCTCCCCAACATCAAAACCACCCACCTGGTACTGAAGATGCGATGCATCCAGACCCTATTTCTGTTGATCCAAACTATACAGGGTCAGGAAAATTAAAAAACAAAGTTGCGCTCATTACCGGTGGTGACAGCGGAATCGGGAAAGCAGTCGCCATTTACTTTGCTAAAGAAGGCGCCGATATTGCCATTGTTTATTTGGAAGAAAACGAAGATGCCATGGATACCAAACAATTGATTGAGCAAGAAGGTCAAAAATGCCTTCTCATTCCTGGAGACATTGGCAATGAAAGCTTCAGTACAGACTGCGTGAATCAAACGGTGAAAGAACTTGGCAAACTTGACATCCTTGTTAATAATGCGGCAGAACAACATCCTCAGAAGAGTATCTTAGATATCTCCGCGGACCAGCTTGAAAAGACCTTCCGCACAAATATTTTTTCAATGTTTTATTTAACGAAAGCCGCTTTGCCTCATTTCAAAAAAGGAAGTTCGATTATCAATACATCCTCCATTACAGCCTATAAGGGAAATGAGCAGTTAATTGATTATTCTTCGACCAAAGGGGCGATTGTTTCGTTTACTAGGTCTTTAGCAATGTCACTAGCGAAACAGGAAATCCGTGTGAATAGCGTGGCCCCAGGACCAATATGGACACCATTAATTCCTTCAACTTTTTCGGCGGATCAGGTTGCAAGCTTTGGCTCAACTACACCATTAGGAAGAGCTGGACAACCATTTGAGCTTGCTCCTGCCTATGTGTATTTGGCGAGTGATGATTCTACCTACGTAAGTGGCCAAACCATCCACGTTAATGGAGGTACAATCGTTAACGGTTAAAAGAAAACGGTTGGACCAAATGCCTTATGCATTTAGTCCAACCGTTTGTCATTAGGAGTTGGTTGTTCCTCTATTAGCCCTTTTCTTTAGTAGGATGATAAATAGTATAAATAAAACTACAACAACCAACATCGCAGTTAGATAGGCGATGTTTATCCCTGCTTTTTCAGAAAGTACATAAATCTCTGCTTCCTCTCTATCCAGTACTAGATTGTACGCACCCTCGTTACTTCGAACTAAATCGCCCGCAAGCAGACCACGTAATTCCATGTCATCCTTTAAATCCTCAGCAGGAATACTTACATTTTTGGTTCCAGAGGTATTATTTATGGCAATCACTGAAATTTCATCTTCATATTCCCGTTTAAAAACAGCCATTCCATCTTGCTCATGCAATAATTCAAATGATCCTCTAGCAAGTGAAAGATTTTTCTCACGTACCTCTCCTAATTGTGTAAGATAATCAACTAACTCCTTATCAGTCAGAAAGTTCATTTGCCCAAAATTCTCTGGAGTTTCTCCTCCATCTAGCGCAATCTCACTTCCATAGAAAACGATAGGGATTCCTGGTGTGGTGTATAAATAAGTTAACGCCATCTTCCACCTTGCTCCTGGGTGTTCATTTAAAACAACGGTATCCCTTGTAAATCTCGACGTATCATGGTTATCCATAAATTTCGTAACTAAAGCAGGGTTTTGAAAAAGATTCTCCTTTTCTTCAAGGGCTGAAAATAATCCAGCCATTGACTGATCAGGCTGTGCAAATGCTGCTCTTAAAGGTTCATTCGATGGATAATCAAGAAACCCATCCAGCCCTAAATCTTCATACTCTACGATGGATGTAAAATCATTAGACCTTACTTCTCCGAGTAGATAAACATCTTCTTTCACACCTTTGACTTCTTCAGAAAATTCCTTCAAAAAGTCGGCAGGTACTTGATGGACATGGTTCACTCGATAACCATCAATCTTTCCTTCTACAATCCACCATTTAGCTGCATCTAAAAGATATTGCCTAACTTCTCGATTTTCATGATTTAACTCTGGTAAACCCTTTAACCAAGAATCCCCAAACTCTTCCTGATTATCGCCATTCTTGATGTCAGTTTCTTTTTGAAACCAATCCGATTTTGATGAATCACTTAACCACGGGTGATTCGGACCTACTTGATTGACGACTATATCAAGCATTATCTTCATATCGCGATTATGAACTTCATCTACCAATCTCTTGAATGTTTCCATTGTTCCAAAATGCTCTTCTGGCTTGGTAAAATCATGGGTCCAGTATCCATGGTAACCTTTGCTCACGTTATCAAAGACAGGGGATAATAGGATAGTGGTAAACCCCATATCCTTTATGTAATCCAACTGTTTGATGATTCCTTCAAAATCCCCACCATGATAGGCCTGTGAATCTTTTGTGTTTACTTCATAATCATTGGTATTATCACCATTATTAAAGCGGTCAACCAAAATGGAGTAAATTGTTTCATCCTGCCACTTACGCTCTTCATTTTCCACTGCTGCTGCAGGAAAGGCATAAAATAAAAGTAAGGACATGGTCATGAAAACAAGAATAATCTTTTTCATCCTGCTTCCTCCTCTAAAATTTCAGGCAAAAAAACGAGTACTTACATCTACCCTATATTAGAGTATCCCTTGTCCCCTAAGACGTCAAATAAGATCTCTACATAAAACAAAATAACCTATTATAAATACTCATATTAAAAAACCCCGTAATGTTTACGGGGGGTATAGTCATTAATCCACTATATTAACATTATAATCTTTAAACCAGATATGAATTTGAGCAATATGGGCGAGCAGCTGTGGTCCAGTCATCAACTGACCAAACCAAGGTGCCTTGAAGCTAGACCCATTTGTTTCGATCATTTCTTTTAATTGATCTCGCTCAAAGAATTCATGCAATGCACTATTAGAGTCTTCCAAATAACCTGTTAACATGTTTTTAACGGCGTCAGTATAAATTGGATTGTGGGTTTTAGGATAAGGACTTTTTTTCCTATATAAAATTTCATTTGGTAAGAGCCCTTCTAAAGCTTTACGAAGGATCCCTTTTTCTCTGTCTCCATGCATCTTCATCTCCCATGGAATGTTCCATACATACTCTACTAGGCGATGGTCAGCGAATGGAACACGTACCTCAAGGCTAGCTCCCATACTCATCCGGTCCTTACGGTCAAGCAAGGTCGTCATAAACCAAATGATATTCAAATAAAACAGTTCTCGCCTACGAGCTTCCTCCCTTGATTCTCCTTGGAGACTTGGCACCTCAGCAATGGTTTCATTGTATTTTTCCATCATATATTCTTTGAGGTTGAGCTTTTTCTGCCACTCGCTCCTAAGCAGACCTTGTCTAGCTTCTACCGATCTCATCCATGGAAAACCTGGGCGGTTAAGATCCTCTTCACGGCGGAACCATGGGTAGCCGCCAAAGATTTCATCCGCACATTCGCCGGACAATCCCACCGTAAAATCCTTCTTAATTTCCTTACAAAACCATAACAGCGAAGAATCAATATCCGCCATTCCAGGTAAGTCACGATAATGTACGGCATCTACAAGATAATCTGCAAGGTCCTGCTGGGAGATGACACAGTTATGATGGACCGTATTAAAAGCATCAGACATTTTCTTGATAAAAGCTCCGTCAGAGTTTGGTTGGAATTCATTAGCCTTAAAGTGCTCATCATTTCCCTCATAATCTACTGAATACGTATGGAGCTTCCCTTTTCCGTCTTTTGCATATTCATTAGCGGCAATAGCCGTTATTGCACTCGAATCTAAGCCACCGGATAAGAATGTAGTTAGAGGCACATCAGACACAAGCTGCCTTTTTACTGCATCTGTAAACAGAAAGCGAACTTTTTCAGCGGTTTCCTCGAGGTTATCCTGGTGAGCTTCACTCTTAACGTTCCAATACCTCCAAATCTTTAATCCATCTTTAGAAAATGTCAGCGAATGAGCGGGGCGAAGTTCTTTAATGCCTTTAAATACGCCACTTCCAGGTGTTCGTGACGGTCCAAGTCCAAATAATTCACTTAACCCCTCTCGATTAACCTCAGCTCGGATTCCTGGATTCGCGAGGATTGCCTTTAACTCGGATCCAAATAAAAGACCGCCCGTTGTTTCAGTATAGAATAACGGTTTTACACCTAAACGATCCCTTCCAATAAATAATTTCTCCTCTGTTTCATCCCAAACCGCGAATGCAAATATCCCATTTAAGTATTCAACACAATTTTCTTTCCATTCCATATATGCAGTTAATAAAAC
This sequence comes from Mesobacillus maritimus, assembly GCF_019749255.1. Lineage (GTDB taxonomy): Bacteria > Bacillota > Bacilli > Bacillales > Cytobacillaceae > Mesobacillus_B > Mesobacillus_B maritimus_A. The sequence continues at coordinate 100,631 of NZ_JACWFH010000001.1, read as the reverse complement.
TTCTGTATCAGAATGACCCTTAAAGGAATATCCTATTAATGAAAGCGTTTTTCGTAGATCTTCTGTATTATAAAGCTCACCGTTGTAACAAATGGTAAAACGCTGATCGCCTTTCAATCGGGTCATCGGTTGCTTTCCACCTTCTGGGTCAACCACCACTAGACGTTTATGCCCAAAAGCAACGTGGGTATCAAGCCAAACATTCGTATCGTCCGGCCCCCTTTGAGCTAAAGATTCCGCCATCTTCGTTATCGTCTTCTGCTCATTTCTTAAATTTTTCCTATAATCGATCCATCCTGTTATTCCACACATCTAGCATCCATCCTTTCGTAGCGGAACATCAAAATTTGGGCTATGGTTAATAGTATGCAAGAAGCTACTATATGGTTAACGTCCATACAATCTCTGTGAAACTGTAAGGCCCGCTTCTCCCTGAATCAAATGGAGACATCCAAAATGACTGTTTTCGTAAAGAAGGTTCTTTACCCATTATTAAAAGGCTACCTAATAGTGAAACAAGGCTTCATTTAGCACTTTTGTATCAAGAGAAGAAAAGTTTGAAAAATGAGCTTCAAAATAGACGAGATAATTCTTCACAATGGTTATATTTTTTAATAAAACTGTCTAGAAAGGATGGTGAATAGCTAAATACGGAGGACAATGATGAACCAACAACAGAGATTAAAGCTAATTGAAAAGCAACAACGAGCTTATGAAACCGGTACTATTGAGTTTATCAACCAACAGTGGGTTTTTTTTGATGAAGAAACCGAAGAAGCTTCCCTGCTTGACCATTATCTTCATCAGGAAATAGATGTTTTGCGAAGCAAAGTATGGAACAAAGGGTTTTTGATAGAAGGTGCCCGAATTCAGTGTGGCAAAGAAATTTTTGAACTTAAAGACCGTGAAACCATAAGGATTAGAAAGCAATTGATTTATTCTCTCGAAAGGCTGTTAGATGAACTACAAGATGAAGCTTTTTTTTACTTTTTAACGACGCTTAACTCCCTCCAATTTTCGATACATGATTGTATTTACTGCTATAACCATCTGAACTTTTTAAATACAAATGAATCAGCTGGAGGAGTTAATTTTTTAATTTTTGATAACGAAGAGGAAATTTGCAGCATTCAGCATCACTTCGACTATGGAACAACGCGAAATGATCGCTTCGAATTCACGCTTAACAGTGGAAAACGGACTGTCATTGAGAAAATTTCTTGATGCTAAGAAAGAGCCTAAGATGGCTCTTTCTTTTGCTTTCTGGTTAGATATAAATCTCCCGATTAGCAAACACTTCAAATTCTTGCGAAACAAGAGGTTTTTGGATGAAGTAGCCCTGCGCGTAATCACATCGCAGATCCCGAAGAATATCTGCTTGCTCCCTTGTCTCTACTCCCTCAGCAATAATATCCACTTCAAGCCCCTCACCCATTGTAATTATTGCTTTTACTATGGCCTTATCTGTAGGGATTGCCTGGATATTTTTTATAAAGGAACGGTCAATCTTCAGTGAGTTAATTGGAAGCCTACGAAGATAGCTTAAGGACGAATAGCCAGTGCCAAAGTCATCGATTGAAATTCTTACCCCTGTTTTTTGTAGCGCTTTCAACAATCTTATACTAGTATTCAGCTTTTGGATCATCGCACTTTCCGTAAGTTCGAGGGTTAAGTAGGTAGAATTTAATCTTGATTGTTTAATGGCTAATCGAACTTCCTGAAAAAATGCAGGGTTTTGTAGTTGTTTTCCAGATACATTTACCGATACACCTAGATGGCGCATCCCCTTTTGTTGCCATTTCTTCGTCTGTCGGCAGGCTTCATTCAAAACCCATAAGCCAATTTCATCAATCAGACCTATTTCTTCAGCTAGAGGAATGAACTCAGCTGGTGACACTAGTCCTAGTTGGGGATGGTTCCAACGGAGAAGCGCCTCATTAGCATTAATATGACCAGTTTCTAAATCCATTAATGGCTGATAACAGAGGAAAAACTCATTTCTCTTCAGTGCCTTCCGCAAGGAATTTTCAAGTTCAAATCGTGATAAGATTTTCCTTTTCATTTCAGCTTCATAGAAGGTAATTTTGTTGCCACCAAGTTGCTTGGATTTATTCATTGCTGTATCTGCATTTCTTAATAGAGAGTGTTCATCAAGTCCATCCTTAGGGTAAATGCTTATTCCGATACTAGCCGTAAGCATAACCTCTTGATCTCCATATACGAAGGGGTCAGCCATTCGCTCCAGGATGATTGTTGCCAATTTCAGCACCTCGTGAGGATTGGTGATAGTTGTAATCAGCAGAGAAAATTTATCTCCCGTAAACCTACCCAGATAGGACTCTTTTGGAATATTCCTTTTCAATCTTAATGCCAGTTGTTTAAGAATAAAATCGCCCGCGGCATAGCCTAGACTCTCAATAATATACTTAAACTGATCCACATCGATAATCAATAATGCAAACACAAACTGACTTTTAGGAGTAGCTAATCCTATTAATTGTTTAAGATGTTCCGCGAACTTTATTTTGTTTGCTAATCCTGTTTCTAAATCATAGTAGGCAAACTTAAAGATTTTCTCGTCTAACAACGTAAAGGAAAGAAGTGTCTTTTCTTCAACAATACTCTTTGGCAGATTTCCCCCTTCAGGTTCCATTTGGATGATGATAGCTGAAGGAAAGTGTTGGTTTAGTAATTTAGTTACAGTTAGATTATGACATTCATTTCTAGAGGAGATTTGGATTAAAAGGTTGGGGACATCCATCAAACCATGCTCTTTTAGAAAAGATTCCAACTGTACATCATGCTCATATACGCAAGAAAATGTCTTCGCCATGATAATCTCCATTTTCATGTAATTTCCCCAATATCCCTATCTCTTAAATTACCATATTTTCATCGAAGTAATTAGCCTATATAAAAAAAAAGAAACGCTGACAAGTAAGTAGCAGCGTTTCTTTTTGTGATATTAAAATAAATCCGTTCCAAGGGGCAGAGAGAACCCTAGATAAAGGACAAGCAATAGCGCAATAATGAATTGAATCCATAACCCCTTTGTAGGTGCCCCTTTAGCTGTACGTCCTAAAATCATTTCAATCATAGCAATGACCCATAGGCCAACTGCCACTTTTACAATATAAAGGAAACTAATAGTAGTTAGGCTGAAGATTAGGCCCAAACCGGTAGCAAGAATCAAAATGTATAAGACTCTTAAAATCATCTTTAACACTTTGAAGCCTTTTTCTTTTCCACTTTTGTGTAACCCTAATGCAACAAAAAACAAAATAAGGGCTAAAAACCATGTGGTCATATGAGCATGTACCATAGAAAGTTGCCTCCTATATATAAAAATTCTTCATTATCATATCACAGAAGGCAGGAAAAGCCTAAAAATATGTTAGTAGAGCCACATTTTGTCTCACAATGAACATGAATCTACCATGATCCTCCCATCATTCACCGATGGTATTTTCTAATGTGCCGATTCCTTCAATCGTGATTTCCACTTTATCTCCAGCTTGTAAGAAGCGTGGGGGCTTATATCCTGACCCTACTCCTGCTGGTGTACCGGTTGAGATAATATCTCCCGGCTCTAGGGTCATTCCCTTGGATAATTCTGAGATAATTGTTTCTACTGAGAAGATAAAATGCTCTGTATTTGAGGACTGTCTGACTTCCCCATTTACCTTAGTGACAATATCCAACTGATTTGGATTTGCAACTGCTGACGCCTGCACAATGCATGGACCGATTGGACAAGATTCATCTAAACTTTTCCCAATAAAGTATTGCTTATGCTTAAACTGTAAATCCCTTGCAGTAATATCATTGATGATGGTATAGCCGAAAATATGGTCAAGGGCCTCTTCTTTTTTTATCCCTTTTCCTTGTTTACCTATGACAATCGCAAGTTCTCCTTCATAATCAAGACTGTCCGTCACTTCACTATGTAATGGAACCATTTTTCCATGACCCGTTACAGTTGTAGGAGCTTTTGTAAACACTAAAATATCTTCAGGAATATCGTCTTTGCTTCCACCAAGTTCAAGTGCATGGTCCACATAGTTTTTTCCTACACAAAAGATATTCTTGCTAGGTCTTGGAATAGGAGCAAGTAGCTCTACAGAATGTAAAGGAATATATAGATCCTCTGGTGCGGCATTCAACACAGTTTGTACATAATCAATAAATCGTGCTCCTGATGAGATACCGCTAACCAGACTTTCCGGGCAGTTGTTTGTACCGAAAAGCTTTTGTTCAGCCAGTGATAAAGGAAGCACATTCTCCTCCGTTTCATCCAGTAAACCTACAAATATTCCATTCACATCTTTTGCCGTTACGAATTTCATAAAAATATCGACTCCTCCCGTTGGATTATGACAAATTAAAAACAAGCTTCAAGAGAAGCTTGTTTTCTAGTTTACAAACCTTCCTGATTTCCCAACCGATTCCCAGTATTCATTCCGAAGCTGTACTTTTTGTATCTTTCCTGAAGCCGTTTTTGGAAGCTCGTTCACAAACGTAACACCAGTAATCGCCTTGAAATGGGCAAGTTTTTCTCTTGAGAATTGAATCAACTCTTGTTCCGTCACAGTCTTTCCTTCTCTTACGACTACATAAGCATGAGGGGTTTCTCCCCATTTTTCATGAGGGACAGCAATAACAGCTGCTTCTAGAACAGAAGGATGTTCATATAAAGCCCCTTCTACCTCAATAGAAGAGATATTCTCCCCACCTGAAATAATGACGTCTTTTTTTCGATCTACAATTTCAATATTGCCGAATTCATCAACATTAGCCATATCCCCAGTATGAAGCCACCCCGCCTGTATGGCCTGCATTGTAGCTTCATCATTTTTCCAATAGCCCTTCATGACCCCATTGCTTCTAACGACAACTTCACCGATTTCTTTCCCATTATGAGCGACCTCAGTTCCTAACTCATTCAGGACCTTTACTTCCGACCCAATCATTTGAATACCAGCTTTCGCCTTCATGCGATACTGCTCATTTAATGGCAAATCTTTTAAATGAGATCTAATGGTTGAAACCAAACTTAGCGGCGAGGATTCAGTCATCCCATATACTTGGATGAATTCCCACCCAAGCTCTTTCTCAACTCTTGTTACGAAAGCTGGAGGCGGTGCTGAGCCTGCAATGACTACGCGAATATTTTGGCTGAACTCAGGGACATTTTTCTCATAGTATTGAAGAAGAGAATTCAATACAGTTGGTGCCATGTGCATAATGGTCACTCCCTGTGTTTCAATAGCGTTAAATATCGCTTCTGGTGATGCCTTTCTTAAACAAACCTGTGTCGCCCCATTAGCAGTGTAATAGAATGGTGAGCCCCAACCATTCACATGAAACATAGGTAAGACATGGACTAACACATCCTCATCAGAAACGCGTAAATGGTGCATCGAACTTAAAGCATGTAGATAGTTGTTCCGATGAGTAAGCATGACCCCTTTTGGATTTCCTGTTGTCCCACTAGTGTATAGGAGACTACAAACATCCTGTTCATTTATATCTTCACGATTAAAGCGACTAGGGGAATGACTGCTTAACCATTTATCATAGTCGATTTCACCACAGTTTCCATCATGATAATGAACAATGATTTTTTCAACATGCTTCAATTTGTCTTTAATCGGGCTTATCAGATGATACAATTCCTGATCTACAAATAAAATTTTCGATTCGCTGTGATTCAGGATAAATAAATAGTCATCTGGTTTTAACCGAATATTTAATGGAACCATAATCGCTCCCAGCTGAAATACACCGTAAAATCCTTCGAGCATTTCAACTGTATTAGGAGCTAGATAAGCAACACGATCCCCCTTCTTAACGCCCAAATCTCTAAGACCATCCGAAAGACAGTTAACTCTGGCATTAAGTTCCTGGTATGTAAACACCCTGTTGTCACAAATAATGGCTTTCTTCTCTCCATAAAGTGAAACGGCACGATCTAAAAATTGTGTTAAGATCAACGGAACATCCATTCTAAACCCCTCCCTTATTGGTAGCGCTTTAATACAGAAAATTCTAATAATATAGTAACATATTAATCGATGATTTAGTATTCATTTCTTTTAAAATAGGCATTTTAATCACACCAACTTGGAAGCGACATAGGATATAAAAGAAATATATTTGCATAAGGGTGTTGTCGTATGCCAGCAATTGTTGGAGCAGTTCAGGTCATTTCAATTGGAAGTAGTGGCGTTTTTAATATTGGAGATGCTTATAAAATTATGCCTGTTTCTACGGCAAAAACATTTTCGGGAGCAGGTTCATTTAATACGGGGGATGCTATAACCCTTTATAATAACAGGAGCTCAACCAACACGTTTGACCAAGACGGTGTTGATCAAGGGAATTATTTTAATGCATGATAAGCAGGTGAGAAGATGGCCAATTACTACATTCAACAATCAATTAATATAAATATGCTTCGTATTGATGGAATAAGCAATTCTTCCGTCTTGCAAATAGGGAGCGCTGGAATCATCAAACCAGCCTCTTATCTTTATAATACCGGAGGCTTTACAGGACCAGCTCCACAGGCCGGTAGTGTGGCAACTCAAGAGGGATCGCCACCAGCACCTGTCGTACCACTCCAATCACCTACCGCAACATAGAAAAGCGGAAGCGCCCTGTTCAGCGGCGTATGGCCTGGAGCACTCCAACCGAGATATAGGAAACACGAAGAGCGGTAGCGCATTCGTGCTTGACGCAATCGTTGCGGCGGAGAGCGAAGGACACTAGCCGCTAGGGCGCTGGAGCTAGAAAAATTGAAAAGCGGAGGTGCCCTGGCCAGAGGCGTAATGCCTGGAGCACTCCAACTAATTAAGTATTGAGGTGAGTGCTTGTGAATGCTGAATTCTATCAATATATGAAAGAACTACACATCTTCATTGAATCTCAAGCAAAAAAGATAAAGAAATTAGAAAGTAGTGTAACTGAGTTACAACAAGAGGTAGCGAACTTAAAAGCTAGGCCACCTGTCCAAGTGGGAAACATCGAATATAAATTCGACCAATTAAAGGTAGAGACTCTTGATGGTACTTTAAATATTGGCTTAAACCCTTCCGATTTGGAAGGTATCACTGATTTTACAGTGGACAACAAAAACATCCAAACCCCAAATAACTCTTCGCCCAAAAAACTATTTAAACGAAGCATGGAAATTGAAAATGAGGTAAGGGATTACCTAGAAAGTCAACTTCCAGAGATTTATCAAGAAACTAAAGACAAACTCCAGATGACTATTGATGACGCTTATTATCAATTCATAAGAGAAGATATTCTTAAGCAACTTCCAAACCGGGTGCAAACCCATCTGAGCAATTTAAAAGATGGAGAAAGAGAAACTGACGAACATACAAAACAAATAGTTGTTGAGAATATGAAAAAGGAAATTCAGCAAGGAGTTTACTTATTTTTAGAGCAAGTCCACAAACAAACAGGGGGAGGAAACAAATGAACTTTCATGTCTATAACAGAGATATTTCGGTAGGCGCCATAAAAGTTAGTGCTGTAGCCAGTTCATCGCTTTTCCTCGTAGGTGATGCCGAGACCATTCAACTAGCTTCGACTTTTGATACTCCACCAGAGTCACTGATTATCGGCCCATTTGTTCCACTTGCTCCGGAGTCGGGGTCTAGGTAGGTATGTTGCAACGCACCGCATCAGTTAACAATGTAGAAATGGATAGTCTTGCGATAGCATCTGTCTTCCAAATTGGAGATTCAAACTTAATCCAGGGATTTTCTCGGGCTATAGCCGTGCAAAGAGAGGTAGAGCTATTCTTTGATAATGAAGGAAATTTTGCTAATTACCCAATTTTTTCTGAGCCACTCCCACTGATTCCCATCTCGGAAACAATCAATATGTCTCGCCAGAACATCAATCCATTTATTAAAGTGGGGAATATTGATATTATCGGGGTTTCTTCTTCATCCATTGTACATTTAGGAAACACCAACCATGTTACCTTGGAAACACGAGTCAAACATATTCGTCAGTTGTCTCCAAAAAAATAAACAAATTCACCCAGTTTTGCATAATGTACTAAGAGCCTAATTAAAGAAGGGTGTTTTTCAAATGCCAGCGATCATTGGTCCTGTACAAATTGTCAACGTGGGAGGGGGAACAGTCCAGTTCGGTGACTCCCTTTTTATTTCACCTAAAAGCAATTCTAAAACGAACTCAGGGCAAGGTGCCGGAAACACTGGCGGTTTTATTGTAGCAAATAATGGCCTAAACGCTAGTAATGTCGTCGATAGTAATCTAATTGACCAGCCAAATATTGGGAATAATTAATTGCTTACAAAAGAAGTGAAGCACCTGATAAAAATCTCCTGAGAAATAAAAAGCGGGTCCAGTAAAAAATCACTGGACCCTGCTTTTTTTGTTTTATCTACTCTTCCAATTTTAATAGATGCCCACCGTCGAAAAAGAATAAATAACGTTCCTCAACTGGTCTCTTCCAAATTTCTTCAAGTGCTTTTCCATAAAGGCTCAACTGAAGTCGGTAACGTTCTTCAAGAATTGGCTTTGCTTGTTCAAAACCACCTTTAAAGCGAGTCGTAATGGCATCTGTCTTAAAGTCAAGCAAGACTGTTCCTTGTGCATCCTCGAATACACAGTCAATAACCCCCTGGACAAAAATAGGCTCTTCTGGGCCATCCCAATGAGGATATACCTGTTTTGCTGAAAGCGATAAATAGAACGGAACTTCTCTATTTACTTTTTCAGAACGAGCGAGACGCTTGCCAATCTCGGTGTCAAAAAAGGCAAGAATCCATTGAAGCTCTATCGCCTCTCGCTGCTCTGGGTACAAAAGTTCTGAAGCTACCATCTCATCCAACTGCTGCCTTAAAGAAGCCTCCGTTACAGGTTTACTAAGATCAATATGTTGCATCACCATATGCATTGCTGTTCCTTTTTCTGCCGGAGTCAATTGTTTCTCTTGCATAAACCTTGGTCGATTCATGATTGGTTTAGAAAACTTTCGAACAAGTTCTGTGCCACTTTCTGCATCACGTACCTCATGATTCCTCTTCAACTCCGAAACAGACTGTTTAGATCGATGAGTGGCGGCATCTAGGTATTCGTATTCCCAAGTTAACCGATTGAAGATTTCATTCGCATATGGCGAATTCTGTTCGACTGGTTGCCCTTCGCGAACTTTCTCCATTCGGGTCTCTTGTTCTACTTTTTCTTCCTCCAAAAAGGTTGCAACTTCCTCGGCCTGATGAATATGGATTCTCCATCTTGATGGATGCCCTGCTAATTTTTCAGGGACCATTATGTTCCTTATTTTAGAAAACAAGCTCTGGAACACAGTGGATTCCTGGTGCCGAATTAAAGAAGGACCAATCCAGTCAAGGTACCGATTTGCGGAGGCGCGTAGGTGTTCTTCAAGAAGCCAATCAGGATGATTTGCTACCTCAGACCAATTATCAACCGTTTTTTCAGCATCCTTTACAGAAGCAATTAAATAGAGCCTTTCCTTCGCTCTTGTCAAAGCAACATAGAGAACACGCATCTCCTCAGCTAACATCTCCATTTTTTTCTTGCGCTTAAACGCTAGCTGCGGTAATGATGGATAAGATATTCGCTTTTCTGGGTTCACATACTTGGAAGCGAAGCCGAACTCCTTATCAAGCATATACTGCTTTTTTAAATCCATTGTATTAAACTGACGGGCTAGTCCTGCAACAAAGACGATTGGAAACTCCAAACCTTTACTGCTATGAATGGTCATGATCCGGACAACATCCTCCTGCTCTCCAATAGCCCCAGCAGCACCTAGGTCATCCCCGCGGTCACGCATTCGTTCAATAAAACGTAAGAATCGAAAAACCCCTCTAAAGGACGTAGCTTCATACTGTCTCGCTCGATCATACAAGGCTCTTAAATTTGCCTGTCGTTGCTTGCCAGCCGGCATCCCTCCGACAAAATCAAAAAATTGCGTTTCACGGAACAATTGCCAGATCAACTCCGACACAGAACCCATTCTTGCATTCGTCCGCCATTTCTTTAAGTTATCAAAAAATGGCCGAACCTTTGCGTAAAGCTCCTCATGCTCAGGTGTTGGTTTCCTACGACAAAAAGTAGTAAGAGCTTCAAAGAACGTGCCCTTTTTATCGGCAATGCGAACCTTCGCAAGTTCTTCTTCGTTTAAGCCGACAATCGGGGAACGAAGTACAGCCGCTAGTGGAATATCCTGGAACGGGTTGTCAATCACTTTAAGCAACGAAAGCATAATCGCCACTTCGGTTGCGTCAAAATATCCTGTTGAAAGATTCGCATAAACAGGAATCCCCTGTTGCTTAAATTCTTCCATAATCTGTGGTGCCCATGTCATCGACCGGAGAAGAATCACTACATCCCGATAATTTGCTGGCCTTTCACTTTTCGTTTTAGGGTTGTATACTCCTTGACGTTCTGTTACGAGTGCTTTGATTTGCTTAGCAATCAGCCTAGCTTCAAGTTGAGATTGTTCAAGGTCCTCGATATCATAGGTATCCTCACTCACTTCATTGCTACTGGACTCCTCTGACACCTTTCCTTCCGAATCAATCAACATCAATTCGACTGGATAGGATGCTTCTTCCGGATAAGAAGCTCCTTTAACTAACTCTGCACTCTGATCATAGTGAATTTCCCCAACCTGAACGCCCATGATCTGTTTAAAAAGATAATTGGTTCCATCAAGAACTTCGCCACGACTGCGAAAATTTCGCGACAAGTCAATCTTTAACCCAGTATTTTCCCCATCCTCAGTAAACCTGTTATATTTACTTAAAAACAAATTTGGCTCGGCAAGACGGAACCGGTAGATGGATTGCTTCACATCTCCAACCATGAATAAGTTCCCATTTTCCTCACCATCAGTGGTGACTAAATGAAGAATCGCTTCCTGAACCATATTGGTATCTTGATATTCATCGACAAGTACCTCATTAAATTTCCTACGATACGCCATGCCGGCTTCAGAAGGAATGAACCGCTGCTCGGCTTCTTTTCCCTGAGATAGGATATCAAGGGTATAATGCTCTAAATCGGAAAAATCAACAATTCCTTTTTCCTGTTTAACTAGGTCAAATCTCTTATTAAACTCTTTTACAAGCTCAGTTAAGGTGACAATGACTGGTTTCATTTCAATCATATCTTTTAAGAAACTTTCAGGTCGACGTGTGAATAGCTCCGCTTTTAAATCAAGCACCACTTTCTTTGCTTTATCACGCAGCTTGCTTGCTTTATCAATTAAATCCTTATCATATTGTTTCGGACTACACGGTTTTGCACGTTTAAAATCAACCAATTGAATAGCATCTGACAGTGCATTCCATGATTCCTTTTGTGCTGTCAGCAGTGTCTCGATGATATGCAAATCCTGCTCGAAATTTTCAGCCCTTGGGGCAGGTCCCTCCGGCATCCTCGTTATCTCTAACCCTTGCTCCAGCATTTTTTTTGCTCCTTGAAGCTGAAGTTCAATATCAAACAAGAGCGATTTCATAAATGGTAAAGCTTCAATCGGCATCTCCTGATGAATATCATACATCGCAACAATACAGTTTAAGTACTCTTCAGGCGAAGGGTTCGACTTTGCAAAATCATAGAGATCGAGAATAATATCCTTTAGGGCTTCATCACTTCGGTCATTGGTAAAGGTATCGACTAACCTAAAAAACGACTGGTTTTCAGGTTTTCCATATTCCTCTTCAAATAAATCATCGATGACTTCATCTCTCAACAACTGTCCTTCTGTTGTATCAGCAATCCGGAACCCTGGATCAATATCAATCATATAATAGTATTTGCGAATGACCTCTAGGCAGAATGAGTGTAGAGTTGAGATACTTGCTTTGTTTAGCAAGCTTAATTGCTTTCTAAGATGAATAGAATCTGGTTCCTCGTCTATTGCTTTCTCAAGTGCTTCCCCGATTCGATGGCGCATTTCTGCCGCCGACGCATTCGTAAAGGTAACAACTAAAAGCTCGTCCACATCAATCGGTTGGGCTTGAGAAGTAATTTTCTTGATAATCCGTTCAACCAAGACCGCTGTTTTACCTGAACCTGCAGCGGCAGCAACAAGGATGTCTTGACCACTGGCCATAATCGCCTTCCATTGATCATCTGTCCAGGTGGCACCTTCAGGCTTTGGTGGAATATTCATTTTAGTCAAGATTCATCCCCTCCCTCTTCATTTCTTCAAAGATATCTTCCTTTTTCTTTGGTGCAAGCTTTCTGAACTCGTTTGAATCTAACGAACGATCAAACTGGCACACCGACTTAAAGGGGCAAAATGTACATGGTAGACGGTCCTTTAATTTATAAGGATCAATATCGACAACCCCACTAATGATTCCATTCCCTGTCTCAACATATTTATTCCGGATAAAGTCCCTTAGATTTTCAAAGTCATCACGGCTTGCTACCTTCGATGCTTTTGTTAGACTTCCATCCTTCTTAAAACCTGCAGAAATGATTTGTGAATTTACGCCACTATCAAGAGTCCGGTCCATCATTTGAATCACATGTTCATCTGATAGCAAAAGTCCATTCATTTTAAACTGCTTTAAAATTTCCTCTTCAGTTTCATCAAGTGTGAGCATTTTTGATGAATTAATCATGGGATTGTGAACATGGAAATAAAGAACACCAGCAGGGTCTGCCTGCTTTCCGACAAGCTGGGAGGAGTGGCTGATAATAATATCAAGATACGTGAGCATTTGCAATGCAAGCCCATAATAGACTTCCGTTAGGTTTAGCTCTTTTTCACTAGACTTGTAATCTAGTACTCTTAAATAAATACCATTTGAGTCCTCCGCCTTATCGACTCGGTCAATCCTACCCATTAATTCCATCTGTGTCCCATTCTTTAACGTAAAACCTAGTGGAGGGAGTGTTCCTTTTTTCCCAAAACTAAGTTCAAGCCCAATAGGAGAAAAACCACTTGCCTTTGCATGATCACTCATGATAATCGAAGCTCGGCTAATAATGTTTTGTAGCTTTTGCTTTATATATTGATGTCTGTTCGAACTTAACAGAATTTCATTTTGTAGTTTAGGAGCAAGTGTATCGACAGCATCCTTCGCAAGACGTTGCACTTGTTCCATCGTTAAGCTAGCCCAAGATATATTTTCCTTCATAATCGTTTCTGCGATATGCTTTAGAGCTGCGTGAAATAGGTCTCCTATATCTGGTGCTTCTAATCGGAAAATTTGTCTGTCACGTAGTTTAAGTCCATGTTGAGCGTAATGGGAGAAAGCGCAGCTATTAAAAAGCTCCATTCTTGAGACACTTGCCTCAATTTCCTCTCCATATAGCTCCTGACTAATCTGTTCGGAAAGCTGTTGGGTCGTATTTTCATAAAACAAACTAGATAATACTTTCCTAGCACGATCTCGCCATTTAGGATGTTTCATATAATAGTCGTATACATCCCACCAGAAATCATAGACAGGGTAGTTACGCTTTTTCAACTGAAGTTGGCTTGCCAAATAGCTTAGTGCCGTATTCTCACCGGACGTGTACTCTAACTGCTCCAGTTCAGGTAATTCTGAAGGATCAGCAGTAAAATAGTGCTTAGGGTGATTCGGAAATAAATCACTGAATCGCTTTATATAAGTAGAAGGAATCAATGACTTTCCTTCTTCGTTTGCGATTGGGTAGCTAACATACAACAATTCCGAAGGCGTCGTAAATGCCTTATATGCAAAGAAGTTTTCATCCAGCAAACGCTGTTTACTTGGAGGAGCTAATGTTAATCCTTCAAGATGAAGGGCTTCTCGATCATCATCAGCTAAAATTCCTTCATCAGGTAATTTTGACGGCAATACCCCTTCGTTTACTCCAATGACAAAAGCAGCCTTAATTTCCGCAAGCCTTGATTTTTCAAGATTGGCTACGACCACTTGATCAATGGCCGGTGGAATTAAGGAAAAGGTTAACGATTCAAATCCTGCATCTAAAATTCCCATAAACTGTCGCGGCGTTACTTCTTCGTCTCCCATAATCTCGACAAACTGATCAAGAAGGTCAACAACTGCATTCCAGGCTTGGTCGTGCTCCCTAGCTTCAACAAGTCTTCCCTTGGATTCAGCTGCTACCCGCCACTCTTCCAATTTAGTTGGAATATTGAGTTCTTCGATGTAGAGATACACTGCTTCACAAAGCTTACGCCCATTATTAGCCCTTTTTAGACGCCTGGCCATTCGCTGAAGTGGTGCGGTTACCATGGATCGTAGATCATTTAATAGCTGTTCTGTTTCCTGCTCAGAATCTGTCTGTGAGGTTGATGAAAACTCTAATCCACGTATTCTTCGGTAGATCCAACGATCCTTCCTTGTCCACTTTTCTCCTTGAATTCCATAAGCGAGAACATAGTTTTCGAGTAGGTCCATTTGTTCTCGTGATTGATGAATGTCTGCTCCTACTGGAAATAATAAATCCGTTTTAATTGCTCTAAAGACAGGCTCATAACGCCAATTTCCAAGAACCGTTTCAAGACTGGAGCGAATCAGTTCGATCATTGGGTGGTTTAACATTGTTCTCTTTTGATCGATAAAATATGGAATCTTGTAATCTGTAAATACGGTTTCTAAAATATCGCGATAATCATGTTCATTTCTCATCAGAACAGCAATATCTCGATACCTAAAATCTTGTTCTCTTGTAAGTGCCTGAATTTTCCGGGCTACTCCTTCAACCTCAGCTCGACGATTTGCAGCCTCGGCAATATGAATATCTGAGTCTCCAAAGAACTTCTTCGTTGGTCGTGAATCAAATTCAGCTTCAAGATGTTTCAATGATTCGCTATTCCAGCGCTGTTGACTCCTAAGTATGACATCCTCTTCCTGTTCAAATCGTTTTCCTTGGATGATTTCATGAATGCTTCTGTATGTTTCCCCTGTCATTCTAAAAAGGTCAAGTTCTGCTGGACCATTCTGTTTGAAGGATTGATGAAGGGGCAGTGTAATCGTCACTCGTTTAGCTGTTTTCATTAACTGTTCTATGATTAAAAGTTCAAGTGGTGTGAACGAATAAAACCCATCAATATAAATTTCCGCGTTACTCAAATAATCTGAAGAAGGCACTTTTTCAGCTAGCAATCGAAAATAATCCTCTGAGTCAAGGTATTTTCCAAATAATTCTTCCTCAAATTGACGATAGATCAGCTCAAGGTCATGTAGCTTTTCCGAAAGTACTTTTTCCCCAATTTCTTCTCCATGTTTTGAGACAAGGTCCTCTGGTTTAACAGCATATCGCTTGAATTCAATCAGCATTTGTTCCAATTGCTGTATAAAACCATTTTTATCAGCTGTTCTTTGGAAGATTTTCAACTGGTCTTTTTTATCCTCAATAATCTTTCTAATCATCATACTAGTTCCAACACTTGTAAGATGATACCGGGTAAATCCTCCTGTATCCTGAAGGATTCTCCAAGCAAGTCGAGGGAAACTATAAACCTGAGCTCGAATCATTCCCCCAAGTCCAGGGGAAGTGGATAAACGATATTCCGACAAAAATGACATTTGCTCAGGGACAAGATAAATAATCGGGTCCCCAGCTGGGTTCGTCGTCAACCTTTCACGAATTTCCTCTAGACAGAACTCAGTTTTCCCGCTGCCCGACCGTCCTAATACTATACGAACAGACATCTTTGTTCCTCCCATCCTCAAGCGTAAATCTCTTATCTGATGATAACATAACAATCATCATTTATTGCTCAATAATTATTTCCAAAACAACCTTCATAACCTAACTAAATTGCATAATGTATCTTGGGTGATCTTTATGAATTCGATTGTATTAATCCGGACTACTTTTACGCTCATTACCATCATCTCTATCTTGGTAGCAAGTAATATTTATACTTTGATTCCCATTTATGATGAAGTGGCTGTAAGACTCGACATCTCATCAAGTGATGTTGTGATTGCCGGAAGCTTGTTTACCCTTTTTTATGCTGGTGGTCTCCTCTCCTTTGGTCCCATCTCCGATTATATGGGGAGAAAAAACATCCTTGTCTTCGGCTTGCTCGCTTCTGCGTTCACAACGCTTGCTGTAGGAGTTTCAACAGATGTTTTCAGCCTCTGGCTTACCCGCTCGATCCAAGGCTTTACCCTCGCATCATTCGCTTCGGTGGTGTTTACCTATTCTTTCGACCTATTCCCACTGAAGCAGCGAACCCTATTGGTCGTCCTAATTAATACCGGTTTCTTAATCGCAGGAATCTTCGGGCAGCTAATAAGCTCTGTCCTTACACAACTATTCTCATGGAATAGTGTGTTTTTCTTTTTTTCAATCTGTTACTTGTTACTATTTGCGGTAGCCTTTTTTCTGCTTACCGATTCACCCAAGCCAAAGAAAGAACACGAACCACTCTTGTTTGAATTCTTATCTCTCCTTAAAGATTCAAGGCTAATGAAATGCTACCTGGTTGCTTCAACGTTACTTTTTTCGGTTATTGCTTTTTATGATGCTCTTGGCCGGTTTTTCCCTGGTCCAAGTAACGAATTATTCATGATCCGTACTGCAGGCTTAATTGGTGCATCCTTGTCCCTTTTGACCGGAAAGCTTATTGGTAGGATAGGTGAAATAAAAACACTTGCACTTGGATTAGTGATCGGAGTGATTAGTTTTGTTGCTATGCTTTTTTTCAATTCTGTTATTGGGCTCACCACTTTATCCATTTGTTTCATTTCATCTATCTCCTTAGCCATCCCAACCGTGATTACGTTAGTGGGATCTTATGGAGGCAAGCGACGTTCCAAAGCACTATCGCTCTATTCTTTTATTCTACTTATCGGGGCAAGTTTCGCGCCAACAATTGCGGCTTTGTTTGATTTTACCTATATGCTGCTCGGATTAACTTTCCTATTTATCATCAATCTAGGAATCTGTTATAGATTACATGTTGAAAAGAATTAGCAGAGCAAAAAATAATTGCGATAAAATAGAAAAAGTGGGAGGCTACTTTTTCTGCCCCCCACATGAATTAAAAAGATACGTCCATTTCATCCAATGGCCAATATCGTAAGTTTACCTTTCCGACTACCTGGTCAATCGAAATAAGCCCAAAATGTCGACTATCCCAACTACCACGTCGGTTATCTCCCAATACAAATAACTTTCCCTCAGGTATTATTTGCTTGCCTGCTATTTCTTCGAGGGTAAAATCACCGGTCAAGGTGCCACCGAGTGCCTTTGGTCGATACTTCTCTAAAAATGGTTCTTCTACTTGTTTCCCATTAATATACAATTTATCATCGTGATAACTGATTTCATCTCCAGGAAGACCAATGATTCTTTTTACGTAATCTTCCTTTTCATTTGCATGAAAGACAATAACATCAAACCGCTGGAGGTCGCCCGCTTCGAAACCAATTTTATTCACTACCACCTTGTTCCCTTCCTCAAGGGTTGGCAGCATTGATTCCCCTTCCACTACATAGTTCGAAAAGAAGAAAATACGTATAAAAACGAAAATGATGATTCCTAGACCCAAAGCCTTCAGCCACTCGACCCCTTCTTTTCGTAATTCAGCTTTCATCTTGTATCTACCACCTTTTCGCAAAAGCTTTTCCGTACAGGAGATTTGCACAATTGTGACTATTTACCATTATGGTCTTTCTTCGTACTCATATTCATTCTTACTTCAATAATTTTCCCAACATACCAAAGAATAAAAATAATCACTAGCACAATAGCCGTCCGTAGTGGCTGCGTAAATAATGACCGAATGTCATGCCCCACAAAACTAATGGTAAAAATCATTACCATTTTTCCAGACATAACAGCAAGCATATACTGCGCCAAGCTAATTTTAGAAAGACCGGCCACAATATTTACAATCGCAGATGGTGTAAATGGGAAACATAGCAGTAAGAATAGTGGACCAAACCCATGTCTCTCAACCCAATTCATTCCTTTTCTTACCTGCTTATGCTTCTGCAAGAAACTCAGTAACCGCTTTTGACCATACTTTCTAAAAAGCAAAAAGACAATGATTGCACCAGCACAAGCCCCTATCCAGGAAAATAGAAATCCAAACCATAGGCCAAACGCGTTAGCATTTGCCATGACGAACAATACGAGCGGTAAAAATGGCAGGAAAGCCTCTATCATTGGAAGAAGAATACCTGGAATTGGTCCTAATGCACGGTACTCACCAATCAAATCCATTATATTCTCTAATGTGAACCATTCCTTCAGAACCTCAAACTCCATTGAAATCTCCTTTATCTATGCTAACATGGGCACTTAACCATATTCCCTTATACTCTATTTTACACCTAGATGATTTAATGAAAAAGAATCCAGCCTTAATTAGCTAAAAATTCATTTAATGCCCTCTTATTTTCTTCTAGGTCAATCGCTAAAACAGCTCCCGCACCACTTATTCGTTGGTTTTGGTAAGAGTTTTCAACTGGTATCCTAAGTGTATTGATGCTACGTCCCTCTTCTGAAAGGAAGCCCCTCGCCATATACAGAATATCACCTGTATCCATATTGGTATTTATATAAGGAATAACTACACCGATAAGTTTTGGTAGCTTCGGAATGGTTTGAACACTAGCTAATTGCTTTCCTAATTCCTTTACCACCTTTTGTTGCCTCTCAACTCTTCCAAAATCACCAACTGCATCTTGACGAAATCGGACATATCCTAAGAGATGTTCTCCATCCAGCGCTTGAATTCCTGGTTCGAGTGTAACCCCAATATTCTTTGACATACTTTTCTCTACTTCTATTTCAACGCCTTGTGGAAAGGCAGTATCAATCAAGCGAACAAATCCTTGAAAATCAATAATTGCATAATATTGTAGATCAATGTCAAAGTTTTCTTTAATGGTTTTTCTCACTAATTCTGGGCCCCCAGAAGCAAAAGCGGAATTGATTTTATTGTTCCCGTGTCCAGGAATACTGATATACGTGTCTCTCATAATAGAAGCTAGCTTATACGTGCCTTTATCTGGATTATAGCTAGCAATCATAATGGTATCCGCCCGAGAGTTTTCTTCTCCCCTCGCGTCACTTCCTAATATAAGGATATTTGTGTACCCATTTTCATCTCTGTTTCCGTGGAATGTGTAGTCTATCTTCGACTCACCAGTTTCTTCTTGAGAGCCTTCCAACCCTGCCTGAAATTGAAAATAACTATAGACCGCGATCAAACCAAACAGGAGGAGCAAACGAACGAACCATCTTCTTTTTTTATGATGCTTTTTTCTATGCCGGTCAGCCCTCAATACAATTCCCCCCTGCTTTTTCCTATTAATACAAGTCATTCGCTTCGTTTTCTTTTTTTCCTTCCTTCGGCCAATAATTCCCTTGATCTCAACTTAGTTTTATATAAAAAGCAAATTTCATTCCTCATTAACATGAATAACTCAAAAAACCGCAAAGATTCCTCCTTTGCGGTTAATATTTTTTATTTCCAGTTTAAATATTCTACAAACTAAAAAACTAAACCTAAAGCACTTTTATTCTTATGATTGCCAAATTATGAAAATAGGCTTGATAAAACCCATACCAATAAGGTAGTATATAAAAAGAACAAACGTTCCCTTTTATAAAAAGGAGTTAACGAAAATGACAAGAATTCCCGAGAAGGATCGAGATATCCTTGAGCAAGCTATTTATCTTCCAATGGTCCTAACAATATTAGAGCGGGACCTACAAATAATTGAAAAAAGTGCGTTCAAACTAAAAAGACCTTATTTAGATTTAGTTGAAGAAACAATGAAAGTGATTCAAATAAACCTGGCTGAGGTCAAGCGCTATATGAAACAAAACAAGCTCAAAGTCGAAAAGCTAAAACAAGACGAAGCTTTTACTATGTATTTGTTCCTCTACCAAGGTTACGAAGAACAACATAATTATTTCAATCCTCGTATACGGAACAAGGTGCAAGAGTTGATGACCTATTATTTGTTCAAGCGGCATTTAGCAAACTGAAAGATGACCCTTGCAACTTAATCATCAAATCGATATCGTTCATTCACCATCATTGAAAATCTGTCATCAGAATGCCGTCTACCGTAAATAATATAGGCAGCCTTGCGCTCGTTTTCCCTCATTTTCTGTAATACTTTCGTTCTT
The DNA here is from genome assembly GCF_019749255.1 of Mesobacillus maritimus. Lineage (GTDB taxonomy): Bacteria > Bacillota > Bacilli > Bacillales > Cytobacillaceae > Mesobacillus_B > Mesobacillus_B maritimus_A. Next base: position 80,504 of record NZ_JACWFH010000001.1, on the reverse strand, counting down.
AGCTCAGACGTTCTCAATAGCTGCTTTTCAAACGATATATAGGAAATCGGAAGCACATACGTTTCCTTATTACGGAATGTTACCTTTGTGCTATAAGCATCGTGACGTCGATGGTCTACAACATGTTCGTGAGAAACCCAGATACAGCTTGATTTAGTTGGCGACTTAGTAGGCAGCAAAAAAACCGAGTTAGAAGGGTCAATGGCGATGGGGGCTTTGTGAGTGACTCTGGTTAGTCTACGAGTTACTTTTTTACTGGCATTATAATCGGAGAGGTTGTATTCACACCCTCTCTTCACCAATTCTGTTGGTCTAAGTGGTGATATGTAAGTGTTTTCAAATTCAATAATTTTTGAATACGTTTTATTGCCAACCTCATACGGTAAAATCATCATAGTGAAAGGATTAATTTCATACTCATCTACTAGCTCTTTTTCATCAATAACCAAGCTAATCATCTCCTTATCTGGGTATTTACCCAAGATAAATCATACCATTGATTTTTTCGTTGAAAATAGCTATCTTCCAAAGTTCTAAATTTATACATAATTACCACTATAAAATTTTCTAAAAATTTAAATAATTTAGTTGATTATCTCCTCGGAAATCCATATAATAAAAAAAAGGTCAAAGAGGTGAAATCAGTGAAGGAGAAATCGTATTCTGAAATCATGAAGGCCAGTGTAATGAAAAGAATTAAGGCAAAGGAAACTTTTGTACAGGATTTATACGTTGATATGCTCATTTCTGAAATTCAGCTCAAGAACCAAAAAGAAAAACTTCTTATGAAAATTGACAAAGCAATTGATGATCGAAACCGCACGCTTTTTTTCACTCTTACGGAAGAGTTAAAGGCACTTGATAAACAATTCGGCACATAATGATCTAAAGAAATCCCCCGCACGCACATGCGGGGGTATCTTTCTTTTATGGCTCTTTTTCTTACGAAACAGGATGCTCTTATATGCAAAAAATGTTCCATGAAGATTCATGGAACATTTTTTAAGCTAATCATTAATTTCTGGTGCCGGTATTCCCTCACTTGCCTCATTATTTCGCTGACTGATTTGATACTCTTCTATCCGGGAAATTCGCTCGAGCATCGTTGGATGCCCATATCTAAACACCTTTACAAGAAAAGGAGGGTTTACCTGACTTAGTCCGGCTTTCGTTAGCTCCTGGAATGTTGCAATAGCTGCCTCCGGTTGTTCGGTCATCTCGATTGCATAACGATCTGCCCGTGTCTCTTGATAACGCGACACAAAATTCGATAAAGGACTTGCCGTAAATGCTAGCAACGACAAAATCATTAAGAACAAAGGAAAGGCACGGATATCGTGAATTCCACTAACCTTAAATTCTGTTCCCCATTTTCTAATTGCCCAATTCATTATTCTGCTTGTGAGATATAACCCCACTAACGATAGCAGCAAATAACCTGCAATGCCGATATAGATATGCTTTTCAACGTAATGGGCCATTTCATGAGCCATGATAAATAATATCTGGTCATCATTTAACTTATTTAACGTGGTATCCCAAAGAACAATTCTAGAATTAGATCCAATTCCCGTAACATAAGCATTCAGTGCATTCGTTTTTTCAGCCATATTTACTTCAAATACATGTTCAGCTGGAATTCCGGCTTGACTAGCAAGGTCCAATATTTTTGCTTCTAATTCCTTATTTTTCAAAGGATAAAAGTCATTATATAGCGGGTCAATGACCACTGGTTGAACAAACATAAGAAACAGAGAAAATGGAACAGTTAGTAACCAAGCAAAAATCCACCAAAAACGCTTGCTCTTGTTGATTAACCAATAGAGTACACTGACAATAACCAGCATCATCGCAAAGTTAACCCAAAAGTCAATGAGTTCATCTTTCATCCAAGAACCAAAACTTTGAGTAGATATATTATAGGTTCTCGATAAATGATAGCTAAGATAACTTAATGGAAAAGTAGCCAAATAAGCAAACAGTGACAACCAGAATATATAAATGGCTCCCTGACCTAATTTATTTTTGGTCGTTTCGCCTGCCCATTTATGGAAAGCCTTCGATAACCCAACAAGTAAAATTAAAAAGTAAATGAGCCACTCTAATGGTGTCGATAAGAAAAACAACAGATTCCGGATTTGTGAGTATTCCGTACTTAGCATAAGCTCCCTACTATTCAAAAAGGTTGCCGGATCTGCACTTGAACCTTGAAATTCAAACGGTAAGCTTGAATCTGCTAAATAAAAAAGATACCAATACATCAGAAGCCCGTAAATTACGTAGGCTAGTACGGCAATGAAGCCCATTTTTCTCGCCACAGTCATCCCCCCTTTTTCGTACAACCTCTACATAACTAGTTTAGTCTTATAGGGATAAAATAGAACAAGCTTTTGTTCGTCAATTTTAACATAACCCGCGGGTGACATTTTTAGGCTTTGCGTTGAACGTTTATGACGGTTGTACTGGCATTAGCTGCGGGTATTTATTACGGCCTTTATTTTACCGTTTCTAGAGGTTCCCTCTTTCTCGTATGTAGAACAACTAAAAAAAGGCATCTAGAAATGATTTCTAGATGCCTTTTTAGGTACATTATTTACTTGCTGTCTTTTGGCTAGTAATAAATTGCTTATCAATTAAGTTTGTAAAGTCAGGTTGTTCTTTCAAGAATTTTAACGCGTAAGAAGAATCTGCAAATGCCTGAACGGCTTCTTGGTCAACTTCATACGTAAACCCAATTCTATCCCAAGCAAGATCAACTACTTCTTTTTCAAGACCCTGACCTGTTGTCTCTTCAATATCTTTCAGAGTAATCTCTTTCGCTTCCTCTGGGTTGTCTTGAATGAATTGAACAGCTTCTTTATGAGCATCAATGATATTTTGAACCAACGCAGGGTTCTCTTTAGCAAGCTTACCTGATGTAACCATTACAGACGCTGGTAAAGTTTCACCAAAGCTAACCTCGTTCCAAGGAATTACGACTTCTGCACCTGTTTCATTTTGAATAACTGCCGCCCAAGGTTCTGGTGCTACAGCGATATCCACTTTACCTGCTTGAAGCAATGCAGAATAAGTTGCTGGATTCCCTGTCATGTGCTTCATTGTACCTCCAATTCGCTCAGAAGTAATGCCACTTTCTTGAAGATAGGTTTCATATTGAACATCATGTGTGCAGCCCACTGCTGGTGTAACAAACACCTTTCCAGCGAAGTCCTCTGCTGAGTTAATTTCCACACCTTCTCTTGCCAAAACAACCGTTCCACCAGTAGATGCACCAGCGATAATTTTCACATCTGCACCTGTTGAATAGTTATTCATTGCCGGTCCTGGACCAACTAAACCAGCATCAACGTCCCCTGTTTTTAAAGCCGTCATGAAAGCTCCACCATCAGCAAATGTGCGATACTCAACTGTGGTCCCATCGCCAAGTTGTTTCTCATAAAGTGCTTGATCCTTCGCTACCATTGCCGGAACATGGTTGATATTAGGAAAATATCCGATTACAATCTTTTCTTTGCTCCCATTTGAACTTTCTTCGTTTGCCGCACCACATCCGGCTAGCAACCCAGCAAATAATATAAGTAAAGCAAAGCTCAATAATCCTCTTTTCATGTCTCTTCTCTCCTTTATAAAAAAATTAAGATTCCAATCCCCAACGTTTCAATACCGTCTTTTCTACTCGTTGGAAAATAAGTTGGTCAACAATATAACCAATAATTCCAATGATGATCATTACACCAATTACAAGAGCCATATTTCCAAAATCAGAAGCAAATCGAAGCGTATAGCCAAGTCCTGGACCGGTGCTTAATAATTCCCCAGCCATTAACGCCCTCCAACAAAAAGCCCAAGCGAGTCTGGCACCCGTCACTACGTGAGGAATAGATGCTGGAAAGATAACACGAACAAATAAATCCCAACCTCTTGAGCCCATTGTCTGTGCTGCTTTTATATAAAGAGGATGAACATTCTTTATTCCTGACCGCATGTTCAGTGTCATTACAAAGGTTCCTCCTAAAACAACTACGAAGATAACAGAAGTTTCGTTCATTCCGAACCACATAATCGCTAAAGGAAGCCAAACAATACTTGGTACAGCCTGCAACGCAAGAATAACCGTTCCAATCGTCTCATCCGCCGTTTTGCTTTTTGCTAAAAGAACACCTAAAGCAGATCCAATGAGCAAGGATAAAGCAAGACCTACTCCTAGTCTTTTAAAGCTAGCTACTAAATCGTAAATCAATGTTTTATCTTCAAATCCTGTAACTAATGCGTCCAATACCATCGTCGGTGAAGGAAGAATAATAGGAAGCCAAAGTTCCAGTCGGGAACCGATTTCCCAAAAGGCAATAATCGAAGTGAAAAATATTATTCTCTTAAGTGTTGGATGCATTGGCCAATTCCTCGCTTACTACTTTATCGATTTCCTTTTTTAGGTAGCCCATAATGTGCTCTTCAATTTCGAGCATTTCCTTCTTGTACTGTTCTCTAGGGCGTGGTAAATCCACTTGAATATCTTGCAGGATTGTTCCTGGCTTAGTTCCCATCACAATGATACGGTCTGAGAGTTTAATAGATTCTGAGATACTATGAGTAACAAACAAAATCGTTTTCTTTGTTTCGGTCCAAATCGTTTCAAGTTGACCATGCAGTCGCGAACGAGTTTGTTCATCGAGTGCCCCAAAGGGTTCATCCATTAGCAAGGTGTCAGGGTTCATCGCTAGCGCTCTGGCTATTGCCACCCGTTGTTGCATTCCCCCTGATAGCTCATGAGGGTAATGATGGAGATAGTTGCTAAGCTGAACCATTTGTAAGTATTTTTTTGCTTGGTCCTCAGCTTGTTTTTTCGACATTTCCTTTTTAAGAGGAAATGTTACATTTTCCATTACATTGAGCCAAGGAAATAAGGCAGCTTGTTGAAACACCATGCCTCGGTCTTTTCCTGGCTTTGTGATCTTCTGATTATTAACAACGATTTCTCCACTTGTTGCCTTGGTAAGCCCTGCTACGATTGAGAGTAAAGTTGACTTTCCACAACCAGAGGGACCTAAAATGGAAACAAACTCACCTTTTTCAACCTTTAAATTAATGTCTGTAAGGACATTTAATGGATTGTTGTCTTTATCTAAATATTGTTTTTGGATATCTGTTATTTCAATAAACATATTAAATCCGCCCTATCCTTATAAATCATATTAGTTTACTCGGAAATATATTCTCAATTATACTGTATTCTCTTTGCTTGTCAACATTTCTTGTTTTTTATTTCTTATATTTATAGAATAGCTGTTAATCTCCGTTTTAAGTTGATTACAAGAAAACAGGCCCCTCATTAGGAAGCCTGCATTTAAAAGAATAATGAATATGCACTTAAGACAGCAATCGAACCCATCACGACCACAATGACATTTGCTCCTAGAAAAGCAACAGCAAAGGCTGCCAATGCCCCAATAACTCCATACCAGATATCCTCTTGTATGTACAATACAGCAGGGAATATCAATGCACCGAGAGTAGCGTAAGGAACGTTTTTGAGTACTCCCTGAAGAAAAGGGGGAAGTTCTTTCCCTCTAAACATGATAAAAGGCAGCATTCTAGGAATGAAGGTGACCACTCCCATGCCGATAATCATCATAACAATCTCCTTACTCAACACCAGTCACCTTCCCTTTCTTCTTGATCAATTCAACCAACTCCACCAATACAGCAGATAGTAATGTTGCTGCCACAATGGCCCATCCAGTTGATAACCATTCAGTCATTGTAAAAACTGTATTAAAGCAGGCTGCTAATGCGGCAAGGAAAACAACCTTCACACCTTGTTTCATCGAAGGAACTAATAAGCCAATAAACATCGCATAAAGAGCAATTGACATGCTTTGCTGCAATGTCTCAGGAAGACCTGCACCAATTGCAAACCCTATTCCCGAGCCCATCACCCAGCTAGCATAGGAAATCAAATTCAGTCCAAACATATAACCAGTGGTAAGCTTACCAGGTTGGGTGGCAGCGACCGAAAATGTTTCATCGGTTATTCCAAACGAGTAAACAATCCGATTGAATACCCGGTCTAATTCCACCTTTTCATTTAAAGAAGCAGCCATTAGGAAATGCCGTATATTTACAATAAAAGTAGTGAGAATGATTTCAAGAATTCCTGTACCTAAAGCAATCAAACTTAATGACATATACTGAGAAGCCCCCGCGAAAACAATCATGCTCATCATGACAGTCTCTCCGATACTCAATCCAGTCGTTTTTGCCAGTAATCCGAATGTTAGTGCAATGGGAACATAACCGATTGCAATGCTAATCCCAGCCTGCAGACCTTTCTTAAACTCAGTCCCTTGATTCATAGACATTACATTTTCCACCTAAATCCCACCTTCCCTAAAAAATACAATATCTATTATACAAAGTTTTAAAAGTTTTATATATTAAAATTTTATAACCTACCTCACTTCATCCCCCAAAATAAAAAGCACATGGGCTCCCCCATGTACTTTTTAAATCAAGACGGCCCGGTCATTGTTCATCTTTTCACCGCGGATTCTTTGGAACTCATTTAGAAGCTTTTCAACCGTTAACTCTTGTTTGGCCGCTTCATCGACTTCAAATATGATTTGTCCTTTATCCATCATGATCAGTCGGTTTCCTAATTCTAACGCTTGCTGCATATTATGGGTAACCATTAAAGTCGTTAACCCATACTGACTAACAATTTCTTTTGTTAATTGAGTAACAAGCTCCGCTCTTGACGGATCAAGTGCCGCTGTATGTTCATCAAGAAGGAGGATTTTCGGTTCAGTAAAGGTTGCCATTAATAGCGAAAGCGCCTGTCTTTCACCACCGGAAAGGAGACCAACCTTTGCGTGCAAACGATTCTCAAGTCCAAGGTGAAGCGTTTCGAGCTTTTCCTTGAAGAAATCTCGTCGCTTCCGATTTACCCCTAACCCCAATCCTCGACTTTTCACTCGGCCGTAGGCGATGGCTAGGTTTTCTTCAATTGTCATCGAAGGAGCCGTACCAGCCATGGGGTCCTGAAATACTCTTCCGATAAAAGAAGAACGCTTATGCTCCGATAACTCGGTCAGATTTTTTCCATCGATGTTAACCGTTCCAAGATCCGGAGTTAGCTTACCAGAAATTACACTCATCACCGTTGATTTTCCGGCCCCGTTACTTCCAATCACAGTGACGAAATCACCGGGGGACATATTGAGATTTATATGGTTGATAGCAACTTTTTCATCAGGTGTTCCTTCATTAAATACCTTATAAATCTGATTTAACTGCAGCAAGGTTCTGCCCCCTTCCTTCAGCGTCAGCTTGTTTCATCGCTTTAAGTCGTTTCCGTTTTCTCTGCTTTTCTTTTTGGCGGTCAATCACTTTCGGCAGAATCAATGCGCAAATAACAATCAATGCCGTAATTAACTTCATATCTCCGGTCTCAAGGAATTCAACTCTAAGAGCCATTGTAACAATGATTCGATATAGAATCGCACCACCAATAACCGCTGCTGTTGCGCGAATAATATTCTTCGCTCCAAATACAGCTTCACCGATAATGACGGATGCAAGACCAATGACAATCATCCCAATTCCCATTCCGACATCACTGAAGCCATTATATTGGGCAACTAATGCTCCAGAAAACGCAACAAGTGCATTTGACAAGCCTAGGCCAAAGATTTTATAAAAGTCTGTGTCTACTGAAAAACTACGAACCATTGTTTCATTGTCTCCAGTCGCACGTAAAGCAAGACCTAATTCTGTTTTCAAAAACCAGTCCATTCCTACTTTAACAATAAAAGCTAGGATGACCATGAGAAATAAAATTGCCCAAGTTTTTGGAATAAAACCACCAATGCCAATAGCAGACAATCCTGTTTGGATCGCATCATCAATCTTTAATTGCTTCCAAAACTCTGTAATCTTTGTAATCACTGTTTCTTCAGACAATAAGGAGACATTTGATTTCCCCATAATTCGAAGATTGATGGAATATAAGGCAATCATCATCAAAATACCGGATAATAGCGCGTTAATTTTCCCCTTAGTATGGAGAAGTCCGGTAAAACAACCTGCTAAGAATCCTGCGACAATAGCAGCGATTGTGGCAATAAAAGGATTGAATCCGTTGACGATCATGACTGCAGCAACAGCACCACCCGTTACAAAGCTCCCGTCAACGGTTAAGTCTGGAAAATCAAGTATACGAAAAGACAAGTATACGCCCAATGCCATAAGGGCGTATAATGCACCTGCCTCTAAAGACCCAAAAATTGCAGTAGGCATAGTCAACTTCCTTTCTTGAGTGCTTAAACCTGTCCGAGGTTATAAACGTTCTTTCCTGGCTGTGGTCGGACAGGACAGGAAAGCACCAATCTTATTCAAGGTATTCAGCCAGGCTATCCCACTCTTCTTTCAATTCAATGCTCATTTCTTCGGCAGCTTTTTTATTGATGACAAGTTTCAAGTTTTGTGGGTATTGAACTGGGAGTTCAGAAGGTTGTTTTTCCCCTTTTAAAATCTGCGCCGCCATAACGCCTGCCTCATAACCAATGTCAGCATAGTCAAAGCCATAAGCTGCAAATCCACCTTTAGCAACTGAATCTAGTTCCCCAACAAACAGTGGAATGTCATTTTCATTTGCTACTAGAATGACAGAATCAAGACCAGAAACTACAGTATTATCCGTAATGATATAGATAACATCTGCCTTACCAACTAATGACTCAGTGGCTTGCTTCACTTCAGCCGTAGTTGAAACAGTTGCCTCTACGAATTTGAGGTCCGTATTTTTTCCTGCTTCCTTTACCATCTCGATTTGAGCGATAGAGTTCTGTTCACCAGAGTTATAGACTAATCCAACGGTCTTCCCCTCAAATTGCTCGTCTATAAACTTCACTGTATTAGGGATCGCTTCTGGGTGATTATCAAGTGTTCCCGTTACATTTCCTTCAGTGTTTTCCATTGATTTAACTAATTCAGCTCCAATTGCATCTGTAACTGAAGTGAACACGATTGGAATATCCTTAGTAGCATTTAATGCACTTTGTGCACTTGGAGTTGAGTTTGCGAAGATTAAATCGACTCCATCGCCTACAAAGTTTTGAGCAATTGGTGCGTTATTATTTGCATCTCCCTGCGCATTTTGTACATCATATTCCACTTCAAGGCCTTCTTCCGCCAATGCCTTTTTGAAGCCTTCAAAAGCAGCATCCAGGGAAGGGTGCTCAGCAATTTGGGTTACACCCACTTTAAACGTATTTTCTTTCTCTTTTTCTCCACCAGTGGATGAATCTGAGCCAGCATCTTCACTCCCACAACCAGCTAATAATAAGGCGCTAGTGATTCCTATTGCAGCCATCCATTTCTTTTTCTTCATCATTTTATTTCCCCCCTGTTTTTATTATTCTCTTTATTGCTTTTATGCTTTTATTTGTTAAATTATAATATTATCCTAATCTAGTTTTCAAGTAATTTTCAATAATTTTAGAAAATTTAAACTAGAAAAACTCTTTCTTAACAAAGAACCGTGAAACTTAGAGATGTATAAAACAATGGAGTTGATTTTCGTTCCAGGCGGCTTCGCTTACCGCGGGCGTGCCGTGGAAAGCGCCGCCTTCCACTCCAATCAACGACGTAAAAATCTAAAATTCACTTACATAAAGCATAATAAAAAAGTAGGCAGACTTTAATGATTATCTGCCTACTTTGAAGTGTATTTATTTAACTTGAAGGACTTGGTCTTTCAGTGATCTTCGAAGGATCTTCCCTGTCGTGTTTTTAGGTAGCTCTTCTAGGAAATCAATCGAGCTTGGTACTTTATACTTTGCTAAATGCTCTCGGCAGAATTCAAGCAACTGTTCAGCCGTTAAAGTTGGATTCTTGCTAACAACAAAAGCACGTACAGCTTCACCGAAGTTTGGATCAGGAACGCCTACGACAGCAACCTCGACCACATCCGGGTGCTCATATAGAACTTCCTCCACCTCACGCGGATAAACATTGTAACCGCCAACAAGAACAATGTCCTTTTTACGATCAACAATATAGAAATAGCCTTCCTCATCCATTTTAGCAAGGTCACCAGTGTACAGCCAGCCGTCTTTAATGGTCGCAGCTGTTTCCTCGGGCATTTTATAGTATCCTTTCATTACATTCGGTCCTCTAACGATTAGCTCGCCAACTTCTCCAGGAGGGAGCTCTTCCCCAAGTTCATTGACGACCTTATTCTCTACATGAATAATCGACTGTCCGATTGAACCAGCCTTTCTTGGACGGTCTAAAGGGTTAAAGCATGTTACTGGTGAAGCTTCTGATAGACCATATCCCTCTGAGACTAGAACATTAAACTTTCTTTCGAAGCCTTCAAGTAATGCCACTGGCATTGCGGCCCCACCTGAATTACATAAGCGTAACGACTTTAGATCTTCAGCTTTCCCTTCAGGGTACTGGAGGAGGAAGTTAAACATTGTTGGTACACCCGCAAAAACAGTCGCTTCATACTTCTTAGTAAGACGGAATATTTCAGCTGGTGAAAATTTCGGAACAATTAATATTGTTGCACCGTTCATCAATGGTGCATTTAAGGCGACCGTCAAACAGAAGACATGAAACATCGGCAGAGTAGCAATTACCCGGTCATTTTCATTCATTTTTAAATAATCGGCTACATCTCTTGCGTTGCTGTACAGGTTGCGGTGGGTTAGCATGGCACCCTTAGGTTTGCCTGTTGTTCCTGAGGTATAAAGTATAATAGCAACATCTTCCTCATTTAGCTCCACAGGTGCAAAGTCAAGTGTTCCAGACGCGATAATTTGATTAAATGTCTTTAGCTTTGGAAAAACGGATAGTTTAGAAATATCAATGCTATTGGCCTCTGTTTGACCTGATTCACAGATGATATAATTTTCGACTGCCGGTAAATGCTCATGCAACTTCTCTACCAACTGTACCATCAGATCAAGTCCGACAACGGTTTTTACATCTCCATTGCGGAGGATATAACCAATTTCATCGGCTGTATAAATTGGGTTTACTGGAATCACGGTTGCTCCCAACCGTAGCGCCCCGTACAATCCGATGACAAAATGTGGGGAGTTTCCTAAGATAAGTGCAACATGATCCCCTTTTTTTATTCCTAGTTGTGATAGACCTGATGCAAATTTGGTCACTGCAGCATCTAATTCCGCGTATGTACTAGCCTGATCCATAAAATAATACGCTGGCTTTTCTCCTAAACGTGCTGCAGTTTGATGAAGTTGAGTCGATAAATTCATTCTTCCATCCCCCTATTCGTATTTTCCCCTTTAGAAAGCGCTATCAATTTTCTAAATATATTATATTGAAAGAAAATTATACTTTCAAGAGAAAACTCCCAAAATTTAAAAAACAAGGGTGAAGGAACGAAAGAGGCTATTTTTTTGTATTTTCAATAAGAAACACGATGCAAATGTAAGCATCGTGTTGGTATTTGTTAATAGATTAACTCCAGAAAATCTTCTTTTGAAATATTACCGAAATAGTGTTGGATATTGACTTCAGCTAATGCATGCTCTAATGAAGCTCTTTCATACTTAACGCCCGTTAGTAATTTCTCAATCTCCGTCACATCCCCAACACCAAAAAAGTCCCCATAAATTTTGCAATTTTCGATTATCCCTTTATTCACTTCAAACCGAACATCCACTTGTCCAACCGGGAAGCGGTGAGAATGCTGGATGTTAAATTTAGGAGATCGTCCATAGTTCCACTCCCATGTCTGATACTTTTCCTTAGAAAGTTGATGTATTTTCTCCCAATCTTCATCGGTTAATTTATACTCAGGAATTTCGTCCATGCCTGGGAAGATATATTTTAGTATGAGACTCTTAAATTCCTCAATAGTCATCTTGTTTTCCATGAACTCTGAAATATTTGCAACACGGCTGCGAATTGATTTTATGCCTTTTGATTCGATTTTATCTTTTCTCACCTTAAGAGCAGAGACCACATGATCAATTTCTGAATCAAACATCAACGTACCATGGCTAAACATTCTTCCCTTTGTTGAATATTGTGCATTCCCTGATATCTTTCTGCCTTCCGCCATCAGATCATTTCGACCACTCAGCTCAGCATTAACCCCCATTTTCTTCAGAGCTTCAACCACTGGTTCCGTGAATTTTTTAAAGTTGTGAAAGCTATCACCGTCATCTTTCGTGATAAAGCTGAAATTCAAATTCCCTAAATCATGGTACACAGCTCCGCCACCTGAGACCCTTCTTACCACATGAATTCCATTTTTCTCGACATAGTCTGTATTGATTTCTTCAATGGTATTTTGGTTTTTCCCGATAATGATTGAAGGTTCGTTTATATAAAATAAAAGATATGTTTCGTTTATATCTAGGTTTTTTACTGCGTATTCCTCGATTGCAAGGTTTATTCGTGGGTCGGTAATCCCTTTATTATCAATAAATAACATACTACTATCTCCTTTTTTAAGGCTCTTTTCTCAAACATTGTTGCCTTCAGAGCTTAAATAAACCTTTAATGACCTGTTTTGCATTGAAGATTAAGATTAGCTTTAGCGTATGAGAAAAGAGCTGCAACCTTAGTTATGAATAAAATAGCTTTTCTTGCGTTAAAATCGACTTTAGAATTTTAACAAACAGCTTTACGAAAGCTGCCTTTTTACAGCGTAATCGTTAGACCTTCCTTCGCTAACTGAGTTGGTCCACTATATTTTTGGATCGCTTCCTCCACTAGCTGATTAAGCTGACCATAATGTGGTAAATGGGTAAGCACTAGTTGTTTTACACTTGCCGCTTGTGCAAAATGACCAGCATCAAAACTATTCATATGCCCAGCCCCTTTGCCACTCTGATTTCCGTAAAAGTTACATTCACATACTAGCAAATCTGCATCTTTCCCAAACGATACCAGTTCATCCTTATAAGCTGTATCTGCCGTGTAAACGAGGACCCTTCCTTCTACTTCAATCCTCATTGCAAAGCATGGCACAGGATGGACTGTTCGAAGAAACGTAACTTTAAATGGACCTACTTCCAAGGGTTGGTCCGGATTATAGGCTATTCCTCTTGTGATATTTTTATATGTAAGTTTTGCGAACTCCCTTTGGTCTAAATTATGTCCGTATATTGGAAGCTCTGGCGGTTTGGTGCCTAAGAACCCTTTGATTAAACGAGCATGATAAAGCACTCCTATATCAGCATTATGGTCAGGATGGTAATGTGAAAGCAAAAGCGCGTCTAGTTCTTCTGGTTGGATAAAGTTCTGGAGTTTAGATAAAACTCCACTTCCACAATCAATCAATACATTGAATCCATTATGTTCTAAAAGGTAACCTGAACTCGCTTCATTCTTATTTGGATAGCCACCCCAACATCCGATGACGGTCAGCTTCATTGTGATTCCTCCTAAGTCAATAGTCCATTTTCAACTATACTTCATTTTGCCCATTTTTTCATATTTTACGTTTTGTTATAAAACAACTATTGACACAAAGTAAACTGTTATAATACAATGAAACCAACTTAATAAATAAACACAAAAAACAAATGGGGGTTATCAGAATGCTAGAGAATGTCGTTGAGTTTTTCCGTAATTTGCCAGCTAAAAAGTGCGTGGAATGTGGAAATGAGATAGATGAACAGCATGAATGCTATGGTAGCAAATGTGATAACTGCATGGACCCTGGAAAACACTAAAAAGAATTTACTGAATCTTAAAATTAAACTTTCATCAAAAGAAGCCAGCCGCTTAAACGGCTGGCTTCTTTCTTATTTCAACATTCACTTTTTATTATGAAAGTTTCTTTAACACAATAGTAGCTAACGCATCTATGAACTCTGGCTGAGCATTCGGCATCTCAGGACGATAATAACTTGCACCTATTTCTTCAGTCACAACCTTGCATTCATAATCATTGTCATATAACACCTCTAAATGTTCCGCAACAAACCCTGCGGGAACATAAACAAACGCCTTATAGCCATGCTCCTCATAGAGACTTCTTGTTAGATCCTGTACATCTGGTCCAAGCCAAGGTTCTGGTGTTTGACCAGCACTTTGCCAACCTACTGCAAAGTTTTTAACTTTAGCACCTTCAGCAATTAAATCAGCTGTTTTTTGAAGCTGATCTGGATACGGATCTCCAGACTGAAGGATTTTTTCAGGAAGACTGTGAGCGGACACGATAAGGACAGCCTTTTCTCTTTCATCAGATGGCATGCTAGCAAATGTTTCACTTACACGGTCCACCCAATATTGAATAAACTTAGGCTCATCATACCAACTTTCAACTGAAACAATATTAAGACCACCTAGTTCAGCCGCTGCCGCTTGAGCTCTTCCATTATAAGATTTAACGCTAAAGGTAGAGAAATGCGGTGCTAGTACGATGCTTACTGCTTCCTCAATCCCATCCTCATGCATTTGTTTTACTGCATCTTCAACAAATGGTTCAATATGTTTCAATCCAAGATATGCTTTGAATTCGTATTGATCTTGGATGGCATTTAAATGCTCCTCTAGCTTCTCTGCTTGACTACTTGTAATCTGAGCAAGCGGAGAAATCCCACCAATTGCTTCATATCTTCTTTTAAGATCTTCAAGCAACTCGTCAGATGGTTTCCGCCCATGACGAATATGTGTATAGTATCTTTCTATATCTTCTTCTTTATATGGAGTACCATAGGCCATGACAAGCAAACCCATTTTCTTTTTGGACATTATTGCACCTCTTTTGACTGTATATATACTGTAAAATGGAAACACCTGGGACTATAGAAAGGTTATTGACATTGAAGAAGTGTCAACAGTCATGTTCTATCCTCCAGGTGCTTTTAGCTACAAATACTATTTTGCCAAAATATCGGCTAACTTTCCATTATCTTAACTTCCACGATAAATAAAAAGTTTTACCCTTTTAATTTATCGGCAGAATATTCATGAATGAAACTTGTTAACCTTTTTAATGTTGCCGGATCTACTGATGGGAATACTCCATGACCTAAGTTAAAAATGTAACCCGGCTGCTCCATCCCTTGATCAAGGATTGCTTTTGCTCTCTCTTCAATAAACTCCCAAGGTGAAAGAAGAATAGCAGGATCTAGATTTCCTTGAATGGTTTTATGAATCCCACTATCACGTGCTTCTTTTATTTGCATCCGCCAGTCAAGGCCAACTACATCAAGTGGTAGGTCATGCCATTCTTTAGCTAAATGACTTGCTCCAACTCCAAACATGATTAGTGGAACATTCTCTTCTTTTAATTCCGAGAAAATTCGGTGCATGATTGGCTTAATATAATAACGGTAGTCTTGTACATTTAAAGCACCTACCCATGAATCGAAAATTTGAATAGCGCTTGCTCCTGCTTTAATCTGTGACTTTACATAGGTGATGACTACATCTGCTAGCTTGTCCATTAAAGCAAACCAAGCTTTAGGCTCAGAGTACATAAAGGCTTTCGTTTTATTGTAGTTCTTAGAAGGCCCTCCTTCAATCATATAGCTAGCAAGAGTAAAAGGAGCCCCGGAAAAGCCGATTAATGGTACAGAAAGCTGCTCTTCTGTAAGAAGTTTAATCGTTTCCATTACATAAGGGACATCCTCTTCGGGGTTAATTTCACCAAGCTTTTCAACATCAGCTAAAGATTGAATAGGATTAGAGATGACAGGTCCAATTCCTGACTTAATTTCAACGTCAACGCCTATTGCTGGAAGCGGCGTCATAATATCTTTATAAAGGATGGCTGCGTCTACATTGTATTGCTCAACAGGTAATCTTGTTACATATGCACAGAGCTCAGGTTGATGAGTAATTTCAAATAAAGAATACTTTTCCTTTATCGCTCTATATTCTGGTTGGGAACGACCTGCTTGGCGCATGAACCATACTGGGACATGATCTGTTTTTTCTCCCTTAGCTGCTTTTAAAAATGTGTCGTTAGTTATTCTCGTCATTTGAAGCGTTCCACCTTTCAGGGACATCTATTTCTATCTTTTATTATTGGGATTATCTATAAAAAAACCCCTTTTAGGGCTATTTACACTATATCGGTTTTAACTATGTAGTGGATAGGCAAAGGTGTGAAATGTCACAAAATAGACAATTTTGTCAGTTGAAAACCCATTTAATGCCTTTTTGCATCGATACAAACATAGTTATAATATAAGAAAAGTTAAGCGAATAAGGGGTGATCATTTGAATTTTTATATAACGTCCGGAACGATTGATTATTTAACAAAGCTAAAAAACAAGTATCTTAATGAAAACATGTTGTTATTAACAGGGTCTGAAGATGATTTTCAAGCTGTTATCCTTCACGAGACAAAACATAAGACCGTATTTAATCACCCTCGTAAATATGAGGTCATTGACTCTATTGGTTCATTTGAAAAAGCCACTTATGTGGTGATGAACAATATTCCCGTCACTGATGAAGGAAAACCATTGTTCGAATATCAATTTAAAAATCGACAACGAAAGATTGAACATCAACCTGGCTTTGTTGCCATTCGATTGTTACGTCCTCTATCCTCAAATACCTATGTCATTTTAACATTATGGGAAAACAAACGAGCCTATGAGAACTGGAAGTCATCAGACTCTTTTCTTGAAAGCCATAAGAAGCAGACCAAAAGCAATGAGGCAAAATCTATAGCTATTTTTGCTGGACTATCTTATCTCACAACGTATAGTATAGCCGAAGTAGATTAACGTTTCAAAGAGGAGGTCCTCTCTCTTAGTCATTAAGGCTCTTTTCTATTCCATATAGTAAAAATCAGCTTACCTATACAGGCAAGCTGATTTTTTTATTATTCTTAAACTTTCTTGACAAAGCCTCATAAATGTAAATCCAACTAACCGTCCAAACTACTCCGATAGCAAACCCTGCCATAACATCCGATGGGTAATGAACATTGAGTGCCACTCTGCTTGCGCCATAAAAGAAGATGATGAGAAATGCCCCTAGTCCAATTACAAACCTACTTAAACCTGACTGAAAAGTTTTCATTAAATAATAGGCAGTCAAGGAATATAAAATGAAACCAATCATGGCATTTCCACTCGGGAAGCTAAGAGTAGTAACTTCCACAAGATGTTCAGAGGCTGGCCTTGGTCTGTTATGCCAATCTTTTAGAAAAGAATTTACAATATAACCTGATAGCAATGCAAACACAAAAACTCCAATCGCTAAATAATCTTTTCTTTTAAATCCTAACCAAATTAAAACCATCACTGCCACAATAGCAAAACCCTTAGTAGACCCTAATAGCGAAAAAACATCCAACCATCCTCCCCCAATGGTCTTCTTCACTACATCACTTATCGGTTTATCTAAGGGGATTGGACCTTCAGTGGGGATGCTAGATGAAAGGTATAGATAGGCTAGGACTGCCGCGATTCCGGCGACCAATCGTTTACTATGTATGTTTCCCATAAGTTCCTCCTTTTATAAATTGGTTCTATGAATCTTTTATTTTATCAATTACACACTTTTTTATGTTATTAAATTCTATAAATAAATCAACACAAAAATGTTATAATTGTTTAAATTAATAGACAACTTCGAAGGGAGAGATTGAATTTTGAAAGAAACATTGTTTAATAAGCTCGAAGGCTCATTTAATGAAATGGTTGATATCAGAAGACATTTGCACCAACACCCTGAGTTGTCCTTTCAGGAAGTTCAAACAGCTCACTACATCAAATCCTATTATGAGAAGCTAGGAATTGAAGTTCGAGGGAATGTAGGTGGAAATGGTGTGGTTGCTAAGGTTTATGGTGCCAAGCCAGGGAAAACCATTGCCCTCCGCGCGGACTTTGACGCTTTGCCTATTCAAGAAGAAAACGATGTCCCTTATAAATCTCTTGTACCGGGGGTTATGCATGCTTGCGGCCATGATGGACATACCGCGACCCTTCTTGTTTTAGCGAAAGCTTTGCATGAAATGAAAGAAGAACTATCAGGTACATATGTTTTCATTCATCAACATGCAGAAGAGTACGCCCCTGGTGGTGCGAAGGCGATGATTGAGGACGGATGTCTTGATGGAGTCGACCTTATTTATGGAACACATTTATGGGCAACCGTCCCAACAGGAACCGTTCATTATCGAGTCGGCCCATTTATGGCAGCAGCTGATCGGTTTGAAGTAACGTTTCAGGGAAAGGGCGGCCACGGTGCTCAGCCTCATACAACAAAAGACACGATTGTTGCTGCCTCGCAATTCGTCGTGAATCTTCAGCAGATTGTCAGCCGCAGAATAAAGCCGATTGACCCCGCCGTTGTAAGTGTCGGTTCATTTGTAGCTGAAAATGCTTTTAATGTCATTGCAGATAAGGTAAAACTTATCGGGACTGCAAGAACTTTCAGTGAAGAAAGTCGCAACTTAATTGAAGAAGAATTAGAAAAAGTGATAAAAGGCACCTGCTTTGCAAATGACTGCACCTATGAATATACCTATTTCCGCGGATATCCAGCAGTTGTTAATCATCCTGCCGAAACCGAAACAGTAATTACGTCTGCTTCAGAAGTACCTGACGTTGAAAAAGTGGAAGAAATGGAACCAGACATGGCTGGTGAAGATTTTTCTTATTATCTTCAGCATGTTAAAGGGAGCTTCTTCTTTACAGGGGCACAACCGGAAGGTGTCACCCAGGCCTATCCCCATCATCATCCAAGGTTTGAGATGAATGAAAAAGCCATGCTAATCGCTGCAAAAACACTAGGAACAGTCGCACTAAATTCTCAAAATTGAATATTTTCGTTAGAATGTTTACGTAAAAAAAGTTCCAATATGCTGATTGGAACTTTTTTATTCGTTCTCTAGTGACCTTCTTTCGTTAAACAACTGGAGGTGTCTTAAGTAGCCTTAGACGATAAGCATTCTTAGCAGTTTCTCCAAGTTGATCAAGAAGATTGTAGTTTGCATACGCACCTACAACGGCTCCAATTCCTGGAATCAGCTGAGCCATTTTAACCAAATCGATGTAATCCCGGTACTCTTGCTGGAAATCTTTCCAATCCATCTCTAATAAATCCTTCTTCCGTGTTTCCCAATTATCAATAATGGATAGTGTTTCCTGACGTTTTTGGTCGCTTGAAAAGGCAAGCTTAAAAACGTGAAGAATAAATAATCTTTCCTCATAATCTGCGGGATCATATCCATATATCGAGGCTGCTTCAAAAAGAAATTTCATTTTTATCGTTAATAACAACGGGAAATCAGCTAACCCCAGAAACAACCCACCAGCTCCGGTACCAGCCCCCTCCACAGTCGCTGTCTTACGGTAGGTAGAAAGCTTCTCACTTAACAACTCATCCTTTTGTTGCAAGGATAGCCCCGCCCCTTGGTTCTTCTTCGTTGTATAATTCGAACCTGTTAACGTTGCTTTTACCATATTTTTAATGGAATCCGTCATGACTTGATGTACTTTTTCAGGGATCATCTCATTGACTTTCAATTGTACCCTCTTTGAGGCCCTTGCCAACATATTCGATTTTTTCTTTAACTTTCGCTGCCATTCCATCAATTCATCATATATTTTAAGTTCGTATTCATTCATTCGCTTCCCCTCCATATTTATCCATACGAATAAAAGAGTAGATAGTTTCAAGTTAAAAAAATCCTTTTCAGCATTGACACTCTGGCTGAAAAGGATACTCATTATACTTGTCTTCTTTTTTTACTATAGATATGGACGAAAGCTAACGTAAAGAACATTCCAAGAATCACAGTGGATCCAGCAGTTAATAGATCTTGTTTTACTAAAATGACCAATCCAAAGACTACTGTCTGAATGAACATAATCATTGTTAACAGCTTTGTAAACGCCATTTCCTTTATAGCCGCTCCTACTGGATAGAGATCCAACCAAAGTTTATGTTGGTGATGATTCCATAACGGTAAAAGTTGAAAACCAGTTAGGTATAAAAATAGCAAAGCTAAGATGGTTTGCCCTGGTCCATACGTCAGAAAATAAATTCCAAGTGCACCAATTACCGTTAGTCTTAAGAATAACCCAAAGTAATCTCCTGAGCGAAAGAAAGTCCTTAGGTAAATATGGGAAAATGTATTCTTTTGACTAAAAGCAATATTCCCCAAAAAGATATCCAACCACTTTCTTCGTTTCACTCGATCCTTTAACTTAGGCACATCTGTAAACAAATTGGCTATTCGGTAAAAGGCTCCCATTCGTTTTTCTTCTTGTTCAATTAAGTGTTCCCATTTTAAGCCCTTGTCTTTCGCCTGGCGATTGTAAAATATAGCATAAAGGACCAACAGTACAGCTGGAACACCTATAAGGATGAACGATGCTTCTGAAAACAATAAATATAACATCACACCATTCACAAAAAATCGAACCACAGAGTCCACCTTATGTGTTGATGAATCAATGTCGTATTCCACTTTCCTGCGAATAAAAAGGTTTATTCCTTTTAAAATGACCAGCACAACCAGAAATGGAATAAAAAGACGAAAGCTTGTCCCAGTTACCTTTACATACATAGGCATAAACACAGCCAAGAAAATGAGCAGCAAATAGGATTGCAACACAAGGCTCAACATCATCCCACGCTTAAAATAATCCCCTAATTTTGTTTCAAGGGGCAATAGAAAGATTTTATCAGCCTCGGACAAGAAGGTTAAGGTTGGGCTATAAGTAAGCATGAATGCAAGAACCACAGCCATAATAATCGCAGCTGGAAACTCAGGATCAAGGGTCTTAATCCACTCTTGATAGTAAAACCCCGCTGTTCCCAGTAAAAATAAAAAGACAACGACTAGATGACCATTAAAAATATAGCGAAGGTAACGGCCGGTCTCCTTTGCAAATAACGCAAACCGCTCTTTCCATAACTCTTGCGCATTAAACATAATCTTCTTCCTTTGTAAGCTGAATATATAAATCATCTAGGGTTGCTCCCGGCATCCCAAATTGTGTTTGCAGCTCTTTTAACGTTCCCTTTGCACGAACTGTTCCTTCATGTAAGATGACAAAGCGGTCGCAATACCGTTCTGCGGTAGCTAAAATATGGGTAGACATCAAGATACCTGCGCCATTTTCTTTCATCTTTGTCATTAAATCGAGTAAAGATTGAATCCCTAATGGATCAAGGCCAACGAATGGCTCGTCTACAATATATAGGGAAGGCTGTACTAAAAAGGCACACATAATCATGACTTTTTGCTTCATTCCTTTGGAGAAATGAGCAGGAAACCACTTGAGTCTTTTTTCCATACGGAATTCTTTTAGAAGTTGAGCAATACGCTCCTTATAAACAGACTCCTCTATTCCATAAGCCATTGCCGTTATTTTTAAATGCTCCTCGAGGGTTAATTCATCGTAAAGGATAGGGGTCTCCGGAACAAATGTAAATTGCTTTCGGTATTGTTCACGCCCATCGTTAATGGCCCTGTCGTTAATTTTGATTTCCCCTTTTTGAGGCTCCATCAACCCAATCACATGCTTAATGGTGGTACTCTTCCCCGCTCCATTCAGTCCGATTAAGCCAACCATCTCATTCGCTTCTACTTCAAAACTAACATCTTTTAACACCGGATTTCTCGTATATCCACCTGTAATATTTTTTATCTCTAATAAAGCCATAGGCAACGTCCTTCCACTGGTACTTTTACTTATCATTTTAACAAATACAAAAGGATTTAAAAAATTTTTTAAAAAGGGATTATATTTTCCGAAAGAACGGGCATCATAATTCTTGAAGGGGAAAACAGTTAATCACTCGAAATGAGGTGTCTGTCAAAGACAATTTATTCGATGTTTAAAACGCTTCAACTAACCTTCAAGGAGCTGGTAGCATTGGACAACGTTCTTGCATACCAAAGCTTTTAAAAAACACACTTTAAATGAGGTGTTTGCCGAAGACACACATCCGCTTTATACGTTGTAATCAACTATAAAGAACAGGGGATGGTTCGATTGAACACAGGTCCGTTTTTAGACACATCACATTAAAAATGAGGTGTTTATCAAAGGCATACCTGCAGATTGTCACTAAAGGCATTTTTTGAAGGCATACGTCAATGAAGCAAGATTTCCCCTTCAGGGACAGGATTCTAATATGAATCCTGTCCTTTTTGTTGGATTAAAGAAACGTATGTTTAAGTTTATTTGATTATTGTGATAAAATGACAAAAAAGGTGTTATAGGAAAGGATGGGAAAAATGTCTGATTGTATTTTTTGCAAGATTATTAATGGGGAAATCCCAAGCGCAAAAGTATTTGAAAATGAGCATGTATATGCCTTCTTAGATATCAGTCAAGTCACCAAAGGACATACCTTGGTCATTCCAAAGATACATAAAGAAAATGTCTATGAATTAACCGATGATATTGCCTCTACCCTTTTTAAGGAAGTACCTAAAATAGCAAATGCCATCAAAGAAGCTTACAATCCAATCGGGTTAAATGTGTTGAATAACAACGGTGAACACGCTGGTCAGTCTGTCTTTCATTTTCATATGCACCTTATTCCTCGTTATGGTGAGGGAGACGGCTTTGGGGCAGTTTGGAAATCCAATCAAAGCCAATACACACCAGAAGATTTACAAAAGATCGCCTCAGATATTAACAATAAACTTTAACTTCTGCCTGTGCAGAAGTTTTTTTATTTTTTTCTTCTGAAAAATAGAAATTTTTCTGTTTATCTGGTACTATTGATTAAAAATTTTACCTCTTCACTGTACTACAGAAAAAAAAACTAGGGGGAATACCATGACACGCGCCTATAATTTTAATGCTGGGCCAACCGCTTTACCTGAGGAAGTGCTCAAAAGAGCAGAAAAAGAGTGGCTGAACTACAACGGAACAGGTATGAATGTGATGGAAATGAGTCACAGAAGCAAGCCTTATGAAGAAATCAATCATCAGGCCCAAAACTTGCTCCGAAAACTTCTTAACATCTCTAATGATTATGAAATCCTCTTTTTACAAGGTGGGGCAAGCCTTCAATTTGCGATGATGCCAATGAACTTATTAGAAGAAGGAAAAAAGGGCTATTATGTCTTATCAGGATCTTGGTCTGAAAAAGCCCTGAAAGAAGCGCAGAAAATTGGAGATGCAGAAAGCGTTGCTTCTGGAAAAGACAACAACTATACAACCATTCCAGATATCAAAGATCTAAGTTCTTTAGAAAATGGATCTTATCTTCATATCACATCAAATAACACCATTTATGGAACCCAGTGGCACGAAACGCCTAAGAACCTTTCCATTCCGCTTGTAGCGGATATGTCTAGTGACATTCTATGCAGACCGATTGATGTCAATTCTTACGGGTTAATTTATGCTGGTGCCCAAAAGAATCTCGGACCATCTGGTGTCACAGTTGTCATCATCAAAAAGGATTTATTAGCACGTTCAAAAGATAGCCTACCTAGTATGCTCGATTATCGTACACATGCGAACAACCAATCCCTTTATAATACGCCGCCAACACTCGCTGTGTATTTGTTAAAGCTTGTGCTTGAATGGGCCGATTCACTAGGTGGTGCCGAAGCACTAGAGAAAATCAACCAACAAAAGGCAGAGTTGCTTTATCATGAGATTGACCAAAGTAACGGTTTCTACAATGGGCATGCAAATAAAAATAGTCGCTCCCTTATGAATGTAACCTTTACCCTTAACAGTAAAGAACTAACAGATGCCTTCCTTGCTGAAGCAAAGGAACTTGGGTTTACAGGTCTTAATGGTCATCGCTCTGTTGGCGGTTGCCGTGCGTCTATCTACAACGCTGTCCCACTAGAACATGTTGAGAAATTAGCACAATTCATGAAGGAATTCAGAACGCGATAACAATAAGTTTACCCGCACACCCTGATTTTAATATGCTATAATGATAGCAACCTTTCGCTGTAGGCACTAGAGCACTGCAGGAGAGGCAAAATAGTTAGCTAGAATAGTAGAGGAGAGATGAGAAATGAATACAAAGAACCTTGTTGCACTTGCACTTTTGATGGGGATGGGAGTTGTGCTTCACGCTGTTGTACCGCCGTTTGTACTTGGAATGAAGCCTGATATGATGCTGACGATGATGTTTTTAGGGATTATTCTTTTTCCCGAGAAGAAAAATGTCTTACTAGTCGGTCTCGTTACTGGAATTTTGTCAGCAATGACAACTGGATTTCCAGGAGGTCAAATTCCAAACATTATTGACAAACTGCTTACAGCCTTTATCTTTTTCGGACTACTAATGGTCTTTAAGAAGTATCGTGGCTCAGTCGTCAATGCGGCCGTTTTAACATCTGTAGGAACCCTTGTTTCCGGAACCATATTCCTGACTTCCGCGTACTTTATCGTTGGATTGCCAGGAGCATTTGTTGGCATGTTTTCTTTAGCCGTACTTCCGGCGATTGCCTTCAATGCTGTATTTATGGTTATTTTGTTCCCAGTCGCATTAACCATTCTCAGAAGAACGAATCTTGTTGCAACACCTTAAATGTCTTTTTTAAAGAACCCGCCACTTGCGGGTTCTTTTTTTTGTTTGTTAGCTGGTGCTATAACTATAACGAACCGTTCCTCACTAAATTCGGCATCTGGATATTAGGGACATTTTTATGAAAATAGCCTATGCTCACAGCCTTGTTACCATCGAACGCCTAGAGTTGCATAGATTTCCTAAGCACGATACCAAGTTAAAATAGTGAAAAAATAAACCCTAGCACGAGCAAAAAAGCGCCCGTTGTAGCAAGTAAACCAGCCCTTTGTTTAAGGACCTTCTTGGAAGGATAGATCCCTGGCCGTTGCATCTTGACTAAATGATGGAACATTGCTAAAAAGGATGCTACACTACAGGTGAATAGTACAACAGTTAAAGTTTGCATTTTTCCCCACCTTATCCCAAAGAGTTTTTTCTGACGATCTAAGAGTTCATTTAGATTCAGTTAGATTATGTATATTTGGAAAACAAATAAGGTATACAAGACTATTTATGAACTTGTCATTTTAACAATTGAAGAGGTGATCACATTGAATGGGAAATCTTTGTTTTTAGGATTTCTGGCTGGTGGAGCGATTGCTGGGATTGCCACCTTACTCTCTGCCCCAGCAAGTGGAGAAGAAACTCGAAAGAAATTAGCAGAAAACAAGAATATAGCGCTGGCTGAATTTAAAGAGTTGAAGCATCGTCTTACTGAAATTAAAGATTCTATATCTGTTGCTTCCTTAGAAGGTAAGAGTGTTTTCGCTGATTTTATTCAGGACATTAAACTTGCTCTAAATGAATGGAAAACAGAAACGGCTCCCATTAAACAAGAGTTAGCAAAAGAACTGAAAGAATTAGAACAAACGATAGCGGAATTGGAAAAGAGCCTTTCCCCTCATCAATCATGAAATTCTTCTCCTTCTCTAAATAGAGAAGGATTTTTCACTATAAAAGCAGAACTATTAGTAAAAGTGAAGTTTGTCATTGACAGTTTTATTTATTTTTGATTAGGTCTCAGCAAAAAATATTTCAAAAATTTAGAAATTTAGCTTTATTATTTATTGTTTTATTGGCATAATGTTAATAGATACATTTTTTTAAAGTGGGTGAGTATGGGGATGACAGAAAAAACTTATTCAATGAAAGAAGCACTGATTTTCAGCCAAAGGATTGCACAACTGAGTAAAGCACTTTGGAAGTCTATAGAGAAAGATTGGCAACAGTGGATTAAGCCTTATGATCTTAACATCAATGAACACCATATTTTATGGATTGCCTATCATTTGAACGGCGCATCGATTTCAGATGTAGCTAAGTTCGGTGTTATGCATGTATCCACAGCGTTCAATTTTTCTAAGAAGCTTGAGGAAAGAGGTTTGCTGCAATTTTCCAAAAAGGAAAATGATAAACGTAATACCTATGTACAGCTAACAGAACAGGGGGAAGCTGTCTTACTAGGCTTAATGGATAGTTTTGATCCTGAAAGCAACGTCGTATTTTCAGGGACCCTTCCACTAAAGGAACTTTACGGTAAATTTCCGGATATTATCGAGATTATGGCAATCGTTCGAAATATTTACGGAGATGAATTTATGGAAATCTTCGAAAAATCTTTCTCCAACATTGATTCTAAGTTTGTTGAGGAAGAGGGTAAACTCCGAGCGAAGGAAACTGGAGAAAAAGAGTTTGTTTAAAGCTTAGAGTATTTCTTGAATTCCTGCATTAATGGAATAAAAAGTCCCTGCTCTAGACATGCGGAAATCACTTCTTCTGCCTCAAGCTTTGGTTGTAAAAAAGAACGAAATTCATTAAAAAGCGGATGAAAGTAGACAAACCCTTCCGCTTTCTGTTTTTTAAACTCCTTGCTCATCCTTTCACAATACTGCAAGATACCATCCATTTCTGATTGGGTCAGAGCTTTTTCAACCATTAAATAGTAAAATTTCAGGCTGGTGCCATCAACCATCTGCAAGAGCAGTTTTTGGTGGAACTCCAGCATTTTTAATTTTTCAGTGATTTCTTCAAACTTCATGAGTCTACCCCTTTTACATATACGGTCTTGTACATATATTACCATTATTCTCCTCCGATAGGTGACAAAAACGCCTTTTGAAGGATTTCTTTTAGTATAAAAAACTATCTTTTTTTATAAAGATTTGATATTGTAAATAACATACTAAGTATAATAAAGTGTAAGCTCCCCTTTTATCGTGGTCCTCTATTAAGAGGAAATGCCCTTATTAGGCTTTGGAGCTGGACATTTCTTAAAGTATACAATTTAATCTACTCTAAAAGGAGGGATTCTTGGATGATCTCCATTTTTATTGTGTTCCCTTTTTATGCTGGCATTATCCTCCTCATTATGAACAAGTTAACTGATTCCCTCTGTGTGCAAAAAGAAATACCTGAAGAACGTCAACCAAAGGTTTTTCAAACTATTAATATTCTTGTGACGATTCTTTTAATCTCGTCATTTGTGGAAATTTTATTCACACACTAAAAGCGGTGAGGAAACCCCTCACCGCTTTTTTCGTTCATTCCTGTTAATAGGTTACTTGCCTCTTATAGCCAAGCTGCACCTACAATAATCAACAGAATGAATAGTACCACGATCAACGCAAAACCTGCACCGTATCCTGCACCCATACCGACACCTCCTTCCAGTGTTGATAAAATATCCTATTCAGCTCAATCTTGGTTCGCATGGGCATATACCCTAGCTAACCTTTATTTTCTGGTTGATTAAACGAAGGCACAACCTACGATAATCAACAAAATAAACAACACAACGATTAACGCAAAACCTGAATGATAGTTGCCCATCTAACATTACCTCCTTTATCTCTTTACACAAATATCCTATGTGGACTGTTCTTTATCTGGTTGGACATATGCCCATTGTTTTGTTGGTAAAATTTATAAATATTCTTTTTGTTACAACATCACTTTGTGTTATAGTAATTCTTGTGGATTAAAAGCCACTAGAAACTTTTTTTAGGAGTTGTTCAGAGTGAAAAAATGGTTATTACCTTTAACCCTTGCAGCTGGGGTTTTATCGTTAGCAGCATGTAACGGAAGTGAAAATTCAGATGTAATTGTCGAATCCACTGCAGGCGATATTACGAAAGATGAGTTATATGAGGAAATGAAGGCGCAGGTAGGAGAAGCTGCTCTGCAACAGCTATTGTACAGAAAAGTTCTTTCAGAAAAATATGAGGTAACTGATGAAGAGCTTGACAAAGCTGTAAATGAAATGAAGGATCAGTATGGTGAAAACTTTGAACTAGTTCTGCAGCAAAATCAGTTAAAGGATGAGGAAGCTCTAAGAGATCTTCTAAAAGACCAATTGCTGGTTGAAAAGGCTGCCTTAAAAGATGTTAAAGTGTCTGAAGAAGAAGTTAAAAAGAAATATGAAGAATATACACCTGAAATTCGCGCAAGCCATATCTTAGTTGAGGATGAGGCGAAAGCGAAAGAGATTAAGGCCAAGCTTGATGCTGGTGAAGACTTCGCAGCGCTTGCTAAGGAGCATTCAACTGACCCAGGCTCAGCTGCTAAAGGAGGCGACCTAGACTTCTTTGGTAAAGGAGCTATGGTTCCGGAATTTGAAGAAGCAGCTTATGCACTGGATGTAAATGAAGTTAGCGAACCAGTGAAATCCCAGCATGGCTGGCATATAATCAAGGTAACAGAGAAAAAGGAAAAAGAATCTTTCGAGGATATGCGCGAAGACCTTGAGCATGAATTGAAATTGGCCAAGGTTGATTCTGCTAAATTACAAGAATCTCTTCAGCAAGAACTTAAGGATGCGAAGGTTGATATCAAAGATAAGGACCTTGAAGGAGTCGTACAAGCTCAATCCTAAGAGAAAAGCGGAAGCGCCTTGCCGAGGGGCTGAAGCTGGACAATCTCTAAGTTGAATTTTGATACCTTCTTATTCTTTTAAAATGAAAAGCTCGCCGTTTTGGCGAGCTTTTTTCTGTTATGTTCGGCACCTTTTAAGTACCTAAAGAACCTTGTCGTTTCTCTTTTTCTTTTTCTAGCCTTTCCATATAGATTTCACCTTCACGCTCGATGATCTCCATTTCTTGCTGTCTATCTTCTCTGCCACTCTTGATGGCCATAAAGGCACTAATGATAATTCCTGCAGCTACCGCAAAAACCCAAATTGGAACGGTCATATTTTTATCCTCCCACCATACTATGGTTGTCCTATTTGGTATTAAATCTATGAGAGTTAAATAGGAAGTATGCCTAAAAAAAGAAGGCCCGATATCGGCCTTCTTCAACAAAGCAAATTATTTATGAAAACTCGGTTTATAAAATGAACGATTATCCAGTGCAAATACCCTCTCCGTATATTCACCAGGTTTGACCCTCTCTAATGCCCGGTCCAACATATTCATCTTTGCATCCAAGTTATCTATATAGTGTAGAATTTCTGCTTCTTTGATGAGCGGAGGTTTTGGACTTCCCCATTCTGCTTTTCCATGATGACTCAAAACCATATGCTGAAGAACGATCACTTCTTCTCCAGATATCCTGAGCTCCTCAGCTGCTTTCCCGATTTCATTCACCATGATGGAAATATGCCCTAAAAGATTCCCTTCAACTGTATAGGACGCAGCAACAGCACCCGAAAGTTCATGAACCTTTCCAAGGTCATGAAGAATTACCCCAGCATATAGCAAATCCTTATCTAAGCTTGGGTAAAGTTCGGAAATATTTTTGGCAAGGTCCAGCA
This sequence comes from Mesobacillus maritimus, assembly GCF_019749255.1. GTDB lineage: Bacteria > Bacillota > Bacilli > Bacillales > Cytobacillaceae > Mesobacillus_B > Mesobacillus_B maritimus_A. Next base: position 51,291 of record NZ_JACWFH010000001.1, on the reverse strand, counting down.
TCGAAACCACATGGTACGCTAGTCCTGATACAAATTCATGGTGGTTTTTTGTTGCAGCAGGGTATTCATAGAACGCATCTTGATGTTTCTTTACTAAATGCCTAGTAATCCGTTGGATATTTGGATTACTCATTTCAAAGATATATTGAGTGATTTTAGAAGACATTAAGTCTTTCCCAATCGGAGCGGTTTCCAGAAAATCACTCACTTGAACAGAATCTGCAAAAGTAGCAGGGCGAATCTGTCTGAGTTTCAATTGCAGTCTTCCCCGGTAATTCTGGATATCTCCTAAAACTTTAACAATGCTTTCTGGAGCATAAGTACTTTCATCTGTATCAGAAACATCCCAAAGTTTCGCCTCTATATCACCACTTTGGTCTTGAAAAATTAACGTCAAAAACGGTTTACCGTTACTCGCAATTCCTTTTGTTGAACTTTTTATAAGTAAGAACTTTTCAACTTGTTCTCCGACACTATAATCAAGGATTCCTTTACTCACAAGCTCTACTCCCCTTCCCTTCCTGAAAATTATATCATACCATTTTAGCTCTAAATCTTCACAAGCATGTAGTCACCTTTCCTATCCAATTTTTTCTTGAATAGGATTCTGATTAAGTTTAACCAGTTCATCTGCATGAAAATGATGAAGGATGGAGTTATGGCAAGTAAAGAACAAAATCTGGTTATTCGTAAAACTTCGAAGCAAAGTAAATACTTTCTTTGTTCGCTTTTCATCAAAATTCACAAAACTATCATCTATAATAATCGGAAAAGGATATCGTGATAGCAATGTGGCAATTAAGGCTAATCGTAAGGAAACATAAACCTGTTCTGCAGTCGCTTGACTCAACTCATTTGCCTCGAATAAGGTATGATCTTTTCGTTCAATGATAAATCCACTACCACTTTCTTGTGGAATAATCCTTAGATACTCCTCATCTGTTAAAAATCGAAAGTACTTTCCAGCTTTTGAAAGAAGCTTCGGAAAAGCTTCAGTTTTATAGCTTTGTATTGTCTTAGATAAGATTTCTTTTGCTAAGGCGTATTTTGCCCATTCCTTTGACTCTTCTTCAAATTCATATTTCATTTGCCTGTACCTATGCAATAAATCAGCGTAAAGGCCACCCTCTTCTAGCAATCCCATCCGGTGTTTAATATCAGCAAGGGTATCTCGGAGCTTGCTTTGCTCTTTTTTATCATCCTCAACCTTCTTCAAAGCTCGCTGAAGCTCTTCATTAAGCTTCTTTCCTTGTTGAACCTCTATCCGATCTGACTTCGAGATTTCAGAGGTTTCCAACTGCAGGGAGATATCAGCCAGCCTAGTTTTCCATTTTGTAATCTGCTCCGCTTTCAACCCTTTGGTTCGGAAGGCCTCCTCGTCTTCTACCTTGGCAAGTTCATATAGCTTTTCTTCCTCAAGCCTAAATTGCTGCAACTCTTTTTCTAGTTGATCGTATTCTTCATTTATCTCCTTGAGCTTCGTAATGATCCCCTGATATTTTCCTTGTTTATCAATCTCTTCTCGGAGTTTCTTTTTTAATAAAATCGCCACTTCTGGAGTTGGAATATTCGTTAGTTGTAAAAATTGTTCAGCCATACCTTGAAATTTAGTTATCAGTGTTTGCTGTTGGTTTTGAAGATCTGTTAGTCGATTTTCCAACCGACTTTTTTCTCTAAAACGCTGCTTCAGTTTTTCTACTAGCCCAACAGCCTCATAGATTTTCCCCTTAGCAAATTCACTAGGAAGTAGTAAACTAGACGCAAGCTCCTCCTGCTCTGCTTCTGTCTCTCTTGACTCTCTTTCCCAGTTTTCAAAAGCCTGTATTACACGCTCATATCGAATATTCTGCTGGTCAATCCTTGCAGCAAGGTCATAGTATTTTTTACGGTTCTCTTCATCCTTTTCGATTGTAGCTCGAACATAATCACCATTTAAGCCTGTCGTGTCCTGCAATTCTGTTTTTAACTCTTGCTCTCGTTGTTTTAACTTTTTAAGGCTTCCGCTATCGGTTTTCTCAGAATGAGCGGGTTTAAAGCGAAAAAACATTAGAAGCGTCAGGACAAAGCCGACCCCACCAGCAATACTCAATATCCACTGATTCGTCAAATATCCACTGAAAATGAGGGAGAGAAAGATTACACCTAGCATGAGCATAAACAATCCTTGACGTTTTTGGTCCGCTTCTTTTTGTTTTTCCACAGACCTTTGCTGGGTGGTAAAAAGAGTTACCTGCCCACTAATAGCTTGTAGCTCTGCTTCAATTTTTTCTTGTTGCTCAATGGTCTGAAGCTGTTTCACTAGCTTTGCTTTTATATGCTTATCTAAAAGGTCCTTTTTGACTTCTTCAAAGGACTTTTCAAGCTCCTCCATAACCAACTTTTCATCATGGAAGTTTTCATCTAAAGCTTGCTTACGATCCTTTAGCTGCTGTTGCTTCAATTGAATTTCCTCTGCCTTCTCCTTCATCATCACGCTAGTGTTTACCAGTGAAATACTAGTCTCATTAAATTGGGTGTGAAGCTGATCATTCATTTGTTCAATATCTTCGTCTAACTCCTCTACCCTTTGCTGCAATTTTTCTTTTTCTATACGAATTTGATGATAAATTGCTAGCTCCTCCAACTGAGCAGTTACCTCAGTCTCATGTGCTAGCAGATTTGCATCTGGTTTGAGTTTCTCCGCTTCCAAATGGAGGATATCCTTTTGTTCTGTGAGCCATAACATTCTGGCTTCGACAGGCTTTTGCCAATCACGAATGCGGTCCAATCGGAGAAGTCCGTCAACTGGGTAAGGCACGTCACCCACATTGTGCAGATCATGCTCTAGCTGTTTTTCCTCCATAATTAGTGGTAAAACTCGTTCTAGCTTTTTTAACTGATAGACTTTTTCTTCAGTTTCCTCAAGTTCATTTGCAAGGTTTTCCAACTTGCTATTGGTTTCTTTATTCAGGTTAAGGAGTTCTCCATATTCGGCATTTTCTTTCTCCGCTTTTTTTAACGCATCATAAACTTTACGAATCTCACTAAGCTTCTCGTTTAGCTCAGGTCTTTTTCCACCAGGTTTAAAACGCTGCTCCATTTCCTTTTGTAAAGCTTTTTCTGTACTTAGTAGTTTATCAGTACCTAAAGCCCCAGCTGAAAATAAATATCTTCCTAGGTCCTCCCCTTTGAGTTGGTGAATATTCTGCAAACCATGCAAATTAAAAGAAAAAATCGATTGAAAGGTCCCTTTGTCCATTCCATTTAACAACTCGTTTAACAGCTCTTCGCCCCCAACAGAGCCATCCTCCAACGTAACCGTTACATCGCCCGTAGCCTTTCCCTTCACCCTCTCGATAACAGCCATTCCTCTATCGCTAAATGAAGCTTTTATGAGTCCCCCGTACTTGGAATTCTTTTTAGGTTCATAACGTAATTCTGACTGTTGCTTGGTTGGAAAACCGAATAAGATACTATGAATAAACGACATAATCGTTGATTTTCCAGCCTCGTTTTCTCCATAAAACACCTGTAAGTTTTCTAGGTTGGTTATTTTAATATTTTCAAGCTTTCCATAGCCGTAAATATGTAATTCTTTCAAATGCATTGTCATTGCCGCCTTTCCTTATTCCTGGCTAAGAAGCTGTAGCAATTTGGTTTCTGCCTCTTTAAGCAGATTTTCTTTCTCTTCTTCTCCTAATTCGCTTAGGTGCTTTCTCGCTAGATGATGACCATACAATGGTGAAAGTGCTTCTTCCCAGTGCTCAAAATCGTCAATCGCGGTGAATAATTCATGATAAAACTCCCCCTGAACAGACAGTTGTGAACGCTGAAGCTGCGTTGTTTCGATAAGCTTTATATCCCGAATCCAAACAAAATCTTGTTCCTCAGCTTCATGCTCATGAAGGGTTTCTAGTAATTCTTGAACAAACCCCGGAGACACAGATTCTGTTTCGAATTGACGTAGATTCTCAATTTCGAGTGTTAGAACAACGCCTTTTCCATCTACTCGATTTTCCTTTACTGCATGTTGGCATAGATCAAATAAACTACCTAGGCTAGAAATCGCTGAACCATCCAAGGTTCTATCAAGCCATAAAACATCATTCGTTTCTATAAACTCATAATCTGCCCCTTGTTCAGACAAGGAAACAAGGTAACAACCTTTTAAACCATTTTCCTTCCGATTTCTTCCTTGTGGATTTCCAGGATAAATCACTGGTGGTTCACTGGCGAGGACTTCTCTTTTATGAATATGGCCAAGCGCCCAATAATCAAATTGCTTTTGAAGCAATTCAGGAAGGGTGAACGGTGCATACATGCCATGTTCACTTACTCCTTCAACGTGACCATGCAATAGACCGATATGAAAATCCGCCCCAGTTTTCTTTCCGTATTTCTCGACCCAACGCTCTGTTACATGCCTTTTAGGATAACTAAATCCATATAGGTGTGCCGTGGTCCCATCATGCTTGATAAATCGTTTAACCTCAACCTCTGCACCAAAGACATGTACATTTTCCGGCCAGTTCATTTTCGTCCAAGTTCCAGCTAGATGATCGTGGTTACCATGAATGATATATGCCTGAATTCCATTCTGATTCAGTCTGACCATTTCTTTTCGGAATCTTGCCTGCGCACGGAGACTACGGTCTTCTCCATCGAAAATATCTCCAGAGATTAGAACAAAGTCTACATCCGTGCTTATCGCTATATCTGTTATATTCGTTAGCGCTTTAAAGGTACTATTCTGCAGTCTTTGAAAGATCTCTTCAGGCAGGTACTTTAATCCACTCATCGGACTATCCAAATGAAGATCCGCACAATGTAAAAATTTCACTGTTTTCATTTTAAATCCCTTTCCAGCCTTTTTCTCTATTTTACCATTCTACTAATGCGAATGCACGTTCTGTATTAGGTGTAGGGAGTAATACTTGTTTATTTGGTTTTTTGGGGCAGGGGGAAATCTTGTGTGACCTTTAACCTTTGGCAACCTCAGTTTGGGCACGGTAGAAAATCCTGCGTGACCTTTTTACCTTCGTCTACCTAAATTCAGTCACGCTGGAACGCCCTGCGTGACCTTTTAATCATTATCTACCTCATTCGGGCACGCTGGAATATCCTGCGTGACCTTTTAACTTTGCCTCCTTCACTTTGGGCACGCTGGAATATCTTGCGTGACCTTTTAATCATTGTCTACCTCGTTTCGGGCACGCTGGAACGCCCTGCGTGACCTTTTTACCTTCGTCTACCTAAATTCAGTCACGCTGGAACGCCCTGCGTGACCTTTTAATCATTGCCCCCCTCACTTTGGGCACGCTGGAATATCCTGCGTGACCTCTTTACCTTCATCTACCTCATTTCGGGCCCTCTAGAAAAAACCTGCGTAGCCTTTCAATCATTGCCTCCCTCATTTTGAGCACGCTGAAAAATAAAAAAACTAGACTACCAATTGGCAGCCTAGCAAAAATTCCTCTTATAAAAACCTATTCTTTCTTACTTAATTGTAATGCAGTCTTAATGTCCTTAAAGGAATTGGATTTTCCATACATTAAAACTCCACCTCGGTAAACACGAGCCCCGAAGATTGCCAGAATAATGATGGTTCCCACGAGAATCCCAATCGATAACCCGATTTCCCAGAAAGGAAGATTGAGCATCCCTACTCTTAGGAACATAATCATTGGCGTAAAGAATGGGATATATGAAGTAACTGTAATAAATCCAGCTTCTGGCGTACTTAAACCAACCATCGCAATCATAAATCCTGCTACCACTAACATCGTCATTGGCGTAATCATTTGGTTCACATCTTCAATTCTACTAACGAGTGAACCTAAGAATGCGGCCAAAGTGGCATATAGGAAATAGCCTAATATGAAGAAAATCACTCCATAGGCAATCGTCGCACCTGGTATATTTCCGAAGCCAAAGAACTCAAAAAATCCGCCTTCCATCGACTCTAGATTCTGTTTGATAGAGATGTAGCCTACAAGTAAAAATGCGGCCATTTGTGTGAGCGATAATAGCCCCACACCAAGAATTTTGGCAAACATCTGCTTAATCGGAGAGACACTAGAGATTAAGATCTCCATGACCCTAGATGACTTTTCAGTTGCAACTTCTGTGGCAATCATACTCGCGTACATAATCACCGCAAAATAAATGATAAACAACAACACATAAACAAGTCCTCGTGCTTGGTTTAACTCTTCTTCCGTTTTTGCATTCTCTTCAAGAGCTGCTCGTTCAAAAGGAACTGGTTCGTATAATTGCGCCAGTTGTTCTTGAGTCAAGTTAATTTGAGCAGAAGCCATCATCGTTTTCAACTGCTGAAGGCCTGATTGCAGTTCGGTAACGACCATAGAGTCTGCCATACTCATTGATTTATAGGCTGCTGAGGGTAATTGATCAGCAGTCAACGTTAACTCGAGAACTCCAGTAAATTCTTCCGCTTCTACTTGTTTTTCTGCTTCCTCTAAACCATCAGTAAAGTGAACCAATTCAATGTCACCATTACTAGCCTTTATTTGCTCTTTTAAAGGTTCAAAAAGCTGACCTGAGTTATCGATGACAGCGACTTTCTCCGCGTCCCCATCTTTATCAAAGAATTCAATAATTCGCGGAATATTGGTTAACCCAATTAAAAGAACAGCGGTCACGATTGTCGTTACTAGAAAAGATTTTGTTTTTAATTTTGTTAGATACGTATGGAATAAGATGATAAAGAAATTATTCATAGGAAGCACCTGCCTTTTCGATAAAAATATCATTCAAAGAAGGTTCTTCTAGGACAAACTTACGAATAAACCCTTTGCCGACAATATCTTGTAAAATTTCACCAGCAATTTCTTCGCCAGTAATTTGCAGGTGAACTCCTTCTGCAGTTCGCTTTGTATTGGTCACTCCATGAAACCTATGTAAGTAGCTAAGGTCAAAATCAGCATGAATCACCAAATTCTTTTTCCCAAAAGAACGTTTAATGTCTTTCAATGCCCCATGCACAATTGGCTTTCCTTTTTGCATAATACACAGATGCTCACACATCTCCTCGACATGCTCCATTCTATGACTCGAGAACACAATCGTTGTCCCTGCTTCCTTCAGGTCAAGAACAGCCTCTTTTAACAGCTCGACATTCACTGGATCCAACCCACTAAAAGGCTCATCAAGTATAAGTAGCTTTGGCTTATGGATAACAGCTGCTAGAAACTGTATTTTTTGTTGATTTCCCTTCGAGAGCTCCTCTACCTTTTTATCAAGATACTCAGGAACTTTAAACCTCTCAAGCCAATATTCAAGCTCCTTTAAGGCATCGTGCTTATTCATTCCTCTTAATCTTGCCAAATACACAATCTGGTCTTTGACTTTTAATTTCGGATACAACCCTCTTTCTTCAGGCAAGTACCCGATGATTGGGCTTGTGGAATAATCCACCTTTTTTCCATCAAGAGTAATCTTTCCATCCGTTGGATCCAACAAACCTAGAATCATTCTGAATGTCGTCGTCTTCCCCGCTCCGTTCGCCCCAAGAAAACCAAAGATTTCCCTTTCAGGTATGGCGAGCGATAAATCATTCACAGCAGTAAACTCGCCAAACTTTTTGGTTACATTTTCTAACTTCAAAACCATTGCAACTTCCCCCTTTCCATTATTCTACTACGAATAAACTACTAAAAAGTTCCATTAAATATTTTTTATTATCTTTGCACTTTTTCAAAAATTATGTAAAAATAGCACTAACAGAACAATATTAAACAAAGGGGCAATAGGGATGGAAACGTATAAACTAACAGCGTTTAAACCTGATGGGGAAAAGTTATTAGATGAGTCTTTCCAGGCTAGTAGTGAAGAGGAAGCAAAAACAATTGGCGAAAAGATGCTCTCTGAAAAAAATCTTCAAGACAACACCTATCGTTGCACTTCCCCACGAGGGAAATTGGTGCTCTTTCACCCGTAAAAAGTGAATACCACTTGCCCTCTAAGGGAATTGAAAAAGCAAAGATTCTTCTTTGCTTTTTCATGTTTGTACGCTTATTTATTTTCCAATAAAATTTGGCTGTCTTTTTTCAAGAAAGGCCTGAATCCCTTCCTTATGATCCTCGGTCTGCCTCATTTTCGTTTGAGCTATTTTTTCAAGTTCTAGGAACTTTAATAACGACAATCGATTTTCTTCCGCAAAAATTTTCTTTGTTTTGATCATCGCTTGAAGTGGCTTTTTCTCCCACTCTTCCACTTTGGCTTGAACAGAAGCATGAATATCATTTGCCACTTCGTCAATAAGTCCGTGCGCTAAGGCTTCATCTGCTTTCATCGGTTTTCCTTCCCAGATCAAATGCTTTGCCTTCGTTTCACCAACTCTTGACTTCATAAAGAAATGTCCGCCACCATCAGGAATTAAGCCAATTCCAATAAAATTCATCGCTAGTTTACTTGCTGAATCAGCAATAATATAATCGGTTGCCAAGGCAAGACTGAATCCTAGACCTGCAGCTGCACCAGTAATCGCACTAATGGTTACTTTTGGCATGCTATACAGCGTGACCACAAGCTCACTAATGCTGTCCATGATGCTTAAGAAATCGCTTTCATCTCCCTCCGAAAGCATCGTCTTAATGTCTCCCCCTGCAGAGAAGGCCCGTCCTGCACCTTTCAGCACGACAATCTCGACGTCATCCGAATTACAAAGTTCTTTTAAATTCCATGCTAATCCCCTAATCATTTCTAAATCCAAGGCATTCATTGACTCTGGTCTATTCAATTCAACCGTTGCTACTCTTCCCACTACGCTGACCTTGACAGTTTCTGTCTTACAATCAATATTAAAATCAGTTGTCAAACGTATCCCCTCCTTTGCTTCATCTCCATTATATAGGGTGGTGTCCCTTTTTTAAATCTATTTATCTGAATTGTTCTACACATTCGAAAATAATGCGATAAAACAACCCCAGTTGAAGGAAAAATCCGCAAAAAAACCCTATCTTATGATAGGGAACTCTTTGTTTCATATAATTCACTTAATATTTCAAGCTTTTGGTTCGTGTAGTCCGTAAAGCTATCATTATACGTCTTAGGATCCTTTGGATTCGCAAAGTGTGTAATTTTCCCAGTGACTGGGTCAATAAATTTACTTGATGCCCCACATCCAAGACCAATAATTGTCTGCTGCTCTTCCATGATAATGATGTTGTAGAGGCTTTCTTGACCTGGAATAGAATAGCCGACATTTTCGAGATTTCCGAGAATATTTTTTTGACGGTATAGATAATATGGAGCGTAGCCATGGTCTTTTGTCCAATTCTCCGCGAGTTCCATCATATCCTCAATTTCCTCACGACCGGCAACCTTATATCTGTCTTTATTCTTTGTCATTTCTGATGCTCGTTTGAAGCTTAGCGTATGAACAGTCAAAGATTCAGGCATCAGCTTCTCTGTCTCGTTCAATGTATGGGCAAACTCTTTCGTTCCTTCACCAGGAAGGCCAATAATTAAGTCCATATTGATATTGTTCATGCCCATGTCTTTTGCTAGCTTATATTTCTCAATGGTTTCTTCCACCGTATGATGGCGCCCGATTGCTTTCAGTGTTTCTTGGATATATGATTGCGGATTAATTGAGATACGGTCGATATTCCATTTATTCAAGACATCGAGTTTGTCTGGTGTGATGGTATCTGGTCGACCAGCTTCTACGGTAATCTCTCGGATGTTTTTCACATCGGGAAAGGATGTATACATTTCCTCATACAGCATATCCATTTCTTCAGCTGTAATCGAGGTTGGGGTGCCTCCCCCGTAATAAACGGTGGTAATTTTGATATTATTTTCTTTTAACCATTTGCCGATCTCACGCATTTCAAAGTGAAGTCCTCCAAGGAAGCTGTTCACAGATCCTTGACGCCCATTAATGGCATAAGCAGGGAACGTACAATAAGCACATTTGGTCGGACAAAATGGAATCCCAATATAAATACTAACTTCTTTGCGCAAATCATATAAGTCAGGCATAACCGCAAGCTGGCGATCAACAATCTGCTGCATAAGCTCAATTTTTTCTGGAGTAATTAAATATTCCTCTGTTAATTCGCGGTGAGCTGTCTCACGGTCTGTTCCTTCTTGTAACTTCTTGTGTAGAAGTTTAGTAGGACGCACCCCCGTTAAAATTCCCCACTTTTGGGTAATTCCAGTCCAATCCTGGAGAACAGTCAAATATGCGTGTGAAAGAGCGTTTTTAATAAGACGGAAACGTTCCTTCTCTGTTATGTTTTCTGGTAACTCTCGTTCATAGGAAGATGAAAAACTTGCGCCATCGGATGTTTCCATTTGGACGTTGGCTACAACGCTGGTAGCTATTGTTAAATCAACAGTTAGGGTTGCATCAACTTTATCTTCAGATGGTGAAAATGAAACCTCTGGCTCTTCAAAAAACAAGTTTGCAATCAACTGTAGAGGCCGGTGGAATCGCTCATCACTCAACCCTTTTATATGAATATACAATCGTATCACCTTTTTCAAATTTGCTTCCTTTAGTTTACTGGTTCACACATGCAAGGTCAATATAGTGGAAAAGCTTGGTAGGGGTGTGCACAGCAGAGAACTAGTGGATTTGGGTTACTTAAGGGATAGGGGGGAACGGATAAGTGGTGGAGTATACCCTACACCGTACAGTATTTATTCCCCTATAGAGAATATATCCTCCCTTACAGGGAATATATTGCTCCTAACGGGGAATAAAACGAAAGGTAAACAGAAAATCGAGCGCTGTGAGGGGTATTATCCAGTAGATTCCTTAGCTTAACAACCCAACCAGGCCAAAAATACCCTCCATATTTAGTGTTTTTCTATTATCGTGATTGGTTTTTGAACTAAAATGGCTTTTATTTACGATTTTCAGATTAAAAGCAACTTAGGATTGCTGAGTTTTGAAGTTAATACGGTATAGGGTATACAAATATATCCTCAAAATTTAACTGAACACCCCTTCTATCTACAAAAAAAACCTCAGATGGTCATCCCACCCAAGGCCTTTCATCATTACCTTTTAATAATATTCATTTTCCGCAAAAACTCAATTGGTTGTTGCTTGCGGAAGTGCTCTTTTACCATGTAAGCAACCCCATGTTGGGTATTGGACCTTGTTACCCAGTCCGAAGCCTTTTTGATTTCTGGAGAAGCGTTCCCCATTGCCACTCCGAGTCCGCAAGCTTCAATCATCTCAATATCATCCAGCCCATCCCCAATGACTACCATTTCCTTTAACTTAATCCCTAAATGATCTCCTAAAGACCGGAGGCCATTTAGCTTAGAGACGTCATGTGGAAGGATATCTAAGCGAAAATCATTTAATTTCGTCATATTGGTTTCTGGATAAAGCGAAGAAAGCGCCTCTTTCGCATCCTCTAAATCATCTTCATATTCAAAATATACTTCTATTTTCGGTGCGGTAATTGGGTCATCACGTAATGTTTCACTTATAGAATCAACAAACTGCTGGGAATAAAACATCGGGTCTCCAGTTGTAAAGACCGTCTTTGCTAAAAGATTATGATTTAATTTGTATTTATTCGCGAGCGAAAACTCATCCTGAACGATTCGAATCTGACAAGGAAAACCTTCAAGAAAACGAATGATATCATAAGTAATCTCTTCTGGAATAATTCTTTTCATAATGGGATTTCCTGGATTATCAGCTATATATGCTCCCTGATGTGTGACGAGAAGTGAGTTTATTTTAAGCGCCTTTGCAACTTTTTTAGCTGCCGGAAAACTCCGGGAAGTTACAAGCGTGACATATATCCCTTTTTGCTGAACATAGGCAATTGCCTCTTTGGTCGATTTATGAATTCTTCCATTCGGTTGGAGAACGGTCCCATCCACATTTAAGGCTAAAAGACGATAGATCATATTTTTGCCCCCATTTCATGATGTTCATGTCTTACCCTGATTTTTATGAATTGTGAGGACAAAATAGAACTTCCGTTATGAGACATAAAAAAAACTCCCGAATCTAGATTCGAGAATTTTTTATCACTTATTGCTGATCAGGTGCACCATAAAGTTCTTCTAATGGCTTCATGATTACTTTATTGATTTCAGTAATAACAACGCTCATTTGTTGTTCAGCTTGCATCAACTGCGAAATTTTTTCATGCTGTTGGACAAGTGCTACAGTTTTCTGAGCCTGTTCAACTTCCTCTTGGGAAATTTCTTCACCCATCATTTGTTTTTGTTGAAGCTGCATTTGAATATTTCGGAAGCTATCGAACATTGTTCGTGCAGATTCATCTGCATTTACCTCATCATATAATCTTTTTAAATTTACGTATTCGTTACTTGAACGAATCGCCTTTTCCATTTCGTATGCTGAATCATAAATATTTACTGCCATGTTATGCACTCCTTTTCCTTTTCGGAATCCTCTCCACTATATCAGACTATTGATGCGATTGCGAGGAGTGTGCGCCAAGGCACATTCTAATCATTGATTTCATACGATACGATATCAGCTTTTGCCTATCCCTAAAACAAGGGACAAATGAGGTGAATTGTACTTGACCCAACCAGTCATTGATCACACAAAACCAATCATTGCCGTTCTTACTGAAGTCTCCGAAAAGGATGGTGAAGGCCCATCCTTTAAAAATATCCATGCATTTTGTGAGGAACTGAATGAGTATGTAACCAAAAACGGGGGTTTCTTTTATGTTTTTACTCTAAGAAACACTTCAAAGGAAGCTTTTATTGGCTATTATTTTGAAGGTACACAATGGCAGAAGGCAAGTTTGCCGCTCCCTAACTTTGTTTACAATCGCATCCATTCTCGCAGAACGGAAGTGAGTGAAAAGTTCACTAGCTTCATGGAGCTGGCATATGAGTTTAATATAGAAGTTTTCAATCACCGCTTTCTATCAAAGTGGGAAGTTCATAAATGGGTATCACAGAAAAACCATCTTCATGCTTTTTTACCAGAAACCTATCTTTATAAAGAAGCTTTGCTTTTAGAGCTACTTGAAACGTATAACGCTCTCTATATCAAGCCCCTAAACGGAAGCCAGGGAAGAGGAATCTACCTGCTTCAAAAAGAACAGGGCTCCTTCAATCTCGCTTATACAGGAAAGGAAGGCTTAAAACAGCAACCATTTACAAATGTAGAGGATTTAAAAGCTGCTTTAGTACAGAAAATTGGACCAAAGCCACATCTCGTTCAACAGGGAATTGACCTGCTTAAGTGGGAAAAAAACAATCTTGATTTCAGGGTTCTTTGTCATAGAAAAAACACACAAGAATGGCAAGTTACATCTGTTGTTGCTAGGTCCTCAGCAGAAGGTCAATTCGCATCCAATCTCGCACTTGGTGGAAAACTTCTCCGTCCCCATATGGTTCTATCTTCATTCTTTGGCAAGGAAATGGCAGCTACTAAACTAGCATTAATGAAAGAACTTGCCTTAGAAAGTTCAGCTTGCGTTAGCGAACACGTTGACGGATTAATGGTAGAACTGGGCATCGATATTGGAATTGATGTGCTAGGAAACCTTTGGCTGATAGAGATAAACTCTAAGCCTTCTAAAAACCATGGCGAACGAAGTGGAAAGATTCGTCCATCTGCTAGGGCGATAATTGATTACTGTTTTACCAATATCGATTCCGAGTCGGAAGGAGAAATCTAATGTACAGCTTTGGCTTTATTTCCCTAAATCCAGAATTAGAAAACAGCTATTTTACTGAAGTAGCCAAGCACGCTTCAGACTACCATATCGAATGCTATCGATTTAGCCCGATTCAAATTAACCCTGTTACTCACCTTGTTACAGGAGAAAAATTTCACCCTGACCTTCAGGAATGGCAGCCTCAAAAATTTCAGCTACCAGATATCCTCTATGATCGCTGTTTTTATAGTGAACATCCCCTTGCCAAAAATGCACTTGCCATTATGAAGTGGTTAAAAAATAGAGGCGATTTACTTTTTATCGGGCATGGCTTACCTAACAAGTGGCAATTATATCAGACGCTATCGAACTCAAACCTAAGTCCATATGTAGTTAAAACCATTTCTGTAACAGATGCTTTCCAAACGCTCTCCTTTCTTGAAAAGGAAAAGAAGATTATTTTAAAACCTGCTTCTGGCTCAGGTGGAATGGGAATTGCCTGCCTTGAAAAAGAAGAAGAGACTATTTCCGTCATTGTTGAAAAACAGCAACAGATTCTACGGTCTACATTCCCAAGCATCAACGTTGCACAAAAATGGATCGATAACATAAGAACAAAGAAAGAGTATCTTGCTCAGCCGTTTCTTCAGCTAGTGGATCAAGCTAATCGTCCTTTTGACATCCGCATATTACTCCAAAAGAATGGGAATGGACAGTGGGTAGAACGAGGCCGTGGAATCAGAACCGGTCAAGCAAATGGAGTCCTTTCCAATCTTAGTGCAGGTGCTGAAACCGTGCCCTTTCACAAATGGTTAAACTCAATAGACCCTAAAAAAATTGAATTCCTTGAAAAGGAAATCAATGAAATCACGACTCAGCTTCCAATCATTCTCGAAGACACTTACCCTCCCCTATTCGAGATTGGCGTTGATATTGGGGTCGCACAAGATCTTTCCTTATGGATCCTTGATGTAAATTCAAAACCAGGAAGAAAAGTGGTATTAGAAACATCCCCTTCTGCTCAAGAATCCCTTTATACGGCCCCGCTCGAGTATGGGAGAATGCTTGCAGGACAGCAAGAACAAGGGAGGAAAAGTTATGAAAAAACGTTTTCGAATCGAAACCAATAAACAAAGCGCAGATAATAAAGTGTTTTTACCAATAGAATTAGCTACTCCGCAAATTGAAAAAGTTGCATTTGGCAATAAAATCGTAGAAGTCCAGTTTGTCCCACATAAAAAAGGGAAAATCATTATAAGTGAAGCGATCCGGAAAGCTCTCTTTTTACCAGAACTCGATATTTCGCTTCACGTATTTACCGACAAAGATACGATGTTTTTTGGACCTTTAATTGGAATCCTTACTTCAGGATTCACGTCCTATCCATTACAACCACTTGGAAAACGAACATCGTTTTTTTCTAAATTACTATCCGTAAACAAAATGGTCGGGGCACTCCCATTTCTGTTTGCTGAGGAACATATCGACTGGGAGCAGGGATTGATTAAAGGGTATTTCTATGAAGATTCATCATGGAAAACCATTCATGTTCCTTTTCCAAATGTTGTTTATGATCGCCTCCCGAATCGGAGAAGTGAAAAAAGGAAAAATAATCTTTTGCTAAAAGAACGACTTCAATCTGATTATCTTATTCCATGGTATAACCCTGGTTTTTTTAGTAAGATGGATGTTTTTGAGAGACTACAGCAGGATGAAGGCGCAAATGCTTTTCTCCCTGAGACCCATCCGTTTACTTCTTTTTCAATCATCGAAAGAATGCTATCAGACTATGGTCATATCTACCTTAAGCCTGAAAACGGCAGCTTAGGATTAGGGATTCATCAAATTCTTTTCGATCGACATGAAGGAGATTACTTCTGTCGGTATCGTGATGAGGAAGGAATTCAAAGACTTCGAAAATATCATAGCCTGGAGTCAATGTTTCATCAATTATTTAGTAAGCGAAAGCTATCAAACATGGTTGTTCAACAGGGGATTCATTTAATGAGGGTAGACGGTCGAATTGTTGATTTTCGCGTTCATACCAATAAGGATGAAAATGGTGAATGGCAAATGGCGGCGATTGCAGCAAAAATTGGCGGTAGTGGCAGCGCAACAACTCATATTAGTTATGGAGGCGAAGTCAAAACCATTGAAGAGATTTTCCCAAGTTCTGATGACCAAAAGCTGTACAAAGAGAAGCTAGTAGATGCTGCACTTTATTTGAGTAAGGTTCTAGAAACACAGGTTGAAGGCATTGTTGGAGAAATTGGGTTTGATTTCGGGATCGATAAAAGTGGAAAGGTCTGGTTATTTGAGGCTAATTCAAAACCTGGGCGCTCTATTTTTAAGCACCCCGACCTTCGTGACTTTGAACTATTAAGTAGGAAGCTGTCCCTTGAATTCGGCGTTTATTTGGCTGAAAAAGCAATTACACAACCAGAGGAAATCTTCAAATGAGGTTGTACTACGATCACTGGCATGATTTATGGTACCAAAGAGAATCAGAGGAAAGAATTAGCTTTGGGAAGAACAAAGTTCCTCTTCCTACCTTCAATGATGGCAAGGATTTGTTTTCCTTTGATTTAAATCTAGTAAATAGCAGTGTTGGACCGTTAATTGGCATTATGGCGT
The DNA here is from genome assembly GCF_019749255.1 of Mesobacillus maritimus. Classification (GTDB taxonomy): domain Bacteria; phylum Bacillota; class Bacilli; order Bacillales; family Cytobacillaceae; genus Mesobacillus_B; species Mesobacillus_B maritimus_A. Next base: position 35,032 of record NZ_JACWFH010000001.1, on the reverse strand, counting down.
CTTTATCTAAAAATGGTGCAGTTTTAGGGAATATCCCTCTCTTTAAAACGCTCCAGCAGGAAGCAATGAAAAATGGCGGAGTATCGGTCGTTTTTGCTCCAGAAGAAATTAAGAATGAACGTTTATCAGGTTTTATCTTTATCCCTAAAACAGAATCTTGGTATCCGGTTATCACACCACTCCCCGATGTGGTATATAACCGGGTTCCTTTAAGAAAGACTGAGGAATCCACTGCGTTCATTCAGGCAACTTCTTTGTTTGAAGAATGGAAAATCCCCTTTTTTAATCCTTCCTTTATTGATAAATCAACGCTATATGAACTTGGTAGCAATCATCCATTTTTAAAACCATTAATGCCTGAAACCATCGTTGTCAATGAGGAGGATCTGTTAAAGGACTTTTTCGAAAAACATCAGGGCGTCTATTTAAAGCCTACACTCTCCTCACGTGGAAAAGGGATTTTTTTAATTCGCTCTAAGGACGGCGAGGTTGAGTTCAGAAGTCATAACCAACAAACGATTTACCCTTCCTTCGATCATTTTTGGAAAGAAAAAAACGCCCAATTATTAAAGCGGCGCTATATAGCGCAGATGGAAATCATTCCAGCGAAACTTGACGGCCACCGGTTTGATTTTCGAATTCATGCTCACGACAGCCTTGATGGATATAAAATAACTGGAATTGGCGTGCGTCAGTCGCAAAAGCAAAATATCACAACCCATGTTCCTAATGGCGGCGTATTGCTTCCGTATGAGCGGGTTCAAACCAAAGAACATGATCAGTTTTTTCAAGAGCTAGTGAAAAACGTTGGCCATATGCTAACAAAGGAACTTGGTTATTTCGGTGAATTTTCTATAGATGCAGGGCTGACAGAATCAGGTAAATATATACTGTATGAAGTGAATTCAAAACCGATGACCTTTGATGAAAAGAAAATCGAAAAGGAACGAATCCGACAAATGGTAGCACTATTATTTCGCAAAGCCAACTACAAGTGACGCTAATATCAATTGCCGTCCTCTCCCTAAAAAAGTTACAATGTATGGTAAGGGGGAATCAGTTATGTTAACTCATTTTCAGTATAAACCGCTATATGAGAACGCAGATATTCCAGGATGGCATTTTTCTTTTTATTACCTTAAACAAAGATATAATGGAATCTATCATCAAAACGGTGCGATCGAATGGTCTGAAACAAAACCAAACGAAGAAGACTTGAAAAAGGTTGAAACTCAAATACATGAACTCATGTTGTACCATGTATATGATAAATAGAAGTAACTATAGGAGTCTGAGATGGCTCCTCTTTTACCATTTCCTTTAAAATTTCATGACTATCAGCACTGAGAGGGCTTCTCTTTTACCATTCTCTTTAACAATCAACGACTATCGGCACTGAGACAGCCTCTCTTTTACCATACTCTTTATGATTCAATGACTATCGGCATTGAGACGGCTGCTCTTTTACATACTCTTTATGATTCAACGACTATCGGCACTGAGTGGGCTGCTCTTTTACCATACTCTTTATGATTCAACGACTATCGGCACTGAGAGGGCTTCTCTTTTACCATTCTCTTTAACAATCAACGACTATCGGCACTGAGACAGCCTCTCTTTTACCATACTCTTTATGATTCAACGACTATCGGCACTGAGAGGGCTTCTCTTTTACCATTCTCTTTAACAATCAACGACTATCGGCACTGAGACAGCCTCTCTTTTACCATACTCTTTATGATTCAATGACTATCGGCACTGAGACAGCCTCTCTTTTACCATACTCTTTAACAATCAATGACTATCGGCGCAACTCCTGGCTCCTAAACTTCCCATGAACCGCTAGTGCCTGGGACAGCCCTGCCTGATTTATAGTAAATGTAGCAAATCATACAAACCCTAAACATAAGGAATGAAAAAATGCTAAAGAAATTACAATCCTATTTTCCAACATCCATACTATTAAATTTACCTCCACAATCATCTTTTGATCAGTACTTTTGGATAAAAGATACTCAGGGTGAGCCTGTTTGGCTTGGAATTCCAAAGAATGATATTCAAGATGAGCAATTAGAGCTATTAAGTACTTTATTTGAGGTTGTTGACTCCAAGCCTTCTTATCAGTTAACAGAAGGAGAAAAGCAATGGCAACAATTCCTTTTCCACGAAGGGACTCCTCCGACAAACATTGGGAAAGAGATTCGATTGATCCACTTCCATATCAGTACTAAAAAAGCGGATTCCACGGAATGGGTCAAAGCCCTAAGAGAGTTTTTCCTTGATTCACCGTTTATCCAATTTGACGAAAAAAGTGGAATCATTATTCTTGATCAGATAGATCTTGGCTATGGTGAAGACGATTTCTATTCTATTAGTTCAACTCTTGAGAATGATTTTTTTATCCGTTTAGAATTTTACATAGGGAAAAAGCGAAATACAGCTCTGGAGATTCGCGATGCCTTCTTCCTCGAAAGAGAGCTCTTTATCGAGGGTCTTTCGCTCTTACCGAAAGAAAGAATCTTTACTTATGAAAAGATTTTTCCATCACTGGCTGCTGCAAGTCTTCCGGCGATTCCCATAAAGCTTCTAGAATCAGATGTGATTGATATTTTACGAAAAGATTCCGAATTATTGGAATCAATGAAAGTATTCCTTGAAAACAATTCAAATACTTCTCTAGCAGCTAAAAAACTTTACATTCATCGAAATACACTGCAATATAGGCTAGAAAAATTTACAGAACTTACCGGAATGAATATTAAAACGTTTAACAGTGCCATCACAATTTATCTTGCCTGTTTACTAGCAGAAAGACCTTCCTCATAATTCTACAAAATGCATAAAAGTGCACAAACTATATTTGTGCACTTTGCCGATGATTAAAACGCTTTCAATTGATAGAGTTAAGTTATCACATTACCACTACATGGGGAGGCAATAATCATGGCTGAGTTAAAATTAGAAAATATCTATAAAATTTATGATAACAATGTAACCGCTGTCACTGACTTCAACTTGCATATCCAAGATAAAGAATTTATCGTTTTCGTTGGTCCTTCTGGTTGCGGGAAATCTACTACACTTAGAATGATCGCTGGTCTTGAAGAAATTTCCAAGGGGGATTTCATGATTGATGGAAAGCGCGTTAATGATACTCCACCAAAAGATCGTGATATCGCAATGGTATTCCAAAACTATGCTCTTTACCCACATATGACTGTTTATGATAATATGGCATTTGGTTTAAAACTTCGTAAGTTTCCAAAGGATGAGATTGACCGTCGCGTGCAAGAGGCAGCAAAAATCCTTGGTCTTGAAGAATATCTAAAACGTAAGCCAAAAGCACTTTCCGGTGGTCAGCGTCAGCGTGTTGCGCTTGGACGTGCAATCGTTCGTGATGCTAAGGTTTTCTTAATGGACGAGCCGTTATCTAACCTTGATGCAAAGCTACGTGTTCAAATGCGTGCTGAAATCGCTAAACTTCACCGTCGTCTTGATACTACGACTATTTACGTAACACATGACCAGACTGAAGCGATGACAATGGCTACTCGTCTAGTTGTTATGAAAGATGGAATTATTCAGCAGGTTGGAGCGCCTAAGGATGTTTACGAAAAGCCAGAAAACGTGTTTGTTGCTAGCTTCATCGGATCTCCTTCTATGAACTTCTTCCATGGAAAGCTTGAAGATGGAAAATTTGTTGCAGGGAAATCAACAATTGCTGTCCCAGAAGGAAAAATGAAAGTCCTTCGTGACCAAGGTTATGTTGGAAAAGACATTATCCTTGGAATCAGACCAGAAGACTTACATGATGAGCAAGTTATGCTTGATGCATCTGTGGGAGCAACAATTAAAATCAATGTTGATGTATCAGAATTAACAGGAGCAGAAACAATGGTTTATTCTTCTTTTGAAGGACAGAATTTTGTTGCTCGTATTGATTCTCGTACAGACATCAAGCCAAACGAAAAAATGGATCTTGCTTTTGACATGAACAAAGTTCACTTCTTTGATAAAGAATCTGAATTAAGAATTCGTTAATAAAAAGGCATATACCTTTAAAAAATAGACCCCAAATTTTGGGGTCTATTCTTTTATCATCATGACTTGATCTTGTCCACAATTCGGACAGACAAAAAGATGTGGGCATTCGCCATTTTGAAAATTATTCGGATATCCATCTTCAAGTTTCATCTCATCGATTGGCATATAAGGGCTGTAGTCATCATAATACTCTGCTTCTCGCCCCTTATTCTCCATTTTACTTCCACAGTTTTGACACTGAGTAGCGTATTGCTCAAACCCATTACAAATTGGACATATCCCCATATTCCTTCCTCCTACTTTCGTTACATACCTTTAGTCTGCAACTTACTCTGATTAGATATGTACATGCAGGGGATTCGAAAAGGAAATAAATACCATAAAAATCAATCGCATAAAAGTGCAATAATCGACTCATAATACAATTAACAACACATCAACAAAACAAAACAGCGCAACACACTTTTAAAAAAGCAAGCCGTTTTACTCCAGAAAACATCATTCACATCGAGGGTTAGGCAGGTGCAATGACTTAAATATAAGTCATCTTGGTTCAAGTCCATACTAACCCAAAAACAACTAGTGAAAACACAAAGGAGGAAACATTAATGGCAAGTAACAATTCTAATCAATTATTGGTTCCTGGTGTTGAGCAAGCTCTTGAGCAAATGAAGTATGAGATTGCTTCTGAATTTGGTGTAAACCTTGGAGCAGAAACAACTTCTCGTGCTAACGGTTCTGTTGGTGGCGAAATCACAAAGCGTCTTGTAAGCATGGCGCAACAACAAATGAGCGGGTCACAACGCTAATAGCAAGATAAGTTCGACAAAGTACAATTTTATATAATGGCTAGCCTCCTTCCTTCGGGAAGGAGGCTTTTCATTTGGCTTTTGCTATTAATGAAAACAATCGACCTGAACACTCTAGATCCTCTGCTCGGTGTAAAAGTTCACAAAAATTTACCCTACTACTAACTCTGCTCTTGAATTTTAATAATTAACTCCACCAAACAGCGCTTATTTAAATCATTTTTTCGGGTTTCACCCATTGTTCGTATTCTTCTTCACTTAAATAACCGGTTTTAAGGGCAGCATCTTTTAACGTTGTATTTTCATTAAAGGCAATTTTGGCTATTTCCGCGGCCTTTTCGTACCCAATATGCGTGTTTAGTGCTGTTACCAGCATTAAAGAATTTTCAACATTGTTTTGAATGGTTTCACGATTTGCTTCCAGCCCCACTGCACAATTTTTATTAAAACTTTTCATTCCATCAGCAAGCAGTTTTACGCTTTGAAGGAAATTATAAATGATGACCGGTTTAAAGACATTCAATTCAAAATTGCCCTGACTAGCTGCAAAGGCAATCGTCGCATCGTTTCCAAAAACTTGAGTAACCACCATCGTTAATGCTTCACTTTGCGTCGGGTTTACTTTTCCGGGCATGATCGAGCTCCCTGGCTCATTAGCAGGTATCCTAATTTCTCCGATCCCACTTCTCGGACCACTTGCTAACCAGCGAACATCATTGGCAATCTTCATTAAATCTGTGGCCAATGCTTTTAACGTACCGTGCATTTGAACTAGTTCATCATGAGAAGTTAAGGCCTGAAATTTATTAGGTGCTGACTGAAACTCTAGGTTCGTTTGATGGGATATTTCTTTTGCCATTAACACTCCAAACTTTTCATCCGCATTAATGCCCGTTCCTACTGCAGTACCTCCGATTGCAAGGTCCTGGAGATACACCAATGAACTTTTAATCATCTTTTCATTCTTTTCAAGCATCGCCCGCCACCCACTAATTTCCTGACCTAAGGTTAAAGGAGTCGCATCCTGAAGATGTGTTCGACCAATTTTAATAATATCAGCGAATTCTTCTTCCTTCTTTTTAAACGTTAACGTCAAATGTTGAAGAGAAGGCAATAAGGTATTTATCATGGCAATTATGGCTGAAATATGCATGGCTGTTGGAAAGGTGTCATTCGAGCTCTGGGACATATTTACGTCATCATTTGGATGAATATTTTCCTTCAACCCTTTATGTTCAAGGATTTCAATTCCTCGCCTCGCAATAACCTCATTCACATTCATATTTGTCTGAGTACCACTTCCTGTTTGCCAAACAACAAGCGGGAAATGATCATCCAATTTGCCTTCTAGGATTTCTGTACAAGCTTGGACAATTGCATTCTTCTGTTGTTCTGATAAATGACCAAGCTGATTATTGACTTTAGCTGCTGCCATTTTAATATGAGCAAAAGCATAAATAACCTCAAGGGGCATGGTTTCAGTCCCAATTTTGAAATTCTGTTTGCTTCTTTGTGTTTGGGCCCCCCAATACTTATCCGCTGGAACCTTGATTTCACCAATTGTATCCTTTTCAATGCGGAAGTTGGTCAAAAGAACTCCTCCTCTGCTTTTTAAGTATTTCTATTCTCAAGCATACCCAGTTATTTCTACAGTTTATAACTAGCTGGTTGATTTAGCCGTCGTGCCGGATATCCTAGCTAACTCCAGTGCCAGATAAAAGAAAAAGCTGAAACCATTTTAGGCTTCAGCTCTTTCTGTGTTACTCTGGTTTGTCGGCAATTGTATATCCGATAAAATAAATTAAGACCATAATACTCGCAATGCTTAATGTAATAGAAAACTCTTCCATTACGTAGGCCCCCATTCATCATTCTTTTCCTTAAAATTATCATATTTATAAGGGGGAATCCGAACTTGAATAGGGCAATTATGTGACATTTTTATGAAGGTTTAACACCAACCATAAGTCCTTCCTTAGACTTCAAAAGTACCTTTTACAATAGCCTCCCCATTATCGACCATGATTTGGCCTTGAGCTATGACAGAGTCAATTTCTAAGCTATCTTTCCGTAAAAGAACAATGTCTGCATCTCTGCCAACTTCAACCTTCCCCTTTTGTTTTAATTTTAAAATCTCAGCTGGGTTTTGGGTGATGACTCGGAGAGCCAGTTCAACTGGTACATTTTCTTTCATAATGCTATCGCGCACTTCCTCATATAAGGAAGAAATCCGACCAATTTTTAATCCAATAAGCTCCCCGGATGAATCAAAATCTGGCAAGCTACCCTGAGCATCTGAGGTAAACGTAATTCTTGAAACATCAACATTAGCTTCTAGCATCCTCCGAAGCGCGATACTACACTTCACTTCACCCTCTTTTTGAAACTTTGGAATAGAGCTTGTCGTGAAATCAACATAACCGCCTTTTTGCGCATACCGAATCCCTGCCTCAAACAATGACTGATTGCGATTGATATGAGTTGGGTAGAATTGGCGAAGAGGAATAGCTGTCTCTTCTACAACCTTTTCAATCAGCTGAAGATGGTCTTCGCTATCTCCTACGTGGATATTCACAACTCCTGATTTTCCAGAAAGCATTCCGCCAATTCGAGCAGCTGAAGCAATCTTTGCCAACTCTTCGGATGTAGGCTGGGAAGACCGATGGTCAGCAATGGCGATCTCTCCTACACCAATAATTTTATCAATTAAAAGGATATCGTCTTCAATTTTTCCTGTTAACGTTTTAACAGGTACTTGATAGGAACCCGTTTGCACATAACAGGTGATCCCTTCTTCTTCAAGAGCACGGGCTTTTGCAATAAGAGAGGCCATGGAGCGAGTTGTTCCATCTGTCCCAATAACGCCAATAACAGTTGTAACACCTGCCAACGTGGCATCTGTTAATTGCATTTCAGGGGTTCTTGTTTTATAACTCCCTTCTCCTCCACCACCGATAATATGAACATGTGCATCAATAAACCCTGGAACAACTATCTTATCTGTTGCATCAATGACTGTTACATCAACAAAACCTGAAGGCTTTTCAATATGATCCTCAATAAAGCCAATCTTGTTCCCAACAAGGAGAAGATCCTTTTTCCCTAAATAGTTCGGAGCATACACTTCTCCATTTTTTATAATAGTTAGCATCCTCTGCCCCCTCTATTTCTCATTAAGCTTCTTCCTTAAGGATGGATATAGTCACCCGTAAATATTCCTTAGATCCATTAAAAATCCTTCTTGAATAACGACCATTGACCTAGTTTAAGATTGACATTCAGGGGTAAAAAACAATATATCGAATTAAAAGGAGTTAAAGATAATGAATGAGATCCTCTCATCCACCGTAATTGTCCGGAATCGGTTTTCCTTCAGGAATATGCTTGATATCCACCAAGTTGTAAAAAAGGTGAACGGGACAGTATTTTTATCTAGCAAACAGAAGGTTGTTGATGCGTCTTCCCTTCCTAAGCTCGTTTCCTTTTTATTAACCATTGACCCACAAACTCACTTGAAAATGATCATTGAAGGAACCAATATTGAACCACATGTCTCACAACTAACAAAGATGCTAGGAAGTGAAACACCATGCAAAAAATACTCTCGCACCTTCATTCAATCTTCCGATACATTCTAAATTTATACGAGTTAGACCATCGTCATAAAAATGGGAAGGCCCATGTCCCCCTTCCCATTTACAGGTTGATTATCATGGTTGCTTGTCTCCTACAGATTGCGACGGAAGTACTCTTTATTGAACATGTCGCACATTTTCTTTTTAATTTTGCAATCATACAAGATATTCCCCCTCTATATGCAGCCGCTTATCTATCCCCCCTGATACATAACCAAATCCAAGATATAAACAATGACAAGAATAACTGGCAAAACATGCATGACATTAGCACAGGTCAGGTCAAGCCAATCCTCTTTATGGCTTATCCCTTCCTCTCCCTATTCCTCAAAAATCCATAACAAACACGAACGCATGCCATATAGCCCGAGTTTTCTACCCAGGAATAATAAGTAAGATTCAAGGTAACCAAATCACAAAAAGCATGAATATAATGCAACTGTTTACCAAAGATTAATTCAGTAATCTATAAATAAAGGTATGTTTAGGCACAGGACAGAGAAAAATAGAATCTATTCGGATTGTGGACGCAGCGAAAAAGTATTTCATTAGGACAAAACTTCTTCCTGTCTCACACAATGTTTCTGTAGACCCACATGACCTTGGTTTGATAGATTTGAAAAGTGTATACATAGTTGGAGGAAATATAAATGGACAGACATGATCAAATAAAATCTGGGGAAAAAGGTGCATGGGTTAGTATTTTAGCGTACCTTGTTCTTGCATCGGTTAAGCTTACAGCCGGTTGGATCTGGCATTCTGATGCGCTTTGGGCAGACGGACTTAATAATAGTACGGATATCATTGCTTCAGTAGCCGTTTTAATAGGTCTAAGAATTTCTCGAAAGCCTGCAGACCAAAACCACCTATATGGGCATTACCGGGCAGAATCGATTGCCTCCCTCGTTGCTTCTTTTATCATGGTAAGCGTTGGGATACAAGTCATCATGGATGGCGTGCAGTCCATCTTTACTGCACAAACCGCAACCCCTGATCTCGTTTCTGCATGGGTTGCCCTTGGCTGCGCAGCAGCAATGTACGCGATATACCGCTATAACTTAAGCTTAAGTAAAAAAATTGATAGTTCCAGCATTCGAGCCATTGCCTACGACAATCGCTCAGATTCCCTTGTTAGCATTGGGGCATTTGTTGGGATTATGGGAGCACAATTCGGAATACCAGTTATTGATACGATTGCAGCTATTATTGTTGGTTTAATTATTTGTAAAACAGCTTGGTCCATCTTTTACGAATCTACCCATACTCTTACAGACGGGTTTGATACCCATTCTTTGGATAGAATCAAAGACACCGTCCAAACTACGAACGGTGTCCATGAAGTTACCGACATTAAAGCAAGGATGCACGGGAATCAAGTCCTAGTGGAAGCGACCATCCGCGTGAACCCAAAGTTAAATGTGATCGAAAGCCATAGTATTACGGAAAAAATAGAGAATCGACTTGAGAAAGAATGCAATGTCCAGAGCGCAACGATCCATATAGAACCACTCACGATTGAATAAGCGACTATCGCTGTCAGAACAAAGTCATAATGAAGATACTGCCATAGGACTCTGGCAGTATTTTTTATTTTAATCACCCCTTTTACAATATTTACTAAAGGATTTTTTAAATAAAGACAGAATAAAGTAGAATACCGTATTTGGTGAAGTGAGGGAGGAAGCCATGCATGCAATAACTCAAAAAAGGTTGCAAGAATTTCTTGAGTTAGAAAAAGATAATCTACTCCTTGAGTGGAATTCCAAGATAAAGGTTGATGGAGATGATCCATATAAAGATGACATGAAAGGGAACGCAACACAAATGTTCCAAATCATCTTAGGGATCTTTTCACAAACAGACCAAGAATTAACGCCTTATATTGAAAGATTAGCAGTAAAAATCGGTGACGAACGTGTACAAGCAAGTAGTAACATAGGGAATTTTGTTTATAATGTGAATCTCGGTCGATCCTTGATTTATGCAAATTTAAACAAACTAGATCTTGATGGAGAACTCCTTCAAGACTCTATTAACAGAATAAATTATTGTTTCGACCATTTCTTATATTACGCAGTGTCTTATTATTCCGAACATAAAAATAAAATCATTGAAGAGAAAACAGAATTTATCAACTCAACACATAAAGACAGATTGACACTCCTTGGGCAAATGACTTCAAGCTTTATTCATGAATTTCGCAACCCACTTACTTCCATCCAGGGGTTTATCCAACTTCTAAAGGCCGACCACCCAGAAATGAAGTATCTTGATATTATAAAAAATGAGTTAGACCAATTAAATTTCAGGATATCTCAATTCCTGCTCTTATCTAAGAAAGAGTTAATCGGAAAAGAGAAAACTCAATTTTCCCTTAATCAAATGATTGATGAAGTGCTAAACTTCCTCTACCCAAGTATTCTTGACACAAACGTGAAAGTCATAAAAGAAACACATGAAGAAATGGAATTAGTCGGGTACGCAGACGAGATCAGACAAGTACTTATTAATATTGTCTTTAATGCCATTGATGTACTAAGCCAATATCGAGAAGATCCAAAAATAGAAATTCGTGCATATACAATCAATCAAGAACATATTAAGCTAGAAATTGCCAATAACGGGCCATCGATTCCAGACAATATGGTGAAATCGATTTTTGAACCGTTTGTGACCACAAAAAAACTAGGAACAGGCTTAGGACTATTTGTATCACGCGAAATTATTGAGAAACATAAAGGTTTTTTAGCTTGTTCTTCTATCCAAGACCGAACGGAATTTGTCATTCTTCTCCCCCTGGCGAAACCTTAATGAACAAAAACCCGTGAATTGGATTCACGGGTTTAATTGCTTATCTCATACAATAGGAATATGCATATCAAAAATTCCTTAATTTAAAAAATCATGAGTGAAAAGAAGAGAATATGGAGGGCCATATGATGTTTACCTTAAAAGTAGATGATGAAATTGAACTTCAACTTTTTGAACTCCAGCACGCTACCGAGCTCTATTGGCTCGTGGACTCAAATAGGCTGTATTTACGTGAATGGCTTCCTTGGGTAGACAATATGGTCTCCCCTGCTTCCTACCATAGTGTTATCCCTTTATGGTTAAAGCAGTTTGCCGAAAACAATGGCTTTAATGCTGGTATTCGTTACAAGGGAGAGTTGGTAGGAAGTATAGGCTTACACCATATTGATTGGAATCATTCACAAACAAGTATCGGATACTATCTGGCACATTCCGCACAGGGAAAAGGCATTATGACACGCGCTGTTAAAGCTTTACTAAATCATCTTTTCTTCAGTTTAGGCCTAAATAGAGTAGAAATTCGCTGTGGAGTTCGCAATTATAAAAGCCGAGCTATCCCTGAGCGTCTTGGCTTTAGTCAGGAAGGAATTATCCGTGACGGAGAAAATCTCTATGGAAAATTCCATGACCTAGCAATTTATGGAATGTTAGCTAGAGATTGGCATAACCTAATATCACCAAATCATTAAAAAATAAAAAAAGAAAAAATTTTCCAGGCAGTTTTCCATCGAAGCTTCATATACTATGCTCCCTACACATACAATATTATAATTAAGCGAGATACCTCAAATTGTGGTATAATAATAGGTAAAATAAAAAAGCTGAGGTGATAGGATGGGGTAATTTGTCGTATCGTTGTCCTAGCAGCAAAAGCTTCGGTCCTGAGTTGGAACTAACATCATTCCTTTCTCTGCCGAAGATGTATGCACTAGGAAACGGCAGAAAGGTAATATATTACATTAGTATTCTATAATTATCGTACGTTTTTTACGGATTACAGGCTTTAATCTTAGTTTATTGGGAGGTGACTCCTTACCTGTAAATCCTTACAGGCTAAGGGATCTATTTGGACATATTTAACTTGGTTTGGATAGCCATTTTAATTGCTTTTACAGCATTTTTTGTTGTATCAGAATTTGCGATTGTGAAAGTGAGAAGTTCCAGGATCGATCAGTTAATTGAAGAAGGTAAGAGGAGTGCAAGTACAGCAAAAAAGGTGATTTCCAACTTGGATGAATACTTGTTAGCTTGCCAGCTCGGAATTACAGTAACCACACTAGCCATTGGATGGCTTGGAGAAACGACTGTTGCTCGAATGTTAGAGCTTGTCTTTCGAAATGTTGAAATCCTTGCCGGCGCTAGCTATGTTCTTTCAATAGGCATCGCGTTTTTATTAATAACCTTCGTGCATGTCGTTGTTGGAGAACTTGCACCAAAAACGCTCGCTGTTCAAAAGGCTGAGGTCGTAACACTTTTAACAGCTCGTCCACTTACTTTGTTCTATAAAATCATGTACCCCTTTATTTGGGTCTTGAAACGCTCTGCGAGAATTTTAACACGTTCTGTGGGGCTAAAAACTGTCTCGGAACATGAACTTGCTCACTCTGAGGAAGAGCTTCGCGTCATTCTATCTGAAAGCTTTAAAAGTGGCGAGATAAACCAATCAGAGTTTAAGTATGTAAATAAAATTTTTGAATTTGATAATCGTATCGCCAAAGAAATTATGGTTCCGCGAACAGAGATCATTTCAATGGAACAAGAAGATACACTTGAGAACTTCTTAAATATCGTGAAAGAAGAAAAATTCACCCGCTACCCAATTATTGATGGCGACAAGGACCATGTTATTGGGTTAGTGAATCTAAAAGAAGTAATGACTGATTTAATTTCGAACCCAGGCGTCCGCAACAAAACACTTGCTGACTACTGTAGACCTATTATTCGGGTGATTGACACGATTCCGATTCATGACCTTTTGGTAAAAATGCAAAAGGACAGAATCCATATGGCGATTCTAATGGATGAATACGGTGGTACCTCAGGTCTAGTTACGGTCGAAGACATCCTTGAGGAAATTGTTGGCGAGATTCGAGATGAGTTCGATATGGATGAAGTACCAATGATTCAGAAGATGAATGATAACCAGTTTATTATCGATGCAAAATTACTAGTAACGGAGTTAAATGAACTTCTAAACATTGAAATTGAAGAAGGCGAGTTTGATACGGTTGGTGGGTGGATGTTGACGGAGAACTTCAATGTTAAACAAGGGGACTCCTTACATTTCGAGTCATATACATTTAAAATTCTCGAAATGGAAGAACATCACATAAAATATATCGAGGTAACCAAACAGGAGCAACAACCGACCACGCTTGAGTCGAATGTTAACTTAAAGAAGTCCGACGGTCGTGATTCCTTTCAAATTCCAAATTCTGAAGTACTTTCATAAGAATTACTTAAGGGGGCTGGATTTCCCCCTTTTTTATTTGCATACAAATCTATAGGATTATGGAATTTACAAAGCCATCTAGGACGACGTCAGTGAAGTCAGTAGCCTGGATGGCTTTTTTACTTGGCTCTTTTTCGAAAAACCGCTAATTTCTACTCGATTTTAAATTTGTGTGCCACTGTACAGATTCTTTATATCATTGGTTCATTTCAATACACATGAAAAAAGAACCTACAATAACTGCAGGCTCTTCCTTGACTATTGATTCTTTTCTTCTTTTAAAATTAATACATCCTCTTCCATTCGCCCCATCATTAGGAGATGGGAATCTAACCGCTTTCGAATCGTATTGATTTGCCTAGTACTTTTATGATCGAGGCTTTCCACGACTCCCTTAAGAATATGTTCAATCTTCTCGTTTTGGAGTTCTTCCATTCGTTCAAGAGCTTCTTTAATATCTGTAATATCAATCTGATTTGAGGTCACACGATGCTCAATGCTATCGACCTTTCCAAGACCATTTAAACGTTTTTCTATTTTATCCACTTTATCACCTAATAGATCCATTTTCGTTTTTACATCTAAAAGAGTTTCAAAAAGTTGGTCTAATTTTTTGTCCATAGTTTAGCTCCCCGTTGTTACTAAATTTAGCCTTATTTTAACATCGTTACCTACTTTAATATGTTACAAAACAAAGAAATCACATTTTTTTATAGCTGGTTTAGAAGAAATGTCATGAAGTATTCAAAACTACTACCCAAAACCTTAGGTTATTAATAAAATTAACAGGGAAATTTTGTTTAAGTATTAAAGGTAATGAAAATTCAAAGTATTTTTTATATAATGGATATAGATAAACGTAACCTCAGCTCCCTCTCTACTTTCTGTAATCACTGCAGAAAGGGTATTAATATGTACTCTAACACTCCCCCTCTTATTTCGAACTTTTGGAATTACCCTTTGATGTTTCTATCATTTTGATTGTATTGATATGATGCTCCGCTCTAGAAACTCCTAAGAAAGTGGCAAAACTTCTTATCATTAGGGGCGATATTGAAAAGCACGCATATATATTTAGAATGAGTTATTTTTCAATGAGAATGTAGGATTGCTAAAAAAACTAAAGCCAAACGAGACTTTATAAAAAACCTTCAAGGTGATGCAGAATTAAATTTCCTTAGATTTAATTATCCTTGGAGGGTATAAGGGAGGAAGTAGATTGGACGGAATACTTAACTTTCATCCAACATTTATCATAATTGGAGTGCTAGTATTTTTAGTAATTGGTGGGTTTATTTATTATTTACTGTTTAATAAATCCTTAAAAAGCTCTGACAAAAAGAAAAAAGAGGCACAGATAAATAAGAAAAATTCTAATAGTAAAAAGGACGAGACACCTGAGTGGCCGGTTATTGATGTCACACTCGATGAAGTTGTAAAAGCGGTCAGGAAGTTTTCTGATAAACTCCCAAAAGGTGTGTATCGAACGATTCTAGTCAATGACGACCATAGCATTGATTTCAAACAACTAGCACACACATTAAAAGGAATTCCATCTAAGACATTCTATATGTCCAAGGAAACCTACGATATTTTTGAAGAAATGGATAAGGATATCCCGCCAGTCATTGATAAGGTGCAAAAAGCAGTTGATCAATTTGTGAAAGAACAAAAGAAATATCCTATGCTTCCATACGATCCACTTCGAAGAGTTAATTATTATTTATTAATGCAAGAACGCTATCTTGAACAGAAACCAGATATTGATTTGTATATAACCGATTATGATGGCTTGTTAAGTCATGAAAAACCAAAAGGAAAAAAGGCAGAAGAGTAGGAAAAACACGGGAGTACATCCCGTGTTTTTTAGTATAGTTTAGCAACTTTTTGGCATCCTAACCATGAAAAAGCTGGAAAAAGGATGATGCACTTGATTAAGAAAACTTTAATACTGGGTTTGCTCTTATTTTTAACTTTAATTTCTGCAGGGTGTTCCGTTAGTATGGATGAAGAGGTAAATCCTAAAACCTTAGATTTTACTGGAAGAGATACAATTGGGGAAGATAATTCCTTTGATACTACAAACGGAGTTGAAATCAACAGCGACCACACTGGTGACCATCTAGATGATAAAAGAATGAAAATAACGAAGGTGGAGCCATCTCCGCAAATTACGAACACTCAAACTCAAGTCTCCTTAGAGGAAGTTACCGCGGACCAAGTCGCACTGATCGATGATGTTAGTGATGCGATTATTGTTGAGACAGATAATAATGCCTTTGTTGCAGTTCAATTAGATTCCCATCATAAAAATATAACGGATGATCTTCGAACGAAGATTACCCAGATTGTAACAGCAAATGTAGAAAATGCGGAAGCTGTTCACATCGCAAATAACCCTGAATTTTATCGTAAAATGGAAACCTATGAACGATATTTAAAGTCAGGGACACCTACTAGTGATTATATCGATGATTTTTCCGAAACAATTAGAAGAATCTTTCCAGATGCTCGTTAACAAGAAAGAACCTTCAGCCCTAGCCTACTCTCACTAAAGCTAAACAATACGATAGAAAAAAGCAGCAGTTCATTCACTGCTGCTTTTTTTTCGTATTTTTTAACAACAGTCACTTTCATTCCCCGTAAGAACAAGACCGTTTTGTTGTTTATCGAAATCTAACGTTAATCCTTCAATATGATCCTCAATCTGTGGATCAATTGCAACTTGGATTTCGTTAATCGTTGTTACTTTATCCTCTGCTTCCGGCTCATCCAGAGCCAGTCCAATTTGTGGGCCTCCTCAGCCAAAGCCTGAGAAAAAGACGCGAATACCAGCAGTGTTTTTATCTTGAAGTATTTCTTTCAATACTTCTTTTGCATCATCAGTGATATGCATATTGTCATTCCTTCCTATCGATAGTGCCATCGGTACTGTTTCCCGATTATATCATCCTTTATAATTTGAGTCACAGTAAATTGCTTACAAATTATGTGGTTAAAAATGGGAAGTTATCATAGCTTCCCCTCTTTCCAATGATGGTATATGTATCATATTATACTTCTATGGTGTTGACGATTTTACAAAGTCACAAAAAGCAGTAAAACCATGAGGTTTTACTGCTAGTTAAGGTTATAAATATTTTCTGTGAATTCCTTTTCCATCATAGGTAAACAACATCGTCCGATCTTCTACAATCGTTTCGATATGCGTCTTCCGGCCCCATAGTTGATGCATATAAGGAAGAACCTTTTCAAGATACTTGATGTCTAGTTCAATTCCCTCATAACTATGCTTGATGTACAGTTCTCCATTCTTTTGGTAATCTCCATCTACAACCATTAAGTATGGGAAACCACCATTCACTCTCATCCCAACCAATTGATCTCGGACCTGTTCCCATTCTTTATCAACAATTTTATATTCCTTGCCTTGTTTTTGGAACAGGTACATATCCTCGCGCATGACAAGGTCCTTTGTTAAATAGTTCCTTAAAAAAGAGATATCGGACTCAATTTCCCGTACTTCAAATATTTTCTCTCGCCCAGAACCAGGTTTAACTCCACGCTCAATCATTTCTTTTGTTGGGTTATTATACCGCTCTTCAATATCTTCTAAAACCTTCAAACCGAGGTAATACGGGTTGATTCCTGTCTTAGATGGCTGGACAACTCCAGCATTTAACTTCGCAAATTCAATTGCTTCTCCAGGGGTTAAATCCATTTCTCGAATGATTCGTTGATGCCAATAAGAAGCCCAACCTTCATTCATAATTTTGGTTTCTAATTGTGGCCAAAAATAAAGCATTTCTTCTCTCATCATCGTTAGGATATCCCGTTGCCAATCTGTAAGCTCCCGGCTATAACTTTCAATGAATAATAGCAGGTCTTTCTCTGGTTTAGGAGGAAACTTTTTCATTTTCTTAACACGTTTTTCAACTGGTTTTTTCTGTTCATCAAGGCTCCATAAGTCATCATATGGAGTCTCAATTACTGTTTCTTCTTCAAAGTCAACGTCGTCCATTGACCAAGATAATTTTGGCCTCATTAAAGACGGATCTATATGCTCTTCAATAGCAAGGACGGCGTCTAAGAAGTTCTCCACTTCTTGCTTCCCATGTTCAATTTCATAACTCCTAATCCGCTCTGCAGTTGCCGCCATACTCTCTACCATGTCCCGCTTTGTATTTTGAAAACGGACATTATTTTTAAAGAAATCACAATGAGCAAGAACATGTGCCACTATAAGCTTATTTTGAATTAAGGCATTCGAATCCAGTAAAAAGGCATAACAAGGATTCGAATTGATCACGAGCTCATATATTTTCGATAAACCCAAATCATAATGCAACTTCATTTTGTGGTATTGCTTTCCAAAGCTCCAGTGCGAGAATCGCGTAGGCATTCCATATGCCCCAAACGTATAAATGATATCGGCTGGACAGACCTCATATCTCATTGGATAAAAATCTAAACCGAATCCGCGGGCGATCTCAGTGATTTCAGATATCGCATACTCTAACGACTTGCTATCAGCTGACACCGGCTCTCCCCCTTTCTTTTCTTATACTCAATGTATGAGAAAAAAGTGAGAAAGATGAGCGAGCTTGTAACTCTGTCTAAAAAAACCAAGTAAAAAACTTAAATAACGATAAAAAGACACCATACCTTTCCACTAAATCACCTATTTTATACAGGCAGATATTGAAAGTCCTTATATGACAACAAGACCAAGTTTTTCACAGTTGATTTCCTCATGAAAGTCATATAATAGTATCAACTCCTCGTAAGGAGGAATGCTTAATGAATAAAGTGGATTATGATCGCGCGCTTTACTATACCCACCGTTCCCAATGGGATAATTTATTAATCCTTATGGTTCGAACGGAGGATCAGTTCCTTTCCAAAAAAATTGAGCATTTTCTACATGCATACAATTTTGAAAAGGACTATACAGTTATTGAAAAACACTTGTATTCCCTGCTAAGGTACATCGACCATGCCAACGGAATGACGGAGCCAGATACACTCGAGCCTGTGGATGAAATGAGCATGAATACGACAATTTGACTGGTTTTTCCATAACGCACCGAATTCCACCAATAAAAAACGGCACCTGCTAAAGGTGCCGTTTTTCATTATTAATTTTTTACTGCTTCCATCTTTTCTTCCACAAGGTCCATTAGCTTTTGCTCAATATCAGATAATTTTTTCTTACTTTCATCAAAACTGTTGCTACTTACCCCAAAATAAAACTTAATCTTTGGCTCGGTTCCTGATGGACGAAGGCACATCCAAGATCCGTCCTCAAGGAGATATTTTAGAACATTGGATTTTGGCAAATCAATCTGTTCTTCTCCACCATTTGTTTTGATTCGTGTACTTGTTAAATAATCTTCAATTGCAGCAACTTTTAAGCCATTGATATTGGTCAACTTTTCAGCTCGGAAGGCAGCTAATGTTTTTTGAATGAGTTCTGCCCCTTCCTTGCCCTTAAGAGTCAACGACCGCAGGCCTTCCTGGTAATAGCCAAACTCATCAAAAATATTTAGCAATGCGTCATATAAAGATAAGCCCTTCTTTTTGTAATACGCACAGACCTCAACTGCAAGAACAGCAGCCTGCACTGCATCCTTATCACGTGCAAAATCCCCTATTAAATATCCGTAACTCTCTTCATATCCAAATAAGAACTTGTACTCATTTGTTTGCTCAAACTGATTTATTTTTTCAGCAATAAATTTAAAGCCGGTCAACACATCCATTGTTTCAAGTCCAAATGATTTAGCGACCGCTGCTCCTAATTCTGATGTGACAATGGTCTTTAAAACTAATCCATTGTTCGGAAGCGTTCCTTTTTCCTTTTTCTGCGTAAGAATATAGTGAAGTAACAAAGCCCCAGTTTGATTACCTGTTAGGACGGTATATTCGCCTTGGTTATCTTTAACAGCTATCCCCAAGCGATCAGCATCTGGATCTGTCGCAATTAAAAGATCCGCATCTACTTTTTTTCCTTCTTTAATTGCAAGTTCAAAGGCAGCGTGTTCCTCTGGATTCGGACTTTTCACCGTTGAAAACTCTGGGTCAGGTTGTTCCTGTTCCTTAACTATCGTTACATTCGCATAGTTCATCGCCTCTAGGCCTTTTCGAACAGGGATATTAGCCGTTCCGTGAAGTGGTGTAAAGACCACTTTAACCTCTGTTTCATTAGGAAGTTCGGGGTTCTCAGAAATCGTTAATAACTTTTCTAGATAAGCTTGATCAACGTCTGAGCCAATCATTTGAATGAGACCCTCATCGATTAGCTTTTGCTCATCAGAGACAGTAATATTTAACTCGTTTTCAATCTGATTCACTCTGTCAATGACTGTATCCGCTGAATTTGGCGGTAATTGAGCACCATCTTCTCCGTATACTTTGTACCCATTATATTCCGGAGGATTGTGACTAGCTGTTATCACAATTCCTGCGAAAGCATTCAGGTAGCGAACAGCGAAACTTAAAACCGGTGTGGGACGTAATTCTTCAAAAACATATGTATGTATGCCTCTTGTAGCAAGAGTTTTAGCAGCCTCCATCGCAAACTCTGGAGATTTATGTCTACAATCGTATGCAATCACAACGCCACGTTTTTTCGCTTCTTCCCCATTTTCCTCGATGAAAGTTGCTAAACCGGCTGATGCTTTTCTAATTGTATATAAGTTCATCCGGTTGGTTCCGGCGCCAATTTCTCCTCTCATCCCACCTGTCCCAAATTCTAAGTCTTTGTAAAAAGCCTCTTCAAGGCCAACTTCATTATTCTTTAATTGTTCTAACTCTTGTTTAAGTTCATGATCTAAATTTTCGTATTCAAGCCATTTTTGGGCCTTTGCCTTCCAATCCATAGTAAGTCCTCCCATTAAAAAATCATATAATTTACATTATAATATAATCTTCCAGTAAACGGAAAGGAGATTTCAAAAACCACCGCATTCTTTATTGGATAGAAAAAAACGCCTACAATTTTGTAGGCGTCTAATGTCTAATGTATACTAATCGTTATTTGAATTAAACCAAATAATGATTAGCCGCTTTGGAATATATACTTATAAAATCGTTCCCAGTCCGCAGAGCAGCAATAAACTCATTAAATTGAAAAGGAAAATAAATTCCGAACTCCCTTAAGGTTTGTGCATTTTTCTCAAACACTGGTGAATACTTGTGTGAAAGATCCTGAGACTCTAAAATAGAAATGATTGTCTGCAGGCTTGTGATAACACGGAAAGCATCTCCTAGTGTATTAAAATTTTCAATTTGCTCCTTTGTTGTATAAAGGACCTTATGCTTTTCAAATTCTTTGATGTCTTCATCAGTAAAATAGAGTGGTAAAATACTACTATAAAAATAATTAGCAAGCTCTACCACTTTTTCTACTTGACCTGGTGTTGACGCAAATACAATCTTCAATGATAACCCACCTTTAGTACCTTTTTCTCCACTTAGATAAAACTAGGATAACATAGAACCAAGTTATTATAGTGTGGTAATTATGACCATAGAAAACCGAAAAATGCTGGTCTAGCAGTGGTTTCAACCTAGAAGCCAGCCAAATGGAAAAACAAGTATAAAAAGGAGAAAATTTATGATAGCAACTAGAAAAAAAGGACAGTGGTGTGAATTTACGGTCCCAGTACAATGGACCACTTTTACGCTAGACTTTCTATTAAGAAGTGTTTGGAAAGCACCTAAAAAGTTGATGCATGCTTTAAGGATGGAAAAGAAGATTCAGATCAACGGCGAACCGCCAAACTGGAATAAGCAGCTAATCACAGGCGATAAGCTGCAAATAAAACTTTTTCAGCCCGAAGCATACCAGGTTTCCCCTACCTTTTTAGATGTTGAACTTTTGTATGAAGACGATCATCTAATGATCTTTAATAAACCAGCCAATATGGATACGCATCCTAACGAGCCAGGTGAAAAGAATACCCTGTTAAATGCTGCGGCCTTCCATTTGGAAGCAAAAGGTGAAAGTTTAAATCCTCGCCATATTCACAGACTCGATCGTGACACAACGGGAACGGTTCTCTTTGCCAAACATGCACTGATTGGCGCCATTCTAGATAGAATGCTTGAAGAGCGTAAAATTAAACGTACCTATCTTGCAATGACTGATGGTCTTATGATGAAGAGCAAAGGAACAATTAACAAACCTATTGGACGAGATCGCCATCACCCGGTTAGGAGGAGGGTATCTCAGACTGGTCAGCCTGCAATAACCCATTTTGAAGTCATCCAGCGCCTTCATAAGGAAAAAAGGACACTTATTCGCTGTTCACTAGATACAGGGCGAACGCATCAGATACGTGTTCACTTAAGCGACCTCGGATATCCACTTTCTGGTGATGTTTTATATGGTGGCAGTAATGTCTTTAAACGTCAGGCACTACATGCAGTTAAAATTGAATTCATCCATCCTTTTACAGGCGAAACCATTGTATGTCATGCACCATTTCAAGATCAGCCGCCGATTTTTAGGGATATCGATCCTTACTCTTTATAAAAATAATAAGAAATCCTACTGTCAAATTTCACGTACGCTTAGCTACCTTGTAGGTTCCAAGTTCTATCTACGAAATATCCACAAAAAAATCCTTCCGTAGCCGGAAGGATTTTTTTATGAGATTTGACCCGCTCTTTCGATAACGGAATGCCAAATTATTCAATTACTTAATCTGTTGATTTTTTCATACTTCTGAAAATCAGGCTAGCAATAAAGACAATCGCAAGAGCTCCAATTAAAGCTGGAAGAACCGCAAAGCCTCCGACAATTGGACCCCATGAGCCTAAAATCGCCTGCCCTAGCCATGCACCAATAAAACCAGCAATAATATTTCCTATGACTCCACCTGGGATGTCTCTCCCCATGATTAGTCCTGCTAACCAACCGATAATTCCTCCAATGATCAATGACCACAGAAAACTAAACATTCAATGATCCTCCTTTAGTAATTGAAGTGATTGATTCCAATATCAATGGTCTACCTGAATGGACTTTTACAATCTTTAAGGATGAAAACATCCCTTATCCACAAGTATGTGAAAGTTAAATCTAATTTACTCACTTTCATAACAGGGAATATTTACAATATAAAAAGCGACTGCCTTGGTAGCAATCGCTTCTATCTATGTGAACGGTATTAAAACCGGGATTTTCACTTTTTTTGTATTGTACTTTTTGTGTTCCCGGTTCAAATTTGTCCTAAACTTTTCTTATATAAATTGGGCTTATCTTTTCATTTTGGAAATAATAAACGGGATGGATAACTAGCCAACAAAGACTGAAAAAACAAACTGCAATTTTCCCTTGAAATTTTATGGAAAAGCGAATATTATATTATTCGTGCTTTAAAAATGTTCGTATTATTGGAGGACCTCATGTTTAAACTTACTGAAAACAACACGAATGTCAAAACTGAACTATTAGCAGGAATGACAACTTTCTTTACAATGGTTTATATTGTGGTTGTAAACCCTGTTATTCTTGCAGATGCGGGTGTTCCGTTTGAACAAGTATTCACTGCTACCATCATTGCCTCAGTGGTTGGAACCCTTTGGATGGCCTTATTTGCAAATTATCCTATTGCCATCGCACCGGGAATGGGGCTTAATGCATACTTTGCCTATTCTGTGGTAGGAACTAACAATATTACTTATGAAACGGCTTTTGCAGCCGTTTTTATCGCAGGATTAATTTTTGTTCTGTTGAGCCTAACATCCTTCCGGGAAAAGTTAATTGAAGCGATTCCAGAAACACTAAAGCATGGAATCACAGCAGGAATCGGACTCTTCATTGCCTTTATTGGACTAAGGTTAACTGGGATTATTACGTCACATCCAACAAATTTAGTTGCTTTAGGTGATTTACATTCGCCGGTAGCGGTCCTTGCCCTCGTTGGACTTGCCATTTCGTTAATCCTTATGGTTCTTAATGTTAATGGAGCTCTCTTTATTGGAATGGTCATTACAGGGCTAATTGCGTATTTTACGGGCCATCTCTCTTTTGAACAAGGATTTGTTTCCCGGCCAACACTTCCAGAAGGACTAATTGTCTTTAATCCTTTTACGGCTATCGGCGAAGTGATTTCACATGGGCTTTACGCTGTCGTCTTTTCCTTTATTCTTGTCACGATATTCGATACAACAGGCACAATGATTGGCGTTGCTCATCAAGCTGGGTTAATGAAAGGCAAAAGTCTACCAAGAGCTAAACAAGCCTTACTTTCAGATTCAATTGCTACAGGCGTTGGCGCCATGTTTGGAACAAGTCCAACAACCGCCTTTATTGAATCCTCATCTGGCGTGGCTGCTGGAGGACGTACAGGATTAACCTCCCTGACAGTAGCTGTATTGTTCATCATTGCCGCATTCTTTAGTCCATTAGTTGGTGCAGTTTCAGGATTGTCGGCAATTACCGCTCCTGCGTTAATCATTGTAGGAAGCTTAATGATGGGAAGTATTGCTGAAGTCCGTTGGAATGAGCTGGAGGAAGCTTTCCCTGCCTTCTTAATTATCTTAAGCATGCCGTTAACATCTAGTATTGCAACCGGGATTGCTCTTGGCTTTATTTCTTATCCATTACTCAAGCTTGTGAAAGGCAAAGGACGCCAAGTTCACCCACTGCTTTACATCTTTGCTGTTCTATTCTTTTACCAACTTGCCTTTTTACCACATTAATATATGATCTATGACAAAAACCGCATAAGCGGTTTTTTGTCGTTTGTCGATTTTTAGTGCATTCCGCCTAAATTATTGTAAACAAATCAGAATATATGTAACTTTTTACACAACAATGGTTGAACTCTGTAAATTTTCTGTTATACAATAGGTTTAATAGTATATGAGCGGAATGGGGAAGTTTGATGGTACTGTTCAAAGACCTGTTATTTAACCTTCTTTTTATCCTAATTACATCATTTATTGTCCAATACTTCTTTATGAAATATAAAAACAACCTTCCAAAAAACCTTGCGAATTGGTTGATTATTATTGCTGCCGCAATCCAGGTTTTCTTTTGCATTCACTTTTCTTACACTGAGGATAATCAAATTTTTTATGACCTAAGAGTTATTCCAATTATCCTTGTTGGCCTCTATAGTGGAATTCCTTCAAGTATATGTATTTTCTTCCTTTCCCTATTATTGAGGGTTCCATTTGGAGGCGTAGGTATCTGGCTTCATGTTGCTCTTATGGTCTTTATTACACTAACCGTTTCTGTTCTTTCAAAGTACTTTCGAAGGAACCCAATGTCGCGCAAACTAAGCTTAGTCGCTGTGATTACAGTTAGCTATTCTTTATTGTCCTTCATCTTTGCGTCCTTACTTGATACAAATCAATTAGATGTATTCCTCTCCATTATCTACACAATGACCCTTTTAGCAGGCGTAATGATTGTCGTCTTTTTAATTGAGTTAATTCTTCAAAATATTATCCTGCGTGACGCTGTAGTCAAGTCTGATAAAATTGAAGTCATTTCTCATCTTGCTGCTAGTGTCAGCCATGAGGTTCGGAACCCACTGACGGTTACTAGAGGGTTTCTACAGATGTTAAAAGATCCAAGCATTCCAGAAGAAAAAAGACAGTTTTACCTTGATACGGCGATAGATGAATTGGACCGTGCAGAAGTAATCCTAAAAGACTATTTAAGTTTCTCCAAACCTCAACATCACCAGGTTTCAATGTTAAATGTCAAAACCGAAATTGAAAAATCACTCGAGCTACTATCTCCCTATGCGAACCACAACAGTGTAAAAGTGACTAAAAACCTCACAGAAGGTCTTTATATTAATGGAGATGCAGCAAAATTTCAGCAGTGTTTATTAAATATCCTAAAGAACGGGATTGAAGCAATGCCCAACGGTGGAACTCTTACGGTTCAGGTACACCAATCCAAAACCTCCAAAAGTATTATAATCAATATTGAGGATACAGGTATTGGGATGTCAGCTAGTCAGTTAGCCAAACTCGGCGAGCCCTATTTTTCCACTAAAAAAGATAAGGGAACAGGACTCGGCATGTTGGTTGCTTTCAAAATCCTCAAGGAAATGAATGGGTTTGTGGATTCATCAAGTGAAGTCAATAAAGGGACTCGTTTTACCTTAATCTTTCCGATGATCAATCTTCCTTATAAAAACGAAATTTTGTCCAATACTACCGTTAAAGGAATCAACTACTGATAGTTGGTTCTTTTTTTAAGGCTTCTTTCTAAACCTTTGCTGTTTTTGGGTAAAATACTGATTATAAGAAAAGAGCTTGCAATCTTAGTAAACCAACAATTTTATCCAGCCTACTCACTTTAGAATTTTACAATTTCTTATGAAACAGCCTTTTCAAATTTACTGGAGGAGTCATGAAAAATAACAATATAGAATTGTTACCTTTAAGCGTGGAATTTTTTGATCAACCTACTCTATCACTTGCAAAATCACTTCTCGGTTGCCAACTCGTTAAATTAACAAAAGAAGGTTTAACAGCGGGATACATTGTTGAGACAGAAGCATATATTGGGCCTGATGATCGAGCTGCACATAGTTTTAATCATCGCCGGACAGCTAGAACTGAAGTCATGTACCACCGCTCAGGGCTAGCATACACCTATCAGATGCATACTCATTGCCTTTTTAATGTTGTTAGTGGCGGTGAAGGGAAACCTGAAGCGGTTTTAATTCGGGCCATACACCCCTCTAGTGGAATTGAGCTCATGCAATCACGAAGAAAGTCACAACAAGGAGTGAATTTAACAAATGGACCTGGAAAGTTTACAAAAGCGATGCAAATTACAATGGAAGATTACGGACATCTCCTAACCTCTCCTCCCCTTTATATCGCCGCAGGTTACAAGCCAGCCAGCATTTCCATTGGCAAAAGAATCGGGATTGATAACTCTGGCGAGGCCGCTGAATATCCTTGGCGCTTTTGGATTACTGGGGATAAGTTTGTTTCAAGGCATCAGGAAGCAGACAGAGTTGAAATAATTGAGTAAAGATATCTATCTAATTGAAACCTAGAATGTATGTACTGGAGGGCGATGAACCAATGAAGAAAGCCATCTTTCTTGACCGAGACGGGGTATTAAATGAGGTACTGTCCAGTAGAGTTAAGTTTGTCAATCATCCAAACGACCTCTATTTACTAGAAGGCGCTGCAGAAGCCGTAGCTGAACTAAGTAAAGCTGGATATGATATTTTTGTTGTTACTAATCAAGGTGGTGTCGGGTTAGGATTTTTAAAAGAAAAGAACCTGAGGAAGATTCATGATCATTTAATCAAGGTCATTAAAGAGCAAGGTGGGTTGATAAAAGAGGTTGTTTACTGCCCACATAAACCAAAAGCAGGTTGCCAGTGCCGGAAACCCAATGCTGGGTTATTGCTAGATCTTGCCCAACGACATGATATCGCTCTTACAGAAAGTGTGATGGTCGGCGACCATGAGCGAGACATTGAAGCAGGAAAAAAGGCTGGATGCAAAACTGTATTCATTGGGGATGAAGAAACGGCTGCTGATCGAAAAGCCCCATCCCTTCATGCTGCTGTGCCAGCGATTTTAGAGTTGTTAGAAACTGTTTAAGAAGAATGTTTTCGGAAGGAATGTTGTTAGACTAAAATAGCTTTTCAAATACATTCTTAATTACATCGCATGAAGTGGAAATCAGCAGCCATAAAAACTAAAAAAAAGAGTTGACCTTTTTCTTAATAGCTGTTATTATCTCTATTATTATTCTAAAATAACAAACACATATCTTACCTTGTATATGTTCAAGAATATGGCTTGAACGTCTCTACCATGCTTCCGTAAAATGCATGTCTACAAGGGAAAATGTCCCCTATATTTTTGGTGACCTTTTTTCCTTTGTAGGCTCTGGATGCATTTGCTCCAGGGCTTTTTTGTTCAACATACCACTACTAGGAGGTCACCATGAAAAACTTTTTTATGTTTGAACAACGTAATACAAATTATCGAACAGAAACAGTAGCCGGCATAACTACCTTTCTATCAATTGCTTATATCTTGGTTGTGAATCCGATGATTCTCAGCCAAGCTGGTATGGATAAAGGAGCTGTTTTTACCGCTACGGCTCTCTCTGCCATTATTGGATCTTTACTCATTGGCTTATTAGCAAACTTCCCAGTTGGAATCGCACCAAGCATGGGCTTGAATTCCTTTTTCACATTTAGTGTTTGTATTGGAATGGGTGTTGAATGGGAAATTGCGCTTACTGGTGTGTTTATTGCAGGTATTTTATTTATGATTCTTAGTATTTTAAAAATACGAGAGAAAATCATCAATGTTATTCCTCAAGACCTCAAATATGCCATTGCCTCGGGGATTGGTTTCTTCGTTGCATTCATTGGATTAAAAAATGCTGGAATCGTCGTACAAAGTGATGCCACCTTCGTTACCATTGGCGATTTGACATCACCTGGTACACTCTTAGCCCTTTTTGGTTTTGGACTAGCTGTCATCCTGATGGTACGTGGCGTCTCAGGAGGAATCTTCTATTCTATGGTCATCACCACCATCGTCGGAATGCTCTTTGGTCAGATTTCTAGACCTGAAGCGATCATTGGTGAGATTCCTAGCTTAGCCCCCACATTCGGGGTTGTATTTACCCGTCTTGGGGATATCTTCTCCCTAGAAATATTGGCGGTCATTTTCACCTTCCTTTTTGTCGCCTTTTTTGATACAGCTGGTGCATTGATCGCAATCGCTAGTCAGGCAGGTTTAATGAAAAACAATGAAATTCCCAATTCCGGCCGTGCTCTTTTAGCGGATGCAACGACTGCAGTTGCTGGGAGTGTGCTGGGAACCTCCACAACGGCTTGTGTAGTTGAATCCTCTGCAGGAATTTCTGTTGGTGGACGAACTGGGTTTACATCAGTAATCATTGCTGGCTGTTTTGCAATCGCATTGTTTTTCTCTCCACTGCTATCGATTGTTACACCAGAAGTAACAGCTCCTGCATTAATCATTGTTGGGGCCTTAATGGCAAGTGAGATGAGTAAAATAAATTGGGGCAACCTGACAGTGGTGCTTTCGGCTTTTATCACCATTATTATGATGCCTCTTACCTATAGCATTGCAACTGGTATTGCCATGGCCTTTATTTTGTATCCAATTAGTATGGTTTCCTCCGGTAAATGGAAGGATGTCCATCCGATTATTTACGTCTTAGGAATCATGTTTATTGGATATTTCATCTTCCTTTAAGCCACTACGATAAACTGCCTAACCATAAAAATCCCGCCAGCAACCTTGGCGGGATTTTCTTTAAATTATTTATTTATCCATGCAAACCCGATGGTCCCTTGTCCGGTATGAGTACCGGCAACTGGACTGAACATTGTCGTAGTGAAGGTAATTCCTGGGTATTTCTTTTGTAATTCTGCACGCCATTCTTCAGCCGTTTCCTTAATATTGGCATGGATGATGCTTGCTTCTTCGATTAAATGGGAAGCCTCCTCAAAAATTTGGAAGAGTCTCTCCTTTACTTTCTTTTCCGTTCTAATTTTATCAAATAGGAGCACCTTTCCATCCTCAAACTGTACGATGAGCTTAAGTCTAATTAGGCTTCCGATAAACACTTGTGTCGTGGAGAGACGTCCCCCTTTATGAAGCTGTTCTAAGCTTCCAGGAGCCATAATAAGTCTCGCCTTATCTGGAAGAGTTCTAAGGTACTCAACGATCTCCGAATAAGACCTACCCTGCTTTTGCATTTCAACGCCATCATAAACCATCTTCCCTAGTGGGTACGAACCAATTTTGGAATCAATGACTTCAACTTTATATTCAACCATACTAGAAGCCGCCACCGAAGCTTGATATGTTCCTGTGAGGGAGCTTGAGGCGTGTATAGCAATGGTATGCGTGTACTTTTCTTTTAACTTCTTATATAGCTCTACAAATTCACCAATCGCCGGTTGAGATGTCTTAGGCAGTACCTTAGAAGATGCTAGCTTTTGATAGAAATCCTCAGCAGTTATGTCCACACCTTCAAGATAAGATTCATCTCCAAAGCTGATGCTTAATGGGACCACGTATACATGGTTATTTTTAATAAATTCCTCTGGTAAGGTTGCTGTACTGTCTGTCACCCAGGCAATTTCGTGTTTTTGTGTCATAGTGCCTCCTGTTTTAACAATTCATAACTTATTATCTTTTATCACAATACTAATATTATAAACGAAACTTTAAAAAATTCTAAAGATATCCCCATCATATATGAAAAAGTCACATAAAAGCTATGAGTATTTACACTAAATCCAAAATGTTTATGAACTTTTCCGCTTTCCTTCTTTTGTCATTCTTTCCCCTTGGTACCATTTGTATAATATGAGAAAATATAGTTAAGCTTCATTATTAGATAGGAGGAACATAGGTTATGCCAAATAGTTTAAAAGATTCAACTGTCTTACATAATGGTGTGAAAATGCCTTGGTTAGGTCTAGGCGTTTATAAGGCACAAGAAGGATCAGAAGTCATCAATGCCGTTAAAGCAGCCATCAAACATGGTTATAGAAGCATTGATACTGCTGCTTTTTACCATAATGAAGAAGGTGTCGGGGAAGCAATTAGAGAGTCAGGGATTCCACGAGAAGAACTATTCATTACAACGAAGGTTTGGAATACTGACCAAGGGTATGAGCAAACTCTTAAAGCATTTGAAACTAGTATTCAGAAACTAGGCTTAGACTACTTAGACCTCTATTTAATTCATTGGCCGGTACCAGGAAAATACGTTGAGACATGGAAAGCACTCGAGCAATTATATAAAGAGGGAAAAGTGCGTGCAATTGGGGTAAGCAACTTCCAGATTCACCATCTAAAAGATTTAATGAGCCAAGGTGAAATAAAGCCAATGGTCAATCAAGTTGAATACCACCCAAGTCTTACTCAAAAGGAACTTCTTACCTTCTGTAAAAACGAAGGCATCCAGCTAGAAGCCTGGGCACCGCTAAAAAGAGGCCGATTCCAAGAATATCCAACTATTTTAGAAATTGCCCAAAAGTATGGAAAATCACCAGCACAGATTATTATCCGCTGGGATTTGCAAAACGAAGTGGTTACAATTCCAAAATCAGTCAAAGAACACCGAATTATTGAAAATGCAGATGTATTTGATTTTGAGCTAACAGCAGAGGAAATGAAAACAATTGATAGCTTAAATAAAAATGAACGAACTGGTCAAGATCCAGACAATTTTTCTTTTTAATTATCTTCTTTTTCCAAAACCTTTTTGCACTAGCTGATAAGGAATATATACTTTAACGCAAAAATAGTTTCGTTAAACAACGTAACAACTGAATGAGAATCAACAAGCGAGGGAATCACTCCTCGCTTTTTTTAATTCCATTTTTATATAACCAACCTTTAGTACCTAGTAATAAAAGTCACATCCTATTTTAATCTTACGTGGTAAACTTCAAAGGAATATCCACACTATTAAAATAAGAAACGGGTGAGAAAAATTGAGTTTTCCACAATTAAAAATCGGTCATATGATCACAGAATATCCAATTATACAAGGTGGAATGGGGGTTGGCATATCACTTAGTAAGCTTGCCTCGGCCGTAGCAAATGCAGGAGGTATCGGTATCATATCTGGCACAGGTATCTCTGTTTCCGAATTGCGAAGTCATATTAGAAAGGCTAAAACACTTACTAAAGAATCTGGGTATATTGGTGTTAATGTATTATTCGCCATGAATGATTTTGCTGAAAAGATGAAAGCTGCCCTAGAAGAAAAAGTAGATTTCATTATCTCTGGTGCTGGAATTTCGCGGGATATGTATGCCTGGGGGAAAAAAGCAGGAATTCCAGTTCTATCAATAGTCTCCTCTGCAAAATTAGCTAGAATTTCTGAGCGATTGGGGGCAGCAGCAGTTGTTGTTGAAGGATTTGAAGCTGGCGGACATTTGGGAACAGATCGGCCACTGTTCGACATCCTGCCTGAAGTTGTAGATGCAGTTCAGATTCCTGTCATTGCTGCTGGAGGGATTTTAACTGGTGCAGATATTGCAAGAGCAATTAAATTTGGGGCTGCTGGAGTTCAAATGGGGACAAGATTTGTGGCTAGCGAAGAATGCGATGCCCCGCTCACATTTAAACAAAAATATATAGAAGCCAATGAAGAGGACTTAAAATTATTCAAAACCACAGTGGGTCTAAATGGGAGGGCAATCTCTAACCATTTTACACAGTTACTCTTAACCTCAGATAAACTAAGAATTACAAAGTGCCAAGATTGCCTAAAAAACTGTTCCTACCGTTTTTGCACGCTTGACTCACTGCTTACATCTATGAATGGTGATGCCGAGAATGGACTAGTATTTGCTGGGGCACGAGTGGGCGAAATAAAGGAAATCCTGTCAGTAAGGCAAATCTTTAAAAACCTTAGCAGAGAATACGCTGAGGCGACTTGCTAATTAGCATGTTGTCAACCGTAAAAGAAGACAACTCAAATTAACTAGAGTTGTCTTCCTCTGATTACAATGGAATGGTAAATTCCCTGTCGCGAATCTTTTCATTAGAATAAATTCTTTCTGCATAATATATTTCCTGTTCGCCCATCAAACATACCGTTGAACTTCTAGTGCCATACCCTTCACTTTTAATAAAAAGTGGCGAGAGAACGCGTTCCATTTGTAAGCCTACCCCTGTATCTGGTAGCATATCATCTGGTGCAGGGTCTGCATTCTTTAATAAGTCAAAAAGGTCTGTAACCAGTTCAGACTTTCCCTCGCTTACATCCCTATGAGCATGTATGATCCTCTCTAGACCTGCTTTCCCTGTGTTAACTTTTGGCCAATCGCTATCTAGTAGATGATTGCTTAGACCATAAACCCCGGGTTGTGTTTTTATCATTTCTTTTCCTTTGTTGGAGTAATAAAATAGCTCCTCGGTAGTTCCTGCCAATAGATTATAACCAGGATAGATACAATCCTGATTAGACACTTTTTCTAGATATCTTTTAGGAAGGTCGTTCCCTTTTAGAAATTCTGAAACCAACTCCCCTCGAGAGGACTTTCCTTCAGTCGTTTCATTAGGGTCTCGGTAGTTTGTGAGAGCTGCAAACCGCCCTGTTGTTGTAATTCCCA
This sequence comes from Mesobacillus maritimus, assembly GCF_019749255.1. Taxonomy (GTDB): domain Bacteria; phylum Bacillota; class Bacilli; order Bacillales; family Cytobacillaceae; genus Mesobacillus_B; species Mesobacillus_B maritimus_A. The sequence goes on along the minus strand of NZ_JACWFH010000001.1, from coordinate 2,151 downwards.
TCCATGTTCCCATCTTCTCCAGATCCCGACCGGCAAGTATATGTGGCGCATCGTTCCAAAAATCAGCGTCTGCTGTTGGTCGAGCATGTGCCTCATCACGATTCGCTGCAACAATTAGCTTGTAGACTGGATGTGCGTCAAAAGCAAAGAGAATTAAACACATTTGGTACACCTGCTTCCTATTCATGTCTTCTTCTCATTATTCTATCGCAGTAAATCGACAAGTACCATGTTCGTTTCACCATTTTGACACTCAAGACTGTTTCTTTCTATCATCTTTATCCTTAATAAGTGGTATCCTATAATAAATACAATCTAAAAATCCAATAATTTAATATCGTTTTTTTCTATGGAGGTCGTAAAGTGGATTTACACCAGTTATATATTTTTACTAAAGTTGTTGAAAATAAAAGCTTTTCTAAGGCAGCTGAAGAAGTTTTTCTTAGCCAATCCACTGTAAGCTCTCATATTGGTGCACTTGAAAAGAGTTTGGGTGTTAAACTCTTTGATCGAGTGGGCCGAGAGAGTGTATTAACCCCACATGGAGAAAGACTTTATCATTGGGCACAACAATTGCTCTTAATGAAAGATCAGGCCTTGCTGGACTTAAGCAATGGCATGACGGAGTTGAAGGGTGTAATCCGAATGGCGGCTAGTTCTGTGCCAGGACCATTCTTAGTTCCCCAAATGATAAAACAGTTCAGAAGAGACTACCCTTCGGTTACCTTCCATATTCAGGAGGCATCATCGAAAATTACAGCAGAAAAGGTCCTAAACGGCAGTGTAGATATCGGTATTCTTGGTGAAAAGTATGAAGATGAGCGCCTTCACTATACCCCCTTATTAAAGGAACATCTTGTTCTGATTACTGCAAATGACATTAACATTCCAGACCCTGTTACCATCCAGGACCTAATAAACTACCCTTTTGTAATGAGAAGTTCTGACTCGGGGACCAATGCACTCTTAGAAAGACTCCTAAAGAAGAATAATATTCCAAAGGAACAGTTAAATATTATTGCCTATACTGACTCAGGACAAAGCTTAATACAATTCGTCAAGCAGGGGATTGGGATTGCGATTATTTCGGAATTTGCTGCAAATGAATATTGTTCAAACCAACTAATAAGGAAATACACCATTAAAGACTTTGATGAAGAACGCTTTTTTTATCTTGCTTATAATAAAAACAAAACCTTATCCTTGGTAGCCAAATTGTTTATTACTAATGCAAAGAATCTTATCTAAAAACGAAGAAAGACAAAAAGTTTGATTAACTAGATTGTTGATATATAATCAAAGGCGGGTTCAATCATATCCTAAAACCAGAAAGGGGAATTCTTATGAGTAAAATGAACAATTATATTAGTGGTTGGATGAGTCATCGAAAAGCGCTACTTGAATTAATCGATAATCTTAGCAACGATCACCTACAATACAAACCGTGGGACGGGGCCATGACACTCTCTGAGCTTTTCTTACATATTTCTACTTCAACAAACATGTTTGCCAGCACTGTTAAACAAGGTGCGTTTGTACCTCCATCTACGCCAAAGACTCCAGAGACGGTTAACGAATTAAAACAAATCGTACAGTCTGAAACGGACCAAACAAAGAATATCTTAGAAGCAATCACTGAGGAGCAACTAGACCAGTTAGTTGAATTTAGTGGGATGAAGATGTCTGGCATGGCGATGCTTGAGACTGCAAAGGATCACGAGATCCATCATAAAGGGCAACTGTTTACCTATGCTCGATTAATCGGAATTGAAGAGCTTCCGTTCTTTGTTAGCCGTTAATTTAGGAGAGTTCGATAGAATGTAAAACCGGTGAGAGTTTCTTACCGGTTTTTTTGTAATAGATTCTTTCTAGAGGGAATCTATTGCCCATTTAATTCTTCCCCTAACTCAAGGTATTTTTATCCTAGGACTAGGCATGGTTTGACTAATCAACCTTTTATAAAACATCGGCTGTGTTAATGATGGGTGTTGATTTACGCTCCAGTCACATCGCTTTCCCAGGGCTTGCCGGGCGCTTAAGCACCTACGGACCTAAGGGGTCTCCCTTGCCCCGTACTGGGCTATGTGTTCGGACTGTCGCGGGCAGAAAACTGAAATTGGAGTCCGAATGAAGGATGTGTTCGGACAGTCC